>NZ_JAGINM010000011.1 GCF_017876095.1 Azospirillum agricola
GCGCAGATCCTCACCTGCGCGCCGCTCCGATGTCCCTGCTGTCGGTGCTGGCTCGTCCCGCACCGGCGGGAGTAGAACTGCCAAAGTAGTGCTAGAAGGGACCGAACCGGTCATAGGCCCAGACCAGGGCCACGATGGCCGCCAGCCAGACGGCGGCGTTCCGCAGCGCCGTCCCCCGGTTGCGCCGCAGCGCTCCCGGCACCACCAGAATGGCGACCATCGCCAGCGCGATCAGCGACATCCAGTCCGCGGTGTCCATGCCTGCTCCACTCTCCCGGTTGCGCCGCTTGCCGAGCGGCCCCTTCCATATGGGGTGGAATCCGCCACTCACAATCATCGGCATACTTGCGTATGCTTTTCTTGGGTGGAGGGCCGCCTGTCCGGCCAGTTTTCCAAGAATTGCCGGATGACGGCCGAGACGACGGGACAAAAGGCCGCACGCCGGAGCCCCCCTGCATTTGCCGCTTTGCCATGCAACCCTCGCCACCGACCACCGCAAAAGATGAGCGGCCCGGTCGGTTATGGCGAAAGGCCAATTTTTATTCCCTTGGGCAAGGAAACGCGCTATCTCAGGGGCGCCTCGTGCGGACGTGGCGAAACCGGTAGACGCAGCAGACTTTAATTGGAGTGCGCCTGGGGAAATCCAGGACGTAGAACCGCTCAAATTCGGGGAACGCTAACGGCATCCGCCCAGGCCAATCCCGAGCCAAGCCCCGGTTCCGGGGAAGGTGTAGAGACTAGACGGGCGGCACCTAAGGCCGGAAGGCGAGGGTGAAGGGATAGTCCAGACCACGAACGCCCGGCCGGGGGACGCCGGTCCGGGCGGCGGCGAAAGCCGAAGCTGGTAAGAAAATCTGTTTCTTTCTGAGAGTGGGGGTTCGAGTCCCCCCGTCCGCACCAAAAACCTCCAGACCATAGGGCTGTCACGCCGGAGCGTCACTCCCGGATCGGCGGCCGCCCGTCAGGCGTTTCCGCAGGACAGCACCCACACATCGTAGATGGCGTGCTCCATCGCCGACAGGGCGGGGCTGGACGCGAACATCCAGCCGCTGAACACCGGCTCGGCCTGCTCGCCGGGTTTCATCTCGACCACCTCCAGGAAGGCGGCGGATTCCGGCGGCTCGATCGGCGGGTTCTCCTTGCAGGCGCGCAGGGTGATGCGCAGGCTGCCCATCGTCCTGGTCTCCCCCACCGCGATGGTGAAGGTGGAGGTGCGGGCCGTCACCTTGTCCAGCCATTGCAGCTTGGCGCTGGACCGGGCGAGCATCTGCTCGGGCGCCGGGGCGGCGGCGGCGGGAAGGGCGCCAAGCGCGACGGCGGCGGGCGCAAGCAGAAGCGCGGCCGCAAGGGCCGCGCTCTTCAACCGGGCGGACGACGGAGTTTGCGGCTTCGTCGGCGTTTGGAACTTCGTCACGTCGGGTCGCTTCCGTGGTTTCGGACGGCGCTTGAGACAGGCTCCGCCTTCTATCCCGGAACGGCGCCGCCGTCTACTGCGCGGAGGTGCCCGACGGGGTGGTCGTCGTGGTGGTCGTGGTCGTGCTGCCGTCCGGCGAGGTGGTGGTCGTGCTGTTGCTGCTGCCGGACGTGCCGGTGGTGGTGGAGCTGTTGCTCGGCGTCGACCAGCTCGTGCCCGAGGTGCCGGTCCCCGAGGTGCCGGTCGTCGTCGGTTTCCGCTTCACGGCCTCGCGATGGTGGGTGGACGACTTCGTGGCCGAGCTGCCCGACCCGGCGGTGCCGTTGCGCTCCTCGACCTTCTGGGTCGTGGCGCCGGCACCCGCCCCGGCCACGCCGCCGACCACGGCGCCCACCGGGCCGCCGACCACCGCGCCGGCGGCCACCCCGCTCAGGGCGCCCGTCGACGCTTTCTCCTCCATGGTGTTGCCGCACGCGGTGGTCAGCAAGCCCAGGCCCAGCACGGCCAGAACAGACACGCGCATCGCACATCCTCCTGCGTTCTTGACATCCGTTGCAGGGGAAACGGGCAAGCGTGACCTTTGGTTCCGGACCCTTACGCCGAGGCGTCGGCGGCGAAGCGCAGGCGGACGTAATCGGCGGTCCAGCGTCCCTCCGCGTCCCGCAGCTCCGGCGCTACCGCGTCGAGGACCTCGGCGACCAGCGCCGGTCGTTCCGCTTCCGAAACACGATTGAGAAAGCTTTGCGCGAAGGTGGCAAGCCAGCCGGCCATGTCGGTCGGCAGCGGCGTCGGGCGAGGGATCAGCGCGATCGAGCGGACGGCGAAGCCGGCGCCCTCCAGCTTTTCGCGGTACTCCTCCGGCGTCGGGAAATACCAGGGGTTGGCGGCGCGGCCGTCCAGCCCCCGGCGGTCGAGCGCCGCTTCCAGCGCCGTGACGATGCGGCCGACGTTGCCGGCCCCGCCGAACTCGCCGACGAAACGCCCGCCGGGCTTCAGCGCCCGCGCCACCCCGGCGACCACCGCGTCCGGCCGCGTCATCCAATGCAGGGCCGCGTTGGAGAAAACGGCGTCGAACTCCGCCGCGAAGGGCAGGGCATGGCCGTCCACCACCCGCGCGTCGAGCCCGCGCGCCTTGGCCGAGGCGACGAACTCGGGGCTGGAATCGGCGCCGACCACCAGGCAGCCCAGCGCCGCCAGCCGCTCGGTCAGTGTGCCCTCGCCGCAGCCGAGGTCGAGGATGCGCTCGCCCGGACGCGGGTCGAGCAGCTCCACCACCGGCATGCCCAGCTCCGGCACGAAGCCGGCGTGGTGCTTGTAGCCGCCGGCTTCCCAGCGTTGAGCGGTGGTGGTCATGGCGGGGTCCTTTCCCTGGCGGAATGATCGAACCGGCTGATCCGGTTCCGAAACGACAAAGGGGGCCGAACGGCCCCCTTTGCATGAACATCGATCCGGCGATGCCGGGGGTTCACATCTTCGGCGGCTACATCTTCGGTGGCTGGGCGCCGGCGGCCTGGTCGGCCGGCTTGCTCATGCTTTGCAGCGAGAAGATGACCTGCCCAAGAAGCTGTTCCAGCCCCGGCGTGCTCTGGGTGTACTCGATGCGGCCGTTCGGCTGGATCGTGTCGGGGTCGCCACCCGGCTCCAGCGACAGGAACTTGCCGCCCAGCAGGCTTTCCGAGGCGATCACCGCCGCCGTGTCCTTGGGCAGCTTGACCGTGTTGTCGAGCGACAGGTGGACGACCGCCTGGTAGCTCTTGGGGTCGAGCGTCAGGGCGGAGACGGAGCCGACCTTGACCCCGCTGATCCGCACGTCGGCGCCGCTTTGCAGCCCGGTGATGCTGGAGAAGTTCGCGGTCAGCTCGTAGCCCTGCACCTTGCGCAGGTCGGCGCTCTTGTAGGCGAAGGCGAGGAAGACGGCGGCCGCGGCGAGCACGACGCCGCCCAGCACGGTTTCGATCACGTTCCGGCGCATGGGATGATCCTAGTCCGACTGCCGGCCGATCAGGCCGGAGTCCAGGGCTCGTAATCGCCGGTCGCGGCAACGCGCTGCCCGCCCGCCAGGGCGTGGCCGGGCGGCCGGTAGGCCTGCACCGAGCCGGACAGGTTGGGCAGATGCTCCTGCTGCCACGGCTTGTGGAAGGCGCTGTTGCCCTCGGGCAGCGGGTCCTTGGTGGTGTGGTGCAGCCAGGCGTGCCATTCCGGCGGAATCTTCGACGCGTCCGGCTCGCCGGCGTAGATCACCCAGCGGCGCTCGCGGACGCCGCGCTGCGGCGCGTCCTTGCCGCGGTAATAGACGTTGCCGAAGCGGTCGCTGCCGACCTTGGCGCCCCGGCGCCAGGTCACGTACCGGATGTGAATGTTCGCCAGTTTGGTGAACAGGGAGAGAGGCTCGCTCATCGTCGCTCACGAATTCGGGGGCTGGACCGCCCCGTTCGAAAGGGGCCGTTGGAATGCGGGCCGCACTATGACACCGCAACTCCCCGCCGTCCACACCCGCCGTCCACGCCGGATCACCCGCGTTCGCCGGCGCTTGGGGGTCAGGCGAACCGGCGGTCGGTCAGCAGCAGGCGCACGGCGAAGCCGAGGAACAGCACCCCGGCGAAACCGTCGAGCGCCGTCCGCACCCGCGCGCTGGCCAGCACCCGCCGCGCCGCGCCGGCGCTCAGCGCCGCGACCCCGGCCAGATAGATCCCGCCCAGCACGGTGATGATGTTGCCGAGGATGAAGATCTGCACGGCCACATGGCCGAGCGCCGGGGCGATGAACTGCGGAACGAAGGCGAGCTGGAACAGGATGACCTTGGGATTCAGCAGGTTGGTCAGCAGCGCCTGGAGGAACACCGCCGTCGGCGGCGCCGAGTCGGCCGCCTGGACCGGAGCCTCCGCGTCCTGGCCCCGGCTGGTCCAGGCGCTCCACAGGGCGCGCGCGCCGATCCAGGCGAGATAACCGCCGCCCGCGTAGCGCAGCACGTCGAACAGGGCGGGCGACGCGGCGATCAGCGCCGAGATGCCGGCGGCGGCGAGCAGCGTGTGGATGAGGTTGCCGAGCGAGATCCCGAGCATGGCGATGATCCCCGTCCGGCGCCCGTCGGCGATGCTGCGGGTCAGGACCAGCAGGAAATCGGGGCCGGGCGCCAGGATCAGGACGCCGACGGCGACCAGATAGAGCTGGACCAGATGGGGATCGAGCGGCAGGGGCATTGCGGGAAACTCGCGGGGGCGGGGGAGCGCGTGTGGGTCAGTCGGGCCAGCGCCGGTGCAGCCACAGCCACTGGGCCGGGCGCTCGCGGATCCAATCCTCCAACAGACGGTTCAGGCGTTCCATCAGAATCCGGCTGTCGGCGTTGCGGTCGCCGCTGGTCGGGTATGCCTCGGGCGGCAGGACGGTGATGCGGAAATTGGCGCCCTCCAGCCGCTCCGTCCGTACCGCGCACAGCGGGACGCCGAACCGCATGCCGAGCTGGGCGGCGGCGGTCACCGTCATGGCGTCGCGGCCGAAGAAGGGGACGGGGATGCCGTCGTTCATCTTCTGGTCGATCAGCATCCCGACATGGCCGCCGTTGGCCAGCACGCGCATCAGGGTGCGGGCCCCCTCCGCTCCCTTGGGGATGTGGGTGGCGGTCGCGGCGCCGCGCAGCTCGACCAGCAGCTTTCCGACATAGGGGTTGTTGGGGGCGCGGTAGACCAGCGCCAGCTCCAGCCCGAGCTTGCGCGAGGCGACCGACTGGATCTCCCAGTTGGCGAGGTGGCCGGACACCATGATGCCGCCCTTGCCATCCTCGCGCATGGCGACGGCGTGCTCGCCGCCGATCACCTCCACCCGTTCGCCGCCGATCCGGTCGAGATGCGGGTACTCGGCGATGGTGCGGCCGAGATTGTCCCACATGCCGCGCAGGATCGCGTCGATCTCCGCGCCGGGCTTCTCTGGAAAGGCGCGGGTCAGGTTGCGGCGCGCCGTCCGGTTGCCCGGCAGCCACGGCCCCACCGTCCGCCCGATCCAGCCGCCGAGTGCCGAGGCGCGGTCGAGCGGCAGCGCGCGGAACAGGGCGTTGACGCCATGGACGAGGGCGGCCTCCAGCGGATGGCCGAGGTTGCGGGTCAGCCACCTGGACAGCGGGCTACGCGGCTTCGCCATGCGGGCCTCCGTTCGGTCGTGCGGTGAGGGGCAGCCGGTCGAGCAGGGCGTCGAGCGCTCCCGGATCGTCCCAGGCCACCGCGACCGGCAGCACGCGCAGGCGGGCGCGCAGGCCGGGCGGCAGGCGAACGGCGTCCTTGGCGGTGGTGACGGGCAAGGCGCCCAGCGTCGCCGCCCGGTCGATCAGGGCCGCGATCTCGGCCGGGCGGAAGGGGTGGTGGTCGGCGAAGGGAACCCGCTGCACCAGTTCGGCGCCCAGCGATTCCAGCGTCGCGAAGAACTTCTCCGGCCGGCCGATCCCGGCGAAGGCCAGCAGACGCCGGCCGCGCAGGTCGGCGGCGTCCGCCGCCGCCGGCTCCAGCCGGGCGCGCAGCACGGGAAGGCCGGGCCTTTGCGCCGCCACCTGGGCCGCGACTCCGGCGCGGTCCTCGCCCAGCACGACCAGCGCGTCGGCGCGGCGCAGGCCGTCGGCGACTCGCTCGCGCAGGGGGCCGGCGGGGATCAGGCGGCCGTTGCCGAAGCCGACCGCGCCGTCGGCGACCAGCAGCGACAAATCCTTGGCGAGACCCGGATTCTGGAAACCGTCGTCCATGACGATGGCCCGTGCGCCGGCCGCGACCGCCGCGTCGGCCCCGGCGGCGCGGTCGCGCGCCACCCAGCAGGGGCCGGCCGCCGCCAGCAGCAGGGCCTCGTCGCCGACGTCCGCCGCGCCATGCCGGGCGGGATCGACGCGCAGGGGGCCGGGCTCGCGTCCGCCATGCCCGCGCGTCAGCGCGTGGGCGGTGACGCCGCGCCGCGCCAGGGCGGCGGCGACCGCCAGCCCGACGGGGGTCTTGCCGGCGCCGCCGGCCACCAGATTGCCGATGCAGATCACGGGGACGGCCGCGCGGTGCGGGGCGGCGGCGGCCATCCGACGCCGCCCGGCCGCGCCGTACAGCGCGCCCAGCGGCGCCAGCAGCGCCGCCGCCAGCCCCGGCGGGCCATACCAGAAGCCGGGAGTCCTCACGCCGCCGCTCCCCAGCCGGGCAATCCCGTCGGCCGCCCCATCAGGTGGCCGTGCGGATGCCGGCGGCGCCCAGCACCGGGGCGAGCGCGCCGAGCGCGCGGTCGACGATGCGCCGGTTGTCCTCGGTCACGCGGGCGGCCCCGGCGACGACGCGCGCGCGGGCGCCGTCGTCGGTCAGCAGCCGCCGGGCGGCCAGCGTCAGGGCCGGGCCGTCGGCGACGGGCAGGGCGCCGCCGGCCGCCTCCAGCTTGTGGGTGATCTCGCCGAAATTGAACATGTGCGGGCCGTAGAGCACCGCGCAGCCGAGCTGCGCCGGCTCCACCGGATTCTGCCCGCCGTGGGGAATGAAGGAGCCGCCCATGCAGACCACCGGCGCGGCGCGGTAGAACAGGCCCAGCTCGCCCATGGTGTCGGCGACGTAGACGGAATCCTCCGGCCGCGGCAGGACACCGCCGGCCCGCCGGGCGACCGTCAGGCCGCGCGCCCGCATCAGGTCGGCGATCGCCTCGCCGCGATGGGCGTGGCGGGGGACGACGACGGTCAGCAGGCTGGGCAGGACGGGGGCGAGCGCCGCGTGGACGGCGGCGGCGATCTCGTCCTCGCCGGGGTGGGAGCTGGCGAGCAGCCAGACCGGACGGCCGTCCAGCGCGCCGCTGAGCGCGTTCATCGCCGCGTCCGGCGCCGGGGGCGGCTCGGCGGAGAATTTCAGGTTGCCGACGCTCGCGACTCCGGAGGCACCCAGCCGGCGCAGGCGGTCGGCGTCGCCCTCGGTCTGCGCCAGCGTCACCTGGAAGGTCGAGAGCAGCGAGCCGATCAGCCCCGGCGCGTTGCGCCAGCGCCCGAAGGAACGTTCGGACATCCGCGCGTTGACCAGCGCCGCCGGGATGTTGCGGGCGCGGATGCCGGCCAGCAGGTTCGGCCAGATCTCCGATTCCGTCCACAGCACCGCGTCGGGGCGCCAATGGTCGAGGAAACGGTCGACCGCCGCCGGCAGGTCGACCGGCACATACTGGTGGATGGCGCCGGCCGGCAGGCGCCGGGCCATCAGCTCCGCCGAGGTGACGGTGCCGGTGGTCATCAGCACGGTCAGGCCGGGCGCGTCGGCCAGCAGCCGGCCGACCAGCACGAGGACCGAGTTCGCCTCGCCGACGCTGGCCGCGTGGATCCAGGCCAGCCGCCCGTCGGGCCGCGCGCGCGAGGCCGTGCCGAACCGCTCCGCCTGACGGGCGGGGTCTTCCTTGCCGGCGGTGCTGCGGCGGTCGAGGTAGAGGCGCACCGCCGGCCCGGCGATGGTCGTCAGGCCACGGTAGAGGGTGTGCAGCATGCGGCTCGGAACAGGAACGTGACAAGGAGGGCGCCGCCGGAGGTCCCGGCCGCGCGGCCGGCCGCACCTTAGCACGGCGCCCGGGCGCGTGTGAGGCGGAAACGCAGGGCCATGCGCGCGATCAGAGCGCCGCCGCCCCCAGATGCTCCCGCCAATGCGCCAGCCGCTTCCTTATCAGGGCCTTGCGGGCGAAGGGCAGCTCCTCGTCCTCCAGCCGCTCCAGCGTTTCCAGGGAGAAGCTGCCGGCGCCGTGGGCGGTCCAGGCCGCTTGCAGGTCGCGGTGAGGGTCGGTTCCGGTGCGCAGCGTGAACCACAGCCGGTTTCCGATGGTGTCGAGGTCGGGGGCGTGGCCGACCCAGACCTGTCCCGACGCGGCGCAGCGCAGGGCGTAGATGCCGGCGGGGGCCGTGCGTTCCTTGTAGGCCGCCACCGCGGCCTTCCTGTCATCGTTGGTCATTCAATCCTCCGGGGTGCGGCGGCTTTATACCCGGATAATAATTGCGCCGTCAATATCATCCGGGTATAAAGCCGCCAACACTCCCTGGAGGTTTCCTGCCCATGTCCGATGCCCTGCTCAAACCCTGCGCCGCCTTCGTCGGCGACCGCCTCCTGTCCGCCGGTCCGCTGGGCAAGGTGGCGGTTGCCGTGCACCGTCACGCCGGAGAAGCCGCCGACGGTGCGGTGCTGGTGTTCGACGACGCGACGGGCCGCGTGGTCGATCTCGATCTGCGCGGCGGCGAGGCCGACATTCTCGCGCGCCTGTCCGAACCGGCGGCCCCGGTTGCGGGAGACGGGCCGGTGAATGGAGCACCGGACGCGCCGCGCGGGCGGGGGCGGCCCCGGCTGGGGGTGGTCGCGCGCGAGGTGACTCTGCTGCCCCGCCATTGGGACTGGCTGGCGGCGCAGCCCGGCGGCGCCTCGGTGGCCTTGCGCAAGCTGGTCGAGGAGGCGTCGCGGCGCGACGGCGGCCAGACCCGGACGCGCGAGCGGCGGGAGGCGGCCTACCGGTTCCTGTCGGCGATGGCCGGCGACCGGCCCGGCTTCGAGGAGGCGTCGCGTGCCCTGTTCGCCGGCGACCGCGCCGGGCTGGAACGGCGCATGGCGGGGTGGCCGGCCGATGTGCGGGACCACGCGCTCCGGCTCGCGCCGGGCGGTGACGGCCCGATTGAGTGAGGGCCGCCTTTCAGGAAAACGGCCGCAGGTTGGAAAGGAACTGCTCGGCCGAGCGGCGCCAGGAGTAACCCAGCGCGTAAGCCCGGCATTTTTCCGCCGGGATGGTCAGGGCCGTCTCCACCGCCCGCTTCAAATCCTCGTCGAGGCAGCCGGCGCCCGAGCCGTTCACCACGTCGAGCGGTCCCGGCACCGGGTAGGCGGCGACCGGCACGCCCGAGGCCAGCGCCTCCAGCAGAACCAGCCCGAAGGTGTCGGTGCGCGACGGGAAGACGAAGACGTCGGCCGCCGCGTAGTGCCGCGCCAGCTCCTCGCCATGCTTGGCGCCGACCCAGTGGGCGTTCGGGTATTTGCGCTGAAGCTCCTCGCGGGCCGGGCCGTCGCCGACCACCAGCTTGGTGCCGGGCAGGTCGAGCCTGAGGAACTCCTCCAGGTTCTTCTCCACGGCGACGCGGCCGACATACAGCGACACCGGGCGGGGCAGGTCGAGGAACGCCTTGTCGCGCGGGCGGAACAGCGCGGTGTCGACGCCGCGCGTCCAGCGCCGGATGTTGGCGAAACCGCGCCCGGTCAACGCGTCCTCGATGGTCTGGGTCGCCACCATCACCGCCGAGGACGGCTTGTGGAAGCGGCGGACCACCGCGTAGGACAGCGCCAGCGGAACCGGCGCGCGGTCGCGCAGATATTCGGGGAAGCGCGTGTGGTAGGCGGTGGTGAAGGGCCTGCCGTGCTTCAGGCAGTAGGAGCGGGCGGCGAAACCCAGCGGCCCCTCGGTGGCGATGTGGATGCAGTCGGGGCGCATCGCCTCGATCATCGCCCACAGCCGCCGCCGGGCGCCGATGGCCAGCCGGATCTCCGGGTATGTCGGCATCGGCAGGGTGCGGAAACGGTCGGGGCCGATGACCTCGACGCTGTGGCCCATGGCCTCCAGCTCCTGGCGGACGGTGCCGATGGTGCGGACGACCCCGTTGACCTGGGGGTGCCACGCGTCGCTGACGATCAGGATGTTCACGCCGCCGCCCCGGTCAGGGCCTTCGGTGCGGTGGTGCGCCGCGCCATGGCGTCCGCCCAGTGGATGATCTCCAGGGCCCCGCTGTCGTGCTCGACCAAGGCGGTGCAGGACTCGACCCAATCGCCGTCGTTGCAATAGAGGATTCCTTCGATGTCGCGCATTTCGGCGGTGTGGATGTGGCCGCAGACGACGCCGTCGACCTTGCGGCGCCGCGCTTCCTCGCCCAGCGCCTCTTCGTACTTGCCGATGAACTCGACGGCGGTCTTGGCCTTGTGCTTCAGGTAGGCCGACAGCGACCAGTAGCGGAAGCCGAGCTTGCGACGCGCCCAGTTGAAGGCCGTGTTGACCTGGAGCAGCACGACGTAGGCGTGGTCGCCCAGCAGGGCCAGCCACTTGGCGTAGCGCACCACCGCGTCGAAGCGGTCGCCGTGGGTGATCAGCAGGCGGCGGCCGTCGGCGGTGGTGTGGATCCATTCGTCCACCACATGCACGCCGCCGAACTGGAGGCCGACATAGTCGCGCGCCGCCTCGTCGTGATTGCCGGGGATGTAATAAACCTCGACGCCCTTGCGCGCCCGGCGCAGGATCTTCTGCACCACGTCGTTGTGCGCCTGCGGCCAGTACCAGGTCTTCTTCAGCCGCCAGCCATCGACGATGTCGCCGACCAGGAACAGATGGTCGGATTCGTTGTGCTTGAGGAAATCGAGCAGCAGTTCCGCCTGGCAGCCGCGCGTTCCCAGATGAACGTCGGAGATCCAGATGCTGCGGTAGCGTCCGGCCGCCCGCGGCTCGTCCGGAATTGCGCCGTCCAGGATCGCGCCGCCCACGTATGCGCCGTCCATCATCCGCTCCGTCATCGCCATGGCACAGGTCGTCACAGAGTCTTCAAAAGACGATGCGGGTATAATCGCAATCGATTGTCTTGACAATGCCTGGAGGTTGCCACATCTGGGGCGGAATTGATTTGTCCCAGCGAAAAACAAAACCGTCCCTTCTCTGCAATATGTTCTTCAAATTAACGTCACGTTGCTGCAACAAAGGGCGCTTGCGCGCCGCCGTACGGGAGCGAATCGTTGTTGGACTCAGTCGAAGAGGTGGGCGTGCTCGATCGGCCGGCGACGGCGCGGCGGCTTCTGGTGATCCACAACCCGGTCGCCGGGGGGCGGCGGGCGCGCCGGCTGCGCGCGGTGGTCGAGCGGCTGGAGGGGGCGCACGGCGCCGCCGTGCTGGTGCGCTCCACCGGCGGGCGGGGCGACGCCGAGGCCTTTGCCCGCGCGGTCGAGCCGGGCAGCGTCGACGCGGTGGTGGCGGCCGGTGGCGACGGCACGATCAACGAGGTGATCAACGGGCTGGCGGTCCACGCCGCCGCCGGACGGCCGGTGCCGCTCGGCATCGTGGCGATGGGGACCGCCAACGTGCTGGCCGGCGAACTGGGCCTGCCGGCGGATGCGGAGGGGATCGCGCGGGTGCTGGCCGGCGGCCGGACGGCGGGGATCCACCCGGCGGTCGCCAACGGACGGGTCTTCTCGATGATGGCCGGGGTCGGGCTGGACGCGCGGGTGGTCGAGCGCGTCGACACGAGGCTGAAGCGCCTGATCGGCAAGGGTGCCTATGTGGCGGAAACGCTGGTGCAACTGGCGGTGCGGCCGGACCACCGCTACCGCGTGGCGCTGGACGGCGGTGCGGCGGAGGAGGTGGCGGCGGTGATCGTCGCCAAGGGGCATTTCTACGGCGGGCGCTTCGTCTGCGCGCCCGATGCCCGGCTGACCGAGCCCGAGCTGCACGTCTGCCTGTTCCCGCGTGGCGGGCGGTGGAACGCGCTGCGCTATGTCTGGGGCGTCACCGCTGGGCGGCTGCATCGTTTCCCGGATTACCGGGTGGCGACGGCGCGGCGGGTGGTGATCGAGGGGCCGGCGGACGACGCGGTGCAGGGCGACGGCGACATCGTGGCGCGTCTGCCGGCGGAGATCGCGCTGGCCGGCTGGACGCTGCCGGTGCTGGTGGGGTGAACACCCTTGTCCCCAACCCCGACCCTCCCCCGCTGGACGGGGGAGGGTCGGGGCGGAGGCAAGGGCGGGGACCGGAGGTTTACAGCCCGGCGATGGTCATCCCGTCGATCCGCACGGTCGGCGCGTCCATGCCGAAGCGCAGCTCCAGGTCGTCGGCGGCCTCGATGTTCAGGAACATCTCCTTGAGGTTGCCGGCGATGGTCATCTCGTTGACGGGGAAGGCGATCTTGCCCTTCTCGATCCAGAAGCCGCCGGCCCCCCGGCTGTAGTCGCCGGTGACGCCGTTGACGCCCATGCCCATCAGGTCGGTGACGTAGAAGCCTTCCTCGATCTCGCCGAGGATGTCCTCGCGGCTGCGCTTGCCGGCGGCCATGTAGACGTTGGCCGGGGCCGGGCCGGGCGGGCCGGAGGTGCCGCGCGCGGCGTGGCCGGTCGTCTGGAGCCCGAGCTGGCGGGCGGAGCGCAGGTCGAGCAGCCAGGTCGTCAGCCGTCCGTCCTCGATCAGGGTGCGGCGGCTGACCGCCACGCCCTCGGCGTCGAAGGGGCGGGAGCGCAGGCCGCGCTTGACGTGCGGGTCGTCGACGATGGTGATGCCGTCGGCGAAGATGCGCTCGCCCATCTTGTCCTTCAGGAAGCTGGTGCCGCGCGCAATGCTCGGCCCGCTGATGGCGCCGGTCAGGTGGCCGAGCAGCCCGCGCGAGGCGCGCGGGTCGAACACCACCGGGAAGCGCCCGCTCTTCATGCGGCGCGGGTTCAGGCGGCCGACCGCGCGTTCCCCGGCCTCGCGGCCGATCTCCCCGGCGTCGCGCAGGTCGCTGCCGTAGACCTTGCTGTCGTAGTCGTAGTCGCGCTCCATTCCCGTCCCGGTGCCGGCCAGCACCGACACCGACAGCGATTGGCGCGACACGCCGTAGCTGCCGGCGAAGCCGTTCGAGGCGGCGATGGCGATCGTCGAGCGGCTCCAGCCGGCGTCGGCGCCCTCGGAGTTGGTGACGCCGGCCACCGCCAGCGCCGCCTCCTCGGCCCGGCGGGCGCGCTCGATCAGGATGTCGGTCGCCGGCTCGTCGGGGTCGAGGATGTCGAGCGCCGGCAGGCTGGTGGCGAGCTGGTCGGGATCGGCGAGGCCGGTGAAGGGGTCCTCCGGGACGACGCGGGCCATGGCGACGGCGCGCTCCACCAGTTCGGCCAGCGCCGTGGCGCTGCGGTCGGTGGAGGAGACGATGGCCTGGCGCTTGCCGATGAAGACCCGCAGGCCGAGGTCGCCCGACTCCGACCGCTCCAGCTTCTCCGGCTTGCCGAGGCGCTGGCTGAGCGACACGGACGCGCTGTCGAACAGCACGGCGTCGGCGGCGTCCGCCCCGGCGGCGCGCGCCTTGGCGATCAGGTCGTCCAGCAGGTTCAGGACCTCGGGCTGGTCGTTCGGCGAAACGGGCATCAGGAACTCCGGTTGGTCTCCGTCCTGTCTAGCAAATGGGGCGCCGACGCGGAACGGGGAAGAGGCGTTCTGCCTCCTCCCCGTTCCGCGTGGGTTGTGCCGGTGACCGATCAGGCGGCTTGCGAGCGGCCGGCGGTGGCCGGGGCGGTGGCGGTCAGCGCCGGGACCTTCACCGCGAAGGCGCCGTCGCCCAGCAGGGCCTGCACCGCCAGCAGCGCGGTCCAGAAGGCCGGGAACTCCCAGCCGCCGTTCGGCGCGGTGAACAGCCAGCCGTTGCCGACATGCTGGAGGGTGGCGCCGATCATGATCGGCAGCAGGGCGAGCGATATCCAGCGGGTGTACGCGCCGGCGATCAGCAACAGGCCGCCGCCGATCTCGCCGAGGATGACCAGATAGGCGAGGAAGCCGGGATAACCGAGGCTCTCGAAGAAGCCGACGGTGCCGGCGACGCCGAAGGTCAGCACCTTCAGCAGCAGGCCGTGGGCCAGGAACAGCAGGCCGAGGCCGACGCGCAGGACCAGCGCGGCGTAGGGGGCGGTGCGGCTGTCGATGCCGGCGGCGGCGGTGTTGCTGGCGGTGGCGCTCATGATCGTGATCTCCTCGTCTCATGCAAGCCCGTTGGTGGGCGGTTCGTCTGACGAGGAGATTACGTGTTTCGGTGTCGGCGATAATCCGCTTTGTGAATGACGGATTGTTGCCTTCGGAAGAACGAACTGCCGCTCACTTCCAGATCGGCGTGCCGCTGCCGGGCAGGCCGTAGAGGTCCCATTTGCGGCTGACCCGCTCGATGACCTCCTGGTCCATGGCGATCTTCTGGCCCCACTCGCGCTTGGTCTCGGGCGGCCATTTGTTGGTGGCGTCCAGCCCGACCTTGCCGCCGAGGCCCGACTCGGGGCTGGCGAAGTCGAGATAGTCGATCGGCGTGCCCTCGATCACCGTGATGTCGCGCGCCGGGTCCATGCGGGTCGACATCGCCCACATCACGTCCTTCCAGTTGCGCGCGTCGATGTCGTCGTCCACGACGATCACCCATTTCGTGTACATGAACTGGCGCAGGAAGGACCAGACGCCCATCATCACCCGCTTGGCGTGGCCCGGATAGGCCTTCTTCATGCTGACCACCGCGATGCGGTAGGAGCATCCCTCCGGCGGCAGCCAGAAATCGACGATCTCCGGGAACTGCTGGATCAGCAGCGGGATGAACACCTCGTTCAGCGCCTCGCCCAGCACAGAGGGCTCGTCGGGCGGCCGGCCGGTGAAGGTGGAGAGGTAGATCGGGTTGCGACGCATCGTCATCGCGGTGACGGTGAAGACCGGGAAGGACTCGACCGAGTTGTAGTAGCCGGTGTGGTCGCCGTAGGGCCCCTCGTCGGCGTATTCGTCGAGGCTGACATGGCCCTCCAGCACGATCTCGGCCTGGGCCGGGACCTTCAGCGGCACGGTCTTGCAGTCGACCAGCTCGACCTTCTTGCCGCGCAGCAGCCCGGCGAACTGGTACTCCGACAGCGTGTCCGGCACCGGCGTCACGGCGGCGAGGATGGTGCCGGGATCGGCGCCGAGCACGACGGCGCAGGGCAGCGGCTCGCGCTTGCCGCCCATTTTTTCCTGGTGGGCCTGCCAACGGTGGTGGTGCTGGGCGCCGCCGCGGTGCTTCAGCCAGCGCATGATGGTCTTGTTCTTTCCCAGCACCTGCATGCGGTAGATGCCGAGATTGAAATCATCCTCGCGCTTGCCGGTCGGCCCCTTGGTGACCACCAGCGGCCAGGTGATGAGCGGCGCCGGCTCGCCCGGCCAGCAGCCCTGCACCGGCAGGCGGCCGAGGTCGATCTGGTCGCCGGTCAGCACCACCTCCTGGCAGGGGGCGGAGCCGACGGTCTTCGGCTTCATCGACATCACCGTCTTGGCGAGCGGGATCAACTCCATCGCCTCGCGGAAGCCGCCGGGCGGCTCCGGCTGCTTGAGGAAGGCCAGCGTCTCGCCGACCGCGCGGAGCTGGTGCGGCTCGCGGTCCATGCCCCAGGCGACGCGCTCCACCGTGCCGAACAGGTTGACCAGCACCGGCATCTCCGAGCGGGTGCCGTCGGCCTTGACGACGTTCTCGAACAGCACCGCCGGGCCGCCTTCCGCCAGCAGGCGGGTCTGGATCTCGGTCATCTCCAGATGGGTGGAGACCGGCTCCTTCACCACCACCAGCCGCCCCGCCTTCTCCAGCCGGTCGATGAAGTCGCGCAACGAGGTGTAGGGCATGGGATGGGCTTCCGTCAGGACTCTGTCGAGGGCGCGTAAGGTTCCGCGCGGCGTGACGGGCGTCAAGGGGGGAGGGGGATTTTTACACGGATGAACACGGATCGAGGCACGGATGAACACGGATGAAAAGGAAGCCGGTTCCAAGGACGGACGCGCGGTCCCTTGCGAAATCCGTGTCTATCCGTGCCAAATCCGTGTTCATCCGTGTAGAAAACACTGCCGCACCCGTCACTCCGCCAGCAGCCGCCAGATCGTCGTCTCGCGCGTCTCGCGGTCCTCCAGTTCCAGCGAGGTCGGCACCGTGTAGGTCGCCACCCGCTCCAGCCCGCTGGTCGGCACATAGGCGCGGCCGGGATCGCCCAGCAGCACCAGCGTGCCGGTCGCCGCCACCCCGCGCAGCCACGCCGTCACCCGCTCCGCCATCGGCCGCTCGTAGCAGACGTCGCCGGCCAGCACCACGTCGATGCCCGGCAACTCGCGCCCGACGAGATCGACGCTGACCGCCTTGATGTCTACCCCGTTGGCCTCGGCGTTCGCCGCGATGGCGGCCAGCGCGAAGCGGTCGATGTCGCAGGCCTGCACCCGCGCCGCCCCCGCCTTCATCGCCGCGATCCCGACGATTCCGGTTCCAGCGGCGAAATCCAGCACCGACTTGCCGGCCACCAGATCGGGCCGGTCGAGCAGCAGGCGGGCCACCGCCTGGCCGCCCGGCCACGCAAAGGCCCAGTAAGGAGGTGGGAGATTTTTCTCGGCCAAGGTCTCTTCGGTGGCCTGCCACAGGGGAGTGACCTCGGTGGCAAGATGAAGTTGAAGTTCCGGCAGCAGCGGGGTGGTTGCCAGCGTCGTGTTGTCGCGGACGAAGTCGAGCGGAGACGGGTTGTTCATGCCTGGATTCTCACGATGTTCCGCTGGTTTGGGCGAAGGCGCCGGCGTCCATCACGGTTACATAATTCAAACGGTGTAGACAGAGCCTGGAAACCCGTGTTACCCGTTCGTAAGGGGAAAGACAAAGGGAATGGGGGAGTCATGCGGCCCAGGGGAAACGCCATCAGCCTTTCGTTTGCGGCTTTGATCGCGTTGAGCCCCCTTGCCGCCACGCCGGCCGCCGCGACGGACTGCGTGCGCACCGTGCGGGCGATCTCCGACTTCACGATCCGCGGCGACGCCTGGACGTGGTGGAACCACGCCGCCGGGCAGTATGACCGCGACAACCATCCCGCCGTCGGCTCCGTCCTGGTCTTCAAGAAGACCGGCCATATGCGCCGCGGCCATGTCTCGCTGGTCAGCGCGGTGATCGACCGCCGCACCATCGAGGTCGACCACACCTGGATCGACGGCGACGGGCTGCGCCGCGGCATGCGCGTCGTCGACGTGTCGAAGGGCAACGACTGGTCCGCCGTGCGTGTCTGGCACGAGCCGACCGACCAGCTCGGCCTGCGCGTCTACACCGCCTACGGCTTCATCCTGCCGGAAGGCGAGGAGGCTCCGAAGCGCGGCCGTGTGCTCGACGCCGGCGATCGCGGCATGGACAGCGGTTTCACCGTCTCGCCGCAGGGCCGTGGCGCCAAGCGCGGCGAGCCGCGCATCGTCGAGGCGTCGCTGGCGAAGGGCCACGCCGTCGGCGTACCCGGCCGCAAGCCGCAGGTCCTCACCGCCGCGCTGACCGCTCCGCAGAAGCCGGAGCGTCTCGACGTCGCCGTCCTGCCGTCCCGCAAGCCGGCCACCGTCACGGACGGTGCCGCCGCCGCCAAGGGCCTGGTCGCCTCGGTGGACGGTCTGCGCACCCAGATGCCCGGCCGTAAGCCCGGCTCCAACGCCGTCGCCCAGCTGGTGGACGATCTGGAGCGGTAGGAGGGGCGTTTCGGCGCTCCGCCCGTTTCGGCGCTCCGCCGCATCCGGCCGGCCTCTCCTTACATCCATGCTCTCCCGGCCCGGCGCCCCAGGCAATCAGGGGAAATCCCAGGGGCGGGTTGACGGCACCGGCTCGACATCACCCGTTCACCTTACCGATTCGCGCCCCGTCGCGGGGATGACATTTCGTGGCGAATCGGCGGAGCGGCCGACGCCGAAGCGCCGGCCGGATCGAAGCCTTCCCGGCTCACAGCTTTACGGCCTCACAGCTTCCCGGCGAGGATCGCCGCCAGGACGAGCCAGCCGAACCAGCGGTTCGACTTGAACTTCGCCAGACAATCGTTCTGGTCGTCGGGGCGCCACGTCGCCACCTGCCACGCCAGATGCAGGGCGGCCACCGACAGCAGCGGCAGGAACAGCCCGCCCAGGCCCGCCAGACGGCCGGCGATGCCCAGCCCGGCATAGGTCAGGGTGTAGAAGCCGTAGATCCAGATCTTGCTGGTGTCGCCCAGCCGCAGGGCGGTGGATTTCACGCCGATGCGGGCGTCGTCCTCCTTGTCCTGGTGGGCGTAGATGGTGTCGTAGCCCAGCGTCCAGGCGACCCCGGTGACGTACATGGCCACCGCCGGCCAGTCGAGGTCGCCGCGCACGGCTGCCCAGCCCATCAGCGCCCCCCAGTTGAAGGTCAGGCCGAGGAAGGCCTGCGGCCACCAGGTGATGCGCTTCATCAGCGGGTAGGTGAAGACCAGCGCCAGCGACAGCACGCCCAGTCCGATGGCCGCCGGGGAGAGCTGCACCAGCACCAGCAGGCCGAGCAGCAGCTGCGCGACCAGGAAGGCGACGGCCTGGCGAACCGACACCTGACCCGAGGGGATCGGGCGCGAGCGGGTCCGCTCGACCTTCGCGTCGAAATCGCGGTCGAGGATGTCGTTGACGGTGCAGCCGGCCCCGCGCATGACGATGGCGCCGACGGCGAACAGGACCATCATCCACAGGTCGGGCCAGCGCGGGGCGGCGAGCGCCACGCCCCACCAGCAGGGGAACAGCAGCAGCCAGGTGCCGATCGGCCGGTCAAGCCGGGCCAAGGTCAGGTAGGGACGCAGCGGGGCGGGAGCCCAGCGGCCGATCCAGCCGTCCTGGCGAATGTCGGTGAAGCCGGCCGGGCCGGGCTGGTCGGTGCTGGTCATGGCGGGGAGTCGCTTCCGCTCTCGTGGCGAATGTCGGTGAAGCCGGGCGGCAAGGTATCGGGCGCTTCGGGGCAGGGCAAGGCGCAAGGATCTCCGCCTCATCCCTTCGGACGGAGGCTCTCTCAAAAAGGAGTTGCGCCCGCAGGATTGCGCTGCCCTGGACGAAAAGAGCTTGCTCTTGCCGCGCGCCGGTCGATACTGTTTTTCACGATCAACCGAACCGGCTTGCCATTTAAAATGGATTCGACCGACCGCACCGACCGGCTGGCCGTCATCATCGATGACGAGGCGATCATCCTGGCTGGCATGGAGATCATGCTGGAAACCTGGGGCTACCGTGTCGTCGCGGTCGAGGACGCCGCGTCGGCGCTGACGGCGCTGGCCGAGGCGCCGCCCGAAGCGCCGCCGCCCTCGGTGATCGTGTCGGATTACCGGCTGCGCAACGGCGTGTCGGGCGTCGACGCGGTGCGCGCCGTGCGCGAGGCCGCCGGGGCTGCGGTGCCGGCGATCATCCTGACCGGCGACACCGGCGCCGCGCTGGCCGCCGCCGCCCAGCGCGAGGGCTTCCTCGTCCTGCACAAGCCGGTGCAGCCCGCCGAGCTGCGGCGCCAGATCGACCGGTTGGTCGAGGCGGCCTGAGGGGCGCCTCCATGCTCGTCGAAAGGCTGACGGATTCCCGCGCGGAGAGCTATAGTCGGCTCCGTTTCGCGGAGACCCGACACCATGGCCGAACAGCCCAAGACCCGCCTCTACGTCGACAGCCCGCTGACCGAGGGCCAATCGGTCGGGCTCGACCATGAGCGCGCCCATTTCCTGCGCCATGTCCTGCGGCTCGACCGCGGCGACCCGGTGGCGGTGTTCAACGGGCGCGACGGCGAATGGGGCGCCGTCATCGACGGCTTCGGCAAGGGCTGGTGTTCGCTGACGGTGCGGGCGCAACGCCGGCCGCAGACGGGCACCCCCGACCTCTGGCTGGTCTTCGCGCCGCTGAAGAAGGGGCGCATCGATTTCGTGGCGGAGAAGGCGACGGAGATGGGCGTGTCGCGCCTGTGTCCGGTCTTCACCCGCCGCACCGACCCCAACCGGGTGAACACCGACCGGCTGCGCGCCAACGCCGTCGAGGCCGCCGAGCAGTGCGAGCGGCTGAGCGTGCCCGAGGTCGCCGACCCGCTGCCGCTCGACCGCGCGCTGGCCGCCTGGCCGGAGGGGCGCACGCTCTATCTCTGCGCCGAGGCCGGGGCGGCGCGGCCGATCGCCGAAGCCATGCGTTCGGCGGGGTCCAGCCCCGCCGCGCTGCTGGTCGGGCCGGAGGGGGGCTTCGACCAGTCGGAACTTGACGAACTGATCAAACTCCCCTTTGTTGTCCCGGTGGGTTTGGGGCCGCGCATCCTGCGGGCCGACACGGCGGTTGTGGCGGCACTGGCCTGCTGGCAGTCCCTGGCCGGGGACTGGACGGCCGACGGCGGCGACACCCGGCCGCCCTTCCGCTCACCGGTCGCTTCCATCGACTGAACACGCCGCTGAACACGCCATTGCAACCCACCCGCGGGAGCCTTCATGTCCGCACCCCCGACAACGCGCGGCGAACCGATCACCGACCGCCGCCAACTGGTCGCCTATCTGGAATCGGGCTGCAAGCCGGCCGAGGCTTGGCGCATCGGGACGGAGCACGAGAAATTCGCCTACCGCGCGTCCGACCTGCGCCCGCTGACCTATGACGGGCCGGACGGCATCCGCGAACTGCTGACCCGCCTGACCCGCTTCGGCTGGGAGCCGGTGGAGGAGAAGGGCAACGTCATCGCGCTGGTCCAGGGCATGGCGAACATCACGCTGGAGCCGGGCGGGCAGGTCGAGCTGTCGGGCGCGCCGCTGGAAACCCTGCACCAGACCTGCGCCGAGGTGCACCGCCACCTGCGCCAGGTCAAGGAGGTCGGGAACGAACTGGGCATCGCCATGATGGGGCTGGGCTTCCAGCCGAAATGGACGCGCGGCGACATCCCCTGGATGCCCAAGGGCCGCTACAAGATCATGGGCGACTACATGCCCAAGGTCGGCGGGCTCGGGCTCGACATGATGCTGCGGACCTGCACCGTGCAGGTCAATCTGGACTTCGCGTCCGAAGCCGACATGGTGAAGAAGTTCCGGGTGTCGCTGGCGCTCCAGCCGATCGCCACGGCGCTGTTCGCCAACTCGCCCTTCACCGAGGGCAAGCCGAACGGCTTCCAGAGCTTCCGCAGCCACATCTGGACCGACACCGACCCGGACCGCACCGGCGACATCCCCTTCGTCTTCGAGGACGGCTTCGGTTTCGAGCGGTATGTGGACTATCTGTTGCAGACGCCGATGTATTTCGTCTACCGCGACGGGACCTACATCGACGCGGCCGGCCAGTCCTTCCGCGACTTCCTGGAGGGCAAGTTGCCGGCCCTGCCGGGCGAGGTCCCGCTGCTGACCGACTGGGCCGACCACACGACGACCGCCTTCCCGGAGGTCCGGCTCAAGAAGTATCTGGAGATGCGCGGCGCCGACGGCGGCCCGTGGCGCAGCCTGTGCGCGTTGCCGGCCCTGTGGGTCGGGTTGCTCTACGACAGCCAGGCGCTGGACGCGGCCTGGGACCTTGTGAAGGACTGGACGACGGAGGAGCGGGCGCATCTGCGCGCCGAGGTTCCGCGCTCCGGCCTGCGCACGCCCTTCCGCGACCGTACGGTGCGGGACGTGGCTTTGGAGGCCCTGGCCATCGCCCGCGACGGTCTGGCGCGGCGCGCCCGCAACGACAATTGGGGCGACGACGAGACGCATTTCCTCGACACGCTCCAGGCCATCGCCGAGAGCAACCGCAGCCCGGCGGACGAACTGCTCGCCAAGTTCAAAGGCGAATGGGGCGGCAGCGTCGATCCGGTGTTCAAGGATTGCGCGTACTGAGATTGGGTTCGATCGATTGGACGCCGCTCACGCTTCTTATGCGTGGGCAGCGTTTTTATTTTTGACACAGATGAACACAGATAGACACAGATGAACGGGGATGCGCGACAGGCTTCGTATGAAATCTCTCGGATGAGAAATTATATTTAATCTGTGTTTATTTTCATCTGTGTCTATCTGTGTTCATCTGTGTCAAAACCCCAACCAATCCAACGAAGCCACGCTCTGATCACCCCAGATCGTCCTCATCCTCCGACGCCGCGTCCACGTCGAGGGCGGCGACCTGCCGGATGACCGGGTGGCGCTCCTTCCAGTCCTCGAAGTCCGACACCAGCGCCGGGCGGATGCCGAGCGCCAGGATCGGGCAGCCGCCGCCGCGCCCGGCGTCCAGACGGTAGAGCAGCTTCTTCATCCAGGTCGTGCTGGCGCCGTACTTGTTCTGGAAATTCTTCATCTCGACCCGCCGCGCCACCTCGGTGAACAGCGGGGCCAACTCGGCGCTGCGGGTCAGAAGCACGCCGGCGCTGATGATGCCGCATTCGTAGAAGGTCCGCGCCGCGTAGAGGTCGCGGTCGAAGGTCTGGTCCTTGCTGTTCCATTCCAGGTCGAAGGAGACGCGCCCCTTCACGAAGTCGATCTTGTGGCCGTCGATGAAGCCCTTGACCTTGTAGATCTCGTCGCGCTGGCGGTGCTCGACCACGGTCTGGCCACGGTTCTTGCCGGAAATGCGCCGCTTCTCCTCGTGCGTGACGATCATCTTGGTGATGAAGAGGTCGCCGCGGATCCGCGTCTCGTGCCAGCCGAGCGGGTTCAGCATCAGCTCCATCGACTTGGCGATCTGCGATTTGTTGCCGCCCGACGCCACGATGTCCTCGGTGCGGATGCGGAACTCCATCAGCCGGGCGACGATCTCCTGGAACTCGGCGGTGCAGGCGTGGGCCAGGATGCGCGCGGCGTTGCGGTAGCTGTGGACCTCGTACAGATCGAGGAAGCCGGGCGGGAACAGGTCGCCCAGATCGGCGTCCCTGGCCTCGATGATCGGGGCGGTGTCGTGGACGCAACTCAGCAGGTTCATGGACGGCATCGCGGCAGGAAAGGGCGGGGCCGCCACCATGGCGGTTGCGGACCGGCAAATCCACCCCTTCCATCGGTTGACGGCGGCCGGCGCGCCGGCCGGGGCCGTCTGGCAGGCGCTCGGCGGGTTGTGCTATCGTCGCGCGCGCGATAAGGCGCGGTTGGCGGCGGCCTTGGGACTGGGGGCGGGGGATGAGCGACGAGTTTCTGTTCGCCGACGAGGACCCGGCGGCCGAGGCCGTCTCGGTTCCGCCGGTCCCGCCCGAGCCGGTCGAGCCCTGGGTGATCCTGATCGTCGACGACGATCCCGCCATCCACGCCACCACCAAGATGGTGCTGCGCGGCTTCACCTTCGAAGGGCGGCCGGCGCAGTTCCTCTCGGCCGGCACGGCGACGGAGGCGCGCGCCGTGCTGCGCGCCAATCCGGCCATCGCCGTGATCCTGCTCGACGTGGTGATGGAATCCGACGACGCCGGCCTGCGGCTGGTCCGCCACATCCGCAGCGAGATGAGGAACCGCCGCGTCCGCATCATCCTGCGCACCGGCCAGCCGGGGCAGGCGCCGGAACGCGACGTCATCCTCAGCTACGACATCAACGACTACAAGTCGAAGACCGAGCTGACGGCGCAGAAGCTGTTCACCTCGGTGGTCGCGGCGCTGCGCGGCTACCAGGACATCACCGCCATCGAGGACCACCGCGAGGGGCTGGAGCGCATCCTCGACGCCTCCTCCTCCCTGCTCGACAAGCGGACGATGGCCGAGTTCGTCGGCGACGCGGTGGCGCAGATCGTCGGCGTCTGTCCGCCCGGCGACGGGGTGGCGCTGGTCAGCCGCCTGACCCAGGACGGCGCCGCCTTGGGCGAGCCGCTGCTGCTCGGCGGCAACGGCGTCTACGCGGGCGGGGAGGGTCGGCCGCTGCGCACCACCCTGCCGCCCGAGGCGGTTTTCGCCGTGACCGCGGCGCTGGGCGACGGCCGCAATCGGTACGAGCGGACCCACAGCGTGCTGGTGTTCCGCTCCGCCTCGCGCCATCACGAGACCGCCTTCTACCTGACCCACGCGCGGTCGCTGACGGCCGACGAGCGGCGGCTGCTGGAGGTCTTCTGCGCCAAGGTGGCGATCGGTTTCGACAACGTCCATCTCTACGAGGAACTGACCGAGCTGAACCGCAGCCTGGAGCGGCAGGTCGCGGAGCGCACCCGCGACCTCGTTGCCGCGACCGAGGCGGCGGAGGCCGCCAACCGGGCGAAGTCGCTGTTCCTGGCCACCATGAGCCATGAGATCCGCACGCCGATGAACGGGGTGCAGGGCATGCTGGAGCTGCTGGAGCACACCAGCCTGACCGCCGACCAGCGCGAGCTGGTGGAGGTGGTGCGCGATTCGGCCGGCTCCCTGCTGACCATCATCAACGACATCCTGGACTTCTCGAAGATCGAGGCCGGACGGCTGGATCTGGAGCGGGTCCCCGTGTCGCTGCCCGCCGTGGTCGAGGGGGTGGCCGACACGCTGGCCCCCGGCGCCCGCGCCAAGGGGCTGTCGCTGATCACCTTCGTCGACCCCGACCTGCCGGCGACCGTGCTGGGCGATCCGGTGCGCATCCGGCAGGTGCTGTTCAACATCGCCGGCAACGCGGTGAAGTTCACCCAGGGCGGGTCGGTGACGGTGAAGGCCGAGCTGGCCCGCTTCGACGGCGATCGCGTCACCATCCGCATTGCCGTCACCGACACCGGCATCGGCATCTCGGCGGAGAACCAGGCCCGCCTGTTCCGCCCCTTCACCCAGGCCGAGGCGTCGACCACCCGCCGTTTCGGCGGCACCGGGCTCGGCCTGTCGATCTGCCGCCGCCTGGCCGAGCTGATGGGCGGCGAGATCGGCGTCACCAGCGCGCCGGGGATGGGATCGACCTTCTGGTTCACCTTCGCCGCCGATCTGGTGGCGGAGCCGGATGCGGTGACGGAACCGGTGGCGGCCCTGGGTGGCGTCACCGTCCTGCTGCTGGCCCCCGACGAGGCCGAGCGCGGTTTCCTCGCGCGCTACCTGAACAGCGACGGGGCCCTTGTGGTCGACGCTCCGGACAGCGCCACGGCTTTGCGCACGCTGCTGCCGACCGCCGCCTGCGACGTGCTGGTGGTGGCGTCGGACATCGACACGGCGGCGCTCGACGCCGATCCGCGCGGACGTGTGCGCGGACGTGTGCGGCTCTGCGGACCGAACGATCACGCGCCGCCCGCCGGATCGCTGGCTCCCAACCGAACGGTCGCGGTCGCGCGTCCGCTGCGCCGGACCCATCTGGTGCGGGCGGTGCTGGCGGCGGCGGGGAGGGGGGCGCCGGTCGAATCGCTCGCCGCGGAGTGCCCGAGCGACTCCGGCCCCGCGGCGGCGCGGCGGCCGCCTTCGGTGGAGGAGGCCCTGGCGCGCAACCGGCTGATCCTGGTGGCGGAGGACCATCCGACCAACCGGCACGTCATCCAGCGCCAGCTCGCCCTGCTCGGGCATGCGATGGAGATGGCGGAGGACGGCGTCCAGGCGCTGGCGATGTGGCGCACCGGCCGCTACGCGCTGCTGCTGACCGACTGCCAGATGCCGGAGATGGACGGGCTGGAGCTGGCCCGCGCCATCCGCGCGGCGGAGGCCGCGTCGGGGATCGGAGCCCGCCTGCCGATCGTCGCCATCACCGCCAACGCGCTGGAGGGCGAGGTGCAGACCTGCTTCGCCGCCGGCATGGACGACAGCGTGTCCAAGCCGGTCGATCTCGGGCAGCTGCGCCGGGTGCTCGACCGTTTCCTGCCGCCGGACGTCGCCGCGGAGCCGCTGCCCGAACCGGCCTCTTCGCCGGAATCCCCGCCCGCCTCGACGCCGGCCTCCGCACTCCCTCCGCTGGACATCGACGCGCTGGCCGGATTGTTCGACGGCGACACCGACTTCGTCCGCCAGCTTCTCGGCGAGTTCGTGACGTCGAACACCGCGTCGCACCGCTGGCTGGTCGATTCCCTCGCCGGCGCCGCCTGGGACGAGGTGCGGCAGGCCGCGCACAAGCTGGCCGGGTCGTCGCGCACCGTCGGCGCCCGCGATCTGGCGGCGGCGGCGGACGCCGTCGAACTGGCGGCGCTCGACCGGCGGCTCGACGGCATCGACATGATGGTCGAGCGCGTCGGCCGCGAGCTGGACCGGGTGGTCGCCTGCATCGCCGCCGCCTGAGCGGGGCGCCACCATCCCACCGCCAAGCTGTAAAGAACCCGACACGCGTGGGGTTTGTCGCCTTTGCGACAACCTCGCGGTGCGTGGCGATGCCTTGCAAGTCATTATGAGAAAAGGGTTTTCCTAAACGCATCCCGGCTGGCACGAAGCTTGCTTTTGAAAGGGCGCGCCGGTTTTCAGCCGGCATCCCCACAGCGCTTCGGCCCAGCGTTATCCCCAGCGTTCTCAAGGAGACCGGGATGCACATCGTCGTCTGTATCAAGCAGGTGCCCGACAGCGCCCAGATCCGCATCCATCCCGTGACCAACACGATCATGCGGCAGGGCGTCCCCGCCATCATCAACCCCTTCGACCTGTTCTCGCTGGAAGAGGCGCTGCGGCTGAAGGACAAGGTGGGCGCGCGCGTCACCGTGCTGACCATGGGTCCGCCGATGGCGGAAGCCTCGCTGCGCAAGGCCCTGTCGCTGGGCGCCGACGACGCCGTGCTGCTGACCGACCGCAAGTTCGCCGGCTCCGACACGCTGGCCACCTCCTACGCGCTGACCTCGGCGATCCTCAAGCTGTCGGAGGAGGACCCGGTCGACATCGTGTTCTGCGGCAAGCAGACGGTCGACGGCGACACCGCCCAGGTCGGCCCCGGCATCGCCACCCGCCTCGGCTTCGAGCAGCTCACCTACATCACCAGGATCGAGGAGCTGAACGAGTCCGCCAAGGAGATCGTGGTGCAGCGCCGCTCCGAAGGCGGCGTGCAGGTGCTGAAGACCCGGCTGCCCTGCATGATCACCATGCTGGAGGGCACCAACACGATGCGCTTCGGCAAGATGGACGACATGTTCCGTGCCGCGCGCTACGAGCTGAAGACCTGGAGCCGCGACTTCACCGGCGCCGAGGAGGCCAAGGTCGGCCTCAAGGGCTCGCCCACCGTGGTGTCGAAGGTCTTCGTGCCCAAGCCGCGCGCCGAGAAGGCCAAGATGATCACGGCCGACGGCTCCTCGCCCGACGCGCTGGCCGCCGCCGCCCTCGACGCCATCTTCGCCGCCCAGCCCAAGCTGGCCGACGATCTGCTCGCCCGCGCCGCGGCCGGGCTTTGACGATCCTTCCGCCGGAGACCCGACGATGAGCGAACCGAGCAAGCCCCAGGGCCGCAAGTTCCAGCTTCCCGAACACCTCAAGGTCTACAAGAACGTCTGGGTGATCGTCGAGCAGGAGCGCGGCATCGTCCATTCCGTCTCGCTGGAGCTGCTGGGCGAGGCCCGCAAGCTGGCCGACAAGCTGGGCGTCGAGGTCGGCGCCGTGGTGCTGGGCGCCGAGGGCCCCGACCTGAACCGCATCTGCGGCGACGCCATCAGCTACGGCGCCGACATCGTCTACAAGGTGACGGACCCGGTGCTGGCCGACTACCGCACCGATCCCTACTGCCGGGTGATGACCGACGTGGTCAACGCCTACAAGCCGGAGATCGTGCTGCTCGGCGCCACCACGCTGGGCCGCGACCTCGCCGGCGCCATCGCCACCACGCTGGCGACCGGGCTGACCGCCGACTGCACCGAACTGGACATCTACGCCGACAACCGCTCGCTGGCGGCGACCCGCCCGACCTTCGGCGGCACGCTGCTCTGCACCATCCAGACGCTGGCCTACCGGCCGCAGATGGCGACCGTGCGCCCCCGCGTGATGGCGATGCCCGAGCGCGACGACAGCCGCACCGGCCGCGTCGAGGAGGTCTTCCCCAACCTCCAGGAGGAGAGCGTCGTCACCAAGGTTTTGAACTTCATCGCCGACCGCGAGCAGAACGAGGCGCAGCTCGCCTTCGCCGACGTCATCGTGTCGGCCGGCAAGGGGCTGGGCAAGGCCGAGAACATGAAGCTGGTCTTCGACCTCGCCAAGGTGCTGGGCGCCGAGGTCGGGGTGACCCGCCCGCTGGTCCAGGCCGGCTGGGCCGGCAGCGACCGGCAGGTCGGCCAGACCGGCAAGACGGTGCGCCCCAAGCTCTACATCGCCGCCGGCATCTCCGGCGCCATCCAGCATCGCGTCGGCATGGAGAAATCCGACCTGATCCTGGCGATCAACACCGACCCCAACGCGACGATCTTCGACTTCGCCCATCTCGGGCTGGTCGGTGACGCGCTGACCATCCTTCCCGCGCTGACCGACGCCTTCGGCCGCCGCCTGTCGGTCAACCGGCTGGCCGGCTGACCCTACGGACGAAAGGAGCCTTCCGACATGGTCGAAAAGTTCGACGCCATCGTCATCGGTGCCGGCCCGTCCGGCAACGCCGCCACCTACACGTTGGCCAAGCAGGGGCTGAAGGTGCTCCAGCTGGAGCGCGGCGAGTATGCCGGCGCCAAGAACGTCCAGGGCGGCATCATGTACGCCCACGAGCTGGAGAAGATCATCCCGGACTTCCGGGACGACTGCCCGACCGAGCGCCACATCATCGAACAGCGCATCTGGCTGCTCGGCGACGACAACTACATCGGCACCAACTACCGGTCCGAGGCGTACAACAGCGACACGCCGAACCGCTACACCATCATCCGCGCCAACATCGACAAGTGGTTCGCCGAGAAGATCCGCGCGGTCGGCGGCCTCCAGATCTGCGAGACGACGGTGACGGAGCTGATCCGCGACCCGTCCGGCAAGGTGATCGGCGTGCGCACCGACCGCGAGGGCGGCGAGATCCACGCCGACGTCGTCATCATGGCCGACGGCGTCAACGCCCTGCTGGCGCGCCGCTCCGGCTACCAGAAGGAGGCGGCGCCGGAGAACGTCGCGCTGGCGGTCAAGGAGATCCTGTTCATCGATCCCGAGCTGATCCAGCAGCGCTTCGGCATCAAGGACGACGAGGGCGTCGTCATCGAGATCATGGGCAAGGTGACCAAGGGGATGGTCGGCACCGCCTTCCTCTACACCAACAAGGAATCGCTGACGATCGGCATCGGCTGCCTGGTCTCCGACTTCAAGAAGGGTGACTGCCCGCCCTACAAGATGCTGGAGGACCTGAAGAACCACCCCGTCATCAAGCCGCTGATCGAAGGCGCCGAGATGAAGGAGTATTGCGCCCACCTGATCCCGGAGGGCGGTTTCAAGGCGATCCCGCAGCTCTACGGCGACGGCTGGATGGTGGTTGGCGACGCCGCCCATTTCAACAACGCGGCGCACCGCGAGGGCTCCAACCTCGCCATGGCCTCGGGCCGCATGGCGGCGGAGACGGTGATCGAGCTGAAGGCCGCCGGCAAGGATTTCAGCGCCGGCAACCTCGCCGGCTACAAGGCGAAGCTCGACGAGAGCTTCATCATCAAGGATCTCAAGAAGTATCGCGAACTGCCGGGGATCATGCATTCCAACAAGCAGTTCTTCGGCGCCTACCCGGACGAGATCACCCAGGCGGCGCACAACTGGTTCACCGTGGACAGCGTCGACAAGCGCACGAAGGAGAAGGCGATCATGAAGTCCTTCGTCAAGCGCCGCTCGGTGTTCGGTCTGGTCGGTGACGCAATCAAGCTGGTGAGGGCGATGCGATGAACATGATGGTGAAGATCGAAGAGAAGCTGTACCAGAACCGCTACATCGTCGACGAGAACCGTCCGCACATCACGATCAAGGACGAGGCGCACTGCGCCGCCTGCACGTCCAAGGCCTGCACCGTCTGCTGCCCGGCCGGCTGCTACTCGACCAACGAGGCGGGGGGCGTGACGCTGGCGACCGACGGCTGCCTGGAATGCGGCACCTGCCGGGTGATCTGCCAGGACAGCGGCAACATCGAATGGAACTATCCGCGGGGCGGCTACGGCATCAGCTACAAGTTCGGCTGAGCCGGGTTCCCCGGATCGCAGGACCCGGACCGCAAGACGCATCCAGCCCCTCCGCTCCGGCGGAGGGGTTTTCCCATTCCGGCCTCCCCATTCCGGCCTCAGCGGGCCAGGGCGAGCTGCCGGGTGGCGTCGGCAAGGACGCGGTCGAGCTGGTTGGGGAAATAGGGCTTCTTCACGAAACCGAAGGGCTGGCAATCCTCGGCGCGGCGGCGGGTGTCCGGGTCGCCGAAGGCCGACATGAAGATGCTGCGGATGCCGAAGCGGGCGCGGATCGCCGCCGCCGTCTCGATGCCGTCGCGGGGGCCGTGCAGCCGGATGTCCATCATGACGATGTCGGGGCGCTGCCGCTCGGCCGCCACGATGGCGTCCTCGGCGTTGTCGGCGGTGCCGCAGACCTCGTAGCCCAGCATGCCCAGGATCTCCTCCAGCGCCATGGCCGCGAGGCTCTCGTCCTCGACGATCAGGACGCGCGGCGGATGGGGCAGGGTGGGCGGGTCGTCGGTCATCATGACTGCCTGATGGGTGTCACGCCGAGTCTACAGGTGGAACGGGGTGCCCGGACAGGAGGATTCGCGCCTCTATGACCAACGGTGGGGGCAAGGGGTGGCGGGGGCTTGTCGTTGGGGGGTGAGGGGCACCATCTTTGAGGCAGCTCTGTTTCCGGACCAGGGACAGCGACCGGCCGGCCGCCGGCGCGCCCGCAGCCTTGAGGGAGACTGGCCATGGATCTGCGTGTCTGCTTTGAAAACATGGAAACCGTCAACGTCAACGACGCGGCGATGATGGAGCATTACGCCAAGAGCTACCTGGCGGATTTCAATCCCGAATGGGCGGGCTTCATCATGCTGCCCCATGACGAGACCAGCCGCGCGACGATGGAGCCGGCCTGGCAGGTGCTGATCCGCAACGCCACGGCGAAGACGGAGCGCGCGCTGCTGGACTATCTCGACGAAAACCCGATGGCCGCCTACCACGTCCACGTCTACCGCCGCGACACCGGCAACGAGCGGAAGATCCACTGAACAGGAAGAACCGCGAAGAGCCGTCCGGCCTTCGCGGTTCACACACGCCCGGATGAACGAGGCGCCGGTTTCCGTCAGCCGACCGGCGCGCCGAGCAGGCTGTCCAGCGGCACGAAGCGGTCGGCCATCTTGCGCGCCTCCTCCTTGTGGACCTTGAAGGTCTTCTCGGCGATGGCGTTGGACAGCACGAAGTCCTGGTAGGCCCGCTGGAGATGCACGCGGTAGCGGGACGCCATGCCCTCGTCGTCCAGCCCCTCCATTCCGCTGTCGGCCGACAGATAGTCGTGGAAACGTTGCAGGATGTGCAGGCGGTTCACGTTGACCACCCGCTGGTCGTAGGTGACCTGGAAGAAGCGCAGGAAGTCTTCGGCGGTTTCCAAATCGTCGAGATCGTCGGTGAAATCGCTCATCGTGGTCGCTCCTCAGGCGTGCTGCTGGGTGGAGGGGGAGGGCGCGCGGCCCTCCTGGTCGCAGAGATTGCCGCAGGAGTCGCAGGCCACGCCGTCGAGCCGGATGTCGGCGAGCCGGAGATCCCCCAGTGGAATCTTCGAGAGCGGTGTGCGGGCCTGTTCGGCGGCGGTGTGGGCTTCCAGCCGCTCCTCGATGCGGTTGATGTGGTCGATCAGGCAGGCGATCGCCTTGCCGACCGGGTCGGGCATCAGGTGATGCTCCAGGTCGATGCCGTGGGCGCCCAACTCGCTCTGGTTCTGGCGCTGGGTCTCGGCACGGACGACGCGGCCGGGGATGCCGACGACGGTCATGCCGCCGGGCACGTTCTTGGTGACGACCGAGTTGGCGCCGACCCGCGCGTTGGGGCCGACGGTGATCGGCCCCAGGACCTTCGCCCCCGCCCCGACCAGCACACCGTCCTCCAGCGTCGGGTGGCGCTTGCCCTTGGTCCAGGAGGTGCCGCCCAGCGTCACCCCGTGGTAGAGCGTCACGTCGTCGCCGACTTCCGCCGTCTCGCCGATGACGACTCCGGCGCCATGGTCGATGAAGAAGCGGCGGCCGATGGTGGCGCCGGGGTGGATGTCGATGTTGGTCAGCCAGCGCCCGAGATAGGACAGGAAGCGCGCCGGCCAGCGCAGGCCGCGCCGCCACGCCGCGTTGGCGATCCGGTGCGCGACCAGCGCGTGGATGCCCGGATAGCAGGTCAGCACGTCGAGGACGTTGCGCGCCGCCGGGTCGCGGTCGAAGACGCAGGCGACGTCCTCGCGCAGCAGGGCCAGGATGCCGGGCTGCGTCATGCGGCGGTCCGTGTCGGCGTCGATGGCGGCCATGGGCGGGGTTCCCTCATCGGAATGCGGTGAAGGCGGTGTCAATGCCGGACGGCGGCATGGAAGGCGCGCAACTCGTCGGGGGTCGGCGCCCGCTTGGCGCGGGTGGCGAGCGCGCGGACCTGCGGCAGCACCGCCCGGGCGGTGGCGTCGTCGCAGGCGAGGCCAAGCCCGTCGTAGGCCATCTTCACCGCCGCCGTGCCGGAATGCTTGCCGAGCACGATGCGGTGCTCGCGCCCGACCTCGGCCGGGTCGAGATTCTGGTAGGTGGCGCGGTCGCGCAGCAGCCCGTCGACGTGGATGCCGGCCTCGTGGGTGAAGACCGCGTCGCCGACGATCGACTTGTTCACCGCCACCGGCCGGTTGGAGGCGCGCTCGACCAGATCGGAGATGCTGGCGAGCGCGCGGGTGTCGATGCCGGTGTCGCGGCCGTAGAGGTGCTTCAGCGACACCACCACCTCCTCCAGCGGGGCGTTGCCGGCGCGCTCGCCCAAGCCGTTCACCGTGGTGTTGACGTGGGTGGCGCCGCCCAGCACGGCGGCCAGCGAGTTGGCGTTGGCGAGGCCGAGGTCGTCGTGGGAATGGATCTCGATCTCCAGGTCGGTGGCCCGGCGCAGCCGTTCGATGCAGGCGCGCGTCTGGAAGGGGTCGAGCACGCCGAGGGTATCGGCGAAGCGGAAGCGGCGGGCCCCGGCGGCCTGCGCCACGGTGACGGCCTCGACCAGGAAATCCATGTCGGCGCGCGAGGAATCCTCGCCGCCGAGGCTGACCTCAAGGCCGTGGTCGCGGGCCTGACGGATCCTGCGGTCGATCTCCGCCAGCGCCCAGGCGCGGTTGCGCTTCAGCTTCCTGGTGATGTGGATGTCGGAGACCGGCATGGACATGTTGACGAAGCCGACGCCGCAGGACAGCGCCGCCTTCAGGTCGGTGTCGTGCATGCGGCACCACACCATCAGCCGGCCCCTGAGGCCGAGCGACGCCACGGCGCGGATGCCGTCCCGCTCCTCCTCGCCCATGGCGGGGATGCCGATCTCCTGCTCGGGCACGCCGGCCGCGTCGAGCGCGCGGGCGATGGCGATCTTCTCGTCGAGCGTGAAGGCCACCCCGGCGGTCTGCTCGCCGTCGCGCAGCGTCGTGTCGTTGATGATGGTGGCGGCGGGAGAGGGCATGGGCGTCGTCCCTGTGTGGAACCTTGCCCCCTCCCCCGCGAAGGCAGGGGAGGGTTGGGGTAGGGGCACGGTGGATGGGCATGCCCCCGACAAGTGTCGCAGACCGGGCCGGGACACCGCCCCGACGGGGTGTCGTCGGGCGGGGTGTCGGAGGCGGCCCCCCGACCCGGTCTGCGATCCCGGTGTTAGGAATAGACCGGCGCGAACTCCTTGGCCTTGCCGGCGGCCTGTTCCCAATAGGGCGACAGGCTGCGCAGCTTGGCGATGATGCCGGGGACCACGGCGATCACATGGTCGATCTCGGCGTCGGTGGTGTCGCGCGACAGCGAGAAGCGGGTCGCCCCGTGCGCCGCCGTGTAGGGAACCCCCATGGCGCGCATGACGTGGCTCGGCTCCAGCGATCCCGAGGTGCAGGCGGAGCCCGACGAGGCGGCGATGCCCTGCTCGTTCAGCAGCAGCAGGATCGCCTCGCCCTCGATGTATTCGAAGGCGATGTTGCAGGTGTTGGGCAGCCGGTTCTCCGGGTTGCCGGTGACGAAGCAGGCCGGCACGGCGGCGAGGATCGCCTGCTCCAGCCGGTCGCGCTGCGCCTTCACCCGCGTGTTCTCCTCGGCCATGTGGGTCAGAGCGAGGTGGGCGGCGGCGCCCAGGCCGACGATGGCCGGCGCGTTCTCGGTGCCGGCGCGGCGCGAGCGCTCCTGGTGGCCGCCGCGCATCATCGGGCGGAAGCGCAGGCCGCGCTTGACGTAGAGGGCGCCGATGCCCTTGGGCGCGTGCAGCTTGTGGCCGGACAGCGACAGCAGGTCGATGGCGCTGTCGGCGAGCTTCATCGGGATCTTGCCGACCGCCTGCACCGCGTCGGTGTGGAAGATGGCGCCGACCGCCTTGGCCATGCGCGCCAGCTCCTCGACCGGGAAGATCGTCCCGGTCTCGTTGTTGGCCCACATGATGGAGACGATGGCGACCCGGTCCGACAAGGCCGCCTTGTAGGCGTCCATGTCGAGGTTGCCCTTGCTGTCCACCGGGATGCGGTGGATCGTGTAGCCGCGCTTCTTCTCCAGGTAATCGCACAGCGCCAGCACGGCGGGGTGCTCGACCACGCTGGTGACGATCTCCGTCTTCTTCGGGTAGGCCTCGATGGTCGAGAGGATCGCGGTGTTGTCGCTTTCCGTGCCGCCGGAGGTGAAGACGATCTCGCTGTCGTAACCGGCGCCGAGCAGCGCCTGCACCTGCTTGCGCGCCCACTCGATCTTGCCGCCGACCGCGGCGCCGAAGCCGTGCATCGAGGACGGGTTGCCGAAATGCTCGGTGAAGAGCGGCAGCATCTCGGCCAGCACCTCGGGATCGACGCGGGTGGTCGCGTTGTTGTCGAGATAGATGCCGCTGTTGGGAATGCTCATGGCGGTGGCTCCCCTCAGTGGGCGTGGGCGGGCAGCAGGGAGGCCGGCTTGACGCGGACGAACTCGCCCAGCGCCTCGACCAGCTTCATCTGCACCCCCATCATGGTGCCGGCCGACTGCGAGCAGCCGGAGCAGGCGCCGGTCAGCCGCACGTAGATGTCCTTGCCGTCGATGTCGACCAGCTCGACGTCGCCGCCGTCGCGCTGGATCTGCGGGCGCATGCTCTCGATGGCGGCCATGATGGCCTGCATGCGCTGGACGTTGGTCAGCTTCGGCGTGGCGGCTGCCGCCTCGGCCGGCTTGGCGGCGAGCGGCTGGGCCAGGGGCTGGATGGCGTCGAGTCCGACGACTCCGGCCGGCGAATGCTTGGCGGCGGGCTTGAGGGCGCCGGTCCTGGCCATCACGGCCTCCAGCACCTCCTCGATCTTCTCGTGGCAGGTCTGGCAGGAGCCGCCGGCCTTGGTGTAGTGGGTGACCTCCTCCAGCGTGGTCAGGCCGTTCACCGTCACCGCGCGCTCGATCATCGCGGCGTCGATGCCGAAGCACTTGCAGACCAGCTCGCCTTCCTCGTGGTCGTCCTCCCACGCCTCGCCCTTGAAGTTGGCGATGGCGGCGCGCAGCGCCTCGGCGCCCATGACCGAGCAGTGCATCTTCTCCGGCGGCAGCCCGCCGAGATAGTCGGCGATGTCGCGGTTGGTCAGGGCCAGCGCCTCGTCCACCGTCTTGCCGATGATCATCTCGGTCAGCGCCGACGAGGACGCGATGGCCGAGCCGCAGCCGAAGGTCTGGAACTTGGCGTCCTGGATGATCTGCGTGTCGGGATCGACCTTCAGCATCAGGCGCAGCGCGTCGCCGCAGGTGATGGAGCCGACCTCGCCCACCGCGTTGGCGGTCTCAAGGACGCCGGAATTCTTCGGGTTGAAGAAGTGTTCCTTGACCTTGTCGGTGTAGTTCCACATGTCGCTGCTGCCTTTTCTCTGGGTAAGCGCCGTGAGGAGCGTTCAGTGCGTGGCCGAAGAAGGGCCGCAGCCCGAGGACGCGGTGGAGCAGGAGCCGCCCGGCCCGCCGGCCGAAAAGGACTTGCCGCAGCCGCAGCTGCCGGTGGCGTTGGGGTTGTCGAACTTGAAGCCGGAGCCCTCGATGCCCTCGACGAAATCGACCACCACGCCGTCGAGGTAGGGCTGGCTGCCGGAGTCCACGAAGATCGTCACCGGGCCGAAGCTGAGCACGGCGTCGTCGTCGCCCGCCGCGGCCTCCAGGCCCATCTGGTACTTCATGCCGGCGCAGCCGCCGTCGGTCACCGCGATCCGCAAGCCGGCGGCGGCACCGCCCGACTTCGCAAGAACCCGTTCCAGGGTGGAAACCGCCGCATCCGTCAGAGTCACCATGTCCCGCCTCCTCCAACCGCACCGCCGGGGGTGCCGACCGTCTGTGATTGAATAAAGCAAGTGGCGTGCCAAATGCTAAGTTATTGATTTCATGTGATTGTCATGGTGAAGCGGGCTGGCAAGATTCCGACAAAGTTTCGCTCACGAACGATTTTGTCGGGTTTGGGGCGTGTCGGGTTCGCGACAGCCGCGACACTTCGCCGCATAAAAATATTGTGGTCTTTCGCCGCGCGCACGCGCGGCGCAGGATGGGGGCACGCAGAAACAATCGCTCCGCCGGTGTTTCCCGTCATGACCGGGCTTGCCCCGGTCATCCACGCGGAACCACCGGATTTGCCCGTGGATGCCCGTGCCGAGCACGGGCATGACGTGCCGGAAAAGAATCGCGCGGCTGTTTCTGTGCGCATTCCTGGATCGGAGAACGGCCGGGGAAACGGCCAGACAATGGAGGGTGACGAGATGGACCAGCCGATCGAGCTGCGCATGTCCAACGGCCGCATGGCCTTTGGGGATGTGCCCGAACACATCGACGAGCTGTTGCAGGAGGCGGTGAGGGCGCGGGACATCCCCGACCGCTGCGAGGCGATCCTGTGGGACGCCCACCGGGCGGCGCCGCGCGTGCTGCCGGTCTATTACGCGCTGTACAAATTCTACTTCAACCGCAAGCGCCTCGCCGACGCCGAGCGGGTCGCCCGCATCGGGCTGGACGCGGCGGCGCGCGAGGGCGGCTTCCCGGCGGACTGGAGCCTGCTGACGGCGCAGACCACCGACTGGACGGCGCTGGGGGCGCCGCGCTTCTTCCTGTTCACCATGAAGGCGCTGGCCTTCATCGAGCTGCGCCGGCACAACTGGGAGAAATCCTTGGCGATCCTGGCGAAGATGGCGGAGATCGACCCGGTGGACCAGGTCGGCTACGGCACCATTGTCGCGCTGGCGAAGGGGTTGGGGGAGTAGGGGCGCGGCGAAGCCTGCACGCCGACAAACAAAAAGCCCGGCCGCCTTCCGGCGCCGGGCTTTTTGTTTCCAGGAAGCGGAACGACCCGTCAGGCCGCCACCGCGCTGTGGGTGATGCAGCTCTTCGAGCAGACCTTGGAGCAGCTTTCGCAGCCGATGCAGTTGGCGGCCTCCTTGACGGTCATGACCTTCTTCTCGGCCTCGTCGTCGAAGGCGTCGACGATGTCGCCGTCCTCGGTGATGCCGATCATGTCCAGCACGCCGCGCCCGCAGACCTTGAAGCAGCGGCCGCAGCCGATGCACTGCTTCTGGTCGATGGTCTCGACGAACTTCGGTGTCCAGCTCTGGCCACCGCGGGTGGTGCCGGTCACGAACTCAGCCATGGGATGCTCCTCTCGAAAGGCGCTGGAATGGGGAGGGGCGCCTAAGCCTTGCGGGTTTGTGGGGACGGTTGCGGAAATCAGGCTTGTTCCAGGGCCTTCAGGGCGGCACGCTTCTCGGTCAGCGCCCGGTAGGCGTCATGGGTTTCCTGCGCGACGGTCAGGATGGACTGCCAGTTCTGCGGGAGTTCCTCCGACAGGTCGTGCAGGTCCATCTTCATCTTCGTCGCGCGGGCGTTCAGTTTCTTGATCTCGTCCTTCAGGGCGTCGATGTCGCTCATGATGGGCTCTCCCCTGTCAGAGATTGGCGACGTCCGGGTGTTTCCGGATCAGCGCGACCGCGTCGGCGACCAGCTTGGCGCCGTCGGCGGCCAGCTTCTCCTGGCTGGGGAAGCCGAAGCGGTGGACGTCGCGCAGGCTCTTGGAGATCACCACCAGACGGCCGGTGGTGAGGATCATGCGGCCGAAGCCCTCGTGGCTGATCTTCATCATCGGCGAGGCCATCAGGCCGGTCTGCTTCTCGATGGTGATGCCGACCGCCTTGTAGAACAGCTCCAGCCGCCACAGCGTGTCCGGATCGGGATCGCCCATGATCGGGATGGCGGCGCGGGCCTCCTTGTCCAGGATGAAGGGGGCGAGCAGCAGCTCGTCGGCCTTGCCCTCCCAGGCGCCGTAGCTGTCCTCGGCGCGGAACAGCAGCACCAGCGTCTTCAGGAACTGGTCGGCGACATCGACCTCGGCAGCCGGGGCGGCGGCAATGTCCGTCATGGGTCAGTCCTCCTCATCGTCGAAATTGAGTTCTTGGGTTTCGCCCAGCGCCTTGCGCAGCCAGGGCGGCGGGTTGCCGTTCAGCGTCGCCACCAGCTTGTCGAGCAGGGCCGGGATGGTGTCGGTCGCCTCGACCTTCACCGGGTGGATCTTCTTCGCCACCACGCGGGCCGCCGCCGAGGCGCCGATCGCCGACAGGTAGACGATGGAGACGTCGGCCAGCGCGTCGAGCTTCGGCACCAGCTTGTCCTCGTTGCCGTCCTCGAACATCGAGCCGCCGAACTGGAAGGTCTCCAGGAAGGCGTGACCCGCCTTGTCCACCCGGTAGACGGCGATGTTCTTGGCCCAGCCGAAATGCGCGTCGACGTGCTGCATGTCCTGGGTGCAGAAAGCGACCTTCATCGATCCTCCATTGGTCGGGCGAGCCTCGAAGCTCACCACGCTCAGACGGCGCTGCATCCGCATGATCCGCCTCCACAGGCGTGACCGTCCCCGCCATGGGGGGTGGGATGGGCGTCGTGGTCCATCTCGCGGGACAGGAACAGGTTGCCGATCTCGAACATCAGCTCGCGTGTGCCGCGATAGCCGACGCTGACCTTCAGCCCGGCGCCGAGCCGGTCGAACATCGGAAGCCCCATGCGGTGCAGCGGCACGCCGAGCCGGGCCGCCCCCTGCCGCCCGTGCGAGTTCGAGACGATCAGGTCGGCGTCGCGCGCCAGCGTCTCGACGTCGGAATGGTCGCCGACCATCACGGTCGCCGCCTTCAGCTTCTCCAGCACCGCGTTCTGGGTCGGCGACACGGCGGCGACCACCTCGGCGCCCATGTCGGCCAGGAAGCTGGTGACGGCGTAGAGCAGGTCCGGCTCCAGCGCCACGGCGATGCGCTTGCGGCTGTAGAAGAAATGCCCGTCGAGCATGCCGTCGACCAGGCTCTCGCGCTGGCGTCGCAGCTTCGCCGCCACCGGACGGCCGGAGATTTCGGCCAGCGTGCGGATCAGCCTGTCCGACGCCTCCAGCCCGGTCAGCCGGCTGAAGAAGTGGCTGGGTACGTCGGTCTTCAGCTCCAGCGCCGCGCCGGCGATGCGCATGTGCTCGCCGATCACCAGGGTCGCCACCGAGGCGCCCATCGAGCGGATCTGCTCCACCGTGACCCCGCCCAGCGAGGTGGCGGTGAAGTCGCTCGGCTGGCGGCCCGACATCGACAGCGACAGGTCGGGCAGGAAGATCGGCGACAGCCCGAAGGATTCGATGATGTCGCGCAGTTCCTCGACGTCGCCCGGCGACAGGTGGCTGCCGGCCAGCACGTTGAGCTGGGTCTTCACCGTGGTCGGCGAGGGCTCGACCAGCCGCTCGACGATGGCGGTCACCGCCTTGCCGAAACCCTCCTCGAAGCCGCCGGCGAAGTCGGGCGTGTTGGCGAAGACCAGCGCCGTGCCGGCGAGGTCGGGGTTGCGCTGGCGGAACAGGCTGTACTGCCCGCCCATGTCCTCGCCCTTGGTCTCGGTGACGCCGGTGGTGGCGACGCCGATCATCGCCGGGTTGTTGCGCTCGACGATGGTGCGCAGCGCCTGTTCGAGGTTGTCGTAGCCGCCGAGGATGGTGGAGACCTGATCCATCGCCGTGGTCTGGAGCGGGATCGCCTCGCGGAAATGGCGGACCAGCAGGACCAGCCCGAAGGCGGTGCAGCCCTGCGAGCCGTGGAACAGCGGCAGGCAGCGGTCGACCCCGAGATAGGCGAGCGCGGCGCCGAGCGGCTGGCTCATCTTCAAGGGGTTGGTCGAGGCGGCCTTGGCGGCGTTGGGGAAGCGCTGGCCGGTGGTGCGTTGGATGTGGGACATCGGCGTCACTCCGCGGCGGCCAGCAGCGATCGCGCGGGGGCCGGCTCCCACGGGGCGGGCAGGCGGACCTGGCGCCAGATCGGGTTGGACAGCGTCTTGTCGATCTCCTCGCAGAGATTGACGATCCCGTCGTAGCCGGCGTAGGCGTGGTGGCGCTCCTGGTTGATGTCGAGCCAGGGAACCTTCGCCTTCAGCGAGATGAACTGCGACCGCCCGCCCGACATCATGATGTCGGCCTTGTCCTCGGCCAGCATCTTGTAAATCTCGCGCGGCTTCAGGTCGTCCCACTGGTGGAACTCGTCGCCCTTCATCTTCTTGATGCGTTCCTTGTCCTGCGGCGTCGACTTCTTGGTCGAGGTGCCGAGGATGGTCAGGCCGGCGCCTTCCAGCGCGCTGACCATCGACCAGCTCTTGACGCCGCCGGTGAACAGCAGCACGCGCTTGCCGTCGAAGCGCGGCCGGTAGGGCTCCAGCCGGCGCCAGACGCGGCTCTCCTCGCGGGCGATGACGCCCTCGGCGCGGTCGATCAGGCCCTTGTCGGCGCCGCGCTCCACCAGCATGCGGGCCATGGTGCGCAGCGTGTCCGACATGTCCGACACGCCGTAGAAGGAGCCCTCGAAATAGGGGATGCCGTAGCGCTCCTCCATCTTGCGGCCGACATTCACCAGCGCCTGGCTGCACACCATCATGGTGACGCGCGCCCGGTGGGCCTGGGCGACCTCGTTGTAGCGGCCGTCGCCGGAGATGCAGGACAAGAGGCGGATGCCGATCTCGTCGAGCAGCGGCTTGACCAGCCACAGCTCGCCGGCGAGGTTGTACTCGCCGACGATGCAGACGTCGGTCGGCGTGGTGTACTCCGGCTCCACCGTGCCGATGACATGGTCGAGCAGCGTCTCGCCGGCCAGCTTGTTGCCGAGATTCTTGGAGCCGACGAAGCCCGGCGCGTCGACCGGGATCACCGGCTTGCCGAGCTTCTTCGCGGCGAACTTGCAGACGGCACCGATGTCGTCGCCGGTCATGGCGGGCACGCAGGTCTGGTAGACGAAGACGGCCGGCGGGTCGTACTGCTGCACGATCTCCTTGATGGCGCGGTAGAGCTTCTTCTCGCCGCCGCCGATGACGTCCAGCTCCGACAGGTCGGTGGTGAAGCCGGTGCGGTAGAGCTGCGATCCGGACGAGCGGGTGCCCCGGTTGTCCCAGGCGTTGCCGAGGCAGGCGATCGGGCCGTGCACCAGATGGGCGGCGTCGGCGATGGGCTGGAGCACGATCATCGCGCCGTCATAAGCGCAGCCGCCGGCGGCGGCCCCCGGCTTCAGGGACTTGGTGCAGCCCTTCTTCTTCTCCTTGGCCGACTTGGCCTGGTTGGCAGCACAACCCGGTTCGTTGAAGACGTCCTGGATCTTGTCCTGGAGCATGCCCGCTCTCCCAGCTTGACGCCGAAATGGCTCGGGGAAGAGGGAATGCAGGGGGTGTGCCAATAGGCAATGCATTGGAAAACAAAGATTGTTCGTTTTGGCGCGGCTGTCCGATACCCGACAATCGGCGGGGCGGGGCGGCGGGCGCCGCGGTGATTGTCGGGAGTCCCACACGAGGGAAGGGGCGGGGCGGGCCACTGGAGGGGCGTTGGTCCGGCCGTATCAGTTGGTGCCGCGCGGCGATGGACGCCGCGCCTCGAGGGGAACGGGACGAATGGCGGGCGGATGGAGGGGGCGGACGGCAAGGCTGGGGGCATGGCTAGCGGCGGGCGCCCTTTCCGCCGCGATGGCGGCGGGGCCATGCCTCGGCAAGCCGATCAGCCTGCCGGCGGAGGAGGGCGCGCAGATCGGCGTGCTGTGCCGGGTGTTCGACGAAGATGGGAAGGACGCCTCGGCGAACATGACAGCGCTGTGCGCGGCGGCCGGCGACATCGTCGAGCAGCGTCTGGCGGGGCGGAAGTCGCTCGTCCGCCTCGGCATCACCGACGACGCGCCGGGCGCGGTCGACGGGCCGATCATCCTGATCGCCATGGAAGCCCGTCCGGCCTGGGCCGGCGGTGTCCATCCCCGCGTGCTGCTGCGGACCATGGCGGTCCGCGACGGCTTGGTCGCCCCCAGCGTCGGCCTGCCGCCGATTCCGGTCGAACTGGAGGGAAGCGGCTGGGAGGAGCGTGCCCGGCATGGCCTGCGGCGCATGATCGACTTCATCCTGCGCGACCGCTGAGCGGCCGCGGGGACCATGCCCCAGACACAAAAAAACCGGAGAGCGCTGTCGCGGGCGCTCTCCGGTGTGTCGAGTTGGCCGGCGGGGCAGGGGGATGGACACCCCGCTCCGCCGGGTTTGCGAAGGGACCGTCGCAGACCGGTCAGCGGACCAGATCGAACGAGTAGTCGGTCTGGCCGACGGTGTTGGTGTTGGCGTCGATGTCCTCGAAGATGCGGTCGAGGATGCGGACCAGCACGTTCAGCGCGCCCTGGTAGCCCCAGGTCGGGTAGCGGTGGTGGTGGTGACGGTCGAAGATCGGGTAGGTCAGGCGGATCAGGGGCGTCTTGGTGTCACGCTCCAGATACTTGCCGTAGCTGTTGCCGATGATGTAGTCGACCTTGTCGGTGAAGATCAGCGAGCGCAGGTGCCACAGATCCTTGCCGCCGTAGGCCTTGCCCGACTTGCCGAAGGGCGAGCCGTCCAGCACCTTCTGGACCTGCTTCTCCCACTTCTTCGAGCCGGAGGTCGACAGGATGTGCACCGGCTCCGCACCCAGCTCCAGCAGGAAGCGGGTCATGCCGATGCAGAAGTCCGGGTCGCCGTAGACCGCGAAGCGCTTGCCGTGCAGGTGGGTGTGGCTGTCGGCGATGGCGTCGACCAGACGGCCGCGCTCCAGACGCAGGGAGTCCGGAACCGCCTTGCCCGACAGCTCGGCGAGCTTCACGACCAGCTCGTCGGTGGCGGTGACGCCCATCGGGTAGTTGAACTTGGCGACTTCCTGGCCCTTCTCCTTGATGAACTGCAAGGATTGGGTCGTGTTGTACTCCTGCATGGAGATGGTGGCCTTGGAGTGGACCGCCGCCTTCACGTCCTCGATCTTCGTGCCGCCGTCGTACATGCGGTACTCGCCGTCCATCGGCGTGTCGAAGTTGTCGGAGACGTCCGACAGGATTTGCAGCTTGATGCCGAACTGGTCGGCGATCTTCTTCAGTTCGCGGTTGTTGCCGACCGCGAAGCCATCGAAGCCGGGGATCAGGTTGATCGTCTCGTTCTTCGGCGTGTCGAAATTCTCCGACGTGCCCCAGAAGTAGCTCAGCACGCCCTTGATCATGTTGTCGTAGCCGACGATGTGGCTGCCGACGAAGGCCGGGGTGTGGGCGAAGGGAACCGGGAAGTCCTCCGGAACGCTCTCCTTCTTCTTCGCGTTGGCGATGAAGCCCTGGAGGTCGTCGCCGATGACTTCGGCCATGCAGGTGGTCAGCACGGCGATCATCTTCGGCTTGTAGAGCGAATAGGCGTTCGCCAGGCCGTCGATCATGTTGTTCAGGCCGCCGAACACCGCCGCGTCCTCCGTCATCGACGAGGAGACCGCCGAGTTGGGCTCCTTGAAGTGGCGGGTCAGGTGGGTGCGGTAGTAGGCGACGCAGCCCTGCGAGCCGTGCACCAGCGGCAGCGTGCCCTCGAAGCCCTGGGCCGCGAACATCGCGCCGATCGGCTGGCAGGCCTTGGTCGGGTTGATGACGACCGCCTCGCGGGCGAAGTTCTTTTCCTTGTACTCTTCCGTCTTGGTCCACTCGGAGACCCGGGCGACCTCCTCGTCGGAATGACCGTATTCGAACTCGGCCTTCTTCTTCTCGAACATCGCCTTGTATTCGGGCTGACGGAAGAGGGTGAAGTGGTCGAGAACCTTGTCGGCGCTCTGAGAAAGCTTATCGGACATCGTCAAATTCTCCAGTTCCAGAGGCCGTCGGTCAGAACGGGGCCTTCATCACGCCCCAGACGGGGTTGTTGATGGCCAGATCCATGTCGCGCGCGAAGATCGCGAAACCGTCGTAGCCGTGGTACGGGCCCGAGTAGTCCCACGAGTGCATCTGGCGGAACGGCAGGCCCATCTTCTGGAACACGTATTTTTCCTTGATGCCCGAGGCGACGAGGTCGGGACGCAGCGCCTCGACGAACTTCTCCAGTTCGAACGCGGTCACGTCGTCGTAGATCAGCGTGCCTTCCTTCACATAGTGGGCGGTGCGCTGGTAGTCGTCGTTGTGGGCGAACTCGTAGCCGGTGCCGATGATCTCCATGCCCAGGTCGTGGTAGGCGTCGGCGACGTGGCGGGGGCGCAGGCCGCCGACATAGATCATCACCTTCTTGCCTTCCAGGCGCGGCCGGTACTTGGCGATGACCGCGTCGACCATCGGCTGGTAGCGGGCGATGACCGCCTCGGCCTTTTCCTTGATGCTGTCGTCGAACAGGGCGGCGATCTTGCGCAGCGACTCGGCGATCTGCGACGGGCCGAAGAAATTGTACTCCATCCAGGGGATGTTGTACTTCTCTTCCATGTGGCGCGCGATGTAGTTCATCGAGCGGTAGCAGTGGATCAGGTTGACCTTGGCCTTCGGCGTGTTCTCCAGCTCGGCCAGCGTGCCGTCGCCCGACCACTGGGCGATCACGCGCAGGCCGATCTCCTCCAGCAGGATGCGGCTCGACCAGGCGTCGCCGCCGATGTTGTAGTCGCCGATGATGGTGACGTCATAGGGGGTGGAGACGAAGCCGGCCTTCGGCTCGGTCTTGTCGAACACCCAGTCGCGGATCACGTCGTTGGCGATGTGGTGGCCGAGCGACTGCGACACGCCGCGGAAGCCCTCGCAGCGCACCGGGATGACCGGCTTGCCGATTTCCGCCGACTTGGCGCGGGCGACCGCCTCGATGTCGTCGCCGATCAGGCCGATCGGGCATTCCGACTGGATCGAGATGCCGTTCACCAGCGGGAAGAGGTCGTTGATCTCCTCGATGACCTTGTGCAGCTTCTTGTCGCCGCCGAAGACGATGTCCTTCTCCTGGAAGTCCGAGGTGAAGTGCATCGTGCCCCAGCTGTCGATGCCGGTGTCGCCGATGTAGTAGTTGCGGCGGCCCGACCACGAATAGTAGCCGCAGCCGACCGGCCCGTGGGAGATGTGGATCATGTCCTTGATCGGACCCCACACCACGCCCTTGGAACCGGCGTAGGCGCAGCCACGGATGGTCATGACGCCGGGGATCGACTTGATGTTGGACTTGACGCCGCAGTCCTTCGCCTCGGCCTCCAGCACGTTCAGGTGCTTGGCGCGGCGCTTGCGGGACTTTTCGGGATAGGCTTCGAGGACGTCGTTGATGACGGACTTCACATCGACCGGAGTGTTCTCGGACAGGCTCATGGCCAGCCTCCTGCTTGATTCGTCGCGCCCCTACAGCGCGGGACCGAGCCCCTCCCTCCCTCGCGGACGCCCCTGTGGGTGTTGGGTCGACGTTGTGCGGGGCTGGGGATAGGGTCAGTGTTCAAGCCCCGCCCCCGGAAAAGGGGGGCGGGGGTACGCGGTCCTGAACAAGGAGCCGTGATCAGGCGCCGGCGGCGGCGGCCTTGGCTTCCTTGGCGGCCAGCTCGGCCAGCTGCTGCTCCTCGGTCTTCATGATGCCGAAGTCCATCAGCATGTCTTCCAGCTCTTCCATGGTGATCGGGGTCGGGATGCAGCCCTGGCCCGAGTTCGCGTGCACCTTGTTGGCGAGCGCGCGGTACTCACCGGCCTGCTTGCTGTCCGGGGCGTACTCGATGACCGTCATGCGGCGCAGCTCGGCGTGCTGGACGATGTTGTCGCGCGGCACGAAGTGGATCAGCTTGGAGCCCAGGCGCTTGGCCAGGGCGTCGGCCAGATCCCATTCCTTGTCCGTCTGGCGCTCGTTGCAGATCAGGCCGCCGAGGCGGACGCCGCCGCTGTGCGCGTACTTCAGGATGCCCTTGGCGATGTTGTTGGCGGCGTACAGCGCCATCATCTCGCCGGACATGACGATGTAGATTTCCTGGGCCTTGTTCTCGCGGATGGGCATGGCGAAGCCGCCGCACACCACGTCGCCCAGCACGTCGTAGGACACGTAGTCCACGTCGTCGTAGGCGCCGTTCTCCTCCAGGAAGTTGATCGAGGTGATGACGCCGCGGCCGGCGCAGCCGACCCCCGGCTCCGGGCCGCCCGACTCGACGCACTTGATGCCCTGGTAGCCGATCTTGAGGACGTCCTCCAGCTCCAGGTCCTCGACCGAACCGGCCTCGGCGGCCAGGTGCAGCACGGTGTCCTGGGCCTTTGCGTGCAGGATGAGGCGGGTCGAGTCGGCCTTCGGGTCGCAGCCGACGATCAGGATCTTCTGATCCAGCTCGACCAGCGCGGCCAGCGTGTTCTGCGAGGTGGTGGACTTGCCGATACCGCCCTTGCCGTAAAAGGCGATCTGACGCAGAGGCGCTTTGCTCATGGGGTGTCGCTCCTGTGCTTTGGACTGTAATGGGTGGGCCTGGATTTCGGGGCGGCCCCATCGTCGGCCGCTTCGGATATCCCGGATTGCACGGCCCGTGCCAAAGCGCGAAAAATTCATAAGATATTGATTTTCAATAATAATGTATGAGGCCGGGTAACGGCGGCGGTTTGTCGGGGTCCCGACACACACGACAAAGCCCGACATTTTGTCGGGTCTTTTGCGGGGAGGGGCGGCGCATGGCGACGGAAAGCTACCGCCCGTCCGGCCCCAGCGCCTCGGCGGCGATGACCAGACGCAGCGCCAGGCCCTCCACCGCCTCGTCACGGCCCATGTCGTAGAGAAGCTGCGCCAGGAAACGCCCGCGCGTCAGCAGCCGCCGGGCCATCGCCGGATCGGCCGGGCGGGCGAGCAGCGCCGCGGTCAGCCGCTCGCCGGTCAGGTGGGCCAGCGCGTCGCTGCGCTCGACCAGCCGCCGCCTCAGCGTGTCCACCGCCGCCGGGCGCCCGGCGTGGGTCAGGTCGGCGCAGAAATGGTGGAGGCTGCGGAGTTGGCGCAGCAGCGCCTCGAACAGCAGGTCGGCCAACTCGCCGCCGGCCGCCGCCTTTCCGACCAGATCGAACAGCGTGTCGGAAAGCCGCCACGCCGCCGACAGCCAGTCGGTCATCGCCTTGCGGTCGGCCGGTTCGACGAAGGGGCCGGATTCCTCCTGCGTCTCCTCCTGGTCGTCGAGGTTGCGCAGGGCGATGACGATCAGCCCGTCGGCCTGGGCGAGCGTGGCGAGGCTGGCGTGCAGGCTCTTCAGCCCCCGGTCGACGACGAAGCCGTTGATCGCCTCGGTGGCCCGGCGCAGCGAATAGCGGGCGAGCCGGCGCGACTGGTAGACGCTGTCCTGAAGGGCGGCGCCGCCGCCCAGCGTGTCCAGCACCATCCGCCGCACCTCGAAGCGCAGCAGGGCGCGGGCCAGCCGGTCGATGCCGCCGGCGTCGATGGGGGCCGTCTCGCGCGTCATGCGGTCGGCGGTGGCGCGGGCGTCGCTCTGGATCGCCGTCACCACCGCCAGCAGATGGCCGCGCCCGCCGCCGTGCATCCGCCCGATCAGCGCCCGCATCGCCTCGGCGAGGTCCACCGCGCTCGGCAGGCTGTCCTCCTGGAGGCTGCGTCCGGCGACCAGCCGGTCGATCAGATGGTCGCGCACGCCGGGCAGCAGCACGTCGGTGATGATCTGCCCGATCGGCCGCAGCAGCGCGTCGAGCATCCGCCCCTGCGGCTGTCCGGCCAGACCGGCCAGCGGGTTGACCGGCTTGGGAACGAGGCGCGGCCGGTGGGGCTCCAGCAGGGCCAGCACGTCGTCGGCGCGCATCGGCGTGATGGTGCCGCGCAGCAGCTTGGCGAGGCGGACGGCGGTGCGCGCCTCGTCGATGCCGCGCGGCGGGGTGTCGGCGGCGGGGAAGGCGGGGGCCGGGGTGGGCGGGGCCGGCTTCGGCAGCACCGGCGGGGCGGTGCCGCGCGGACGGTTACCCCCCGGACGCTGGCGGTCCGGGCGGTGGCTGTCGTCGTATCTGGTCGGCCAAACGGCCATGCCCGGTCCGCCGCATCGTGAGCGTTGCCATTCCCGAGTATGGGGACTGCCGGCTGTGGCTTCAAACCGACAAAATCGTGACAAGCCCGGTCACAGGGGGAACGCGGGCCTTGGCGCGGCGGCGATTCCGGATTATCCATAAAGAAATTGGTGTCTTTCGATCCGGACAGGGCGGCGGGGGCGTGGCGGCGTGGCGGCGGACGGTGCGGTGATCCGGGATGGGAATGGTCGCGAGGTCGATCCCGATTCGCCCCTGGCCCTGCGCGCGCACCGCGCCAACCTGCTGAACATCCCGGCCGCGATCCTGTGCGGCGAATCCTACAACGACGAGCCGCGCCGCCTGCGCATCGGCGCCACCCGCAGCGAGCACGCCACCCTGTTCGAGGCGCTCGACGAAAGTCCGGACGCGCTGACCGCGTCGGATCTCTTCCAGCGCCACATGGCGGCGGTGTTCGGGGTCAACCCGGATTTCTCGGGCTCGGCGGGGCCGGACGGCCGGCGGCGCTTCCGCGCCAGCTACCTGCGCCTGCTGAAGGGCTGGATGTTCGACAGCAACCGGGCGGAGGGCGCCGTCCTCAAGGGCTGGGTGGAGAGCCGGTTCGGCCTGCTGCCGACCTTCCACAAGGAGCCGCTGCGCCGCTTCGCGTCGCCCGCCTGGAGGGCCTACGGCGAGGAGAAGGGCTCGACCCGCTTCCACAACAACCACATCCATTTGCAGCTCGACCTGCTCTACGAATATTGCCAGTGGACGATCCGCCGTGGCTGGCCCGACGCGCCGATGCCGGCCTGGGCGTCGCACATCCGGCTCTACCGTGGCGTCAACGATTTCGCCGAGCATCACGTCGTCGCCCGCCCCGACAAGCGGACGGCGGTGCTGCGGCTGAACAACCTCTGTTCCTTCTCCATCGACCGCGACATCGCCGGCCAGTTCGGCGACCACATCCTGGAAGCCTGGGTGCCTCTGCCCAAGGTGGTCTTCTTCCGCGACATCCTGCCGCGCTATCCCTTCCAGGGCGAAGGGGAGTATCTGGTGGTGGGCGGGGATTATCGGGTGAGGGTGTCGCTTCTCTGACAACCAACGCCCGAAGCGTTTCGGCGGCACGGTCCGGCGAGGCGCTTCCGGCGCACCAGGAAAGGGCGGCTCCGGCCGCTCGGGACATGACCGATCCGACGATCCGATCGCGCGCGCTGGGCGCCTATCTCGGGCTGGCCTGCGGCGACGCGCTGGGCGCCACAGTCGAGTTCCTGACCAAGGGCGAGATCGCCCACCAGTACGGCGTCCACAAGCACATCAAGGGCGGCGGCTGGCTGAAGCTGGCGGCCGGGCAGGTGACCGACGACACCGAGATGGCCCTGCATCTCGGCCGCGCCATCCTGTCCGGGCCGGAGTGGGACGTCCGCCGCGCCGCCGGGGAGTTCGCCGTCTGGCTGAAGGGCGTTCCGGTCGATGTCGGCGACACGACCCGGCGCGGCATCCGCCGTTTCATCATGCACGGCACGCTGGAGGAGCCGGAGTCGGAGTACCACGCCGGCAACGGGGCGGCGATGCGCAACCTGCCGGTGGCGCTGGCGACCATCGGCGACGACGCGGCGCTGGAACGCTGGTCGCGCGAGCAGTCGCGCATCACCCATTGCAACGCGCTGTCCGATTCGGCGGTGCTGGCGCTCGGGCGGATGGTGCAGCGGCTGGTGCTGGGCGGCGGCGTCCGCGCCGCGCGGGAGGAGGCGAACGCGCTCATCGCCACGCACCGCCAGTTCAAGTTCGAGCCCTACCGGGGCCTGTCCACCGCCTTCATCGTCGATACGCTGCAAACGGTCTTCCATTACTACTTCCAGACCGATTCGGTGGAGGCCTGCGTGGTCGAGACGGTCAACCAGGGCGGCGACGCCGACACCACCGGCGCCATCGCCGGCATGCTGGCCGGCGCCACCTACGGGGTGGAGGACATCCCGGCGCGCTGGCTGCGCAAGCTCGACCGCAAGGTCTACGACGAGATTTGTCAGCAAACCGACGCGCTGCTCGCCCGCGCGCCGCAGTTCCGAACGGAGTGACGACCCATGGCCGACGTGATCTTCTTCGAGAAACCCGGCTGCGGCGGCAACGCCCGCCAGAAGGCCCTGCTGGAGAAGGCCGGGCACCGCGTGCTCGCCCGCGACCTGCTGGCCGAGCCCTGGACCGCCGAGAGCCTGCGCCCCTATTTCGGCGACCGTCCGGTGGCCGACTGGTTCAACCGCGCCGCCCCGGCGGTGAAGTCCGGCGCGATCGTGCCCGAGGCGATGGACGAGGCGGCGGCGCTGGCCGCGATGCTCGCCCAGCCGCTGCTGATCCGCCGTCCGCTGATGCGGGTGGGCGACCGTCGGGAGTGCGGCTTCGAGACCGAACGGGTGGATGCCTGGATCGGGTTGGCCGAGGGCGTGCCCGACGGAAGGCTGGAGGGCTGCCTGCGGCCCGGCATGGCCCCCTGTCCGCCGCCGCGCCGGGACTGACGCGGCGCCTCCGCCTTTTGTCGATGCCGGCCGTGTCCGGCTTCCGCTAGAGTGCGCGCGCATCAAGCGGAGGCGGGCAACATGACCATGCGGACGGTCATCGGGTTGATGAGCGGAACCTCGATGGACGGCATCGACGCGGCGCTGCTGCGCACCGACGGGGTGGCGAAGGTCGAGTCGCTCGCCTTCGTCACCATCCCCTACGGGGACGGCTTCCGCGCCGAACTGCGCGGCTGTCTGGGCAAAAGGAAAGACAGCGGCAAGGGGCCGGTGGCGGCGGTCGAGCGCGCCCTGACCGACGCCCACGCCGACGCGGTGCGTCGCCTTCTCGACAAGGCCGGCGTGGCGCCCGCCGCCATCGACCTCATCGGCTTCCACGGCCACACCATCCATCACGCGCCGGACGAGCGGCGGACCTGGCAGATCGGCGACGGCGCGCGGCTGGCGGCGGCGACCGGCATCGCCGTGGTCGACGATTTCCGCAGCGCCGACGTCGCGGCGGGCGGGCAGGGGGCGCCGCTGGTGCCGCTGTTCCACCGCGCGCTGGCGGAGGATCTGCCGCGCCCGCTCGGCGTCCTCAACATCGGCGGAGTCGCCAACGTGAGCTGGATCGGCGCCGACGGCTCGGTCGTCGCCTGCGACACCGGGCCGGGCAACGCGCTGGTCGACGACTGGGTGCTGCGCCACGGCGCCGGCCGCTACGACGACGGCGGCGCGCTGGCGGCGTCGGGCCGGGTGGACGCGGCGGCGCTCGCCGCCCTGCTGCGCCACCCCTATTTCGACCGTCCGGCGCCCAAGTCGCTCGACCGCGACGCCTTCGACCCGGCCCCGGTGGCCGGGCTGGCGGTGGCGGACGGGGCGGCGACGCTGACCGCCTTCACCGCCGAGTCGGTCGCCCGCATCGTGCCGCATCTGCCGGCCGCGCCTCGGCGCTGGCTGGTCTGCGGCGGCGGGCGCCACAACGCCACGCTGATGGCGATGCTGGCCGAGCGGCTGGGCGTGCCGGTGGCGGCGGTGGAGACGGTCGGCTGGGACGGCGACGCGCTGGAGGCGCAGGCCTTCGGCTATCTGGCGGTGCGCAGCCGCCTGGGCCTGCCGCTCAGCGAGCCGGCGACCACCGGCGTGCCGGTGCCGACCACGGGCGGGCGGTTCCATCCGATCGAGGCATAGCCCGGACTCAAGACCCTTCCAGCAGCGCCGCCACCGCGCGCGCCTGATCGACGGCGGCGAAGTCGGTCTTGATCTCCAGCGCCCGGTTCAGGCGGCGGCGGTATTCGGCGCGCGGAATCTCCTCCGCCCCGAAATGGCCGAGATGCCCGGTGACGAACTGGGTGTCGAGCAGTGTGAAGCCGCCCGCCCGCAGCCGCGCCACCAGATGGACCAGCGCCACCTTGCTGGCGTCGGTCTCGCGGCTGAACATGCTCTCGCCGAAATAGGCGCCGCCGATCGACACGCCGTACAGCCCGCCGACCAGCCGCCCGTCCCGCCAGCACTCGACGCTGTGCGCGAAGCCGGCCTCGAAGAGCTGGGTGTAGAGGGTGACGATGTCGTCGTTGATCCAGGTCTTCGGCCGGTCCTCGGTGGTTTCGGCGCAGGACTCGATCACCCGGCGGAAGGCGCTGTCGCAGCGCACCTCGAACACGCCGCGCCGCACCGTCTTGCGCAGGCTGCGCGCGACGTGGAAGCGGTCCAGCGGCAGGATGCCGCGCCGTTCCGGGTCGAACCAGTGGAGTTCCTTGGACTCGGCGCTTTCGGCCATCGGGAAGATTCCGGCGGCGTAGGCGCGCAGCAGCATCGGGGCGGACAGCGTGAACATCCGTCGAGTATAGCTTGCGCGGAGAGTTCCCGCGACGGGGCGAAGGAGGTTCCTCGCGGTGAACGACACTTCCGCGCGACAGCAACCACCTTCCATGGTATGCAACGCGCGGACGCATCGCCGTTGGGGAATATCGTCATGCGCACTGCTGCCGCCGCCTTCCTGTCCGCTCTGGTTGCGGTTCTGCTTCTGCCGGCCCCGTCCTGGGCGCAGAAGCGGGCCGAGCCCGGATCCTTCGATTACTACGTGCTGTCGCTCTCCTGGTCGCCGACCCACTGCGCGCGGGCCAAGGGCACGCCCGATCCCGACCAGTGCGGGATCGAGCGCAAGTTCGGCTTCGTCGTCCACGGGCTGTGGCCGCAATACACCAACGGCGGCTGGCCGGCGACGTGCAGCCGCGACCGCATGGTGCCCAAGGCGGTGGTCGACGAGACCATGCCGATCATGCCCAGCGTCGGGCTGATGGTTCATCAATGGAGCAAGCACGGCACCTGCTCCGGCCTGAGCGTCACCGACTATTTCGCCAAGCTGCGCGCCGCCTACGCCAAGGTGGCGGTGCCGGAGGGGCTGAAGACCCCCGGCGCCACCGTGCCGGCGATGCAGGTCGAGCGCCTGTTCCTGGAAGCCAACCCCGGCCTGACGCCGGAAGGGGTGGCGGTGATCTGCTCCAAGCGCGACGTGTCGGAGGTGCGGATCTGCCTGGACAAGGATCTCGGCTTCAAGGCCTGCGGCCAGAAGGTGGTCGACCGCTGCCGCGACCACAGCGCCGTGCTGTCGGCGTCGGTGGCCCCGCTGTCCAAGCCGGCGATGTCCGTTCCGGCCCCGGCGGCGCCCAACGTTCCGGCGCCCAACGTTCCGGCGCCCGCCATCCCGGCGGCACCGGCCGTCGGCAAGCCGTAAGGCGTCAGCCCGACAGCTCGGCCATGGCGGCGGGGATCTCGGCCAGCAGCTCGCGTGCCAGGAAGCCCAGCGGGCCGTGGCGCCGGGTCAGCCGGTTGCCGGCCTCGCCGTGCAGCCAGACGCTCCAGACCGCCGCCTGGAGCGGGGTGGCGCCGCGCGCCAGCAGCCCGGCCAGGATGCCGGCCAGCGTGTCGCCCGATCCGGAGGTGGCCAGCCCGACCGCGCCGTCCCGGTAGGTCCAGGCCTCCCCCTGCGGGGTGACGATGCGGGTGAGCCCGCCCTTCAGCACCACCACCGCCCGCAGCCGCGCCGCCGCCCGGCGCGCGGCGTCGAGCGGATCGGCCAGCACCTGGTCGCGGCCGCAGCCGAGCAGCGCCGCCATCTCGCCGGCGTGCGGGGTCAGCACGATCCGGCCGCCATGGCGGTGCAGCGGCGACGGCGCCCCGTCCGCCCCCCGGCCCAGACCGGCCAGCGCCGCGGCGTCCAGCACGAAGCTCGGTCCGTCCAGCCCGGTCAGCAGGGCGGCGGTCAGGGCGGCGACCGCCGGCTCGTCCATCATGCCGGGGCCGATCAGCACGGCGTCGCAGCGCGTGGCGCGCGCCGTCAGCCGCTTGGCCGAATCGGGAGCGATGCCGCCGTCCGGCGTCTCCGGCAGCCCGGCGACCAGCGCCTCGGGCAGGGCCAGGCCCAGATGGGGCGCCACGCTGGCGGCGGTGGCGACCTGGAGCTTGCCGGCCCCGGCGCGGAGCGCGCCGATGCCGGCCAGCAGGGCGCCGCCCGGCACCTCGACGCTGCCGGCGACGACCAGGACGCGGCCGCGCTGCTCCTTGTCGCCGTCGCCGTCCGGCTGGGGAAGCGGCATCGAGCGCAGCAGTTCGCGGGTGATCGGGGTGTCGGTTCCCATCCCGCCGGCCCTCACCGCGCCGCGACGTTGGCGTCCGGCTCGGCGGTGACCGGGGCGCCGGCCTCCTCCAGCGGGGCGACGAAGTTGTAGCGATGCAGGGCGAGCCCGCCGCGCGGACCGGCGTCCGGATCGAAGCGGTATTCGGTGACGGCGCAGTTCGCCACGTCGCCCGCCGCGTCGATGGCGAGGATCTCCGGTTCCGTCAGGTTCTCCAGCAGGTAGCGCAGGCACAGCACCACCACCTGATGGCCGACGATCAGCACGCGCCGCCCGCCATGGTGCAGGCTGATGGTGTCGAGCGCGCTGCGCAGCCGCAGGATCACGTCGCACCAGCTCTCGCCGCCCGGCGGCCGGTGGTAGAATTTCCCGAGGATGCGGCGGAATTCGGCCTGCTCGGGGAACTCATCGGCGATGCCGTAGCGGGTCAGGCGGTCGAGCACGCCGAACTCCTTCTCCCGCAGCCGTTCGTCGACCACGAAGTCGGCGGGATCGAGCGGCAGCCCGCCCCCGGCGTGGATCCGCTCGGCGGTGCTGCGCGCCCGCAGGTAGGGCGAGGTCAGCACCACCTCGGGGCGGTCCTCCGGCCGCATCGCGGCGAACCAGCGTCCGAGCGCGTCCGACTGGCGCTCGCCGAGCCGGCTGAGTGGCACGTCGACGTCGCGCTCGGCGATGGCGATGCGCGGCAGGCGGGCGGCCTGGGCGGCGTCGCGGGCGACGTTGCCGGCGCTCTCGCCATGGCGGACGATCCAGAGCTGTTCGGGCCAGCGTTGTTGCATCGGCGGTCTCGCATCCTTGAGAACAAAGGCTTACCGCGATAACCGGCGAGCGCGCGGAAAGGTCCCGCGCGGCGCGCGGCGCGCGGCGCCGAATGGCAGCCATGCCCCGGCCGCGCGTGTTGCGGTGCCGCAACCCATTGCCCCGGTCGGAGGGCCGTCACACTCTCTTCAGCCGGTGCAACGTCTTCGATGGATCGGACATGACCGACGCAGCCCCCCTGTTCCAGCCGGTGACGGTCGGCCGGATGAGCCTTCCCAACCGCATCGCCATGGCCCCGCTGACGCGCAGCCGGACCGACGACGCGACCGGCGTCCCCACCGCGATGAACGCCGAGTACTACGCCCAGCGCGCCGCCGCCGGGCTGATCATCAGCGAGGCGACGCAGATCTCGCCGCAGGGCAAGGGCTACGCCTTCACCCCCGGCATCCACAGCGCCGAGCAGGTCGCCGGCTGGCGGCTGGTGACCGACGCGGTGCACGCGCGCGGCGGCCATCTGGCGATGCAGCTCTGGCATGTCGGGCGCATCTCGCACCCCGACCTCCAGCCGGGCGGCGCGCTGCCGGTCGCGCCGTCCGCCGTGGCGCCCAACGTCAAGGCCTTCACCGCCGGCGGTTTCAAGGAGATCCCGGCGCCGCGCGCGCTTGAGATCGGCGAGCTGCCGGGGATCGTCGAGGATTACCGGATCGCCACCCGCAACGCGTTGGCCGCCGGCTTCGACGCGGTGGAGGTCCACGCCGCCAACGGCTACCTGATCGACCAGTTCCTGCGCGACGGCACCAACAAGCGGACCGACGCCTATGGCGGCCCGGTGGAGAACCGCGCCCGTTTCCTGTTCGAGGTGCTCGACGCCGTGGTGGCGGAGGCCGGGGCCGACCGTGTCGGCATCCGCCTGTCGCCGCTCAGCCCGAGCAACGACGCCCACGACAGCGACCCGCGCGCCACCTTCAGCCCGGTGATCGAGCGGCTGAACGGCTACAACCTCGCCTACCTCCACATGATCGAGGGGGTGACGCGCGGCCCGCACCCCGGCTTCGGCGGCCTGCTGGGCGAACTGCGCGGGCTCTACAAGGGCCGCTACGTCGCCAACAACGTCTACACCCGCGCCATGGCGATCGAGGCGCTGTCGAACGGCCATGCCGATCTGGTCGCCTTCGGCCGTCCGTGGATCGCCAACCCCGATCTGGTCGAGCGGCTGCGTCTCGACGCGCCGCTCGCCGAGCCTGACACCGCGACCTTCTACGGCGGCGACCGGCGCGGCTACACCGATTACCCGGCGTTGAGCGCGGCGGCGGAGTAGGACCCGCATCGCGGGAAAATCCCGAGTCGCGGCGCACGCGGCGGGCGCCGCCGCGACCGGAGTGCCGGAACCGGCACTTCGGTGCCGGTCCAGCGGCGAAGCCGGCACGGGGCTGGGCGAAATTTGGGAGAAACAGGCCTCTTTCCTTTGGCAGGCTTGACGGATGGTCGGAACCCTGTGACAAAGGACACTCGGTACACTCCTATGAGCTTGAAGACACATGTTCGACCGCCCGCCCCGCCAGGGCTTCCGCGCTCCCGAGATCACCAAGTCCAACGTCACCGCCACCGTGAAGTGGTTCAACCCCACCAAGGGGTTTGGCTTCGTGTCGCCCGAGGACGGTTCGCCCGACGCCTTCCTGCACGTCTCCGCGGTCCAGGCCGCCGGCTACGACGCGCTCGATGAAGGCACGACCATCACTTGCGATCTGGCCCGTGGTCCGAAGGGGCCGCAGGTTGCTTCCATCCACTCCGTTGACGCCTCCACGGCGCAGAGCTCCCCGCGTCCGTCCCGTTCGGGCGGCGGCGGCTTTGATCGTGGCGGCTACGACCGCGGCGGCTACGACCGTGGCGGCTACGACGCCGGCGGCGGCGAAGAAGTCAGCGGCACCGTGAAGTGGTTCAACGCCGACAAGGGCTTTGGCTTCATCACGCCGAGCACCGGTGGCAAGGACGTGTTCGTTCACGTCAACGTGCTGCGTCGCTCGGGCATGCAGACCCTTCAGGAAGGCGATCAGGTGCGCGTCACCGTTCGCCAGGGCCAGAAGGGTCCCGAGGCGGGCAAGGTCGAGTATCTCTGAGTTTCGACTCCGAGTTGCGGTCGGCGGGATCTTCCTTCCCCTGGGAAGGAAGGTCCCTTCGACGGACCGCCGCTAAACCGGCGTTCTCCGCGCCGGTCTTATCGCACGGTGTCCCGCATGGGTACGCCGTGCGTTTTTGTCTGTGAAGCGACGCTGCTTCCTTCGTCGCTTCCCGTGTCTTCAAGCCCAGTCTCTCCAGCCCTTGTTCGGCACCGTTTCCCGGCGCGGGGCTTTCCGGCGCCGGCATCGCTGGCAGCGCAAGGCCTATTCGCATGCTCGACCTCCCGACCGACGTGTCTCCGGTCCAACTGATCGGCTACTGCGGCACAGTGGGCGGGATGCTCTGGCCCTTCTGCCGGGGGCGGGTCGCCATGCTGCTGGCGCAGTTGGCGACCGTGCTGTGTTTCGCCATCCACATGGCGCTGCTCGGCGCCGCGACGGGGGCGGCGCTGAACCTGCTGACCGCCCTCCAGGTGCTGGTGGCGATTCCGCTCGGCACCCGCCCCGGCTTCCGCGTCGTTTATCTGATGCTCCTGCCGGCCATCGCCGTCCTGATGGCGGCGACCTGGGGCGGCGTGCAATCCCTCTTCGCCGCCGCCGCCATGGCGCTGATGAGCGTCGGCCGCTACCAGACCGACGTCGTCCGCTTCCGGGGTTTCCTGGCGCTGGGGCTGCCCTGCTGGCTGGCGCACAACGCGCTGGCCGGGTCGCTGCCGGCCATGCTGTCGGATATCATCGGCAGCGCCGTCAACCTGTGGCGGCTGGGACAGGCCGGCGCCTTCGAGCGGCTGTGGATCGGCCGGTTCTGGAAATCACCGAGGAGTTGCCGGTCATGACCACGGGTTCACCCGTTCCGTCCCATCCCATGACCCCGCACCTGTCGCCGCAGGACGTGGCGGCGATCCGCGCCATTCCGCTGTTCGGCAAGCTGACCGACCGTGCGCTGGCCCTGCTCGGTGGCGTGGCGCTGGTGCGGACGGTTCCGCGCGGGACCACGCTGTTTCTTCAGGACGAGGTCGCCGACCGCTTCTTCGTGCTGCTCGACGGCTGGGTGAAGCTGTTCCGCCTGACCCGCGACGGGGCGGAGGCGGTGGTCCACGTCATCGGCCCGGCCGAGAGCTTCGCCGAGGCCGCCATGTTCGCCGACGGCAAGTTCCCGGTCTGCGCCGAGGCGGTGACCGACACCCGCGTCATGACCCTGACGGCGGAGGGCTTCGCCCGCTGCCTGCGCGAGGACGACCGCATCGCCTTCGGCATGCTGGGCTCGCTGTCGATGCGGCTGCGCCACCTCGTCACCCAGATCGAGCAGCTCCAGGTCCAACCGGCGCCCCAGCGCGTCGCCGCCTTCCTGCTGCGCTTCTGCCCGGCGGGGGACGGTCCGGCCAGCTTCGCGCTGCCCTTCGACAAGGCGCTGGCGGCGCGGCGCCTCGGCATGCAGCCGGAAACCTTCTCGCGCGCGCTGGCCAAGCTGCGGCCGGTGGGGGTCGACACCCAGGGGCTGGTGGTGACGGTCGCCGACCGCGCCGCCCTGCGGGGCTTCGTGGACACGGCGTCGGACTGAGCCGGGGCGGCCCGGAGCGGGGCGGCCTGAAACATCGGCGGCCGGGCGTTGCGGTTTCGTACCCGACGGTTGACGCGGACGGCGCCCGCGTGCGAGCTTGCACCCCTTCGGGGGAGGCGCCGACGGGAAGGTTTCGACCCCCGCGCCCGTCCCGGTCCAAGGGGTTCCAGGGGAGTTCGAGGAAGCGATGGGCGACACCACGACGGTGGAACCTGCGATGGATCCGGTGCGGGATCTCGCGGCGTTCGCCGGGGACCGGCGCTTCGCCACCGTGATGGCGGATCCTCCCTGGCGGTTCGTGAACCGGACCGGCAAGATGGCCCCGGAGCACCGCCGGCTGTCCCGCTACGGGACGATGACGATCGAGGACATCTGCGCGCTGCCGGTGGCCGACATCGCCGCGCCGACCGCGCATCTCTATCTCTGGGTGCCGAACGCCCTGCTGCCGGAAGGGTTGCAGGTGCTGAACGCCTGGGGGTTCGAGTACAAGACCAACCTCGTCTGGCACAAGGTGCGCAAGGACGGCGGGTCGGACGGGCGCGGGGTGGGCTTCTACTTCCGCAACGTCACCGAGCTGATCCTGTTCGGCGTGCGCGGCAAGAACGCGCGGACGCTGCCGCCGGGCCGCACCCAGGTCAACTACATCGGCACCCGCAAGCGCGAGCACAGCCGCAAGCCCGACGAGCAGTACGAGCTGATCGAGGCGTGCAGCCCCGGCCCCTATCTGGAAATGTTCGCGCGCGGCGCCCGCCCGAACTGGGCGGTGTGGGGGAACCAGGCGGACGACAGCTACGAGCCGACCTGGAAGACCTACGCCTACAACTCCGCCGTCGATCGCGAGGCCGCCGAAGAGGCCGCCGAGTAGGGGCGGGTTTCCTCCCCGTTCCTTCCCATTCCTTTCAGGTCATGCCCGTGCTTGGCACGGGCATCCCCGAGCGAACCTCAGGCGTCCAGGTGGATGACCGGGCCAAGCCCGGTCATGACGGAAGGCGGTGGGGAAGTGCTTGTTTCCGTGTGATCCTCACCGTCCCAGATCGATCGCCGGCAGCGTGGCCCGCACGCCCTCGGTGGCCAGCAGCGGCCGGAGCCGCGCCAGCAGCGGCTTCAGTTCCGCGACCGCCGACAGCGCGCCGACCAGCTCGCCCCTGTTGGACAGCAGGCTCAGCAACTCTTCGGTGACCGATTTCGGAGCGGGGAAGGGGGCCAGCGTCACCGGCGCGTCGGCGGCCAGCCCGGCGGCGGTGCGCGCCAGCGTCAGCGCCTCCTCCTGCCCGCCGAACTCGTCGATCAGCCCGAGCTCGCGCGCCTGCGCGCCGGTCCACACGCGGCCCTTGGCGGCGGCGCGCGCCTGCTCCGGCGTCAGCCGGCGGGCTTGCGCCACCCGCTCCAGGAAGGTGGCGTAGGTGGTGTCGATGATGGCGGTCAGCCGTTCCTCCTCGCTGGGCGAGAAGGGATGCATCGGCGACCACATGCCGGCGTTGCGCGCGGCCGGGACCCGCCCCCACTGCACGCCCAGCTTTTCCGACAGGCCGGCGAAGCTCATCTTGCCGGCGACGACCCCGATCGAGCCGGTGATGGTGGCCGGGGAGGCGACGATGCGGTCGGCTGCCAGCGCGATCCAGTAGCCGCCCGAGGCGGCGGCGTCGCCCATGCTGGCGATCACCGGCTTGCCGCGCTGGCGCGCCTTCTCCAGCGCCCGGCGGATCGCCTCGGAGGCCGAGACCGAGCCGCCGCCGCTGTCGATGCGGAACAGGATGGCCTTCACGTCAGGGTCGTCGACCGCCTCCTCGATGGCCTGGACGATGGTCTCGGACCCGGCGGTGATCTCGCCCAGCGCCGGGCGGTCGCTCTTGCCGCCGGTGATGGTGCCGACCGCGTGGATCAGCGCCACCGTCGGCCCGCTGTCGTGGGCGCCGCCGGCCACCGACCGGTAGTCGGCGGTCTCGACCAGCTCCGCCCCGCCGCCGGCGCGCTGCAACGCCGCGTCGCGCGCCTCGTCGGCGTAGCCGACGCGGTCGATCAGCTTCAGCTCCAGCGCCTCGCGGTCGAGCAGCGGCGCGCGGTCGAGCGCCGCGCGGACCGAAGCCGGCGGCACGCGCCGGCTCTTGGCGATGCCGTCCACCAGCTGGTTGGTCAGGTCGCCGACCAGCCCTTGCAGCATCTCCCGGTTGGCCGGGGTCAGCTCGCTGCGGGTGAAGGTGTCGGCGAAGCTCTTGTACTCCTCCCGCTGCATGAGCTGAGGCTGGACCCCCAGCGTGTCGAGCGCGGCGCGGGCGAAGGGCACCTCGGCCGAGAGTCCGGTCAGCCCGACCATGCCGAGCGGCTGGAGCCACACCTCGTCGAAGGCGCTGGCCAGCAGATAGGCACGGTTGCCGGCCCCGCCCTCGCCGTAGCTTTCCGAGAAGGCGACGGCGAAGCGGCCGGAGGCGCGGAAGCGCTCGACCGCCGCGCGCAGCTCCTGCGCCTGGGCGAAGCCGATGTCGTCGCCGCCCAGCCGGGCCAGCACGCCCTTCACCTTCGGGTCGCTGCGGCCGCGCTCCAGCGCGTCGAGCACCTCGCGCAGGCTGGCGTCATGGCCGAGCAGCCCGCCCAGCCGGTCCGACCCGCCTTCCGCCAGCGTGCGCGTCAGATCGAGGTCGAGCACCACCGCGTCGGGCAGGCTCGGCTGGTAGCGGACCAGCAGCACCACGGCCCCGACCAGGGCGGCCACCACCAGCAGGCCGATGGTGGCGAACAGGCGGACGAAGAACCTCAGCATTCCGGCGGCTCCGGTCGGTTGCGCGGGGGCGGACCGTCAACGGTCCAGCTTGTGGTACTCGCGGTTGGGGATCATGTCCACCGCGGTCGCAACCCGGTTGGACATGTTGTAGAAGCCCGCCGTGTCGGCGATGTCGAAGATGTCCTCGTTGGAGAATCCGACGGCGCGCAGCGCCTCGCGGTCGGGCTCGCCCACCGTCCACGGCTCCTTCGTCATCTTCCACGCGAAGTCGAGCATGGCGCGCTGGCGCGGCTCCAGCGGGGCGACGCGGTAGTTGGCGACCAGCATCTCGCCCAGCTCCGGGTCGCCGGACAGCTTGCGCACCGCTTGGCCGTGGGCGACGAGGCAGTAGTAGCAATGGTTGGCCGAGGAGACGACGACCGCGATCATCTCGCGCTCCAGCTTCGACAGGCCGCTCTCGCCCAGCATCAGCTCGTTGTAGAGCAGGGCGAAGTTGCGCAGCTTCTTCTGGCGCAGGCTGTAGGCTTGCAGGACGTTGGGCACGAAGCCCAGCTTCTCCGTGCATTTGTCGAACAGGGCGGCCATGTCGGCGTCCAGGCCGGACGCGTCGGGAACGGGCAGGGCCATGACGTGATCGGGTTGCGGCATGTCTCGGTTTCCTCCGGTTGATTGACGGCTGATTGTTTGGCGGTGAGCCTAGCCGCGCCGGGCGGCGGCGGAAAGCCCCCTTGCGGCGAAACGTCCGCCCGAAACGCCCCGCGTTGACTCTCGCCAAGCGGCGGCGGACGTGCCAAGACTGCCCTTTGGACTGCGGGGCTGTGGCGTCGGCGATGAACCAGATGGCGGTGACTCCGGTGACGGGCGGGTGGGGCGGGCCGAAGCTCGGCCGGCTGTCCGTGCTGGTGGTGGAGGACAGCGGTTTCATCCGCGCCGTCCTGACCGCCACGCTGCGGGCCATCGGTGTCGGCCGGGTCCAGGCGGTGGCGAGCGGGGCCGACGCCATCCGCTGGCTGGAGGCGCGCCGCCCTGCCCTGCCGGCGGGCGCGGCGCCGGTGGATCTCGTCATCTCCGATCTGGTGATGCCGGAGGTGGACGGGCTGATGCTGTTGCGCTGGCTGCGCTACAGCCCGCGGAGTCCCGACAAGTTCCTGCCCGTCCTGATGCTGTCCGGCGCCGCCGACCGCCAGTATGTCGAGCAGGCCCGCGACCTCGGCGCCACCGACTTCATCGCCAAGCCCTTCTCGGCCCAGACCATCGCCAGCCGCCTGCTGTTCGCCGTCGCCCGGCCGCGCCGCTTCGTGCTGGCCAAGGGCTATTTCGGCCCCGACCGGCGGCGGACCGACAAGCCGGTCGCCCTGGATTGCCGGATGACCGGCGGCTCGGAAATCCTGGTGGTGCACAGCGCCTCGCGGGCGGCGGGCATCGACCGCTTTCCGGTGATCCATTTCGACCTTCCCAACCGGCTGGCCGTGAAGGTCGGCATCGCGCCCAAGGGGCCGGTGCCGACCCTGCCGGCCGAGGTTCTGGCCGCCGCCGAGGAGGAGATCCAGAACCGCGCCGGCGACTACGCCACCTGGATCGCCGGGGAGGTCGAGGAGATGAGTCGCCGCATCGAGCGGCTGGACCGCGAACCCGACGCCGTGCCGGGGCTGATCGCCCAGGTCAACCGCGCGGCGCACGAGATGCGCGGGCAGGGCGGGATCTTCGGCTATCCGCTGATCACGCAGATCGCCAAGTCGCTCTACGAGGCGACGCGCGGCGGGGCCGGGGGAGGGACGGTGACGGAAAACGAGCGCCTGCTGTTCAAGGCGCACGCCGACGCCATCCGCGCGGTGATGAACGCCCGCGTCAGCGGCGACGGCGGCGCGACGGGCCAGCAGCTCCTGGCGTCGCTCGACGTGGCGAAGCGGAAATACGCCAAGACGGCGGAGGGTGGCGCCGGGGCGTAGCGGCCCGGCGCCGGCTCACCACAGCACGTCCACCGCCGACAGGGACAGCAGCGTCACGGCGACCGCCTCGGCCAGCATCACCATCAGCCGCACGCCGACCGACACCGCCCAGGTCGCCATGTCCCGGCGGTGGCGGACCTCCTTGAGCAGGCGCTCCTGGATGCCGCCGACCGCCAGCCGGGCGGAGCGGCCGATCAGCCCGCCGACCAGCGCCACGATCCCCGTGCCCAGCACGTAATAGACACCGCCCTTCCAGCCGGCGAAATGGTCGGGGTCGCCGAGCCACACCAGCGTGCCGACGAAAATCCACACCGCCGCCGGCCAGACGCCGACGATCTCCGGGCCGATCTCCGGCTTGGGAAGAAGGCGCCGCGCTCCGTTCTCCGCCATCGCCCGTCTCTCCGCTCTCGGTGTTTCCTGGCCTTCAGCCGCCGGGAACATGGCGGTAGGCCAGCACGCGGGTGGCCCGGCCGCCCTCGACGTCGGCCAGGGGCAGCAGCAGCTCCACGAACTTCAGCCCCGGCAGCATCGGGTCGTCGCGCACCATCAGGCAGCGCGGCTCCCCGCTGTCCAGGCAGGCCCGCAGATCGGCCAGCCAGCGCTGCGCCGCCTGTTCCGGGTGGCATTCCGTCACCCGGAGCGTCGTCGGCCGCATGGCGAGCCGGCGCTGCAACGCCCGCCCGCAGGATTTATACACGAAATCGCGGCCGTCCGCCGTCGGCTCCATAAGGCAGGTGCGCGGCACCGTCTCGCGCACCTGCGCGGTGTCGATCTCGGCCGCCAGCGGGATGGCGCGCCGGCGCTTCAGCCGCAGCCAATGGGTGTAGAGGACGCGGACCTGCGGCGTCTGCTCGACGTCGAGCGGGTCGGCCCGGCAGGGCGGCGGCGGCTCGGCCTCCACCGGGATGGCGCTCGCCGTCGGCGTGGGCGCGGCGGCCGGAACGGCGGCCGGCAGCGGCGGCTGGGGGCGGGACGCGGCGGCGGTCACCGGCTGGTGGCCGATGCGCCCGCCGTGCTTCTTCAGCATCGGCAGCGGCGCCCAGGTGGCGCAGGTGTGATAGCCCTTGGTGACCTTGCGGTAGTCCTGGCTGCTGGCGGTGCGGCATTCGCCCTCCACCCCGTGGCGGGCGACCAGGACCAGCGTGTTGTCGCCCGACAGCGCCCGCTCGCCCCCCCACGAGACGCAGGCGGCGCAGGCGCGGCTGTCCTTGGCGAAGGCGTGGCTCATGGGGGGCGTAACTCCAAAGAGGGGTGCATGGATTGATGCCCAGCTTTGCGGCGGGGTTCAAGGGCGGCGGCGCGGGGCGCGGGATCCAGTCATGCGAGGGTGGCATCCATGCCACCCCTTCCCCCCCGGACCCGAACCCCCTATAAGGGGGCCTTGCACGACATGCTCACCCCCGGCTCCCCGTCTCCGGTTCCTCCCGGCGCCTGGGGGGCTTTCGGCTGACCAAACTTCGAGAAGCGGACCCATGCCCAAACGCACCGACATCAAATCCATCTGCATCATCGGCGCGGGTCCGATCGTCATCGGACAGGCTTGCGAGTTCGACTATTCCGGCGTCCAGGCGTGCAAGGCGCTGCGCGAGGAAGGCTACCGGGTCATCCTCGTCAACTCCAACCCGGCCACCATCATGACCGACCCCGGTCTGGCCGACGCCACCTACATCGAGCCGATCACCCCGGCCGTCGTCGCCCGGATCCTGGAGAAGGAGCGCCCCGACGCCCTGCTGCCGACGATGGGCGGCCAGACCGCGCTGAACACGGCGATGGCGCTGTCCGACGACGGCACGCTGGAGCGGCTGGGCGTGGAGATGATCGGCGCCAAGCGCGACGTCATCGCCAAGGCCGAGGACCGCATCCTGTTCCGCGACGCCATGGACAAGCTGGGGCTGGAGAGCCCGCGCTCGCGCATGGTCAAGACGCTGACCGAGGCGATGGAGGCCCTGGAGCTGGTCGGGCTGCCGGCCATCATCCGCCCCAGCTTCACGCTGGCCGGCACCGGCGGCGGCATCGCCTACAACCGGGCGGAGTTCGAGGACATCGTGCGCGGCGGCCTGCGCGCCAGCCCGGTCGGCGAGGTGCTGATCGAGGAATCGGTGCTGGGCTGGAAGGAGTATGAGATGGAGGTCGTGCGCGACGGCGCCGACAACTGCATCATCATCTGCGCCATCGAGAACATCGACCCGATGGGCGTCCACACCGGCGATTCGATCACCGTCGCCCCGGCGCTGACGCTGACCGACAAAGAATACCAGATCATGCGCAACGCCTCGATCGCGGTGCTGCGCGAGATCGGCGTCGACACCGGCGGGTCGAACGTGCAGTTCGCCGTCAACCCGGCCAACGGCCGCCTGATCGTCATCGAGATGAACCCGCGCGTCTCGCGCAGCTCGGCGCTGGCCTCCAAGGCCACCGGCTTCCCGATCGCCAAGATCGCGGCGAAGCTGGCGGTCGGCTATCGCCTGGACGAACTGACCAACGACATCACCGGCACCACGCCGGCCAGCTTCGAGCCGACGATCGACTACGTCGTCACCAAGATGCCGCGCTTCACCTTCGAGAAGTTCAAGGGCGCCGAGCCGCTGCTGACCACCTCGATGAAGTCGGTCGGCGAGGCGATGTCGATCGGCCGCACCTTCCAGGAATCGGTGCAGAAGGCGCTGCGCTCGATGGAGACCGGCCTGACCGGCTTCAACGAGGTCCTCATCGGCGACGGCAACCCCGACCGCTCGACCATCCGCGGCGCGCTGGCCAAGCCGACGCCCGACCGCCTGCTGGTGATCGCCCAGGCCTTCCGCCACGGCTTCACGGTGGCCGAGGTGCAGAACGCCTCGAAGTACGACCCGTGGTTCCTGGAGCAGATCAAGGCGATCGTCGACCGCGAGGCGGCGATCCGCAGCGACGGCCTGCCCTCGACCAAGGCCGGCTGGCTGGCGCTGAAGCAGATGGGCTTCTCCGACGCGCGTCTGGCCGAACTGGCCCGGACCACCGAGCTGGCGGTCGCCGCCTCGCGCCGCATGGCCGGGGTCACGCCGGTGTTCAAGCGCATCGACACCTGCGCCGCCGAGTTCGCCTCGGCCACGCCCTACATGTATTCGACCTACGAGACCGACGGGTCGGGCGAGGCGGAGTGCGAGTCGGACCCGACCGACAAGCGCAAGGTCGTCATCCTCGGCGGCGGTCCGAACCGCATCGGCCAGGGCATCGAGTTCGACTATTGCTGCGTCCATGCCGTCTACGCCCTCCAGGAGGCCGGCATCGAGACCATCATGGTCAACTGCAACCCGGAGACGGTCTCGACCGACTACGACACCGCCGACCGCCTCTATTTCGAGCCGCTGACCGCCGAGGACGTGGTCGAGCTGGTGCGCGTCGAGCAGCGCAAGGGCACGGTTCTGGGCTGCATCGTGCAGTTCGGCGGCCAGACCCCGCTGAAGCTCGCCGCCGCGCTGGAGACCGCCGGCATCCCGATCCTCGGCACCTCGCCGGACGCCATCGACCTCGCCGAGGACCGCGAGCGCTTCCAGCGCCTGCTGCACGAGCTGAACCTCAAGCAGCCGGCCAACGGGCTCGCCCGTTCGCTGGAGGAGGCCGAGGCCGTCGCCGCCAAGATCGGCTTCCCGGTCGTCATCCGCCCGTCCTACGTGCTGGGCGGCCGGGCGATGGAGATCGTCCACGACATGGCCGGTCTCCAGCGCTACATGGCCACCGCCGTGCAGGTGTCGGGCAAGAACCCGGTGCTGATCGACAGCTACCTCCAGGACGCCATCGAGGTGGACGTCGACGTGGTGTGCGACGGCACCGACGTCTATGTGGCCGGCGTCATGGAGCACATCGAGGAGGCCGGCATCCATTCCGGCGACAGCGCCTGCGCGCTGCCGCCCTACTCGCTGCCGGCCGAGACCATCGCCGAGATCAACCGCCAGTCCGACCTGCTGGCCCACGCGCTGAAGGTCGTCGGGCTGATGAACGTGCAGTTCGCGGTCAAGGACGGCATGGTCTACATCCTGGAGGTCAACCCGCGCGCCTCGCGCACGGTGCCCTTCGTCGCCAAGGCCACCGGCACCGCGATCGCCAAGATCGCCGCCCGCGTCATGGCCGGTGAGAAGCTGTCGGCCTTCACGCTGACCGGCCCGACCCCGCCGCACACCGCCGTGAAGGAGGCCGTGTTCCCCTTCGCCCGTTTCCCCGGCGTCGACATCGTGCTGGGGCCGGAGATGAAGTCGACCGGCGAGGTGATGGGGCTCGACCACAACTTCGCGCTCGCCTTCGCCAAGGCGCAGCTCGGCGCCGGGGTGAACCTGCCGGTCAAGGGCACGGTCTTCGTCTCGGTCAAGGACCGCGACAAGCCGGCGCTCGCCGTCATCGCCAAGAAGCTGCACGAGATGGGCTTCCGCGTGCTGGCGACGTCGGGCACCGCCAAGGTCTTCGCCGACGCCGGCGTCCCGGCCGAATCGATCAACAAGGTCGCCGAGGGCCAGCCGCACATCGTCGACGCCATGATCAACGGCGACGTCCATCTGGTCATCAACACGACGGAGGGCGCCCAGGCGCTGTCCGACAGCTTCAGCCTGCGGCGAACCGCGCTGACCTACAACGTTCCGTACTACACCACGGTGGCGGGGGCGCGCGCGGCGGTGGAAGCAATTGCCGCACTCCGGAACGGCAGCCTTGAAGTCGCCCCGTTGCAGTCGTACCTTAGCGGATCGTATTAAGGACGGACGACGGCGCGGCGGACCTCCTCCGCGCCGTCTTCGTCCTTGATGTCGCTTTGGACAAGTCGAACGACTGCAAGCGGTGATGGACCGAACAGATGGAAAAAGTTCCGATGACAGCGGCGGGCTTCAACCGCCTCCAGGAGGAATTGAAGCACCTTAAGATCACCGAGCGTCCGGCGGTCATCAAGGCCATTGCCGAAGCGCGCGAACATGGGGACTTGTCGGAAAACGCCGAATACCACGCCGCGCGCGAACGGCAGAGCTTCATCGAAGGCCGTGTGCTGGAGCTTGAGGACAAGATCAGCCGGGCCGAGGTCATCGACCCGGCCAAGCTGTCGGGCGACACCGTGAAGTTCGGCGCCACCGTGACCCTGGCCGACCAGGACACGGACGAGGAGACGACCTACCAGATCGTCGGCCAGGACGAGAGCGACATCAAGCAGCGCCTGCTGTCGATCCAGGCGCCGCTGGCCCGCGCGCTGATCAACAAGTCGGTCGGCGACAGCGTGGAGGTCTCCACCCCCGGTGGTTCCAAGCTGTACGAGATCGTGACGGTCGAGTTCCGCTGAGCCGGGAACGCTTTCCAAGAAAAAGGCCCTTCCTCCACCAGGAGGAAGGGCCTTTTTCTTTGGGCCTTTTCTTTGGGCCGGTTCCGCTCCGCGTCGGGAGCCGCGCCGTCCGCCTTGCCCGGAGGGCAGGCCGGACGGCGGCGGAGAGGGGCGGGCGATTACTTCGCGCTGGTCTTCATGCTCCAGCCGGGATCGATGCCGTGCATGTCGGGCAGACGGTGGGCGATGCCCTTGTGGCAGTCGATGCAGGTGTTCTGGCCGGTGAACAGGTAGGTCTCGTGCATGTTGGCCGCGCGCGGGTTCTGCTTGGTGATGTCCATCGACTCGGCGCTGTGGCAGTTGCGGCATTCCAGCGAGTTGTTCGCCTTCAGCCGGCTCCATTCGTGCTCGGCCAGTTCGCGGCGCTTGTCGAGGAACTTCTCGCGGGTGTCGATGGTGCCGAAGATCTTGCCCCAGACCTCCTTCGAGGCCTGCATCTTGCGGGCGATCTTGTCGGTCCACTCGTGCGGGACGTGGCAGTCGGGGCAGCTCGCCCGCACGCCCGAGCGGTTGGTGAAGTGGATGGTCTGCTTCAGCTCCTCGTAGGGGTTGTCGCGCATCTCGTGGCAGCTGATGCAGAAGGCTTCCTTGTTGGTGGCCTCCAGGGCGGTGTTGAAGCCGCCCCAGAAGACGACGCCGGCGATGAAGCCGCCCAGCGTCAGGAAGCCCAGGCTGAAATGCACGCTGGGGCGCGCGAACACGCGCCAGCATTGCAGCAGGAAGGTCTTGATCGCCATTTACTTCCCGCCTTCCCGGCCCGCCGTTCCCAGCACCGCGTCGAAGTCGCGGAAGCTGTTGCCGACGATGGGCTTGGCGTCGGTCTGCGGCACATGGCACTGGGTGCAGAAGTAGCGGCGCGCCGACACGGTGCCGAGCGTCTGCCCGTCGCGGTCCTGGAAATGGGTGACCGAGACCATCGGCGCCTGCGACCCCTGCGTGTTGCGGCGGTCGTGGCAGGTCATGCACTTATTGATGTTCAGGTCGATCTGGTAGTCGCGGATGGCGTGCGGGATCAGCGGCGGCTGGTCGGCGTAGTTCCGCATGTTCTTCACGTCGTCGACGATCTCGCGGTGGGTGCTCTCCGCCTGGACGTCCAGCGTGATCGGGTGGGGGCCGGAGGGCAGCTTGGGACCGGCCGGGCCGTCCGCCGCGACCACCCCCGTGACGAAGGCGGGGGCGGCGGCGAGGAAGGCCAGGGCGGCGATGAGGATGCGGGTCTTCATGGCAGGGTTCCTCCTCACGCGCTCAGGACGGGCGTGATCTTGACCGCGCACTTCTTGTAGTCGGTCTGCTTGCTGATCGGGTCGGTGGCGTCCATCGTCACCTTGTTGATCAGCACGGTGTGGTCGAAGAAGGGGACGAAGACGAGACCGCGCGGCGGCTTGTTGCGCCCGCGCGTCTCCACCCGCACCCGCACCTCGCCGCGCCGCGAGGTGACGCGCACCTCCTGCCCGCGCCGGACGTTGAGCTGCTTGGCGTCGTCGGGGTGCATGTACACCACGGCGTTGGGAACCGCCTTGCGCAGCTCCGGCACCCGCAGCGTCATCGAGCCGCTGTGCCAGTGCTCCAGAACGCGTCCCGTGCTGAGCCAGAACGGGTAGTCGGCGTCGGGCGCCTCGGCCGGCGGCTCGTAGGGCAGGGCGAAGATGTTGGCCTTGCCGTCCTTGTTGCCGTAGAAGCGCATGCCCTCGCCGGCCTTGACGTACGGGTCGGTGCCCTCGCGGTAGCGCCACTTGGTCTCCTTGCCGTCGACCACCGGCCAGCGCAGGCCGCGCTCCTGGTGGTACTGGTCGAAGGGCGCCAGATCGTGGCCGTGGCCGCGCCCGAAGGCGGCGTATTCCTCGAACAGCCCCTTCTGCACGTAGAAGCCGGCCTGTTTCGCCTCGACATTCTCGTAGTTCGGGTCGAGATCGGCCAGCGGGAAACGGTCGACCTGCCCGTTGCGGAACAGCACGTCATAGAGCGACTTGCCGCGCAGCTCCGGCTTCTTGCTCAGCAGTTCCTCGGGCCAGACGTCCTCGATCTGGAAGCGCTTGGAAAACTCCATGATCTGCCAGAGGTCGGAGCGCGCCCCGCCCGGCGCGGTGACGAGCTGGCGCCAGAGCTGGGTGCGGCGTTCGGCGTTGCCGTAGCCGCCCTCCTTCTCGACCCACATGGCGGTCGGCAGGATCAGGTCGGCGGCCAGCGCCGTCACCGTCGGGTAGGGGTCCGAGACGACGATGAAGTTCTCCGGGTTGCGGTAGCCCGGGAAGGTCTCCTTCGCCGTGTTCGGCGCCGTCTGCATGTTGTTGTTGCACTGGACCCAATAGACGTTGAGCTTGCCGTCCCTCAGCATGCGGTCCTGCTGGACGGCGTGGTAGCCCGGCTTCTCGGGAATGGTTCCCGCCGGCAGCTTCCAGATCTCCTCGGCGATGCGGCGGTGCTCCGGGTTGTTCACCACCATGTCGGCGGGCAGCCGGTGCGAGAAGGTGCCGACCTCGCGCGCCGTGCCGCAGGCGGACGGCTGGCCGGTCAGCGAGAAGGGGCCGCAGCCGGGCTGCGAGATCTTCCCCGTCAGCAGATGGATGTTGTAGACGAGGTTGTTGGCCCAGACGCCGCGCACATGCTGGTTGAAGCCCATGGTCCAGAAGGACATGACCTTCACCTTGGGGTCGGCGTACAGCTCGGCCAGCGCCTCCAGCCGGTTCTTCGGCACGCCCGACAGCTCGTGCGCCTTGTCCAGCGTGTAGGGCTCGACGAACCTGGCGAACTCCTCGAAGCTGATCGGGTCGGAGTCGTTGGCCTTGTCGGCGTTCTTCGCCTTCTTCTCCAGCGCGTGCTCGGGCCGCAGGCCGTAGCCGATGTCGTCGCGGCCCCGCTTGAAGTTGCAGTGCCTGGCGACGAACTCCTGGTTGACCCGGCCGGTCTTGATGATGTGGTTGGCGATGTAGTTCAGGATCGCCAGATCGGAGCCCGGCGTGAACACCATGCCGATGTCGGCGAGGTCGAAGCTGCGGTGCTCGAAGGTGGACAGCACCGCGACCTTGCAGTCGGCGTGGCCGAGCTTGCGGTCGGTGACGCGGGTCCACAGGATGGGGTGCATCTCCGCCATGTTGGAGCCCCACAGCACGAAGGCGTCGGCCTGCTCCATGTCGTCGTAGCAGCCCATCGGCTCGTCCATGCCGAAGGTCCGCATGAAGCCGGCCACCGCCGACGCCATGCAGTGGCGCGCGTTCGGGTCGAGGTTGTTGGAGCGCAGGCCGGCCTTCATGAACTTGGAGGCGGCGTAGCCCTCGTAGATGGTCCATTGGCCGGAGCCGAACATGCCGACGGCGGTCGGGCCCTTCTTCTTCAGGGTCTCCTTCCACTTCTCGGCCATGATGTCGAAGGCGGCGTCCCAGGAGATCGGCGTGAACTCGCCCTCCTTGTCGAACTTGCCGTCCTTCATGCGCAGCAGCGGCTGGGTCAGCCGGTCCTCGCCATACATGATCTTGGAGAGGAAATAGCCCTTCACGCAGTTCAGGCCGCGGTTGACCTCGGCCTTCACGTCGCCGTGGGTGGCGACCACGCGGCCGTCCTTCACCCCGACCATCACGCCGCAGCCGGTGCCGCAGAAGCGGCAGGGGGCCTTGGACCAGTTCAGCTTGGCGCCCTCGCCGGTCAGCAGGGGGGCGGCGGAGGCCGGCAGGCTGATTCCCGCCGCCGCGGCGGCGGCAGCGGCGGCTTGCGCCTTCAGGTAATCGCGGCGTGACAGGTTCATGCGGGTGTCTCCTGGCCCTCGGGCGGGCTCTCATGGCTTGCCCCCACCCCGACCCTCCTCCGTTTCAGAGGGGAGGGGATTCGTGCAGGAGCTTGGCGGAAGTGCGGCGGAGCTCCCTCCTCCGCCGAGGCGGGGGAGGGTTCGGGTGGGGCTCGGGTCGTCCCTCAGTCCGCCGGTTCGTAGTGATGGAAGACCATTGTCGTGGTGTGGACGCCGGGGACGGCGTTCAGCGTGGCGATGTGGTCGATGACCGCGCCGGCGCTGGCGGTGACCAGCGTCACCACGGCCTTGCCGTTCTCCGAGGCGCACCAGTCGAGACCGGCGATGGACGAGGCCGCCTCGCGGACCGCCTCGGTGCGGTCGGGGCTGTGCTGGATGACGAGGCTTGAGATGTGGGTCTCTGGCGTGGCGGTCATGGCGGGCACTCAATGCGTCAGGATTTGGTACATCCAGATGGCGAAGCCGTAGGCCCCGACCGAGCCGACGGCGACCACCGGCCAGACGAGGACCGACAACGCGAGGAACATCAGGGTTTCCGAGCGACGCGAGGAACCGGGGGATGCGGAAGGCGTCATGATCTGTCTCGATCCGTCGAGGAAGGCGGTCCCGAGGGATGAGACCGTTTCATCCCTTAGTATTGGTCCTTTGGCTGGGCTTGGAATTGACTCAGGTCAAATGGGGTCTTTTTCACGGTCCTGGCGCTTGTGAAAATCTTTTGATAATCAGCGGGATGTAAGGTTGGGCGAACTTGTCGCACCCGCTTCCGGACCACTGCCGATGGATGTCCTGCTCGCCTACTGGTCCCGCGCCGAACTGCTGACCAACGGCCTGATCCTGCTCCACCTCGTGGGCGCGCTGGGGGTGGGGATGCTGCTCGGCTACGAGCGCAGCTACCACGGGCGGGCGGCGGGGATGAGGACCTACGGGCTGGTCTGCCTCGCCTCGACCGCGCTGACGGTGGTCAACGCCTATCCGGGCATGTGGTACGGCGGGATGGGGCCGCAGCCCGGGGCCGGGGCGGGCGACGCGACCCGCGTCATCCAGGGCATCGTCACCGGCATCGGCTTTCTCGGCGCCGGGGTGATCATGCGGGAGGGGCTGTCGATTCGCGGCCTGTCCACCGCCGCCTCCATCTGGTGCACGGCGGCGATCGGCGTGACCATCGGCCTCGGCTTCTACCTCGTCGCCATCGGGGCGGCGCTGCTCAGCGCCTTCATCATGAGCGCGTTCCGCCGCCTGGAGACGGCGCTGCCCCACCAGACGGTGATGCACCTGACCCTGGTCTTCACCCGCGACAAGGCGCCGCCGGCCGAGGAACTGCGCGCCCGCGCCAAGGAGCAGGGCTTCGAGGTCATCGACTGGGCCTTCCATCTGAGGAACGGCAGCGGCCAGTTCGAATACCAGCTCGTGCTGCAAGCGATGGGGGCGTGCGATCCGATGAGGCTGGTCAGCGCCTTGAGCACGACCGACGCCGTGATCGAATTCCGCCTGTCCCCGTCGCGGATATGAGCGCCACGGAGATGGATCGGAATTTCATACAAGTTTAAGAAAATCCTAGGGAACGGGCGGCTATGTCAACCATGCAACGTGGCCTGGGGAGGGCGGACGGCGATGGGCCGGAGGTCGGGCGGGGAGGGTGAGGGGCGAGCGGTGGCGGCGGTGCTGCGCCGCCTGACCTTCCTGTTGCTCCTTGTCCTCCTTCCGGCGCTGGGGGGCGGCGCAAGCGCGCTGGCCGACGGTGTCGGCGTCCTGCGGCTGTCGCCCGCGACCAAGGGGGTGTCGCTGTCCACCCATTTCGGCCAGCTTGTCGACCATGGACGCTCCCTGTCCTTCGAGGATGTCCTGCGCGCCGACGCCAAAGGGGAGGGCAGGGGGGAAGGCAAGGGCGACTTGGGAGGCTTCGTTCCCCGCACCGCCTTCCGGGGGGCCGGGCAGACCCGCGACATCCATTGGTACCGCTTCGACCTGCTGCGCGAACCCGGCGCGCCCGCCACCTGGATCATGGAGCTGGGCGAGGCCTACATCGACCATCTCGACCTGCATGTTCCGATCGACCCGGCCCGGCCCGCCACGGGCGCCGAGGATTTCCGGGTGATCCGCATGGGGGATTTCGTTCCCTACAGCCAGCGCCCGATGCAGAGCCGCCTGCACGCCACCCCGCTGGACTTGCCGGAAGGACGGGTCGTCACCGTCTATCTGCGCGTCGATTCGGTCAGCGCCATCACTCTGTACGGCACCTTGTGGACATCCAAGGCCTTCGTCGGCCAGCAGACCCGCACCCTGCTGTTCCAGGGGATGTTTCTCGGGGTGCTGGCGATCCTGGTGCTGGGTTACGGGGCGCTGGGCGTCATGTTGCAGGACACGGCGCTTCTCGCCTACACCGGCCACATCGCCTCGGCCCTGCTGTACTATCTGTTCGCCAACGGCATCGCCGCGGCGCTGCAACCGGACGCGCCGGGCTGGCTGATGAATCTGGAGGTCGGCGGCACCGGGCTGCTCGGCAGCGCGATGGCCTTGATCCTGTGGGACCGCCTGCTCGACCTGCGGCGGAATTTCCCGCGCCTGCACCGGGTCTACCTCGGAGCCGCGCTGTTCGCCGCGCTGCTGTCCGTGACGTCGGTGATGCCGTCGTTCTTCATGATCGCCAATCCGCTGGTGTCGCTCGTCGCCGCCATCCTCACCGCGATCAGCCTGGTGCTGATCGTCCTGCTGATCCGGCGCAACCCCCGCGACGTGATCCTGCGCTTCTATCTGGCGAGCACCCTGACCGCTGTGGTCGGCATCTCGGTGGCGCAGGCGGCGTTGCGCGGCGGCATCCCGCTCGACTGGCTGATCGTCGATCCCTACCAGCTCGGCTCGATCGTCGCCTTCCTGATCCTCGGCGCCGGCCTGACCCTGCGCATCCGCCGTCTCCAGACCGAGCGGGTCCGCGCCGAGCAGGAGACCCTCTTCGCCACCACGCGGGCGGAGGAGCAGCGCACCTTCATCGCCATGCTGTCGCACGAGTTCCGCACCCCGCTGGCCTCCATCGACGGCGCGGCGCAGATGATCGCGCTGACCGGCGGCATCGAGGATCCGGGCGCCCTGAAGCGGCTGGACCGCGTCCGCGCCACCACGCGCAAGCTCGCCGATCTGGTGGAGATGTTCCTGTCGTCGCAGGCGCTCGACCAGGGCGCGCTGGCGCTGAACCCGGAGCCGGTGGCGCTGGGGACGGTGATCGGGCAGGCGCTCGACGGGCTGGCGGTGCCGGGGGGCGAGGCGCGGCTGACGGTGACGGTGGAGGCGCCGAACCGGCCGTTGCGGGTCGATTCGCAGTTTCTCGGCGTGGCGGTGACCAACCTCGTGCAGAACGCGCTGCGCTACTCGCCGCCCGACACCACCGTCTTCGTCGAGGCGCGGGAGGAGGAGGGCGGTGTCGCCATCCGCGTCACCGACCACGGGCGCGGCATGAGCGCGGAGGAGGTCGCGCGCATCGGCACCATCTATTTCCGCGCCGCATCCTCGCGGGGGACCAAGGGGTCGGGAATCGGCCTCTACATGACGCACAAGATCGTCGCCGCCCATGGCGGGACGCTGACGGTGGACAGCGTGAAGGGCTCCGGCTCGGTCTTCACCATCCGGCTGCGCGACGACGTCCTGGGCGCGAAGGGGCTGGAGGGCGGCGACGCGGGGCTGCCGCTCGCCGCTCAGTAGAGAGTCTTCGGGATCCGTTCGGCGAGCGACCGTTCATAGGCCTCGCCGCCCTCGCGCCCGGCGCTGGCCTCGGCGAGCAGCGTGCCGGTCGAGGGCAGGCTGGCGCGCGGCACCTGAGTCGCCGGGTCCCACAGGTGGGAGCGCAGCAAGGCGCGGGCGCATTGGAAGAACACTGAGTCGATGGTGACGACCAGCACCGATTTCGGCGCCTTGCCGTCCACCGCGAAGGAGCCGCAGAGGTCCGGGTCGGCGTCGATCACGGCGCGGCCGTTGACCCGCAGCGTCTCGTTGACGCCCGGCACCAGGAACAGCAGCCCGACGCGCGGGTCGTGCAGGATATTGCGCAGGCTGTCGATGCGGTTGTTGCCGCGCCGGTCGGGCAGCAGCAGCGTGCGCTCGTCCGCCACGCGGACGAAGCCCGGGCCGTCGCCACGCGGCGAGGCGTCGAGCCCCTCCGGCCCGCTGGTCGCCAGAACCAGGAAGGGCGAGGCCTCGATCAGCGCGCGGTAGCCGGGGGTGAGGCTCGGGACCTCCTTGGCGATCGACGGGGCGCCGGGTTCGCCGTAGAGCGCCTCCAGCGTGGCGAGGTCGGTGATCGGACGGGGCATCGGGACCGGAATGGTTAGGGGTTCAGCCGGAAATAGACGAAGTCGATGACCGGCGCCTTCAGCCCGAACTGGCTGAGCAGGCCGTGCGCCTGACCGCGATGATGGGTCTGGTGGTTGAAGACGTGGGTCAGCACCTCGCCGAACGGCAGCTCGTAGGCGGTGCCGGCGATGTTGCGGTAGGCGAGGGGCGCCTCGAAGCGTTCCTCCGGCTGTTCGGCGACGACGCGGATGATGCGCTCGTCCTCGGCCTCGCGGGCGGCGCGCAGGTCGGCGAGGCGGTCGTGCAGGATCTCGTCGAGCGCCGACGGCTTCGGGCCGCCGCCCTCGATGCGCTCCAGCCAGATGCGGTCGGCGACCAGGATGTGGTTCAGCGTGCCGAGGACCGAGCCGAAGAAGGCGCCGCGATCCTCGCGGGCCTGCGCGTCGGCGAGCTGCGCCGCCGTCTCGTAGAGCCGCCGGTTGGCCCAGCGGTTGTAGAGGGCGAGGCGGTCGAAATGGGCCTTGGCGTTCATGCTGGGGCTCGTCCTTGCGGTGTCAGGCGGGGGACCGGGCGTTGGCGGCGGCCCGGGCGGCGTAATCCCGCAGATGCTTGGCCTCCACGTCCGCGACGCTTTGGAGCTTGATGTGGCGGCGGAACTTCCCGCTGCCTTCCAGAACGCCCCGTGGGTCGTCGAGGTCGCATCCCCGGCTGAACTCCAGCGAGACGTGCCCCTTGTAGGCGAACACGCCGCCGAACGGGGCGGAGCCTTCGAACATCACGCCGCCGTACTTCACGCTCTCCGTGACGCCGGGAACCGCCGCGCGGACGGCCTGACGCACGGCCTGCACGACGGCATGAATCAGCGCGTCGTTTTCGCCGATGCGCGCGACCAGGGCCTCGACGGCGTCACCCTTGCCCGCCATGCCGCTTCCGCCCTAGACGCCGGCGCGCTTGGCCGACAGGCCGGCGCTGGACAGCAGGACCTCGCGCTTGCCCTGGTGGTTGGCCGGGCCGACGACGCGCTCCGTCTCCATGCGCTCGACCAGACGGGCGGCGCGGTTGTAGCCGATCTGGAGCTGGCGCTGGATGAAGCTGACCGACACCTTGCCCTCGCGCACCACGAGGTTGACCGCCTGCATGTAGAGGTCGTCGCCCGACAGGCCGCCGCCGCCGCCCTCGTCGTCCTCGACGGCCGCCGCCTCCTCCTCTTCCTCGGTGATGGCGGTGACGTAGTTGGGGGCGCCCTGCGCCTTGACGTACTGGACGATCTCCTCGACCTCGGCGTCGGAGACGAAGGGGCCGTGGACGCGGGTGATGCGCCCGCCGCCCTGCATGTAGAGCATGTCGCCCTGGCCGAGCAGCTGCTCCGCCCCGGCCTCGCCGAGAATGGTGCGGCTGTCGATCTTCGACGTCACCTGGAAGCTGATACGGGTCGGGAAGTTGGCCTTGATGGTGCCGGTGATGACGTCGACCGACGGGCGCTGGGTCGCCATGATCAGGTGGATGCCGGCGGCGCGCGCCATCTGCGCCAGACGCTGGATCGCCGCCTCGATCTCCTTGCCGGCGACCAGCATCAGGTCGGCCATCTCGTCGACGATGACCACGATGTAGGGCAGCGGCGTCGGCTCCTGCGGGGTCATGTCGAAGACGTTTTCCGGCTCGCCGGCCGGCGTCGCGCGGCGCGGCATCTTCTCGCCGGCCGCGATCATCTCGGTCATCCGGGCGTTGTAGCCCTCGATGTTGCGGACGCCGAGCTTGGACATCGCCTCGTAGCGGCTCTCCATCTCGCGCACGGCCCAGCGCAGGGCGACCACGGCCTTCTTGGGGTCGGTGACGACGGGGGTCAGCAGATGCGGGATGCCGTCATAGACAGACAGCTCCAGCATCTTGGGATCGACCATGATGAAGCGGCAGCGCTCCGGCGGCAGCCGGTAGAGCAGCGACAGGATCATCGTGTTGATCGCCACCGACTTGCCCGAGCCGGTCGTGCCGGCGACCAGCAGGTGCGGCATGCGGGCGAGGTCGGCGACGATCGGCTCGCCGCTGATGTCCTTGCCGAGTCCGATGGCGAGCTGGGCGTTGGTGTTGCGGAAGGCGTCGTGGTCGAAGCTCTCGCGCAGATAGACCATCTCGCGCACCGGATTCGGCAGCTCGACTCCGATGACGCTGCGGCCGGGGACGATGGCGATGCGGGCGGTGACCACGCTCATCGAGCGGGCGATGTCGTCGGTCAGGTTGATGACGGTGGCCGACTTGGTGCCGGGCGCCGGCTCGAATTCGTAGAGCGTCACCACCGGGCCGGGGCGCACGTCCATGATCTCGCCGCGCACGCGGAAATTCTTCAGGACGGTTTCCAGCATCCGCGCGTTGCGGGCCAGCAGCGCCTCGTCATGCTGCTGCGGCGGGCGCGGCGGCGGGCTCTGGAGCAGCGTCACCGCCGGCAGCGAATAGACCGTCGGGTAGCCGTCCGCGTCCTCCGGGGCTTCCGGCGCGGTGCCGGCCCCGATGCCGGTTTCGGCGGTGTCCGCGTCCGCCACCATGTCGGCGTCCCCGGCGGCTTCCCCGGCGGCGTCCCCTGCGGCTTCGGTCTCCGCCGCCGCCTCGGTCTCCGCGATGTCCGGCTCCGCCCCGGCGTCGGCGCTCTCCGGCGTTGGGGCCGCCGTGGCCGGTGCCGCGACCGCTGACTCGGTCGGCTCGCGCGCCTCGTAGGCCCACTCGACCCCCGACAGGAAGGCGAAGCCGGCGACCACCGCCAGCGCCTCGTCGGACAGGTTGGTGGAATAGACGGTGCCGGCGCGCGGCGTGCCCGGCAGCACCTCGACGTCCCACATCACGCGGCCCTCGCCGCGCGCGTTGGGGACGAGGTTGAAGGGGCGGCCGTTCAGCGCGCACCACAGGTTGAATTCGTCGGCGGTGACGACGCCGGACTGGGTCGGGGGGGCGGCGAGGTGCGGCATACGCGGCGTCATGCCGAGGCTCCCGGCTTCTGTTCGGTGTTCTGGTCGGTGTCTTGATCGGCGGCGGGCGGCTGGTCGGCCGGCGCATCGGGCGCCATCTCCGGCGCCATCTCCGGCGAGGGAGAGCCGCCGGCCGGCGGGCTGTCGGCCGGAGGGGTGGCCCCCGGCGGGGGCGCGGCCGGGCGGGCGGTCACCTCGTAGGCGGCGACCAGCAGCTTGTCGATGGTGGCGCCGTCGCTCGACATCGGCAGCACCAGCCGTTCCCAGCTCCGGGTCCGGCCGGCGAATTCGGCGGTGTAGACGCGGGCCACCGGCCGCCGTTCCCGCCGCACCGTGTCGTATTCGGGTTGCAGGATGGCGCGCTGCTCCGCCGGCAGGACGTCCACCGTCGCCCCCAGGCGCGAATGGCCGAAGGCGGCGGCCAGCGCCTTGCCGTAATAGGAATAGACGAAGGCCCCGCCGTCGCCGACGTCGTCGCCGATCACCTCGAAGACGACGATGTTGTCCTTCCACGGACGCAGGTCGGCCGGGGCGATGCTGGTCGGCGACGGAGGCCGGCCGCCGGTGGATTTGGTAAGCCAGAAATCGAGCAGGCCGCTGAGATACGGCGTCGCCAGCTCGGTTCTTTCCTTTGTCATCGATGATCGCAGCAGGACGGGCGGCGCCCCGGGTGCGTGACGCCGCGGGAGCTTTCATGGACCGCCCGAACCATACCCGCAAGCAACCCCGCCACGCAACCGCAAGGGCTTACCCCGAACGGGCGGCCCGGCCGGTGTCCGCCGGGCCGCGGCCTTTATGCCGCACCTTTCGGGGTCTGCTCCCTTGTTACGCGGCGCAGCTCACCCCGGTGCCGCCCAGGCCGCAATAGCCGCCGGGGTTCTTGTGGAGATACTGCTGGTGATAGCCCTCGGCGTAATAGAAGGGCGGCGCCTCGCGGATTTCCGTGGTGACGGGGCCGTAGCCGGCGGCCTTCAGCCGCTGCTGGTAGGCGTCGCGCGTCGCCTGGGCCGCCTCCAGCTGCGCCGCCGTGTGGGTGTAGATCGCCGAGCGGTACTGGGTGCCGACGTCGTTGCCCTGGCGCATGCCCTGGGTCGGGTCGTGCGCCTCCCAGAAGGCGCGCAGCAGCGTGTCGAGGCTCACGACCGCCGGGTCGTAGACGACGCGCACCGCCTCGGTGTGGCCGGTGCGGCCGGAGCAGACCTCCTCGTAGGTCGGGTTGGGCGTGTGGCCGCCCTGGTAGCCGACCGCCGTCACCCAGACGCCGGGGATCTGCCAGAACTTGCGCTCCGCCCCCCAGAAGCAGCCGAGCCCGACATCCACCACCTCCAGCCCGGCAGGGTAGGGTGGTTTCAGCGGGTTGCCGTTGATCGCGTGGCGGTCGGGAACCGGGATCGGTTCGCTTCGGCCGGGAAGCGCCTCGTCCGGTCCCGGCAGGGTGGCCGGCTTGCGCAGAAACTGCCCCAGCATGCTGGTCTCCGTTCCGATGGATGGTGCGATGGGATGACCCCTAATGTCGGATCGCCGCAACCCGGAAGCAAGCCCGAGCGGGGCGGTCGGGAATCGGCCGGGAACCTTGGGGCCGGGTCCGGCTGTTCATCTGGAAACAGCCTTCTTTGCGGAGACGATGATCATGGCCACCACCCAGCCCGTCAGCGACGCGACCCTCCAATCCCTGATCGAGCAGGGCCGCCGTTCCGGCAACCGCCTGGGCGCCGAGGCGCTCGGCGCCGCCCTGCCGATCGAGACGATGACCCCGGAGGAGATCGCCGCCGCCGTCGAGCGCATCGAGGCCGCCGGGGTCGAGGTCGAACTGGACGATTCCCGCCTGATGCGCTCGCGCGGCGCGCCGTCCGGCGACTACCGGCGCGGGGACGGCGTGGTGGACATCGCCAGCCCGGCCGCCCCGGCGGTGTCGGCCCCCGGTGCGGTGCCGTCGCGCCATGGCTGGGCCGACGACATCGCCGCCGGCGCGTCGCATGGCGCCCACGGCCATGGCGCCTCGCCGACCTGGACGCGCGACGGGGTGGAGATGTTGCCGCTGGCGAGCCTCGCCGGGGTGGCGATCGTGCTGCTCATCGCGTTGGGCGGCCACTGACCGTTGCGATGAGGCCGCCGCTCAGGGCCTCGCCGCCAGCGCGTGGATGAGGATGGCGGCGGTGGCGGCGACGTTGAGCGACTGCACCCGGCCGCTGCCGGGAATGGTCAGCACCGTGTCGCAGGCGGCCAGCGTGGCGGGCGGGATGCCGTCCTCCTCGTTGCCCATCACCAGGGCAAGGGGCTTAGCCCCGCCCGCCGTCAGCCCGCCGACATCGATCGAGACCCGCTTGGGATCGAGCGCGGTCCCGACGACCCGGTGGGTCGCGCGCAGCCGTTTCAACAGCGCCGGCAGGTTGGCGGCCTTGAACAGCTCGACCCATTCGAAGCCGCCCTCGGCGACGCGGTAGGCGGCCTCCGACGGCTGGGCCTGCCCCGGATGGTCGGACAGCACGACGCGCGGCAGGCCGAAGAAGGCGGCGGTGCGCAGGATGGCGCCGAGGTTGTGCGGGTTGCCGACCCCGTCGAGGATCAGCAGCGGCTCGCTCCAGCGCCGCGCCGTCTCGCCGTCGAGGGCGGGCAGCGTGCGCGGCGCCATCAGCGCCACCACCCCGCCGTGCAGCACCGTGCCGGCGACCTTCGCCAGCTCGTCGCCCTCGACCATGCGGTAGGGTTTGCGGGCGGCGGCCATGGTCTTGCAGAAGCCGCCCACCGCCGGTTTCAGCCGCTCGTCGAAGAACAGGCGCTCGACGCGGGCCGGCTCGTGCTCGAACAGGGCCGAGACGGCGGCGAGACCGGCGACGCGGAACAGCTTGGCGCGCGCCTCCTCCTGGAACGGCGCTTGCCGAGCGGGGCGGGGGTGTTGGGGAAGGGGCGGGCGCCCGCGCGGGGGCATGTCGGTCCTGTCGGGTCGTTGCGGCGGTTGTCCGCGCGTTTCACCACGAAGACACGGCGGACACAAAGACTTTCACGAGGCCGCCGCCAAGACGCCGTCGCGTGGGCGTCGCGGGGAGGGGCCGCCTACAACAGCTTCACCACCAGGAAACCGCCGATCAGCGCCGCCGCGAAGACGCTGGTGACCAGGGTCAGCCGCTTCTCGATGAAGACGCGGATCGGTTCGCCGAAGAAATACAGCAGCGCCGCCACCAGGAAGAAGCGCATGGCCCGCGAGATGATCGACGCCCCGATGAACACCCACAGGTTCAGGTGCGCCACCCCGGCGGTGATGGTCAGCAGCTTGTACGGGATGGGCGTCATGCCCTTGATGATCAGGATCTCGGCCCCGTACTCGACGAAGGTCTGGCGCAGCGCGTCGAACTTGTCGGCAAGGTGGTAGAAGTCGATGACCCAGCGGCCGAGCGTCTCGTACAGGAAATAGCCGATCATGTAGCCGGCGATGCCGCCGACCACCGAGGCCAGCGTGCAGATGGTCGCCAGCTTCCACCAGGCCCGCCGGTTGGCGATGACCATCGGCACCAGCAGCAGGTCCGGCGGCAGCGGAAAGAAGGAGCTTTCCGCGAAGGACACGGCGGCCAGCCACTTGGTGGAGTCCTTCGAGGCGGCCTTGGCCATCGTCCAGTCGTACAGGCGCTTCAGCATGCGGGAGACCGCCTTCGGGTGGTGGACCGATCAAGGCATCTTGTAGCGGCGGCGGGGCGGCGGCGCCAGACTCCAAAACGATCGTTCACCGATGGGGAGGCGCCGATGGACGGCGTACCCCTTTCGCCGATGCGGGGCGGCTTAGGACGGCGGCGCCTTCGCCGGTCCGGCTTTGCCGGTCCCGCCCAGGCTCCGCCGTACGGTCCTGCATTGGGGATGATCGGGGAAGCGCGCCAGCCATTGCCTTGCCCATTCGGCCATCCCGCTGTCCGGCACGGCGCCGGAAGCCGCCAGGACCTCAGCCATGGGAAGGAAGATCATGTCCCATTTGTGGTCCTGCCCGGCTGTGGCCGCAAGCGCGTCCCGCCCCGCGCTCGTCAGGTCGCGATCTCCCGGATGGGCTTTCCAGAGCGCCCGCCAGACATACTTCCACGATCCATGGCTGCAAGGGGCTTTGCCCAGCCAGGCGCGTGCCAGTCTTTCCAGATCACCGTCGGGCGAAGCCCGCCACAATTTTTCCCAGACATACTGCCAGGAGCCATGCCGTGGTCGAACGGCGCCGAGCCATTCCCTGGCCTGCCGGTCCAACTCCGCGTCGCCCGGCGCGGCCTCCCAGAGCTTGATCCAGACAAATCCCCAGGATCCGTGGTCCGGCTCGACGCGTCCGAGCCATTCCCTGGCCCGCCGGTCCAATTCTCCGTTGTCCGGCGCGGCCTCCCAGAGCTTCTCCCAGACAAATGCCCAGGAGCCATGACCCGGCTCGACACGTCCGAGCCATTCTCTGACCCGCCGGTCCAACTCCGCGTCGCCCGGCGCGGCCTCCCAGAGCTTCTCCCAGACATATTTCCAGGAGCCATGGCCCGGCTCGACGCGTCCGAGCCACTCCCTTGCCTGCCGGTCCAACTCCGCGTCGCCCGGCGCGGCCTCCCAGAGCTTTTCCCAGACATACTTCCAGGAGCCATGGTCCGGCTCGACACGTCCGAGCCACTCCCTTGCCCGCCGGTCCAACTCCGCGTCGCCCGGCGCGGCCTCCCAGAGCTTTTCCCAGACATACTTCCAGGAGCCATGGTCCGGCTCGACGCGTCCGAGCCACTCCCTTGCCCGCCGGTCCAACTCCGCGTCGCCCGGCGCGGCCTCCCAGAGCTTTTCCCAGACATACTTCCAGGAGCCGTGGTCCGGCTCGACACGTCCGAGCCACTCCCTTGCCTGCCTGTCCAACTCCGCGTCGCCCGGCGCGGCCTTCCAGAGCTTTTCCCAGACATACTTCCAGGAGCCATGGGTCGGCTCGACGCGTCCGAGCCACTCCCTTGCCTGCCGGTCCAACTCCCCGTCGCCTGGTGCGGCCTCCCAGAGCTTTTCCCAGACATACTTCCAGGAGCCATGGCCCGGCTCGACGCGTCCGAGCCACTCCCTTGCCTGCCGGTCCAACTCTCCGTTGCCCGGCGCGGCCTCCCAGAGCTTGATCCAGACGAATCCCCAGGAGCCATGGTCCGGTTCGACGCACCCGAGCCATTCCCTTGCCTGCCGGTCCAACTCCCCGTCGCCTGGTGCGGCCTTCCAGAGCTTTTCCCAGACATACTTCCAGGAGCCATGGGTCGGCTCGACACGTCCGAGCCATTCCCTTGCCTGCCGGTCCAGCTCTCCGTCGCCCGGCGCGGTCTCCCAGAGCTTCACCCAGACATAATACCAGGAGCCGTGGCTTGGTTCGATGTGGCCGAGCCAACCAAGGGCGCAAAGCTTCAAACTGGGCGCGCCGCTCGACAGCTCCCACAAACGCTCCCAGATGAAGCTCCAGAAGGTCGGTGGCGTGCGCCAAGCGTCGATGACACGGTGGGAAAGCCGTTGCAGCGCGGCGTCATGGGAGGCGCGGCTCCAAACCTTCTCCCATATCCATGACCAGCCGATGCTGGTGGCGGGGACGCGGTCCAGCCATTGGATGGCGGCGGCGGTCACGTCCGGATCGTCGGGCCAACGGTCGAGAAGGGTGGACACTTCGAGGCTGACCGACGCGGAGCCCTGACGTCCCAGCATCCGGGCGAGAAGGCGCGCGAAACGTGGATTGCCCGTCGTGAAGGTCGCCTCGATGGCCAGGGGGCGCCAGTCATGCCATCCCGTGTCGGCGAAGCGCTCCAGCAGATCCCCGACCGCCGTTTCGATCTGGCGCCGCTCGGCATCCCCGAGTCCCTTCGCCGTCTTGAGCAGATGGCGTGCCGTAAGGCGGAGCCCCTTGTCGGCCGGCGTCGCGCCGGCCAGTTGCCCAAGCGCGGCCCGCCATGGCGACGGATCCAGCCTCAGCTCGGGAAAGCGCCGTTCGATCTCGATCCACACCGGCAGACGGGACAGATCGTTCCGGGTGTCGTCCAACCGCCTGTAGACCTGGAGCAGCACGTCGAGGGCGTCCTTGACGGACAGCCGCCCGGTCAGATCGACCCCCTCCAGACTGGAGCCGCGGCTGATGGTCCACAAGGGGGCGGTCCGCTGCTGCGGAGTGCGTCCATGCTGCTGCGCGGCGAGCGTCGCGTCCCGCAGATGGCCGTTGCGGACCGGGCGCTGGCTGGGCGAGTCCGGGTTGAACCAACGATCGTAGATCACGTTGCTGAGGTGGGGGTGCTTCAGCCACACGCCCGGACGCCCGAGCGCCGTGCCGTCCTCGCCGTCATGGATCGCGAGGTGGAATTCCTCGGTCAGTTGGGCGATGCAGCCCTGGATGCGGTCGTCGAGCCGTTCGAGCGCGGCGTCGGGATAGCCGACATAGAGACGGTTGAGGGCGATGATCTGGCTGAACAGCCCTTCCAGTCCAGCGGCCGCCATGGCGCGGATGCGGTTGCGGAAACGGTCGGCGAAATGGTCCAGGCGTTCCCGGTGCGCCCAATCGTGGAACAGTTGGACCAGGAGAACATCCTCGCCCTCGGCGTAGCGGGGCGGGTCTTCGCCGGTGCGGTCACGGTACCAGAGGCGCAGGCTCTGCCGTTCCGCCGCATCCTCCAGCGGAAGCGGGAGGCGGTCGATGGCGATGCGGTCGGCGGTCAGGTCGCCTTCGCACACGTCGATCTGCTCGCCCGGTCCGCAGGCGAGGATCAGGGGAAGCCGCGCGCCGTTCTCCCGCGTCTCCAGCAGGGAATAGGCCTCGTCCCAGAAGGTGAAGGGCGCGTCGACCGCGTTGGGGGCGTAGGGATCGTCGATGACGATGATCGGCTGGACATCCTGGGCGGCGGCAAGGTCGAGCGCGATCCGCATCGCCGTGGGAAGCTGCCGGATGGTGTTGCCGATCCACAGGACCGGGCCATGCCGGCGCTTGCGGAGCGCGGTCATCATGTGCAGAAGGGCGACGCTCTTGCCGGTTCCCGACCGGCCTTGCAGCCACAGCATCCGCAGCGTGCCGTCGGTCGGATCCCAACGCTCCGTCCGCGTTTCGATCCAGGACTCCGCCTGGTCGACGAGGTCCCGGTAGACCGCGCGCGGCGCGAAGAAACCGCGCCGCAGATGATCCAGCTTCGGCGCCTCGCCGGTCAGCACCGCGCGGCCGACCCCGTCATGGCGCAGAGTGTCGGGCGGCGGTTCGTCGGCCTCGCGGACAAGCATCAGCTCGGCGGGGCGGCGTTCCTCCGCCCGTGCCTGCCGCAGCTCCACCAGCTTGTCGGTGACGCGCTGCATCAGGCGGCCGACCTCCGTCTCGCAGCCGTTGAACTCCTCTCCCAGCCAGACGTTCAGGGTGCGGCGCGGGAACGGGTCATGGAAGTCGTTGGCCAGCCGTTCGAAGATCTCGTTTTCCGGGTCGACCTCGAAACGGACCGTCAGGCGCCGCTTGAAATCGTCGATGCGCTCCTGCGACGCGGCGGTGTCCGGCGCCCAGCCATCGATGGTGGCCTGGGGGTCGCCGCATTTGTCGAAGCGGGCGGACACGCCGTAGGTCAGGCCGATGGCGGCCTCCAGCAAGTCCGGGGTCGAATCGCTGGCGACCTCGTGGATCGTCCAAAGCTCCCGCAACGCCTTTTTCAGCGTCGTGGCGTCGAGCGTGCGCTTGACCTGCACGATGGACGGCGTGTCGGCGATGACGCAAAGGTCGGACAGGTGTTCGTTGAGAACGTCGGCGCGGATCCGGTCGCGCGCCTTGGTCCGGTGGATGTCCAGGGCCTTCGCGATGGCCAGCAGCGTCTGGTAGCGAAACCCTCGCAGGGCGTTGCGGCCGCCTTCGGCGGAGGCCCGATGCTTCTCGGTCCAGGTCCTGTGGAGCGTCGACAGCGACTGTAGCATTGCATCCCTCGTTCACCAGGGAAGATGAACGAGGGGTGTCACGGGTAGCAAGCTGGAAGTGGGGCGGGTGGAAAAGGAGAAAAAGACAGGTCGCGTGCAAGGGTCGGCTCCTGAGCGAAGGACGCCGTCCCCGCCGGATCAGCGCCAGCGCCGGCCGCCCCCCCGGCGGTCGTCCTCGTCGAACAGCTCGGCCAGCTTGTTCATCATCGTGCCGCCGAGCTGCTCGGCGTCGACGATGGTGACGGCGCGGCGGTAGTAGCGGGTCACGTCGTGGCCGATGCCGATCGCCACCAGCTCCACCGGGGAGCGGGTCTCGATCTGCTCGATCACCTGCCGCAGATGCCGCTCCAGATAGTTGCCGGCGTTGACCGACAGGGTGGAATCATCGACCGGCGCGCCGTCGGAGATCACCATCAGGATGCGGCGCTGTTCCGGCCGGCCGAGCAGGCGGGTGTAGGCCCATTGCAGCGCCTCGCCGTCGATGTTCTCCTTGAGGATGCCCTCGCGCAGCATCAGGCCGAGATTCTTGCGGGCGCGGCGCCACGGCATGTCCGCCGACTTGTAGACGATGTGGCGCAGGTCGTTCAGCCGGCCGGGGTGGGCCGGCTTGCCCGACGCCACCCAATGCTCGCGCGCCTGCCCGCCCTTCCAGGCGCGGGTGGTGAAGCCCAGCACCTCGACCTTCACCGCGCAGCGCTCCAGCGTGCGGGCGAGGATGTCGGCGCTGATCGCCGCGATGGAGATCGGCCGGCCGCGCATCGAGCCGGAATTGTCGATCAGCAGCGACACCACGGTGTCGCGGAAGTCCGTTTCCTTCTCCTTCTTGAAGGAGAGCGGCAGCACCGGGTTGGCGACGACGCGGGCCAGCCGGGCGGCGTCGAGGATGCCTTCCTCCAGGTCGAAGCTCCAGGAGCGCTGCTGCTTGGCCATCAGCCGGCGTTGCAGCCGGTTGGCGAGCTTGGAGATCACCCCCTGGAGGTGCTGCAACTGCTGGTCGAGCAGGTGGCGCAGCCGCTCCAGCTCCGCCGGGTCGCAGAGGTCGGCGGCGTCGACCACCTCGTCGAAGCGGGTGGTGAAGGCCTTGTAGGCGTTGGGGTCGGCCTCGTTGCGGCGGCTCGTGTCGTTGCGCCAGGGCTGGCCGGGGCCGGCGGGCTCCTCCGCCCCCTCGCCCTCGCCCATCTCCATGTCGCCTTCCTCGCCGGCGCCTTCCTCGGCGCTCTCGCCCATCTCGGAGCTGTCCTGCATCTCCGACGAGGCCATGGATTCGGAGTCGCTGTCCTGGTCGTCCTGGCCGCGCGTCTGGCCATGCTCGGGCGATTCGGCGCTCTCGGCGGAATCCTTGGACTCCTGCTCCTCCTCTTCCTGGTCGGCCTCCTGGCCGACCTCCATGTCGAGGTCGGTCAGCAGACGGCGGACGGCGCGGGCGTAGGAATCCTGGTCGGCGGCGTGCCTGGCGAGGCCGCGCAGGTCCTTGCCCAGCTTCTCCTCGATCCACGGGCGCCAGAGATCGACGGCGTGGGCGGCGGCGGGGGGCGGGGCGGCGCCGGTCATCGCCTCGCGCGCGATCATGCGCAGCGCCTCGGCGAGCGGAACCTGCCCGCGGTCCTCGAAACGGTCGAAGCCCTGGCGGCTGTACTTGTCGTCGAGCGCCGCCTCCAGATTGCGGGCGACGCCGGCCATGTGCTGCGAGCCCAGCGCCTCGCAGCGCGCCTGCTCCATGGCGTCGAAGGCCTGCCGGGCGGAATCGCCGAGCGGCAGCCGGTGGGCGTGGACCAGCGGGTCGTGGTGGCGCAGCCGCAGCGCCACGGCGTCGGCCGCCCCGCGCAGCTTGGCGACGTCCACCGGGTTGAGGTCGCGCGCCGGCTGCGGCACCCGCACGCGCTGGCCGGCGAGGCCGGGCGGGTCGGCGGAAAAGGCGACCTGCACCTCCGCGCGATGGGACAGGGCGCGCACCGTGGCGGTGGTGGACCGCTTGAAGGCCTCGACGGGGGTGTCGTTCTGGGTCATCGCGGGTGTCTTCGGAGGTGGTTGGAGCCTTGCGGCGGTCAAGCGGCGGGGAGGAAGGTTGCCACGGATGTCACGGATTGGGACACGGCTTTCACGGATGTCGCGCCGGAGGCAGCACGCGCCGGACGGTCAGGCTCGGGCTTGCGAAGTTGCGCAGAAGGCCGACCGGCAACCCGCTTGCCCGCAGATAATTCAAGACCTGCCGGCTGTGGGCCTGGATCAACGCCTCGCATGTCTTCAACTCCACGATCACCCGCTGTTCGACGACGAGGTCGGCAAAGTAACATCCGACGGGTTCGTCTTTGTAGTGAACCTTGAAGGGGACTTCCGTGGACGCCTGGAGTCCGTCGTCCGCCAGTTCGCGAAGCAGGGCCTTCGTGCAGACCGCTTCGGCAAACCCGTGGCCGAGAGCGCCATGGACGGCGAAGGCGGCACCGATGACCCGCTCGGTCAAACCGTCGAGATCAGTGCCCAGGCTGACCTTCATCCGTGAAATCCGTGCGTCAATCCGTGGGAATCCCTGCGCGCGGCGCCACGGCCCGCCCCGAAGGGAAGCCGTGACACCGCAAGCGCGGATCACACGAGGTTCGCCTGGACCCCCGTCTCCGGCAGTTCGACGCCGAAGCAGCGCTGGTAGTATTCGGCCACCGTCGGCCGCTCCACCTCGTCGCACTTGTTGAGGAAGGTGATGCGGAAGGCGAAGGCCACGTCGTTGAAGATGCGCGCGTTCTCGGCCCAGGTGATGACCGTGCGCGGGCTCATCACGGTGGAGATGTCGCCGTTGATGAAGCCCGAGCGCGTCAGGTCGGCCAGACGCACCATCGAGGCCACCGTCTCGCGGCCCTTGGCGTCGTCGTAGTCCTTCACCTTGGCGGCGACGATCTTCACCTCGGCGTCGACCGGCAGGTAGTTCAGCGTCGCCACGATGTTCCAGCGGTCCATCTGGCCCTGGTTGATCTGCTGCGTGCCGTGGTAGAGGCCGGTCGTGTCGCCCAGGCCCACCGTGTTGGCGGTGGAGAACAGGCGGAAGGCCGGGTGCGGGCGGATGACGCGGTTCTGGTCGAGCAGCGTCAGCTTGCCCTCCACCTCCAGCACGCGCTGGATCACGAACATCACGTCGGGGCGGCCGGCGTCGTACTCGTCGAACACCAGGGCGCAGGCGTGTTGCAGGGCCCAGGGCAGGATGCCCTCGCGGTATTCGGTCACCTGCACGCCGTCGCGCAGCACGATGGCGTCCTTGCCCATCAGGTCGATGCGGCTGATGTGGCTGTCCAGGTTGACGCGGATGCAGGGCCAGTTCAGGCGCGCGGCGACCTGCTCGATGTGCGTCGACTTGCCGGTGCCGTGATAGCCCTGCACCATGACGCGGCGGTTGAACGCGAAACCGGCGAGGATCGCCAGCGTCGTGTCGCGATCGAAGCGGTACGCCTCGTCGACGTCGGGCACATGCTCGGTGCGCTGGCTGAAGGCCGGCACCCGCATGTCGCTGTCGATTCCGAAAACCTCGCGCACCGAGACGGTCGTGTCGGGCTTGTGGTCGAACAGGGCCGAGCTGGCCTGCGTGGCTCCTTGGGAAGGCATGGTTGGGGTCTTACGTTCCAGCAAGTGTCGGTTGTCCGGCGGTCGCGGGGGAAACCCGGTGCGCCATCGCGGGTTCAGGCAGCATAACAGGCTTTCAGCGTGTTGTAGGCCAGATTGATCTCTTTCAATTTTTCTTCGGCCGCCTTGTCGCCGCCGTTGGCGTCGGGATGGTGCCGTTTCGCCAGCTCGCGGTAGCGCGCCTTGATCGCCGGGAAGTCCACCGGCGGGACGAGATCCAGCACCGCCAGCGCCTCCTCCTCCACCGTGCGGGCGTGCTGGCGGCGGTGCGCCTTCTCCTCGTCGCGGTCCTTGCCGGGGTTCTGGCCGAACTCGAAGCTGAAGCCGTGCAGCACCCGGTCGCGCAGGTACTTCTCCTGCGCCGCCCATTTGCCCATCGGCCAGCTCGGGCGCTGCCAGGTGGTGTCGCGGCGGACCTCGGCCTCGATCTGGTCGGTGGACATGCCGGCGTAATAGTCCCAGGCGCGGTTGTACTCCCGGACATGGTCGAGGCAGAACCACCAGTATTCATTGAGCGAGCCGCGACTCTTGGGTGCGCGGTATTCGCCCGCGGCGACGCATTCGGGATGGTCGCAGACGCGGGTCGCGCCGCGCGCGGCGGTGTGGGTGTCGGCGTAGGATCGGGCGCGGTGCTTGCTCATCGGGCAAGTATGGGAACAGCCGTCCGCTCTGGCAAGCGCGCCGGAGAGGGCTTCCGCCCTCCGCAAAGAGTGGGGCGCGCACCTTGACAGAGGCTTGACGGCGCACTCACTTGTGTATCCTCCGGTGGCCGAAGCCCGGTCCCGGATGGCCCCTCCCGAGGACCCTATGGAATACGCCACCCGCATCCGTGAGAAACTGGCCGCCGGCCTCGCCCCCGACACCCTGGAGGTGATCGACGAGTCGCATCGTCACGCCGGCCATGCCGGCGCAGACGCCAAGGGCGAGACGCATTTCCACGTCACCGTCGTCTCGTCCGCCTTCGTCGGCCGCTCGCGGGTCGAACGCCAGCGCATGGTCTACGCCCTGCTCGCCGACGAGCTGGCGGAACGCGTCCACGCGCTCGCCCTGACCACCCGCACCCCGGCCGAGGTCGCCTGACGGCACCCGTTTCCGTGATGTATACGCATACATACGCATGCAACCATTGAGAGATATATTCGGGATATGAAATAAATCTCTACGTGACTGAGGTTGCAATTCCCGCATCGTTTAGTAAAGTGCCGGACATGCAACCATTTATCGCGCCGGGGTGGCCGCAGATCGCGCGTGTCCACCGGCGGCTTCGTGGAAGGGGCTGCGGATGGCGAAGCGTGGGCCGAAGAAGAAGCAGGCGGACAACCCCAAGCACGGGGTGGAACCGTTGAAGAGCCAGAACATCATGATCGGCGGCCACCGCACGAGCATGCGGCTGGAACCGTCGATGTGGGACGCTCTGGAGGACATCGGCCGCCGGGAAGGGCTCACCGTCAACAGGCTGTGCACCTCGATCAAGGAGCGGATCGAGGAGCAGGCGCGCCGCCGCGGCGTGCCGCCGGACGAGGCGGAGGTGACGCTGACGTCCGCCGTGCGCGTGTTCATCGCCGCCTACTACCGCCGGGCCTGCACCGAGGACGGGCATATCCGCGCCGGCCATGGCGGCAGCGATCCCTTCCTGGGGACGCCGTTCGAACTGCCCGTGGCCGACGAGACGGAGCGCGTGGGCGGTTCCGGCGGGTCGGGCGATCCGGCCTTCTCGGCGCCGGGGGGCAAGCCGACGCCCGGCGCGGGCCTGCCCTTCGCGGAGGTGTGAGAGCCGGCCCGGCCCGCGATCAATCCGCCGCCGCGCGGTTCCCCTCCTTCGAATCCAGACCGTCCGCGTCGCGGTCGGCGCCGGTGTAGTGACGGGGCCAGTTGCGCCGCGCCACATCGCCGTCGCTGGCGAGGATGTGGCACATGTTCAGCAGGACCGGAGGATCGCTGGAGTCCCGCGGGTCGCGCCCTTCGGCCTTGGCCTTCAGGGCCGCCTCGCGGGCCAGGATGGGGAAGACGGTCTGGAAGGCGGTCGTCGCCAGCGGTCCCAGCAGCTCCACCAGATGGGTGCAGCCCTTCGGCCCGCCGAGCCGCGTCTTGACCGCCTTGGTCCAGCCGGCGCCGATCCGCAGGCCGACCAGCGTCTGGAAGGCGGGGGTGATCGACCCGCAGGCGCCGTAGGGGCTGTCGTCGGTCACCGCCTCCACCGCGCGGACGGTCAACTGGTCGTCCACGGTCAGCCGCATCCACATCTGGTGGATGGGATCGCCGGGCTCCAGCCGTCCGCGTTCCTCGGTGTCGAAGCCGTAGCTCTTGATATCGGTCAGGTGACCCTCGATGTCCCACAGCCCGTCGGCGCGGCGATAGCCTTGGCACGTGACCCGACGGGTGTGGATCGGCTCGCGCGCGGCGGGTGCGGACAGGGGCATCGGGACCTTCGGTTCATCGTGTCGGGGGAACCCGCCCGGTGGCCGACGGCCGGCCGGCCGCGGCGGAGGCGACCTGTGACAGGGTGAACTATCGGTGGGGTGAGCCGTCCGGTCAACCCGACCCCACCGCAATGCAGCGTTACCGTTGCGTCAACCAGGCGTCCGGCCGGGATGCCCCGGCCGATCGCCGCTCTTTCCCTTACGTGGTGGCTTCCGCCGAATAGCCGGAGCCGAACATGAAGGCCTCGCGGTCGCGGATCTCGTCCTCCAGATGGCTGCGGACCACGGCGAACAGGTCGCGGATCGACACCATGCCGACCGCCTCGCCGTCCACGGCGACCGGCAGGTGGCGGTAATGGTGGCGTTCCATCAGCTCCATCGCCGCCAACGCCGAGGCCGCCGGCTCCAGCGTGTCGGGATCGGCGGTCATCACCGCCGAGAGCGGGGTCGCCGACGGATCCAGACCGGCGGCCACCACGCGGACGGTGATGTCGCGCTCGGTGACGATGCCCTTCAGCGTCCGCCCGGTCGTGACCAGCACGGCGGCGATGCGCCGCTCGGCCATCAGCAGGGCGGCGTCCCGCGCGGTGGCGTCGGGCGGCAGGCAGGACAGGTCCTGGTGTTTGATGACATCCGGCATCAGTCTCCGGGTGGGCATGTGTCCGTCTCCCTCGGTGGTCGATGTCGTGGACAAGCGATGCTCTGTCGGCGCGCGGTCGCGTCACCGGAAATTGATCCTGACAGTTGGCGATAGAAACAGTCAATAGGATGGATGATCGCTGATTGCGTGCTTCCGCGGAGCCGCCCGGTTTCCTCAATGCGACGGCGGCTGGCCGGTCAGCGACTTGCGCAGGCCGTCGAAGCCGGCGGTGTAGATGCCGGCGATGGCCTTGCGGGCTTCGGCGTCGGAGGCGCCCTTCGCCTTGAAATGGGACGACCAGACGACGCGGGTGGTGTTGGCGTCCACCGCGCTCAGGCGGATGGTGGAGACATAGTCCGCGACCGGCAGCGGCCCGGTCAGCAGGGTGTAGCGGAGCCGGTGCTTCTGGTCGGAACTGGCCAGCAGCCGCTCCTCGATGGCGCCGCCGCCCTTGAGGGCGAGTTCGCGTTCGACCGCGCCGCCCTGGCGCAGGGTGCAGCCCTCCACGGCCGGGTGCCAGTTGGCGATGGCGCAGAAGGCGGCGACCTGTTCCCACACCTTCCCGATGGGGGCGGCGATCCGCGCCGACTCCCGCACGTCGAGGGCAAGGGCCGGCTGCGCCAACAGCGCGAGGGTCGCGGCGGCGAATAGAATCCTCATGGTTTTTCCTCCCCGGTGGGCACCGCCGCCGGATCGTCCGGCCGGGCGCGGTGCTGTCGGGGGAAGTATGGAAAACGGTCCGTGACCCCCGCAATGAGACGATGGACGGAGAGGCGGGGGTTCCGGAAGCCGATGGCGCTAAGAGCGCCTATCAAAACCCCGATCTGCGTGTTGAAGCCGTTGACCTCCCTCACCCTCGGACCGGTTCTGATCCGCACTCTTATCCAGCGCCTTGAAGCCGGCGAGCGCGTCCACCGACGTTGTCAGCCTGTCCAAACGCGATAGACACACATGCCCTGGATGGAGATACTCAGGTTGCGCTCACAGGCGCGCGGACATCCTGGGGTGCGTGATGAACCGTTTCGGAGCAGTGCTTTTCCTGTCCGCCGCGTCATTGCTGAGCTGACAGTCAACTGGATGGAAGAGAGGGGTCCGATGTCTGCCAAGCGCCCGTTTTCACCCACACCGACCTCTCCTCCGGCATCTTCCAGAAAGGGTGTTTTTGCGCCACCGTCTGTCCCACCCGCAGTAAAACACAATATCGCGCCGCCCGCCTCGTCTGCGACGATTTTGCCAAAGCTGGCTGTAACAGTGCCGTATCCACCCACCATTGTTCCCAACTTGGGCTCACCCCCTAAATCTTGGGCAACTCCATCGGTTCTCAAGCTGCCTGTGGATCGCAGTGCTCATATTCATTCGCAACCGCCTACTGCCAGGATATCGCCAGCCAATCCGGTCCGACCGAGCCAGCCAACGGTTCAGCCAGTGACGCAGCGTCCTGCGTGGCGGCCGGTTACCATTGAACCGCCACCCGCCCGATGGCAACCGGTGGGGCTAGCGATTCAACCCGCGACCGTTGTTAGGGCAGATCCCGCAATCGTCAAGCATCCCGGTCGACTGGTGATTCAGCGCATGAATTTCAATGCAAAAACAACGGTTGCTCTTGAAGATCAAATACAGGATCTATTAACTGAGATGGAGTACGCGGGAGATACTGGTGATGATTATGCATTGCTAAATAAAATATTTAATTATTTTGATCCGGGATCAAATAAATCGTCAGTAATTGCGCAAATAAAAAAAGAAGTCGGACCGAATCCGCAAGGAACTATGAAGAATCTTATTGATTGGTTGAGTAATCCAAAAAATCTTAATAACTCAATTAGAGAAACGAATTACGGGAACTATTATAATAGTGCAGCAAAAAAGAAAATGACTGATTATGTTAAAAATAATCCAGGTGTACTTCCAAATACGTGGATCTGTCCAGTCGGGGCCGGTCACGTCGCTTTGAATAGCGATGCATCAATTGATCACGTTGACCCCGTTGCCAAACACTGGAATGATGTTGGATACAATTCGAATAGATCCACAAGAACAACGTGGTATACGGATGAATCAAATCATGTAACGGTTTGCAGAAGCTGCAATTCATCGATGGGATCTGGCGGCATTAGATATAGAATTACAACTGGAGCGAACTACTCTAATTAAAATGTGATTTTGCAGCGTCTACTTCTGGCGCGTTGCGGCAGAAGTCAGGAAGCCCAAAGCCGTGCTGGCGCCCGCACCCCCTTGGCTACAAGCATGCTTGATCCTCACATCAGGCTGGGTTGACCGGCTCGACCCTCATATGCTGGCGCTTCGTCCAGAAATGGTTCTGTTCAGAGTGCGGATCAGAACCGGTCTGAGGTTGAGGAGAATCAACGACTTCAGCGCATCGGACCGGGTTTTTGATAGGCACTCTAGGCGGGCGTCACCGAGTCCGCCAGCACGGCGCGCACCGCGTCGGCGTCGACGTCGCGGCGGGTGAAGGCCTTGCCGATGCCCTCGGCCAGGATGAAGGTGATGCGGCCGTCCAGAACCTTCTTGTCCTTGGCCATCGAGCGCAGCAGCCCGTCGACGTCCCACTCCACCCCGGCCACGTCGGCGGCGCGCACCGGCAGGCCGACGGCGGCCAGATGGGCGCGGGCGCGCCGGGCGTCCTCGGCCGGGCAGAGGCCGAGCCGCACCGACAGGTCGAAGGCCATCACCATGCCGATGGCGACGCCCTCGCCGTGCAGCAGGGTCTGGCCGAAGCCGGTCGCCGCCTCCAGCGCGTGGCCGAAGGTGTGGCCGAGGTTGAGCAGGGCGCGGTCGCCGCTCTCGCGCTCGTCGACCCCGACGATGTCGGCCTTGGCGCGGCAGCTCACGGTGACGGCGTGGCGGCGGGCGGCGCTGTCGCCGTCCACCACGCGGTGGCCGTTCTCCTCCAGCCAGGCGAAGAAGCCGGGCAGGCGGATCAGCCCGTACTTCACGACCTCGGCGTAGCCGGCCAGCACCTCGCGGCGCGGCAGCGTGTCGAGCGTGGCGGTGTCGGCGATGACGAGGCGCGGCTGGTGGAAGGCGCCGATCAGGTTCTTGCCGTGCGGGCTGTTGATGCCGGTCTTGCCGCCGACCGAGCTGTCCACTTGGCTCAGCAGCGTCGTTGGCACCTGGATGAAGTCGATGCCGCGCAGGGCGGAGGCGGCGGCGAAGCCGGTGATGTCGCCGATCACCCCGCCGCCCAGGGCCAGCAGCACGGTGGAGCGTTCGATCCCGCGCCCGAGGATGCCGTCCATCAGCGCCTGGAAATGGCCGAAATCCTTGGTCTTCTCGCCGGCCGGCAGGGTGATGGCGGGGGAGGGGGCGATGCCGGCCCCCACCATCGCGGCGTTCAGCGTGTCGAGATGCAGCGGGCCGACGTTGGCGTCGGTCACCACGATGGGGGCGCGGCCCCGCGTGATCGCGGCGATGCGCTCGCCGGAATCGGCCAGCACGCCGTCGCCGACCAGGATGTCGTAGCTGCGCGGGCCGAGGTCGAGGCGGACGGTGTCGGGCGTGGCGGTCATCAGGGCTTCTCGACGCTCTTGTCTGGGGTCTTGGGGAGGGGCTTGCCGGAAGGGGCGTGGCCGGAACCGTGGCCGGAACCGTGATGGTGCGCCGACGGCGCGCGGTGGGGCAGGCGCACGCCGAAATGCGCCTCCAGCGCGTCGATCACCAGTTCAACCGTGGTGTCGGGCGGGCGCTCGTCGCTGACCACCGTCAGGTCGGCCTCGGCGTAGACCGGGTAGCGCTGGGCCATCAGCCGGCCCAGCACGTCGCGCGGGTCGCCCTGGTTCAGCAGCGGCCGGTGGGTGCGCCGCGCGGTGCGGGCGATCAGCACGTCCAGCTCGGCGCGCAGCCACACCGACACGCCGTGCGCGTGAGTGGCGGCGCGGGTGTCGGCGTCCATGAAGGCGCCGCCGCCGGTCGCCAGGATGTGCGGCGGCTCCTCGGTCAGCAGCCGGGTGATGATCTTGCGCTCGACCGTGCGGAAGACGGCCTCGCCGTCGCGGGCGAAGATCTCGGCGATGGTGCAGCCGGCGGCGGCCTCGATCTCGGTGTCGGCGTCGCGGAAGGTCATGTTCAGGCGCGCGGCCAGACGGCGCCCGATGGCGCTCTTCCCGGCGCCCATCAGCCCGACCAGGACCACGGTGCGGGGCAGGAGCGGCGGCGCGGTCTCCCCCGGCCGCGAAAGCTGGGCGGTCATCGCCTTGCGCAGTCCCATCTCACCCCACCCATCTGCAAACCCCGCCCGTGCAAATCCCGCCCCTGTCGCCGATCCGTCATACCCGCCCGACCCACCCCGACACAAGCGCGCGCAGGAGGGGCATGGCGGGACCGCGCCGCGCGGCGCGGTCCCGCAAGCCGTGACGCCGCAGGTCCGGGCCATCTGTTGCGCGGCGGTGCATCCTGAGGCTACACTGACGCCAGCCAGCGACGGTCCGCCCGTCCGGTGGCGACCGGGCGGACGGGCGACTGCTTTAGCAGAAAAGCCATTCCTTGTCCCAAGCCGCGCGGTCGCGGGGCATGATAGCTCCGTTGCGTTTCGCCGTTCCCAGACACAACACGCCTTGGTGCCATGAGCCGGTTCGTCTCCGTCCTCGTCATTCTGCTGCTGCTGGTCATCGGCGGCGGCATGGCGTTCCTCGCATCCTGGGACATGCCGGTTCCATCGAAGACGGTGGAGAAAGTCCTCCCGGATGAGCGCTTCCCGCGCTGACGCCGATCCGGGGGGCGGCCGGACGTTGGCAGCCGCGCTGGCGCTGGCCGTCGCGGGCTGGGCGGTCTCCGCCCCGGCCCAGGGCGTCATCGGTCCGCCCGTCCGCCTGATTTCGCCTTCCGTGGAGGCGCCCCCCGGCGGGGCGGTGCAGGGTGGCGGCTCCGCCGACGCCTTCCGCCTTCCGGCCGATCCGGAGGCGCCCGCCCAGCCGGCCGGCACCGCCGGTGGGGTAGCGGGCGCCATGGGCGCGCCGGCCATGGGCGTGCCGACTCCGCTGCTGCCGGCTCCCGTTCCGCCGTCGCTGGCGGTGGTCCCGACCGTGCCGCCGCCCGCCGTGATCCGCGGCGAGCCGCTCGGCCCTCCCGATCCCGACGGCGCCGGCCTGCTGGAGGGCGCGCGGGGACTCGGCGGCGACCCGTGGCGCGGCATCGGCCGGGCGGAACTGCTGCCGCTGATCGCCGCCCTGCCGGTCTCCACCCCGTCCCCCGCCGCCAAGGCGCTGGCGCGCCGGCTGCTGCTCAGCGCCGGTTCGCCCACCGTCCAGCCGGAGGAGGCCCATGCGGGAGGCCAAGCGGGCGAAGCGGCCCCAATTCGCCGCTTCGGCGCCCTGCGGGTCGCCAAGCTGGCGGCGCTCGGCGACCCGCAGGGCGCGGCCGACCTCGCCGCGCGCCTGCCCGACGCTCTGGCCGCCGACGAGGCCGCCGCCCGCGCCCTGACCGACGCCGAGCTTCTGCGCGGCTCCATCGATTGCCCGCGCGCGCGGGCGCGCGGCCAGGGCTTCGACGGCCTCTACTGGCGCAAGCTGGAGCTGTTCTGCCGCGCCCGCTCCGGCGACCAGGCGGGGGCCGACCTGACGCTCGCCCTGCTGCGCGAGCGGGCGCCGCGCGCCGACCCTTTCCTGCCCGTCGCCGAGGCGCTGACCGGCGGGCCGTCCCCGGCGATGCGGACGCTGCGCGACGGGGCGCTCGGCGCCGACGCGGCGCTGACGCTGGCCGCCCTGCGCGCCGCGCGGGTCGGCGTGCCGCCGGACCTGCTGGGCTTGAGCGACCCGGCGGCGCTGGCGGCGGTCGCCACCAATCCCTCGACCGATCCGGCGACCCGCGTGACGGCGGCGGAGCGGGCGGCGGCGGCGCTGTATCTCGACGGCCGGCAACTGCTGGACCTTTACGGCGTGGTGCCGGCGCGCGGCGACGAGCTGCTGCGCGTCAAGGACATCGCCGGCCGCGACCGCTCCGCCCGCAGCCGCGCGCTGGTGCATCAGGCGATGGCCGGGGCGATGGACGGAACCCGCCGGGTCGGCCTTGCCCTGCTGGCGGTCGATCTGGTCGAGGCGCCGCTGCGCGCCGGCCCGGTCGGCGCGGCGGCGGCCAGCCTGCTCGACGGCGTGTCGCCGACCAGCGACGCGGCGGCGCTGGCCCCGGCGGCCGCGCGGCTGCTCTACGCGCTCGGCCGGCCCGACGCGGCGAAGCGCTGGCAGGATCTCGCCTTCCGCACCGGACGGAGCGCCGACGTCGCGTGGCTGTGGCCGCTGGCGACCGTCGCGACCGGGCGCGGCCCCGAGTCGGTCGATCTGCGCGGCTGGCTCGACGAGGCGCTGCGCGGCGCCGGGGCCGCCGACCGGGTGCGGATCACCGGGCAACTCGCGCTGCTCCAGGCGGTGGGCGTCGCGGTGCCCGACGAGGCGTGGATGGCGGCGACCGACGGCGCCGGCCCGCCCGGCGGCCAGGGCGGCGGCCAGGGCGGCGTCGACCCGGCGCTGTGGCAGCGGCTGGGCGACGCCGCGACCGGCGGCCGCGTCGGCGAGACGGTGGTGACGGCGCTGCTGCTGCTCGGCGAGGGCGGGCCGGCCGTGGTGTCGCCGCTGGTCACCGCGCGGGTGGCGGCCAACCTGCGCGCGGTCGGGCTGGAGCCGGACGGCCGCGCCCTGGCCCGCGAGGCCATGGCGGCGCTGGCCGGGCCGAACCTTGCGGGACCCTGAGGCCATGAGCGAACCCAAGCGTCGCGGACGCCCCTGCAAACCACGCCCCCTGGCGGCCTCGCCGCATGTGGACGCCTTCCTCGACATGCTGACGGGCGAGCGCGGGGCGGCGCTCAACACGCGGATGGCCTACGAGCGCGACCTCGCCGACCTCGGCCGCTGGCTGGCCCAGCGCGGCCTGCCGCTGGAGAGCGCCGGGACGGACGACCTGCGCGCCTACCTCGCCTTCCAGGCCGGCGGTGGGGCTGGCGGTGGGGCCGGCGGCGGCGGGCCGGCCGCCCCGCGCACCGTCGCCCGGCGGCTGTCGGCGATGCGGCAGTTCTACCGCTTCCTGGTGTCGGAGGGGCGGCGGGCCGACGACCCGGCCTCGGCCCTCGACAGCCCGAAGCAGGGGCGCTCGCTGCCCAAGATCCTGACCGAGGCCGAGGTCGGCGCCATGCTCGCCACCGCCGAGGCGCGCGGCGGGCCGGACGGGCTGCGTCTGGTGGCGCTGCTGGAGGTGCTCTACGCCACCGGCCTGCGGGTGTCGGAACTGGTCGGCCTGCCGATGACGGCGATCCTGCGCGACGGGCGCGGCCTTCTCGTGCGCGGCAAGGGCGGCAAGGACCGGATGGTTCCGCTGTCGGATCCGGCGCTGGCGGCGCTGGCCGTCTATCTGCCGCTGCGCGCCCATTTCCTGGTGGCCGGGCGGGAGGCGGTGCAGGCGCCCTTCCTGTTCCCGTCGCGCAGTTCGCTGGGCGGCCATCTGACGCGGCAGCGCTTCGCCCAGTTGCTGAAGGAACTGGCGGTCGAGTCCAACATCGACCCCGAGAAGGTCAGTCCGCACGTCCTGCGCCACGCCTTCGCGACGCATCTGCTGGATCACGGGGCCGACCTGCGCTCGGTCCAGAAGATGCTGGGGCATGCCGACATCGCGACGACGCAGATCTACACCCATGTGGTGACCGAGCGGCTGAGGAAGGTCATGCACGAGCATCACCCGCTGGCGCGGAAGAAGGTCGTCGAGCCTTCCACGGAGTGACGGCCGCGGTGTGGGTCGAATTTTCTGACACGGATGAACACAGATAGACACAGATGAACCGAGATGCGTGGCTGTTGATTGTCGGCACCTCTCGATGCAAATTTTTTTATCATATTCATCTGTGTCTATCTGTGTTCATCTGTGTCTGACACTCAATCCGCTGCCCGTTCGATATTCATCCGGTTGGAGGACAGCCCCGCTCCTGCGACGTTCGGCCGTCCCTGGAGTCCGCGCGTGCCGTGCTATACCGTTTCCTCAACCGCCGCAGAGCGGTTCTTTCGATAAGGGAAGGGGAGCGCGTCATGTCCACCACCATCTCCGGCCTCGACATCCTGGGGCCGCTGTCCCCCGGTTTCGACGCGATCCTGACGCCGGAGGCGCTCGCCTTCATCGCCGAACTGCAAGGGCGGTTCGGGGCGGAGCGTCTGCGGCTGCTCGACGTGCGCGTCAAGCGCCAGGCCCTGCTCGACCAGGGCGTCAAGCCCGATTTCCTGCCCGAGACCCGCGCCATCCGCGAGGCCGACTGGAGCATCGCCCCGCTGCCGGTCGATCTGCTCGACCGCCGGGTGGAGATCACCGGGCCGGTCGACCGCAAGATGGTCATCAACGCGCTGAACTCCGGCGCGAAAATCTTCATGGCCGATTTCGAGGACGCCAACTGCCCGACCTGGGCCAACCTGATCGAGGGCCAGATCAACCTGCGCGACGCCGTCCATCGCACCATCTCCCACGAGGATCCGGCGACCGGCCGCAAGTACCGGCTGGACGACCGGACCGCCGTGCTGAAGGTCCGCCCGCGCGGCTGGCATCTGGAGGAGCGCCACGTCCGGATGGAGGGCGAGCCGGTCTCCGCCGCCCTGTTCGACTTCGGCCTCTACGTCTTCCACAACGCGCGCGAGCTGTTGGCGCGCGGCAGCGGCCCCTATTTTTACCTGCCCAAGCTGGAAAGCCATTTCGAGGCGCGGCTGTGGCGCGAGGTCTTCACCGTCGCCGAGGAATACCTGCACCTGCCGCACGGCAGCATCAAGGCGACGGTGCTGATCGAGACGATCCTCGCCGCCTTCGAGATGGACGAGATCCTCTACGAACTGCGCGACCATTCCGCCGGGCTGAACTGCGGGCGCTGGGACTACATCTTCAGCGTCATCAAGAAGTTCCGCGCCGACCCCGCCGCCGTTCTGCCCGACCGGGCGGAGGTGACGATGGCGACCCCCTTCCTGTCGGCCTACAGCCAGCTCGCCATCCGGACCTGCCACCGCCGCAACGCGCCGGCCATCGGCGGCATGGCCGCCTTCATCCCGGTGAAGGACGACCCCGCCGCCAACGAGGTCGCCTTCTCCCGCGTCCGCGCCGACAAGGAGCGCGAGGCGTCGAACGGCCATGACGGCACCTGGGTGGCCCATCCGGGGCTGGTCCCGGTGGCGCTGGCGGTGTTCGACACCTACATGCCCACCCCCAACCAGATCACCCGCAAGCGCGCCGACGTGGCGGTGAGCGCCGCCGACCTGCTGGCCATCCCGGCCGGCCCGAAGACCGAGGCGGGCCTGCGCAACAACGTCGCGGTCGGCATCGGCTACATCGCGGCGTGGCTGCGCGGCCAGGGCTGCGTGCCGCTGTTCAACCTGATGGAGGACGCGGCCACCGCCGAGATCAGCCGCGCCCAGGTCTGGCAATGGCTCCATCACGGGGTGAGCCTGGACGACGGTCGCGCGGTGACGCTCGACCTCGTCGATTCGGTCATCGCCGGGGAACTGGCCGGTTGGGCGTCCCGCGTCGGTGCCGAGACGTATGGGGCCGGTGCTTACGAGGAGGCCGCCGCTCTGTTCCGCGATCTGGTGGCGCGTGGCGACTTCGTGGAGTTCCTGACCTTGCCGGCCTACGACCGTCTGGTCGCCGGCGAGGTGTGATGCCCGTGTCCTGAGCGAAGCCGGGGCTTTGCGCGCCCCGCACGGGTGGGATGCCGGGGGAAGGGCTGGCCTTCGGGCGCGGATCGGCCGATGTCTGTCGTCCGATCCGTCCTGTTCCGCCGGAGCCTGTCCCGGAGTCCGCCCATGTCCGCCTCGTCCGCCGCTCCGGCTCTCGTCCCCTCCCGCCGGTGGGAGCCGCTGGCCCTTCTGCTCGCCACCGGCGGGCTGATCGGCACGTTGTTTCCCATCACCAAGCTGGCGCAGACCGCCGGGGTGGCGCCGCTGCCCTGGGCGCTGTCGATGATGGTCGGGGCGGGGATCATCCTCGCCGCGCTGACCCGCGCGCGGGGCGGTCGCCTGCCGTGGAGCGGGCGCTATCTGCGCTATTACGCGGTGTCGGGATTCCTGTCGATGGCGCTGTCCAACGTCGTGGTGTTCCTGGTGATGCCGAGGCTGGGGGCCGGGCTGACGGCGGTGGTCTATACGCTGCCGCCGATCCTGACGCTGCTGATGGCGACGGCGATCCGCCTCGAACGGCCGGACCGGCGCCGGGTGGTCGGCATCGGCGTCGGGCTGCTCGGCGCGCTGATGATCGTCGGGCCGCGCGGCAGCCTGCCGTCGCCCGACCTCGCCGGCTGGATGCTCTTCGCCTTCCTGGCGCCGCTGTCGGTCGCCGCCGGCAACGTCTACCGCACGCGGGCCTGGCCGCCGGGCGCCCATCCGCTGGCGCTCGCCACCGGCACCATGTTCGGCGGGGCGGTCTGGGTGGCGCTGGCCCTGCTGGCGAGCGGTGGATTCGGCGATCTTGGCGGGCTGGCTCTGGCGCCGGGCTTGGCGCTGGCCCAGATCGCGCTGACGGCGCTGACCTATGTGCTGTATTTCCGGCTCCAGGTCGTGGCCGGGCCGGTCTATCTCAGCCAGATCGGCTACGTCGCCACGGCGGTCGGGCTGGCGAGCGGCGCGCTTGCCTTCGGCGAGACCTACTCGCCCTGGGTCTGGGGCGGGGCGGCGGTGATCGTCGCCGGCGTCCTGCTGGTCAGCACCGGGCGCCGCAAGGCCGGCTGAGGCGCCGGCCGTCCTTCCTCAGCCGACCCGGCCCAGCCGGATCCCCAGTGGCCAGCGGATGGTCCGCTCCCGCTCCGGGTCGCCCCACAGCGGAGCGATGGCGTCGGCGAAGCCGTCCAGCGGGTTGGCGCCCGTCGCCTTGGCCGCCGCCTTCACCCCCGACCACGTGTTCATGTAGTGCAGCAGGCGCGGCAGGCTCCAGTCGGCCTCCATCGCCACCGGCGGGACGGTCAACTCGTCGAAGGGGAAGGGGAGGTCGCGGTAGCCGTCGACCACCTTCCAGCGGTCGGCCGGCCAGTACGGCCCCAGCGTGTGGTTGTGGAAACGCTCGATCAGCGGGTCGAGCATCGGGTCGACCAGCAGCAGCCCGTAGCTGACCAGCGCCAGCGCGGCACCCGGCCTGGCGACGCGCCGAACCTCGGCGTAGAAGCGGTCGAGGTCGAACCAGTGCGCCGCCTGCGCCGCGACGATCAGGTCGCAGGAGGACCCGTCCAGCCCGCTGGATTCGGCGGGGGCGACGGCGTAGCGGATGTTGGGGCGGGGGTCGGCGTTGGCGATCTGCTCGGCGCTGGCGTCGGTCGCCGCCACCGCCGCGAAGCGCCCGGCCAGCGCCGTGGAGAGCTGCCCGTTGCCGCAGCCGACGTCCCAGGCCAGCCCGCGCGCCGGCGCCGCCCCGGCCAGCAGATCGGGCAGGGCGGCGGGATAGGTGGGGCGGAAGGCCCGGTAATCGCCCGCATGGGCGGAGAAATGATCCTGGAATCCCATGGCCGGACAGGATAAAGGGAAGGCGGCCGGCTTGGAATCCCCCTTCGCGGATCCCTTGTCGGCTTTTCCTGGGCGGTGCCGGCTCTTTATGCAGTGGCCTGTCCGTCCCGAGCGTGCTAACCAAGCGCGCGCCTCGTTGAACCACCCGTGTCCGGCATGCAGACCTTCCTGGAATTCGAAAAGCCGATCGCCGAGCTTGAAGGCAAGATCGAGGAATTGCGGCATCTGACCAACGCCGGCGACATCAACATCGCCGACGAGGTCGCCAAGCTGCAAGCCAAGGTCGACAAGCTCCTGCGGCAGACCTACGCCAAGCTCACGCCCGCGCAGAAGGTTCAGGTGGCGCGCCACCCCAACCGCCCGCATTGCCTGGATTACGTCCAGGGGCTGATCGAGGACTTCACGCCGCTGGCCGGCGACCGTTTCTTCGCCGAGGATCGCGCGATCATCGGCGGTCTCGGGCGCTTCCGTGGCCGCTCGGTCGTGGTCATCGGGCAGGAGAAGGGCCACGACACCGAGTCGCGCGTCCGCCACAATTTCGGCATGGCCAAGCCCGAGGGCTACCGCAAGGCCCAGCGCCTGATGGATCTGGCCGACCGCTTCGATCTGCCGGTGATCTCGCTGGTCGACACCGCCGGCGCCTTCCCCGGCGTCCAGGCGGAGGAGCGCGGGCAGGCCGAGGCCATCGCGTCGAGCATCGCCCGCTGCCTGCGGCTGAAGGTGCCGATGGTCGCCTCGGTCATCGGCGAGGGCGGCTCGGGCGGCGCCATCGCCATCGCCACCGCCGACCGGGTGCTGATGCTGGAGCACGCGATCTATTCGGTGATCTCGCCGGAGGGCTGCGCCTCGATCCTGTGGCGCAGCTCGGACATGGCGGGCGAGGCGGCGATCGCGCTGCGCCTGATCAGCCAGGACCTGAAGGAACTCGGCGTGATCGACCGCGTTGTCTCGGAGCCGATCGGCGGCGCCCACCGCGACCCGGCCGAGATGGTCAAGGCGCTTGGCGACGCCATCGAGCAGTCGCTGGGCGAACTGGACGGGCTGGACGGCACCGCGCTGCGCGCCAAGCGCCGCGAGAAGTTCCTGGAGATGGGCCAGAAGGGTCTCGGCTGACCCGGCGTCCAAAAGGAGGAAGGGTTTCCATGGCCGAACGGCGATCCTCCTCCCTGACGATGCGGGCAGCTTTGGTGAATGCGGGAGCGGCAGCGGCGACGCTGCTGCTCTTCGCGTTTCTGGTGTCGGTGGTGGCGGCCCCGGTGGGCATCGCCGATCCGGGCGCCCGCATGGCCTTCTGGGGGCGGCTGGTCCTGTGGCCGGCGCTGGTCCTGTTCGCCATGGCCGGCGGCGTCATGCTGGCGCGCGCCTTGGGACGTGCCTTCAACCCCATCGAGGATCCCGAATCGCGGCTCCAGCGCGTCAGCCAGCGGGTGCTGGCCAACAGCGTCGAGCAGACGCTGATCTTCGTCCCGGCGCTGGCCGCGCTGGTGGCGACGCTGCCCCTGCCGGATCTGGGCGTGCCGGTGGTGGCGACCTGGCTGTTCGTGATCGGCCGGCTGCTGTTCTGGGGCGGCTATCTCGTCCACCCCTTCGCGCGGGCGCCGGGGATGGCGATGACCCTGTCGGTCAATCTGGTCGTGCTGGGCTGGGCGCTCCTGCGGGCGCTGGCGTAGCCCTGTGCCGGGCCTGCGGCGCGCTCGCCGGTGCCGCCGTCGCCGCCAGCTCCAGCCAGCGCCGGTAGGCCGCCTCGTCGACCGGGGCGCGGTGCTTCAGCCCGATGCGGAGAATCTCCGGCAGCGCCAGCAGCACCTTCAGGTCGGTCAGGCGTGGGCCGTGCCGCAGGTTCTTCCAGCTGTTGCCGACCCAGCTCCGCAGGAACCGCCGGGGCAGCATCCCGGCCGGGCAGCGCGCCACCTCGCGGATCAGGTCGTTGCGGTGGTTGTAAAAACGCTCCAGCCCCGGCTTGCGGCCCTTCTCGCTCTTGTCGTGATAGACCATGACTTCGGGCAGGGCGACTACCCGGTGGCCGGCGCCGAGCAGGCGCAGGCAGCGGTCCTTCTCCTCGCCCTGGCGGTACAGCTCGGGCATGTAGAGCCCGACCGCCGCCACCGCGCTGCGCCGCAGCAGATGGCCGCAGCCGACGTACCAGGGAACGTCGAACGGCGCCGCTCCCTTGGGGAAATAGACCAGCCCGTCGCGCGTCTCGATGTTGCAGGCGACGGCGGCGACGTCCGGGTTGGCCTCCAGATGGGCGACGCAGCGCTCCAGCCCGTCGGGCTCGACGAACCAGCTGTCGTCGTCCACCGACAGCACGCAGTCCCCGGTCGTGTTCACGAAGCCGAAGTTGCGCGCCAGGATCAGCCCGCCGTTGTGCGGCTGGCGGACGTAGCGGACGGTTGGGAACTCGCTCTGCATCATCGCGTCGGTGCCGTCGCTGGAGCCGTCGTCGATCACCAGGATCTCGACCGGCGGCGTGGTCTGCGCCATCAGCCGGGTCAGAGCGATGCGCAGTTCCGGGGCGCGGTTGTAGGTGGCGATGACCGCGCTGACGGTGAGCGTCATGGAAGCGTCCTCAAGCGTCGGAAGCGAAATTCGACGGGGCGCCGGAACGGGTGTGAGGGCTCAGCGGGTCGTCGTCCAGGATGCCCCAGGCGCGCAGCGCCCGCGTCAGCCCGATCCACAGCAGGATCGGCAGCAGCGAGAAGAAGCCGAACTTCACGATGGTGATGTTGCCGTCGCGGAACCATTGCAGCGACAGCGGCAGGAAGGCGCAGTAGAACAACACCGCGTATCGGTTGAGGAAGCCGCTGGTCCAGAACCAGCGGTGCAGCCGCCCGAGGATCAGCCCGACCGCCACCATGGTGACGAGCATGCCGATCCATCCCCCGCTCATCCAGCCGTCGCCGGGCAGCGAGGTGGTCAGGTTGGCGAAGTTGCCGTAATCGTGCAGCGACACCCATTTCAGCGGGTCGCCGACCGGCTTGTCGGGCCACAGCACGCGCGGGATCGGCTCGGTGAAGAGCTGGAGATACTGGGTGAACCAAGTGTAGGTCCCCGACTGCTCCGGCACCACCCACAGGATGAAGGCGAGGAAGTCGAAGTTCGCCAGATCCTGGTTGGCCAGCGCGTCGATGGCGCGGCCGCCGTCGCCGGCGGTGGCGCGGAACAGGCTCGACCAGCCGGCGTCGCCGGCCAGGATGTCGCGCAGCGCGCCGCGGTTGTTGCCCAGGATGTTGAACAGCGCCAGCACCGGCAGGGCGACGGCGACGTGCCACAGGCGGAACCAGCGGGTGCGCGTCCGGTACAGCACCAGCAGCACCAGCCCGAGGATGCCCATGATGATCGCCCAGCGCCCCCAGCCGAGATAGGCGCGGTAGGCGACGAAGGCGCCGAAGGGGATGAAGGACAGCGGGTGGAAGCGGCAGACCCAGATCACCCCCAGCGTCAGCGGCAGGCCCATCGAATGCGCCTCGGCGATGTAGCCGGTGGTGTTGGTGTAGATCGGCTGGCCGGTCAGCGGGTCGCGCTCCATCTGCACGTCGCCGCTGCCGGTGAAGCTGGCGCCCTGCTGCCGCTGGATCGCCGAATAGACCGCCAGCGGGGCGAGCAGCGCCGCCGTGGTGACGAAGGCGACGATGTCCACCTTGTCGAAGCGGAAATCGGGCGTGCGCGACAGGTCGGGCCGAACGTTGCCGGCCCAGCCGCAGGCCAGCGCGAAGGCGATCAGCGCCACCGAGCTGACCATCAGCGTGAAGACGAACTGCTGCGCGTCGGGCCAGAAGCCGATGAACAGCCACACCTGATCGAAGTTGGCGGTGTGGACCAGGATCGGCCGCAGGACGAAGACCAGCCCGTGGAACACCAGATAGAGCGTCAGCGGGTGGAACATCGACGCGCTGCCGGTGCTGAGGAAGGCCACGGCGACCAGCAGCAGCACCAGCGTTTGCGCGATCAACGCGATTTCGATCATGCCGCGTCGGTCCTTGGGAGTGAAGGGGAGCGGGACGGTCCGGATAGGAGGAACGGCCAGCCTATACGCCAGGGTCCGGGGCTGGAGGGGTGCAGAGGGTGTGCGCCCTTCGCACCCGCGTCACTCCCTTCGCGCTTTTGCGCCTCTTCGGGGGATGGGGCAGCTTTCCCCTTCCTGCTCGGCCCTCCAGCTCGGGAGACACCCTCATGACGCATCGGATGGCACCCCGGATGGCGCGTCGGACGATCCTGGCGCTGGTCGCGTTCCTGTCCCTGACCGCTCCGCTGCGGGCGGAGGATGCGGAAAGCATCGTCTCCCCCCAGGGGAACGACCAATGGTCGGGGCGGCTGGCCGATCCGGCGCCGGATGGGCGCGACGGCCCCTTCGCCACGCCGGCCCGCGCGCTGGAGGAGGCGCGGCGCGGCGGGCCGAACACCATCCGGCTGCGCGCCGGCACCTACGCGCTGACGGAGCCGCTGGTCGTCGGCGGGAATCTGTCAGGACTGCGCATCGCCGCCTATCTCAAGGAAACCCCGGTTCTGTCCGGCGGCGAGCGGATCGGCGGCGCGTCGGTCGATGACAAGGGCGTGCTGTCGGCGCCGCTGGCGCGCGACCCCGGCCTCGACGTGGCGCTGGCCGGCGTCCGGCTCGACGCCGCCCGCAGCGGCGATTTCGATCCCGCCGACCCGGTCCGCAGCGGCTGGTTCCCGGCGAAGGCCAGCAAGGACGATCCCAAATCGCCGGGCAGCAAGCGCAAGCTGCTCGTGCCGCCCGGCACGCTGCGCGCCGGCTGGGCCGGACCGGGGGTGCGGGCGCAGGCGCTCGACCGCGAGCGGCTGTCCGACGACCTGCTCGGCGTCGCCTCGACCGACCCGCGCGGCCTGCTGACCCTCGACCGGGACGGACAGTACCCCTACCGCGACGGCTCGACCGTCCGGCTGCTCGGGCATCCGGACTTCCTGAAGCACCCCGGCCAGTTCGCCTGGGACGCGAAGGCCAAGCGGCTCATGGTCCTGCCACCGAAGGAGCGCGCCGATGGTCGGGGCGAACTGGTGGTGGCGCGGCTCGGCGCGCTGATCCGCGTCGAGGGCGCCCGCGACGTCGCCATCGAGGGACTCGGCTTCGCCGACGTGCCGCAGGACGGCACCGCCATCCTGCTGAAGGGCGGCGGCGGACACCGCGTCGCCGGCAACCGTTTCGCGCTGGTCGGGACCGCCGTGACACTCGACGGGACGGGCGGCAGCGAGATCGCCGGCAACCGCATGGACCATCTCGGGCGGTCGGGCGTCCAGCTGATGCCCGGCAGCGACGGCAACCGCATCCTCGGCAACCGCATGGCGAACATCGGCGAGGTGCGCTTCTTCGGCGGCGGGGTGATGGCGGCGGGGGTGAGGAACACGCTGATCGCCCACAACGACATCCGCCACGCCGCCCGCTACGGAATCTCGATCAAGAACTGGAACGAGCAGACGAAGAACGTCGACAACGTCGTCGAGTACAACCGCATCCGCGACACCGCCCGCCAGACCGCCGACGCCGGGGCCATCGAGACGCTGGGCCGCAGCGACATCGACACCCGCACGGTGATCCGCTTCAACGACATCCGCGACACCGGCGGGATCGCCACCGACGCGGCGGGCCAATGGCTGACCCGCTACAAGGGCTTCGGCATCTATCTCGACGACCTGACCGACGGGGTGACGGTGGAGGGCAACCTGCTGGAGAACACCGGCATGGCGGCCATCTTCCTGCACGGCGGCGACGGCAATCGGGTGACCAACAACGTTGCACTGCTGACCGACCCGAAGGACCGCTTCCTACGGCTGGAATGGGTGCCGAGCGCCGGCAAGGCCGGCTTCATGCGCGACAACGTGGCGACCGGCAACATCGTCCAGGGCGTCCATGGGCCGGCGGCGAAGGACCAGCTGGTCAACAGCCTGAGCGGCGGCGAGTACCGGATCGAAGGGACGGTGACCGGGCAGGTCGGCGAGCCGCTGCGCGGCGCGGCGATCCCGCGCGACCGGATCGGACCGGAAGGGATGAGGTGACGACCTTCCACCCCAATCCTTCCCCAACCCTTCCCCGCTGGGCGGGGAGGGATCGGGTGGGAGCACGGTCCGTCGCTTGAAAAGCTCTATCCCGCCACGCGCCGCTTGGCGCGGACGGCGGCGGCCGGGAGCGGCAGGGGGCCGGCGATGCGGTCGAGCAGCGCGTCCAGCCCGGAGCGTCCCGCCTCGAAGGCGACTCGGGCGCGGGTCAGCGCCTGTTCCGAGGCCGCCGCCAGCGCCTCGCGGTCGGCGCTCCAGGTGTCGAGGATCGGCAGCGCCGTGGCGACGAAATCGCCCTCCCGCGGCACCAGCCCCTCGTGCGGGATGTCGGAGCCGATGCAGCCCCGCTCATGGGCCAGCACCGGCACGCCGGCGGCCATCGCCTCGAACAGCACCAGCGGCTGCGCCTCGTTGCGGTAGCGGGTGGGGAAGGCGAAGACGTCGATGTCGCGGTAGAAGGCGTCCTTGGCGGCGCCGCTCACCGGGCCGCGATACTCGACGGCGCCGTCGAAGGCCAGCAGGCCGGCGGCGACCAGCGCGTTGTCGCGCTGGCTCAGCCCGGGCCCGGCCAACACCAGCCGGGCGTCGACCCCGGCGACCTGGAGCGCGCGCAGCAGGGCGAACAGCGTGTCCAGCCCCTTGTCGGCGCACAGGTTCGACAGGTGGCCGATGCGCAGCGGGCCGACGCGCGGCGGCCGGGGCGCCAGGGCGGGCGGCGTGAAGATGGCGTTGGACATGGTCGTGCAGGTCCGCGCCGCCGGGTAGGTCCGCTGGAAGCGCAACTGCATGGCCGGGCACAGCAGCACATGGGTGCAGTCCGGCCCGGCGACCCGCGTCAGCAGCCGCATCCGCCAGGTCGGCTTGGCGATGGGGGCGAAGGAATGGTGGTGCAGGGTGCGCTCATAGCCGAGCAGCCGTGCCGTGCCGGCCAGAGCCGCCGTGTAGAGCGCGCCCCAGCCGGCGTCGACCGGCATGTAGAAGCGCCGGTCCGCCCGCCGCACCCCGGCGGCGAGCCGGCCCATGGTGCCGAGCACCCGCCCGATCTTGCGCCGGTGGTAGCCGAAGCCGCCGCCGTTCCAGCCGGGCGACAGGTCGGCGACCTCGACGCGCCCGCGCAGCCGCTCCCGCAGCCGGTCGAGCACCAGGGCGGTGACCCGGCTCATCCCGTCCACCGGCGGCGGCAGCCGGCCCGACACGACGACGTGGGGCGTCGCCGGGTGGGGGAAACGGTCCGGGGCGCTCATCCCTGGCTCCCGCTCAGCTGGCCGGAGGGCTGGGCCTCACGCTCCGTTGCCGGAGCTCTCTTGGGATCGCCTTTGGAGCCGCCCAACGCCGCCACCGCCCGCTCGACCGATTCGGCGAAGAAGTCGGAGTCGGCCAGCGCCTGGAAGGGGCGGCCGTTCAGGCTCAGGCGCCGCCATTCCTCCTCGCTGCCGGCGACCGACAGCATGTAGCGGGCCAGCCCCTCCGGGTTGTCGGGCTCGACGATGTGGCCGTTCAGCCCGCTGCGGATCAGCACGTCGCGGGCGCCGCACTGGTCGGACAGGATGGTCGGCACGCCCATGGCCAGCGCCTCGTTCACGACCAGCCCGAACTGCTCCTCCAGCGAGGGCAGCAGCAGGCAGAGCGTCGAGCCGAGCGTCTCGGCGATGCCCTTCTCCTGGAGGAAGCCACGGAAGAGGATATGGCCGTCCAGGCCGCGCTTGCTCACCTCGGCGCGCAGGTCGCTCTCCAGCGGGCCGGAGCCGCACAGGTGCAGCGGCCGCGCCGCGCCGCCGGCCAACCGTCGGTAGAGGTCGTAGGCCTCGACCGCCCGGAACAGGTTCTTCTTCGGCACGAAGCGGGCGATGATCGTGAAGTGGCGGTCGGCGAAGGGCACGCCGCCCGGCGCCGGATCCATCCCCGACAGCCGGCGGATGCGGTCGAGCGACAGCGTGTCATAGCCGATGAACAGCCGGTCCTTGGGCAGGCCCAGCAGGCGGAAATAATCGACCGTGCGGTGGCTGCCGCCGATGCCCGCCTGATAGGGGGCGTAGAAGACGCTCTTGACCAGCTCGCGCCACAGGATGCGCGGCTTGTCGTCGTATTTCGACGCGTTCATGTTGATGACCTTGCGGCCCATCAGCCGCAGCGTCGTGGCCAGCGCGAAGACGTCGGCGTCCTCGTAATGGCAGAGGAAGACGTAGCGGGCATCCGCCTTGCGGCATTCGCGCAGCAGGGCGCGGTAGACCGTGGCCTTGGACAGGTCGGCCTTCGATTGGCCGGGAAAAAGCGTGATCTTGCGGAAATTCTGGCCGCCGCCGGTCGAATCCCAGGCGTAGGTGTGCGACTTCGACCCGACCTCGAGCCCGACCACGTCGTAGAGGTGGCCGAGCCGGCGGCCGACCGCCTCCAGCCGGTCCATGTGGTAGGGACCGAACATCTCCCAACTGAAGACGAGCGCGGGTTTCGTCATGGCTCATTCTCCGTGGGATTGTTGGGTGAGAAGCGTGGCGTAGCGGTCGAGCGCCACCGCACGGGTGGCGTTGCCCTCCACCCAGGCGCGGCCTCGGCGTCCCATGGCGGTGGCGAGCGCGCGGTCCTTGAGCAGCCGCGCCACCGCCTGCGCCAGCGCCAGCGGCTCGTCGGGCGGGGTGCAGAGGAAGGCGCCGATCTCCGCCTCCAGCGCCGACAGGGCCGAGCCGGGCAGGCAGGTCGCGACGAAGGGCCGCCCGGCCGCCAGGATCGTCACCGCCTTGCCGGGCATGGCGAAGGCCGCCCCCTCCGGCCGCTGCGGCACGAGATGGACGTCGCCCTCGGCCAGCGCCTCGTTCAGCCGGTCCTTGGGCGCCAGGGGGGAGAATTGGAGGTTGGTCAGGGCCATGGCGGCGGCCTGGGCCTTCAGTTCCTCCTCCAGCCCGCCCTGGCCGCGCAGCAGCACGCGCGCCTCGGGCATCAGCGCCGCCAGATGGCGGGCCATGTCGAGCACCTGCTCCAACCCCTGCTTGCGGGCGAAGGCGCCGCTGTAGAGCGCGGTCGGCGGCTGGTCGGGACGGGGCAGGGGGTGCACCGCGTCGGCGTCGACGTGGGGCGGGATGACGGTGATCGGCCGGGTCACGCCCAGTTCGCGCAGCACCGCCCGCATCGGGTCCGACAGCACGACGATGGCGTCGGCGCGGTTCAGCGCGGCGCGCTCCAGGGCGCGGATCGCCTTGACCGCCGCCTTGCCGCCCATGCCAAGGGCGCCCGCCAGCCCCGACTGGATGTCGTGGACGATGGCGACGTGCCGTCCGCCGGGGGCGGTGAAGCGGTCGGCCAGCGCGACGCTGAGGATCGACGGGCAGAGCGACAGCACGGCGCCGTGCCGGCCGACACGGCCCTTGGCGAGCGCCGACGCGAAGCCGGCGTGCAGCACGCCCTCGTGCAGCAGCCGCGCCTTCATGCCGCCGCCGGCCGGCGGGATGGTGGTCAGCCGCTCGATGCGCACGCCGTTCACGGTCGTGCTGTCCTGGGCGCCGTCGGCGTAGCCGTCATAGACCTGGTTGCCCGGGTAGTTGGGGCGCGCGGTCAGCACCGTGGTGCCGCAGCCGGCCGCCGCGAAGGCGGTGGCGAGGTCGGTCATCATCGGCGCGCTGCCCGCCGGTTCCGGCCAGTAGCTCTGGGCGACCAGCAACAGCTTCGGCGGCACCGCCGCCGCGAGGCGCGGCTGGCGGAGGAGCGAGGACTCGTCCGGCATCGGTCTCACTCCGCCGCCTGGGTGACGGAGGGGGCGGGAGCCGGGGGAGCGGCGTGCTCCAGGAACCAGTCGTAGGTCCGCCTCAGCCCCTCCTCCAGCCCGACCTTGGGCCGCCAGCCGGTGGCGAACAGGCGCGACACGTCCATCAGCTTGCGCGGGTGGCCGTCCGGCTTGTCGAGGTCGTGGCCGAGCGTGCCGGGGTAGCCGACGGTCTCGCGGATCAGGCAAGCGAGGTCGCCGATGGCGATGTCCTCGCCGGGGCCGACATTGACGATCTCCCCGGAGTCGTAATGCTCCATCAGGTGCAGGCAGGCGTCGGCCATGTCGTCGACGTAGAGGAACTCGCGGCGCGGCGTGCCGGTGCCCCACAGCGTCACCGTCGGGTCGCCCGCCATCTTGGCGTCGTGGAAGCGGCGGATCATGCCGGGCAGCGCGTGCGAGGTCTCCGGCTCGAAATGGTCGCCGGGGCCGTAGAGGTTGGACGGCATGGCGCAGATGGCGTTGAAGCCGTACTGCTTGCGGTAGGCCTGGCACATGGTGATGCCGGCGATCTTGGCGACGGCGTAGGGCTTGTTGCTCGGCTCCATCGGGCCGGACAGCAGCGCCTCCTCCCTGATCGGCTGCTCGGCGTGCTTGGGGTAGAGGCAGGAGGAACCGAGGAACAGCAGCTTCTTAACGCCGGCGCGCCAGGCGGCGTCGATGACGTTGGTCTGGATCAGCAGATTGTCGCGAATGAACTCGGCCCCGCTGCGCTCGTTGGCGAGGATGCCGCCGACCTTGGCGGCGGCGAGGATGACGTGCTCGATCCCCTCGCGGTCGAAGAAGGCGCGCACGGCGGCCTGGTCGGTGAGGTCGAGCTGCGAGCGGTCGCGGAGCACGAGGTCGGTGTACCCGGCCTCCGCCAGCCGCCGCAGAATGGCCGAGCCGACGAGGCCCCGATGGCCGGCGACGAAAATACGGCTGTTGCGGTCCATGCGCGCCGTCTCCTTGGTGATTTGGTTTCACTTGCCCCCACCCCGACCCTCCCCCGCTGGGCGGGGGAGGGAGCCTTCCGGAAAGGCGACGGCAATCCCCTCCCCTGCGGAGCGGGGGAGGGTTCAGGGTGGGGGCACGGGTGCCGGCGCCTTACTCGGCCGCCTGACGCCCGAACCGTCCGGCGTCGGCCCGAGTCCGCGCGGCGTACCAGTCCACCACCCCCGGCAGGCCCTGCGCCAACGGGATGCGCGGCGTGTAGCCGAGCGCCGTCAGGCGGGAAATGTCCGGGCTGCGCCGGTCGGTGCCGCCGGGGGCGGCCGGGCCGGGGACGATCTCCGCCTCGCGGCCCAGGCAGGCGATGGTCCGGCGGGCGAGGTCGGCGATCGACACCTCCTCCGGGTTCCCGACATGGTAGACGCCGAGATGCGCACCGCGCCCGATCACCGCGATGATGCCGTCGACGGCGTCGTCGATGTGGACGAAGGCGCGGGTCTGGCGGCCGTCGCCCTGGATCGGGAAGGCGACCGGCCCGCCGCCGGGGCTGCGGTCCACCGCCTCCACCCCGCGCCGGACGAATTCGGGGATGACGTGCTCCCACCCCATGTCGGCGCCGTAGACGTTGTGCGGCCGGAAGATCGCCACCCGGTCGAAGCCGGTGCGGCCCCAGTTCACCGCCAGCAGCTCCGAGATCAGCTTGGAGCCGCCGTAGCTGTAGCGCGCGTTCAGCACGTCCGGCACGACCAGCGGCACCTCTTCCGGCGTCGGCACCTGCGGCGGCGTCTGGTAGGCCTCCGACGAGGAGGCGACCACCAGATCGCCGACCCCGTTCGCCCGGCAGGCGTCCAGCACGTTCAGCATGCCGCGCACGCCGACGTCGAGCACCACCTCCGGTTTCTCGTAGAAATGCCTGGTGCCGTTGACGGCGGCCAGATGCAGCACGCCGTCGACGCCCTTCACCGCCCGCGTCACCGCGTCGGCGTCGCGGATGTCGCCCTGGACGAACTCGACCGCGTCGAGCACGCCGTCCAGCCGGCCGGTGTGCCCGCGCGAGTTGTCGTCGAGCACGCGGACCGTGTGGCCGTCGCGGACCAGCCGCCGGACCAGCGCCGCGCCGATGAAGCCGCTGCCGCCGGTGACGAGATAATGCGTCATCCTCAGTTCCCCTCAGGCCAAATCGTCTCAGGCCAAATCTCAGGCCACGTGCGCGTAGCGCGCGGCGCCATGGCTGCCCAGCGCGACGTAGGCGGTGCCCTCCGGCAGGTCGACGTCGCGGCTGTTGAAGTTGTTCCAGAAATCGTAGATCACCCCCGGCCGGTCCATCCGCCCCGCCAGATCGGGCAGCGGCATCGAGGTGAAGACCGGGTGGTTGTTCAGGATGACGGCGAGGTTGGCGCCGCGCACCGCGTCGGCCATGTTGGCCGCCGGCTCCAGACCGAAGGAGCGGATGTCCTCGGGCCGCACCACCGCGTCGAAGCCGCGCAGGCGGGCGGTGGGGAAGCGCTGGCGCAGCTCGTCGAGCACCGGCTTGGCCATGGTGCCGCGCAGGTCGTCGGTCGCCGGCCGGCCCTTGAAGGCAAGCCCCATCAGGCTGATGGTCGGCTCCGCCGGGAAGCCCTGCATCGAGTGGGCGAGGCGGCCGAGGAAGTCGGCGACCTCGACCGGCTGGCTCTCGTTCACCCGGCGGCCGGCGGCGGTGATCGCCATCTCGACCCCGGCCTCGCGCGCCGCCTCGATCAGGATGTGGGGATCCTTCTCCAGGCAGGGGCCGCCGACCGGGCCGGGCAGCGGCAGGTTGGTGCGCGGGTAGCCGAGCTTGCCGGCGCGCGCCACCTCGACCGCCGAGATCTCCATGGCGTTGCACAGCTTGGCGATCTCGTTGGAAAAGGCGAAGGTGACGTCGCGGTAGGTGTTGTCGACCAGCTTGATCAGCTCGGCCGTCTCCAGCGTCGAGACCTTGACCGTCGTCGGCGTCAGGAAGCCGAAAATCTGGGCGGCGCGGGTCGCCACCTCCAGGCTCTCGGCCCCGATGATCTGCGGAAGCTGGTTCAGCTCGACCAGCGCCTGTCCCTCCAGCGTGCGTTCCGGGCAGAAGGCGATGTCGAATTGCTTGCCGGTGGCGCGCAGGATCGGCGCCACCACGTTGCGGGTCGTCCCCAGCTTCACGGTGGAGCGCAGGATGACCAGATCGCCGTCGTGCAGGCAGTCGGCGACCTGCCGGGTCGCCGCCTCGATCATGTCGGTGCGGACCTGGCCGTTCTTTCCGAGCGGCGTGCCGACCGTGATGATGAAGACGCTGGCGGCGTCGCAGCCGTCGTGCGACTGGCTGAAGGTGAAGCGGCCGCGCGCCATCACGTGGCGCAGCTTTTCGGTCAGGCCGGGTTCGTAGAAGTGGGGATCGCCGTTGCCGAGCTTGTCGAGCACGTCGCGGCGCACCTCGACCCCATGCACCCGGAACCCGGCGTCGGCCATCGCCACGGCCAGCGTCAGCCCGACATAGCCAAGGCCGAGGACGCAGACATTGCGGTCGGAAAAACTGTTGGGAAGCATCGTCGCTCCTGCCGTTGCGGGAAGGCCCGCCGTCGCCGGTGAGCCATGGTCGGTCGAGAGGGGATATACGCTTCGGAAATAGTTCAAAGATGAAATTTCGCCATTCGAGCGATGACCTTCCTCATCGAACATGGTGCAGCGCGAAATGTTCCAGAAAACCTAGGCGCTTGAGAAGCCTATGATTGCTGAGCCATCTGGAGTTATTGGAGTTAACACCGGCCGAACACGAATGAATGCTTGGGATGACGAACCGTCACTTTCGAACGTGGTAATCGGGATCATGCGACGACCCCCGTCAGGCGGCGCAACCGGGTTGGCTGCACGAGGCCCGTCAGCAGCGTCGCCGCCGTGAAGACACCGACCACCACGGCGCCGCCGGCCAGGAAATCGACGATGGCCGGTGCCTTCTCCAACAGCGGGGAGGCGAAACGTTGCAGCGCCAGCGCCGCCGCGATGGCCAGCCCGCCGCACAGCGCCGCACGCGCGGCGAGCCGGCCATACAGCTCGCCCACCACCTTGCGGTGCAGCCAGGCGATGGCGACGGTCGCCGCCAGCTCGGCGGTCAGGGTCGCCATGGCGGCGCCCTGGATGCCGTAGCGGGGGATCCACCAGACGTTCAGCACGGCGTTCAGCGCGCCGCCGGCCAGCATGGCGATCATGTAGCCGGTCTGCCGGTGCCAGACGAGCAGCGGGTTGCCGAGGATCATGTTCGCGTAGACCACCGCCGACGCCACCATCAGGATGCGCAGCGGCAGGGCCGCCGGGTCGTAGGCGCCGCCGAACAGCGTCGCCAGGATCGACGGCGCCAGCGCCAGCCCGCCGGCCACCACCAGCGCGCCGACGGTCAGCATCACGGTGGCGTAGGCGCGCATCCGCTCGCGCATGTGGTCGAGGTCGCCGTGGGACGCGGCGAGCTGCGGCAGGAAGGCGTTCATCACGATGTTGCCGGCGAGGTTGGCCAGCGTCTGCACCTTCACCGCGGCGCTGTACCAGCCGACCTCGGCGTGGGGCGCCATGAATCCCAGCATGACGACGTCGAGATGGGTGAAGATCGCCCAGGCGAAGACGCCGACCGCCATCGGAGTCGCCGCCGTCAGGATCTCCCGCCACACCCTCAGGTCGATGCGCGGGCGCAAGCGACCGAAGTCGCGGCGGAAGCGGCCGATCATGATCAGCGCGTTGACGGTGATCGCCCCGCCGGTGATGGCGGCGGCGACGATCGCGTCGTCGGGCCCGCGCACCAGCAGGAACACCAGCAGCATCGAGCCGATCGAGGTGCCGATCTCGCGGGTCGCGATGACCCCCATCCGCTCCGTCGCCTGATAGACGAAGTCGAGCACCAGCGCGTTGCCGAGAAGCTGGACCGCCTGCACCAGCAGCACCGCCTTGACCGCCATCGGCTTGTCGAGCGACAGCACGAAGGCGGCGTAGAGCGCGCCGACCACCAGCGCCAGCACGGTGCGCAGCGTCAGCACATGCTCCGACAGCGGGCCGGCCTCGTCGCGGTCGCGGGCGATCTCGCGGACGGCGTAGGTGGACAGCCCCAGATTGACGAACAGCGCCGCGTAGGCCATCAGCGAGGTGCCGAACCCCAGCACGCCGAAGCTGTCCGGACCCAGCACGCGGGCGGTCCAGGCCGCGGTGACGAGTCCGCTCGCCATCGTCGCGGCCTTGGCGGCGGCCAGGGCGCGGATGTTCTGGAAGATGCGGCGTCCGGCGGTCATGCGAAGCTTTCCGGTGGTTTTCAGGCTCGTCCTGTCGGCGCGGCGACACCGGTCCCGATCCGGGACCCCCTCTCCCCATAGGCGCTGACGTTGCCCTCTCCCCCCTGGGGAGAGGGTTGGGTGAGGGGGACGCGTTGCGTGCCGTGAACCGGAAGCCATGGCTGAGCCATCGTCTTTTCCGGCCTCCGGCCGTAACGCCCCCTCACCGGCCCTGCGGGCCCCCCTCTCCCCGGAGGAGGAGAGGGTTAAGCCGGCGCCGACCTCAGTTCGCGTAGTAGCGCCGGTAGCCGTGGTAGCGTCCGCTGTCCGGGAACTCGTACTGGGCGTGGCGGCGGGTATCGACCTGGCTGAACAGCACGCCGACCACCTCGCCGCCGGCCTCGACCAGTTCCTTCAGGCCGGCCATCGCGGTGCCGCGCTTGGTCAGGCCCCAGCGGACGATGAACACCGTCTGGTCGGCCAGCGCCGCCAGGAGCTTGCCCTCCGACACCGCCAGCACGGGCGGCGAATCGAGCACCACCCGGTCGTATTCCATCGACAGCCGCGTCAACAGCTGATGCATGCGCGACGACCCCAGCATGTCCTGCGGCAGGCTCGACCCATGGCCGGCGGCAATGAAGGCGAGCCCCGTCCGGGGATCCGTCTGGATGACCTCGTCCGGGGTGCAGGCGCCGGTCAGCACCTCGGTCAGGCCGCGCGGGTTGGCCAGGTCCAGCATGTCGTGCAGGCATTTCCGCCGCAGGTCGCAATCGATCAGGATGGTGCGCTGGCCGGCGTTGGCGCAGGTGCGGGCGAAGGCGGCGGCGACCGAGCTCTTCCCCTCGCCCGGCACCGACGAGCTGAACAGGATCACCTTCTGCCGCCCGTCCGGGTTGGCGAGCAGCAGCGAGGTGCGCAGGTTCTGCATCGATTCGGCGAAGGCCGAGACCGGCTTGTCGAGCACGTAGGAGGCGGGCGAGCCGCCGAAGCGCGGGATGCGCGGCACGATGCCCAGGCTGCGCACGCCGGTCGCCGTCTCGAACTGGTGCGGGCTGCGGAAGCCGCTGTCGGCCCGCTCGCGCAGCATCGCCAGCAGCACGCCCAGCGTGCCCGACGCGATCAGCGCCAGCAGGATGATGACCTTGCGGTTGGGCTGCGACGGGTCGAGCGGGATCGCCGCCTCCGACACGATGCGAGCATCGGGCTGCTGGATGTTGCCCTGCGAGGCGATCTCCTGCGAGCGGGTCAGCAGCGCCTCGTACATCGCCTGGGCGGTGCTGGCGTCGCGCTCCAGCGTGCGCAGGCCGACGGTGGACTGCTGCTGCTCGTTCTGCTTGGCCTCCAGCTGGTCGAGGCTCTGCTTCAGCCCGGCCTCGCGGCTCTTGGCCAGCTCGACCTCGTTGCCGAGGTTGGCGACGATCTTGGCGACGTCGGTCCTCATCTGGCCCTGGAGGTCGCGCAGTTCGCTCTGCAACGCCTGCAACGCCGGATGGCGGGAGCCGTAGCGGTTGCTGGCGTCGGCGATGCGGCGCTGGATGTCGACCTCGCGCTGGCGCAGCGACTGGATTAGCGGCGACCCCAGCACCTCGCCGACCGCCGACACGCCGCGCGGCGACTCGGCGAGCGCCGTCACCTCGCGCAGCCGGGCCTCGGCCTCCTGCCGCTTGGTGCGGGCCAGCATGTAGTCGGTGTTGAGGGCGCCGAGCTGCTGCGTGACGACCGTGTTCTCACCGCTCGACGCGGTCAGGCCGTTCTGGGCGCGGTACTTCTCGACCGCGTCGCCGGTGGTCTGCGCCTCCTTGCGCAGATCGGCGATGCGCTCCTCCAGCCAGCGGGTGGCGCGCTGCGACGCCTTGAACTTCTCGTCGAGCTGGTCGACGAGGTACAGCTCGGCCATCGTGTTGGCGACCAGCGACGCCTTGCGCGGATCCTCGCTGTCGAAGCTGACGGCGATGACGTAGGAGCGGCCCTGCGGGCGCACCGCGACGTTGTCGAGCACCGCGTTGACCACGGCGGTGGTCTGGTTGCGGGCGGTTTCCTCCGGCGACAGCGGCAGGTCGCTGCGGGTGCCGCGCAGGGCGTCGATCCACCCGGCGGGAATCCAGTTTCGCGGGTTGAGCGCCGCCCAGAAGCCGGTCGGCTCGGGCCGCAGCGAGGCGTTGAACTCGGGATCGTTCATCAGCCCCAGCCGCTTGACCACCTTCTCGGCGAAGGCCGGCGATTTCAGGATCGCCACCTCGCTTTGCAGGGCGCTGATGTCGGGGTTCATGTCGGACATCACGTCCTGGAAGTTCAGGACGGTGTTCTTGCGGTGCTCCACCATGATCAGGGTTTCGGCGGTGTAGAGCGGCGTCATCCGCAGCGCCACCAGCGCCGCCAGGCCGGTGCCCAGCACGATCGCGGTGCCGATCAGAAGCTTGTGGCGCCTCAGCAGGCCGGTGGTCCGGCGCACCGCGGTGGCGGCGCTGGCCGACAGGTCGAGCGACACGGAGCCGGCGTTTCGTCGTCCGACCGGCTGGTGAGGCGGCTGTTCCTGGATGTCCTGGGTCGCCAAAGGGATCCTCCTCGCATAGCGGCCAACGGGCGGGGCAACCGGCGCCGGGGCGCTGACCGGTCCGAAGGGACGGGCCATAGGACCGGCCATGCGCCCGACACCCTGTGGGCAGGGTCGGCGGTTCGTCCGGTTGCCTGAAACGCAGTGTTAGGCCAGCCGTTGCATAGGCCGACCAGTGCATGCGGCGAGGTCGGGGCGCGGCCTGGGTAGCCTCCCTGCCCCTATTGCGTACAGGGCGGGCGGTTTCTCCGGTTGGCGGCGATAAGGGGGTTCTTCGAAAGGAGAGGTTGGAGCGCTCGTCCGAACGGACGAAGGAAGAAGGGAGCGGGATCAGCGGTGGCGATGGCGTGCCGGCGGCGGTCCCACGCGATTGTCGGCTCTCCGCATGGCTGGGCTGCGGTGTGGGCGCGGCGAGGCAATTTCCTTAGAGATCTTATCATCAGAAACGCAAACGGCCCGCCCCCGGTTCCGGGGACGGGCCATCGGTTTCGCGGCGCCGTGGCGTCGGGAGATCAGGCGCGTGGGGCGTGCTTGTTCAGGATGCGCTGGAGGGTCCGGCGGTGCATCTTCAGCCGGCGGGCGGTCTCCGACACGTTGCGGTCGCACTGCTCGAAGACACGCTGGATGTGCTCCCAGCGCACGCGGTCGGCCGACATCGGGTTGTCGGGCGGCTGGGGCAGGGGGCGCCCGTCGGCCAGCAGCGCCGATTCGACGGCGTCGGCGTCGGCCGGCTTGGGCAGGTAGTCGACCGCGCCGGCCTTCACCGCCGCCACCGCCGTGGCGATGTTGCCGTAGCCGGTCAGCATGACGATGCGGGCGTCGGGCCGCGCGTCGCGCAGCGCCGCCACCACGTCCAGCCCGCTGCCGTCGCCCAGCCGCAGGTCGACCACGGCGAAGGCGGGAGCCGATTCCTGGGCCACCTCGATGCCGAGCTGGACGCTGTCCACGGCGACGACGTTGAATCCGCGCTTCTCCATCGCGCGGGCCAGCCGCGTGCGGAAGGGGGCGTCGTCGTCCACGATCAGGAGGCTGCGGGTCACGTCGCCGGTGAAGGTGAGCTTGACGGCTTCGCCCGACAGCAGCTCGTCGGAAATCTTGACGTTGTCCACCGCTAGTCCTCTTTCCTGATGTTGATGCGTTTCCAGCGCACGGAGATCCGGGCGCCGCCGCCCTTGTTGTTTCCGTACATGACGGACGCCCCGGTCTTTTCCAGGAGCGTCTGCGCGATGAAGATTCCCAGCCCCATGTGGCTGCCCTGGCCGGACCGCTCGCCGCGGACCGACAGGTAGGGCTCGCCGATCCGCCCCAGCAGATGCGGCGGGAAGCCGGGCCCGTCGTCCATCACCGTGACGGTGACGGCCGTCTTGTCCCAGGAGGCCGCGACCGTCACGCGCCGGCGCGCGAACTGGTGGGCGTTCTGGATGAAGTTGCCCAGCCCGTGGATGATCTCCGGGCTGCGGCGCAGCACCGGCTCCTCGGTGTCCCCGGCCGGATGGGGTTCGACGGCGAGCGTGACGTGGCCCAGCCGGTGCGGGCCGGCCGCCGCCTCGATCAGGGCGGTCAGCGGCAGCCGCTCGAACGGATCGCCGCCGTCGGCCTCGGGCTTGCGCGCCAGATCGGCGAGGATCTCGCGGCAGCGCATGACCTGGCTTTGCAGCAGCTCGACGTCCTCGCCGTAGGGGCTGTCGGCCGGCAGGTCGCGCGCCAGCTCCTTCGCCACCACGGCGATGGTGCCGAGCGGCGAGCCCAGCTCGTGCGCGGCGGCGGCGGCGAGCGCGCCCAGCGACGACAGCCGCTGCTCGCGCGCCAGCGCCACCTGCGAGGCGGCGAGCGCGTCGGCGAAGCGCCGCGCCTCGGCGGCGACGCGGAAGACGTAGCCGGCGATGAACACCGCCGAGACCGACAGCGACAGCCACACCCCGAAGGCGTAGAGCGGCGCCATGTTGCGCACCGGCTCCTCCCACGGCAGCGGGAAGTGCCACAGGGCCAGCGCGGTCAGGCAGAGCAGGTTCAGCCCGGTCAGCAGCACCGTGCTGTAGCGCGACAGGATGGCGGCCCCCACCGTCATCGGCGCCAGCAGCAGGATGGCGAAGGGGTTGGTCAGCCCGCCGGTCAGGTAGAGCAGCAGGGTGAGCTGAAGCATGTCGTAGCTGAGGTACAGCGCCGCGTCGCGGTCGGCCAGCCGCAGCCGCCCGCCGCCCTGGGCCATGGCGATGACGTTCAGCACCGCCGAGGCGCTGACGGCGGCCAGCACCGGCCCCAGCGGCAGCGGGAAGCCCAGCACCAGATCGACGAAGGCGACCGTCGCCATCTGGCCCGCCACCGCAACCCAGCGGATCAGGATCAGCGTGCGCAGGGTGATCCGCCCGTCGGGCTGGGTCCCTTGCGGTGGCGGCGCCATGGCCGGCAGGCTGGAGGCGAAGGCGATCACGACGGCGTTCCCCCGGATAATCCCGATGTCGGCCGCGTGGTCCGCGGCTCTGGCGTTCTTGTGTCGCGGCTCCCGCCCTGGCGTTTCCACCGCGGGTGGCCATATTCTGTGCCCATGACCCAGCGCACCCCTTATCCCCGCGTCGCCGACACGCCCGACGCTCCGCCGGCCATCCCGGCCGCCATATCGGCCGCGGGGCTGACCAAGCGCTTCCCGACGCCGGGCGGCGGTTCGGTGACGGCGGTCGACGCGCTGTCCTTCACCGTGGCGCGCGGCGGCGTGACCGGCCTGCTCGGCGGCAACGGCGCGGGGAAGACGACGACCATCTCCATGCTGCTGGGGGTGCTGCTGCCGACGTCGGGCCGGGTGGAGATTCTCGGCGTCGACATGGCGCGCCACCGGCATGCCGTGCTTCCGCGCATGAACTTCTCCTCTCCCTACGTCGAACTGCCCCATCGGTTGACGGTGCGGGAGAACCTTACCGTCTATGGGCACCTCTACGGTTTGACCTGCGTCAAAAAGCGCGTCCAAGAGCTGGCCGAGCAGCTTGACCTGACCCGGTTTCTCAACCGTCCGTCCGGCGGACTGTCGGCCGGCCAGAAAACGAGGGTTGCGCTGGCCAAGGCCCTGCTCAACGATCCCGAGCTTTTGCTGCTCGACGAGCCGACCGCCTCGCTCGATCCCGACACGGCGGACTGGATCCGCACCTATCTGGAGCGCTACCGCGCCCGCACCGGCGCGACGATCCTGCTGGCCTCCCACAACATGCTGGAGGTGGAGCGGCTGTGCGACGACGTGCTGATGATGCGCCAGGGCCGCATCGTCGACCGGGGGGCGCCTCCGGCGCTGCTGGCGCGCTACGGCCGGAGCTCGCTGGAGGAGGTCTTTCTCGACATCGCCCGTGCGCGCGGCAACGCGGGCGCGGCGGAGGCGGCCGATGCGGCGGAGTGAGCGGTTGACCCATCCCACCCTCCATCCCGCCGCCGATTTCTCCCTGCGCCGGGTCGGGGCGATGGTGCTGCGCTACTGGTATCTGCTGCGCGGGTCCTGGCCGCGCATCCTGGAACTGGCCTACTGGCCGACGATGCAGATGATCCTGTGGGGCTACATCAACCAGTTCATGGCATCGGGCAGCGGCGGGGGCAGCGGCTGGGTGGCGCAGGGGGCCGGCGTGCTGGTCAGCGCCGTGCTGCTGTGGGACGTGCTGTTTCGGGGGCAACTCGGCGTGTCGGTCTCCTTCCTGGAGGAGATGTGGTCGCGCAACCTCGGCCACCTGTTCGTCAGCCCGCTGCGGCCGACCGAATGGGTGGTGTCGCTGATGGTGATGAGCCTGCTGCGCACGCTGATCGGCGTGCTGCCGGCCGCGCTGCTGGCGATCCCCTTCTTCGGCTATTCGGTGTTCGGGCTCGGCCTGCCGCTGGTGGCCTTCTTCATCAACCTGATCGTGCTGGGCTGGTCGCTGGGCCTGCTGATCGTCGCGCTGATCCTGCGCTACGGCATGGGGGCGGAGGGGCTGGCCTGGATCGTCGTCTTCATGCTGGCCCCGGTCAGCGCCGTCTACTACCCGATGAGCGTGCTGCCCGGCTGGCTCCAGGCGGTTTCCTGGGCGCTGCCGTCCTCCCATGTGTTCGAGGGGATGCGGGCGCTGCTCTACGAGGGCGCGATGCGCTGGGACCATCTGGCCTGGGCGACCGGTCTGAACGCGCTCTACATGGCGCTCAGCGTCGGCGTCTTTCTCTACGGCTTCCACCGGGCGCGGGTGCGCGGCGCCCTGCTGCAAACCGGGGAATAGGCTCCGAACACCCCACCGGTCATCCTCGCAGTCGCTGCCCGGCCGTGCTAGGGTCCCCGCCGTTTTTCGACCCAGACCCGGTGCCCGCCATGAAGCTGTCCGAGATCGCCGCCGCCCTGGATGCCCATGTCGAGGGCGACGCATCCCTCGTGATCCGGCGCGCCGTCCATCCGTCCGAGGCCGAGGGGCCGGAGGATCTGGCGCTCGCCATGGACAAGGAGCTGCTGGCGCTGCTGCCCGGCAGCAAGGCCGTCGCCGCCGTCGTGGCGGAAGGCGCGGAGGTGCCGGACGGCATCCAGGGCCGCATCGTGGTCAAGCGCCCGCGCTACGCCATGGCCGGGCTGCTCGACGTCTTCGAGCGCCCGGTCCACGCCGAGCCCGGAATCCACCCGCAGGCCTACGTCGCGCCCGACGCGGTGGTGGCGGACGGCGCGTCGATCGCGCCCTTCGCCTATGTCGGGCCGCGCGCCCGCATCGGCGCCGGGGCGATCGTGCTGCCGCACGTCACGGTCGGGGCCGACGCGGTGATCGGCGAGGGCAGCCTGCTGCACCCCGGCGCCCGCATCGGCGAGCGGGTGGTGCTGGGTGCCCGCTGCATCGTCCATCCCAATGCGGCGGTCGGCAACGACGGCTTCAGCTTCGTGACGCCGGAACCGGGCAGCGTCGAGTCGGCCAAGACGACCGGCCGCGTCGTCGGCACCAACGTGCTGATCCGCCGGGTCAATTCCATCGGCACCGTGGTGCTCGGCGACGACGTCGAGGTCGGCGCCGGGGCGACCATCGACCGCGGCACGGTGACGGCGACCCGTATCGGCAACGGCACCAAGATCGACAACCTCGTGCAGATCGGCCACAACGTGCAGGTCGGCACCAACTGCATGCTGTGCGGGCATGTCGGCATCGCCGGCAGCACGATCATCGGCGACCGGGTGGTGCTGGCCGGCAAGGTCGGGGTGGCCGACCATGTGAAGATCGGCAGCGACGCGGTGGTCGCCGCCAACTCCGGCGTCGGCACCGACATCCCGCCCAAGTCCGTCTACATGGGCTATCCCGCCGTCCCCCGCACCCGCGCCTTCGAGCAGTACAAGGGCCTCGCCCGGCTGAAGCGCCTGTTCGCCGACGTCGCCGACCTGAAGACCCGCCTGCGCGCCCTGGACGGGCAGGGCGGCGGGGCGGCGGTTCCGGCGGCGGCCGAGACCGAGCGGGACTGACGCCCCCGGCGCCTATGTCCCCACGTTCCTTCCCCCTCCTTGCAGCCCTCTCGAACATTCAACCCTCAGCACCGAACCCATGACCTCCGGCCAGAATCCCACCCTCCAGCCCGTCCTCGGCGGCCCCGCGATCATCCTGGTGCAGCCGCAGATGGGCGAGAACATCGGCGCCTGCGCGCGGGCCATGCTCAACTGCGGCCTGACCGATCTGCGGCTGGTCCGCCCGCGCGACGGCTGGCCGAACGAGAAGGCGACCGCCAACGCGTCGGGCGCCGACCTCGTGATCGACAACGCCCGCGTCTTCGAGACCACCGCCGAGGCGGTCGCTGACCTTGAGGCCGTCTTCGCCACCACGGCGCGCAGCCGCGACATGATCCAGCGCTTCGTCACCCCGCGCGTCGCGGCGGAGGAGATGCGCGACCGCCACAACGCCGGCCACCGCGTCGGGGTGATGTTCGGGCCGGAGCGCACCGGGCTGGTCAACGACGACCTGACCCTGGCCCAGACCCTGGTCACCGTGCCGCTGAACCCGGCCTTCGCCTCTCTCAACCTGGGGCAGGCGGTGCTGCTGATCGGCTACGAATGGTTCCAGACCGGGGACCTGCCGCCCGAGCGCTTCCTGCACACCGGCCAGACCCGCCCGGCGACCAAGGGCGAGCTGGTGAATTTCTTCGAGCATCTGGAAGGGGCGCTGGACCGCACCGGCTTCTTCACCAGCCCGGAGAAGCGCCCCTCGATGGTCCGCACCCTGCGCAACGCGCTGGAGCGCATGGACATGACCGAGCAGGAGGTCCGCACCTTCCACGGGGTCATCGCCGCGCTGACCGGCAAGCGGAAAGGCGCGCCCTGAGCCGCGCGTCCGGCTATACTCGCCGTCCATGGAATACGCGTTGCAGAACATGGACGTCGGGGTGGTGCTGCTGGATGCCGGGCGGCGGGTGACCGCGCTCAATCCGGCGGCGGTGCGCATGCTGGGCGACCGCGCCGCCGGGCTGGTCGGCGCCTTCCTGCACGACCTGCACCCGCCCTCGCACCGGGCCAAGGTCGAGTTGCTGCTCGCCGCCGCCACCGACCCGGCGGCCCCGGCCTCGGCCTGTTCGATGATGATCGCGCTGCCGGGCCGGGTGCTGGTGGTCAAGGCGTCGGCCCTGACGCTCGGCGACGGGCCGCCGATCACCGCCCTGATGCTGATGGAGGCGGCAAAGCCCGCCGCCGCCGCCGCTGCCGCCCCGTCCCCCGCCCCGGCCGAGCCGCTGGTGAAGCTGCCGGTCGAGAAGGGGCAGGGGCTGGTTCTGCTCGATCCGGCCGACGCGGTCTATCTCCAGGCCGACGGCCACTACACGACGGTCCACACCGCCGAAGGCGCCTTCTTCTGCGGTCTGCCTCTGTCGGAGCTGGAAACCCGTCTCGACCCGCGCAGCTTCGTGCGGACCCACCGCGGCTACATCGTCAACCTGCGCCACGCCCAGGCGGTGGAGCGGCGCGACGGCCGTGCCGCCTTCGTCATGGCCGCCCCCGGCGCCCCCCGTGTGCCGGTCAGCCGCGCCCGCGGCGAGGCGCTGAAGAAGCGGCTGGCGTTGTAGCCTCTCCTTTCCCATAAAAATTTTCCGGTCATTCACGCGGCTGCGGCGCCGTTCACGCGGGCGTGGGGCGGTTGGTGCACACACCATTGAAGGGGACCAGCTCGACCCGGCAGGTTGCGGTGCAACATCCCCGCTTCGCCCAGGAGGCCGCTTCCATGGACAGTGTCGACGCTCCCGACCGCTATGTTTCCTTCAAGGGAATCGACTGCGACGGCAATTCCCGCCAGATCATCGCCCGGCTGCGTTCGCACATCGACGACCCGGCCAAGACCAACGCCTTCTGGGAGCGCTTCAAGGAGAAGCTGGCGGTCGCCGACGACGTGCTGAAGCGGCAGGCCGACGGGCTGTGCCTGCTCTGCTCCAACGTCTATTACATCGCCGACCTGTTCGAGGAGTATGACGACGAGGAAGGGCTGGCGATGCTGCGCCAGCTGGAGGACGAGTGCTGTTGAGCGCACCCGCCTGACGGGGCGGGGCGTCCTCGTCCCGCCCCGCGACCGTCTTCCCCGGCTCGCCGATTCACGGTCCGGGCACTGGCCCTCAGCGCGCCGGCTCTGCCCCGATCAAGTCACTTGCGGGCGCCGAGGGCCGAAGCCCATACTTCGGCCAAAAGGTCTGGCGAGAAGGTCTGGCGGGCAGCGGCGATGATGGATGCGACTCCGACCATGGCGGAGCCGGCGGCGCTTTCGCCGTCCCGGCTGCGGCCCCTTCTGCTCGCCACCTTCGGGCTGATCGTGCTGTTCGCCGTCGGTTTCTGGGGTTTCGTCGCCTGGAGCGACCGCAATGAGACTCTTCACCACGCGCGCGAGCAGGCCCAGGGTACGGCCCGCCTGTTGCAGGAGCATGTGCGCCGTTCGGTCAACACCGGCGATCTGGCGCTGGCCCGCGTGCTGGACCAGATCCGCACGCACGGCATCGAGGGCCTCGCGACCAACCGCGCCGTGTGGGAAACCACCCACGAGATGGTGGAGAATCTTCCGGAGATCGCGGCGGTCTGGGTCCATGGCGCCGACGGCGGCAGCCTGCTGACCAGCCGGCAGTACCCGACGCCTTCGGTCAACGTCTCAGACCGCGCCTATTTCCAGGCCCATGCGGCGGGAGCGGATTTCCATGTCGGGGAGCGCATCGTCGGCCGCCACAGCGGCCAGCTCTCCTTCACCGTCAGCCGCCGGATCATGATGGACGGGCGGTTCCGGGGCGTCATCCACGCCAACGTCGAGATCGACTATTACCGCCAGCTTTTCGAAAGCCTCGATCTCGGCGCCGGCGCCAGCATCGCGCTGTTCCGTTCCGACGGCACGCCGGTGCTGCGCCTCCCGGCCGGCGAGCCGCTGGAGGGCGAGGATGGGCGCGAGGCGTTGCGCCGCGCCACCCAGGCCGCGACCGAGACGTTCGAGGTCGCCGCCCCGGTGGCGGGCGGCCTGCGCGTCGTCTCCTACCAGCGCGTCCCGTCCCTGCCGCTGGTCGCGGTGGTCGGGTTGTCGAAGGACACCGAACTGGCGGCGTGGCATGAACGGACGATCCGCAGCGGCGTCCTCGTGGCGCTGGCGGTGCTGGCCTGCGCCGGGCTGGCCTACGCCGCCGCCCGCAGCCTGGGGCGCGAGAGCGTCGGGCTGCGCCGTCTGGCCGAGGCCAACGCCGACCTCGACGCCACCGCCCGCCGCCTGGAGGAGGCCAACCGTGCCTTCGCCACCGCCAACCGGCGGATGAACCTGATCCTGCAATCGGCCTCCGACAGCATCTGCGGAGTCGACCGCGCCGGCCAGATCACCTTCGCCAACCCGGCGGCCTGCGCGCTGACCGGCTACGGCAAGGACGAGATGCTGGGCCGCAGCCTGCACGCGCTGATCCATCATTCGCGGGCCGACGGCAGCCCCTACCCGGTGGCCGAAAGCCCGGTGACCGAGGTGCTGCACAGCGGCGAGACCCGGCGCGGGCTGGAGGACACCTACTGGACGAGGTCGGGCCAGCCGGTGACGGTGGAGTTCACCGCCTCGCCGATGCTGGAGGACGGCCGGGTCGAGGGCGCCGTCGTCGTCTTCCACGAAATCGCCGAGCGCAAGAAGGCGGAGGAGGCGATGCAGAGCGCGCGCCTTGCCGCCGAGCTGGCCAGCCGCTCGAAGAGCGAGTTCCTGGCCAACATGAGCCACGAGATCCGCACCCCGATGAACGCGATCCTCGGGCTGATCCACCTGCTGCGGCAGACCGAGCTGTCGGCGCGGCAGGCCGATTACGTGCAGAAGGTGCGGGTGTCGGCGCAGTCGCTGCTCGGCATCCTCAACGACATCCTCGACTTCTCGAAGGTCGAGGCCGGGAAGATGGAACTGGAGCGCGTCGATTTCCGGCTCGACGAGCTGTTGCAGAATCTGGCCGTCATCATCGGCTCCGCCGCCCAGGAAAAGGACATCGAGGTGCTGTTCGCGGTGGCGCCCGACGTGCCGCTCGACCTGGTCGGCGACCCGCTGCGTCTCCAGCAGGTGCTGATCAACCTGGCCGGCAACGCCATCAAGTTCACCGACGCCGGCGAGGTGGTGGTCTCGGTGCGGCCGAAGCTGGTGGCCGCCGACCACGCGGTCCTCACCTTCTCGGTGCGCGACACCGGCATCGGCATCGCTCCGGAACAGCGCGAGCGGCTGTTCCAGGCCTTCAGCCAGGGCGACAGCTCCACCACCCGGCGCTTCGGCGGGACCGGGCTGGGGCTGGCGATCTGCACGCGGCTGGTCGGGCTGATGGGCGGTTCGATGGACGTGGACAGCGCGCCGGGGCAGGGCAGCGATTTCCATTTCGACGCGCGGTTCGACCGCCGCCCGTACGCCGCCGTCCGTACGCCGGCGATGCGCCCGCTGCCGCGTGACCTGTCGGTGCTGGTGGTGGACGACAACGCGACCGCGCGCGCGGTGCTGGCCGAGATCGCCCAAACCTTCGGCTGGTCGGTCACCGCCTGCCGCGACGCTCCGGCCGCGCTCGAGGAGTTGGAGCGGGCGGCGGCCGGCGGCGCGCCTTACGACGTCGTGCTGATGGACTGGAAGATGCCGGGGATGGACGGGATGGAGGCGGCGCGCCGCATCCGCGCCGATTCCAGCGTCGGCGCACCGATGATCATCGTCATCAGCGGCTATGGGCGCGAGCGGGTCGGGGCGCGGTTCGAGGAGATCGGCATCGCCGGCTTCCTGGTCAAGCCGGTCACCCCCTCCACCTTGCTGGACGCCGTGACGGTCGCCTACGCCGAGCCCGCCGGGAAGGCCGGGCCGGAGCCCTCGGCCCTGGCGGCGCCGGCCGCCGGCTCGGGCCCGGCCCTGTCGGGACCGGGCTGGGACGCCAGCCGCGTGCTGCGCGGCCGCCGGCTGCTGCTGGTCGAGGACAACGTCATCAGCCAGGAAGTCGCGCGCGAAATCCTGGAGCGGGCCGGCGCGCGCGTCACCACGGCCGGCACCGGGCGGCAGGCGCTCGACCGCGTCCGCCAGGCGGGGCATGGCTTCGACGCCGTGCTGATGGATGTGCAGATGCCGGACATGGACGGGTTCGAGGCGACGGCGGCGATCCGCGCCCTGCCCGGTGGGAGCGGTCTGCCGATCATCGCCATGACCGCCAGCGCCCTGCCGGTCGACCGGCAGCGCTGCCTCGACCATGGCATGAACGACCATGTCCCCAAGCCCTTCGATCTCCAGCAGCTTTTCGATGTGCTCGCCCGCTGGGTCGGTCCGCCGCTGCTGACGGCGGCGCCAGCCGGCGCGTCCCTCGGCGGACCGCCGCCATCCGGATCGCCACTATCCGGACCGCCGCCGGCGGAGGCCGCCGCCCTTCGCCCCGACGGGCTGCCGGACCGCCTGCCCGGCATCGACCTGACCGACGCGCTGAACCGCCTGGACGGCGACGCCGACCTGCTGCGCCGCTTCGTCGCGGAGTTCGCGCGCAGCTATGGCGGGGTGGCCGACGCCATCGCCACGGCGCTGGACGGTGGCGACCTGTCCCGCGCCAAGGCCATCAGCCATGAGTTGAAGAGCGTGGCCGGCAACGTCGGCGCCCGCCGCCTGTCCGCCGCCGCCGACACCATGCAGGTGGCCGCGTTCCAGGGCGATGCGGCGGGGGTGGCCGGACAGCTTCCCGTGCTGCGCGCCGAGCTGTCGGCCGTCCTCGAATCGGCGCGGCTGCTCGACGCCACGCCGTCGGCCGCAACCCCAGAGGGAACTGACGCGGTGAATTCGTCCCTCGACCGGGTTGCCCTGGAAGCCGCCTTGCCGCAATTTGCGACTTTGCTGCAAGACAGCAACTTCGCAGCGGCGGAGGAATTCGCTATCCTGTCGCCTCTTCTGGCGGATTGGGTCGATCCTTCCACCATGAAGGGTCTGTCGTCCGCCATCGACAGTCTGGATTTCACCAAGGCACTCGGCATCGTGCAGCGGATCGCACGGGAGTTGGGCCTTTCGACACAGACGGTTTGAACCGCCCATGGCCGATGTGCGCCCCAAGATCCTGGTCGTGGACGACATCCCTTCCAACATCCACGTCCTCAGCCGGATCCTGAAGGAGGATTACGACATCTATTTCGCCACCGACGGCGAACGTGCCCTGGATCTGGTGCAGACGCGGCTTCCCGACCTCGTTCTGCTCGACATCATGATGCCGGGCATGGACGGCTACGAGGTCTGCACCCGCATCAAGTCCGACCCGGCGACCCACGACATCCCGGTCATCTTCATCTCCGCCAAGAGCGAGGTCGAGGACGAGACCAGGGGGCTGGAGGTCGGGGCGATCGACTTCATCACCAAGCCGATCAGCCCGCCCATCGTGAAGGCGCGGGTGCGCAACCATCTGTTGCTGAAGCGGCAGGCCGACCTGCTGCGCAGCCTGTCCTTCCTCGACGGGCTGACCGGCATCGCCAACCGCCGCCGCTTCGACGAGGCGATGGCGCGGGAGTGGCGGCGCTGCGGGCGGGCGCAGCAGCCGATGTCGCTGATCCTGCTCGATGTCGATCATTTCAAGGCCTACAATGACCATTACGGCCATCAGGCCGGCGACGAATGCCTGCGTGCGGTCGCCGAACTGCTGGCCGAGCGGGTGCAGCGCCCCTGCGACCTCGTCGCCCGCTACGGCGGCGAGGAGTTCGTCTGCCTGCTTCCCGAGACGTCGAGCGCGGGGGCCGGGCAGGTCGCCGAGCGGCTGCGCGCCGCCGTCGCCGATTGCGGCATCCCGCATGCCCAGTCGCCGGTGGCGCCGCACATCACCATCAGCCTGGGCGTCGCCACCATGACCCCGGAGGTCGGCAGCGTGCCCGACCGGCTGGCGCAGACCGCCGACCAGATGCTGTACCAGGCCAAGCGGGCCGGACGGAACCGGGTGCAGGGTGTCAGCGTTCCAGCTTTGTGACCTTCGCAAACGAGCCGACGCCATCCCCCCCGTCCCAACCTTCCTCCCTCCGGCGGGGAAGGGAGCGGTCGCCGTGCGCCCCTCGCGCCGCCCCCTGCACCGTCGCCCCCTGCACCGTCGCCAGGACCGTCCCCTTTCATGACGTCCGGGAACGCGGTTTTCCCTCCCGCGCGCCGCTGGCGGCGGCGCAGGGCTGGATCGACCGCCACTGCCTCCCCTCCACGCCGCGTCGGGTGACGTTGGCCGACGCCGCCGGCCTCGCGCTGGCCGCGCCGATCCTCTCCCCCTGCGATCTTCCCGACCGTGACCGCGCCCTGCGGGACGGCTACGCCGTGGCCTCCGTGGACACGCTGGGGGCCGGCTCCTACAACCCGGTCCCGCTCCCGTCCGTTCGTCCGGTCTCCGCCGGAGAGGCGCTGCCGCCGGGCGCCGACGCCGTACTGCCCTTCGAGTTCGTGCAGGCCCTGGGCGTTCTGGTGGAGGCGCTCGACGCCGTTGCCCCCGGCGCCGGGGTGGAGCGGCGCGGCGCGGCGCTGAAGGCCGGCACGCCGGTGCTGGAGACCGGGCGCCGGCTGCGCCCGTCCGATCTCGGCCTGCTCGCCGCGCTGGGGTTGGCCGGAATCGCCGTCACGCCACGCCCGCGCGTCCGCATCCTGCTGGCCGGCGGCCCACGCGCCGGAGCCGAGGGGCTGGGCGCCCTGCTGACCGCGCTGGTCCGCCGCGACGGCGGCGTTCCCGAACTGGTCGGCCCGCTGCCCGCCGACCGGGACGCCCTGTGCGGCGCTCTGCTGCGGCCGGGGGCCGATCTGGTCCTGGGCGCCGGGCGCACCGGGCTGGGGCATGACGACCTCATGCCGCCGGCTCTGGCCCGCGCCGGCGAGCTGTCGATCCATGGCATCGCCGTGCGTCCCGGCGACAGCGCCGGGCTGGGCCTCGCGGGCGGGATCCCGGTGGTTCTGCTGCCCGGCGAGCCGATGGCCTGCCTTGCCGCCTACGAGCTGCTCGGCGGGCGGGCGGTGCGGCGGATGACCGGGTGCCCGGCGGCGCTGCCCCTGCGGGCGCTGCCCGCCGTGACCAGCCGCAAGCTGGTGTCCGAGATCGGCTGCGTCGACCTGCACCGGGTGCGGCTGATGGCCGATGGCCGTGTCGAGCCGGTGGCCTCGCCCTCGCTGCCGGGGCTGGCGGCGGCGGCTCGTGCCGACGGCTTCGTCCTGATCCCGGCCGAAAGTGAGGGTGTGCCCGAAGGGGCGCCCGTCACCATCTACCTCTTCGATCCGCCGGCCTGACGAAGAGGGAATTCCGCGTGGCCACCGAGGATGTCCGCCGTTTCGTCGCCCAGGCCGCGCGCCAGGAGCAGTTTCTCGACGTCGTCAGCGGCGAGGAGGCGCGCGCCCGCTTCCACCGCCACCTCGATCTCACGCCGCGCGGGGAGGAGAGCGTGACCCTCGCCGCGGCGCTCGGTCGGGTGCTGGCGACCGACGTGGTCGCCGGGGTGGACGTGCCGGGCTTCGACCGCTCGGTGGTGGACGGTTTCGCCCTGCGCGCCGCCGACAGCCTCGGTGCGGCCGAGGACAACCCGATCCGCCTGCGCCTCAACGACGAGGTGCTGGCCGCCGGCCGTGCCCCGGCCCTGACGGTGGAGCCGGGCACCGCCACGGTGATCGCCACCGGCGGCATGCTGCCGCGCGGGGCCGACGCGGTGGCGATGGTCGAACACACCGAGCCGGTCGAGACGCCGGGCGAGAGCGGCGGCCTTTTCATCGCCCTGTCGAGACCGTCGACCCCCGGCGCCTTCGTCGCCGCCGCCGGGTCCGACATCGGGCGCGGCGAGGTGGTGCTGCGGCGCGGGCAGGTGCTGACCTCGCGGGAGATCGGCGTGCTCGCCGCCATCGGGCAGGCCGAGGTCGCGGTGGTCCGCCGGCCGCGCGTCGCCATCCTGTCCACCGGCGACGAGATCGTCGCCCCCGGCCAGCCGATGCGGACCGGCGCCGTCTATGACAGCAACGCCGCGATCCTCGCCGCCGCCGTCGCCGAGTCGGGCGGCGAGCCGGTGCCGCTGGGCATCGCCGCCGACGACGACGCCCAGCTGGAGGCGCTGGTTGCCCGGGGGCTGGAATGCGACGCGCTGCTGCTGTCGGGCGGCACGTCGAAGGGGGCGGGGGACCGCTCCCACCGCGTCGTTGCGCGACTGACCGATCCCGGCATCGTCGCCCATGGCGTGGCGTTGAAGCCGGGCAAGCCGCTCTGTCTGGCGGTGACGCGCGGCAAGCCGGTGGTGATCCTGCCGGGCTTCCCGACCTCGGCGATGTTCACCTTCCACAGCTTCGTGGCGCCGGTGATCCGCGCGCTCGCCGGTCTGCCGCCGGCGGCGGTGGAGACGGTGCCGGCGACCCTGCCGGTCCGGCTGGGTTCGGAGCGCGGGCGCACCGAATATGTGATGGTCTCGCTGGTGCAGGGGGCGGAGGAGGGCGTGCTCGCCGCCTATCCGCTCTCCAAGGGCTCGGGGGCGGTGACCGCCTTCAGCCACGCCGACGGCTTTCTTGCCATCGACGCCCAGGCGGAAATGGTGGAAGCCGGCACGCCGGTGTCGGTGCAACGGCTCGGCCGTTCGCTGGCGCCGGCCGACCTGATCGTGGTCGGCAGCCAGTGCCTCGGCCTGAACGCCGTGCTTGGCGGGCTGATCGCCGGGGGGATGACGGTGAAGGCGCTCAACGTCGGCTCGATGGGCGGTCTGGCGGCGGCGCGGCGCGGCGAGTGCGACGTGGCGCCCATCCATCTGATGGATCCGGAGACGGAGGTCTACAACACGCCCTTCCTGGCGCCGGGCCTGGAGCTGGTCGCCGGCTACCGCCGCATGCAGGGCATCGTCTTCCGGCGCGGCGATCCGCGCTTCGAAGGCAGGGCGGCGGCGGAGGCCGCGCGGGCGGCGGCGGAGCGGCCGGACTGCATCCTGATCAACCGCAACGCCGGCAGCGGCACGCGCATCCTGGCCGACCGCCTGCTGGGGGCGGCGCGCCCGACCGGCTACTGGACCCAGGCGAAATCGCACAACGCGGTGGCGGTCGCGGTGGCGCAGGGCCGCGCCGACTGGGGACTGGCGATCGAGACCGCCGCGTCGCTCTACGGGCTGGGTTTCCTGCCCCTGCGCGAGGAGCGTTACGACTTCGTGATTCCCGCCGCCCGCCGGGACCGCCCGGCGGTCCGCCGGTTCGTCGAGGCGCTCGAATCGGTCGAGGTGGCGGATTCTCTGAGGGGAATGGGTTTCGCGCGCTGAGCCCGCGCCATCGCCTCAGTGGGTCGTGGCGCTGGTTCCGCAGGAGCCGCCGCCGCAACCGCAGCCGCCTTCCGGCGCCACCACCCGGATGGCGCCGCCGGCCGTCGCCAGCACGGCGGCCAGCGGCAGGCCGGTCGCCTCGGCGACGGCGCCCAGGCTGGCCTCGCCCGGCAGGCCGGCCTCGGGACCGAAGGCCGGGTGCAGCATCGCCAGCCGCCGCCGCGCCACCGGGTCGTGCGCGTCGAGGGCGGCGAGGCTGGTGTCGGCGGTGACGTCGAGGCTCATGGGAGCACATCCTTGAAAGCGGTGCGATGTCCCTCTCCCACAAGGGGAGAGGGGCTTTGGGAGGTTACCACGTCCCGGCCGGGCTCGGGTCGCCGTGGGCGCCGGCCGCCGGCTCGTGGTGGGCGAGCCAGCGCTCGGCCTCCAGCGCGGCCATGCAGCCCATGCCGGCCGCCGTCACCGCCTGCCGGTAGACCTTGTCCTTCACGTCGCCGGCCGCGAAGACGCCGGCCACGTCGGTCGCCGTCGAATCGGGGGCGGTGACGATGTAGCCGGCCTCGTCCATCGCGACCTTGCCCTTGAACACGGCGGTCGCCGGCTCGTGGCCGATGGCGACGAAGACGCCGGCCGCCGGGATGGTCCGGGTCTCGCCGGTCTTCACGTTCTTCACGCGCACGCCGGTGACGGCGCGCGGGTTGCCCAGGCTGCCGTCGCCCTCGCCGACGATCTCCTCGACCGCGCTGTCCCACACCACCTCGATCTTCGGGTGGCGGAACAGCCGGTCCTGCATGATGCGCTCGGCGCGGAAGCTGTCGCGGCGGTGGATGACCGTCACCTTGGTGGCGTGGTTGGTCAGGTAGAGCGCCTCCTCGACCGCCGAGTTGCCGCCGCCGATCACCGCGACCTCCTTGCCGCGGAAGAAGAAGCCGTCGCAGGTGGCGCAGGCCGACACGCCGGCGCCGCGGTAGATCTCCTCGCTGGAGATCCCCAGCCAGCGGGCCTGGGCGCCGGTCGCGATGATGACGCTGTCGGCGGTGTAGGTGTCGCCGCTGTCGCCCTTGCAGACGAAGGGCCGCACGGTGAAGTCGACCTCGGTGATGAGGTCGAACACCATCTTCGTGCCGACATGCTCGGCCTGCTTCTGCATCTGCTCCATCAGCCACGGACCCTGGATGGGGTCGGCGAAGCCGGGGAAATTCTCCACGTCGGTGGTGATCATCAGCTGGCCGCCCGGCTGCATGCCCTGGACCATGAGCGGCTCCAGATTGGCGCGGGCGGCGTAGATCGCCGCCGTGTAGCCGGCCGGACCGGCGCCGATGATGAGGACCTTGCTGTGATGGGTGCTGGGCATGGGGTCGTCCCGAACGAAAGGGGGCTCCAAAGAGGGAGCGTCAGAATCCGAACATATGGTCGAGGCTGAAGGCGCTGTCACCGTGCAGGCAGCCGTGGTAGCCGAACAGCCGGCAGGTCGTGTCGCGGATCAGCGCATAGCCGTGCTCGCCCGCCGCGGTCCGTTCCGCTTCCGTGAACATCTCGGAGGACCGCCAATAGAGCGAGCCGCCGCAGGGGATGGCGACCTTCCGCCGGGCGATTTCGACGCCGTCGCGCCGGGTCAGGACCAGGCTGGTGTCGGAGGTGGCATGCCAGGGTGTCGAGGCAGGGTAGACGAGATGGCAGAGCGTGTCCCACGGCGCCGCGCCCAGCCGCAGGAACAGCCGCGTCGACAATCCGGGCGGCCGCCCATGGTAGCTCTGCGGCTCGTCGCGGTAGACCATCGCCGTGTTGAAGATGTGGCTGCCGAAGCTGGTTTCCGCCACATGGCCGGTGTTCACGTCCTCGTAACGGACCAGCGCGTGCAGCCAGCCGTCGGCGACCGTTCCGGCTTCGAAATCATAGACCAGCTCGACATGGCCCCAACCGTCCGGAACGGCGGCGCCGGCGACCAGCCCGGTGACGTCGAGCGCCACGCTGTCGGAGCGCTTCAGGTTGCCGAAGCGGTGCTCGGCCAGCGCCGCGCCGTTGCGGTCGTAGACCACCGCCTTGACCGGCAACTCGGTCTGCGCCGTGCTCATCGGCGTCGGCAGCAGAATGGTGCGCCAGCGTTCCATCGGCAGCAGCGGAGCCGGCAGGATGTGGCCCTTGCCGATGGGGCCGCCGGTCAGCCTGGGCAGCCTGGGGTCGGGCTTGAGGTCGGTGCGCTCGACGTTGGCGTGGGCGACGCGGCGGCGGCCGTTTTCAGCGACGACTTCGTAACGCGGCCGGACGAAATGCTTGCCGGCCTGGATCTCGAACTGGAGGGGCCAGCGCGCGTCGGGGAACAGCTCGCGGGTGTCGAGCGCCAGGGTGGCGAAGGGGGCGATCTCGCGGTCGAGCGCGCGGATGTCATCGGAGCCCATCAGGTTGAGGCCGACGGCGCCCGCCGGGATCGGCGTCGGGTGGCTGTTCTGGATCCACAACGACACCCGTTCGTCCTCGCGTGGGGCGGGCAGGCCGGCGTAGCGCTCGGCCGGCCAGGCGTTGGCGTCGTGGGTGCAGGACAGCACGGTGTCGTCGTCGCCGTAGGTGTCGAGCGCGTATTTCACCACGTCGTGCCCGGCGGCGCCGATGACGTGCAGGAACAGCGTGCCGCAGAAGTCGTCCAGCCCAAGCCGCTCGCGCACCTGCCGGCTGTCGATCACCACCGTGCCGTCGCTGGGCGGCATCGCCTCGGTCCATTCGGCGATCGGGCGGCCGTTGCCGTCGAACAGGCAGGCCCACAGCCGGGTGCCCTTGGCGCCGTAGCGCGGCCAGTAGTTGGCCGAGACGATGCGGGTGTGCTGCCCGGCCTCGTCGCGGAACCAGGCGAAATTGGTCGCCCAGTTGAACTTGGACAGGTAATGGGCGGGATCGTTCAGCATGTCCTCGGGAACGCGCATGGCGTCCAGCGAAACGACGCCGGCGTCCTTCGGGATCAGGTGGGCGATGTGCCCTTCGCAGCGCTGGGAATCGAAGGCGACGACGAAGACGGTGCGGGCGCCGCTGTCCGGCAGCTCCGTCACCGCGCGGGCGGCGTGGCCGAAGATCTCGGTGCCGACCAGCTCGACGTTCTGCACATAGACCCCGGCCACCGGGATGGCCGACAGGTCGTAGAACTCGGCCAGACCCGACAGCAGCCCCAGCGGATCGTAGATGGCGACCGGACCGTAGGACGCCAGACGCGCCATCAGGATGGCCGCCTTGGGCGCCGCCAGCGGGTGGCCCACCGCCTTGAAGAAGCTGGAGCCGCCGGTGACGTTGGAGAAGGTCTCGATCCGAAGAGGCATAAGGACACACGCGAAAGAGCAGCCGAAGGCGTCGGTTATAGCCCGTCGGTTGGGGGCGCGACAGCCCTTTGTCCGGATGCCGGTGGATGTCCCCTCCCGGTGCTCCCCCTTCCCGCGGATCCCGTCGCCGCATTTCCTCCTTGCCGGCGACACGGTTTCGATATATCTAAGTTTTCGATATATCGAAACTGTATCAAGAGAGGGTCTGATGTTCCGGCATCTGTTTCACAAGGGCAGCCACCGCTTTTCCCGTCCGGATTTCGACGACGAGGGCGGCGGGCGCGGATTCGGCCGGGGTGGCCGGCATGGGCATCGCGGTGGTTGGGGTGGTTGGGGTGGCGGCCGCGAGCGCGGCGAGGGCCGTGTCTTCGGCCAGGGCGACCTGCGCCTCGTCCTGCTCTGGCTGATCGAGGAGAAGCCCCGCTCCGGCTACGACCTCATCAAGTCGATCGAGGAACTGGTCGGCGGCGCCTACAGCCCGAGCCCTGGCGTCGTCTACCCGACGCTGACCCTGCTGGAGGAGCAGGGCCACATCCGGGTGGCGTCGAGCGAGGGTTCCAAGAAGCTCTACGAGATCACGCCCGAGGGCGCCGACGCGCTGAAGGCCAACGCCGCGACCATCGCCGCGATCCGCGAGCGCATCGCCCATGTCCGCGCCCACCATGGCCGGGAGCCCGCGCCGCAGATCGTCCGGGCGGTGGAAAACTTCAAGCTGGCCTTGCGGTTGCGGCTGTCGCGTGGCGAACTGACGCCCGAACAGATTCAGGCCATCGCCGAGGCCGTCGACGCCGCCGCCCTGGCGGTCGAGCGGGCTTGAGCGGCGGTTTCACACGGGACGGAGGAGAAGCACCATGGCCGCATCGACCACGCGCATCGCGACGGCGAACGGGCGCCGCTACATGACCCAGCTGTGCAAGCACTGGGCGCACAAGTTCGCGGTGACGTATGACGACGATCAGGGCACCGTGCCCTTCGGCGAGGATCGCCTGTGCCGGCTGGCCGCCGACGATTCGGGGCTGGGGATCACCATCGAGGTGGCGGACGCGGCGGGGCTGCCGCAGCTCCAGCAGGTGGTGATCGACCACCTGAAGCGCTTCGCCTTCCGCGAGGATCTCGGCGAGCCGGTGTGGACGCCGGTGGGGTGAGGGAGAGACACTTGCCCCCACCCATTCCCTCCCCCGCTGGGCGGGGGAGGGAATGGCGGCCTCAATACCCCTTGGACTGGCCCCCGAACACGCCCTTGGCCCAGGCGCCGACGCGGTGGCGCCACTGCTCGTGCCAGATGTAGACGCTGCCCTTCACCCAGTTCATCTGGATGGCCCGGCGCTGGCCCTCGAAGGGGTGGTGGCCGTGCCAGGAGGTGTCGCTGCGGCGGAAGCACATCAGGGTGCCTTCCTCCGGCGGAACCTCGGCGGCGTAGTCCTCCAGGTTCTGCGAGCGCAGGATGCGCAGGCGCCCGCCCGCCGCTTCCCAGGGCGGGTTCATGTAGATCAGCACGGTGATGACCTTGCTCGCCGAATCCGGATGGATCTTGCCGTCCGTCGCCCGGCACATGCCGCGCGCGGTGAACATGGTCGGGTACTGCGACAGGTCGAGGTCGAACTTCTCGGAGAAGGCCTTGCAGACCTCCGGCCCCTTCAGCTCCTTGATCATCGCGTCGAAGGCCGGCCCCTGCGGGAAGACGCCGAGCGGGATGGAGCCCGGCTTGTCCACCTTCGGGTAGTCGCGGTGCAGCGCCTCCAGATGCTCCTTCTTCACGAATCCGGGCACGCACAGGAAGTCGTACGGGTCGTGTTGCAGGGGCGTGGCGCGGAACTTGTCCAGATCGAGCATGGACATCGCAGGAGGTCTCCAGGCGGAAAGGCGGTCGGCGACCGCCGTTGTCGACGGCTATTAATCACGCAATGGGCTGGTCGGGGAAGCACAGCTCGTGGCGCGCCCGCCATTCCGGCGAGACATAGTTGACGATGATCGACTTGCGCACGCCCTCGATCGGCCGCTTGGCGAAGCCGTGCCAGGTGTCGGCGCCGGGGATGAAGATCAGCCCCTCGTTGAAGGCGTAGGGCGCGCGGGCGACGATGGTCTTCGTCGAATCCAGCACGTCGGTCCCCCAATCGGCGCAGTTCTCCCCCTTCGAGAGATAGACCAGCATCGTGTATTTCTTCACGCCGATGTCGGTGTGCGGCTCCAGCCAGAAGCCGTCGGTGTCCTGGCAATACTCGATGCGCAGGCTGGTGCCCGACAGGTCGACGTCGCAGGTGCGCTGGATGGCGTCGGTGACCTCCCGGCTCTGGAAGGCCTGGGCGACCGTCTCGCACACCGGATGCTTCGCGCGGTTCTCCGCCCCGAAATAGGTGCGCGACGCGTTGTTGGTCTCGCGCTTGCCGTAGGTGTCGGACACCCGCGGTGGGCCCCAGGGCAGGGCGGCGATGGCGTCGGCGGACTCCTCCGGCAGCGCTTCTGTCAGCAGCCAGTGCCGGTAGGGCTGGGAGGACAGCCGGCTGTTGTCCAGGCAGCGCAGGAAGCTCTGGGAGACGGCGGCGGGGGTGGTCATGGTGCAGTCATCCAAATCGACGAAACTTTGGGCAGGACTGCCCGCGTTTATGGCATGGGGCGGCCCGCCGGACCGCCGTAAAACTGGTGATACCAGCGGGTGTGCGGTTTCGTCGCAAGATCATTGCGTGTGATGCCGTGCCCGGTGCACCGCAAGGCGGTGGCGCAGCTCGTCGGCGACGCCCTGGGTGTCGTTCAGCAGCGGGTGGTCCCATGTGTCGAGCGTGCCGTCGAAACGCCGGGTGATGCCGTCCTTGTAGAGCCCGTCGTGGAAGGCGCGGAACTTGGGCGAGCCGCCGTCGAGCTCGATGACGTAGGTGGGCTTGCCGGTCGAGCAGGCCTCCGAGGTCATCGACACGCTGTCGCAGGTGACGACCACCGCGTCGGCGAGGCCGAGATAGCCGAAATAAGGGTTCTCGCCGGTGCCGTCCCACACCTCGGCCGGCAGGCCGGACAGGCGCGCGCGCAGGATCGCCTCGTTGTCGGCCCCGGTGCGGCGCGACGGCGTCACCATCAGCCCGGCGCCGTGGCTGCGCGTCAGGTTGACCAGCTTCTCCGCCACCTCGCCCATGATCGCCGGGGTCAGGCTGTAGACGCCGTTGTTGCCGCCGATCAGCACGGCGACGCGCGGGTGCGGCAGATGGGCGAGGCGCGGGGCGAAACGGGCCGCCGCCTCGGCCAGGATGGCGGGTGTCACCCGGTGCAGGGCGCCGCGCGTCACCAGCACGTTGTCGCCGCGCAGCTTGTCGTGGCGCGGCACGACGACGAGGTCGAAATGGCGCGGTGAAATCTGCGGATCCTGGATCTGCACGGTGAAGCTGCGGCCGCGCGACTGCCGGCGCACCGCCAGCGACGGCGCGATGCTCTGCCGCCCGGTGCCGATCAGCAGGTCGGGCCAGGGCGCCTGGATCGGGTCGCCGCCCGGCCCGGCGGCGAAGCGGTTGCCGACGCGCAGGTAGGGGCTGAGCTGGCGCCAGGGGGCTCGCAGCGACACGCGCTTGACGACGGGCGTCAGGCCCAGCGCCTCGGCCAGGCCGATGCACTGGTTCTCCATGCCCGGCTTGCCGTCGGACACCACCCAGCAGGTCAGGGGCTGCATCATATCTCGGATTGTTGTGGGAGCGAAGGGAGGAGAGCAAAGCGCGGCATCAGGGGCGACCGCTCTTGCAGGGGTTTCGGTCTTGGCGTAGACACCATCACCGTGTAATATCCTTTCTCCAAATCACCCCCGGAGCGACCGAGTAAACCATGCGGCGGGTCAAACTCGACCGAATTGACCGGCGTATTCTGCGCGACTTGCAGAACGACGGTCGGATGACCAACGTGGAGCTTGCCCGGCGTGCCGGCATCTCCGCCCCGCCCTGCCTGCGCCGCGTCCGCGCGCTGGAAGAGGCGGGATTCATCCGCGGCTATCACGCGGACGTCAACCCCGACGCGTTGGGGTTCGGCGTGACCGTGTTCGCTCAGGTGGGCTTGAGCAGCCAAGCCGAAGCGGACCTAAAGAAATTCGAGGAGCTCGTCAACAGCTGGCCGCTGGTGCGCGAGTGCAACATGCTGGCCGGCGAGTACGACTTCGTGCTGAAGATCGTCGCGGAGGACTGGGACGATTACCAGCGCTTCCTGACGACCAAGCTGACGGCGGCGCCCAACGTCGCCCATGTGAAGTCGGCCCTGTCGATCCGCACCTCCAAGCACAACCCCGGCGTTCCCATCGACGTCGATTCGCCCGACATCCCCGAGGGGAGCGAGGACGACGAGGACGAGGATTTCGCCGAGGACGAGGCCCCCGCCCGCGCCACCCGGCGCTGAGGGCGATTCCCGGAACCTGTCAGAGGCCGGTGGCGGCGAGGGCCCGGACGAGGCCCGCGGCAGCCCCGGCCAGCACCACCCAATGGATGGCGGCGTTCCAGCGCACCAGCGCCACGAGCGCCGCCGCCATGACCGCCCAGGCCCAGAGCGTTCCGATCCAGCCGCCGTCTCCTCCATTCGGCAGCAGCACGGCCACTCCCAGATAGACGCCCAGATTCAGGATCACCCCGACCACCGCCGCCGCGATGGCCGCGAGCGCGCCCGCCGCCATGCGGTTGTGGATCAGCCGCTCGACATAGGGGGCGCCGGCAAAGATGAACAGGAAGCAGGGCAGGAAGGTGACGTAGGTCGTCAGCGCCGCCCCCAGCAGCCCGGCCTGGAGCGGCGTCAGCGCGCCGGGATGGTTCCAGCCGGCGAAGAAACCGACATACTGTGTGACCAGGATCAGCGGCCCCGGAGTCGTCTCGGCCAGCGCCAGCCCGTCGACCATCTCGCGCGGCGACAGCCAGCCCTGGATCTCCACCGCCTGCTGCGCGATGTAGGGCAGCACGGCGTAGGCGCCGCCGAAGGTGACGAAGGCCGCCTTGGTGAACAGCGCCGCGACGCCGCCCCAGGGCTCGGTCCCGAAGAGCGCCAGCACCGCTCCCACCGGCACCGCCCACAGCAGCGCGAACAGCAGGGCCAGCGCCGCCAGCCGCCCCGGCCGGGGGGCGGGTTCGGGAAGGATGGCCGAGTCGGCCGGATGGGGGTGGGCGAACCAGTGTCGGCCGCTCCACGCGGCGACCCCGCCGGTCAGCGCGGCGACGCCGATCACCAGCGGGAAGGGCAGGCCAAAGGCGAACAGACCCAGGAAGGCCGCCGCCGCCAGGGCGACCGCCGCCGGTCCCTTCAGCGTGCGCCGGCCCATGCGCCAGACGGCGGCGAGCACGATGGCGACCACCGCCGGCTTGATCCCGTCGAAGACCGCGCCGACCATCCCGGTGTCGCCATGCGCCGCCGCCAGCCAGGACAAGGCGAACAGCACGAGTGCGCCGGGCAGCAGGAACAGCCCGCCGGCCACCAGCCCGCCGCGCACCCCGTGCAGCCGCCAGCCGACATAGGTGGCGAGCTGCTGAGCCTCCGGCCCCGGCAGCAGCATGCAGAAGTTCAGCGCGTGCAGGAACCGGGTCTGGTCGATCCAGCGCCTCCGGTCCACCAACTCGCTCTGCATCATGGCGATCTGCCCGGCGGGGCCGCCGAAGCTGGTGAGGCCCAGGCGCAGCCAATAGAGGCAGAAGGGTTGGAAGGCTGGGGTGGGGGTGGTCATGGCGGGAGCCTGTGTCTTTAACCCTCGAGGCTCCCTGCTTAGCGCAGGCGCGGCCATCCCGCACGTCGCAAAATTCGCCCCACCCACCCACCGGCCCCGCCAGCGCGGGCCGGTGGTTTTCCGGCGAAGCGGTGCTAATATTGCAATCGCGAGCGCCGCCGCCGGGGTGGCGCGCCGGGTGCCGGGGACCTGCGAGAATGATGGCTTCTACCCTGCGTCTTGCGGTGGTGGCGGGAATGGCGATGGCGGCGTGGACGGTCGTGCCGTCCGCCGCGCGGGCCGCGTCGGGCGTGCATGCCGAGGAGATCGTGCGCTTCCCCTCGCAGGACGCCGACCTGACCGGCGGTGCCCCCACCACCCTGACCGGGCGCCTGCTGCGTCCCGCCGGCAGCGGTCCGCACCCGTCGGTGGTGCTGCTGCACGGCTGCGGCGGTCTCTACGCCAAGAGCACCGGGCGGGTGTCCCCGCGCCATGTCTGGTGGGCGACGACGCTCCAGCGCCAGGGCTACGAGGTGCTGATGGTCGACAGCTTCGGCCCGCGCGGCGTGTCCGACCTCTGCACCGCCAAGGAGCGCCCGGTCCGCGCCTCGGTCGAGCGCAAGCGCGACGCCTGGGCGGCGCTGGCCTATCTGCGCCACCGCCCCGAGGTGGATCGCGGCCGGATCGCGGTCATGGGCTGGTCGCAGGGCGCCGGCACGGTGCTGGCCGCCTTCGGCGCCGGCGAGGACGGGCCGGCGGGGTCGGAGGAGGGCGGCTTCCGCGCCGCCATCGCCTTCTACCCCGGCTGCAAGACCCCGCTGGGCGACGAGGACTGGCAGCCCGACGGTCCGCTGCTGATGCTGGTCGGCGAGAAGGATGACTGGAACCCGCCGCAAAGCTGCGTCGAGCTGTCCAAGCGCGACGTCGTGAAGGAGCGGATGGAGTTGGTCGTCTACCCCAACGCCTACCACGGCTTCGACGCGCCCGACGCGCCGGTGCGCAAGCGCAAGGATCTGGCGACGGTTCCCGGCGGCACCGCGCATGTCGGCACCGACGAGGACGCGCGCAACGACGCCATCGCGCGGGTGACGAACTTCCTGAACGAGCGGCTGCGCGCCGGCGGCTGAGCTTCCCGGTCCGCCGCCCGTCAGTCCAGCGAGAAGATCTTCGCCCCGACCCCGTTGTCGAGCAGCACCGTCGCGAACAGCGTCAGGATCGGCACCAGGAACATCAGGCCGATGACGCAGCGGATCAGCAGATCCTTGCGGCGGGCCGAGCGGCACAGCGGGCAGTCGTCGGGGCCGTGCCCATAGTCGGAGCCGCAATAGGGGCAGGCGGTGGTGTCGCTCATGATCGATCGGTCTTTCCCAGGCGTCCCCACCACGGGCTCGGGGCCATGGGCGTAGGATTGGCCGCATTGTGGGCCAATCCCGCCGCCGTCCGTCATGAAATCCCTGTCATCCGCGCCCCGGTCCCGTCCGGCTGTCCAGGGGCGGCGTGCTCAGAGCAGCGCCATGGCGCCGACCCAGCCGCCCAGCGCCAGGATCGTCAGCAGCACCAGCGTCGTGCCGATCACCGCGTTGGTGCGGCGGATCGAAAGGCAGTTCGGGCAGCCGCTCTCCTCCGCCGGGTAGGTCTTGTGGCAGCGCTCGCAGCGGACGGTCGGGTCCGTCATGGCAATCCTCGTGGGGGAACGGAAAGCGGTTGGTGATCCGCCGCCGGGGTGGGCGGCGCGGCGCACGCTAGCACAGGCGCCGTCACTCCGCATCGCCGCCGCCGGCTTCGGAGCCGGCGTCCAGGTCGGCGGGGTCGGAATCATACTCCAGCAGGTCGGCGGGCTGGCATTCCAGCGCGGCGCAGATCCGGGCCAGCGTCTCGAACCGCAGCCCCTTCACCTTTCCGGTGCGCAGCAGCGACAGGTTGGCCTCGGTGATGCCGATGCGCTGGGCCAACTCCTTGGCCTTCATCCTGCGGCGGGCAAGCATCTGGTCGAGCGTGACGCGAATGGGCATTGAGTCGGACAGACAATGGGTTAGACGAAGCCGGCGTTCTCATCGGCCAGGGCGGCGGCCTCGCCCATCACCCAGGCGATGACCAGAAGAACCATGCCCAGCAGGACGACGGACAAATCGCCGGTGCTGAGCGACAGCGAGCCTCGCGGTCCCCCCCCATCCGGGACGGAACGCAGCACCGCCATCGACAGCAGCACCGATCCGACCGGCTCGCCGAGGCCCGACACCATGAGCGATGCGGCGAAGCGCCGCAAGCGCCGGGCGGAGGTCGGGGAGAACACGAGACCGGCGGCGAACCCCCGGAACAGCGCCCGCAACTCCCACAGCCCCCACAGGCCCGGCAGCGCGGCGACCAGCAAGGCCGCCGTGGCCAGCGCGGAGTCCAGCGCCGACAGGCTGCGCGCCGGCAGGCGCAGCGCGGCGAGCCAGGGATGTCCGGTCAGCATCGCGTCGGAGAAGGCGAAGGCGTAGAGCGCGAGACCGGCCGGCGTCAGCACCAGCAGCGCGGTCATGAGGCCGGCGAGACGGCGGCTGACGCGGGCGATGCGCGCCTGCCGTTTCTGGCGGAGGGAATGGGACATGAAGCCGTGTCCTGTCTGAAATTACTGCTTGGCAATAACTAATTATCGTTTTACAGAAATTACAGGGAGCGGTCAAGGCGCCTGGCCGGCTCCCGTCCATCCCGCTGTCCAACCGAACGAGGTTCCTTCATGCTGCGTTTCCTTCCCGTCCTGGCGCTGGTTCTGGCAACCGGGGCCTGCACCGCCATCGTCCAGCTCCCCGTCACCGGCACGGTTGGCGACCGGACGTCCCTGAATGGTTTCGCGGTGGCGCGCAGCGACACGCCGCTCGGCCGCTACGCCGTGCAGACGGCGGACAGGACGCTGTCCTGCAACGGCGTCTACGACGCGTCGAGCAACGAGCCGCGCATGATCGTCGCCGTGTCCTGCGACGACGGTCGCTTCGGCGCGGTGGACGTGCGGCGGACTCCGGACCTGATGAGCGGCACCGGCAGCGGCCGTCTCAACGACGGCACCCCGATCAAGGTCGCCTTCAGTCCGCCGCCGAAGGCGGAATGACCGGTTCCATCTGGAATTCGGCTGTCCGCAAGTCGGAGGGCCGAAGATCGGAGGTCCGCAGCTCCGCCGCCTGGAGGCGGCGCGGGCTGTGGTCGAGCGGCTCCAGCAGCGGCAGCTCGGCGCCCTCGGGCGCGGCGTGCAGGTCGCGGAAGCGCCGCGCGGTGACCAGCACGCGCGACTCCAGCGTGCCGACCGCGCCGTTGTAGCAGCCGACCGCCTTGTCGAGCTGCGAGCCCAGCCGCTCCAGATGGCCGCCCAGATCGGACAGCCGCTTGTACAGTTCGCCGCCCAGCGCGCTGATCTCGCGGGCGTTGTCCGCCAGCCGCTCCTGCCGCCAGCCATAGGCGACGGCGCGCAGCAGCGCGATCAGGGTGGTGGGTGTGGACAGGATCACCCGGTGGTCGATGCCGGCCTCGATCAGCGCGGGATCCTGCTCCAGCGCGGCGGAGAAGAAATTCTCGCCGGGCAGGAACAGCACGACGAACTCCGGGCTGTCCTGGAACTGGTCCCAATAGGCCTTGGTGCCGAGTTGCCTCATGTGGTCACGCACATGGCGGGCGTGGCGGGCCATGCCGTCGCGGCGCCCGGCCTCGTCGGCCGCCTGGAGGGCGTCGAGATAGCCCTCCAGCGGGGTCTTGGCGTCGACGACGATGGTCTTGCGGCCGGGCAGGGTGACGACCAGATCGGGGCGCAGCCGGCCGTTTGCGCTGTCCACCGTCGCCTGTTCGAGGAAGTCGCAATGGTCGAGCATCCCGGCCATCTCGCAGACCCGGCGGAGCTGGATCTCGCCCCAGCGGCCGCGCGCGGCGGGGCTGCGCAGGGCGCGCACGAGGTTGCCGGTCTCGGAACGGAGCTGGCTCTGCGTCTCGACCAGCGACAACACCTGCTGCCGCAGCCCTTCGTAGGCGCCGGCGCGGGTGGTCTCCATCTCGCGGATCTGGCGGTCCATGGTCTCCAGCGTCTGACGCACCGGATCGACGATGGCGGCGATGGCGGTCTGCCGCTTGTCGAGGTCGCCCCTGGCCTGCTCCTGGAAGCCGTTCAGCGTCTCGCGCGCCAGGTCGAGGAAGCTGCGGTTGTTGTGGCGCAGTGCCTCGGCCGACAGCGCCTTGAAGCTGTCGGACAGGGTGGCCTGGGCACGCTCCAGCAGGGCCAGCTTCTCGGCGGCGGCGGCGCGCTCGGCCTCCAGGCTGGTGGTCAACTCGCCCTGGCGCTGGCGGGCCGCCGCGATCTCGCTCTGGAGGCGGGCGATCTGGTGGTCGCGCGCCTCGACCTCCTCGCGCAGGTCGTCCTCGACCCGTTCGGCAAGGTCGAGCCGGGTGGCCAGTTCGGCGTGCAGCGCCGCGGCGGCGGCCTCGGCGCGGGCGGATGCGGCGCCCAGGATCGCCCAGACCAAGCCACCTCCCAGGCAGAGTCCGGCGAATCCACCCAGCGCCAGCGATACGGCGTCCACCGCGACCTGCATGCAACCCCTCGACCGACCGTCGTCACGCGAAACCGAAGGGGCGCAGCCTACAGGAACGAATCGCGAATTGGAACGGGGCGCGAACAGACGCGCAAGCGCCGCTTCTCCGCTTGTCCAACGGAGGGCTCCGCGCCATATCGGAGGCCATGTCCGACGATACCCTTTCCCCCGGCGGTCCCCGTGTCCGCGCCATCCCGCCCGGCGAGGACCGCGAGCGGCTGCTGTGCCCCGACTGCGGCTACATCGCCTACCAGAATCCGCTGATCGTGGTGGGCTCGGTCGCCACCTGGGAGGATGGGCGCATCCTGCTGTGCCGCCGCGCCATCGAGCCGCGCAAGGGCTTCTGGACGCTGCCCGCCGGCTACATGGAGGAGCGCGAGAGCACGGCCGACGGCGCCGCCCGCGAAGCCTGGGAGGAGGCACGGGCGCGCATCGCCACCGGCCCGCTGCTGGCGATCTACGACATCCCGCGCATCAGCCAGGTGCAGTTGATCTTCCACGCCCGGCTGCTGTCCGCCGACATCGCCGCCGGCCCGGAGAGCGAGGAGGTCGGACTGTTCGCCTGGGAGGAGATCCCGTGGGGCGAGCTGGCTTTTCCGACCGTCCATTGGGCGCTGCGCGAGCACCGCGAGCGGCTGGGGCGCGGCGACTGCGCCCCGGCGGTCAACCCGACCCCCGACGCGCTGGCCCGCTGGGCGACCATGCTGTAGCGCGCCGCCCGCGTCACTCGGCGGGGAATTTCGCCACCACGTCCCGCGTCGCCTCGCCCCGGCGCACGGTAATCGGCAGCCAGGTGCCGGGGGCCTGCCGCTGGACGATGGCGGTCAGGTCGGCTGGCTTGCGGATCGGGCTGCCGGCGGCGCTGACCAGCCGGTCCCCGGCGGCCAGGCCGGCGGCGGCGGCGACGCTGTTGTCGAGCACCGAGCCGATCCTCACCCCGTCGGGCGCCGGGTCGAGCTGCACGCCCAGCCGTGGGCGCGGCGGTTCGGCGGGCTCTTTCGACGGGCCGAGTCCGAACACCGCGTCGGCGACGCGGCCGTCGAGATCGGCGCAGGGGCGGTCGGCGTCCCAGGGCAGCAGCACCGCCGAGTCGGGAATGCCGAGGTCGGCGAGCTGGTGCGGCACGCCGTTGCGCTGCTCGGCGTGGCCGGCGCCGAGGATGGCGACGACGCCGCGGCCGGTGGCGCGGCGGGTGTCGGCGATGCGCTCGGCCATCGCGCGGTCCCAGATGCTCTGCGCCTCGATGAAGCGCTCGGCCGCCTCGGGCGGCGAGTCCGGCCGGTTGTGGGCGGCCAGCGTCTCCAGCAGCCGTTCGCGGTAGGCGGCGGTCGGCGGGGCGGGGGTGCCGACGCCCTCCCGGTCCGCTTCGGGGACGGCGGACCAGCCCTCGCGGGCGATGCGGGAGATCAGCGTGCGCTCGACGTTCAGCCCGACCACCGGCAGCCGGTGCATGCGGGCGAAATGCAGGATCGGCATGTAGAAGGCCGGGTCGAAGCCCCAGACGTTGCGCCAGTCGCTCTCCTTCAGGAAGGTGGCCTCGTCCAGCCCACCGGCCGACCAGCGGTCGAGCAGCGGCTGGAGCCGGCGCGGCATCATCTCCAGCCCGACCGCCAGATCGGGGTTCAGCGCGTGCAGGCCGGCCAGCGCGTGGAGCTGCCAGCGATGGTGCTCGGCCTTGTCGTGCTGCTCGCCCAGCAGGACGGCCGGCTGTTCGGCGACCCGGCGCAGCAGCGGCGCCGTCTCCTGGCGCCGGCCGGTGCCGTCGGCCCAGACGCCCGGCGGAACGCAGGCGGGCGCCGTCTCCTCCGCGCGCAGCGGAAGGGCGGTCAGCAGAAGCAGGGCGAGCAGGGGAAGGCGGCGCACGGGGCAGCTCCGTCGTGAAGGCATGGCCCCAAGGTTGGGCATGGCCGGCACGGCGTCAACGGCGCCGTCGGGGTGGCGCCGCCGGGTTGATGAAGCCGCGTTCAGGATCGGTCCCCGGGCGGGCCTCCGCGGGCGCCGGCAGAATCGCCGGACCGTTCGCGACCCTTCCGCAACGGCCCGGACCGCGCTAGCATGGCGTTATGCCGCACCGTAAGACCGTCATCCTGACCGGCGCCAGCCGGGGTATCGGACACGCCACCGTCGCGCGCTTCAGCGCCGAGGGCTGGCGCGTGATCTCCTGCTCGCGCGAGGACGTCCCGGCGCATTGCCGGCGCGATCCCAACTGGACCCACCACATCCCGACCGACCTGTCCGATCCGGCCAGCCGCGCCGCCTTCGTCGAGGAGGCCAACGACGCCCTCGACGGCGCGCCGCTGCACGCGCTGATCAACAACGCCGGAATCTCGCCCAAGACGCCGATCAAGGAGCGGCTCGGCTGCCTGAACGGCTCGCTGGAGGGCTGGCACCGGGTCTTCGAGCTGAACTTCTTCGCCGCCCTGGTGCTGGCGCGCGGCTTCGCGGCGCCGCTGTCGCGGGCCAAGGGGGCGATCGTCAACGTCACCTCCATCGCCGGCCATTCGGTGCATCCCTTTGCCGGCTCGGCCTATTCGACCTCCAAGGCGGCGCTGTCGGGCCTGACGCGCGAGATGGCGGTGGAGTTCGCCGAGATCGGCGTCCGCGTCAACGCGGTGGCCCCCGGCGAGATCGAGACGGCGATGACCGGCCCGGAATACGACGTGCTGATCCCGCGCATCCCGCTGAAGCGCATGGGCACGCCGGAGGACGTCGCGGCGGTGATCTTCTACCTGTGCGGTCCCGACTCGGCCTATGTGACGGGGACCGAGACCTTCATCACCGGCGGCCAGCACCTGTTCTGAGAAGGCTTCGCCACCGCCGGACGGCGCCTCCCGTATGAGGGGCACAGGGATCGCAGCGATGAGCAGTCTCTACGATCGTGATTTCTACGCGTGGGCCAACGAGCAGGCGGCGCTGCTGCGGGCGGGGCAATGGTCGGCCGCCGACGTCGCGCGCATCGCCGAGGAGATCGAGAGCATGGGGCGGAGCGAGAAGCGCGAACTCGTAAGCCGACTGACCGTGCTGCTGCTCCGTCTTTTGAAGTGGCAATTCCAGCCGGCGCTGCGCGGCAATTCCTGGCGCCTGTCGATCGCCAACGCCCGCGACCGGCTTGTCGATCATCTCGACGACAACCCAAGCCTGAAGGCCAAGCTGCCGGACGCGACGGCATCGGCCTACCGCTACGCCCGACGCGAAGCGTCGGCGGAATCCGGATTGCCGGAGGACATTTTCCCGCCCGGCTGCCCCTGGTCCTTCGAAACCTTCATGGCTCAGGATTTCTGGCCGGAGTGACGACCAGCTCAATGGAAGTTCCGGCCCGAGGGAAAGACCCCCTGTTCGGCCGGGGCCAGGGCGCCGGTGCGCTGGCCGGTGGCGAGGCCGCCCATCAGTTCGCCCAGCCGGTGGGTCAGGTCGATCAGCGTCTCGACCCGCAGATGCACCACGCCGTCGTGATTCTGCACGCGGCCGGTGGCGGCCAGCAGGCGGGCGGTCATGATCGGGCGGCGGAAGGTCTCGAACAGGTCCGGCATCACGACGAGGTTGGCGACGCCGGTCTCGTCCTCCAGCGTCAGGAAGACGACGCCCTCGGCGCTGCCCGGCCGCTGGCGCACCAGCACCAGCCCGGCCACCGTCAGCCGCCGGCCGTCGCGGGTGGCGGCCAGCCGCTCGGACGGGGTGACGCCGGGCAGCCCGTCGCGCAGCAGCGCCAGCGGGTGGGCCTTCAGCGATAGGGACAGGCTGCCGTAATCCATCACCACATGCTCGCCCAGCGGCATGGCGGGCAGCGGGGCGTCGGGCTCGTCCGCCGGGTTGCCGTCGAGCCGGGCGAACAGCGGCAGGGGTAAGCCGCCCAGCGCCCGCACCGCCCACAGCGCCGCCCGCCGGTCCAGCCCGACCGAGCGGAAGGCGTCCGCCCTGGCAAGCCGTTCCAGGGCGGCGGCCGGCAGCCGGGAGCGCCGCCACAGGTCGTAGGCGTCGCGGTAGCCGCCGGCGCGCGACAGGACGAGCGCCTTGGCGTCGGGTTCGGTGAAGTCCTTGATCAGGCGGAAGCCCAATCTCAATCCGAGCCTTTCCGCCTTCGCCCCGCTTTCCGCTCCGGGGAGAGGGGGCGGGGCGTCGGGCTGGATCGGTTCCAGCACGCAGTCCCACTCCGAAAGATTCACGTCCGGCGGCAGCACGGTCACGCCGTGCTCGCGGGCGTCGCGGACGATCTGGGCCGGGGCGTAGAAGCCCATCGGCTGGCTGTTCAGCAGCGCCGCCGCGAACACCGCCGGGTGGTGGCACTTGATCCAGGCCGACACATAGACCAGCAGGGCGAAGCTCGCCGCGTGGCTCTCGGGGAAGCCGTACTCGCCGAACCCCTCGATCTGCCGGAAGCAGCGCTCGGCGAAGTCGGAGGGGCAACCGTTGGCGAGCATCCCGGCGATGAATTTTTCGCGGAAGCGGTGGACGTCCCCGCTCTTGCGGAAGGAGGCCATGGCCCGGCGCAGCCGGTCGGCGTCGGCCGCGCTGAAGCCGGCGCCGACCATGGCGATCTTCATCGCCTGCTCCTGGAACAGCGGCACGCCGTAGGTCCTGCGCAGCACCGGCTCCAGTCGCGGCATCGGGTAGGTCACATCCTCCTCCCCGCGGCGGCGGCGCAGGTAGGGGTGGACCATGCCGCCCTGGATCGGGCCGGGCCGGACGATGGCGACCTCGACGACCAGGTCGTAGAAGGAGCGCGGCCTCAGGCGCGGCAGCATCGACATCTGCGCCCGGCTTTCCACCTGGAACACCCCCAGGCTGTCGGCCCGCCCCAGCATGTCGTAGACCCGCTCGTCGTCCGGCGGCAGGCTGGCGAGCGTCAGGCGCGGCCCGCCGTGATGCCGCTCGATCAGGTCGAACGCCTTGCGCACGCAGGTCAGCATGCCGAGCGCCAGCACGTCGACCTTCAGGATGCCCAGCGCGTCGATGTCGTCCTTGTCCCACTCGATGGTGGTGCGGTCCTCCATGGCGGCGTTGGCGACCGGGCAGAGGTCCGACAGTGGGCCGCGCGTGATGACGAAGCCGCCGACATGCTGCGACAGGTGGCGGGGAAAGCCGATCAGCTCCTCCGCCAGCTCCAGCGTTTGCCGGAGGCGCGGGTCGTCGGGATCGACGCCGCAGCGCCGGGCGCGCTCCGCGTCGACGCCCTTCGAACTCCAGCCCCAGATCGAGCCGGTCAGCCGCGCCACCAGATCGGCCGACAGCCCCATCGCCTTGCCGACGTCCCGCAGCGCTCCGCGCGCGCGGTAGCGGATGACGGTCGCGGTCAGTCCGGCGCGGTGGCGCCCGTATTTTCCGTAGATGTGCTGGATGACCTCCTCACGCCGCTCATGCTCGAAATCGACGTCGATGTCGGGCGGCTCGTTGCGGGCGGTGGAGATGAAGCGCTCGAACAGCAACTCGACCTCGGTCGGGTCGACGGCGGTGATGCCCAGGCAGTAGCAGACCGCCGAATTGGCGGCGCTGCCCCGGCCCTGGCAGAGGATACCCTGCGCCCTGGCGAAGCGCACGATGTCGTGGACGGTCAGGAAATAGGGCGCGTAGCGGAGCTGCCCGATCAGCGTCAGCTCGCGCTCCACCGTCTCCCGCACCGGGTCGGGGATGCCGCCGGGGTAGCGTTCCCTCGCTCCCGCCCAGGTCAGCGCGACCAGCGTCTCCTGCGGGTCGCGCCCTTCGGCCACCTCGTCGGGGTATTCGTAGCGCAGTTCGTCCAGCGAGAAGCGGCAGGCGTTGGCGATCTCCACCGTGCGGGCAACCGCGTCGGGATGGTCGCGGAACAGGCGGGCCATCTCGACGCCGGCCTTCAGGTGGCGCTCGACGTTGGCGGCGAGCCGCCAGCCGGCCGTGTCGATGGTGGCGTGGTGGCGGATGCAGGTCAGCACGTCGGCCAGCGCCCGGCGCGACGGGTGATGGCACAGCACGTCGTTGGTGGCGACCAGCGGCACGCGTTCCGCCGCCGCCAGCCCGGCCAGCCAGTGCAGCCGCCGGGCGTCGTCGCCCCGGTAGCGGTGGCTGGCGGCGAGGTGAAGCTGCCCGCGCGCCAGCCCGCCGCGCCACGCCCGCAATTCGTGGACGAAGGACGGGTCGCGGCGGTCGGGCGGCAGCAGCAGGACCAGCAGGCCCTCGGCGTGGGCCAGCACGTCGGCGCGGGCGAGGAAGCACTCCCCCTTGGGCGCCCGCATCTTGCCGAGCGTCAGCAGGCGCGACAGCCGGGCGTAGGCGGCGCGGTCGGTCGGGTAGGCGAGGACGCTGTCGGCGTCGGTCAGGTCGAGCCGGCAGCCGATCACCGGCCGGATGCCGGCCTCCCTGGCGGCGGCGTGCATCTGGACGACGCCGGCCAGCGTGTTGCGGTCGGTCACGCCGATGGCGGCGTGGCCGAGCCGCGCCGCCATCGCGGCCAACTCGCCGGGGTGGGAGGCGCCCTCCAGGAAGGTGAAGCTGGTGGCGACCTGAAGCTCGGCGTAGGGGGTCATGACGGCCGTCCGCCCGTCGTCCGCCGGCACCATCCCCCTCTCCCCTCGGGGAGGGGGGACGGGAGGGAGGGTGGGGAAGGGTGAAGAGACGAAACCCTCATCCGAAGAACCCGTGCAGATACCAGCGCGGCGTTGCATCCGGAGGCATGTCCGGCCGGTAGAGCCCGTCGCGGAACAGCCAGAAGCGCCGGCCGTCACGGTCCTCCACCCGGTAATAGTCGCGCGGGTTTCCCGTCCGGTCCGCCCCCCTATCCGTCCTGGGGCGCCACCATTCGGTCTCGATCCGCTCCGGCCCGTCGGCGTGGCGGACGCGGTGCAGCGCGCCGCGCCAGCGGAATTGCAGCGGCGGGTCGTCGGGGACCGGGGCGGTCGCCTCGACCGGCTCCGGCGGGCTGAGCAGCCGGACCGGGCGGGGGCGGTCGTCCGGCCAGCGGGCGATGGGCAGCCCCGCAGCCGATGAGCGGCCGGGTGGAGAAGTGGCAAGCGCCGAAGTGGCAAGCGGCGGGGCGGGAGCGACGCTGCGCTCCGGGAGCCAGCTCTCGCGCGGGACCAGCCGCAGCACCGCCCGCTCGCCGAGCCGCGTGCCCAGCCGGTCGACCAGCTCGCCCAGCCCGGTGTCGTCGCCCTCCCCATCCAGCGCGGCCTGGATGGCGCCGAGCGGCGCCGTCTCGGTGGCGGTGAGGATCATCGTCTCGATCCCCGGCCCCGGCTCGATCCGCTCCAGAATCTGCCCGAACAGGCGGGCCAGCGCCGCCGGGTCGCGGACCGGCCGGCTGGTGCCGAGCGTCAGCCGCTGCGGCGCGTCGTCCAGGCGCCGGTCGGTGCGGTGAACCTCCAGCGCCAGCCGCCGGGCGCCGCGACCGGCCGCCTCCAGCCCGGCGCAGAGGGTGCCGAGCAGATGGCGCACCGCCGCCGCGATGGTGTCGGCGGTGGCGATGGGCTCGGCGAAGGCGAGCCTCGCCTCGTGCGGCTCCACCGGCCGGTGCGGCGAGACCGGTTCGTCGAGCCGTCCCTGCGCCTGGTCGAGGCGCCGCAGCACGCCGTCGCCGAAGCGCGCCGCCAGCGCCGCGCGGGGCAGGGCGTGCAGGTCGCCGATCCGGCGCAGGCCGACGGCGGCCAGCCCGTCGAGGGTCGCCACCGGCAGGCGCAGCGCCGCCATGGGCAGCGCGTCGAGCGCCTCGCGTCGCCGGCTGTCGGCGTCGCCGAAGCGCGCCAGCCCCCAGGCGGCGGCCGGGGTGGCGGCGATGGCGGGGCGGGCGGTGAAGCCGGCGTCCCGCAGGCGGCGGTGCAGGTCGGCGAGCAGCGCCGCCTCGCCACCGAACAGATGGGCGCAGCCGGTGATGTCGATCGTCACCCCGTCGGTCCCGTCGGGCGCCGTCCACGGGCTGTAGCGCCGGCACCAGCCGGCGATGCGGTCGAGCAGCCGGGCGTCGTCCTCGGGCGTCGCGTCGGCGACGTCGAGGCCGGGAAGCAGGGCGCGGGCGTCGGCCAGCGTCAGGCCGGGGAGGATGCCGGCGGTCTCCGCCACCCGGTTGACCGCAACGACCAGCCGGCGCCCGCGCTCGGTCCGCAGCAGCGCCAGCGGGAGCGCGCGCCGATCCGTCGCCGGACCGCGCGTGCGCGCGTCGGTCGGCAGGCGGGGCAGCCACAGCGCCAGGATGCGGCGGACCATGCGTCGCTCTCTCCTTGAATTGGACAAGGTTGATCGAACAAAACATGAACATCCTAACGGCAAAGCTCACGCAGGGGGAGTCCCTCTTTCGGGTCCCCCTGGGTCTTCCGTCGGAGCCGGCTTGCCGAAACGATGGGAAGCGCCGACATTCCGGACATGATCGCACCGCTCCCGGCCCGCCATCGCTGGCTTCTTGCCCTGACCGTCCTGTCGCCGCTCGCCGCCTGCGCGCCGTCCGATCTGCGCGACGACATGCCGGGCCGTGCCCAGGGCTTCCCACCGATCCACACCCAGACGCTGCGGCCCGGAGGGACGGCGCCCAGCGCCGACCTGCCCCCGCAGCCGACCCGGCGCTGGAGCCAGGTCCAGGCCGAGCAGGCGGAGCCGGGCCGCGCGGGGCCGGGGGACCAGCCGCCCAAGCGCCGGCGTGGCAGCTCCTCGCCGCCGCCCGACCCGGCGGTCCTGCCGCAGCCGCCGCGCCCGGTCCCCTTGCCCCCGGTTCCCTCGACCCAGAGCGCCACAGACGCCTTCAAGCGCGACCTGATCCGCCCGGAGGTCGACCGCCTGCGCGCCGACGACGCGATGGGCCGCCTTGACCCGCTGGGCCAGCGCGACCTGATGCGGCGGGAGAACGACCTGCGCCAGTTGGGCGATCCGCTGGCCCGCTAGGCGCGCGGCGGGACCCGCCAACTGGAGCTTGACCACCCGATGCCGCCCCGCCATACCGGCCCCCGGATCGACGCCGGAGGGGGAATGGGTATGACGACGGTGACGGGCGCCTTCGGCACCGGGCTGACCGAGCCGGTGTGGGTGCTCCAGCATCTGCTGGGCTTTCTCGCCATCGGGATGTGGGCCGGGCAGACCGGCGGTACCGCCGTCTGGCAGGTGCCGGCCGCCGCCGTCACCGCGGCGCTGGCCGCCGGCATCGCCGCGCAGATGGGGCTGCGTCTGCCCTACGCCGCGCCGGGCCTCGCCGGGGCGCTGATCGTCACCGGCGGGCTGGTCGCGCTGGGGGTGAAGGCGCCGGTGGCGCTGGCGGTTCTGGTCGCTGCCGTCGCGGCGGTCTTCCACGGTCACCCGCACCAGGGATCGCCGCTGTTCTGGAGCGGCTTCGCCACCGGGATGCTGCTGGTCTCCTGCGCCGGGCTGGGGCTGTCGATCGCGGTGACCCAGGCGGAGTCGGCCCGCGCCGTGCAGATCTGTGGCGGTGCGGTGGCGGTCGGAGGCGTTCTCGACCTCGTCGGCGTGATTTAACCGTTCACGGCTTGAAAAGCCGCCGTTGCGCAGAGATCTTTGCCTGACGAGACGTTCCTTCCACCCCCGACCAAGAACGGGATGAGCCGTGCCCCGCGCAGGAGACAAGACCCGTTCCGAGCCCCCCGGCCACCCGCCGGCGGCGGCCTGTTCGCGTCGCCACATGCTTGCCGGCGCCGCGGCGCTCGGCCTGATGCCCGTCCTGCCCCTGTCCGCCGGGACGGCGGCGGCGCAGGAGCTGCGTTATTTCCGCCTCGCCACCGGCACGACCTCGGGCACCTATTTCCCGATCGGCGGGCTGATCGCCAACGCCGTCTCCAACCCGCCGGGCTCGCGCCCGTGCGACAAGGGCGGCAGTTGCGGCATCCCCGGCCTGATCGTGGTGGCGCAGGCGTCGAACGGCTCGGTCGAGAACATCGAACTGCTGCGCTCCGGCGCGGTGGAGGCCGGCTTCGCCCAGGCCGACGTCGCCTATTGGGCCTACAGCGGCACCGGCAGCTTCACCGGCAAGCCGGCCTTCGAGGGGCTGCGCTCGCTCGGCATGCTCTATTCCGAGGCGATCCAGGTCGTCGTCCGCTCCGACGGCTTCATCGACCGCATGGCCGACCTGAAGGGGCGGGCCATCTCGCTGGGCGAGGAGGGCTCCGGTACGCTGGTGGAGGCGCGGCTGATCCTCGACGCCTTCGGCCTGTCGGAAACCACCGTCACCCCCGCCTATCTGAAGCCGGGCACGGCGGCCGACCGGCTGGCGAAGGGGGAGCTCGACGGCTTCTTCATGGTCGGCGGCTTCCCGGTCGCGGCGGTCAGCGACGTGGCGGCGCGGGTGCCGATCCGCCTGATCCCGATCGACGGCGAACCGGCGGAACGGCTGCGCCGCTCCCTGCGCTTCTACATCGAGACGGAAATCCCGGCCGAGGCCTACCCCGGCACCGCCCCGACACCGACGCTCAGCCTGGGGGCCGAACTCCTGACCCGCGCCGACCGCGACCCCGACCTGATCCACGGCGTGGTCAAGGCGCTGTGGCACGAGAACACCCGCCGTGTCCTGGCCGAGGGCCATCCCAAGGGCCGCAGCTTCGACCCGGCCAAGGCGGCGGTGAACGTGTCGGTCCCGCTGCATCCGGGGGCCGAGCGCTACTACCGCGAAGCCGGGCTGCTCGGCAACGCGGCGAACGAGACGGACGCCCGCGCGCCCGTCCTGGAGCCTCCGCCGGCCGCCAAGCCGTGACGCACGGCCGGCCGCCGTCGCGTCAGAGGTCCAGGGTCCAGGGCTCGGCCTTGGCGGCGGCGGTCCAGTCGCGCATCGCCGGCAGGGCCAGCACCGCGTCCATGTAGGCGCGCGCCTCCGGTTCCACCGCGACCCCGTAGGTGGCGAAGCGGGTGACCACCGGGGCGAACATCGCGTCGGCGATGGTGAAGCGTCCGAACAGGAACGGCCCCGCCTGCCCGAAGCGGGCGCGGGCGTCGGTCCACAGGGACTGGATGCGGGTGATGTCGGCCGCCGTCTCCGGGGTCATGCCCTGGCCGGAGCGATCCTGCTTGAGGTCCATCGACATGCTGGTGCGCAGCGCGGCGAAGCCCGAATGCATCTCCGCCGACACCGAGCGGGCGACGGCGCGTGCGTGGGACTCGTCCGGCCACAGCCCGGCGGCAGGGGCGAGTTCCGCCACATACTCGCAGATCGCCAGCGAATCCCAGATGATCCGTTCGCCGTGGCGCAGGCAGGGCACCCGGCCCGAGGGCGAGAACGCGCGGATGCGCTCGGCCGTGTCGGGCTGGCGCAGCGGGACCAAGCTCTCCGCGAACGGCAGCCCGGCCTGCTTCAGCGCCAGCCACGGCCGCAGCGACCAGGAGGAATAGGCCTTGTTGCCGATCAGCAGCGTCAGGTCGGTCATGGCGGACTCCGTGCGAGGGAAAGGGCATCGACCATGCCGGCGCGCGCGCGGTCCGTCCACCCGCCTGTCGCGCAGGGCACGCATTCCCCCCTTTCCAGCCGCGCCGCCGCGCGCCATCCTTACGGGAACGCCTGTTGGTCCCGTCATAAGGAACGTCCGTCTTGCTCGCCACCCTGCTCGCCGTCGCGCCTCCGGACACCGTCGCCCTCACCCCCGTGACCAAGGCCGGCCTGCCGGACTGGCTCGCCGGCCAGCCCGCCGCCGTCGCCGCCTGGGTCAAGGCCGTCGGCTTCACAGGCGACGCCGGTTCCACCGCCTTCCTGCCGGGGGACGGCGGCGCCGTTGCCCGCGTGCTGGTCGGCGTGTCGGCGCTCGACGATCTGTGGGCTTTCGCCGGGCTGCCGGCCTCGCTGCCGGCCGGCTCCTACCGCATCGACGCGGCTCTCGACCGGCGGGTGGCGACCCGCGCGGCGCTGGGCTGGGCGCTCGGCAGCTACCGCTTCGGGCGCTACAGGAAATCCGACAAGAGCTTCGCCGGCCTGGTCTGGCCCGCCGAGGCCGACCGCGGCGAGGTGGAGCGCGCGGCGACCGCGACCTTCCTGGTCCGCGACCTCGTCAACACCCCGGCCTGCGACCTGGGCCCGGCCGAGCTGGCCGAGGCGGCGCAGGCCCTGGCCGACGAGTTCCAGGCCGGGCTGGACGTGATCGTCGGCACCGACCTGCTCGACCGCGATTACCCGGCGATCCACGCGGTCGGCCGCGCCAGCCCGCGCGCGCCGCGCCTGATCGACCTGCGCTGGGGCAACCCGGAGCATCCGAAGGTCACCATCGTCGGCAAGGGCGTCTGCTTCGACACGGGCGGACTGGACCTCAAGCCGTCCTCGGCCATGCTGATGATGAAGAAGGACATGGGCGGCGCCGCGCACGCCCTGGCGCTCGGCCGCATGGTGATGATGGCCGGACTGCCGGTGCGGCTGCGCGTGCTGGTGCCGGCGGTCGAGAACGTCGTGTCGGGCGACGCCTTCAAGCCGCTCGACGTGCTGAACACCCGCAAGGGCCTCACCGTGGAGGTCGGCAACACCGACGCCGAGGGCCGCCTGATCCTGTGCGACGCGCTGGCCGAGGCGGATTCGGAGAAGCCGGCCCTGCTGATCGACTTCGCCACCCTGACGGGTGCGGCCCGCGTCGCGCTGGGCCCGGAGTTGCCGGCGCTGCTGTGCAACGACGACGCTCTCGCCGCCGATCTCCAGGCGGCCGGGGGCGAGGTGGACGACCCGCTGTGGCGCCTGCCGCTGTGGGCGCCCTACCGCAAGGGGCTCGACAGCAAGGTCGCCGACATCAACAACGTGACCAGCCACGGCTTCGCCGGGGCGATCACCGCCGGCCTGTTCCTTCAGGAGTTCGTGTCGAAGGAGACACCCTGGGCGCATCTCGACACCTACGCCTGGAACGGCTCGGCCCGTCCCGGCCGGCCGGAGGGCGGCGAGGCGCTGGGCCTGCGCGCCGCCTACGCGGTGATCGCCAAGCGCTTCGGCTGAGGCGGACAGGCGGGCCGGAGGGGGAAGGGGGCTTTTGGTTAAAATTGTCTCTTCTTTGGCCCGCCGAAGGGATGGCACGGCGAATCGGATCGTATTACAACATAAGGGGTGGGTGGTTGCCGGCCGGGCCTTGAGTCCCGGCCCGGCGGATTGGCGGAGACGGACACATGGCGCTCAAGGTTCGCGAGGACTACCGGACCCTGACCGGCCCGGAGAAGGCCGCCATCCTGATGCTGGCGCTGGGCGAGGAGCACTCGACCAAGCTCTTCTCGATGATGGACGACGAGGAGATCAAGGAGCTGTCCCAGGTGATGGCCAACCTGGGCACGGTGTCCGCCAACATCATCGAGCGCCTGTTCGTCGAGTTCGCCGAGCAGATGTCGGCGACCGGCTCGCTGGTCGGCTCCTTCGACTCGACCGAGCGGCTGCTGATGAAGACCTTGCCCAAGGACAAGGTCGACCAGATCATGGAGGAGATCCGTGGTCCCGCCGGCCGCACCATGTGGGACAAGCTGGCCAACGTCAACGAGTCGGTCCTGTCCAACTACCTGAAGAACGAATACCCGCAGACCGTCGCGGTCGTGCTGTCGAAGATCCGCCCCGAGCACGCCGGCCGGGTGTTGACCCAGTTGCCGGAGAGCTTCGCGATGGAGGTCATCATGCGCATGCTGCGCATGGAGGCCGTGCAGAAGGAGGTTCTGGACGACGTGGAGCGCACGCTGCGCACCGAGTTCATGACCAACCTCGCCCGCACCAGCCGCCGCGACAGCCACGAGATGCTGGCGGAAATCTTCAACGGCCTCGACCGCACCACCGAGCACCGCTTCATGGCGGCCCTGGAGGAACGCAACCGCGACAGCGCCGAGCGCATCAAGTCGCTGATGTTCACCTTCGAGGATCTGTCGAAGATGGACCCGAGCGGCGTGCAGACCCTGCTGCGCAGCGTCGACAAGCAGAAGCTCGGCACCGCGCTGAAGGGCGCGTCGGAGACGCTGAAGGACCTGTTCTTCTCCAACATGTCCGAACGCGCCGCGAAGATCCTGCGCGAGGACATGGCGGCGATGGGGCCGGTCCGCGTCCGCGAGGTGGACGAATCGCAGATGTACATGGTGCAGCTCGCCAAGGATCTGGCGGCGCGCGGCGAGATCGTCATTTCGGAAGGCGGCGGCGAGAACGAGCTGATCTACTGATCAGTGCACTCTGTCTCATGCAACGGGATTTAGGCGCAGATAACCCCGGTGACGCATGTCTTGACGTGTGCTTAGTAGGGTGTCGCCCTTCGCCCCAAGGACGACCTCATGCCAACCATCCATCGCCAAGACGGTTTTCGGTTCTACTTCTACAGCCACGAACCCAACGAACCCGCCCACGTTCATGTGGATCGCAGCGGGGCTTCGGCGAAAGTATGGCTGACCCCCGGTGTCCGTTGCGCATGATATGGGCCACTCGGCAAAAGACTTGGCCGAACTGTTGCGGATCGTGCGCGAGTACCGAAGTCCGCTTCCTGGAGGAGTGGCATGGCTTTTTCGATCCCCAAGACTGACCTCCGCATCAAGTCCGTCGCCTGCGACGAGCATCGCCTGACCGTCGAGCTGATGGACGGCCGCTCCATCGCCGTTCCGCTGGCTTGGTGCCTGCGCCTGTTCGACGCCAGGCCCGAGCAGCGCGACCGTTGGGAGCTTGCCGGCGGCGGTTACGGAATCCACTGGACCGATCTGGACGAGGATCTGAGCGTCGAGGGGCTTCTGAAAGGCGCTCCCGCTCCGAAAGCGCAGTTTCCTTCAGCACGGCCGGCCTGACCGCGTGATGTGGCCGCGAAAGGCTTGCCTGCATGGGGCGGCTTAAGCGACACTCGGCGCGCGTGTTCCGGTTGCGGGTCCGGGCACGGCTTGGCTGGGGGGAAGCATGGCACGGAACCTCAAGGCGCTCGGGTTGTGGCGGACCGCGCTGGTCGCCAGCGTCCGGCAGGACGGGCCCGACCTGTCGGCCCGGCAACTGGCGATTCTCCTCCAGGTCTATCTGACCGACCCGCCCCACACCGTGCGCGGCCTCGCCGCCACGCTGAACATCTCCAAGCCCGCCGTGACCCGCGCGCTCGACCGGCTGTCGGTGCTGAGCTTCGTCAAGCGCAAGCGCGATCTCGACGACAAGCGCAACGTGCTGGTCCAGCGCACCGTCAAGGGCAGCGTCTTCCTCTCCGACTTCGCCGAACTGGTGATCGCCGCCGGCGCCGTCACCGAGGAGGACATGGCCAGGGTGCGCGCGGAGGAGGCGATGGCCGCCTCCGCCAAATCCCGCCTGGAGGCCGATCTGCTGGCCGGCAAGGCGGCGGCCCCGGTGGAGCCTCCCGCCGATGGTCCCCTGGCCGGGGTGCCGGCCTGATCCATCCGGCCTTGCCCCATCCCGCCTTGACTACGCCTCAATAGCCCCGCTTGCGGTCCACCAGATTGGGCAGCGGCTCCCCGGCGCGGAAGGCGCGCACAGCCTCGGCCACCTGCGCCGCCGACAGCGACGGGTGGGTGACCGCCGCGACGTGCGGGGTGATGCGGATCTTCGGGTGGCGCCAGAAGGGATGCCCGGGGGGCAGCGGCTCGGTGACGGTCACGTCCAGGCTTGCCCCGCGCAGATGGCCGCTGTCGAGCGCCGCCAGCAAATCCGCCTCCACCAGGTGCCGGCCGCGCGCGGCGTTGATCACCACGGCGCCCGCCGGCAGGGCGGCGAACAGCGCGGCGTTCAGGATGCCCTGGGTGTCCGGCGTCAGCGGCAGCAGGCAGACCAGAGTGTTGGTCCGGGCCAGCATCGCCGCCAGCCCGTCGGGTCCGGAGAAGCTCTCCACCCCCTCGACCTGCTTGGGGCTGCGGCTCCAGCCCAGCACGTGGTAATCCATGGTCCGCAGCGTGCGCGCCGCCGCCGCTCCCAGCTCGCCGAGGCCGAGGATGCCGACCGTCACCGCCGAGGCCGGACCGTGGTCCAGCGGCTCCCAGCGCGCCTGCGCCTGGAGCGCGGCGTAATCGTCCATCTGCCGGTGCCAACGCAGAACCTGGAAGGCGACGTAGCCGGCCATGTCCAGCGTCAACCCGTCCGACACCATGCGGACCAGCGGCACGTCGGGCAGGGTGGGGTCCTCCAGCAGCGGCTCCACCCCGGCGCCGAGCGAGACGATCAGCGACAGGTTGGGCAGGCTGGCGAGAAGGCCGGCCGGCGGCTTCCACACCAGCGCCATGCGGATGTCGGCCGGGTCGCCGACGTCGGGCCAGACGCGCATCTCCAGGCCGGGCAGGCGCTTGGCGATCTCGGCGCGCCAGACGTCGGCGTTGTCGCTGGAGGAGCAGAACAGAAGCGTCACGGTCCGTCACCCTGTTATGGTGGATGGTATGGTGGAGCGAGGGCGCCGACCATAGCGCCTTTCCAATTCCCGCGTGAAGCGTCGAAAAACCTTTATTTTCCCAAGGATTATTCACCCGTGCCGCGCCTGATCCTGCTGAACAAGCCCTACGGCGTGCTGCCGCAATTCACCGACGACCAGGGGCGGCCGACGCTGGCGGCCCATGTGCCGGTGCGCGACGTCTACGCCGCCGGCCGGCTGGACCGCGACAGCGAGGGGCTGCTGGCGCTCAGCGACGACGGCGCCCTGATCGCCCGCATCGCGGCGCCGAAGAACAAGATGCCGAAGACCTACTGGGTGCAGGTGGAGGGGATTCCGACCGACGAGGCGTTGGCCGCCTTGCGCGCCGGCGTGACGCTGAAGGACGGTCCGACGCTTCCCGCCGAGGCCCGCCGCATGGAGGAGCCCGCCGGCCTGTGGCCGCGCGACCCGCCGGTGCGGTTCCGCGCCGCCATCCCGACGAGCTGGATCGCGCTGACCCTGCGCGAGGGCCGCAACCGCCAGGTACGCCGGATGACGGCGGCGGTCGGCTTCCCGACGCTGCGGCTGATCCGCTGGTCGATCGGCGACTGGACGCTCGACGGGCTGGCGCCCGGCCAATGGCGCGACGTGGCGATTCCGGGGGTGGTCCGGGCCGGCAAGGCGGCGAAAGGCCGGCGTTAGGTCCTCACCTCGGACGAGCGGACCGCCTCCAGGTTCAGCGCGGCGGCGAGCAGGGCGCGGGTGTAGGCCTCGCGCGGTTCCTCGAAGATGCGCTGGGTCGGACCCTGCTCCACGACCTTGCCGTCCTTCATCACCATGACGTGGCTGGACAGCGCCCGCACCACCCGCAGATCGTGGCTGATGAACAGGTAGGCGAGGTTGTGGCGGGCCTGGATGTCGCGCAGCAGGTCGACGATCTGCGCCTGCACCGACATGTCGAGCGCCGAGGTCGGCTCGTCGAGCACGACGAATTTCGGCTTCAGAACCAGGGCGCGGGCGATGGCGATGCGCTGGCGCTGGCCGCCGGAGAACTCGTGCGGGTAGCGGTGGCGGCTGCCCGGCTCCAGCCCGACCTCCTCCAGCGCCTTGGCGACCAATGCGTCGCGCTCCTTCTGGTCGCCGATGCCGTGGATGCCCAGCCCCTCGCCGATGATCTGGCCGACCGACAGGCGGGGCGACAGGCTGCCGTAGGGATCCTGGAAGACCACCTGCATCTGGCGGCGCAGCGGACGCAGGCGCTTGGCCTGCCAGCCCTGGATGTCGGTGCCGTCGAAGCGGATGGCGCCCTCGCTGGCGTGCAGCCGCAGCAGCGCCAGCCCCAGCGTGGTCTTGCCCGATCCCGATTCGCCGACCACCCCGACCGTGTGGCCCTGGCGGACCGAGACCGACACGCCGTCCACCGCGCGGACATGGTCCACCGTGCGGCGCAGCAGCCCCTTCTTGATCGGGAAATGCACCTTCAGCTGGTCGGCGGCCATCACCTCCGCCGCGTTCTCGGGCGGGGCGAGCGGGTTGCCGCGTGGTTCGGCCGACAGCAGCTTCTGGGTGTAGGGGTGCTTGGGGCGGACGAACAGGTCGGCGACGGTGGCCTGCTCGACGATCTCGCCCTTGTTCATCACGCAGACGCGGTCGGCCATCTTGCGCACGACGCCGAGATCGTGGGTGATCAGCAGCAGCGCCATGCCGAAGCGGCGTTGCAGATCCTTCAGCAGCTCCAGGATCTGCGCCTGGATGGTGACGTCGAGCGCCGTGGTCGGCTCGTCGGCGATCAGCAGGTCGGGCTCGTTGGCGAGCGCCATGGCGATCATCACGCGCTGGCGCTGGCCGCCCGACAGCTCGTGCGGGTAGGCGGTCAGCCGCTTCTCCGGGTCGGGCAGCCCGACCAGCCGCAGCAGCTCCAGCGTCCGCGCGCGGGCGGCGGCGCGCGACAGGCCCTTGTGCAGGAACAGCGTTTCGTTGATCTGCCGCTCGATCGAGTGGAGCGGGTTCAGCGAGGTCATCGGCTCCTGGAAGATCATGGCGATGCGGTTGCCGCGCACCTCGCGCAGCACCTTCTCCTCGGCGCGGATCAGCTCGGTGTCGCGGAAGCGGATCGAGCCGGCCGGGTGGTGCGCCATTGGGTAGGGCAGCAGTTGCAGCACCGACAGCGCGGTGACCGACTTGCCGGACCCCGATTCGCCGACCAGCGCCACGGTCTCGCCCTTGGAGATGTCGAAGGACACGCCCTTGACCGCCAGCATCGACCCGCCGGGCGAGCGGAACTCGACCTGGAGGCCACGGACGGAGAGAAGGTCGGGGTTCTGGCTCATGGGCGTTGCGGCCTTCTTGACGGGCGGGCACGGTCACGAGGTGGAGGGCGCCCGCTCATTCCGCCGCCTCCTTGCGTGCGGCCGCCGCCGCCGGCTCGCCCGGTGTCGCGGTGGACATCTGGGCGATGGTCTTGCGCGGGTCGAAGGCGTCGCGCACCGCCTCGCCGATGAAGATCAGCAGGCTCAGCATGATCGCCAGCACGAAGAAGGCGGTCAGACCCAGCCAGGGCGCCTGGAGGTTGGCCTTGCCCTGGGCCAGCAGCTCGCCCAGCGAGGGCGAGCCCGGCGGCAGGCCGAAGCCGAGGAAGTCCAGCGCCGTCAGGGTGGTGATCGAGCCGTTGAGGATGAAGGGCATGAAGGTCAGCGTCGCCACCATGGCGTTGGGCAGCACGTGCCGCACCATGATGGTGGTGTCGGTCGCCCCCAGCGCCTTGGCCGCCCGCACATAGTCGAGGTTGCGCGCCCGCAGGAACTCGGCGCGGACGACATGGACCAGCGCCGTCCAGGAGAACAGCAGCAGCAGGCCGAGCAGCCACCAGAAGGTCGGCGTCACCACGCTGGCCAGGATGATCAGCAGGAACAGGGTCGGCAGCCCCTGCCAGATCTCGATGAAGCGCTGGAACAGCAGGTCGGTCAGTCCGCCGAAATAGCCCTGGACCGCCCCCGCCATCACCCCGATGACCGAGGAGAAGGCGGTCAGCACCAGCCCGAACAGCACCGAGATGCGGAAGCCGTAGATCAGCCGCGCCACCACGTCGCGCCCCTGGTCGTCGGTGCCGAGCCAGTTGTCGGCCGACGGCGGCGCCGGGGCGGGCACCGGCAGATTGTAGTTGATGGTGCGGTAGCTGTAGGGGATCGGCGCCCAGACCATCCACCCCTTCTCCTCGATCAGGCCGCGGACGAAGGGATCGCGGTAGTCGGTCTCCGTCTCGAACTCGCCGCCGAAGGTCGTTTCCGGATAGGCGTTGAAGACCGGCCAGTAGAGCGCGTTGTCGTAGCGGATCAGCAGCGGCTTGTCGTTGGCGACGAACTCCGCCCCCAGCGAGACGACGAACAGCACCAGGAAGATCCAGAAGGACCAGAAGCCGCGCCGGTTGGCCCGGAAATTCGCCAGACGCCGCCGGGTGATGGGGGAGAGCGCCATCACACCCTCCGCGAGTCGAAGTCGATGCGGGGATCGACCATCACGTAGGTGACGTCGCCGACCAGATTCATCACCAGCCCCAGCAGGGTGAAGAAGTACAGCGTCCCGAACATCACCGGATAGTCGCGGTTGATCGCCGCCTCGAAGCCCAGCAGCCCCAGCCCGTCGAGCGAGAAGATCACCTCGATCAGCAGGGCGCCGGTGAACAGGATGCCGATGAAGGCGCCGGGGAAGCCGGCGATGACGATCAGCATGGCGTTGCGGAAGACGTGGCCGTACAGCACGCGGCGCTCGGCCAGCCCCTTGGCGCGGGCGGTGATGACGTACTGCTTGCCGATCTCCTCCAGGAAGGAGTTCTTGGTCAGCATGACCAGCCCGGCGAAGCCGCCGATGACCATCGACAGCACCGGCAGCGCCATGTGCCAGACATAATCGAGGATCTGCCTGTACCAGGGCAGGCTCGACCAGTTGTCCGACACCAGCCCGCGCAGCGGGAACCAGTCGAGGTAGCGGCCGCCGGCGAAGACGACGATCAGCAGCACCGCGAACAGGAAGCTGGGGATGGCGTAGCCGACGATGACGACGCCCGACGTCCACACGTCGAAGGGCTGGCCGTCGCGCACCGCCTTGGCGATGCCGAGCGGGATCGAGACCAGATAGACGATCAGCGTCGTCCAGATGCCGAGCGAGATCGACACCGGCATCTTCTGGATCACCAGATCGACCACCCGCTGGTCGCGGAAGTAGCTGTTGCCGAAATCGAACATGATGTAGTTCGACATCATGTGGAGGAAGCGCTCGGGCAGCGGCTTGTCGAAGCCGAACTCCTTTTCGAGCTGCTTGATGAAGGCCGGGTCGAGCCCCTGGGCGCCGTGGTAGCGGCTGCCGGTGTCGCCGCCGGCCTGCGCCTGGGTCTGGGGGCCGGCCCCGGTGTCGCCGCCGGCGGTGCCGCCGATGCGCGACGTCGCCTCCACCGCCGTGCCCTGCACGCGGGCGATCATCTGCTCGATCGGGCCGCCGGGGGCGATCTGCACGATCAGGAAATTGATGACCATGATCCCGAACAGCGTCGGGATGATCAGCAGCAGTCGGCGGATGATGTAGGCCAGCATCGCGGTCGTCCCGACCCTCCTCTATCCGAACACAAGATGGCCGAAAACGGTATCAGGGTGCCGTACGGCGGGCGCTGGAGGCAAGCCGGGCGTTCTTCTCCGCGTCGACCCACCAGGCGTCGGGGAATCCCAGCCCATACTTCGGGGCAACCGGCGGATGGGAGAAACGGTTCCAGTAGGCGACCCGGTAAACGTTGTCGTGCCAGTGCGGGATGACGTACCAACTCCACAGCAGCACGCGGTCGAGCGCGCGGGTGGCGGCGATCAGCGCCTCGCGGTCGGGGGCGGCGATCAGCTTTTCGACCAGCGTGTCGACGGCCGGATCCTTGATGCCGATGCTGTTGCGGCTGCCGGGCAGGTCGGCGCGCGAGGATTCCCAGTAGTCGCGCTGCTCGTTGCCGGGCGACAGCGATTGCGGGAACCGCTCGATGATCATGTCGTAGTCGAAATTGTCGGTGCGGTTCTGGTACTGCGCGGTGTCCACCACGCGGATCGACGCCTCGATGCCGGCGCGTTCCAGGTTGCGCAGGAAGGGCTGGACGATGCGCTCCATGTCGGCCTGCACCAGCAGGATCTCGAAGCGCAGCGGCTCGCCCTTGGCGTTGACCAGCTTGTTGTTCCTCAGCTCCCAGCCGGCCTCCTTGAACAGGCCGAGCGCGGTGCGCAGGTTGGCGCGGATGTTGCCGCTGCCGTCGGTCTTGGGCGGCTCGTAGGGCTTGGAGAAGACCTCGTCGGGGATCTTGCCGCGCAACGGCTCCAGCAGCGCCAACTCGGCGGGGGAGGGCAGGCCGGTCGCCGCCAGCTCCGAGTTGGCGAAGTAGCTCTTGGTCCGCTGGAACAGCCCGTAGGAAATGTTGGCGCGGGTCCATTCATAGTCGAACAGGTGGTTCAGCCCCTCGCGCACCCGCCGGTCCTGGAAGACCGGGCGGCGGATGTTGAAGACGAAGGCCTGCATGCCCTGCGGATCCTCGTGCTTCAGCTCCTCGCGGACGATCTGGCCGTCCTTGACCGCCGGCACGTTGTAGCCGGTGGTCCAGTTCTTCGACGAGTTCTCCAGCCGGAAATCGAAGGCGCCAGCCTTGAACGCCTCGAAGGCGACATCGAGGTCGCGGTAATAGTCGTAGCGCATCCGGTCGAAATTGTAGCGGCCCCGGTTGATCGGCAGATCCTTGCCCCACCAGTCGGCGACGCGCTGGTAGGTGATGGAGCGGCCGGGCTGCACCTCGGCCACCGTATAGGGACCGCTGCCGACCAGCGGCTCCAGCGTCGTCGATTCGAAGGGGCGGCTGTCGAACACATGCCTGGGCAGCACCGGGAGCTGGCCCATGATGATCGGAAGCTCGGCGTTGTCGGTGGACTTGAAGGTGAACTTCACCGTCCGCTCGCCGGTCTTCTCGGCCTTCACCACGTCGGCGTAGTAGGTCCGGTAGTGCGGGTGGCCCTTTTCCTTCAACGTCTGGAAGCTCCACAGCACGTCGTCGGCGGTGACCGGCTTGCCGTCGCTGAAGCGGGCCTGCGGGCGCAGGGTGAAGGACACCCAGCTGCGGTCGTCGGCCAGCGCGATGCTCTCGGCGAGCAGGCCGTATTCGGTGATCGCCTCGTCGCCGCTGGGGGTGGTCAGCGTTTCGAACACCAGACCGGCCCCGGCGGCGGTCTGGCCGCGCAGGATGAAGGGGTTCAGGTTGTCGAAGCCGCCGAAGGCCATCAGCTTGACCTCGCCGCCCTTGGGGGCGTTCGGGTCGGCGTGATCGAGATGCTGGAAGTCCGGCCCGTATTTCGGCTTTCCGTGAAGCGCGATGGCGTGGGAGCCGCCTTCCTGCGCGGCGAGCGGACCCGTCAGCAGCAGCGCGCCGACCAGACCGGCCATCCCGGCCATCAGGATGCGTGCGCTTCCTTTCGTGCGTCCCCTCATGCCCGATCCTTTCTTGCTTCGTGAGCCGGTCTGTCGGAAGTAGACCGGCAATGAGTCGACATCAAGGCCGCGCCCCGTCCCTTGCGCCATCCTTCGCCGGATCGACCCACCAGGAGGCCGGGAAATTGGTGTTGCGGTAGTCCTGGTCGTATTTCGGCGGGGTGGCGGGGAAGGCCAGCCGGGTCTTGTAGGCGACCCAGCTCCCCGGATTGTACCATTGCGGGACCATGTAGAAGCCCCACAGCAGCACGCGGTCGAGCGCGCGGGTCGCCGCCTGCACGGTCTCCAGATCCCTGGCGGCCAGCGCCTTCTCGATCAACTCGTCGGCTACCGGATCCTGGATGCCGGCGTAGTTCGCCGAGCCCTGCGTCCTGGCGGCGGCGGAGCCGAAATAGCCGCGCAGCTCGCTGCCTGGCGGGGTGAAGAAGTTCATGTTGGTGATGACGACGTCGAAGTCGAACTCGTCGATGCGCGCCTGGTACTGGGCGGTGTCGACGATGCGCAGGCTGGCGTCGACGCCGATCCGGCGCAGCGCCTCGACATAGGGCTGGATCACGCGGGACAGCGAGCCGGTGCCGTCGAGGAACTCGACGGACAGCACCTCGCCGTTCCTCACGTTGGTCAGCTTGCCGTTGCGGGTCTCCCAGCCGGCCTCCTTGAACAGGCGGGTGGCTTCGCGGACCTGGGCGCGGTTGTTGCCGCTGCCGTCGGTCTTCGGCGGCTCGTAGGGGGCGGTGAAGACGCGCTCCGGGATGCGGCCGCGGTAGGGCTCCAGCAGCGCCAGCTCGGCCGGTGTGGGCAGCCCCTTGGCCCCGAAGTCGGAGTTGGGGAAGTTCGAGGTCGTGCGGTGGTACTGGCCGTACAGGATGTTCTTGCGGATCCACTCGAAGTCGTAGAGCTGGGCCAGCGCCTCGCGCACCCTGGGGTCGGCGAACTTGGCGCGCCGGGTGTTCAGGCGGAAGCCCTGGGCGCCCAGCGGCAGCTCGCTCGGCACCTCCATCTTGGCGATCCGCCCGTCCTTGACGGCGGGGAAGTCGTAGCCGGTGGTCCAGCGCTGCGCCCGGTACTCGCCCCGGAAGTCGTAGCCGCCGGCCTTGAACGCCTCGAACATCACGTCGTCGTCGCGGAAGAAGTCGATCTTCACGCTGTCGAAATTGAAGAAGCCGCGATGGACCGGCAGATCCTTGCCCCACCAGTCGGCGACCCGCTCGTAGGTGATCGAGCGTCCGGCATCCACCGCCTTGATCCGGTAGGGGCCGTTGCCGAGCGGCGGTTCCAGCGTCGTCTTGGAGATGTCTCGGCCGTTCGCCGTCCACCAGTGCCTGGGCTGCGGCGTCAGGGAGACGGCGAAGTCGATGATCGGCTTGATCTCGCCGCTGCCGGCCAGGGCGATGCGGACGTGGCGGTCGTCGGCCGCCTCGACCTTGGCGATCTGGTCGAGGAAGGATTTCAGGAAGGGCGAGCCGTGCGCCTGGAGCATGTCCCAGGTGAAGGCGAAATCCTGCGCCGTCACCGGCACGCCGTCGTGCCAGCGCGCCTCCGGCCGCAGGGTGAAGACGGCCCAGCTCTGGTCGTCGGCGACCTCGACGCTCTCGGCCAGCGCGCCGTAGGCGGCGTCCAGCTCCCAGCCCGACCCGACCATCAGCGTGTCGGAGATCAGCCCCAGCGTGCGCGGCTTGACCCCGCGCAGGATCAGCCCGTTCAGGCTGTCGAAGCTGCCCGGCTCGGCCAGCGTCACCGCGCCGCCCTTGGGCGCGTCGGGGTTGGCGTGGGGGAAATGGGTGAAGCCGGACTTGAACCGCGGCTCGCCGAACTGTTTCAGGGCCGGACCGCTCACGCTGGCGGCCCAGGCCGGGGAGAGGGCCGGGACGGCGAGGGTGACGAGCGTGGCGGCGACAGCGAGAACTCGGCGCATCGGCGGGGCCTGTGGCTGGTCGAGGTGCCTTCGATAGATTGCCACGCTCACGCCGGGGTCAAGGTTTAATCGCGCCCCGGCAACAGGTTAGGCGATGTTTCCCGCGACGGGGGATACTTGGCGGTCCTGGCGCCAGTGGTCGGCCATGCGGTCCATCAACTGGCGATAGCGGCGGTCGGCGCGCATCAGCTTGCGCACCGCCTTGCCGTGGCGCGGGTCGGCCAGCATCCAGCGTTCGGCCGCCGCCTGATGCTCCGGATGGATCGACAGCAGATAGATCGCGGCCTGCTCCGGCCCCGTCATCTCCGTCTCGTCCAGCCCTTCCAGGATGGCGCCGACATAGAGCGGCAGGACCTTGCGGAAGTCGGCCGGGCCGCCGTCGCCCTCCGTTTCGGGCGCGCCGCCGTCGGCCAGCAGCGCCTGCCGATCCGCCGCCGGCAGCGCGAAGAAGGCGTCGAGCCCGAGCAGAAGGTCGCAGACCGTCTTCTTGCGCACCATCCAGTTGGCGCCGCCGGCCACCCGCGCCGCCAGCCCCTCCAGGAAGGGCCGCAGCTTGTCGGGCGAGGTTTCGAAGACGGAGCGGGCGGGCTTGTCGATGGGTGTCACGGCGGCGGTCATGTCGGTGTCCAAACGATCGTTGGTCGGCGGTCAGCCGGCGAGCGCGGCCAGCGCCTCGCGGTGGGTGCGCGGGTCGCCGGCGGCGACGACCTGGCCCGTCGAGTTGGCGTCGAGCGGGTTGCCCTGCCAGTCGGTCATCAGCCCGCCGGCCCCGGTCACCACCGGCACCAGCGCCGCGAAGTCGTACAGCTTCAGCCCCGACTCGACGACGAGGTCGTAATAGCCCGACGCCAGCAGCCCGTAGGTGTAGCAGTCGCCGCCATAGGCGGAGGTCTTCACCTGCGCCGCGACGCGGCGGTAGGCCTCGTAATCCCCGCCGGGGAACAGGTCGGGCGAGGTGGTGCCGAACATCGACGCCGCCAGCCCGCCGGGGCAGGGGCGGACGCGGACCGTCTGGCCGTTGTGCGTCGTCGGGCGGCCGGCGACGCCGACCCAGCGGTCGCCGACGATCGGCTGGTCGATCACGCCCAGCACCGGGCGGCCGTGGCGCAGCAGGGCGATCAGCGTGCCGAAGATCGGCCGGCCGGCGATGAAGGATTTGGTGCCGTCGATCGGGTCGATCACCCACACCCATTCGGCGTCGAGATTCTTGGTGCCGTGCTCCTCGCCGTAAATGCCGTCGTCGGGGCGCTGGGCCTCGATGATGGTGCGGATGATGCGCTCGGCCTCGCGGTCGGCGATGGTGACGGGGGAGGCGTCGGCCTTGTCGTCGATGGAGAAGGGGGTGCGGAAGTAACGGCGGATCACGCTGGCGCTGGAGTCGGCCAACCGTTGGGCAAGCGCCACCAGATGGGCGGGGCAGGTCTCGGTCATGGTCGCTCCTTGGTTGTGGTACTCTGGCGTCATGGAAGTGCGATTGCGCGCATCCTAACGGGGTGGGCCGCCCGCGCAAACCCGAAAGGTCATGGCGGAATGTCCCGATGCCCTGGGGCCGACGCCTTGGGGTCGACGCCTTGGGGCCGATGGTGGGGCTTTGCGGCGGGCCGGGCTTGTGGCAGCCTGCGTGCCATGTCCGACCGACCCAATGTTTACGCGGGCGTTCCGCTGGACCGCGCCGCGCTCCGCCGCAAGAACGAGGCCTGGCTGACCGAGGCTTGGCACTCCCCCGACGCCCGTATCCTGCCGGTCTGGCAGTCCCGCAGCTTCGTCACCGGCCCGGCCGACGCCGCCCGCGTGGTGCTGGTGCCGGCCGGTGCCGCGCTGGAGGCGGTGCCGATCTTCCTCGGCCTGCTGGATGAGGCGCCGATCTTCGCCGTCGATCTGTCGATCCTCGAGTCGCCGGAAACGCTTCCGGCTCTCCAGGATCTCGGGCGCTTCGAGGATCTGCGCAGCGTCGGCCCGCTGATGCCGGAGGACGAGGCGGCGCTCTGCGCCTACGCGCGCGGGATGGCGTGGTGGAACGCCCGCCACCGCTTCTGCGGCGTCTGCGGCGCCCCGGCGGCGAGTGCGGAGGCCGGGCATGTCCGCATCTGCACCGACCCGGCCTGCGCCACCCACCATTTCCCGCGCACCGACCCGGCGGTCATCATGCTGGTGCATGACGGCGGCGACCGGATGGTGCTGGGCCGGCAATCGCGCTTCCCACCCGGCATGCATTCGGTGCTGGCCGGCTTCGTCGAGCCAGGCGAGAGCCTGGAGGAGGCCGTCATCCGCGAGGTGCGGGAGGAGGTCGGCCTGACCGTGACCGACGTCCGCTACCAGTCCTCGCAGCCCTGGCCCTTCCCGTCGTCGCTGATGCTGGGCTTCACGGCGCGCGCCACCAGCTTCGACATCGAGACCGGGCAGGACGAGCTGGAGAGCGCCCACTGGTACGACCGCGCCATGCTGCGCGATCTGGTCCCCAGCGAGGAGTTCCGGCTGCCCCGCCGCGACTCGATCGCCCACCGTCTGGTCGCGGAGTGGATCGCCGCCGGGTGAACAAGCAGGGTGGGCGGCGCGATGAGCGCCGCCGCCGGAGCCGCCGCCCTCAATCCTCGCCGATGCGCTGGCTTTCCTGGTAGCGGAAGGGGTTGGCCGGGTAGACGCCGAGGATCTTCACCTCGCGGGCGAAGAAGTCCAGCTCCTCCAGGGCGAGGCGCAGCGGGCGCTCGTCGGGGTGGCCCTCGACGTCGGCGTAGAACTGGGTCTGGGTGAAGCGGCCGCCGACCATGTAGCTTTCCAGCTTGGTCATGTTGACGCCGTTGGTGGCGAAGCCGCCCAGCGCCTTGTACAGCGCCGCCGGGACGCTGCGGACGCTGAACACGAAGGTGGTGATGGTCTTGCAGGAATCCAGCGCCGGCAGCTTCGGTTCGCGCGCCATGATGAGGAAGCGGGTGGTGTTGTGCGCCGCGTCCTCGATGCCGCTCTTCAGGATGTCGAGGTTGTAGATCTCGGCGGCCAGCGACGAGGCGATGGCGGCGTGGGCCGGGTCGTTCAGCGCGGCGATCTCGCGGGCCGCGCCCGCCGTGTCGGCGTGGTTGATCGCCTCCAGCCCGAGCGAGCGGGTCATCGTCTGGCATTGCGACAGCGCCTGGATGTGGCTGCGCACCGTCCTGAGGCCGTCGAGCGTCGCCCCCTTCGGCGCCAGCAGCATGTGGTTCACGCGCTGGAAATGCTCGCCGATGATGTGCAGGCCGCCCTCGGGCAGCAGATGGTGGTTGTCGGCGACGCGACCGGCGATGGAGTTCTCCACCGGGATCATCGCCAGCGAGGCGCGGCCCTCGCGCACGGCGGCGAAGGCGGCGTCGAAGGTCGGGCAGGGCAGCGTCGTCATGGTCGGCCGCGCGTTGCGGCAGGCCAGATCGGAATAGGCTCCCGGGAAGCCCTGGAAGGCGATGACGTTCGAATTCGACATGGTGATGACCGGCTCCGCTGGCGTGCGTGGGTGGGGCGTTCGTCGCGCGGACGTCAAGGGGCAGGGGAAATGTGGGAGGAGCGGCCCGACAGCAGCGCGCGGGCGCGCTCCAGGTCGTCCGGAGTATCGACGCCGAGCGGAACCGCGTCAACGACCGCCGCGTCGATCCGCATGCCGTTCGACAGCGCCCGCAGCTGCTCCAGCCGCTCGCGCTGTTCCAGCATCGAGGGGGGCAGGCCGACGAAGCGTTCCAGCGCCGCGCGCCGGTAGGCGTAGAGCCCGATGTGGTGGAACAGCTCGCCCTCGCCCCACGGCGCGGTGGCGCGGGTGAAATAGAGCGCGCGTCCCTTTGCCGCACCGGGCCGCAGTTCCAGCACAGCCTTGACGACGTTGGGATCCGCGCGCTCCGCCTCCCGGGTGATCGGCACCACCAGCGTGGCGATGTCGACCCCCGGATCGGACAGGGTCGCGAAGGCGGCGCGCACGGCGGCGGCCTCGACGGTCGGCAGGTCGCCCTGCACGTTCACGATCGCGTCGTGCCGGCCCTCCGGGTCGATCAGGCCGACCGCCTCGAAGATGCGGTCGGAGCCCGACGGGTGGTCGGGCCGGGTCAGCACCGCGGTGCCGCCGGCGGCCTCGACCGCGCGGGCGATCTCGGGCTCGGCGCAGGCGACGACGACCGGGCCGATGCCGGCCTCGACCGCGCGGCGCAGGACCTGGACGATCATCGGCACGCCGAGGATGTCGGCCAGCGGCTTTCCGGGCAGCCGGGTGGACGCCATGCGCGCCGGGATCACCACGATGGGGTTGGACGGCGGCGGAAGGGTCGGATCGGTCATGGCGCGGGCGCTCGGGATGACGGCTTCGAGGATGGGGCGGGTGAAACACGGATCCGTCGGCGGCGTCAAGCATCCCCGCTTTCCGCAGGGTGCGATTCGGTTGTGCCGGCCGGTGACAAGCCTGTGTCCGCACGGTATTGTGCGACCCGGCACCTCTGCCAAGGGCGGGAGCAAACCCCAGGGAACCGAGATAAGGACTGAGTGACTCACATGAGCATGGAGTTGAACAAGATTTTCGGTGCCGTGCTGCTGGCGGGGTTGATCGCCATGCTGACCGGCTTTGCCTCCGAGGTGCTCGTCCACCCGAAGAAGACGGAAAAGAACGCCTTCGTGGTCGCGACGCCGGAAGGCCAGAGCGCGGGCGGCGCTCCGAAGGGCGGCGCTCCCGCCGGCCCGGCCCCCATCGCTCCGCTGATGGCCTCGGCCGACCCGGCCGCCGGCCAGAACGCGGCCAAGGCCTGCGCGGCCTGCCACAGCTTCGACAAGGGCGGCGCCAACAAGGTCGGCCCGAACCTGTTCAACGTCCTCGGCGGTCCGAAGGGGCACATGGCCGGCTTCGGCTATTCCGACGCGCTGGTCAAGACCGGCGGCCAGTGGAGCTACGACGAGCTGAACAAGTTCCTCTACGACCCGAAGGCCTACGCGCCGGGCACCAAGATGAGCTTTGCCGGCATCAAGAAGGACAACGACCGCGCCAACGTCATCGCCTATCTCCGTTCGCTGTCCGACAGCCCGCAGCCGCTGCCGCAGTAACGCCGGCAGCGGCGCCGGGCCGGCGACGTCCCCAGGCATTCCGCTGTGAAGAAGGCCCCGTCCCGGAAAGGGACGGGGCCTTTTTCGTGGCCTCAGCGGAGGGGCTTGCTTCCCTCAGAGCGGCCGGCGGGCCTTCAGCGCGGCGGTCAGCGTGCCGTCGTCGAGATAGTCGAGTTCGCCGCCGACCGGCACGCCGTGCGCCAGCCGCGACACCGCCACCTCGGCGCCGGCCAGCCGGTCGGTCACCACATGGGCGGTGGTCTGCCCGTCCACGGTGGCGTTCAGCGCCAGGATGACCTCGCGCACCGCCGGATCCTTGGCGCGTTCGGCCAGGGCCGCGAGGTTGAGGTCGTCGGGCCCGACGCCCTGCAACGCCGAGAGCAGGCCGCCGAGCACATGATAGGTGCCGCGGAAGGCGCGGGTGCGCTCCAGGGCCCACAGGTCGCCGGCGTCCTCGACCACGCAGATCACCGAGCGGTCGCGGGCGGGGTCGGAGCAGACGGTGCAGGGATCGCGGCTGTCCAGGTTGCCGCAGACCGAGCAGGCGCGGATCGATTCGCCGGCCAGCGCCATGGCTTCGGACAGCGGGACCAGCAGGCTGTCCCGCCGCTTCATCAGATGCAGCGCCGCCCGCCGCGCCGACCGGGGCCCCAGCCCCGGCAGCTTGGACAGCAGCTGGATCAGGCGTTCGATTTCAGGTCCGATCATGGCGACGCGAATCCGCCTCTCCCCCGGGGAGAGGTTGGCCGGCAACGCCGGCCGGGTGAGGGGGATGCCCTCTCCTTTCGGGAGAGGGTGGCGCCGAAGGCGCCGGGTGAGGGGCGTCGCATGGCCGCAACGCCGTCGCGGCGCATCCCCCTCACCCCAACCCTCTCCCCGGGGGGGAGAGGGGGCAGGGGCTGGCGCGAGAGGGACTTGTCCTCAGAAGGGCAGCTTGATGCCCGGCGGCAGCTTCAGACCGCCCATCAGCTTGGAGGTCTCCTCGGCGACGTGCGCCTCGACCTTCTTCTTGGCGTCGTTGAAGGCCGCCAGGATCAGATCCTCCAGCACCTCGGTGTCCTCCGGATCGACGACGGACTTGTCGAGCTTGATCTTCTTCATCTCGCCCTTGCCGTTGACGGTCACCGAGACCATGCCGGCGCCGCTCTGGCCGGACATCTCGACCTGGTCGAGGCTGGCCTGCATCTCCTGCATCTTGGCCTGCATCTGCTGGGCCTGCTTCATCATGTTGCCGATATTCTTCATCGGTCAGTACTCTCCTTCGTCGTCGAGCGGGTAATAGATCCCGTCGTCCTGCTGCTGAACCATGAAATCGGGTGTCTCGCCGTCATCGGCAACCTCGGCGCTCTCCGCCGCGGCGATGGCGGCGAGGTCGCGGATGTCGATGATCCTCGCCCCGCTGAAGGCGTCGAGCACGGCGCGCACCACCGGGTTGGCCTCCGCCTCCGACTGGGCGCGGCGCTTGTCGGCCTGATCCTGCTCGGCCAGCGTCGGCTGGCCGGGGTTGTCGGAGAGCGCCACGATCCAGCGCTGTCCGGTCCATTCGGTCAGGAATTGCCCGACCTTGGCCGGCAAGGTCGACGGGGCCGACGGCTTCAGCCGCAGCTCCAGCCGGCCCGGCTCCATCCGCACCAGATGCACCGTCTCCACCAGATAGCCGTAGAGCGCGCCCTCGCGCCGTTCGGAGAAGAGCTGGGCCAGCGCGCGGAAGTCGCGCGGCATGGGGGACAGCTCCTCGCCGGCCGGAACGGGCAGGGGCGCCGGGGCGGGCCTCGCCTGCGCCTGGACGGCCTGCGCGGGCTGGGCGTGGGCGTGGGCTTGGGCCTGCACCGCCTCCAGCGGCCGGGCCACCGCGAGCGCGCCGTTCGACGCCACCGCGACGGGGCCGCCGCCAGTCCCGCCGGGGCCGCGCATCGGGGCGCCGCCGTTGGCGCCGCCAGTCCCGCCGCCGGCCTGCTGGGCCTGGAACTGGCGGATCAGCTCGCCCGGAGTCGGCAGGTCGGCGGCGTAGGACAGCCGCACGATGACCATCTCCAGCGCCTGCTGCGGCACCGGGGCCGCCTGCACCTCGCCCAGCCCCTTCAGCAGCAGCTGCCACGCGCGGGTCAGCGCCGGCATGCCGAGCCGGCCGGAGAGGGCGGCGCCGCGCGTGCGCTCGGCCTCCGGCAGGGAAGGGTCGTTGGCGGTGTCGGGCACCACCTTCAGCCGGGTCAGGTTGTGCACGAGATCCAGCAGATCCTGGAGGATCACCACCGGGTCGGCGCCGACCCGGTGCAGGTCGGACAGGATGTCCATCGCCTCGGCCGGGCGGGCCGACAGGGCGGCCTCGAACAGGTCGATCACGCGGGTGCGGTCGGCCAGCCCCAGCATGTCGCGGACCTGCTGCGCCGTCACCGTGCCGTTGGCCAGCGCGATCGCCTGGTCGAGCAGCGACAGCCCGTCGCGCACCGACCCGTCGGCGGCCCGCGCGACCAGCGACGCCGCGTCCGGCTCGATCGAGGCGCCCTCCAGCGCGGTGACGCGGGTGAAATGGTCCTTCAGCACCTGGGCGTCGACGCGGCGCAGGTCGAAGCGCTGGCAGCGCGACAGCACCGTGACCGGCACCTTGCGGATCTCGGTGGTGGCGAAGACGAACTTCACATGGCTCGGCGGTTCCTCCAGCGTCTTCAGGAGCGCGTTGAACGCGCTCTTGGAGAGCATGTGGACCTCGTCGATGATGTAGAGCTTGTAGCGCGCCGACACGGGTGCGTAGCGCACGCCGTCGATGATCTCGCGGATGTCGTCGACGCCGGTGTGGCTGGCGGCGTCCATCTCCATCACGTCGACGTGGCGGTCCTCGGCGATCGCGCGGCAATTGTCGCAGACGCCGCAGGGCGTGACGGTCGGCCCGCCGGAGCCGTCCGGCCCGGTGCAGTTCAGCGCGCGGGCGATGATTCGGGCGGTGGTGGTCTTGCCGACGCCGCGCACCCCGGTCAGCATGAAGGCCTGGGCGATGCGGCCGGAATGGATGGCGTTGGTCAGGGTGCGGACCAGCGCGTCCTGGCCGATCAGCTCGTCGAAGGTCTTCGGGCGGTATTTGCGCGCGAGCACCCGGTAGGCCAGCCCGGTCGCGGGGGCGGTCGGCGGATGGTCCAGGGTATCGGTGGTATCGGTCACGCGGCTGGCCCGTAAGACGACGAGGGAAGGACGGCGGATGATGATCGGGGCGCAGAATAGCGTCCCGGCGCCGTGCTGTCGCCGTCTGTCTTCGCTGGCGTTTTTTTGAAGGGGGATAAGGTAGGAGACTGGACGAACGACCCGAGCCGTAACTCGTTGCGGCTGCTTCCTTCCGGACCTGACCGGGTTGGCGAGGGACTCGTCCGACGCCAGTCTCCCACCGCTGTTATGGCGCTTGGCGCGCCGGGATGCAAGCCGATTCCGACAGGCGCGGGGCAATCGCCCGTGGCGGCCGTGCCGGCGCGGGACGGGGAATGGAACGTTTGGAACGTTTGAAACACCGTGGAACAGGATTCCCGGCCCTGTTCCACGTTCCATTGGCCCATGCGCCGCGGCGGGCTGGGATTGGGGGGCGCGTCGAGGACCATGGCGGGGCTCCGTAAACGGTGGGAACGGTCGGCGCCATGATTAAGGAAAAGCGGTCCCAACCGCAGAGGTTTCGGCACAATTCCCGAACGCGGCCCCCGAACATGGCCCCGAACGCACCGGATCCGCCGGGCCGGGGGAGGCGCCGGGCCTCCCCCGCCGGGCGCCCTTACTTCTTCAGCGCCGCGACGCCCGGCAGCTCCTTGCCTTCCAGCCATTCCAGGAAGGCGCCGCCGGCGGCCGACACGTAGGTGAACTTCTCCTCCGCCCCGGCGTGGGCCAGCGCCGCCACCGTGTCGCCGCCGCCGGCCACCGACAGCAGCCCGCCCGCCTCGGTGCGCGCGGCGACGAGGCCGGCGACCGCGTTGGTGCCGGCGTCGAAGGGCGCGATCTCGAAGGCGCCGAGCGGGCCGTTCCACACGATGGTCTTGGCGCCCTGGAGCTTCAGCCCCAGGAACTCCACCGTGGCCGGGCCGACGTCCAGCGCCATCTCGTCGGCGCCGATGGCGTCGAAGGCCACCACGCGGTTCTCCGCGCCGGCCTTGAACTCCTTGGCGACGACGAAATCCTTGGGCAGCAGGATCTCGCAGTTGCTCTCCTTGGCGGTCGCCATGATGGCGCGGGCCTGGTCGGCCATGTCCTTCTCGCACAGCGAGGCGCCGACATCGACGCCCTGCGCGAACAGGAAGGTGTTGGCCATGCCGCCGCCCAGCGCCAGCAGGTCCACCTTGCGGACCATGTTGCCGAGCAGCTCCAGCTTGGTCGAGATCTTGGCCCCGCCGACGACGGCGGCGACCGGGCGCTCCGGCTTCTCCAGCGCCAGCGTCAGCGCCTTCAGCTCGGCCTCCATCAGGCGGCCGGCGGCGCTGGGCAGCAGGCGGGCGACGCCCTCGGTCGAGGCGTGGGCGCGGTGCGCGGCGGAGAAGGCGTCGTTGACGTACAGGTCGCCCAGCTCGGCGATCTGTTTCGCGAAGGCGGGGTCGTTCTTCTCCTCCTCCGCGTGGAAGCGGGTGTTCTCCAACAGGACGATGGCGCCCTCATGCACCTTGGCGATGGCGTCCTTGGCGGGCTGGCCGACGCAATCCTCGGCGAAGGCGACCTTCTGGCCGACGGCGGCGCTCAGCGCGTCCAGCACGTTGCGCAGCGAGTTCTTGGCGTCCGGCCCGTTCTTCGGGCGGCCGAAATGCGACAGCACGACGACCTTGGCGCCCTTTTGCGACAGCTCCCTCAGGGTCGGGGCCAGACGGTCGATGCGGGTGGTGTCGGACACCTTGCCGTCCTGCATCGGCACGTTCAGGTCGGCGCGCACCAGCACCGTCTTCCCGCTCACCTCAAGGTCGTCGATCGTGTTGAAATCGGTCATCGTCGCGCTTCCCCAATGTATGACAAGCCAATGCTTTGGCAGGGTGTGGAGATTTTGAGCGCACCCAAGCACAGCGCCTGCCGCTTTGCAACGCCTCCAACCGGGTGAGGGCAGCGGCGAATCGGCCATGGGCGGGCCGGGCGCGCTCCGTCCGGGTTCCACAACCGCAATGATAGTCTTTTTACCGTAACTTGACCCTGGCGGGGGGCTGTGCAAACACCCACCTTGTGGGCCTGTATGGCCGTGGAACGGGGGTTCGAGGCGCAAGCGATGGCTGAAGCGGACACCAACCGCGAGACGGAACTGAAGCTGGCCGCGAGGCCCGAGGATCTGGAAACCCTGCGTGCCGCCCCGTCCATCGCCGCGCGGGCCACCGCCCCGGCGGTGACGCGGACCCTGGAAAGCACCTATTACGACACGGAGGACGGGCGTCTCGCCGACCGCCGCGTCACCCTGCGGGTGCGCCGGACCGGCGAGGGATTCGTCCAGACCGTGAAGTCGGCGCCGGACGGCGACGGGCTCGGCCGTGGCGAATGGGAATGCGCGGTGACCGCCGCCGAACCCGACCTGACGCTGATCACCGACGGCGAGGCGCTGGATCTGCTCGGCCCGCTCGGCGAGTCGGAGCTGCGGCCGGTCTTCACCTCGGTCGTCGAGCGCACCAGCCTCGACGTCACGTTCGGCAAGGGCGACGGCGCCTCCTCCATCGAGATCGCCTTCGACCGGGGCGAGGTGCGGCTGCCCGGCGGCGGCGCCACCACCCCGCTGTCGGAGGTCGAACTCGAACTGAAGAGCGGTTCGCCCGCCGACCTCTACGATCTGGCGCTGGAGCTGTCCAGGCTGGCGCCGCTGCGGCTGGAGACACGGACCAAGGCGGCGCGCGGCTACGCGCTGGCCGCCGGCGAGGCCGACGCCGCGGTGAAGGCCGACAAGCTGCGGCTCGATTCCGACACCACGGTCGAGGGCGCCGTCGGCCGCATCGTGCGCGCCTGCCTCGCCCATCTCGCCGCCAACGAGGCGGCGACGCTGAAGGGCGACGACCCCGAGGGCGTCCACCAGATGCGGGTGGCGCTGCGCCGCCTGCGCTCGGCCATCGCGCTGTTCCGGCCCTTCGTGCCGGGCCCGCAGTATCTCTGGCTGGTCGGCGAGATCAAGTGGCTGGCCGGCAGCCTCGGCCCGGCGCGCGACTGGGACGTCTTCGCGACCGAGCTGCTGGCCCCGGTGCGCGACGCCTTCCACCGCGCCGACGGGCACGGCCGCTCGGCGGTCGAGGACATCGACGCGCTGGCCGCCGCCGCCGAGGCGCGCCGCCTGCGCGCCTACGAGACCGTCCGCGCCGCCATCGGGTCGGAGCGCTACACCGCCTTCCTGCTCGGGCTCGGCGCCTGGGTGGAGAAGCGCGGCTGGCGCGACCAGCCGGTCAGCGAGGATTCGGTGCGGCTGTTCGGGCCGGTCACCGGCCTGGCCGACCATCTGCTGGAGAAGCGCCACAAGAAGGCCAAGCGGGCCGGCCACGGCTTCGCCCATCTGCCGGTGGCGCAGCGCCACCAGCTGCGCATCGCCCTGAAGAAGCTGCGCTACGCCGCCGAGTTCTTCCGCAGCCTCTACGACGACAAGCCGGTGCGCCGCTATCTTCAGGAGCTGGCGGGGTTCCAGGACGCGCTCGGCCATCTGAACGACGTGGCGACGGCGACCCGGCTGCTGCACGAGCTGCACGAGGACGGCAGCCGCTCCGCCCCCGGCGAGCCGCGCGCCGCCGGCATCGTCATCGGCTGGCACGCCCGCGGCGTGTCGGACGGCGAGGCGGAGCTCGTCGCCCGCTGGCACGATTTCCTCGACACCAAGCGCTTCTGGTCGAAGCACGACGGCGTGGTGTAGACTCGACCGCATGCTCACGATCCTCGTCGCCAACATCAAGGGCGGTTGTGGCAAGACCACGATCGCCACCCACCTTGCGGCCGCCTCCGCCGTGGCCGGGCTGCCCACCGTCCTCGCCGACGTCGACCGCCAGCGCTCGTCGCTCGGCTGGCTGGAGCGTCGTCCGGAAAAGGCGCCGTCGCTGATCGGCATGGATTGGGCGAAGGATTTCGACAGCGCGCCGCGCGGCACCAAGCGTCTGGTGATCGACGCGCCGGCCGCCTTGAAGACGAGGCAGATCGAGGATCTGGTGAAGATGGCGGACGTCGTCGTCCTGCCGGTGCTGCCCGGCGCCTTCGACGAGCAGGCGACCCAGCGCTTCCTCGGCAAGCTGGAGGAGCTGAAGTCGATCGCCAGGCACCGGAAGGCGGTGGCGGTGGTCGGCAACCGGATGCGGGCGCGCACCAAGGCGGCGGACCGGCTGGACCAGTTCCTCGGCGGGATCGGGCACCGGGTGGTGACGCGGCTGCGCGACAGCCAGATCTACGCCGACGCGGCGGCGACCGGCCTCAGCCTGTTCGACATGCCCGGCAAGCGTGCCGGCGAACACCGCGCCGACTGGGCGCCGCTGCTGACCTACATCGACGGGGTGTAGGCATCGACGGGGTGTAGGCATCGACGCGGCGTAGGAAGCGGCTTTTTTCCCTGTCGGCCTGTCTCTTCGTCATGCCCGTGCTCGGCACGGGCATCCACGAGCGAATCTCAAGGTTCCACATGGATGACCGGGCCAGGCCCGGTCATGACCAAGGAAGTTGGCGGCGCAACGGCCGCCGCGCCGATCCTCAGTGGGCTTCGGCCTGGTCGAAATGACGGCCGATGGCCGAGAAGATGTAGACGACGCAGCCCAGGAACACGAGCAGCCCGCCCACCTCGAAGGCGCTGTCGGCGGCGCGCGAGGAGGCGAGCAGGCCGATAAAGGCCATGATTCCGGCGAGGATGGGCGACGTCCAGTTGCCGAGTGCTTTCACGTCAAAGGTCCTTTCGAAAAGAAAGCCGCGCCAAGCGCTCCGGGCTATTCCGAACGGGATAGGACAAACGCTTGCGATTTGCCGGGACTTTGCGGCAGCGCAGCGTGAAAATCAATGCGGCAGATCAATGCGGCACGAATGACTTTCGCGGTGCCGGGCGCGCCGCGCCGGGACCCGCCACGGGCAGGTCGAGGGCGAAGACGCTGCCCTCGCCGGTGCTCTCCACCAGCCGCAGCTCGCCGCCATGGGCGCGCAGCACCTCGCGCGCGATGGCGAGTCCGAGTCCGATGCCGCCGGCCCGCGCCGACCCGGCGAAGGGCTGGAACAGATGGTCGCGCGCCCGTGGCGGCAGGCCCGGCCCGTTGTCGGCGACGGTGACGGTCAGCGGGGCGTCCGCCGTTCCGGCGCGCGGCGCGATGGCGACCCGCAGCTCGTCGGCCCCGGCCTGCACGGCGTTCCGGGTGAGATTGGCCAGCGCCCTCGACAGTTGCCCGGCGTCGGCCTGGATGACGGTCCCCGCCGGAACATCGTTGATCCAGCGCGCCTCGACGCGCTCGCCGTCCGGCCGCAGCGTGTCGAGCGCCTGCGCGCCGGCCTCCTCGGCGAGGGCGCGCAGGTCGATTGGGCCGAGCCGCAAGGGGAGGGCGCCGTCGCGGGTGAAGGACAGGGTCTGCCCGCACAGCTCGACCGCGCGGTCGAGCGAGGCCATCAGGCGCGGCGTCACCCGCCGCACCTCCGGGTCGGCGCTCTCGCCCAGCCGCTCCGACAGCAGCGACGCGGTGGACAGGATGCCGCGCAGGTCGTGGTTGATCTTGGCGACGGCGGTGCCGAGCGCCGCCAGCCGCTCGCGCTGGCGCAGCGCGGCGCGCACGGTGCCCTGCATGGCGGCCAGCTCGCGCCCGGCGACGCCGATCTCGTCGCCGCGAGTCTCCGGCACCAGCGGCGGGGCGCCGTCGGGATCGCGGCGGAAGGCGACGACCCCGGCGGTCAGCCGCCGCATCGGGCGCACCAGCAGGGCGTGCAGCGTCACGAACACCAGCCCGGCGGCGATCAGCGAGATCGCCACCGACACCGCCAGGATGCTGCGCGAGAAATCCAGCATCGCGTCGATCATCGGCCGCTCGTCCATCGTCACCTCGACCCGCTGGGCGCGGTCCTTGGGCGAGCGGTCGATGACGCGGATCACCCGGTCGCGCGGCTCGGTCAGCGCGCGGAAGGCGTCGCGCACCAGCGCCCAGTTGCCGGCGGCGCGCAGGTCGAAGGTCTCGTCCACCTCCGGCGGCATCGGCCGCGACAGCATGTAGACCCGCGCGTCGGGCTGGATCAGGTCGATGACGTGGGCGCCGGCGTAGGACAGCAGCTTGGCCTGGAGCTGCTTCGTGACCATGAGGTCGGGGGCGGCCTCCACCGACAGCGCCGCGATGTGGGCGGCGGCCAGCCGCTCCTCCAGATAGGTCATGCGGAAGCGGGCGATGAAGGGCGTGTAGATCAGCACCTCGGCCAGCAGCACGAACAGGATCGTGAGCACCAGCAGCTTGGCCGACAGGCTGTTCGCGGCGGAGGGGACGGGCATGGAGGGGCGGACGAACGGAGAGAATGGGAGGACAGCTTATCCGCCGCCGTGCGGGTTGCCTACGGATCCTCTAGAATGGAGATGTCGGACACTGCCCGGAGGCTCCATGCGCGCGTTTGTCAGATTCGATGCCGTCGTCGCGACGGACCGCCATCAGGCGCTGACGGCGGTCGCCGAGGCGCTCGGCGCGTCGGGCGGCTGGATCGAGGACCACACCCTGTTTTCGGACGTCATGGCGGTGGTCCGCTTTTCCCTGCCCGGCGACCGGCTCGGCGATCTCGGCCGCGCGCTCGCCGCCGCCGGCCTGGTCCTGGACCCGCCGGCCGCGTCGGTGGCGGCGGTCTCCGGCGCGGAGCTGTCCGGCCAGCTCACGTTGACCTTCAGCCGGGGAACCGGCGACCTGCGCCGGGCGGTGCCGGCCTTTTCCTGAGCTTCCGGCGCAGGGCCGGCCGCCGGCTTTGGGCTCTGGCGTCCACGCACGCGGATTGGTATGACAGGCGCCATGAGCGACCTTGCCCGTCATATCGACACCCTGTCCCGCGCCAACGTGCTGTGCCTTGGCGACGTGATGCTCGACCGTTTCGTCTATGGCTCGGTGGAGCGGGTGTCGCCCGAGGCGCCGATTCCCGTGCTGCGCATCGAGCGCGAGCTTCCCAAGCTGGGCGGCGCCGGCAACGTGGCGGCCAATCTGGTGGCGCTCGACGCCGCCTGCCGCTTCGTGTCGGTGGTCGGCGGCGACGGGGTGGGCGGCGACCTGCTGGCCCTGCTGAAGCGGGAGGGGGTCAGCGACGGCGCCTCCATCATCGTCGAGGCCGGGCGCCAGACCACGGTCAAGACACGCTTCATCGCCGGCCAGCAGCAGCTTCTGCGCACCGACGTCGAGACGGTCGCCCCGATCACCGTCGCCGGCCGCGTGCTGGAGCAGGTCCGGCGCGACCTGCCCGAGGTCGGCGGCGTCATCCTCTCCGACTACGGCAAGGGCGTGCTGACCGATGAGCTGGTCGCCCAGGTCATCGCGGCGGCCAACGCGGCCGGCAAGCCGGTCGTCGTCGATCCCAAGGGGCGCGACTACCGCCGCTACCGCGGCGCCGACATCGTCACCCCCAACCGCAAGGAGCTGATGGAGGCGACCGGCCTTCCCGCCCGCACCGACGCGGAGGTCGTGACCGCTGCCCGCAACCTGATCGAAACCTGCGGCATCGGCGCGGTCGTCGCCACCCGCAGCGAGCAGGGCCTGTCGGTGGTCACCCGCGACGGCGTGGTGCATCTGCCGGCCGAGGCGCGCGAGGTGTTCGACGTGTCGGGCGCCGGCGACACCGTGGTGGCGACTCTGGCCGCCGCGCTGGCGGTCGGGGTCGGGCTGGCCGACGCGGCGCGGCTGGCCAACCTCGCGGCCGGCATCGTGGTGGGGAAGGTCGGCACCGCCGTCGTCCGCACCGCCGAGCTGCTGTCGGCCCTGCACGAGCAGGAATGGCGCCACGGCGAGGAGAAGGTGGCGACCCGCGACGAGGCGGCGGAGCGGGCGGAGCGCTGGCGGCTGCGCGGCAAGCGCGTCGGCTTCACCAACGGCTGCTTCGACCTGCTGCACCCCGGCCACATCTCGCTGCTGAAACAGGCGCGCGCGGCGTGCGACGTGCTGGTGGTCGGGCTGAACAGCGACGAATCGGTGAAGCGGCTGAAGGGCGACTCGCGCCCGGTGCAGAACGAGACGGCGCGCGCCACGGTGCTGGCGTCGCTCGGCTGCGTCGATCTGGTGGTGATCTTCGGCGAGGACACGCCGGAAACGCTGATCCGCGCGCTCAGGCCCGACACGCTGGTCAAGGGCGCCGACTACACCGTCGCGACGGTGGTGGGAGCGGAGTTCGTCATGGGCTACGGCGGCAAGGTGGTGCTGGCCGAGCTGGTCCAGGGACAGAGCACGACCAACACCATCAAGCGGCTGAAGGGCTGACGGCCGGGGGACTGACGGGGCCGCCCGCGCCTCACATCTTCTTCTGGACGTTGTCGGCCGAACGCTCGATGGCGCGACCGCCGGCCTGCACGTCCTGGCCGGCGCCCTCGACGGTGTTGCAGGCGGTCAGCGAGGTGCCGAGCAGCGTGCCGAGGATGGCGAACAGGGCGAACTTCTTGATGCTGGTCATTGGGGAACTCCCGTTGCGGTGCGATCCGATGGCTGAAAGAACGCAAGCGGAGCCGTGAAGGTTTCCCAGCCCGGTTGGATTTCCCGCTGCGCAAAAGGGGTGCCCTTCGCAAGCCGCTCCACATCCCTTACATTCTAGGGCGATGGTCGGATCGGGAGGTTGTCATGTCGCGGGCCCTGCGCATCACGCCAATGGTGACGGTCGATGAATTCCTCGCCATGCCGTTCGGCGGGGATGTCCGCTGCGAGCTGATCGACGGCGCGGTCGTCGCCCAGGCGCACCCCAGCCGCGCCCACAGCACCCTGCAAGGCGCCCTGGCCCGGCACCTCGGCAACGCGCTGGCGGAGCGAAACCGGCGCAGCGGGCAGTCCTGCGCCGCCCTGACCGAGGCCGGCATCCGCCCGCATTTCGACCCGACGCACAATTACCGGGTCGCCGATCTGGCGGTGACCTGCGAGCCCTTCGACCCGGACGTTCCCTACACCACCGCGCCCTCCCTGCTGGTCGAGATCCTCTCGCCGACCGAGGAGAAGGCGCAGCGGGCCAAGCTGCACGTCTACGCCGCCATGCCGTCGGTGCGGGAAATCCTGTTCCTCGATTCGCGGACCGTCCGCGCCGAGCTGCACCGCCGCGACGCCGACAACCTTTGGCCGGCCGCCCCGCAGGTGCTGGAGGGCGACGCCGTTCTCACCCTGGAGACGGCCGGGCTGGAGCTGCCCCTGGCCGAGCTTTACCGCGATCTCGGCTTCTGACCCCGGCCGGCAAGCCCCTCCGCCCGCAACCCGGTCCGGACGAAGTGTCTCGTTGCCAGCCGGCTGAAGCGCGGGCATAAATCGCCGCGCGGCCCTCCCCGCTGGACGGGACGGCTTTTGGCAACGAGCAAGAATGGCGGAAGGAAAGCCTCTCATGGCTGAAAGCACTTTTGACGTCGTCGTGGTCGGCGGCGGTCCCGGCGGGTATGTCTGCGCGATCCGTGCGGCGCAGCTCGGCTTCAAGGTCGCCTGCGTGGAGAAGCGCGGCACGCTCGGCGGCACCTGCCTGAACGTCGGCTGCATCCCCTCCAAGGCCCTGCTGGCGGCGTCGGAGAAGTACGAGGAGGCCGCGCACGGCCTCGCCAAGTTCGGCATCAAGGTCGGCAGCGTCGAACTCGACCTGCCCGGCATGCTCGCCCACAAGGACAAGGTCGTCAAAGACAACGTCGGCGGCATCGAGTTCCTGTTCAAGAAGAACAAGATCACCTGGCTGAAGGGCGCCGGCACCATCACGTCCGGCACCACCGTCGAGGTCGAGGGCGTCGGCGCCGTCACCGCGTCGAAGGCCATCGTCATCGCCACCGGTTCGGACGTCACCCCGCTGCCCGGCCTGACCATCGACGAGAAGAAAATCGTCTCCTCCACCGGCGCCCTGGAGCTGCCGGAGGTGCCGAAGCGTCTCGTCGTCATCGGCGGCGGCGTCATCGGCCTGGAGCTGGGCTCGGTCTGGGGCCGCCTTGGCGCCCAGGTCACGGTGATCGAGTATCTCGACCGCGTCCTGCCGACGATGGACGGCGAGATCTCCAAGCAGGCCCAGCGCATCTTCGCCAAGCAGGGCATGACCTTCAAGCTGGGCGCCAAGGTGACCGGCGCCAACGTCTCGGAAACCGGCGTGTCGCTGTCGGTCGAGCCCGCCGCCGGCGGCGCCGCCGAGACGGTCGAGGCCGACGTCGTGCTGGTCGCCATCGGGCGGCGCGCCTACACCCAGGGCCTCGGGCTCGACGCGGTGGGCGTGGCGCTGGACGAGCGCGGCCGGGTCAAGGTCGGCCATCATTTCGAGACCAACGTGCCGGGCATCTACGCCATCGGCGACGTGATCGAAGGCCCGATGCTGGCCCACAAGGCGGAGGAGGACGGCGTCGCGCTGGCCGAGCTGCTGGCCGGCCAGAAGGGCCACGTCAACTACGACCTCGTTCCCGGCGTCGTCTACACCTGGCCGGAAGTGGCCGCCGTCGGCAAGACGGAAGAGGAGCTGAAGGCCGCGGGCGTCGCCTACAAGACCGGCAAGTTCCCCTTCACCGCCAACGGCCGCGCGCGGGCCAGCGGCACCACCGACGGCTTCGTGAAGATCCTGGCCGACGCCACCACCGACAAGGTGCTGGGCGTCCATCTGCTGGGGCCGAACGTGTCGGAGATGGTGGCCGAGCTGGTGCTCGCCATGGAGTTCAGCGCGTCCGCCGAGGACATCGCCCGCACCTGCCACGCCCACCCGACCCTGTCGGAGGCGACCAAGGAAGCGGCGCTGGCGGTGGACGGCCGTCCGCTGCACATCTGATCGCCTGACGCTCGTCCTAAGAGCGCCTAACAGAAGCTTGGGTCGTCTCTCGACTCGTCATCCCCGCCTTCGCGGGGATGACGGTTCCATTGGGCACCGATGGCGAAAACGGAATTCTGTTCGGCGCTCTAAGAAAAACGCCGCCTCTTCCGGACCGGAAGGGGCGGCGTTTTGCCGTGCGCTGGTCACTGTGAAACCGGGTGGGCCGGCGCCGCTGCTCCCGATCCGGAAGGGGCGGCGCCGGCCGCTGCGGCGGCTTACGACGCTTTCTTGCGCGCCGTGGTCTTTTCCGGTTTGGCGCCCTCCGCCTTGGCTTCGGCCGCGTCCTTCGCCTTGGTGGCCTTGGCGGCGGCGGTCTTGGTCGCGGCCGCCTTCGCCGGGGCCTTGGCGGCGGCCTTCCTGGCCGGCGCCTTCTTCTCCTTCACGGGAGCTTCGCCCTCGGCGGTGGCCGGCTCGGCCTCCTTCGGGGCCTTGCCCTTCTTGGCGGCGTCCTTGGCGACCTTCGCCTCGATCAGCTCCAGCGCCTGCTCCAGCGTCACGCTGTCCGGCTCGGTCGCCTTGGGGATCGAGGCGTAGACGCTGCCGTGCTTCACGTAGGGGCCGAAGCGGCCCGAGCCCATGGTGATCGGCTTGCCGGTCTTGGGGTGGTCGCCCAGCGTCTTGGCCGGGGCCGACGCCTTCTTGGCCGCGCCCGCCAGCAGGTCGACGGCCCGGTTGATGCCGATGGTCAGCACGTCGTCGTCGGGCGTCAGCGACTTGTAGACGCTGCCGTGCTTCAGGTAGGGACCGAAGCGGCCGATGCCGGCGCTGATTTCCTCATTCGTTTCCGGGTGGTTGCCGATGGCGCGCGGCAGCGCCAGCAGGCGCAGCGCGGTGTCGAGATCGACGTCGGCCGCCGCCATGCCCTTGGGCAGCGACACCCGCTTGGGCTTGGGCGTGTCGTCCTTGGGCTTCTTCTTGGCCTTGACCTTCTTGCCGCCAGCCTTGTCGTCGGCCGGCGCTTCCTCGACCGGCGGCGGGGGAGGCGGGGCGGCGGTCGCCGGAGCCGGGCCGAGCTGGATGTAGGCACCGTAGGGGCCGCGACGCACGCTCACCGGCAGGCCGGTCTCGGGATCGTTGCCCAGCTCGCGCGGGCCCTCCTGGACCTCGCCGTTCTCGTCGTTGGCGACGGCGAGCGGACGGGTGTAGCGGCACTCCGGGTAGCGCGAGCAGCCGATGAAGGCGCCCATCTTGCCCAGCTTCAGCCCCAGCCGGCCCTCGCGGCAGACCGGGCAGACGCGCGGGTCGTGCCCGCCCTCGACCGGCGCCGGGAAGAAGTGGGAGCCCAGCTCCTCGTCCAGCGTGGTCAGCACCTGGGTGATCGTCAGGTCCTTGGTGCCGTTGACCGCGACGTCGAAGGCGGTCCAGAAGTCGCGCAGCACCGTCTTCCAGTCGATCTTGCCGTCGGAGATCTCGTCGAGCTGGTTCTCCAGCTCGGCCGTGAAGTTGTACTCGACGTAGCGGTGGAAGAAATTCTCCAGGAAGGCCGTCACCAGCCGGCCGCGATCCTCGGGAATGAAGCGCCGCTTGTCGAGCCGCACGTAGTTGCGGTCCTGGAGCACTTGCAGGATCGAGGCGTAGGTGGAGGGCCGGCCGATGCCCAGCTCCTCCAGCCGCTTGACGAGGCTGGCTTCGGAGTAGCGCGGCGGCGGCTGGGTGAAATGCTGCTCCGGCGCGATCTCGCCCTGGGTGAGATCGTTGCCCTCCTCCATGGCGGGCAGGCGGCGGTCCTGCTGGTCGTCCTCGGCGTCGTCGCGCCCCTCCTGGTAGACCTTCAGGAAGCCGTCGAACACGACCACCGAGCCGGTGGCGCGCAGCACCACGTCCTTCGACGGGCTGGCGATGTCGACCGCGACCTGGTCCAGGACGGCGCTTTCCATCTGGCTGGCCAGCGTGCGCTTCCAGACCAGCTCGTAGAGCCGCAGCTCGTCCGGCTCCAGATGGGAGGCGACGCTTTCCGGGCGGCGGTGCAGGTCGGTCGGCCGGATGGCCTCGTGGGCCTCCTGGGCGTTCTTGGCGGCGGTCTTGTAGACGCGCGGCTGCTCCGGCACGTAGCGCTCGCCGTAATGCGAGCCGATCAGGCCGCGCGCCGACTCGATGGCCTCCTGCGACAGGCTGACGCCGTCGGTACGCATGTAGGTGATGAGGCCGACCGTCTCGCCGCCGATGTCGACGCCCTCGTACAGCCGCTGCGCGGTGCGCATGGTGCGGGTGGCGCCGAAGCCGAGCTTGCGCGAGGCCTCCTGCTGGAGGGTCGAGGTGGTGAAGGGCGGCGACGGGTTGCGGCGGCTCTGCTTGCGCTCGACCGAGGCGACGGCGAAGGCCTGCGGGCGGATGCGCGCCACGGCGGCCTCGGCGGCCTCGCGGTTGGGCAGGCCGAACTTGTCGAGCTTCTTGCCGTCGAGCTGGGTCAGCGAGGCGGTGAAGGCCGCCCCGCCCGGCGTGGTGAAGCCGACGCCGATCGACCAGTATTCCTGCGGCTTGAAGATCTCGATCTCGGATTCGCGCTCGCAGATCAGGCGCAGCGCCACCGACTGGACGCGGCCGGCCGATTTGGAGCCCGGCAGCTTGCGCCACAGCACCGGCGACAGGGTAAAGCCGACCAGATAGTCGAGCGCCCGGCGCGCCAGATAGGCGTCGACCAGCTCCTTCGACACCGCGCGCGGGTTGGCCATGGCGGTCTGGACGGCCGACTTGGTGATCTCGTTGAAGGTGACGCGCTGGACCTCGCGGTTGTCGGACAGGCGCTTCTCGCGCAGCAGTTCGGACAAATGCCAGGCGATGGCCTCCCCCTCGCGATCCGGGTCGGTTGCGAGGTAGACGCGGTCGGCCGTCTTCACCGCCTTGGCGATCTCGTCGATGTGGCGCTTGGAGCGGTCGCCCAGCTCCCACTCCATCGCGAAATCCTCGTCGGGGCGCACCGACCCGTCGCGCGCCGGAAGGTCGCGCACATGGCCGAAGCTGGCGATGACGGTGTAATCGTCGCCCAGGTATTTGTTGATGGTCTTCGCCTTGGCCGGCGATTCGACGATGACGACGTTGCTGCCCGGCAAGAGACTGCCCTTCGCGTGTGCCTATACCCGAAACCGGAATGTGCCGATCAGGCGAGAGAGACCTGATGACCGGGATGCCGCTGGACTCGGCCGGCAAGCTCGAGTTCCAACACCACGGTCAGCACCACCGGAGCGGACAATTGGCACCCGCGGACGAGTTCGTCAATGGTGACGGGGGAGGGGCCGAGGTTTTCCAGAACCACGGCGCGGGCGCGGGCGAGGTCGGATTCGTCGGGTTCGGCGGGCTTGCGGGTCTCGAACAGGTCGCGCCGGCGCTCCGCCAGGGAGGGCGGGCGCAGGCTCTCCAGGGCGCGCAGCACGTCCTCGGCGCTCTCCACCAGGGCGGCGCCCTGGCGGATCAGGTTGTTGGTGCCGTGGCAGCGCGGGTCGAGCGGCGAGCCCGGCACCGCCATCACCTCGCGCCCCTGCTCCAGCGCCATGCGGGCGGTGATCAGCGAGCCCGACCGCAGCGCCGCCTCCACCACCAGGATGCCGAGCGACAGGCCGGAGATCAGCCGGTTGCGGCGCGGGAAATGCCGGGCCTGCGGCTGGGTGCCGACCGGGCTCTCGGCCACCACCACGCCCTGCGCCACGATGTCGCGGTACAGATCCTCGTTCTCCGGCGGGTAGACGACGTCGATGCCGCCGGCCACCACGGCGGCGGTGCCGCTGGCGAGCGATCCCCGGTGGGCGGCGGTGTCGATGCCGCGCGCCAGCCCGGAGACGACCAGCAGCCCGGCGGCCCCCAGGTCGCGGGCCAGCGATTCGGCGAATTTCTTGCCGTTCAGGGAGGCGTTGCGGGCGCCGACGATGGCGACGGCGCGCTTCTGGAGCAGATGCGCGTGGCCGAGGACGGAGACGACCGGCGGCGCGTCGTCCACGGCGGCGAGCGGTTCGGGATAGTCGGGCTCGCAGGCGCAGAGCAGCCGGGCGCCGAGCCTGCGGTTGGCCGCCAGCTCGCGCTCGGCCTCGGCCTTGGAGGCGACGCGGAGCGGCTTGACCCGCCCGCCGCGCCGGGCCAGTTCCGGCAGCCGGTCGAGCGCCTCCCGGACGCCGCCATACTGGTCGAGCAGGCGGTGGAAGGTGATCGGCCCGACATTCTCGGTGCGGATCAGGCGGAGCCAGTCGAGCCGTTCGGCGTCGGAGAGGATGCGGCGCGGTTGTGTCATGCCGCAGGTTTCTACAACCGATGGCGATCCTTGTTCAACACGCAATCGTAGGCGGGGCGCGTGAGGGTGGGGAACTGCCCGGCATGGTGGTTCCGGGGCATCCGGGTGGTTGCCGGGAGGACGGTTGTGTCCTATCTTCGGGGAAGGCGTGCCGGGTCTGCTTTCCCCGGCACGCCCACCCGATCCTAGTGAAGAAGGTCAAGCAACCGCTTGACGATCTCCAGCACCAGGATCAGGAGAGTGAGGATTTTGTCCATCCTCTTGCCCTCCGGTAGTGCGGCGCGGGCGGTGGCCGTTCCACCGCCCCGACCGCCCGGACAATTCAGCAAATTCGCGGAACAGGCTCAAGGAAGCGCGCTGTCGCACGCCGCGGCAAAAACGCTTCATCAAACCGCAGCTACAAGTTGTTTCACCGTTTGTGGAAGACCGGCGGGCGCTTGTCGAAGAAGGCGGTGATGCCCTCCTTGGCCTCGCCATGGTGCAGGGCCTCGACGAACAGGTCGCTTTCGCGGGCGAGCTGCGTCGCGAAGCTGCCATAGGCCAGCTCCATCAGCTTCTTCGCCCGGCCCATGGCGCCGCTCGGGCCGTCGGCGATGGTCTGCGCCCAGGCGACGGCCTCGGACAGCGCGCGGCCGGGGGCGGTCACGCGGTTGACCACGCCCGCCATGTGCAGGCGCTGCGGATCGACCGGGCCGCCGGTCAGCATCAGCTCGGCGTAGAGCTGCGGCGGCAGCGCGCGGGCCAGCGAGGCCGAGGCGCCGCCGTCGGCCGTCAGGCCGACCTTCACGTAGGCGGTGAGGAAGGAGGCGTCCTCCGCCGCGACGATCAGGTCGCAGGCCAGCGCCAGCGAGAAGCCGGCCCCGGCCGCCGGCCCCTCGACGGCGGCGACGATCGGCTTGGGGCATTCGCGCATCGCCCGGACCCAGCCATGGAAGCGCTCGATCCCGTCGCGGTTCTCCGAGCGCGACTTGCTGCCGTGGTGGTAGAGGTTGGTCAGGTGCCCGCCCGAGCTGAAGGCCCGGCCGTCGCCGGCCAGCACGATGGCGCCGATGCCGCTGTCGTGGACGGCCTCGTCGAGCGCGTCGCGGCCCCGCGCCATCATCGGCAGGCTGAGCGCGTTGCGGGTCGCCGGGTCGCTCATGGTCATCACCATCACCCGGCCCTGCCGCTCGACCCGCATGGGGGTATCCTGGGCGGAGTTGTGGGCGGTGTCCTGGGCGGTGTTTTGGGATTCGGTCATTGGTCGTTTGCTCCCCCGGAGGTTTCGGCTGCCGCCCCTTGTTGTGCGGTGGGGCGGAGTCTCGCCGAATGGTGGAGGCAGTGTGCCAGCCGCCGGCTCGCGCTCCAATCCGTCCGAGGGGCATAGGGCACGCTCAAAAGGCTGACTTCGGGGGTTGCCGCACCCACATTGGAGTGGGACGGATCGACGCGGGGAAAGGGGCGGCATGGCGCTCGCGCTGGGAGAGGGAAGGGGGCGGACGGCGGTGGCCGGCGCGCCGGCCCACGTCACCCGCGCGGTGATCCTCGCCTGCGTGTTCGCGTTCGTCTTTCAGTTGCCGCCGGAATCCTTCGCCTTCGTGCCGGCCTACTTCTTCGGGACGGTCGAACTGGCCGGGCCGCTGCCGACATCGGCGTTGTGGCGCGGGCTGTTCGGCCATGTGCTGATCCATGGCGACCCCGTGCATCTGCTGACCAACATGGCGGTGCTCTGGCCCCTGGGCGCCTCGGTGGAACGGGTGGTCGGGCATGGACGCTTCGCGCTGCTGTTCGCCGCCGGGACCGTCGCCGGGGCCCTGACCGAGGGCGCGCTGGCGGCCGACCGCATGGCGCCGCTGGTCGGGGCGAGCGGGGCGATCTGCGCCCTGATGGGGGCCTGGCTGTGGCTGCGCCCGCCGGAGCGCTCGCCGCTGCGGCGCTGGCTGGACCGGACGCTGCGGGTGGCGGTGGCGCTGTTCGCCGCGTTGAACCTTGCGATGGTGGTGGTGCCGCCGGCCCCGGACTCGCCCTTGGCCGAGGTCGGCTGGGGCGCCCATGTCGGCGGGCTGCTCGCCGGGTTGCTGCTGGCTCCGCTGCTGCGCCCCCGGCGCCCCCGGCGCCGCTGATCCGCCGGCGACGGGCGTTGCCTTTGCCGTGGGACGCCGGGATACTGCGGCCGGTTTCTTTATGCAACGGAGCTTCGGAACATGGCGGGCGGCGGAACGGCGGCGGTGCTGGGCGTGATCGGCGGCAGCGGCGTCTACGACATCGACGGGTTGGCGAACAAGCGCTGGGTAACGGTCGGCACCCCGTTCGGCGAGCCGTCGGACCAGCTGCTGACCGGCGACCTCGACGGGCAGAGGCTGGTCTTCCTGCCGCGCCACGGCCGGGGCCACCGCATCCCGCCGTCGGAGCTGAACTTCCGCGCCAACATCCACGCGCTGAAACAGCTCGGCGTCACCGAGATCCTGTCGGTGTCGGCGGTCGGCTCGCTGAAGGAGGATCTGCCGCCCGGCACCTTCGTGGTGATCGACCAGTTCATCGACCGCACCTTCGCCCGCGAGAAGAGCTTCTTCGGGACCGGGCTGGTGGCGCATGTGGCGCTCGGCCACCCGGTGTGCAACCGGCTGGGCGACCTGATCGAGGAGGCGCTCCGCGAACTCGACGTGCCGCACCGGCGGCGCGGCACCTACATGGTGATGGAGGGGCCGCAATTCTCCACCATCGCCGAGTCCGAGCTGTACCGGAGCTGGGGCTGCGACGTCATCGGCATGACCAACATGCCGGAGGCCAAGCTCGCCCGCGAGGCTGAGATCTGCTACGCGACCGTCGCCATGGTGACGGATTACGACTGCTGGCACACCGACCACGCCCATGTGACGGTGGACGCGGTGATCAAGGTGGTGGTCGCCAACGCCGGCAAGGCGCGCTCGCTGGTGTCGGCGCTGGCCCCCAAGGTCGCCGGGCGCGGCGACGCCTGCGCCCAGGGCTGCCACACCGCGCTGGACAACGCGATCATGACCGCCCCGGACCGCCGCGACCCGGCGATGCTGGCCAAGCTGGACGTCATCGTGAAGCGGGTGCTGGGCTGACGCGGCGGCGGCGCGGTCCCGCCGCGCTCAGCGGCTGAGCCGCATGTCGATGTGCGGGATGCCGACGTCGTCGTAGACGTCGCTGTCCCGCCGGAAGCCGAAGCTTCCATAGAAACGCTCCAGATAGAGCTGGGCGCCGATGACGACGTCGTGGTCCGGCCACCGTTCGGTCAGCAGGGCCAGCGAGGCGGCGACCAGTTCGCGGCCCAGGCCGGTGCCCCGCTCGGCGGGCAGCACCGCCAGCCGACCGAAGGCGGTCGTGGCGCCGGGCTCCGCGCCGGGGCCGAAGCAGCGGGCGCAGCCGACCGGCGCCGGGCACCCCGAATCCGCATCCTCCGGCCGGGTGGCGATCAGGTGGAGCGCCTCGGGATCGCGGCCGTCGAGGTCGGGGTAGGGCGAGGCCTGCTCGACGATCAGCACGCTCTGCCGCATGTGGAGCAGGGCGTGCAGCTCGCGGGTCGTCAGTTCGTCGAAGCGGGCAAGGCGGATCGGCATCGGATGGACTCGTCGGGACGGGGATCAGAAGGAAGTGGCGCCGCCGGGCGGCGCGGCGTGCAGATGCTCCACCGTGAAGCCGAAGCGCGCGGTCAGCGCCTCGGCGACGCGCAGGCGGTGGCAGACATGGGGTTCGGCCTCGAAACAGAGCAGGCAGGCGGGCGCCGGGGCGGCGATCCCGGCGGCGCGGACCAGATCATGCTCGGCCTCCGGCGTTGCCATCTTCTCGGCGACGATGGTCCAGAAGCGGTCCATCCGGCCGAGATGCGCGGCGACCCGGCCCTCCTTGGGCGTGCCGAGCCCCTTGAGATGGACGTAGCCGATCCCGGCCTCGGCCAGCCCGGCCGACAGCGGCGTCTTGGAAAAGCCGGCCCGCCGCGACAGCGGCAGCTCGCGCACGTCCAGCACGGTGGCGACGCCGCGCGCCCTCAGCGCCGCGATCACCGCGTCGAGCGAGGCGCGCTCGTAGCCGATGGTGTAGAGCGGCGCGGGGCGGGGCGGCGGGGTCATCACGCGATCGCGTTGCGGATCATGTAGTCGGCGATGTCCTTGGGCTTGACCTTGACCTCGACCAGCGGCTCGTCGGCGGTCATCGCCTTGGCGACCAGCAGGCTGTTCTGCACGTTGGTCAGGGCGATGCGGAAGATTCCGGCGGCGCCCTTCAGGCGGGGGTAGTAGGTCGGGTCGATGGTCTTCTCGCGGCGGCCGAGCCGGGCCAGCGCCTGTTCCTCGTCCAGCCCCTCGACCTCCTGGGACTGGACCAGCTTCCAGTCGGTCTCGCCGCCCCAGCCGGCGTCGGCGGCGGCCTTCGCGTCGGCGGCGTCATCGGCGACGCCCAGCTTGTAGGTGTGCTTGCCCTGCCCGACGTCGGACGCCCATTTCGTCAGGGCGGCGCTGCGCGCCACATAGATCACGGCCATCGGCCTTGCCCTCCCTCTGTCGGCACGGAGCCTTCGGGGGGACTCTACCGGAACGCGGGCGCCTATTGGAACGAGGATTGGCGCGCCAGCGGCGTGATCAGGATGCGGGTGATGACGTTCTTGCCGAACAGGGCGCTGGCGGCGTCGTCGATCCGCCGGCGCAGGGCCGGGATGTTGGCGATGTTGCCGCGGACGATCCAGCCCTCGTCGATGCCCTTGTAGACGGCGGTGAGGATGGCGTCGTGCAGGCGGGGGATGCTGAGCTGGACCTCGCCGAGCCGCAGGGCGTCGCCGACCTCCAGATTGACCTCGATCTGCGTGTACTTCTCGATGCGGCCCTGGGTGTTCACCACCGGGACCATCAGCGGCCGGATGCGGACCGAGGGCGGCAGAGCGCCGGGCGCGCCTTCCGCCGCGGCGGCCGGATGGGCCATGGCGAGGCCGACGAGAAGACAGAGTGCCAGCAAAGGGCCGCGCATGAAGGAACACCGCGAGAACCGGTCGGGACGGAAAGCCTACCCGGTTCGTCGCGGTGCTTTCAACACTGTCCCCCTCAGGGGAAACCCGGGTGCCGAAACGGTCACGGCGCCGGGTTCGTCATCGGCCTTTCCTTGCCGGCCCCTTGCGGCGCCTTGCGGCCTCGGGCCGCTGTTTTAAGCCGTCTTACGGCCTCCGGCCGCCGCTATGCCGCTATGCCGCTTTGCGGCCTCCGGCCACTATGCCGCTTTGCGGCCTCCGGCCGCGATGGCCTTCTTGTTCACGTCGCCGATGGCGAGCTGGTTCAGCTTCAGGTCGGTCTCCTTCTCTTCCTTCAGGGTCTCCTCCAGAAGCTGGGCGACCTTGGTCAGGCCGCAGGCCGTGGCGTAGGCGTGCACGGTGCCGTAGCTGGCGATCTCGTAATGCTCCACCTTCTGCGCGGCGGCGATGAGCGCGGCGTCCTGGACTTCGGGGGCGAGGCCCATCTCCAGTATTTCGTGGGCTTCGCTGATCAGCCCTTCCATCGCGTCGCAGCGCTTGCCGCGCTTGACCACGTCCAGCTCGTCGAAGACCTGCTCCAGCCGCTCGATCTGGCCGTTGGTCTCCTCCAGATGACGTTCGAAGGCCTGGCGGAGCTGGGGGGAATGGGCGGCCTTCGCCAGCTTGGGCAGGGCCTTCGTGATCTGCTTTTCCGCGTGGTAGATGTCGCGGATGTCCTCGACCAGCAGATCCTGCATCGTCTTGGCAGCCATGATGGATGCTTCCTTCTTCCACACGATGGGTTTGGGGTGGTTTTGACGGTTGGATGTCGATGGCGTTCCGGGCAGAGTGGAACGGTGCCCATCAGAACAGGGGGGCGCCGCCGGTGTTCCACGGCGCGTGCCCTGGCCATAGGGTGATGACCCTCTGGAATGGGTGGCGTTTCGCGCAGCGTCCCATGCGCGGTCCTTGGGGTTCAATCATCGGGAGGGGTGCCGCATGACCGGTCCTGGCGGCGAGGTGTTGTTCGAGTTCCACCGCGTCGGGAGTTACATGAAGGTGACGGCCATCGACGCGCAGACAGGGGTCGAGGTGTCGGTGGCCGGCCCGGCCAGCGGCAGCGTCGAGCTGCTCAAGCGCACGGCGATGAACAAGCTGCGCTACGTCCAGACCCGCGACGCGCCCAAGCCCGGCGCCAAGCCTGGCCGCTGACGCGGTGCCCGGCGGGTGGGGCGGGCAAGAAGACGCGCCGTCGGGGAGTGCCGGCGGCGCGCTCGGAAGTCTGGCTTCTGCTGATGGTGAGCGCTGGCATGCCCGACCGGCGGCCTTGCGGCACGCCTGGCTGCCGGTCGTAGAGCGAACCGCTCGACCCGGACTGTAGACCTATGCATGCCCGTTGGCACTGGTGCAGGGGGTGTAACGCTTGTAGAAACGCGCTCGACGAACGAACGACGGGCCGGGACGCCGGCGGGAGAGCGCGGCGGATCGCAACCGCCGCCCAATCGGGGATTGCAGCATGTTTCGTATGACGTCCGGCCTGCGCGCGGCCATCGCCGCCCTGGGCATCCTGGCGGGAACGCCGGTCCTGGCCGCCGCTCCGGCCTCGCCCCAAGCGGGCGGCCAGCCGCCGATGAGCGTTCCGGCGAACCCGGCCTCCGGCTGCTTCAAGCCGGGCGTGCCGCTGTGCATGGACGACGGGACGACCTTCGTCAGCGCCGACAAGATGTCCGGCTGCCAGTTCGAGGTGAAGGAGTACGTCGACAAGACGATGGCGTATTTGAAATGCCTGAACGACGAGAACATCGCGACCGGGCAGGATCTGACGCGCAACGTCGAGCGTTTCAACTGCCGACTGTCTGGGCGCAAGGGCTGCTGATCGTCAGCGCCTGCCTGGTCCGGTCGCGGCGCGCGGCCGGTTGACGCGAGGGCCCGGACCGGAAGGGGCCGGGCGGCAGCCGATGGTTTCAACCATGGGGCGTGCCGTGCAATCAAAAGGAAATGTCGTCCGTCGAAGAAACGCGCGCGGGCCGGCTCCCTTCGGGACGGCCCGCTCTACGCCACGGACACTGTGCGATCAACCGACCTTGCGGCGGGTCTGCCGGCCGGAGCTGCGCCCCAGCCCGATTCGCTTGGCGAATTCAGAACGTTGCGCCGCGTAGTTCGGCGCGACCATCGGGTAGTCGGGCGGAAGGCCCCAGCGCGCCCGGTATTCGTCCGGCGACATGTTGTAGGTCGAGCGAAGGTGCCGCTTGAGCATCTTCAACTTCTTTCCGTCTTCCAGGCAGACGATGTATTCGGGAGTGACCGACTTGCGGATCGGCACCGCCGGCTTCAGCGGCTCCGCCGGGGTTTCGCGGGGCTGGCCGTTAAGTCCGGTCAGCGACGAGTAGACCGTATTGATCACCTCGGGGATTTGCTGAGCGGGCAAAACATTCTTGCTGACATACGCCGATACGATGTCGGCCGTCATCCGCAGCAGCGCGTTGTCGGGTACATCGGCGCGAAGCTGGTCGCTCATTGCACAGTGTCCTGGCTTTTCATTTGTCCGTAGCAACCAAGTTGCATACCGTGATTTGGGTGTCAATATAATTTCGGCAAGAAGCAAATTAGTTGCTTTTGGCCGTCAGAACTGATGACGCCGGCTTAAATCAGGCAACGCTGAAAATCGTTTCCAGGCTGCTGCCGACACCCGGCTTTAAGGATCGTCTAGTAAGGTCCAGCTTTAAATCGACGGCGGACTTGGTTGCGGCAATTGCGCCGGGCCGGGTGCCTATAACGAATCGGCTAACTCCCTTGCTTGGTGGGCGCGACAACGCTGAGGCGAAATGCGCTCGCGAACTTTCAAGCATTTGGCGGGTTTCCGGCGGGCGCCTCGACGTGAGGCTGCGATTCCCGCGCCCCGCGCGGGGACGGGCCTCGACGCTGGCCCGGCGGCTGCGCCCCGCTCCGTCGCTGGACGCCATGCGTCCCCGTCATGGTGTGGTGGTGGCGGCTGGCGTCGATATCTGGTAGGGTGCGGCCGCTTTCCGCCGCACTGGAGTTTTCCGTCGCCATGACCGCCCGCACCGTAGCGCTCGCCTCCGACCATGCCGGTTACGAGCTGAAGGCTCAGATCGCCGCGTCGCTGGCGGACGCCGGCTACACCGTCCTCGATTTCGGCACCGACGGTCCGGCCTCGGTGGACTATCCGGACTTCGCCGCCGCGGTCGCCGCCGCCGTCACCGACGGCCGGGCCGAGCGCGGCGTGCTGGTCTGCGGCAGCGGCATCGGCATCAGCATCGCGGCCAACCGCCATCCGGGCGTCCGCGCGGCGCTGGTCCACGACGTGACCACCGCGCGCCTCAGCCGCGAGCACAACGACGCCAACGTCATCGCGCTGGGCGCCCGCATCGTCGGGCCGGAGATCGCCAAGGATTGCGTGACCACCTTCCTGAACACGGCGTTCGAGGGCGGGGAGCGGCACAGCCGCCGCATCGCCAAGATGGGCTGAAGGCCAGCGGCCTTTGAGGAATTGGGCCTGATCAAGGCCAGCCGGCCGGGGACCGTCGCCGTGTCCGGCCGGACGAGCAAGCATTCGACGATTTGAGGAGCCTTCCGCCATGACCAGCACCAACGCCGCCGAGATCGGCCGCTTCTTCGCCGCCTCGCTCGCCGAGACCGATCCCGAACTGGCCCGCGCGGTGCGCGACGAGCTGGTCCGCCAGCAGGAGCAGATCGAGCTGATCGCCTCCGAGAACATCGTCTCCCAGGCGGTGCTGGAGGCCCAGGGCTCGGTCCTCACCAACAAGTACGCGGAAGGCTATCCCGGCAAGCGCTACTACGGCGGCTGCGAGTTCGTCGACGTGGCTGAGAATCTCGCCATCGAGCGCGCCTGCAAGCTGTTCGGCTGCGAGTTCGCCAACGTCCAGCCGAACTCCGGCTCCCAGGCCAACCAGGCGGTGCTGCTGGCGCTGTTGCAGCCGGGCGACTGCGTGCTCGGCATGTCGCTGGCCGCCGGCGGCCACCTCACCCACGGCGCCGCTCCCAACATGTCCGGCAAGTGGTTCAAGTCCGTGCAGTACGGCGTGCGCAAGGACGACCACCTGATCGACTTCGACCAGGTCGAGGCGCTGGCCCGCGAGCACAAGCCGAAGCTGATCATCGCCGGCGGCTCCGCCTACCCGCGAGTCCTCGACTATGAGCGCTTCCGCGCCATCGCGGACGAGGTCGGCGCCTACTTCATGGTCGACATCGCCCACTACGCCGGCCTGATCGCCGGCGGCGTCTACCCGAACCCGTTCCCCTACGCCGACGTCGCCACCACCACCACCCACAAGACGCTGCGCGGTCCGCGCGGCGGCATGGTGATGACCAACCGCGAGGACATCGCCAAGAAGATCAACTCGGCGGTCTTCCCCGGCCTCCAGGGCGGCCCGCTCATGCACGTCATCGCCGCCAAGGCGGTCGCCTTCGCCGAGGCGCTGCGTCCGGAGTTCAAGACCTACGCGCAAGCCGTCCTGGACAACGCCCGCGTGCTGTCGAAGACGCTGATCGACGGCGGCCTCGACATCGTGTCGGGCGGCACCGACAGCCACATCGTGCTGGTCGACCTGCGTCCGAAGAACCTGACCGGCAAGGCGGCGGAAGCCAGCCTGGAGCATGCCGGCATGACCTGCAACAAGAACGGCGTGCCGTTCGACCCGCAGAAGCCGATGATCACCTCGGGCGTCCGCCTCGGCAGCCCGGCGGCGACCACGCGCGGCTTCGGCACCGCCGAGTTCAAGCAGGTGGGCGAGATGATCGTCGAGACGCTGGACGGTCTGGCCGCCAGCAACTCGGGCGACAATTCGGCGGTGGAGGCGGCGATGCGCGAGCGCGTGCGCGGCCTGTGCCGCCAGTTCCCGATCTACCCGACGCTCTGACGCGCCCTTAAAGAAGAAGGGGAGGGGACAAGGAATGCGCTGCCCGTTCTGTGGAAACGAGGACACCCAGGTCAAGGACTCGCGACCGACGGAGGACAACTCGGCCATCCGGCGGCGGCGCTTCTGTCCCAGTTGCAGCGCGCGCTTCACCACCTTCGAGCGCGTGCAGCTGCGCGAGCTGACGGTGGTGAAGAGCACCGGGCAGCGCGAGCCCTTCGACCGTGACAAGCTGCTGCGGTCGATGAAGATCGCGCTGCGCAAGCGCCCGATCGACGCCGACCGCATCGACCGGGTGGTGAACAGCTTGGTCCGCCAGCTCGAATCCTCCGGCGAGAGCGAGATCCCCTCCAAGCAGATCGGCGAGCGGATCATGGAGGCGTTGCAGACGCTGGATCAGGTCGCCTACATCCGCTACGCCTCGGTCTACAAGGACTTCCGCGAGGCGTCGGACTTCAACGAGTTCGTCGAGCAGCTGGCGCCGGAAGCCCAGCCGGGCTGATGGCCGCCGATACCGACACCGACCTCCGCCACATGCGGGCCGCCCTGTCGCTCGCCGCGCGCGGGCTCGGGCGGACATGGCCCAACCCGTCGGTCGGCTGCGTGCTGGTGCGCGACGGCGCCGTGGTCGGCCGTGGCTGGACCCAGCCCGGAGGGCGTCCCCACGCGGAGACCGAGGCGCTCGCCCGCGCCGGCGCCCTGGCGAAGGGCGCCACCGCCTACGTCACGCTGGAACCCTGCAACCATTACGGCAAGACGCCGCCTTGCAGCCTTGCGTTGATCGGCGCCGAGGTCGCCCGCGTCGTCGTCGCCTGCCAGGACCCCGACCCGCGCGTCGCCGGCGGCGGGCTGGCGCGTCTGAGGGATGCCGGCGTCGCCGTGACCTTCGGTGTGTGCGAGGCCGAGGCGCTCGCCCTCAACGAGGGCTTCTTCAACCGCATCCAGCACGCCCGCCCGCTGGTCACGCTGAAGCTGGCGACGACGCTCGACGGCCGCATCGCGACGCGCACCGGCCATTCGCAGTGGATCACCGGCCCGACCGCGCGCGCCTGGGGACACCGGCTGCGGGCGACCAACGACGCGATCATGGTCGGGATCGGCACCGCCTTGGCCGACGACCCCGAACTGACCTGCCGCCTGCCGGGGCTGGAGGAGCGCAGCCCGGTCCGGATCGTGCTCGACGGCAGCCTGCGCCTGTCCCCGGACTCGAGGCTGGCGGCGACGGCGCGGATCCTTCCGACCTGGGTGGTGACGCGCGACGATCACGACCCGGCCAAGGCTGCCGCACTCACCGCCCAGGGTGTCGAAATCCTGCCGGTGCCCGCCGATCCCACCGGCCGTCCGGATCCGGCCGCCGCGCTGGCGGCGCTCGCCGGGCGCGGCGTCACCCGCCTGCTGGTCGAGGGCGGCGCCACCCTGGCCGGCGCCCTGATGGGGGCCGGGCTGGTCGACCGGCTGGAATGGTTCCGCGCCGCCTCGCTGATCGGCGGCGACGGGCTGTCGGCCGTCACCGGCTTCGGCGTCGACCGGCTCGACGGCATGGCGCGTTTCGAGCGCACCGCCGTCCGTGTCGCCGGGAGCGATCTGGCGGAGAGCTACCGGCGCCTTTGAGCGCTCACGCCGTTTCGTCTCGCGGAGGGCTGTGGAACACGGATGCGGGCTTTGCCCGCCCACGGATGAATGGGATGGCGGTCATCCGTGTTCATCCGTGTCTCCCCTGGCCTTCCACACGACCTTGGCTGTTGATCCTGCCGGTTTTCCCGACCGCCGCGCGCCGCGCAACAGTCCGTTGCGGCGCCCGCGTCGTCGTCCGCGCTTCCCCTCGGCGCGAAACCTGCTAAATTCGCCGCCATGTTCACCGGAATCATCACCGATGTCGGGCGCGTCCGGGCCGTGGAGCGGCAGGGCGACACCCGGTTCACCATCGAGACCGCCTTCGACACGGAGACGATCGCGATCGGGGCGTCCATCGCCCACAACGGCGTTTGCCTGACGGTCATCGAGAAGGGGCCGGGGTGGTACGTCATCCAGGCGTCGGGCGAGACGCTGTCCAAGACGACGCTCGGCGGCTGGGAAGCCGGCACCCGCGTCAACCTGGAGCGCGCGCTGAAGGTCGGCGACGAACTGGGCGGGCACATCGTGTCCGGCCATGTCGACGGCGTCGGCCGGCTGGTCGCCCTGCGGCCGGAGGGTGAATCGATCCGCCTGACCTTCGAGGCGCCGGAGACCCTCGCCAAATACATCGCCTCCAAGGGGTCGGTCGCCATCGACGGCGTGTCGCTGACCGTCAACGAGGTCGCCGGTTCGCGTTTCGGCGTGAACATCATCCCGCACACCCAGACCGCGACCACCTTCGGTGGCCTGCGCGAGGGCGACGCGGTCAATCTGGAAATCGACATGCTCGCGCGCTACGTCGCGCGGCTCGCGGGGCAGGAATGACGTCCGAATTCCACAAGTATCTGTCGTCGGCCGAGGAGATCCTCGAGGAGGCGCGGCAGGGCCGGATGTTCATCCTGGTCGACGACGAGGACCGCGAGAACGAGGGCGACCTCGTCATCCCCGCCTCCTGCGCCACGCCGGAAGCGGTCAACTTCATGGCCAAGCACGGGCGCGGCCTGATCTGCCTGACCATGGACCAGCCGAACATCGAGCGGCTGCGCCTGCCGCTGATGGCCCAGCAGAACGCGTCCCGCCACCAGACCGCCTTCACCGTCTCGATCGAGGCGCGCGAGGGCGTGACGACCGGCATCTCGGCCGCCGACCGCGCCCGCACCATCGAGGTCGCCATCGACCCGAAATCCGGGCCGCACGACATCGCCACGCCGGGCCACATCTTCCCGCTGCTGGCGCGCGACGGCGGCGTGCTGGTCCGCGCCGGCCACACCGAGGCGTCGGTCGACATCGCCCGGCTGTCCGGCCATTCCCCGGCCGCCGTGATCTGCGAGATCATGAACGACGACGGCACCATGGCCCGCCTGCCGGACCTCGTGCAGTTCGCCCAGTTCCACGGGCTGAAGGTCGGCACCATCGCCGACCTGATCGCCTACCGCCGCCGCACCGAGACGATCGTCGAGCAGCGTCTGGCCGGCACGCTGGACAGCCGTTTTGGCGGCCGTTTCCAGACCTACGTCTACACCAACAAGATCCATTACGCGGAGCACATCGCCCTGGTGCGCGGCGACATCTCCGGCGACGAGCCGGTGCTGGTCCGCATGCACGCCCTGTCGGTGCTCGACGACGTGCTGGGCGACCGCAACTCCGGCCGCGCCGACGAGTTGCAGGCGTCGATGGAGCTGATCGCCAAGGAGAACCGCGGCGTCATCGTGCTGCTGCGCGAGCCGCAGCCGAACGGTCTGTCGTCGGTGCTGAAGGCCCGGCTGGAAGGGCAGGCGGGCAGCGCGCCCGAACTGCGCGACTATGGCGTCGGCGCGCAGATCCTGCTGGATCTCGGCGTGCGCTCGATGGTTCTGCTGTCCAACCGCAAGAAGTCGATCATCGGGCTGGAGGGCTACGGCCTGACGGTGGTCGGCCACCGCGCCATCCACCCGGCCTGCGCCGAAAAGGGCGCCGACTGATGGACGCGCGCGCCGCCGGATGACCGACACGCCCCACATCATGGTCGTGGACGCCCGCGTCCACGAGGACATCGCCGAGGAGCTGGCGCGCGGCGCCGTCGCGGAACTGGACCGCGCCGGCGCCACGCACATCCGCTACGGCGTGCCCGGCTGTCTGGAGATCCCGGCGGCGATCCTCTACGCCATCCGCTCGATGGATTTCTTCACGGCGCGCAAGCGCTTCGACGGCTATGTCGCGCTCGGCTGCGTGATCCGCGGCGAGACGACGCGCTACGACACCATCTGCGCGGAAAGCGCGCGCGGCCTCCAGGAACTGGCGCTGCGCTACGCCCTGGCGGTCGGCAACGGCATCCTGACCGTCGAGAATCGCGAGCAGGCCTGGGTCCGCGCCACCGTCGGATCGAAGAACATGGGCGGGGTCGCGGCGCGGGCCTGCCTTGACATGATTGACCTGAAGCGCAAATTCCGCCTCTATCCGCGCTGATCCCGGCATTTCCTCTTTTAGCGACTGCAAAACGACCATGAGCAACGACGACGCGGCCCCCCCCGCGAAACCCAAGCGCGCCAACGGCAAATCCGGGGGCCGCAAGACCGGCGGCGGGTCCGCCAAGGCCCGGCGCAAGGCCGGCCGTCTGGGCGCCGTCCAGGCGCTGTACCAGATCGACCTGACCGGCACCCCCGTCGAAACCGTGGTCGGCGAGTTCGTCGCCCATCGCCTGGGCGAGGAGATCGACGGCGCCAAGTTCGTGGCCGGCGACCCGCAGCTCTTCGCCGACATCGTGCGCGGCGCCATCCACCGCCGGGCCGAGGTCGACAGCGTGCTGACGGCGGCGCTCGACCCGCGTTTCCCGCTCGACCGGCTGGAGCTGCTGCTGCGCGCCATCCTGCGCGCCGGCGCCTACGAGATCGCGGTCCATCTCGACACCCACCCGCGCATCCTGATCAGCGAGTATGTCGACGTCGCCCACGCCTTCTTCGCCGGCCGCGAGCCGGCGATGGTGAACGGCGTGCTCGACCATGTCGCCCGCGCGCTGCGCGCCGAGGATCTGGCCAGGCCCGATCCGTCCCGCACCCCCTCCCAGGGATAACCGCGTGCCGGCCGGGCTGTCCCTTCTTCCGCATGTCTCTCCCTCTCCCCCCGGGGAGAGGGGGCATAACGGAGGGGGAGTGCCATGACCACCCCGGACACCCCGCCGCTCGGCGAGTTCGGCCGCATCACCCGTTTCTTCAAGCCGCTCGCCGCCGGCTTTCCCGGCGCGCGGGGGCTGCGCGACGACGCCGCCGTCTTCGCGGTGCCGCAGGGGCGCGAGCTGGTCGTCACCACCGACGCCCTGGTCGCCGGCGTGCATTTCTTCCCCGACGACCATCCCGGCGACATCGCCGCCAAGCTGCTGCGCACCAACCTGTCCGACCTCGCCGCCATGGGCGCCGAGCCGCTGGCCTATTCGCTGGTCACCGCCCTGCCGCGCGGCATCGACGAGGCGTGGCTGACCGCCTTCGCCGCCAGCCTCGGCGAGGACCAGGAGCGCTTCGGCATCAAGCTGGCCGGCGGCGATTCGGTGTTCACCAGCGGCCCGGTCACCCTGTCGGTCACCGCCTTCGGCCTGGTGCCGGCCGGCCGCGCGCTGCCGCGCTGGGGCGGCCGGCCCGGCGACGGGCTCTACGTCACCGGGAGCATCGGCGACGCGGCGCTCGGCCTCCAGGTCGCCCTCGGCAGGCTCGACATCCCCGACGAGGCCACGCGCGGCCATCTGCTGCGCCGCCTGCGCCGGCCCGACCCGCGCACCACCATCGGCCCGCGCCTGATCGGTCTGGCGAGCGGCGCGCTCGACGTCTCGGATGGGCTGGTCGCCGACCTCGGCCATCTCTGCGAGGAGTCCGGCTGCGCCGCCGTGCTGGAGTCGGCCCTGGTGCCGCTGTCCGACGCCGCGCGCGGCGCCATCGACGGCGACCCCGAGCGGCTGGTGCTGGCGCTCACCGGCGGCGACGATTACGAGCTGCTGTTCTCCGCCCCCGATTCGGCGCGCGCGGCGCTGGCCGCGCTGGCGCGCGACACCGGCGTGCCGATCACCGGCATCGGCCGGTTGACCGAGGGCGCCGCCGGAACCGTCGCCGTGCTGGACGGGCAGGGCGCCCCGCTGCCCATCCGCCGGCCGGGCTGGGATCATTTCTGACCGGGTGCGGCAACCGCCGCCTCTCCTCGCACAAGGACGCCGCCCATGGTCAAGGCCCTGATCGTGCTGGTGCTGGGCATCGTGCTGCTGGGCGGCGCCGGCTTCGGCGGCTGGTTCGTCTACAACAAGTACCTCGTCCCCCAGGAGGGGGCCGAGCCGAAGAAGGTCGAGCCGCCGCCCAAGCCGCCGACCGGCTTCGTGCGCCTGCCGCCGCTGGTCGTCCCGATGCTGGGCGCCTCCCGGGTCGAGCAGTTCGTCACCGTCGTCGTGACGGTGGAGGTGCTGCTGGAGAAGCAGCCGATGGTCCAGGCCAACCAGACCCGCATGACCGACGCCTTCCTGACGGCGCTCTATGGCGGGGTCGCCGACAAGTCGATGATGAATGGCGGCTTGGTCAACCTCCCTGCCATAAAAGAAAAACTCGCCGAGGCCGGCACCAAGGTTCTTGGCCCCGGCGTGGTGCAGAATGTCCTGATCCAGGCGGTGACGCAGCGCAATCTTTGACGCCCTTTTGCGCCGCATCAAAAGGGGGCTGGCCGAAAGTCAGCTATGACCAAGGCGAAATGCTTGGCCATTTCGCCGCGCCCGCGACGACATGGTGGCGGTTGCCAAGCCGCTGATCCTTCGGCATGCTTTTGTGGAGAATACTTGCGCCCGACTTCTCCCCTTACTTTCGGGAGTCGGCTTTCGCGGGCGGACCCATAAAAATCGGGGGATGCGATGGCTTTAGCGTTCATCGTCATCATTGCCAGCGGGCTTCTTGCGCTGGCGTACGGATATCGCGCCGGAAAGGAGGTCATGGCCGCGTCGCCGGGGTCGGAGCGGATGCAGGCCATCGCCGCCGCGGTCCAGGAGGGCGCGCGCGCCTACCTGAACCGCCAGTACACCACCATCGCCGTGGCCGGCGTCGTGCTGCTGCTGATCCTCGGGCTGACGCTGGGGCTGCCGGTGGCGGTCGGTTTCCTGATCGGCGCCCTGCTGTCGGGAGCGGCCGGCTACATCGGCATGAACGTGTCGGTGCGGGCCAACGTCCGCACCGCGCAGGCGGCGACCCAGGGGCTGGCCCCGGCGCTCGACATCGCCTTCAAGGCCGGCGCCATCACCGGCATGCTGGTGGTCGGGCTCGGGCTGCTCGGAGTCGGCGTCTATTACGGGATCCTGACCACCATCTACCGCGTCACCGACCCGGTGCAGGTCCGCACGGTGCTGGAGGCGCTGGTGGCGCTGAGCTTCGGCGCCTCGCTGATCTCGATCTTCGCGCGGCTCGGCGGCGGCATCTTCACCAAGGGGGCCGACGTCGGCGCCGATCTGGTCGGCAAGGTCGAGGCCGGCATCCCGGAGGACGATCCCCGCAACCCGGCGGTCATCGCCGACAATGTCGGCGACAACGTCGGCGACTGCGCCGGAATGGCCGCCGACCTGTTCGAGACCTACGCCGTCACCATCGTCGCCACCATGCTGCTGGCGGCGATTTTCTTTTCCGGCGACGTCGTCCGGCTGCTGCTGGTCTACCCGCTGGTGATCGGCGCGGTGTGCATCGTCGCCTCGGTCGCCGGGACCTTCGCGGTCAAGCTGGGCGCCAGCAACAACATCATGGCGGCTCTCTACAAGGGGCTGGCGGCGACGGCCGGCATCTCGCTGGTGCTGATCCTGATCGTCACCGCCATCATGTTCGGCTTCAACCGCGCGCTGGTGATGACCAACGGCCTGTCGATCACCGGGCTGAACCTGTTCGTCTCCTCGCTGGTCGGGTTGGGCGTCACCGGTCTGCTGGTGTGGATCACGGAATTCTACACCTCGACCGTCTTCCGTCCGGTGCGCAGCATCGCCAAATCGTCGGAGACCGGGCATGGCACCAACGTCATCCAGGGGCTGGCGGTGTCGATGGAGGCGACCGCCCTGCCGGTGCTGGTGATCTGCGCCGGCATCCTGATCGCCTACGGGCAGGCCGGCATCTTCGGCATCGGCATCGCCGCGACGACGATGCTGGCGCTGGCCGGCATGGTGGTGGCGCTCGACGCCTACGGGCCGGTGACCGACAACGCCGGCGGCATCGCCGAGATGTCGGAGATGCCGAAGGACATCCGCGTCACCACCGACGCGCTCGACGCCGTCGGCAACACCACCAAGGCGGTGACCAAGGGCTATGCCATCGGCTCGGCCGGTCTGGCGGCGCTGGTGCTGTTCGCGGCCTACGTCCAGGATCTCGGGCATTACTTTCCGAACGTCGTGGTCGAGTTCCGGCTGAACGACCCCTACGTCGTCGTCGGGCTGCTGATCGGCGGGCTGCTGCCCTATCTGTTCGGCTCGATGGGCATGACCGCTGTGGGCCGCGCCGCCGGCTCGGTGGTGGTCGAGGTGCGGCGTCAGTTCCGCGAGATCCCCGGCATCATGGAGGGCACCGCCAAGCCCGACTACGGCCGCGCGGTCGACATGCTGACCAAGGCGGCGATCCGCGAGATGGTGATCCCGTCGCTGTTGCCGGTGCTGGCCCCGGTGGTGCTCTATCTGGTCATCGCCGCCATCGGCGGACAGGCGGCCGGCTTCGCGGCGCTCGGCGCCATGCTGCTCGGCACCATCGTGACCGGCATCTTCGTCGCCATCTCGATGACGTCGGGCGGCGGCGCCTGGGACAACGCCAAGAAATACATCGAGGAGGGCAACCACGGCGGCAAGGGGTCCGACGCCCACAAGGCGGCGGTGACCGGCGACACGGTCGGCGACCCCTACAAGGACACCGCCGGCCCGGCGGTCAACCCGATGATCAAGATCACCAACATCGTGGCGATCCTGCTGCTGGCGATCCTGGCGCAATTCTCGTAGGAAGCCGGCACGGAAAAGGGCGGGACCGTCAGGTTCCCGCCCTTCGTCATTCGGAGCCGGTGGAGCCGGTGGAGGCGGTCAGGAGCCGGGGCCCTTGCCCTTGGCGTCCTTGGCCGAGAAGCGGCCGACGTTGCCCATCATCTGTTCGAGGAAGCCCATCTCGCGGCCGGCGGTCGGCGTGCTGCGGTCGACCATCTCGATGTCCTGGCCGTTGCTCTGGTCGAGCTTCCTGATCTCGCGCACCGTGCCGGCCTCGTCGAAGCGGACGATGACGACGCGGCGGTCGACGACCTCCGGCTGGAAGAAGGCGGTCTTCTCCGTCTTCTGCCCGATGTAGTACCAGACGTTCGGATCGAAGGTGCCGACCGAGGTCGGCGTGCCGAGGACGGCGGCGACGTCGTCGCGCCGGCTCTGGCCGGGCTGAAGCTCGGCCACCAGCTCGGGATCGGTCAGGTTGCCGCGCGTGGCGACGACCGGCGAGCAGCCCGCCGCGACGAGCCCGGTGGACAGGACGGCGCCCAGCAAGGCGACGGTGCGAAGCGCGGAAGGAATCGATCTCGTCATGGTGCTCGGGCTATGATGGAGCCAGCGAAGGGGCGCAAAAGGCGCGGTCCCCCTTCCACAGTGCGGGACAATCGCATTGGGGCCTTCTTCCTGTCAACGAGACTCCGAATTTCGCGAGAGTGACCTTTCCGTGTCAGACAATCTTCTTGGCCGTCTGTTTTCCGGGGGCCTGTTCGCCCGGCTGTCCGGCGGGCGCCTGGGCTCCGGTCCGGTCGGCGACCTGTACACCGCCGTCGTGACCCGCGCGCGGGAGCCGGTGTTCTACCGCGATCTCGGCGTGCCCGACACGCTCGACGGCCGTTTCGATCTGGTGGCGCTGCATTGCTTCCTGGTGATGCGCCGGCTGAAGGGGCGGGGGGCCGAGGCCGGCGCCCTGTCGCGGCGGCTCTACGAGACGATGATCGACAATTTCGAGAAGTCGCTGCTGGAGATGGGCGTCGGCGACAGCGGCATCGGCCGGCGGGTCAAGACGATGGCCCGCGCGCTGGCCGGCCGCATCCGCGCCTACGACGAGGCGCTGGCCGAGCCCGACGACCGCCGGCTGGAGGTGGCGCTCGACAACAACGTCTACGGCACGGTGGTGGAGGGCGTCGATCCGGCGGCCCTGGCGGCGCTGACCGCCTACGCCCGCGCCAGCGCCACGGTGCTCGACGCCCAGCCGCTGGAGGCTTTGCTGCGGGGAGAGGTCGCGTTCGCGGCTCTTCCGGAGGTTCGGCAGGGATAAAATCTGATTTTGAACACAGATGGACACAGATGAATATTGATGTCCAGTCAGCCGCGGCGCGCCCGGCCATCGGCATGCCGACAATCATAAGTTCATCTGTGTCCATCTGTGTTCATCTGTGTCTGATATTTCTTGGCTTGTCCTGTTCTCCGGATTGACGCGCATCTCGCCGATGCCGCTGGGCGTTGCGAGGGGGCCGAGGAGCCCCTTGCCTTTTGCCCCGCCCGGCTGCATGTGATTCCCTGTGCGACACGCGATGTTTCTTGAGGACGACTCGTTATGACCGACCATCCCGGCTCCCTTCCCGCGCCGGAATTCTCGCGCTTCGTCAGCGCCGACGCGGTGCGCCGCGCCGACCTGACCGAGACCATCGAGGCGACCGAATCGGAGCGCCGCCGGCTCGCCGAGCGGCTCGAGCTGGAGTCGATCGACCGGCTGACCGCCACCATCCGCCTGCGCGCGGTGCGCGGCGGCCAGATGATCCGCGTGTCGGGCCGGCTGGAGGCCGACGTCGTGCAGACCTGCGTCGTCTCGCTCGACCCGGTGCCGGCCCATGTCGACGAACGCTTCGAGGCGCTGTTCGCCCCGGAGTCGCTGATCGAGGATCCGGGCGCCGAGATCGACATCGACCCCTACGAATCCGACGAGGACGCGCCGGAACCGATGGTCAACAACCGCATCGACATCGGCGAGCTGACGGCCCAGCACCTGTCGCTCGGGCTCGATCCCTACCCGCGCGCCGGCGGCGCCGACTTCGCGGGCTATGACGAGGGGATGGACGACGAGGCCGCCGCCGAGCCGGAGGAGCCGCAGAAGCCCAACCCTTTCGCGGTCCTCGGGCAGTTGAAGAACCGCTCGTGACCCTTTTGGCGGGGCGGGGCGCGATCATGGCCGACAGGGCTGTTCGGGCTTGCCCTCCGGGGGCAATTGCCTTATTGAATGCCGCTCGCGTTGGGCGGCCCCTGTTCGGGCCGCCTTTTACAATGAAGAGAGTTCACGGTCATGGCTGTTCCGAAGAAGAAGACCTCCAAGTCGCGGCGCAACATGCGTCGTTCGCACCACGCTCTGCCCACCGCGGCCTACAACGAGTGCCCGAGCTGCGGCGAGCTGAAGCGTCCGCACAACATCTGCGGGTCTTGCGGCCAGTACGACAAGCGCGAAGTGATCCAGAGCGGCACCGCCACCGCTTGATTCGCCTCTCGTTGTTCGGGGACGCGCGCCGTCCTAGCCGGGGAGCCTGTTCGCGGTGAGCCAGCGCCTGACCATCGCCCTCGACGCCATGGGTGGGGACCTCGGTCCCGACATGGTGGTCGCCGGGGCGGACATCGCGCGGGAACGTCATCCCGACGTGCGTTTCCTGCTGTACGGCGACTCCCAGCGCATCGAGCCGCTGTTGAACGAGCGGCCGGCGCTGAAGGCCGTGGCGGAGATCCGTCACACGCCCGACGCGGTGGCCGGCGACGCCAAGCCGGCGGTCGCCTTGCGGGCCGGACGCCGGTCCAGCATGCGGCTGGCCATCGACGCGGTGGCGGCCAGCGAGGCCGCCTGCGTCGTCTCGGCCGGCAACACCGGCGCCCTGATGGCGATGGCGAAGTTCGTGCTGAAGACGCTGCCCGGCATCGACCGGCCGGCGATCGCGTCGTTCTTCCCGACCCAGCGCGGCGAGAGCATCATGCTGGATCTCGGCGCCAACGCCGAATGCCAGCCGGAGAATCTCGTCCAGTTCGCGGTGATGGGGGCGGTCTTCGCCCGCGCCGTCCTCGGGCTGCCGGAACCGACCATCGGCGTGCTGAACATCGGCTCGGAGGACGTGAAGGGCAACGAGGTGGTGCGCGCCGCCGCGGCCAGCCTGCGCGAGATGCCGCTGCCCGGCCGCTTCCACGGTTTCGTCGAGGGCGACGACATCGGGCTCGGCACGGTGGACGTCATCGTCACCGACGGCTTCACCGGCAACGTCGCGCTGAAGACCGCTGAGGGCACCGCCAAGCTGTTCGCCGAGTTCCTGCGCCGCACCTTCGAGTCGTCGCTGCTGGCGCGGATCGGCTACCTGCTGGCGCGCGGCGCCTTCAAGCGCTTCAAGCAGCGCATCGACCCGCGCCGCTACAACGGCGCGATGTTCCTGGGCTTGCGCGGCATTTGCGTGAAGAGCCACGGCGGCACCGACGCCGTCGGCTTCGCCAACGCCATCGCCGTCGCGATCAATCTGGCGGCGCACGGTTTCAACGAGCGCATCAAGGAAGAGATGAGCCGCATCGCCGATGCGAACCCTCTTCCCGACACGAAGGCGGCGGCGGGCTGAATCATGGTCAAGCGTTCCCGAGTTCTGGGCTGCGGCACCTACCTGCCGGCCAACGTCGTCACCAACCGTGACCTGGAACAGCGGGTGGACACCACCGACGAGTGGATCGTCCAGCGCACCGGCATCCTGTCGCGCCACATCGCGGCGGAGGGGGAGAAGACCTCCGACCTCGCCATCGCCGCGGCGACCCGCGCGTTGGAGCATGCCGGCGTCCCGGCCTCCAGCGTCGACTGCATCGTGCTGGCGACCACCACGCCGGACAACACCTTCCCGGCCACGGCCACCAAGGTGCAGGCGGCCCTGGGCACCACCGGCTTCGCCATGGACATCCAGGCGGTCTGCGCCGGCTTCGTCTACGCCCTGTCGGTCGCCGACAACTTCATCCGCGCCGGCCAGGCCCGCCGCGCCCTGGTGATCGGGGCCGAGACCTTCTCCCGCCTGCTCGACTGGAACGACCGCACCACCTGCGTGCTGTTCGGCGACGGCGCCGGCGCCGTGGTGCTGGAGGGCTACGATGCCAAGGGCGACTCGGACGACCGCGGCGTGCTGTCCACCCACCTGCATTCCGACGGCACCCAGTACGACCTGCTCTACGTCGACGGCGGCGCGTCGTCGACCGGCACCATCGGCCATGTCCGCATGCACGGCCAGGAGATCTTCCGCCACGCCGTCAGCAAGCTGTCCTCCGTGGTCGAGGAGGCGCTGGCCGCCAACGGGCTGGAGCCGTCCGACATCGACTGGATGGTGCCGCACCAGGCGAACCGCCGCATCATCGACGGGCTGGCCCGCAAGATGAAGCTGCCTCCGGAGAAGGTCGTGCTGACCGTGGACCGCCACGGCAACACCTCGGCCGCCTCGATCCCGCTGGCGCTGGGCGAGGCGGTGGCCGACGGCCGGGTCAAGCGCGGCGACCTGATCCTGATGGAGGCGATCGGCGGCGGCCTGACCTGGGGCTCCGCCCTGATCCGCTGGTGAGCCGCCTGGGCTTTCCCGCGGCGCGAACATACGCCGGCGCATTGCCGCAGTGCAGCGTCGGCGGCCGCTAAGCCGCCGCCAAGCTTTTGAATTGACGGACCTTCTTCGGCCGGATTACCGTCTTCCCAATGGTTGCGGGGGGGAAGACGAACATGACCCAGAACACCGTCACGCGCGCCCAGCTCAGCGAAGCCGTCTATCAGGAGGTTGGGCTGTCGCGCAACGAGTCGGCCGATCTTGTGGAAACCGTGCTGGATGAGATCTCCGACGCGCTGGCGCGCGGGGAGATGGTGAAGATCTCCTCCTTCGGCAGCTTCCAGGTTCGCCAGAAGGGCGAGCGCATCGGCCGCAACCCCAAGACCGGGGAGGAGGTGCCGATCCTGCCGCGCCGGGTCCTGGTCTTCCGCGCCAGCCATGTGCTGAAGAACCGCATCAACGAGATCCAGGATGCGGCCGACGCCGCCGAGGCCGCCGCCGCCCACGCCCGCGCGGCATCCTGAAGCCGGTTCCCGGTCGCCGTGCCGTCTGCGATGCTGCCGTGTCCGATGCCGACCTGCCGTGACACGGCGGTCATGATGCCTGTGCCATGAAGTCGGCCACGGCGTTCCGCACGATCAGCGAGGTGTCCACCGACCTGAACGTGCCGCAGCATGTCCTGCGCTTCTGGGAATCCAAGTTTCCCCAGATCAGGCCGCTCAAGCGCGGCGGCGGCCGGCGCTATTACCGGCCCGAGGATGTCGAGCTTCTGCGCCGCATCCAGGCCCTGCTCTACGAGGAGCGCTACACCATCAAGGGTGTCCAGCGCCTGCTGAAGGAGGGGCGCACGGCCGACCCGACTCCGCCGCTTCCCGAGGATGCCGAGGACGAGGACACGCCGCCGGCCGGGCCGGCGCTGGAGGAGCAGGCCGATCTGTCCGAACCGGCCGGTCTGCCCGGCGACCTGCGCCACGAACTGACGATGGTGCTGGACGAGTTGAAGTCCCTGCGTGGCGTGTTGTCGCGCCTGTCTGGACAGTTTGGCAGAAAGGGCGGATAATCCGCCTTGCAAATTGCTGCGTGACGTCGCGGAGGGGGGCCGGACCCAAGCCAAACGGGGGGACGGGGGACGCGGAGGTCTCCGGAGACTTCGAGGCGCTGCTCAGCGCAGCTCGATCCCGGCCTGCCGGAAGGTGCGGGTGAGGGCGGCGACCACATCGGGGTCGACCTCGCCCGTTCCGTAATCGAAATTGATCACGGCGTACCACGGAACACCGGCCTTGCTCGCCAGCATCCGTGTCGACCAGCCAAGGCGCAGACGTGCCGCTTGGCACTGCGACCCGGTCATCCTCGTCGACTCCACAGCTTGCGCGGTTCCCATTCTGTGTGGCGACAGGCTGTGCATCATCGCGTTCGGCCCATCGTCAAGCACCGGTCATAAGACAAGAATGCAGAAAGTCGCACCCTTTGTCATGTGACGGATTGTTGCATTCGCGCGTGCCCTGGCTTGAGCCGCCGTCATAGTTGTGAAAGCGCATCGAATTTTTCGGATAAACGGCCGCATTCCTTCGGAAGCGGCCCGTCTCAGCATGACGCGGGCCCCGCCGCGCCATCCGGCTCCAGGGCGGCCAGCAAGGACGAGAGGGCGCGGGCCTGCGGTTCCAGGGGGTGCGGCGTTCCCGGCGTCGCGGCGCCGGCGCCGGCGTCCGCCCCGGCCTTGAAGCGCGCCGCGACGGCCAGGGCGTGGCGGTGCAGGATCCGCTCCAGGGCGATGTATTCCGACGGCCGGCCGGGGCCGAGTCGCTTGGAGAAGCGGTGCAGGAAGCGAAGCTGTTCGAGCGCCGACACCGCCAGCGCGGGAGGAACGTCGGCGCGCCCCGCCGCCTTGAGGGCGATCCGGCCGAGCAGGTCCGCCAGTTCGGTCAGCGCGGCGCCGAAGCCGCGCAGCGCCGATTCGTCGTCGGGCGTCACGAAATGGGTGCGCTCCTCCTCGCCGTCCCGCAGCGCGTCGAGCAGGCGTGCGGCGACGGTCAGCAGATTGTCGGTCTGCGAGACGATGGCGAGGGTGTCGTAGAGCGCCAGCAGGTCGGGCTTGCCGATGAAGGCGCGGATGGACGCCGCCGCCCGGCGCAAGGTCAGCCGGCTCAACCGGCGGCCATGGTCGGACAGCGCCGCCAGGGCGGGGCGGTGGCCCAGGATCTCCAGCACCCAGCGCGCGCCCTCGATCCGCAGCAGATCCAGCGAGAGGGCCCGCAGGTCGGGAAAGTCCGGGGCGTCGAGCAGTTCGCGCAGATGGTCGGTGGAGCGGCGCGCCTGATCGGTCAGGCGGGTGGCGGTGCGGTCGATCCGCTCGTGCAGCGGGGTGCGCCGTGGGCCGTGACGCCGGGCGAGGGCGGCCAGGGTGTCCGCCGCGGTCACCGCGTCGGGCGGCCCGGCCGCCGGGTCGGCGAGCACCGCCAGCAGATGGTCGCAAAGGATCGGAGCGGCGGCGCCGTCCAGCGCGGCGCCGAACTGCGCCCACAGATGGGCGCGCAGGTCGGCGGGCGCGAAGCGGGCCAGCACGTCGAGCGGCAGGGGCGGTTCCGGGCCGGGCGGCAGGCCCAGGGCGGCCGCGCGGTCGCGGATGGCGGCGGCATCGCCCGCCGTGGCGGCGCGGTCGATGGCGCGCGTCAGCGCGGCGAAGGCGGCGGTCCGGGAGGCGTCCCCGGCCGTGGCGGACGCCGCCGCCCCGCTCATGCCGTCCGGGCTTTCGCCAGGGTGACGATGTTGCGGTCGCCCGCGCGGCGGTAGGCGACGCGGTCCATGCTCTGCCGGACCAGGAACACGCCGAGCCCGCCGACTCGGCGCTCGTCGATGTCGCCCTCCAGGTCGGGCGGGGGCGCCTCGTGGAAGGGATCGAAGGCTGCGGCGTCGTCCTCCAGCTCGGCCCGCACCTCGGCCTCGTCGCACTCCACCCGCAGGCGGATGCTGCGCCGCCCGTCGGTGCCGTCGGCGCCGTAGCCATAGGACACCGTGTTGGTGACGAGTTCGTCGAGGCAGAGATTCAGCGCGAAGGCGAGGGCCGGGGACAGGCCGTTGCGTTCGGCGAAATCGTCGACGGCGGCGGCGAGCCGCTCCAACTCGCCCAGATCGTTGCGCAGAACCAGATCGAGCCGGTCGCCCATTCGCTCACATCCTCCGTCGCGTCCAAAGCCCGTGTCCCAAGCCCGTGTCCCAGGCCGGCTCATCCGGAAGGGATGTGACGGATGGGGCTTGCATCGATGGCCATCATCGCCGAAACGGCGCACAGTGACAAATCCTCGACCGGGGCCGGGGGTGACGCCGGGGCGGTTGAACGGAAAGCGGAAGCGCGACAGACTTCCTCCTCCCGCTGGCGGCGGCGGTGGAATGACGGGACGGGGCGAGGTGTTCACGCCGGTGAACGGCGGGGCGGAGCAGCGGGAAAGGGGGGCAGCGATGCCGACTCTCTGGACACGGATGAAGGCCGAGATGGGGGACGTCGAGGCGCAGCACGCGCTTGCCGAGACCCTCCGCGTCGCCGACGTCGCGGCGGCGGTGCCCTGGTACCGCCGGGCGGCGCGCGGCGGCCATGTCGCGGCGCAGACGATGCTGGCCTTCCTGCTCGCCAACGGAATCGGGGTGCGTGCCAACCCGCGCGCCGCCATCGGCTGGTACCGCCGCGCCGCCATGCAGGGCGACGTCGGCGCCCAGAACAATCTGGGCTACATGCACGAGCAGGGGGCCGGCGTCGAGCGCGACGCCGCCAAGGCGGCGCTGTGGTACCGGCTGGCGGCCCTCCAGGGCTCGGCCACCGCGCAGGTCAATCTGGCGCTGCTGCTGCTCGACGGGCGCGGCGTGGAGCGCGACGAGGCGCAGGCGGTGCGCTGGCTCGGCGAGGCCGCCATGCGCGACCATCCCGCCGCCCAGTTCCGGCTCGGCCTGTGCCTGCGCGAGGGGGTCGGCGTCGAGCGCGATCCGGCCGCCGCGGAGGAGTGGCTGCGGGCCGCGGCCGAGCGTGGCGACCGCGATGCGCAGGCGGTGCTGGCGGCTCCGCGCCGGACCGGGCCGCCGCCGGTGGAGGGACGGCCTTCCGCTCCGCACGGGGTGTCCGACGGCGGGGCCAAGGGCGGCAGCGAAGGGGATGGCGAGGGGGATGGCGGGGACGGCTGGGACTCGGGCTGGCCGCTGTCGCAGGCGCCCGCCGCGTTCGTGTTCGACCCGCCGCCCGTGGGCACCGGCCGGGTGCCGCCCGGCTGAAACCATCGGTGGGGACGGGGCCGGGCGCGCCGGATTCAGCTTGCAACATCTCGATGGTTTCTGTTCATCGTATTGGGACTACCCCCGTATGGTGATGGAGCCTTTGGCGGTCCGTGGCTGATTCGACCCAACGTCCAACGGCGCTGTCTCCCGGCGCGACGCCTCCGGACGCGATGCCGCCGGATGCGGCGGCTCCGCGCGCGGTGACGGCGTGAGAGTCGGCGGCGCGCTCGCCCTGCGCACCGGCGCGGTGGTCGCCGCGACGGTGGCGCTGGCCGTGCTGCTGTCGGTCGTCCTGTCCGGCCTGAAGTTCGAACAGAAATTGCGGGACGTCACCAGCTCCCGCCTGTCGGTCGTCGCCGACGAACTGCGCCGCCGGGTCGAGTTCGGCCTGACGCTGGGGCTCGACCTGTCGGAGCTGGTGGATGTCCAGGCGCTGGTCGAGCGCGCGGCCTCGGGCGAGGAGATTCTCGGGGTCGAGGTGGTGGACGAGCGCGGAACCGTGCTGTTCGCCGCCGACCGCGCCGCCGTCGGCCGGCCCTCGCCCGTGCGCTGGGACGCCGCGACGGCGCCGGCCGTCACCGGCATCCGCCAGCAGGTGGCCGGCGACGCCCTGATCCTGGCGGCCGGGCTGCGCGACAGTTTCGGCCAGCCGGTGGGCGCGGTGATCCTGCGTTCGTCGCTCGGGGGCCTGCGCGGCCGCATTGCGCGGGTGGAGACCGAACTCGCCGCCGGGACCACGCTGCTGCTCGCCGTCGTGGCGGCGGTGACGATGGCCGCCGTGTTCCTGGTGGTCCGCCATGGCGGCGGCGGTCGCGGTCTGGCCGCCGGCGCCGAGCCCCTGGGCGCGGCGCGCCAGCGCATCGACCGGGCGGCCGGCGAGGCCGACGCGGCGCTCGACGCGCTGGAGCGGGATCTCGACGCCCTTTCCTCCCAAGGCCGCCCCGGCGGGGTGACGCCATGAGCCGGGCGGCCCGCGACCCGATCGGCGCGCTGGTCCTGCGGCTGACCATCGTCACGGTCGGCGTCCTGCTGCTGGCGGCCGCGGCGGCGTCCTGGCTGTCGCTGCGCGGCTTCGACCCGCTGTTCAGGCCCGAGCTGGCGCGCAAGGCGCAGACGGTCAACGAGCTGCTGGCGACCCAGATCGACCGGGGGCTCGGCGTCGGCATCCCCCTGCACCGCATGCCGGGGCTGGAGCGGCTGTTCGCCGACGAGGCCGGGCGCCACCCGGACATCGCCTACGTCGCGCTGACCGACCCGGCCGGCCGGATTCTCGCCTCGGCCGGGGCGCCCGTCGCCGGGCTGGCCGCCGTCGCGCCGGAACGGCTGGGCGGCGGCGCCGACGGGCGGCTGGCGCGCGGCTTCATCGACACCGACCGGCCGCTCGGCGACCCGGCCGGCCCGGCGGGGCGGCTGCATGTCGGCGTCGACAGCGCCTTCCTCGCCAAGGCGTCCACCGACCTGATGCTGGACGTGCTGTCGGTCGTCATCGTCTCCGTGCTGCTGGTCTTCGAGGTGCTGCAACTCGTCGTGAATCTGGCGATGCGCCGGGGCCTGGCGCTGCGGCTGCTGGCCGACCGGGCGGAGGAGGGCGATTTCCGCGCCGGGCCGCCGGCCGGGGAGGGGGCCGCCGGCGACGAGGCGATCCGCGCCCGCCTCGACGGGGTGAACGCCCGCCACGCGGCGCTGTCGGCGCGGGTGGCGGACCTGCGCGGGCGCCTCGGGTCCGGCGACGGTCCCGGAGAGGCGGCGGTGCGGCGGGCGGAGCAGGGGCTGGCGGCGCTGGGCCGGCGCTTCCGCTTCCGCGATGCGGCCGGGGCGCCGCCGGCGCCGCTCAACCTCGTCTTCCTGCGCCTGCCGGTCTTCCTGTTCTGCCTGTCGGAGGAGCTGTCGCGGCCCTTCCTGCCGGCCTACGCCAAATCCTTCGCGACCGAGATCCCCTGGCTGACGCCGGACGTCGTGGTCAGCCTGCCGATCACCATGTTCATGCTGATCTGGGCGCTGTCGCAGCCGGGCGGGGCGCGCTTCTCCGAGCGCTGGGGGCGCGGGCGGGCCTTCATGGCCGGGGCGCTGCTCGGCTCGCTCAGCCTCGCCATGACCGCCTTCGCCACCTCGCTGTTCGACCTGATGCTGTGGCGCTGCCTGACCGCGCTCGGCTACGGGCTGGTGCTGATCACCGCGCAGGGGATCGTCGTCGACCACACGACGCCGCGCAACCGGGCCGGCGGCATGGCGATGTTCATCGGCGCGCTGCTGGCCGCCGGGGTCTGCGGGCCGGTCAGCGGCGGCATCATCGCCGACCAGGCGGGGTTCCGCGCCACCTTCCTGCTGGGGGCGGCGCTGGCGCTGGCCGCCGGGCTGGGGGTGTCGCTGCTGCTGCTCCGGACGCGCGCCGCCGACGCGCCCCCGGCGGCGCGGCCGGCGCTGGGCGGGGCCTTGCCGCTGTTCCGCGACGCGCGCTTCTCCGCGCTGATGCTGCTCAGCGCCGTGCCGACCAAGATCGCCTCCACCGCCTTCCTGTTCTGCCTCGTGCCGCTGCTGCTGACCGCCGACGGCGCCAGCAAGGCGGAGGTCGGGCGGGTGCAGATGATGTATTTCGTCGCCTTCATCCTGGTCTCGCCGCTGGCCGCCAGCCTGTCCGACCGCTGGCAGGCGCGGCGCGGCTTCATCGCGCTCGGCGGCATCGGCACGCTGGCGAGCTGCCTGCCGATCCTGATGACCCACGCCCTGTGGGGGCCGCCGCTGGCCATCGCCCTGTTCGGCCTGTCGCAGGCGCTGGTCGGCGCCCCGCAGCTGACGCTGGTTTCGCAGATCGCGCGGGAGGGCGGCCTGCCGGAGACCTCGGCGATCGGCTGGTACCGGCTGATCGAGCGGCTGGGCGGGGCGCTCGGCCCCGTCGCGGCGATGGCGGTCGCGGTCGTCACCTCCTACCGCGAGGCGATGCTCGGCATCGGCCTGCTGTGCGGGGCGAGCGCGCTGCTCTTCTGGTTCCTGTTCCGCACCGCGCGCCCGGCGAGCCCCGCCGTCCGCCCGCAGGAGGCCTGACCGATGTCCGTTCGTCCAATGCCTGGCCGTCCCGCCCTGGACCGCCGCACGCTGCTGAAGCTGGCCGCCGCCGGGGGCATCGCCCTGCCGGGCCGCTCCCGGGCGGCGGAGCCCGGCCGCAATTTCCGCATCACCATGGTGCTGGGGCGCGGCGAGAGCGACAACGAGTTCGGCTTCAAGGATTATCTGGCGCGGCGCGGCGTGCGGGCGGACTTCACCATCCGCAACACCGGCGGCGACGCGTCGAAGCTGCCGGCGATCATCGAGGAGATCAAGGACACCCGGCCCGACCTGATCTACAGCTGGGGCACGCCGCAGACCCGCGCGCTGGTCGGCCCCTACGACGAGGCCGATCCGAAGCTCCACGTCACCGACATCCCGGTCGTCTTCACCTTCGTCGCCGCCCCGATCGACGCCCGCATCGTGCCCGATCTGGCGCGGCCGGGGCGCAACGTGACGGGGACCGTCCACATCGCCCCCATCGCGGTGCAGCTCAACACCATCCTGGCCTACCGGCCGGTCCGGCGGGTCGGCGTCGCCTACAACCCCAGGGAACGCAACTCGATCCTGACGCTGGAGGGGCTGCGCGCCGAGTGCGGCCCGCGCGGGCTGGAGCTGCTGGAGGAGCCGGTGCCGCTCGACGACCGGGGGGAGCCGGTGGCCGCCGCCGTGCCGGACTGCATCGCCCGCCTCGCGGCGCGCGGGGCGGAGGTGCTCTACATCGGCCCGGACACCTTCATCGCCTTCCACAACCGCAGCGTCGTCGCGGCCGAGGCGCTGCGCCATCGGCTGCCGACCTTCTCGGCGACCGAGCTGATCGTGCGCACCGACAAGGCGCTGCTGGCGCTGGCGAGCAGCGCCTACGGCATCGGCCGCTTCACCGCCTTCAAGGCGGCGCAGATCCTGCTGGACGGAGCCCGCCCGGCGGACATCCCGGTGGAAACGCTCAAGCGCTTCTCCGTCATCATCAACATGGCGACCGCCCGCGCGCTGGAGCATTACCCGCCGGTCGGCCTGCTCAACTTCGCGGAAATCGTCGAGGGCACCCCGTCATGAGCCACAGCACCCACGCCATGGTCCTCGCCGGCCCGCTGCCGCGGGGCGCCGCCGCCCGCGCCATCGCCGGGGCGCGGCTGCCGGCGCTCGCCGCGGAGCTGCCGGACGACCTGACCGTCCGCATTCTGGACCCCGACGACCACGACCGGCTGGCCGATTTCCGCGTCCGCGTGGTGGCGACGCTCGACGACCCCGACCATTACCGGATGGCCGGCGAGGTCGGGAACTTCGTCGCCGACCATCTGGGCGAGCGGGGCGTCACCGCCGGGATCTTCCACGGCAACCGGCTCGTCGCCTACGGCGCGCTCGGCCTGCCGGGGCCGGAGGATCCCAACCGGGGACGCGACCTCGACCTGCCGGAGGACGCGCTGGCGCTGGTCGCCCATATGTCGTCGGCCATGGTCGATCCGGCCGAGCGCGGGCGCGGCCTGCACCACCGGCTGATCGGCTGGCGGCTGGAGGTGGCCGAGGCGCTCGGCCGCCGTCATCTGCTGACCACGGTCAGCCCGCGCAACCACCGGAGCTGGGGCCACCTCGCCGGCCACGGGCTGCACCCGCGCCGGCTGGTCCGGGCGGGCGGCGATCTGGTGCGGCTGCTGGTGCACCGCGATCTCGCCCGGACGCCGGTCTTCGACACCGGCAGCGCTGCCCTGGTCGCGGTCGAGGAACTGGCCGGCCGGCCCGACCTGTTCGAGCGCGGCGGGCGGGTGTGGGCGCGCGTCGCGGCGGGCGAGGGCGCGGACCGGCGCTGGTTCGCGCTCTGCGGCCTTCCGGTTTGAGGGCGGAAATTGACCCGGAATTGACCCGGAATTGACAAGGGGCGCGTGCTTTTTCCAGGCATCGTCATGCCTGGCCCCGTGCCGGGCGTCCACGGCCTTGCATGGGTGACGTTGCCGGGAAATGCTGAGGCTGTGGCGCGGGAGAGGGGGAAAGGTCGGGGATGGGAACGGGCGGTTTCGGGGCGCGTCTGGGGGCCTTTCTCGCGGTGACGGTGTTCGTCGCCGCGCTGGCGGCCGTCACCGTGTGGACGCGCGAACAGGCCCGCCGGCTCGACGAGGCGGTGGCCTCCCAGGTCAATTTCGTGCTGAGCGAGGCCAAGGCGGCGCTGGAGACGCAGCTCAACCTGGGGCTTCCCCTGGCCGACCTGCCGCGCGTCGACGACCAGCTCGGCACCGCGCGCGCCGCGTTGCCCGCCATCCGCTCGGTCGCCGTGCTCGACGAGGCCGGAACGGTCCTGTTCTCGACCAGCACGGTGGAGGTCGGCGAGCGGGTGCCGGTTCCGCCAGGCGAGCCCGGCCTCGTCTGGTCCGCCGCGCATGAGGGGGAACGGGTGTACGGCATCGGCCTCACCACCAGCTTCGACACCGTGGCCGGCACCATCCTGCTGCGCCTGCCGCCCGGCGCGATGGCGGAGCCGGTTCGGCGCTACGCCCTGGGCCTCGGCATCGGCGCCCTGCTGATCGCCGCGCCGGTGGGGTTGCTGGCGTGGCTGGCCGGGCTGCGCCTCGCCAGCGGGCCGCGCCGCGACCTGTCGGCCTTGGCCGACGCGCTGGAGGAGCTGGACGATTCCCGGCCCGCGCCGGCCCGCGCGCCGGTCCGGCCCGCCGCCGATCCGTTCGGCCTGCCGCTGTCGGCCTTCGCCGCCACGGTGCGCCACCGGCTGGGCCTGCTCGACGCGGCGGAGCGCGACGTTTCCCGACTGGACGAGCTGGCATGACCGCCTCGTCCCCGCGCCGCGACCGGCTGTTCTCGCTCGGCCTGCCCGCCGTGGTCCTGCTCGCCGCGCTGCTGACCATGGCCGGGGTCGGTCTGCTCGGCACCCTGCTGGCCCAGGAGCAGTTGGGCGAGGCGCGCGCCGCCAAGGCCGCCGCCGTCGCCGAGGCGGTCCAGCACGATCTGCAACGCGCCATCGGCCACGGCATCCCGCTGGACCGGATGGAGGGCGTCGCCGCCTATCTCCAGGGCATCGCCGGGCGCAACCCGGATCTCGGCTTCCTCGCCGTCACCGGGGCGGACGGCGGGCGGCTGCACGCCGTGCTGCCGGACGCCTCCCGGCTGGACGCGGCGCGTTTCGACGCGCTGGCCGCCAGCCTGCGCGGCCTCGCCCCGCCCGCCAGCCGCGAGGCGGCGATCCAGCCCATCGCCCGCGACGACCGGCTGGTCGTGCGGCTTCCCCTGCGCGCCGCCGCAACGGCCGGCACGGCCGGCACGGCCGCGCCGGTGGTGGGCCATGTGCTGGTCGGCGTCGAGCCCGAACAGGTGCGGCGGCAGATCGCCGGGGAGCTGGCGGTGGTCGGAATGGGCGCCGCCGCGATCCTGCTGCTGCTGGCCGAGATCGCCGGGGCGATGGCGCAGGCCAGCGTCCGCGCGCCGCTCGACCGGCTGGCGCGGGTGATGCGGGCCGCCGCCGCCGGGGATTTCGGCACGCTGATCGGCCGGCGCCCGCGCGACCAGCTCGGCCGCGCGCTGTTCGCCTTCAACGCCGCCGTGTTCCGTCTGCACGACCGCCGCCAGCGTTTCGCCGCCCACGCCGAGGAGGTGCGCGCCGCCGTCTTCGACCCGGAGGTCGCACGCGCCGTCGAAACCACGCGGCGGGACGCGCTGGCCGCCCTCGGGCCGGGGCTGGAGACGGCCCCGCGCCGGGTGGCCGACGCCCGCGCCGTCGACGCCCGCGCCTTCGCCGCCCTGGCCGCCGCCGCCGCCACGCTGCTGACGCTGGCCGGTGGAGTCGGGCCGCTGGCCGCCCTGCCGGTTCTGCTCGGCTCGGCTCTTGCCTTCCGGGTCGATGCGGCGTGGCGGCGGCTGGCCGCCCTGGCGGTGGCGGCCGCGACGGCCCTTGCCGCCCTGCCGCTGGCGGGCGGCGGGAGCCTGGCCGGGCTGGACCCCCTGTCCGGCGGACTGTCCGGCGGGCTTGTCGGCGGACTTGTCGGCGGACTCTGCGGCGGGTTGGCCGCCGGGCTGGCGCTGGCCTACGCCCGCCGTCAGGCGGGGGAGGGCACGCCGCTCGTCCTGCGTTCGATCGTCACCGGGGTGGCGGCGGCGCTGCTGTGGTCGGCGGCGCTGGGCTGGGACGCGGCGGCGCTCGCCGGCTCCGCGCTGGTCCCCGCCCTGCTGGCGGTGCCGATGGCCCGCTCCTTCGTCGTCCCGCGGCGCTGAGAGGCCGGTTCCATGCAGCTTCAGACCCGCATCATCCTGTTCGTCCTCGCCACGCTGACGGTGGTCGCCGGCCTGCTGACCGGCTTTTCCAGCCTGCGCGAGGACGCCGCCGACCACCGCGCCCGCGAGCTTGAGCTGGCCCGTCTCGACACCGCGTGGCAACTCGCCGTCGCCGGAGCCGCCGGCCGCATCGACCGGACCCTGGGGCGGCTGGCCGGCGATCCGGAGATCGTCCGGGCGCTGGCGGCCGGCGACCGTGGCGCGCTCGGCATCCGCATCGCCGTGCTCGGGCTGGCCGGCGGGGACGGCGGCATCACCGATCTCAATCTGATCGCCGGCAACGGCGACCTGCTGTTCAGCACCGACCCGTCGCTCGATCCGGCGCCGCTGCTCGGCCGTGCCGCTCTCGATCCCATCCTGTCGGGCCGGCGGCTGGCGCGCGGCGTGCGGCTGGTCGACGGGCAGCGCCTGCTGGTGGTCACCGGCGCGCCGCTCTACGCCGGCGCCGAGGTCGCCGGGGCGGCCGTCGCCGGGCTCGGCTTCCCGGCGGCGCTGGAGGCGCTGCGGCAGAGCGTCGGCGGCCGGGTCTTCGCGGTGGGGCGCGACGGCGCGCCGTTGGACGGGGCCGCCAACGACATCCAGGATCCGCTGTGGCCGGCGGTGGCGCCGCTGGTCCGGCCGGCGGAGCGCGGAATCGCCGAGTTCACGGCGTCCGGCCGCCGCTACGCGCTGGCCAGCCTGCCGGTCGCCGATCTGGCCGGCGGGCGGGTCGCCACCGTGCTGATCGCCAGCGACGTCACCCAGGCGGTGGAGGAGCGGACCCTGTGGTCGGTCGCCTACATCGCGGCGGTCGGGCTGGTGCTGCTGGGCGCGCTGGGGCTGCTCTACGGCTATCTGCGGCGCAGCTTCGCCGTGCTCGACAGCGCGGTCGGCGCCTTGCAGGATCTCGCGCGCGGGCGCGCCATGGGCTATGTCGAGCTTCCCGCCGGCAACGACGAGATCGGCCGCATCGCCGGGGCGGTGGAGGTCTTCCGCGGCGTCATGCGCGACATCGAGCGCAGCGCCGGCCAGCGCGAGCGCCGCCTGCGCCGCCAGCAGCGCTTCATCCGCCGCCAGATGGAGGCGCTGGCCGTCACGCTGGAGGAGGAGGCGCGGCAGAGCCTGCTCGACGAGCTGCGCCAGATCGAGGCGGAGACCCACGACGCCCAGTCCGCCCAGTCGAAGGGCGTCGGCGACGAGCTGGGGCTGCTGGCGCTGGGCTTCTCGCGGCTGGCGACTCGGGTCAGCACCCAGCAGGTGCAGCTGACCCAGATGGTGCGCGACCTGCGCGACGCGCTGGCCGACAAGCGCCGGCTGATCAGCCTCCAGCAGGAGCTGGAGATCGCCCGCACCATGCAGCTGACCATCCTGCCCCAGGTCTTCCCCGATCTGGCCGAGCTGGACATCGCCGCGCGCATGATCCCGGCCAAGGAGGTGGGCGGCGATTTCTACGACTTCTTCCCGATTTCGGAGACCAAGGTCGCGTTCGTCATCGCCGATGTGTCGGGCAAGGGCATTCCGGCCGCCTTCTTCATGCTGATCACCCGCACCATGCTGCGCGCCATCGCCGAATCCGGCGTCGGCCCGGCCGAGACGATGCGGCGGGTCAACAACCTGCTGGCGGCCGAGAACGAGCAGATGATGTTCGTCACCGTCTTCTACGGCGAGCTGGACCTGCGCACCGGCGTGCTGGCCTTCTCCAACGGCGGCCACAACCCGCCGCTGCGCATCGCCCGCGACGGGTCGGTGCGCGAGCTGGAGCGGGTTCCCGGCATGGCGCTGGCGGCGATGCCCGACATGCCCTACGCCGAGCGCTCGCTGGCGCTGGAGGCCGGCGACATGGTGGTGCTGTTCACCGACGGCGTGACCGAGGCGTTCAACGACAGCGAGGCGATGTACGGTGACGCCCGGCTGGTCGAGGCGGTGGGGCGGCAGGCGTCGGCGACGGCGCGCGGCGGGCTGGACGGGGTGCTGGCCGACGTCGCCGGCTTCACCGCCGGGGCGCCGCAGTCCGACGACATCACCTGCCTGGTCCTGCGCTGGCGCGGGGCGGCCCCGGACGGCGCCTCGGCGGCTGCCGCCTCCATGGACGCCGCTCCGGGCATGGTCGAGGCGGCGGTTTAGTCTTCCTCCCCACCCATGCTATACACGTCGCCGCAACGTGTTCCATGAGGGCAGGGATGAACATCACCGAGGAAGCCGTCAACGGCGTCACCGTACTGCGGACCGAAGGGCGCATCGACAGCGGCAACGCCGCCGAGTTCGAAGGCCATCTCGTCAAGGCGGTCGGCGAGTCCAGCCGGCTGGTCGTGGACATGGCGAAGCTCTCCTACATCAGCTCGGCCGGCCTGCGCTCGCTGCTGATCGCCGCCAAGAAGGCGCGCCCCAGCGGCGGCCGCATCGCCCTGTCGGCGATGGCCCCGCACATCCGCGAGGTGTTCGACCTCAGCGGCTTCTCCTCCCTGTTCGAGATTCACGGCGACGCCGGGGCGGCGGTCGCGGCGCTCGGCGGGGCCTGACCGGACACGGGGCACCACTCCAGGGGAGGAACGCGCATGGCGGCTCGCCGTCCGAGCATCCTGGTGGTCGAGGACACCGCCGCCATCCGCCTGTCGGTGGTCGCCTTTCTGGAATCCCGCGGCTTTTCGGTGACCGAGGCCGAGAACGGCCGGGGCGCCGTCCGCGCGCTCGACCGCCGCGGCTTCGACCTGATCGTCACCGACGTGCTGATGCCGGAGATGGACGGGATCGAGCTGATCAAGGCGGTGCGCGCCAGCCGGCCCGAGGCCAAGATCCTGGCGATGTCCGGCGGGGCGCCGGGTCTGCCGGCCGGCTTCCTCCTGAAGATGACCGAGATGTTCGCCGCCGACGCCATCCTCTACAAGCCGTTCCGCAACGAGGAACTGGAGGCGGCGGTGGAGCGTCTGTTGGGAAGAATGCCGCCGAATTGAGCGGCGCCGCCTTTTTGCCCAAGAAAAGGGCTGTCGAAAAGAAAGGCTCCGGCGCGCGAACGCCGGAGCCTCAAGTGATGCGTGGAACCAACCGCGTCCTTCCTGGCAAATCTCGTGCCATGTGCGGAAGATGTGTGTCCGATGCTTGGAGGCCGTCGGCGGCGGCCTTGGGAAAATCGGGAACGCGGTCTGGCGGGCCCTGTTGATCGGGAACCAGCGGCGGCGCGTCGGTGTCGCCGCCCCAAAATCGATCAAGGGAGCCGACCACCATGGCGCAGTACGAAAACCGTTGGAGGGACGAGGGCCGCGACTGGCGGGACGAGGATCGCTGGCGGGGCGAGGGCCGCCGTTACGGCGGCGACCGCGACGATCATGGGTACGGCGAGCGCTCGGCCGGTGGACGTCCCGACTGGCAGGGCGGCCGCGAGGTCTATCGCGGCTACACCGGCAACGAATCGGGCGGCTTCGGCCGCGACACCCAAGGCCGCGACACCGCCCGCGAGTCGGAGCGGGTCTATGGCCGGACCTTCGGCGGCGGCCGTGACGAAAGCCGCTCCGGCTACGGGGGGTATGGCGGCGGCTATGGCGGCCGGTCGGGATCCAGCGGCTATGGCGGCTACGGCGGTGGCGGCCATGGCGGCACCGGGCGCGACGAGCGCGGCGACTGGAACGATGCCGATTACAGCCGGGGCTACGGCGCCGGCTATGGCGAGCGCGATCTCGGCCGCAATTACTACGGCAGCCAGCAGGCCCAGCGGGATTACGGGCGGGATTACGGGCGCGACCAGCGCCGCGAGTATGGCGGTGACGCCGGCCGCAACTATGGCGCCGGCTATGGCGAGCGGGGCTATGGCGGCTCCGCGGACTGGCGCGGCCGCGACATGGGCAATCGCGACATGAGCCATCGCGACTGGGGCCATTACGACGCCCGCCGCGGCCGGGTGGATGAGCGCGGCTTCTGGGAGCAGGCCGGCGACGAGATCGCCTCCTGGTTCGGCGATGACGACGCCGAGCGCCGCCGCCACCAGGACGAGATGCGCGCCGCCCAGAACCGTGGCCGTGGCCCGCGCGGCTACAGCCGCTCCGACGACCGGGTGCGCGAGGACGTCAACGACCGCCTGACCGACGACCCCTACGTCGACGCGTCCGAGATCGACGTGTCGGTGAGCAAGGGCGAGGTGACGCTGACCGGCACCGTGACCCACCGCTCGGCCAAGCGCCGGGCCGAGGACATCGCCGAGGCGGTGTCGGGCGTGACCCATGTCCAGAACAACCTGCGGGTCCGCCAGCAGACCGGGACCGGCATGGGCAGCAGCACCGGGGCGGGCGCCTCGGCGATGGCCGGGGTCGGAACCGGGACTGGGACCGGGACCGGCGGCGCCATGACGGGCACCAGCGGCAGCGCAACCGGCAGCGTCGGTACGACCACGTCCGGAACGGCGGCTGGAACGACGTCTGGGACCGCCGCCGGAACCGCCGCGGGCATCCGCCGGACCTGAGGCGCCGCCCGGCCCGACGGCCGTCCGGAATGAGGGTCGTTCGGAATGAGGCCGGGCGACACGGAAAGCCCCCTTCCATCCGGGAGGGGGCTTTTTTGCTGGAGAATGTTTCGTGGGCATATCATGTGCCTACGAAAGCTCCCGCTTGACAGCGCACGGCACTCGGTTAAGGTCGGTTTTTGAAACCGACGAGTTCCATTCATGCCTCTTGATCTGGATGACGTGCCGGACTGGCGGGCCAGGCGGCGGGAAACGATCCTGACCGCCGCCGCCGACCTGTTCGCCGGGCGCGATTACGCCGACGTGCAGGTGGACGAGGTGGCGAAAAAGGCCGGGGTCGGCAAGGCCACCCTGTACCGCTATTTCCCGTCCAAGGAAGAACTCTATCTTGAAACGCTGGAGCGTGCACTCGGCGGTTTGGAACAGAGGCTCGACGCGCATCTCGCCCCCGACGTCACGGCGGTGACACGATTGACGGCCATGGTGTCCGCCCTGATCGACACGCTGAGCGAGCAGCTGCCGACGCTGAAGTTCCTGGGTGGCGACCAGTCCGACCTGGCCGACCGGATGCGCCGCATCCTGCGCCGTCGCAGCACCCGCATCGCCGTCGCGCTCCGCAAGGTGCTGGACGACGGGGTGGCCACCGGCGAGTTCCGGCCGCTCGACGGCGACATGACCTCGCTGCTGATCATCGGCATGGTGCGCGGCGGGATCATGCTGCTGGGCGACCGCCCGCGCGAGGCGCTGGAGCAGGCCGTTCTCGATCTGGTGCTGACGGCGACGGCCCCCGCCCGGGGCCATCCCGCCAGCACCCATTCCACCAGCACCCGTTCCGCCTTCGTGCCTGCCCCTTCCTTCGTGCCCGCCGGGAGTTCGACGTGACGACGAGACGGATCCTCCTCCTGCTTCCGGTTCTGGCCGCGCTCGGCGGCGGGGGCTACTGGTACGCCCAGCGCGCCGGCGGCGAGGCGCAGACCGCCAAGGCGGCGACCCCGCCCGCGGCGCGCGGCATCCCGGTGGTGACCCGCCCGGTGGAGATCCGCGCCGTGCCCGAGCGCATCGGCACCATCGGCTCGGTCCAGCCGATCGCCGCCATCGCCATCAAGGCGCGCGTCGACACGGTGGTCGAGACCGTCCACTTCACCGAGGGGCAGGAGGTCAAGGCCGGCGACCGGCTCTTCACCCTCGACGCCCGCGCGCTGGAGGCACAGCTCCGTCAGGCCCAGGCCAATCTGGAACGTGACCGCGCCAGCCTGGAAAAGGCCAAGAACGACGTCAAGCGCTACTCGGAACTGGTCCGCACCAGCGCCATCTCGCGCACCCAGTACGACGCCGCCGTCGGCACCGCCGACGCGCTGGAGGGAACGGTCAAGGCCGACCTCGCCGCCATCGAGGCGGCCAAGGTGTCGCTCAGCTTCACCCGGATCGAGGCGCCGATGGACGGCCGCACCGGCACCGTCAACGCCAAGCCCGGCACCATGGTGCGCGCCGCCGACGCCACGCCGCTGGTGACGCTGACCCAGCTCCGCCCGATCAACGTCTCGTTCAACGTGCCCGAGAAGCATCTGCCGGTGATCCGCCGCGCGATGGGCGAGGGCACGCTCAAGGTCACCGCCGGCATCCCCGGCCAGCCGGGTGCCCCCGCCGAGGGGCACCTGACCTTCGTCGACAGCCAGGTCGACCAGCAGAGCGGCACCATCCTGGTCAAGGGCGAGTTCGCCAACGCCGACACCCGCCTGTGGCCGGGCCAGTTCGTCGACACGGTGCTGACCCTGCGGGTCGATCCGCAGGCGGTGACGGTGCCGGAGGCGGCGGTGCAGACCGGCCAGCAGGGCCGCTTCGTCTATGTCGTGAAGCCGGACGAGACGGTGGAGGTCCGCGCGGTGTCGGTCGCCCGCAGCCAGGACGGGCTGAGCGTCATCGCGTCCGGCGTGGCGGCCGGCGACCGGGTGGTGGTGGACGGCCAGTCGCGCCTTTACCCCGGCGCCAAGATCGCCGAGCGCGCCCCCGACACGCCGGGTGACGCCGGTGCGGCGAAGAAGCGGAGCGAAGCGCCCGCGGTGGCGGCCCCGACCGCCGCCGGAGGTGCCTCGTGAACCTCTCCGAACTCTGCATCCGCCGTCCGGTGATGACCATCCTGCTGACGGCGGCGCTGGTGCTGGGCGGTCTGGCGGCCTACCGCCAGCTTCCCACGGCGGCGCTGCCGCGCGTCGACTTCCCGGTGGTCAGCGTCACCGCCACCCTGCCGGGCGCCTCGCCGGAGACGATGGCCGCGTCGGTCGCCAGCCCGCTGGAGCGCGAGTTCTCCACCATCGCCGGCATCGACACGCTGACCTCGTCGAGCACGCTCGGCAACAGCTCGATCACCATCCAGTTCGTGCTGGAGCGCGACATCGACGCGGCCGCCGCCGACGTGCAGGCGGCCATCGCCCGCACGCTGCGCCGCCTGCCGGCCGAGATGACGACGCCGCCCAGCTACCGCAAGGTCAACCCGGCCGACCAGCCGATCCTGTTCATCTCGCTGAACTCGCCGACGCTCCAGCTCTCGGCGCTCAACGACATCGCCGAGACCATCGTCCAGCCCAAGGTCGCGACGCTGCCCGGCGTCGCCCAGGTGCAGATCTACGGCTCGCAGAAATACGCGGTGCGCGCCCAGATCGATCCCAACGCGCTGGCGGTGCGCGGCATCGGCATCGACGAGCTTCAGAAGGCGATGGCCGCCGCCAACGCCAACACGCCGGTCGGCACGCTGACCGGCGACCGCCAGCAGCTGGTCATCGCCGCCAACCCGCAGCTTCCCAACGCCGCCGCCTTCCGCGAGCTGATCGTCGCCTACCGCAACAACGCCCCCGTGCGGCTCGGCGACGTCGCGCAGGTGCAGGACAGCGTCGAGAACAACCGCACGGCCAGCTGGCTGAACGGCACCCGCACCATCATGCTGGCGGTCCAGCGCCAGCCCGACGCCAACACGGTGGAGGTGGTGGACCGCGTCCGCGCCCTGATCCCGACCTTCCAGTCGCAGCTTCCGGCCGCCGCCTCGATCAAGATCGTCAACGACCGCTCGACCTCGATCCGCGAGGCGGTGGAGGACGTGCAGTTCACGCTGGGCCTCACCATCGCGCTGGTGGTGATGGTGATCTTCCTGTTCCTGCGCCGGCTGTCGGCGACGCTGATCCCGGCGCTGGCCGTGCCGATCTCGCTGATCGCGACGGCGGGCGGCATGCATCTGATGAGCTTCTCCATCGACAACATCTCGCTGATGGCGCTGACGCTGGCGGTGGGGCTGGTGGTGGACGACGCCATCGTGATGATGGAGAACATCGTCCGCTACGTGGAGGAGGGCATGAAGCCCTTCGAGGCGGCCATCAAGGGCGCCCGCGAGATCGGCTTCACCATCCTGTCGATCACCCTGTCGCTGGTCGCGGTGTTCATCCCGATCCTGCTGATGGGCGGCGTCGTCGGCCGGCTGTTCCACGAGTTCGCGATGGTCGTCACCATGGCGATCGCCGCCTCGGCCTTCGTGTCGCTGACGCTGACGCCGATGATGTGCTCGCGCTTCCTCGCCCACCACGCCCATGGCGGGAAGGAGAACCTGTTCGGCCGCGTGCTGGAGGGCGGCTTCTCCGCGCTGCTGAACGGCTACGCCCGCACGCTGCGCTGGACGCTGCGCCACCGGCCGCTGATGGGGCTGGTGATGATCGGCACGGTGGTCGGCTCGGTCCTGCTCTACCAGGCGATTCCCAAGGGCTTCTTCCCGACCGAGGACATCGGCCAGATCCAGGTGACGACCGAGGCGTCGCCCGACATCGCCTTCCCGTCGATGGCGGAGCGCCAGCAGCGGGTCGCCGCCATCATGCAGGCCCACCCGGCGGTGGCGGACGTCACCTCCTCGGTCGGCGTCGGCGGCAGCACCGGCAACCAGGGCCGCATGTTCCTGGTGCTGAAGCCGCGCGACCAGCGCCCGCCGGCGCCCGAGGTGATCCAGCAGCTCCGCCGGCAGGTGAACAACATCCCCGGCATGGCGGTCTACATGCAGCCGGTGCAGAACCTGCGCATCGGCGGCCGCTCGTCCAAGAGCCAGTACCAGTACACCATCCAGGCCATCGACACCGACGAGCTGTACCAGTGGGCCGGCACGCTGGAGGCCGAGCTGCGCAACCTGCCGATCCTCCAGGACGTCACCAGCGACCTCCAGCTCAACAACCCGCAGGCCTACATCCACATCGACCGCGAGAAGGCGGCGACTCTGGGCGTCGGCGTCGATCAGGTGCGCTCGACGCTCTACAGCGCCTTCGGGCAGCGGCAGGTCTCGACCATCTACACGCCGACCAACGACTATCAGGTGCTGATCGAGCTGCTGCCGAAGTTCCAGCAGGACGACTCGTCGCTGTCGCGCATCTATGTCCGCGCCGCCTCGGGCAAGCTGGTGCCGCTCGACGCCTTCGCGCGGGTGGAGCGCACCGCCGGGCCGCTGGCGGTCAACCACCAGGGGCAGTTGCCGGCCGTCACCCTGTCCTTCAACGTGGCGCCCGGCGCCTCGCTGGGCGACGCGGTGTCGGTCATCCACGCCTCGGAGGTCCGGCTCGGCCTGCCGCCCAGCGTGAGCACCGGCTTCGCCGGCACCGCGCAGGTGTTCCAGGACGCCCAGGCGGGGCAAGCGCTGCTGCTGACGGCGGCGGTGCTGGTGATCTACATCGTGCTGGGGGTGCTGTACGAGAGCTTCGTCCACCCGCTGACCATCCTGTCGGGCCTGCCCTCGGCGGCGATCGGCGCGCTGGCGACGCTGATGGTGTTCGGCCAGGAGCTGAGCGTCATCGCGATCATCGGCATCCTGATGCTGATCGGCATCGTGAAGAAGAACGCGATCATGATGATCGACTTCGCGGTCGAGGCGCGGCGCAACGGCATGACCGCCCACGACGCCATCGAGCAGGCCTGCGTGCTGCGCTTCCGCCCGATCATGATGACGACGATGGCGGCGATCATGGGCACGCTGCCCATCGCCATGGCCCATGGCGCGGCGGCGGAGCTGCGCCAGCCGCTCGGCCTCGCGGTGGTCGGGGGGCTGTGCGTCTCGCAGATCCTGACGCTCTACATCACGCCGTCGCTGTATCTGTACATGGAGGATCTGGGCAACGCCGTCGGCCGCCTGATCCACGGCCGCAAGCACGACGTCCCCGCCGGGACCATGCCGGCGGAAGGCGACTGAGGGGGGTGTCCGGGGAGAGGGGCTTCCTACACCGCGACCTGCGTCAGCATCGGGGTGTTCACCCCGGCGTCGGCGCGGCGGTAGGCGGCGATGGCGTCGGACCAGGGCTCGATGGTCAGGCCGTCGCCCATCGCCTCCTGGTGGATGCTCTGGGTGACGAAGCCGGCGTTGGGCAGGGCGGTCTGCGGCAGCGGCGCGCCGGTGACCGGGCGGCCCTCCGCGGCGGTGCCGCCGATCGAGAAGCCGCCGGCCGACGAACCGGCCGAGCGGGCCCGCGCGCGGGTCTCGTCGGTTTCCGCCCGGCCGCTGCCCTTCAGCGCGTCGTCGGTCGGGTCGAGCTTCGCCTCGGCTTCGGAGCGCTTGCGCTCCTCCTCGCCCGGAACGCGGCGGATCGGCTGGATCGCCGCCGCCTCGCTCGCCAGCATCTGCCGCAGCTTCGCCAGCCCGGAGGGCGGCGGGGCGCTGGACGGTGCGGGAAGGGCGGAGATGCTGGACACGGCGGGACGGACACCCAAGGGGGGACGGTCGGAGGATTCCCGATTCCGAACAGCCTAGCAAGGCAAGCGTTCCCGAAATCTTAAAATGTCCGCCGAATGTCCCCCCAGCTTCCAGAGGGGCCATCCCGAGGGGCCGCGCCCCGAGGGGGCCGTCGCGCGGGAGGGCCGTCGTGGTGCGGGGGCGGCGGCGGGGAGGGGGCGGCTCAGCGGTGGCCGAGCTTGCGGTCGCGCCAGACGGCGGGCGGCACGAACACGCCGCCCCACAGGCCCATCTGGCGGTCCCTGGCCTGCGCCTCGGTGGCGGTGTAGAGCCCGGCGCTTTCCGCCCGGTTGAGGGCGTAGCCGAGCATCACCATGCGCCCGTTCAGATCGTAGCCGTCGAGCGTGCAGCGCATCGGCGCCGCCTCCGCCGGATCGACGGTGAGCACGGAGGTGACGGGATGGCAGGTCACCCGGCGCTCTTTGGTGATGACGTCCAGCGCGATGCGCGCGATCTCGCCGCAGCGCTGCGCCTGCCCCTCGCCGTCGAGACAGGCTTGATCGCGGTCGGGAGCGTCGATCCCCCACAGCCGGATTCGCTGCTCGTCGATGGTCAGGCGGCTGCCCGTGTCCACGGACTGGACGAAGCCGGTGACGCTGTCGGAGGGGAAGGCGGGGGCGCTGGTGGGAAGGGTGAGGAGGAGGGTGGCGGCGGAAAGGGCGATTCTTGGAAGCATGTGACGGTCGTCCATAACGGTATCGTTGCGCTGGAGGACGCCGTTCCGGCTGAAGAGCCTGCGGGAAGAATCAGTGGCCTGCACCCATCCAAGCGGGTTAGGATTCTGCATTCCGCCCGCTTGGGTTTCACGCGAATGAGCCGTTTTGTGTCTTATAAGACCGATGCCATTCAATTGATGGCCCTACCGGGCGTGATCGCGGCAGTACTGACGAATGATCACGTCACGTCAGATACGTGCAGGGCGCGCCCTGCTTGGATGGAGTCGCCAATTCCTGGCGGATCGCGCTGTTGTATCCCTCAGCACGGTTCAGCGACTCGAAGAGGGCAAATCGGACCGTCGCGTCAGTTCCATCGAACGTATCCGCAAGGCCCTCGAAGCAGCAGGAGTGGAATTTTCAAACCGGGGTGACGATGGAGTACGGATAAAACCTTGAGGGTATGCTTTGTGGCAGCCTGTGCGCCATGAGCGGACAGGCTTGCGGGCAGAACAGGGATTGGGTGTAATCAGCCGTTTCAAGGATGCGGGGAGGTGGCAGCGTCAAATGGCAGTGGCGATGGATCGTTGAGGGGGAAAGTTGCATAGATATTTCTGATGATATTTTGTTTCATTAATACAACTAATAATTTGTGTTGCGCATATAGGCAATATATGTTTATTATATTAAAACATTATGAATTCTCGGGTGAGGCGATGCAACTTCCTGAACCATCAAAAATTGAAACTGGCACATCAATTCTATTTTTGGGGGCGGGCTTTTCCGCAGAAGCCACGAATACGAAGGATGAAAGCATCAAGGATGTAGAGAGTTTAATAACCTATCTCCTTGGTAAGGTTGGCATTGCATCGTCAGAAGGTTACGATCTCGATACCGCATCTGAAGAGTTTCAGAAGGTCTACGGCGATGAGGCGACTGTTGTTTCTCTGCACAATAACTTTCGAACCAAGGTGTATACCGAAGATCAAGCAACTATAGTTACGCAGCCGTGGCGGCGGATTTATACGACGAACTATGATGACGTCATAGAAACTATCTGCTCCGACAGCAGGAAATCTATTACCAAACATGACGTGCGCGATTCTGTCAGTCAACCTATGCCAAGTACTACACAACTTCTGCATATTTATGGTGATATCGGGAGGGCATCAGCGCAGGAGTTCGCGCAAGCGTTTCTACTGACGGAGCGCCAAAGGGATAATTCACCCTTCTTGAAATCTCCTTGGATGCGAGCCTTTCAGAACGACGTTCTTGCCGCTTCTAGCGTTGTCTTTGTCGGATTCTCGATTTCCGATATAGATATTCGCAGATTACTTGGTCTTTTGCCCTCCGAAGTTCACGAGAAAATCCACTTCGTAACCCGAACGGAAGAGAGGCAGCCGATCATCACTCGTATGAGCAAGTTTGGAACTCCCCATCCGATAGGGCTTTCTGCGTTCGCTGCCCACTTGGGCAGAAAGCGTCCAGGTGCAGCGGTTACGACTTACACGGTACTGCCAGTCACCATACACGAGATGTTCTACACGCCGAAGCTCACAGCATCGGTATCTGCCCCGGACCTCGAGCGACTCTTTATCTCTGGAGTACCTGATCTTGACAAGCTCTCGCAGGCTGATATTTCTGCAGAGCCGGGATCATACACAATCTCGCGCAGCCGCCATGCTTATCAGCGAGCGGGCAACAATGCATCGGGGGTGATGCCGATCCTCGTCAATAGCGACATTGGTAACGGCAAAACAATCTTCGCGGACCAGATCGGCTACCAGTATGCTCAAAAGAACTATCGCGTTTTCAAATTTCAGCGTGAACCAGATAACATTGGTGATATTCTTGCATACCTTCAAGCCCTTGAAGATTCTGCGTTGCTAATATTCGACGATGTCATGCGATTCCCCAAATTGCCCACGGCAATCTTGGAGCTCCGCAAAAGTAACTTGGTGATCCTTGCAACAGTACGAACGAGTTTTCTCGACACATCACTGTCGGCGGTTAAATCTCGTCTCGGTAATGCGACGTGTGTTCAGATCGATCTCGATAGCCCGCAGCGCGATGAGACAAAGAGGACAGTAGAATATTTGGCTGTCAATGGATTGCTGGGAAAATACTCCAATCTCACGGACAATGAAAAGCTCGATTTCGTTGAGAAAACTTGCGGTAGTCAGCTGCGTGATATCGTATTGAGTCTGTATGAAACAGGGGTGCTTCACAGCAGGGTGGAGGAGCTTCTTATCAATGTTCAGAAGCTGGATAAGAATGCTCAAGATCTTATCATTTTTAGCGCTATACTTACTCAAGCTGGATATCAAGAACTGTCTGAGGTCTGGCTTTTAACGGAACTTCTCGATTACTCTGGGGCCTTAGAAGATTTACGTGCATCGCTGAACAAGCAAGAGCTTGGCAGCCTTGTCCGGATAGATCAGGGTGACCTGAGTATCCGGTCACCCGCGCTTGCTGAGTTCATCTTGAGGCGTGTTTTCAATCTAGGGACGATACTTGACGTTGTAAAACGCGCACTTACATCGGTGCATAATAATTTAACTAGTGAAGAAGATCTTGTGAAGATGGCAAAGGGATTGTTGAAATTCTCAGTTTACAGCCGAATTATTCGGAGTGACAGGGAGAACGTACTTATCGAGCGATTTTATGATGATTGTCGTCTTCTCTCTTTTGCGGCTAGCGATCCATTATTTTGGGTTCAAAGATCGATCTGCACAATGAAAAACAAGCAATTCGACATTTCATTCCGTTTTATCGACAATGCCTACGGATTGGCGCGTAGCCGAAGGAATTGGGACACATACCAAATCGATAACCACAAAGCACGTGTGCTCCTGACTCAGTCTCACGAGAACGGAGTCAGTGTAGATGGAAGTCGTGAAAAAGATGCGCTTTCATTACTCCAAGCGGTATTGGCCCGGAAAAATGACGATCTGTACCATCCTCTATCTGTAATGAGAATTTATGCTGAAATTGTGGACAAATATATACATACCCTGACTTTCGAACAAAAAAATTCCCTCAAACACTCAATCGAATCCGCTATTCGTAGTATTTCCAAATTTCGTCATACTGGGCGTTTTAGAAATTTGACCGAGCTGCGCAGCCGTCTGGCGAACTCTGTCAAAGCATTGGACTAATTCAGTATTTTTGATGAACTCCGCAGCGTGCCAAATCTCCGGATCGAAGCGCACCACCATTCCGGGACGGAGTTCGACCGTCCCGGATTCGGTTTCGAGGCGGGCCAGACCCTCCAGCATCAGGAGGAACTGTTCGTGGTCGTGGCTGTGGCGCGGCGCCACCGTGCCGGCCTTGACCACGACCTGCTTCAGCGACGCGCCCGCGCCGACGATCTCCCGCCGTTCCGCGCCGTTCCCGGCGATGGCGGGAAGGTCTTGCCATGTGAACAGCTCGGTCCTGGGCATGTCGGGAACCTTGTGAGGGTGGCTCCAACCGATACGTCCGGACCGGCGGGTTGGTTCACCGGTTCCGCCGGGGCGGGAGTGGACGGGGGCCTGCCGCATGGGTTCGCGACGGCCGGCGATGATGCCGGCTATACCCGTCCCTGCCAGTGGGACGGCCTGCGGCTGGTGTGGGAACAGGCGATGACGAACACGCCTTCCGCCTCGACGCGAAAATAAAGCGCATAGGGGAAACGTCGGACCAGCGCGCGGCGTGTGGTGTCGTGCACCAATGGAAAGTGCAGGGGACTCGTGCCGATCCGGGAAACCGCGTCGTCGATGGCGGAAAAGAAGTGGTCCCCCAGCCCGAACGCCCGGCTGTCGTACCAGAACTGAGCGTCGCGCAGATCGGCTTCGGCCTCGGGCAGAACATAGACGGGCCGGCTCACCGGTCGTTCGGACGCAACCGGGCGCGAACCTCCACCCAAGGGGCTGCGTGCTTGCGGGTTTCCGGGAAGGCGGCGTTGCGCCGGTCCAGTTCGGCCCTCATGCCTTCGGACAGGGGAATGTCGGCATCCTCCAGGCTGTCCAGCAGATCGCCGGCCAGTTCCAGCCGCTCCTGCGGCGACAGAGCGCTGAAATCGATGCGCGGCATGCTCTCACCTCCGTGACGGACCGTCAGGATAAGGCCCGGCGCCCCCTCCCGCAACAGGTCGCCCCCGACCGGGCTCCAACAACCGGGTTCCAAGGGCCGACCGGCCCTTGGTGGAGAGCGCGAGAGGCGACGCCTCTCGCACCCCTCCGTCACGGAACCCTCACTCCGCCGCCATCGGCTGCGGCTGGGCCGGGGCGCGGAAGGCGGCCAGCAGGGTGGCCTCCCTGGCCTTGGCGGCGGCGACGTTGCGGGCCTTGACCGGGCCGTAGCCGCGCATCTCCATCGGCAAGGCGGCGATCTCCAGCGCGGTCGCGAGGTTGTCGCGGGTCAGGCCGTGCAGGACCTCGCCCATCACCGATTCGTACTCGGCGATCAGGGCGCGCTCCTGGCGGCGCTCGGCGGTGCGGCCAAACGGGTCGAGGCGGGTGCCGCGCAGGCGCTTGCCCCTGGCCAGCAGGCGCAGGACCGGCAGCATCCAGGGGCCGAAGCTCTTCTTCTTCGGCTCGCCGCCGTCCTCGCCGGTCTCGCCCAGCGTCGGCGGGGCCATGTGGAAGGTCAGCTTCCAGTCGCCCTCGAACTGGCGCGCCACGCTCTCGACGAAGCCGCTGTCGGTGTAGAGGCGGGCGACCTCGTACTCGTCCTTGTAGGCCATCAGCTTGAAGAGGGCGCGGGCGACGGCCTCGGTCAGGGCGGTGGAGCCGGGGATCTTCTGCCCCTCGACCCGGCGGCTCCAGTCGACCAGCGCGTGGAAGCGGGCGGCGTAGGCGCTGTCCTGGTAGTCGGTCAGGAAGCGGGTGCGGCGCTCGATCACCTCGTCGAGGCTGGCGGACGGGCGGCGCTGGTCGATCAGCAGGCTGGTGCCGGCGGCCTCCACCGGGGCGGCGGGCGTGGCGGCGGCCTCGACGGCCTTGAGGTCCACGGCGGCGCGGCGGCCCCACTGGAAGGCGTCGGCGTTCAGCTTGACGGCGACGCCGTTCAGCTCGATGGCCTTGAGGATCGATTCCTCGGACAGCGGGATCAGGCCCTTCTGCCATGCGTAGCCCATCAGGAAGGGGTTGGCGTAGATGCTGTCGCCGAGCAGCCCGGTGGCCAGACGGTGGGCGTCGAGCGCGTCGACCATCGCCTCGCCGCCGCACGCCTTGCGGATGTCGCCGACGAGGTCGCGGACCGGGATCACCATGTCCGGCTTCTTGATGAAGTCGGCGGTGATGGCGTCGTGGGTGTTGATGACGGCGCGGGTGTGGCCGGCGCGCATCTTGGACAGGCCGTCGCCGGCCGCCGCGACGACGATGTCGCAGCCGAGCACCGCGTCGGCGCCGCCCGCCGCGATGCGGACGGAGTGGATGTCCTCCGGGCTGTGGCCGATGCGGATGTGGCTGGTGACGGCGCCGCCCTTCTGGGCGAGGCCGGTCATGTCGAGCACGCCGACGCCCTTGCCCTCGATGTGCGCGGCCATGCCGAGCAGGGCGCCGATGGTCACCACGCCGGTGCCGCCGACGCCGGTGACGTAAAGGCCCCAGGTCTTGTCGAAGCTTGGCAGGATGGGGGCGGGCAGCGGGGCGGCGTCGGCCGCTTTGGCGGCGGCGGGCTTGGGCTTGCGGAGCTGGCCGCCCTCGACGGTCACGAAGCTGGGGCAGAAGCCCTTGGTGCAGGAATAGTCCTTGTTGCAGGAGGACTGGTCGATCTGGCGCTTGCGGCCGAACTCGGTCTCCAGCGGGACGACGGAGACGCAGGAGGATTTGGCCGAGCAGTCGCCGCAGCCCTCGCAGACCAGCTCGTTGATGACAACGCGCTTGGCCGGGTCGACCATCTTGCCGCGCTTGCGGCGGCGGCGCTTCTCGGTGGCGCAGGTCTGGTCGTAGATCAGGACGCTGGTGCCGGCGACCTCGCGCATCTCCTTCTGCACGCGGTCGAGGTCGTCGCGGTGCTCCACCGTGGTGAATTGCGGCAGGCCGTTGTTGATGCCGTACTTCTCGGGCTCGTCGGTGACGACGGTGATGCGGGTGACGCCCTCGGCGCGCAGGGTCTGGGCGATCGACTGCACGGTCTGGGTGCCGTCGAAGGGCTGGCCGCCGGTCATGGCGACGGCGTCGTTGAACAGGATCTTGTAGGTGATGTTCACCTTGGCGGCGATGGCCTGCCGGATCGCCAGGATGCCGGAGTGGAAGTAGGTGCCGTCGCCGAGGTTGGCGAAGATGTGCTGCTCGTCGGTGAAGGGGGCCTGGCCGACCCAGGGCACGCCCTCGCCGCCCATCTGGGTGAAGGTGTCGGTGCTGCGGTCGAGCCAGGTCGCCATGTAGTGGCAGCCGATGCCGCCCAGCGCGCGGCTGCCTTCCGGCACCACGGTGGAGGTGTTGTGCGGGCAGCCGGAGCAGAAGGTCGGCTTGCGGACGACGCGGGCGACGTGGGCCTTCTGCTTCTCCTGCGCGTCGAGGAAGGCGATGCGGCGCTTGAGGTTCTCGTTGTCGACGAAGCGTTCCAACCGGCGGCCGATGACGACGGCGATCTGGGCGGGGGACAGCTCGCCGGCCGAGGGGAGGATCCACTCGCCCTGCTCGTCGAACTTGCCGACGACCTTGGGGCGGACGTCGGGGTTCCAGTTGTAGAGCTGCTCCTTGAGCTGGTTCTCGATGACCGCGCGCTTCTCCTCGACGACGACGATCTCCTCCAGACCCTCGGCGAAGTGGCGGACGCCGTCGCGCTCCAGCGGCCAGGGCATGCCGACCTTGTAGACGGTGATGCCCCAGTCGGCCGCCATCTCTTCCGTGATGCCCAGCTCGTCGAAGGCCTGGCGGACGTCGAGGTAGCTCTTGCCGGTGGTGACGATGCCGAAGCGCGGGCGGGGGCTGGACATAACCACCTGGTCCAGCTTGTTGGCACGCGCGAACGCCAGGGCGGCGTAGAGCTTGTGCTTCATCAGCCGGTGTTCCTGCTCCAGCGGCGGGTCGGGCCAGCGGATGTTCAGGCCGCCGGGCGGCATCGGGAAGTCGGTCGGGATCACCGGGCTGACGCGGTGCGGGTCGATGTACACCGAGGCCGAGGTGTCCACCGTCTCGGCGATCGTCTTCATGGCGATCCAGCAGCCCGAATAGCGGCTCATCGCCCAGCCGATCAGGCCGTAATCCAGGATCTCCTGCACGCCCGACGGATTCAGCACCGGGATCATCGCGTGCATGTAGGCGTGTTCGGACTGGTGCGGGAAGGTCGAGGACTTGGAGTTGTGGTCGTCGCCGGTCAGCACCAGCACGCCGCCGTGCTTGGAGGTGCCGGCGCCGTTGGCGTGCTTGAAGACGTCGCCGGAGCGGTCGACGCCCGGCCCCTTGCCGTACCACATGGCGAAGACGCCGTCATACTTGGCGCCCTTGAACATGCCGACCTGCTGGCTGCCCCAGACGGCGGTGGCGCCCAGCTCCTCGTTGACGCCGGGCTGGAACTGGATGTGGTTCTTCTCCAGGAACTTGCGGGCGTTCCACAGATTCTGGTCGAAGCCGCCGAGCGGCGAACCGCGGTAGCCGGAGATGAAACAGCCGGTGTTCAGGCCCGCCGCGAGGTCGCGCTGGCGCTGCATCATCGGCAGGCGCACCAGCGCCTGGGTCCCGGTGAGGTACACGCGGCCTTGCTCGAGCGCGTATTTGTCGTCCAGTGAAACGGTCGCGAGAGCCATCGGTCCCATCCTCCCCAAGCGCCGGCGGTCGGGCTTTATTGCTGGATCGCCGTTTTGTTCGATGGACGAAAAGGTAATGATGGCTGTCTTATATGGCAACGCCGGTCGCCGCCCGTTCCGCAAAAAGCAAGGAACGGCCGGCAACCGGCGGTGATCCGTAACGGAGCGTATGGAATCGTCCGCCTTGCGGAAATTCCCGCTCCGACCTGTCCCGTCGCCCACCGCTCTTGAAGGAATATGGGGTGGGACTCAGCGGGGCGGCAGGGGGGATTTCGGGGGCGGGGCGGTTCCGGTCCCGTTGTCGGGCCAGCCGCCGAAATCGGTCTGGCCGCGCGCCGCCAGCGAACGGACGGTGGCCCGCAGCGTGCGGATCAGGCAGAGCGCCACCGCCATGGATTGGGCGCTGCCGTCGCTGCCCGCCGCCCAGCGCAGGGCGGCGGCGTGGGCCTGGAGCGCGTCGACGAAGCCCTCGGTGTCGGGTTCGACCCAGGTGACGCAGGTCGACAGCGAGGCGACCATCGAGGACAGGGCGTGCTCGCCGTTGGTGACGATCTGAAGGTCGGACACGGCGTGGCGCAGGCGGCTGCCGATGGCGTCGGGGCGGTCGATTGCCGCCTCCAGCCGGTCGAGCGCCAGCATCAGCCGCACCCGCTTCGGATCGCCGCCGCGCTGGGCCGCCGACGGGGCGGAGGCCGGCGGGAAGGCGGGGGTGTCCGGGGGCGGCAGTTGCGGCGCCAGGGTGGGCTGCGGCCGGGGTTGCGGCGGAGTGGCGGGCGTTTCGGTGGCGGAGGGGCGCTGCTGCTGGCCGCCGGCCTTCACGCCGCTGTCGCGCCGGTTCAGCACCGCGTCGATGCGGCGGGCGAGCGTCGCCGCCGGCACCGGCTTGGCGAGCACGGAGTCGGCTCCCGAATCCCAAGCGCAGCGCACGGTGGACAGGTCGGCGTTGGCGGTCAGCACGATGATCGGCAGATCGGGGCGCAGGCAGCCCGGCGACTGGCGGATCCACTGGATCAATTGCGCTCCGCCCACCGGCTCCATCACCCAGTCGGTGACCATCAGGTCGAAGACCTCCCGGCGCAGCGCCTCCTTGGCGTCCTGGCCGTTGGCGACGGTGGTGATCTGGCCGACGCCCCACAGGCCCAGCATGTCCTTCAGCGCCCGCTGGAGCAGCGGGTTGTCGTCGACGATGAGGATCTTGATCTGGGAGGAGGGGCGCTTCGTCATGGACCGCTTCCGGTTCGTGGGCTGCCTTACCGATATCCGCACCGCCCACGGCCTTTTCACGGCGCGGGGAAGGGGGAACGCCCGATGGGCCGGTCCGCTGCCCCGGCCGGGGTGGCGGGACCCATCCGACCTTCCGATCGAAAGGGGTGGTTCCGGGGTTGGCTTCCCCGTTCGAGGCAGGCATCCACCCGGTTTGCGCGATCGACCGGCGGGGTTTTCCATCAGAAAATCCTGATGCATATGGACGCCGGACAGGATGGGGCCTATATCCCGCTCCATCGGACCGATGGCGATCCGCCGCGAAGGGCGGCCGGGCAGAGGGCGAGGGACAGGGGGCGAGGGATATGAGCGGTTGCGGTGGGGGATCCTGTGGCGGCGGTGGCGGGCGCTCCGGCGGTGGTTCCGGCCCGTCGGATTACCGGAGGATTTTGCGCACCGGCCTGATGGTCAACGCCCTGCTGGGGGTTGTGCTGCTGTCCGCCGGAACGGAGACGCGGGCGGTGGCGCTGTGGGCCGTCGCGCTTCTCTTCCTGAACCGCGCGGCAACCCACGGCGTCGGGCTGTGGACGGCCGGAGAGCCGATGGCTCGGCGGCCGATGGCGCCGGCGCCGGGGCGCTCCCTGGAGGCCCGCGCCGGGCTGTCGCTGCTCCGGGGCCTGCTGCTCGGTGCCGGGGTGGCGTGGGTGATCGTTGCCGCCGGGCGCCGGTTGATCGACGGCGGTCTGCTCGGGGATGGCGTGCTGGTGGTGGGTGGGGTGCCCGAGGCGCCGCTGGCCGGGCTCGCCCTGCTGCTGGCGGGTGGTGTCACCCTGGCGATGGCGACCCTTCTGTTCGCCGGGCGGCGTGGCCGGCCGACCCCGCGCAGCGTCTGGCTGTGCTCCCGCGCCGACCTGCTGCCGCTGGGCGCCGCCCTGTTGGGCATGGCCGGCGTCGCGGTGCTGGGGCAGGGTTGGCCCGACGCGGCGGTGGCGGCCCTGGTGGCGGCGACGCTGCTGCCCGATGCGTGGGCGGCGGCGCGGACGGGGGCGGCATCCCTGGCGGCCGGACCGGGAGCGGCGCGGCCGCGTTGAAGCATGCCGCGCGACCATGCCGCGGGGTGTGGAAGGAGGGCCTTGACAGGACAGCCCTCCCTGTGGCGGACTGGCCCCCATGAACACTCAGTCGCTCCCCCTGTCGCGTCGTTGGTGGTGGCCCGCTTAAATCGGGCTGGCCCAAGCGACGCGCGTTGAGCGCACCAGGAATCGAAGGCCGCCCGGATCGTCCGGAGCGGCCTTTTTCGTGACATGCGGAAACCGAAGGTGCGAGCGGACCATCCGGACGGCGACAACCGACCGACCGGAGACCGCCCCGATGCTTCCCCCCGATCTCTTCCTCGCCGATCCCCGCCATCTCGATCCGCTGGAGCAGCGGACCGGCGGCGGCCTGACCATCCACCGCAGCGCCGAGCCGCTGGCGCCGGACACGGCGCTCGACCCGCTGATCGCGGCCCTCGACGAGCGGCGCGGGCTGCTGCTGGCCGGCGGAGTCGAGGCGCCGGGCCGTTACCGCCGCTACGCGCTCGGCTTCGTCGATCCGCCGCTCGCGGTGACGGCGCGCGGGCGCACGGTGCGCATCGACGCGCTGAACCGGCGGGGCCGGCTGCTGCTGCCGGCGGTGGCCGGGGCCCTGCGTGGCCTCGACACGCTGGCCGGGCTGGAGGTCGCGCCGTCCCGCGTCACCGCCCTGGTGTGCCGGGCCACGCGGGCCTTCGCCGAGGAGGAGCGCAGCCGTCAGCCCTCGGTCTTCTCGGTGCTGCGGGCGCTGATGGGCCTGTTCGCGGCCGACGGCGACCCGTTCCTCGGCCTCTACGGCGCCTTCGCCTACGACCTCGCCTTCCAGTTCGAGCCGGTCCGGCGGCGGCTGGAGCGGCCGGACGACCAGCGCGACCTCGTTCTCTATGTGCCGGACGCGATCGTCGCGGTCGATCCGGCGGCCGGCGTGGCGCGCCGCTTCACCTATGAATTCACGGTCGGCGAACGGACCACCGACGGCGTGCCCCGCACCGGCCGCGCCCATCCCTACCGCCCCGACACCAACGCGGCGGCCGAGGGCGACCACGCTCCCGGCGAGTACCAGCGGGTGGTCGAGGCCGCCAAGGCCGCTTTCCGCCGTGGCGACCTGTTCGAGGTGGTGCCCGGCCAGACCTTCGCCGAGCCTTGCGCCGACCGCCCGTCGGCCGTGTTCCGTCGGCTGCGTGCCGCCAACCCGGCGCCCTACGAGGCGCTGATCAACCTGGGCGACGGGGAGTTCCTGGTCGCCGCCAGCCCGGAGATGTACGTGCGCGTCGGCAATCATCCGGGCACGGGGCATCCGGGCACTGGCCATCCGGGCGTTGGTCATCCGGCGGGCGGGCGCCGGGTCGAGACCTGCCCGATCTCCGGCACCGTGGCGCGCGGGGCCGACCCGCTGGGCGACGCCGCGCAGATCCTGACGCTGCTGAACTCGGCCAAGGACGCGGCGGAGCTGACCATGTGCACCGACGTCGACCGCAACGACAAGGCGCGGATCTGCGAACCCGGCTCGGTGCGCGTCGCCGGCCGCCGGATGATCGAGCTGTATTCCCGCCTCATCCACACGGTGGATCATGTCGAGGGCCGGCTGCGCGACGGCTTCGACGCGCTCGACGCCTTCCTCACCCACAGCTGGGCGGTCACCGTCACCGGCGCGCCGAAACACCGGGCCATGCAGTTCCTGGAGGACACCGAGAAGTCGCCGCGCCGCTGGTACGGCGGCGCCTTCGGGCGCATCGGCTTCGACGGCGGCATGGACACCGGGCTGACTCTGCGCACCATCCGCCTGAAGGACGGCGTCGCCACCGTCCGCGCCGGGGCGACCCTGCTGTCCGACAGCGACCCGGACGCCGAGGACGCCGAATGCCGGCTGAAGGCCGCCGCCTTCCGCGACGCCATCCGGGGCGTCGGGCCGTCGAATCCGGCGCGGGTGGCGTCGGCGGCGCGGCCGGGACGCGGCAAGCGGGTGCTGCTGGTCGATCACGACGACAGCTTCGTCCACACGCTGGGGGATTATTTCCGGCAGACCGGGGCGGTGGTGACGACCCTGCGCCATGTCCACGCGCGCGCCGCCCTCCAGGCCGATCCGCCCGACCTGCTGGTGCTGTCGCCGGGACCGGGAAGGCCGGCCGACTTCGATGTCGCCGGCACCATCGACGCGGCGCTGGCCCTGGGGGTGCCGGTGTTCGGCGTGTGCCTGGGCTTGCAGGGCATGGCGGAACGCTTCGGCGGCAGCCTCGGGCTGCTGCCGGAGCCGATGCACGGCAAGGGTTCGGAGATCCGCGTGCTGGGAGGTGAGCTGTTCGACGGGTTGCCCGAGCGCCTGCGCGTCGGCCGCTACCATTCGCTGGTGGCCCGCCGGGAAAGCCTGCCGCCGGACCTGCTGGTGACGGCGGAGACCGACGACGGCCAGGTGATGGCGCTGGAGCACCGGACCCTGCCGCTGGCGGCGGTGCAGTTCCACCCCGAATCGATCCTGACGCTCGACGGCGGTCACGGGCTGACGCTGATCGGCACCGTCATGGCCCGTCTGGCCGGGCGGGCCCTGGCCGAGGCGGCGTGAGCCCCGGCCAGACACGTTCAAAAAACAAAGAAGGCGCTTTCCTCGAAGGGGAGGGCGCCGTTACTCCACCATCCCCAGGGCTTCCTTGTACAGCTCGAGGATGGCCTCCTGCTCCTGGCGGTCGGCCTTGTCCATCTTCCGCAGGCGGATGATCTGGCGGATGATCTTGGTGTCGAAACCGGTGCCCTTGGCCTCGGCGTAGACTTCCTTGACGTCCTCCTGAAGCCCCTTCTTCTCCTCCTCCAGGCGCTCGATGCGCTCGACGAAGGATTTCAGGCGATCCGCCGCAATGCCGCCGACATCGGACATGAAGAAACCTCGCAACTTTCAGACTACCGGAAACGGGGCCGGACGATATCGGCGGGCGGGGGGAATGGCAAGCGGCCGTTGCGCGGCGGCGCCCCCGCCGGCCTCTCCCCTGCGGCGCAGCGTCGCGGGCGGGGCCCCATGTCCTGGCGCGTGAAACGGGCGCCGGTTCATGTGTTTCGCGTTTTCTCGTTTCCGCCGAAACAATGATACGAACGAACAGTGCCGCTATACCCTTTGTTGCGGCGCCGCGATCAGGCTGGTATTACCATCGGTGTGTTTGGCTTCACAAAGTCACACGAATCCGGCATGTATGCCGTGTCGTCTAGGCCGATTTCGCGGGATCGGCGTGTTTTGAGGCAGGGGAGTTGGAACAATGAAAGTCGCCATACCCAAGGAGCGACGTGCGGGCGAACTTCGCGTTGCGGCGTCACCGGAGACGGTGAAGAAGCTGAAGGGGCTTGGCCTCGACGTGGTGGTGGAAAGCGGGGCCGGTCTCGGTTCGAGCATTCCCGACGCCGCGTTCGCGGCCGCCGGTGCGACCATCGCGGCCGACGCCGCCTCGGCGCTCGGCGATGCCGACATCGTGCTGAAGGTCCAGCGTCCGCTCCTTTCGGGGGAAGGGCAGGCGGGGGCGGCCGGTGACACGAACGAGTTGGCGCTGCTGAAGAAGGGCGCCTTGCTGTTCGCGATCCTGAACCCGCACAACAGCCGCGAGCATGTGAAGGCCTACGCCGAAGCCGGCGTCAACGCCTTCGCCATGGAGTTCATGCCGCGCATCACCCGCGCCCAGGTCATGGACGTGCTGTCGAGCCAGGCGAACCTCGCCGGCTACAAGGCGGT
>NZ_JAGINM010000012.1 GCF_017876095.1 Azospirillum agricola
CACGTTGCCCGCTACGGCTGCGTGACTGCCCCGGCTAGGCCTGCCGGAGACCAGATGAGCCCCCCGGCTCCTACACCACGCCTCGGGACACGACCAGGCCTGGGCGTTTCCACCCAGGAAGACCCATTGACCGCGCAGGGTGAGCCCGGTTGACGAGTTGCTTCAATGAGGCCTGGGCGTTTCCACCCAGGAAGACGCCGTTTGAAGTCCGACATTGAGGAACTGATCCCCGGCTTCAATGAGGCCTGGGCGTTTCCACCCAGGAAGACGTTGGCGGCGGCCACGTCTCGACCGAAAGCGGCGTTGCTTCAATGAGGCCTGGGCGTTTCCACCCAGGAAGACGCGAAGGTGGTGGACGATGGCGTGCGCGCCGCCATGGCTTCAATGAGGCCTGGGCGTTTCCACCCAGGAAGACACAGGCGCTCCACCGTGGGGCGCCTTTCTTTTTGGAGCTTCAATGAGGCCTGGGCGTTTCCACCCAGGAAGACCAAATCACGGTGGACTGTCGCGGGGCTTTCGGAAGGCTTCAATGAGGCCTGGGCGTTTCCACCCAGGAAGACGTCTGGCGCCTCGGTCTGCTTGGGTTGCTGTGGCTTCCGCTTCAATGAGGCCTGGGCGTTTCCACCCAGGAAGACGCGGGCTGCCACTGGGACCGAGCTGCATGTCGGTCCAAGTGCTTCAATGAGGCCTGGGCGTTTCCACCCAGGAAGACCGGCCGTCCTTGATCGTCGCGGTGGCGCCGTAGTCCTTCCCGCTTCAATGAGGCCTGGGCGTTTCCACCCAGGAAGACGAACCTTGAAAGACTTCTCCGACATCTGGCGTCTTGCTTCAATGAGGCCTGGGCGTTTCCACCCAGGAAGACGGCCAACAGCGATCTGCGAAAAGCCGCAGAGTACTGGCTTCAATGAGGCCTGGGCGTTTCCACCCAGGAAGACGGGAAATCACCAGCCGGCGGCCGACACGGGTGGTCGGGCTTCAATGAGGCCTGGGCGTTTCCACCCAGGAAGACGGCTTACCGATGCCGAAACCGCAGCGAATGCCGTAGAAGCTTCAATGAGGCCTGGGCGTTTCCACCCAGGAAGACGGCTCCAGGCGTGCCGCCTGGACCTGGGGGAACACCGCTTCAATGAGGCCTGGGCGTTTCCACCCAGGAAGACCCATAGGCGATAGGGTGATGGTCAATTCTGGCGAGCTTCAATGAGGCCTGGGCGTTTCCACCCAGGAAGACTGCCTGCACTCCCACGCCTCCGGCCGATACAGTCTATGGGCTTCAATGAGGCCTGGGCGTTTCCACCCAGGAAGACTGAGTTTGCAGGTCAGACAGTGGGACTTGCACCGATGGCTTCAATGAGGCCTGGGCGTTTCCACCCAGGAAGACCGCTCGCTCCATCGCCATTCGGCGACATCAGTAGAACGCTTCAATGAGGCCTGGGCGTTTCCACCCAGGAAGACGACCGGACGTCAAGCAGGCTGAGATAAAGTCCTTCGCGCTTCAATGAGGCCTGGGCGTTTCCACCCAGGAAGACCCCTATCCGGCGGCGACCTGACCGGAGCGCTCAACGGCTTCAATGAGGCCTGGGCGTTTCCACCCAGGAAGACTGGATCGGGCCGGCGGACGACGACGACGTGAAGGTGCTTCAATGAGGCCTGGGCGTTTCCACCCAGGAAGACGTCCGTCCGTATGGCGTCGGCCCGCACGGCGACCTCTTGCTTCAATGAGGCCTGGGCGTTTCCACCCAGGAAGACGCGAATCCGGCGGCGTGCTGGAAGCCCCGGCGGGCACGTTGCTTCAATGAGGCCTGGGCGTTTCCACCCAGGAAGACCTGCACCCGGGCCACCGGCACGAGCGTGTCCGCGCCGCTTCAATGAGGCCTGGGCGTTTCCACCCAGGAAGACGGGCTGCCGGGAGCGTCCACCACCTTCAAGCCGTTGCTTCAATGAGGCCTGGGCGTTTCCACCCAGGAAGACCGACACCGCAACGACATCTCGCTCGGCGGCCCAATTGCTTCAATGAGGCCTGGGCGTTTCCACCCAGGAAGACGTTCATGGACTCGCACTGCAGGGCGACGGCTTTGTGGCTTCAATGAGGCCTGGGCGTTTCCACCCAGGAAGACCAGGTCGGTCATGGCGAAGCCCATCACGTTCTGGATCTTGCTTCAATGAGGCCTGGGCGTTTCCACCCAGGAAGACACTCCTACACATGAAGTAGATCACCGCAACGGCTGCAGCTTCAATGAGGCCTGGGCGTTTCCACCCAGGAAGACGGAGGGGTCATCGTATATGCCTCATTGCAAATTGATGCTTCAATGAGGCCTGGGCGTTTCCACCCAGGAAGACGGTTCTGGGCATATTCCTGCGCCTGCGCGCTGTTGGCGCTTCAATGAGGCCTGGGCGTTTCCACCCAGGAAGACCGACGTCGGGGTTTTCGTCCAGGTAGCGTTTGGAATTGCTTCAATGAGGCCTGGGCGTTTCCACCCAGGAAGACTGGTCACGGACCTGCCGACGCCGAAGCGGGGACCGAGCTTCAATGAGGCCTGGGCGTTTCCACCCAGGAAGACGCGCGTGCGATCGTCACGGTACCGCCCAGCGGCTTGACGCTTCAATGAGGCCTGGGCGTTTCCACCCAGGAAGACCGCCACCACTCTAGCCGCTAGTTTAATAGCCAGAAATGGCGCCGATTTCGAAGGGTTTCTCACTTCGAGGATGGGCAGGGCGGTTTTCGATCCGCATTCGTTCTTCACGATGTCAAAGAACCGAGCGCCGACAACCACTTGGCAAATTCGAGCGGTGCCAGCATTTTCATGTGCGCCGAACCCCTCGCAAAAGGGCCGGCAGGCTTCCACGATAGCATCACACGCCACGCTCACACCACGATCGCCTCGCGCCGGATCGTGTCGAATGGACGGCCAAGGCTCTCTATTCGCAAATCCACTGTTTCGGCCGGACCGATGTCCATGATCAGGACATGATCCTCCGACGGCTTGATCAGACCGTCCAGCCGGGCGCCCAAGGCCGCCCGGCGGCGCGGGGTCAGGCGGCATTGGAAAACCGAAAGCTGAAGCCAGCGGCCATACCCCTCCATCGCCTTGAATACCCGCCGCCCCCGTTTCGGGTCGCCGATGTCGTAAGTCACGATGTAAAGGCGCTCGTTGCCGGCCATCGGCGGCTCCTCTCGCTTATCGTGGGCAGTAATGCGTGTAGCGGTCGAATTCGCCCAGCAGATGGCGGGCCAGCAGTCGCGCCTGCACATGCAGCATCCGCCGCATCGAGATCTGATAGCCGAAGTCCGGATGGGAAGCTTCCTGATCCAGGCGCCGCTCGAAGGCGCGGATCAGGGAGCGCCGACCCGCGACCGTCAGGTTGCAGCCCGGCCCCACGGTGACGAAATCACTGGGCGAGAGTTCCCCATTGTTCAGCGCCATCAGCACCGTGGAATCGGCCAGGATCGGCCGCAGCGGCTCCATCAGGTCCAGCGCCAGGGCGGGGCGGCCCGGCCGGTCGGCATGGTAAAGGCCGGCCCAGGGATCCAGCCCGGCGATCTCCAGCGCCGTGGCGCAAGTGCGCGCCAGCAGCGAATAGCACAGCGACAGGCAGGCATTGACCGGGTCGGCCGGCGGGCGTCGCGATCGACGGTCGAAGCCGAACTCCGGCAACCCCGCCACCTTGTCGGTGAACAGAGAGGGAAAGGCACGGAAATAGACCGCCGCCCCTTCGCCCTCGACCCCCAGAAGTTCCGGCAGCGAGGCGACCTTCGCGGTGCGCTCGGCCAGCCGTTTCAGCGTATCGGCGGCATGGTCGCGCTCGGCCTCGGTCGCCCGCCAGTTGCGGCGCAAGATGGTACGCTGGTTGCGCAGCTTCGCCCGGACGAGGTCGCGGGCGAACAGCAGCCGGCGGAAGGCGTCGCCGCGCACCGCATATTGCGCCTCGCGCGCATGCGCGCTGCGCGGCCCGCGGCCGCCGGTGGTGGCCATGAACCAGAAGCCGCTGGACATCCAGGCGACGGGGATTTCCTCGCGCACCAGCGCGTGCAGGGCCGGCGTGGACAGCGATACCGGACCGGCGAGCACCAGTTCGGAGACCTCGCCGATCGGCAGCTCGCGGTCCGGCTCGTTCTCCGCCGTGATGACCAGCAGGTCGCCCTTCTTGCCGACCCGCGCCCCCGGTTGCTGGACATAGAGCGGCATGGCCGAATCGGCGGCAGGCGGCGGTGTGCGCGGCGGGCCGCCGCTGCGAAACAGGTTGACCTCGTCCGGCAGGCAGATCGGCAGCAGCGAGCATTTCGCGCATTTGCGGCTGTTGTCGAGCGGCGGCGGGATGCGGCGGGCGGCGGCGGCCAGCCGCAATCCCGACGCCGCTTCGAGGGTGCGGGCACGCAGATCCTCGCCGAAGGCCACCGGCACCCGTTCCCGGCTGCCGGAAAACCACAGGAAGCCGCCGCCCACCCGGTAGCCGTTGTCCTCCAGAACCAGCGCCTGGGCGCAAAGCTGGACCTTTTCCGGCTCATAGGCGCCGCCCTCCACATGGGGCCGCTTGCCCTTCTTGAAGTCGATGGGGGCGAGGATGCCGTCATCTCCTTCGATCACGTCCATCTTGGCGACCAGCCCCAGCCGTTCGGACGACAGCTCGATGGAGCGGACCTCGAAGGGCGGGGCCTCGTCGGCTTCCTCCGGCGGGGGCAGGGTGCCGCGCCCGGCATCGACGCGGGCATGAACCCGCTTGCCCTCCTCCGTGTCGGCGCTGGCCGCCCAACTGCCCTCGACCCACTCCAGATAGGCCAGGCGCGGGCAATAGACCCATTCGTTGACCATGCGCGCCGGTACCAGCAGATCTGGATCGCTTTCCGGCGGCGCGGGAAGGGCGAGGCTTAGCTGTTCGGTCATCGGCACCACTCCCTGAAGGATGGTTTGTCAGCGATTCTCGTATCAGCGGGGGAAAATTCCCTGATTGAAACCTGAAAAGGAACGATTTGCGAATAGAATACAATTAGAAGAATATAATTCGGATATGTGTCAACCTTTTGTTTATATTGCCGGTACGATAGTTGTGTGTGGAGTTGCGAAGGGAGGGTGCCATGCGCATTCAGTTCGGCTGGCATCTGGACGGCGCCCGTTGGCCGGAAACGCTCGATGGCGGGTCCTGTGGTCTGGACGATGCGGTGGTCGGACCGGAGGGGCTTGTCGGGCTGCTCGAAAGCTGTCTTGGCCTCGGCAGACCGGATGCGCCGCATGTGCTGCGCGTCGCCCAGTTCCTGGCTCGGTTGCGGGCTGTGGATGATGGCGCGCGCTTCTTCAGCGCATCGCTGGCCGCCGATGGCTGGGCGGTCGCCGCCCTGATCCTCGGCTGGCGCGACGCGCTGGTCGAGGCCGGCTGGACCGGTGAGAATCCCGGTGGTGGCGAACGGCTGTCGACGCTTGCAGCGGTGGAAAGGGCCGCCGGACCGCTGATCCCCGGCCGTGCCGACCGTCTGCGCGCTCTGCTCGACGAACTGGCCGCCTTGCCGACCCTGCCGATCGCCGAACTGCGCCTGGCCACGCCGGCGGGACTGCTGCCGCCGGGCTGGCGGCTGATGCTCGACCGGCTGGCTGCGGCGGGGGTCCGCATCCTGCCATGCAAGGACGGCGAAGCGCTGGGCGGCGGCGATCTGGCCGCTCTCGGGCGCCGTCTTGCCGGCGACCGCACCGCCGAGGCTGTCGGCGACGGCGGCGTGACGGTGCTGGAGGCCGACGATGAATGGATGGCGGCGGAGGTGGTTGCCGGCTGGCTCGCTGCCCGGCCGGACCTCGATCACCAAGTGGTGATCATCAAGGGCCAGCGCACCACCTTGCTGGACGAGGCCTGCCGCCGGCTCGGCCTGCCGCGTGTCGGCGGGGCGGGGCGCTCGGCCTGGAGAGGAGCGGCGCAGGTGCTGCCTTTGGCTTTTGCCGCTCTGTGGGAACCGTTGGACGCCCATCGCCTGATGGAGTTGCTGACCCTGCCGCAATCGCCGATCCCGTCCGGTGTGGCCGAGGCCTTCGCCGATGCGCTGGTCGAGGCGCCGGGCATCGGCGGTCCGGTCTGGCAGGAGGCGTGGCGGACCGCGTGCGATCGCCGTCGCGCCAGGCTGGAGGCGCGCGGCCTGTCGGGCAAGGAGTTGGAGCGCCGGCTGGCTGCGGAGGAGCGGGAGTGGCGCGGCTGGCTGGAAAGCGCCCGCTTTCCGGAAACGGAAGGGGTGCCGGTTCCGACCGCGGTGGCGCTGTGCGGGCGGGTGGCGGCCTGGGCGCGCGGGCGTGCCGCACCCCGGCCGGGAACCCGGGACGGCAGCCAGGGCGGCGGCCGCGACGAGATGCTGGACACCGTCGCCGATCAGGCGGAAGCGATGGCGGGCGTGGTCGCCGCCTGCGGGGTGTCGCGGCTGTCCCGGCCCCAGTTGGACCGCATGCTCGACATGGTTGTCGCCGACGGCGTCGCCATGCCGGCCGGCGGGGCCGAGGCGGCGGCTTGGGCGACGGTCGACGATCCCGGACAGCTTTGGGGGCCGGGCGGCACCGTGCTGTGGTGGGGTTTCGTCGATCCGGCTGCGGCCCATCCCGCCATCCCCTGGAGCAATGCGGAACGTCTGGCGCTGGCCGGCGCCGGCTGCCTGCCGGAACCGGCGGGCGCGCGTCTGGCCCGCGAAGCCTGGGCATGGCGGCTGCCGCTGCTGAATGCGGTCGACCGGCTGATCCTGGTCAGGCCGCGCCGGATCGCCGGGGAGGCGGCCGCTGCCCATCCGCTGTGGCACGAGATCGAACCCGCGCTGGCCCGTTGCCCGCGGCTGTCCGCGAGCGCCGCCCTGACGGTGGATCGCCTGACCTTCGCCGGTCGTACGCTTTTCCGCGAAGAATTGGAGCCGGGAGTGCCACCGCTGCCGCGGGCGCGCTGGCGGGTTCCCGCCGGTGCGGTCGCCGTGCCGGACCGGCTGTCGGCCACCGGCCTGGAACGTCTGCTCGGCTGCCCTTTCGCCTGGGTGTTGCACCATGTCGCCGGCATCCGGCCCGGCGTGCTGCGGGCCATCCCGGACGGGGCGCGTCTGCTCGGCTCGCTCGCCCATGCGGTCCTTGCAGAGCTTCTGACCGAGCGGCCCGACTGGACGCCGGAGGCCGCCGCCGCCCGTGCCGCCGCTCTGTTCGACCGTTTGCTGCCGGCTCTGGCGGCGCCGCTGCTGCGTCCCGGCCTGGGGCTGGAGATGGAGCGTGCCCGTGCCGGGGTAGTGGAGGCGGCCCGCCGGCTGGTGGGGCTGATCGCCGAGGCCGGGCTGCGGGTGCGTGGCTGCGAGGTTCCGGTGGAGGCCGACCTGGACGGTGTGACGTTGGAAGGGCGGGTCGACCTGCTGCTGGAAACGGCGGCGGGCGCGCCGGTGGTTCTCGACCTGAAATGGAGTGGCAGCGACAAGCGCCGCCGGCAGGAGATCGCCGAGGGGCGGGCGGTCCAGCTTGCCGTTTACGGCCGGCTGGTCGGCCATGGGGCAGGGCAGGGCGCAGGAGAGGAGCTTGCGGTTCCGGCCGGCTATATGATGCTGGCGCAGCAGCGGCTTCTGGCTTGCGCGCCGGCCCCCTTCCCGCCGCATCTGCATGTGCCGGGCAGCGACCTGTCGGCGGTCTGGCGCGCGGCCTGGAGCGGTCGTTCGGCGGCGTTGGAGCGTCTGGTCGACGGCGACATCCGGGCGGCCGGGATTCCCGACGACAGCGGTTCCGGATCGGATGGATCGGCTGAATTGACCTTGGAACCACCCTGCAAACTCTGCGGATACGGACGCCTGTGCGGCGTCGGGAGCGTTGGCGCATGAACGGCCTGTCTCGTACGGAGATGTCGCCGGTCGATCTGGTGACGGCCAGCGCCGGCACCGGCAAGACCCACCGGCTGACCCGCGCCTATCTTGACGCGGTGGCGGCGGGCATTGCGCCGGAGGCGATCCTCGCCACCACCTTCACCCGCAAGGCGGCGGCCGAATTGCTGGAGCGCATCCGCGGCGGGCTGTTCGAGGCCGGCCGGAACGAGGCGGCGCGCGATGCGCTGGCTGGGCGGATCGGCACCGTCAACGCCCTGTTCGGCCGCATCGCCGCCGACTTCGCACTGGAGGCCGGGCGATCCCCCGTCGCCGAGGTGATCGCCGACGAGCGTGCCGCCGCCCTGTTCGCCGCGGCGGCCGATGCGGTCATCCTTCGCCATGGCGACGGTGTCGAGGCCGCCGCCTGGCGTCTGCGGCTGCCGGACTGGCGCGGTCTGGTGCAGGAGGTCGGCGCCAAGGCGCGGCTGAACGGCATTGCGGCGGATGACCTCGTCCTGTCGGCCGAGCGCTCGCTCGCCGGGCTGTTCACCTTGCTGCCGGCGGCGGCGGACTCCGGCGAGACGCTCGATCGCGCCCTGGCCGACGCGGTGTCGGCCGCTGTCACCGCCATCGGGGCGGCGGGCGACACCGGGGTGAAGAAGACGGCGGAGGCGCTGGCGGTGCTGAAGGATGCCGCCGCCCTGCTGGATGACGGGCGCCCGCTGCCCTGGGCGGAGTGGGTGCGGCTCGGCAAAACCGATGCCGGCAAGCGCTGGACCGCCGTGGTCGATCCGGTGCGGGAGGCGGCCGGCGCCCATCTGCGCCATCCCCGTCTCCGCGCCGACCTGCGCGCCCTGGTCGAAGGGGTGTTCCGCTGCGCCGCCGAGGCGATGGAGGCCTATGGCCGGTTCAAGCGCGACCGTGGTCTCGTCGATTTCGTCGATCAGGAATGCGAGGCGCTGGCCCTGCTGGAGCAGCCCGAGCTTCGCGACCGGCTGGCCGAGCGGATCGAGCTGGCGTTGGTCGACGAGTTCCAGGACACCAGCCCGATCCAGCTCGCCCTTTTCCTCCGGCTGGCCCGCGTGGTTCGCCGCTCCGTCTGGGTCGGCGATGCCAAGCAGGCGATCTACGGCTTCCGCGGCACCGATCCGGCGCTGATCGACGCGGTGACCGCCACGGTGCCGCGCGCCACCGGCGGCATGACGGAGCGGCTGCCGACCAGCTGGCGGTCGCGTCCCGGTCTGGTCGCCTTTCACAACGACCTGTTCGGCGCCGCCTTCCCGCCGCTGGGGATCGCGCGGGAGGATGCGACGGTCGGCGGCTGTGCCCGGAAGGATGGGGCGGACCAGCGGCCACCGCTGGCGCTGTGGACGCTGGGCGGCAAGAATTGGGATCTGGTGCTGGCGGCGCTCGCCCGTGGTGTGGCGACCCTGCTGGCGCTGCCGGAGACTTGGCCGGTCGGCATGCGCGGCGACCGCGAGGGCCGGACGCGGCCCATCCGAGGGGAGGATATCGCCATCCTCTGCCGCAAGAACGAGCGTTGCGCCGTTGCGGCGCGGGCACTGGCCGCCGCCGGGCTGAAGGTGGCGGTCGGACGTCAGGGGCTGGTCTCGACCCCGGAAGCCGGACTGGCGCTCGCCGCCCTGCGCTATCTGGTCGATCCGGCCGACACGCTGGCGATGGTCGAACTGGCCCATGCGGACGGCGATGCCACAGGTGGCGACGGACAGCCGTCCTGGCTGGAGGACTGGCTGCGCCCCGACGACGCCCGGGGCGCCGCCCGGCGGGCGCGGGAGGAGTTGGAGCCGCTGCGGGCGCTCGATGCCGCGCGCGGCCGGCTTCTGCACCTCACTCCGGTGGAGGCGCTGGAGGTCGCCATGATGGCCGGCGGGGTGGTGGAGCGGGTCAAGCGCTGGGGGGACGCCGCCGGGCGGCTGGCGAATCTCGACGCGCTGCGCGGACTGGCCCGCGATTACGAGGAGGACTGCCGCGCCCGGCGCGGGGCGGCCACCGCCGGCGGGCTGATCGGTTTCCTGAGCGATGTGGACAAGGGAGGCGACCAGCCGCCCGCCACCGACGCCGCGGCGGTGCGGGTGATGACCTACCATCAGGCCAAGGGGCTGGAATGGCCGCTGGTGATTGCGATCGATCTTCAGGACGGGCCGGACCCGTCACCCTTCGGCCTGTCGGTGGAGGGGCCGGCGGATGGCGTCGATCCCTGGAACCCGCTGGCCGGTCGCTGGCTGCGCTGGTGGCCCTGGCCCTACGAGAAGCAGCGCAAGGGCACCGGGCTGGACGGTTCCGCCGATGCCAGCCCGGAGATGGCCGCCGCCGGCGCCCGCGAGCAGGCGGAAGCCGTGCGCCTGCTCTATGTCGGGCTGACACGGGCGCGCGATTATCTGGTTCTGGCCCAGAGCCGGCACGGTGCGGCATGGCTGACCGCGCCCCGCGATGCGGAGGGGGTGCCGGTGGTCCAGTTGCCGGCGGCCGATGGCGAACCGGAATTGCGGGTCGCCTCCGCCCGTCATCCCCTCACTCTGGCGTCGTTCGAACCGCCGGAGGAAACGGACCCAGGGTCATGCATCGATCCGGAGGCATCCGTCTTCACCCTGCCGGCGGCGGCGCCGGTGGAGCATCCGCCCTTGCGGATCGCGCCCAGCCGCTGGCGTCCGGCGGCCGATGCGGCGCCCGCGGTCCTGGCGGGAGAAACGCGGTTGGGGGAACGCCTGCCGACCCCCGGCGGTGCCGACATCACCCGGCTGGGCGAGGCGATGCATGGCTTTCTGGCGGTGGACCGGCCGGATACCCCGGCGGCACGCCGGCTGGCGTTGGCCGCCGGGCTGCTGACTCGCTGGGAGCTGCCGGGGATGGCGGCGGAGGCGCTGGTCGAGGCGGGCGACCGCCTGTGGCGCGCGCTGGCAGCCCGCTGGCCGGGGGCGGGCTGGCGCTGCGAGGTGCCGGTGCAGGGACGGCTTGGCCTGCAACGGGTGTCTGGCCGCATCGACCTGCTGGTCGATGCGGGGACGGGCTGGGTGATCCTCGACCACAAGGCTTTTCCAGGCCCGCATGAGCGCTGGGCTGAGCGCGCCCTGGAGCACGCACCCCAGCTGGCGCTCTACGCCCGGCTGGTGGCGGAGGCCAGCGGCCGCCCGGTGCTGGGGTGCTTCATTCACATGCCGGTGGTCGGGCGGCTGCTTGAGGTGGGCTGAACGGCCGTCAGGATGGGGCGTCCGGCGGCCAGATCAACTGGGCGCGGGTGAAGTTCATGAATTTGCCGACCGAGATGCGCCGGGCGGCAAAGACATGCGCGACGCCGAGATGGGACAGGCCGTCCGGCTCCCGCAGATCGGGATGGCCGAGCAGGGCGCGGATCGCCGGCAGGCTCGCCGGGTCGCGCCACACCGGCCATGCGAAGGAGAAGCCGTCCTTCCAGGCGCCGCCGGGCAGGGTGGGGCGCACCCGTCCGGCGCGCGTTTCCGGGGCCAGTGTCAGCGCCGCCAGACCGACCGCCGCCAGCCGGTTCGCCCCATGCTGGGTGCCGAGCTTGTAGGCCGGATCGGTCGGGTTGCCGGCCATCAGGGCATAGCGCACATCCTCCTCCGGATCCCAGCGGAAGGAGGAGGTGGGATCGTCGCGGTGCCAGGGCGCGAACAGCGCCTCGGCCAAGCAGGCTGCCGCCGTCAGGGTGACGGCCTTCTTGCCGCGCCCGCGCGGCGGCGGTGCCGCTTCCGCCGGGACGCGGGCCAGCCGTTCGAGGAAATGCTGATGCCCCTGGCCGAACAGCAGGCACAGCGGCGTCGGGTCGATGGGAGCCGTGTCCGGCTTGTCCTCGTCCTTGATCGCCGCATCGGTCATCAGCGCGGCCAGCAGGTCGGCGCGATCCGCTCCGGTGCCGATTGACTGTTCGAGCAACTCGCGGGCCTCCTGCCGGGTGTAGTTCAGATCCTTCTGTTTGCCGAAGTCGTGGGCTTCGGTCAGCAGGGCGATCCCTCGTGCCGCTTCACCCGCCACCTCATCCCGCGAGAGCGGGCGGGCCAGATGCAGCACCGGGCGCAGCGGCGGTTCATCCAAGCTCCAGGAGGCACGAGGATGGAGGCGGTCCGCCGCCTCGCGCGCCCGGTCTGTGGCCTCCAGCGCCCGCAGCAGGCCGAGCAGGGCCAGGAAGGCCAGCAGATTGTCCGGTTCCAGCCCGGTCAGCCGGTGTTTGGTGGTGGGATCCTGGTGTGCGGTGGTCATGCCGCGTCTCCTTCCCTCTTGCCGGCCTCATCGCCCCTCCGTTTGGCGGCCTCCGCCGACGCGCGCTGGTCGGCGAGCCGCAGGATCGCTTCCATCCGGGCCAGCTCCCACAGGCCGTATTTCGCCTTCAGCGTTTCGAACAGGCCGGGCCAGTCCAGCCCGTCCAGATCGAAGCCCAGCGATTGCGGGCCATGGCCCGGCGCCAAGCTGGTTCGATTGCCGAGCACCGCCGGCAGATTTGGCCGCAGCTCCGTATCCTTCTCGTCGCCGTGCGGGAACAGAGGGCGGCCATGGCCGTGATGGGTGCCGACCAGCCACAGGACGAGTTGCGGGTCCGTGGCCTCCTCCAGCCGGGGCGTTTCCCGTGCCAGCCGCACCGACAGCGCCTCGTGCCGCCAGTGGGGTGGCAGCCCGGCCCGCTCGCGGGCGTCGCGCGGCAGTTTCCGGCCGGACTTCGCCAGCACGCGGTCCGGATCGGCCAGCGGATCGCCGGCCAGCCAGCGCTGAAAGCGCTCATCGATCTTGCCGAGATCATGCAGGTAGCCGGCGATGGCGAGATCGGCGACGCGCTCCGGCGTCAACCCGGCGGCGCTGGCGAAGCGGGTGGTCATCCTTTCCACCTCTCCGCTGTGTTCGGCCAGGGGCTGGGCGTAGCCGGGCAGCGACCCGGCGATGTCGTCGTCGGTCGACCCGCCGTCCGCCTTGTCGTCTTTCGTCGTCACGTCCGTCAGGCCCAGCGGCGCGACGAACACGATGCCGCGCGGCTGGTCGCCGTCCTCGCCATAGAGGTCGCGGTGCATCTCCACCCGCCGATGGCGGCCCTTGGCGTGGTCCAGCCGGGTCAGCGCCGCCTTCAATTCGGCAGGCAGGCCGAGCGCAAGAACGGCATCCCGCACCCGCGTCCAGTCGGTGACGCTGCCCGTGTCCGCCAATGCCTGACGCAGGCGGGCGGCGGCGGCATCGGCGTCCGCCGTCCGCTCCTGGCGTTCCTCCTTGTCGAGGAGTCCGTCAGGGGCGGACAGCAGCAGGCCGGGGGCGACGCGCACGGCGAAACGGCGCCCGGCGAAGGGCTCCGCCACCTCGGCGGAGATGTCGGCAACGGGACCGGCGGCCTCGGGGTTCCAGCCGAAGCGGTCCAGGCCGCCATAGCCGGCGGGAACGATGATGGTGTCGCCGGGGCGCAGAGCCGACGGTTCGATCCAGCAGGACCGGTCGTCGTCGCCCGACCAGCGGAAGACCCGCTTCAGCGGGCCGTCCGGCCGATGGAAGGAGGGCTCGTCCGGTGCGGTGGCGGGAAGATCGGCCAACTGGCCGATCTCCCGTGCCCCGGTCGTCAGCCAGCGGCGCACCGTCCACACCGGCAGTTCCACCGCCTCGCCGGAGCGCGGCGGCACCAGCAGCAGCAGGCGGCGCAGATTGGCATCGTCCAGGCGGCCCGGCTCGACGTCGGCCCGCCAGATCATCGACACCGCGTCGGGCTGGCGGCGGGGGCCGTGCAGATAGAGCGAGATCTCGGGATCGCAGGCCGGCACCGGCGCCGTCTGGCTGAACAGGTCGAGATGGGCCGGCATCAGCACCGGCGCGTCGGCGTGCGGCGAATAGGGCGACGGATTTTCGGGGGGTGGAGCCTCCTTCAACAACGCATTGAAGGCTGCCGGTCCGAAATCGACCGTTCCTCCCGCCGTCCGTTCGGAGAGCCAGTCCCACGCCGCCTTGATCGAGCGGCCATAGACGGGATCGTCGTAGCGTGTCGAGAGATCAGGCTTTCCGGCGACCACCGCGCCATGGGCGGCGAAGGGCCGTCCGGCCCGGTTCAGGCGGCCGAAGCGCTGGCGCAGCGCGTCGAGCGGTGCCGCTTCGCTGACCAGCCCGTCGAAATCGAGATCGGCGCCGGCTTCCAGGCATTGGGTGGCGACGACGATGGTCGTGCGCTCCAGCGCCCGCGTCTCGCCATCCGTCCACATCCGGGTGCGCAGCGGGAGGAGAGTCTCGACCGCCTTCCCGCGATCCGGGGCGCGGGTCGGGCCGATCATCAGGATCGGTTCGGCATCGGCGCCGCTCTCCGCCTTCAGACGCTCGAACAGCTGGCGGGCGCGGGCGATGCGGTTGACCACGACGGCCACCGCCGGGCGGTCGATGCCCTGCGCGCGCAGGTCGGCGATGGTGGCCGTCACCGCATCGGCGAGGGCGCCGACACGCTGCCGTTCGGCAGTGGCGTCCGCCTTCGCGTCGCCGTCCTCCTCTTCGACGGCTTCGGCCTTGCCCTTGGGCGGTGCGATCAGGCGCACCGGTTTGGGAGCGTTTCGGCGGGCGGCGAGGATCGGGTTGTCGGCATCCGCCGCATCCGGTTCGAACAGCGTCGCTCCCTCTTCGGGACGCGGCGTGGCCGACAGCAGGGCGACCCGCCAGGGGGCGGAGGCGGCTTCCGGGTCGTCACTCTTGTGCCTTGCGATCCGGCGGAGCGTCTGACGGAACGGCTCGGCCAGATGGGCCTCGTCGAGCAGGATCAGGGAATCGGCGCCGATCAGCCCGGCATGGATCGGCTTGGCCGCGTCGGACACGCCATAGCCGCGGAACAGCAGCCGCGAGCCGACCTGATCGACGGTGGAACACAGGATGGTCGGCTGGGCCGGGCTGCGCGCCCAACCATCCTCGCGCGGGATGCCGCCGCGCAGGCGCTGGACGACCAGCGGCGGCGCGTCCGGTTCGCCGGTCAGCTTGCGCAGCCGTTCGGCGACCACGGTGGTGACGGGGCCCTTCGGCTTGACCAGAGCCTTCTTGATTTCCTTCGCCCGCTCGAAGGCGTCATCCACCACCAGACGGCGGTCGACGACGAAGCCGATGCGCAGCGGTGCCCGCCGCTGCGGTCCCCGGTCGGCCTCCAGCGCCAGATGGAAGACGGCGACGTCGATGGCCGCCGTCTTGCCGAAGCCGGTCGGCAGGGCGAGCTGGTCGGGCCAGTCGCCGGTCTCCGCGACCTGGGCGGCGAGGCGCCGCTGCCAGGGAAAAGGCGGGTGGCCGTGGATCTCGGTGAAGAAGGCGGTGAAGTGGTCGGCGGTGAGAGACGTCATGACCGCTCCTCCTTGCTGTCCAGCGGGCGGCAAAGGCCCAGCCCGAGGAAGCGGCCGGCGCCGAGCAGCACCGGCCCCCGCAACTTTTGCGGAAAGCGGATCACCGCATGGGTCAGCTGGCGGCTGGCGAGCGCGTCGGGCAGTTTCCAGCGCATCCAGGCCGGGGCGTTGCCGGAGGGATAGGCCGACGGCGCCCCTTCCAGGGCGGAATGCTTGTCGGGCACCACGTCAGCCGGTTCCGGCAGCCCGACATTGCGGCAGGCGGCGGCGATCTGGTCGGCGATTTCGATTTGCCGCGCCTCCCCCCGCTCCTTCAGGTGGCGGTCGAGCACGATCGGGGTCACGGTGGCGAAGGTCGTCGCCGCCGTGGTGTAGAGCGCCGGGTCGAGCGAGCGGCGGTTTTCCGGCGGATCGAAGGTGGGGGCGAAGGTCAGGTCGAAGCCGTCCAGGTGCATCAGCCGGCGTTCGCTGTCCTCGTCCACCGGCGCCACCGCCCGCAGCGCCTTCAGGAAATCGGGATCGTCGAACAGGTCGCTGCCGCGCGGCGGAATGACCGCGAAGCCGAGCGCGTGGCCGTCGGCATGGGGAAAGCCGGTGAAGCTCATCGGCACGATGGCGATGTGCGGCGCGCGGGATGGCCCGCGGTCGGGCTGGTGGCCGCTGACCACCTCCGGGATGGCGTCGTTGTGCAGGCCGATCCGACCGTAGCCGCTGAGCAGGGTCTTGTGGATTTTCTTGGCGACCAGGGCGGCGGCCCGCAGGTCGGGCATGCCGGCGCCGCCGGTCTTGGAAACGACATGCTCCAGCAGCAGCCAGCGGTCGGCGAAGACGCCGGCTGCTTCCGTGCGCGGCGCCGCCGGCGGCTTGAAGGGATTGCCGGGGCCGGGCCGTTGGTTCGCGTCATAGGCGCGACGCAGCTCGTCGAGCCGTCCCGGATAGATCGTCCATGTCGGCCAGCGGGCGTTTTCCGGTAGCGGCCCATCCGCCTCACGCAGGAAGCGGCAGCGGGTCAGGCTGGTGGAATGGCCGACATAGGCGGTGTCGGCGGCCAGCGCCTCCAGCGCCGCCATCGTCCCGTCGTCCGGGGCGGTGTCGGGCCAGTGCAGACTGACCTTCGGGTTGAAGGGCCGGGTGGCGGGAAAGCGGCGCGGCTGGCGGGAGCGCAGCGACGGCAGGACCGCCTTGTCGCCCGACCGCCCGCTTTCCGCGTCGTTGGGCGGAACGAAGCGGACGGGGGCGGAGCGGGCGATGTGGCCGGACGCGACGATGCGCGGCGTCCGCTGCTTCTCCAGCCATTCCAGCGCGGCGCTTTCCTCCGGGCGCTGGCCGCGCGCCGCCCAGGAGGCGACCAGGGCGGAAAAGACGCGCGGCGGCTGGGGCGGCCAGTCCGGCTGGTCGGCTTCCGGGCCGGACGCCGAGAAGGTGACGCCCAGCAGATAGTCGATCTCCAGCACCAGGGCGGTAGAGGGTGGGGCTGTCGGCGCGGCCGTCATGACCCGGCCCCATCGCCCTCGCCGTCCTCCTCGCCGCCCTTGCCTTCCAGGGCGAGTTCCTGGCTGCGGCGGACGATGGCGACCAGCTTGTCCTGCGGAACCAGCCGGATCGGCTCCTCGGGCAGGGCGAAACCGGCCTTGATCGCCGCCGCCACGGCGTCGCGGTAAAGCGCGCGGGCGCCATCGCGATCAATGTCGATTTCGGTGGTGGTGCCATCGGGATGGACCAGTTCCAGCGGCGCCCGGCCGTCGCAGACCAGATCGCAGCGCGAACGCAGCGCATAGCCCTGGGCATCCTGTTCGACGATGGCGAGCAGGCCGAGGGTGGCCAGCAGTGCCCGCCCGGCGACATCCCGTTCCGGCGAACCGAAGCGCAGCCGCCGCAGAGCGGCGAAGCTGATCACCACCGTCTGTTCCAGATGGTCGCAGGTGATGCCGAGGGCGGAGATCGACGGCGCGATGTTGCCATGGTTGATCTCGGAGGGGCGGACCTTCTTCGACTTCTTGCCGGCCCCATCGGCGGTGACGTCCCAGCCGGCCGGACCTTTGAACACCTCGACCTTGCGCAGCACGCCCAGCGGGTCGATGCGGCTGCCGGTGCGGCGTCCGGCGGTGCGTGGTTCGATCTCGCCGGTCTTCTGGTTCTTCACCCCTTCGACCGGCACGCCGATGGCGACGATCTCCGACACCAGGCAGCGGGCGAACTTGGCCCCCAGCCCGCCGCCCTCGCCGGTGGAGTGCCAGGAGCCGAACAGCAGCGCGTTGGGCGAGGTTTCCAAGAGCGCGCTGGCGTCCTCCGCCTTCGCCTTGGCCAGCCGCTTGCCGAGCGCGCTGTCCATGAACGGCTCGTTGCCCAGCAGGCTGTCGCGCAGGATGGCGTCATAGACGCGGTGCGGCGCGTCGAGCGAGGTCAGCTCCGACAGGCCGGCCAGATCGAACGCCTTGAAATCGACCACAACATGGGGGATGCGCGCCATCCCGTCGCGGTGGGCTGCGAGCAGCGACTCCTCCAGCCGGTTGGCCTGGGATTGCGGGCTGTCGACCAGCACGCATGCGATGTCGTCGTCCCAGATGCGGCGCCATTCATAGACATGGGTCGGCTGGGGATTGCGGCCTTCGCCGGGATAGGTTGGGGGAAAGATCTTGTCGTTCCTGCCGCCGACCGGCTGAAGGGTCTGGCGGCGGCGCAGGGCGGCGTTCTCCGCGACCATGCGCGTGAGCGTGGTAATGTCCATAAACGTTCCCTCAGGCTTCGTTTCACTCCCGTGGAGCAGGAGCGATTAGGCAATTCGGATTATAGTGGGTTGCTTTGACTGAAACGGTCACCTTGAAAGCGATTGAGTGATAGCGCATTAAACGTTGGAAGGGGCGAGTTTATAAGCTGAAAAACTACCGCACCCTGAACACCGGCCCCCGCGGCGCGAAGGGCAGGGGTCTCCCGGCCGGGATCAGCAGGGCGTGATCGCGCCGGATGGTCAGCCGGTCGCATTCCCCGTCGGTGATGATCAGCAGCGGGGCGTCCTTCGGGAAATCCTCGGCGTCCTCCAGCAGGTCGATGCCGGGTTGCAGCACGGTGCCGCCGCGTCCGCGCACCGTCAGGCGGCTGGCGATCTCCACCACGTCGAGATAGCCCTGGTCATAGGCGGCGGCGTCGCAGAACACCACCCGGACATGGCGCACGTCCTTGGCGGTGGCGTAGCTGGCGATGGCGCCCAGCGCCTTGCCCAGCAGGATGCGGTCCATCGATCCCGAACTGTCGAGCAGGACGCCGAAGCTGCGGTCCTCCACCGAGCCCAAGGCCGGGCGCCGGCTGGGGCGCGGGATGTCGGGGGTGCCGGCCTGCCGGCGGCTGGGCCGGGCGAAGCTGCGCACCGTCTCGATGGGGGAGAAGCGCTCGTCGAACCAGCGGGCAAGCTCGACGTCCCACTCCAGCGGGGGATGGGCCAGCGCCCGGATCTCCTCGATCAGGCCGGCGGGGATGGTGCCGCGCCCGCGCTCGCGATGCAGCTCCAGCCCGTCCATCAGCGCGCGGCGGTAGAAGGCGTCGAGGTCGGTCCAGTCGCCGGAGCTGGGCGGCGGCCCGCCCCGGCGCTCCTCCAGCATGTCGCACAGGCCGGCGCCGCGCAGGGTGGCGAGCTTGCGCGCCCGCCGCAGGTCGCCGCACAGCCGGTCATAGACGGTCTCGGCCGACATTCCCTTCAGTTGCGGATCGTGCAGCAGGCCGGCGGGCATCGCGCCGACCGCCATTTCCAGCAGCCAGCCATTGACGACGTAATCGCAGGCGACGTTCCATAGGAAGGCGTCGCGCCCGCGCCGCCGCGCCAGATGGCGCAGGGCCGCATGCAGCAGCTCGTGCGCCATGACGAAGCGCAGCTCGTCGGGGGACAGACCATGGGCGGGATTCACATAGATCTCGCCGGCCATGTCGCTGACGGCGGCGACCGACACGTCGAGCGAGCGGCAGGCCACCGGATCCTCGACGATGCGGAAGGCGGCGGCGATGGCGCCCAGCAGCGGGAAGCGGTCGGTGAACCAGCGCCGCGCCTCCTCGGCGGCGCTGACCCGCTCGGTTTTGGCGTCCAGTTGCAGGATGCGCCCGCCGGCCACCGCCACCGCGCGCCGGACCGCCTCCCGCATGCCGTCGACGAACAGGTCGGCCCAGCGGACCTTGCCGCGCCAACGCTCCACCGGGGCATCGACCATGTCGGGATGCGGCCCGGCGGTGCCGAGCGCCCACACGCTGTCCGGGCAGCCCTGGGCGACCATCCAGCCGTAAAGCTCCGCCTCGCCGGCATCGGGGACAAGGGCCGGATCGACCGCTTCTCCTGCGGCGTCGCCACCGGAATCGGACCGAATCCCGAATCCGTCGAGCAGGCGGCAGACCACCACGTCGCAGGCGGCGTTCCACAGCCGGGGATTCGCCTTGTCCTGGAAATGCTCCATGCCGAGATGCAGCAGGGCATGCGCAACCGCCCGCGCCCACTCCTGCGGGGTGCCGCGCCGGGCCGGGTTGCAGATGATGTCGCCCGCCGGGGTGACGACGCACCAGGCGGTGGCGCCATAGGGCCAGGGGCGATCCTTGCCGCGGATGAGGTGGGCGGCATGCAGCAGCGGCGCGGTCAGCGGATGTCCGGCCAGGAGGGCGACGCCGTCGCGGAAGGCGAGGGTCGCCGGATCCGAGATCGTCCTGTCGGTGTCACGGCGCTTGCCCATCGCCGCCTCACCGGGCCTGCGCGGCAAGCCGCGGCAGGTCGCGTACCACCTCGGCCAGGAACCAGCCGGGAATGCCGCGGTCATCCTCGTCGGCGGCGACGACGCCCTGGGCGATCTCCAGGCTGATGGCGGCGAGGCTGCGCAGCAGGGCCTTGGCGGCGTGGGCGAGTTCGCGGTGGGGCGGCCGGATGCCCGCTGGCTCGGCCGGCAGTTCCTTGACCAGATGGGCACGGAAGGACTGTGCCAGGAAATAGAGGACGTCGCGGTCGCCGGGCGCGTCGGGCCAGCGGAGGTCGCCCTTCAGCAGCTTCGCGACATCGTAGCGCAGCCGCGACTGGCGCAGGAAGGCGCGGAACTGGACGGCATGGGCGGGCGACAGGCAGCCGGCCGCGAGTACGCCGACCCACTCGTCGGTCAGGGCGTCGCCGAAGGCGGCCATGGCGTCGGACAGCGCGTGCCAGGAGCGCGGGGTGGAGAAGGGCTCTTCGCTGCGCGGCGGCCGGCTCCACAGATGGTCGGGGCGGGCCTCGACATAGCGGATGACCTGCTCGTGCACCGTGTTGTGCCGTGCCCACTCCAGCCATTCGCGTGCCGATGCCCGCAGCTCGACGACGACCAGCCGGTTCAGCAGGGCGCTGGACAGCGGGTTGACGAAGGCGGCATCCTCGGCCCGGTTGCCGGCGGCGATCACCACCGACCCGGCCGGCAGGACGTAATCGTCGATCCGCTTTTCGAACACCAGCGGGTAGAGCGCCTTCTGCACCTCCTTGGAGGCGTTGGGCAACTCGTCCAGGAACAGGCAATAGGGGGTGTCGCGCGCGATGCGGGCGGGCGGGCAGAAGCGGGTGCGCCCATCCTCGATGCGGGGAACGCCCAGCAAATCCTCCGGCAGCATCTGGCTGCCGAGCAGGGTGACGCAATCCAGCCCGACGGCGGCGGCGAAGTCGGTGACCAGGCTGGATTTTCCGATGCCCGGCGGCCCTTTGATGTAGACCGGGCGCACCGGGGCGACCGCCAGCAGGAACTCGGGCAGGGTGGCGGGAGTCAGGGCGATGGGAGAGCCAGGGGACGCTCCCGGCGAGGACATGGACATGAAGGTTCCGGATCAGAAAACGGGATGGGCGGCGCTGCCCGCCGGCTCCTGCGGCCGGGAGGCGTCCTCCAGCGGGCCGCGCACCAGACGGCGGAACAGCCGGTCGGCTTCGGCGGCGAGGGCCGCTTTTTCGTTGGGTGTCGGGTCGGGGATGACCGCTGCCGCGATCTCGGAGGCGATGAAGGCGTCGAGCACGCCGATCCGCGGGCCTTCGCCCATTTCGGACAGTTGCCGTTTGTGGGCCAGCAGGCCGCCGATGGCCTTGCGGATCTCGGGAGTGAGGACGAGGCCGTCCATCAGCGCGCCGAGCGCCATCGGCAGCGGGTCTTCCGGCCGTGTGCGCAGCCAGGCCAGTGCACAGGCCGGGCGCACGCCGTAGAAATATTTCTTCAGGCGGACCCGGTCCTGGCCGTCGATGTGACGCCTCAGGTTGCCGGCGGCCAGGCTCCGGTAATGGTAAATCGCCGCCGTCCGGTGGGTGACCCGGCCGGCGAACGCCTGCACCAGCCGCACGGACTCCTCGTCCGCACGGTAGCGGATGGGCGAGGACAGCCACTCGAACAGGACGGGATTCGCCTTGCCCAGCAGGGCGAGCGCCTTGGCGATGTCCCAGCCGTTGATGTCGAGATCGTCCTCGATGGGCAACTCGATGACATCCCGCTCCCTGGTCAGCGTCAGATAGCGGTCGAGCGGCCGGACATAGAGGAAACGCACGTCGTAGTCGCTGTCGGGGGAGGCGAACCCCCAGGCGCGGCTGCCCGATTCGACCGCCAGCAGGATGCGCACGCCGCTGTCCCGTTCGATCCGGTCGAGCTTGGCGGCAATGCGTTGCCGGACGGCGGAGGGGATGGGATCGATAGTCATTGGCAGGCCCTGCGGCATGGAAGCGGTCCGGTGGCAAGCGTATCGCGGCGGGGTGACTGATTCGGTCAGCCCCCCTTGTCGGATGCGTATATCGACGGTACGGGCATCGGCGGACAGGGGAGGGGCCGACAGTGGCAGGGATGCAGGCTGAATAAATAAATCCGATATCGGATGCAATTATGCCGATGGTGAAGGATGACCGATTCTGTCCATGACCGTCGTCATGATGGCGATGACGATGATCCGCGGTGGTGGAAGCTATGGCGAAGGCGCTTGCCGACCGGTCCTGTTCGGAACTGGAGGACATGATTTGCCGTCTGACGGCACAGGCCGAGCGGGTCGAACGGACCCTTGAAGAGGCGAAGCGTGATCGCGAGTCCCTGCTTCGGGATCTGCATACCGCGCGTCAGGCGCTCGCGTCGCGCAAGCGGACGTCCAAGGAGCCTGTGGTCAGCAGCCATGCTCTGTTGCGGTATGTGGAAAGGTTCTTGGGAATCGACGTCAAGGCATTGGAGCGGAGCCTGCTCAGCCAGGAGGTGAAGGCGGCTGTCCGCGCCGGGGCGACCCGTGTCACGATCGACGGGATCAGCTTCGTGGTGAAGGACAATGTCATCGTCACGGTCGTCGATTGAACGCTCCGCGGTTCCATGGGGCGCTGGCGGCAATCTCCGGTTCATTCAATGCCGGTCTCCATGATATTCGAGAGCAATACATTGTTCTCTGCATATTCTTTTATGGAACCATGAGGAAATGAGACACGAAAAGGCGCGCAATATGCTCCAGCTTGCGCTTGAGATGCAAGCCAGCCGGCAGGGCGTGTCGCTGGCCGACATCGAGGAGCGTTTCGGTGTCGGCCGCCGAACCGCGATGCGGATGAGGGATGCCGTGGTCTGTGTCTTTCCGCAGGTCGAGGAGATTGCCGGTGACGACCGTGCCAAGCGGTGGCGGATTCCGAAAAGCTCGGTGAACGGCCTGATCGACGTCAGCGTCGAGGAACTGGCGGCGCTGGAGTCGGCCGCCCGTCTGATGCAGCAACAGAATCGCGCAGTCGAGGCGGCCGAACTCGCCGGCCTTGTGGCGAAGCTGAAGGCGATGATGCGCCCGGATGCCGTCCGCCGGGCCGAACCCGATCTTGACGCGCTGCTCGAATCCGAAGGGCTGGCGATGCGTCCCGGGCCGCGGCCGCGCATCGGGATGGGCGTCGTCACCATCCTCCGCGAGGCGATCAAATCCTGCCGCAAGGTGCGCATCGGCTACCGCAACCGGAAGACCCGGCAGACGAACGAACGGATCGTCCATCCCTATGGCTTCCTTCATGGCCACCGCCATTATCTGGTGGCTTGGCATGAGCATCCGAAGGCGGAGAAATTCGTGCTGTTCAGTTTGCCGGGTATCGAAACGGTGGAACTGTCGGCGGAGAGCTTCGTTCGGGATTCCGCCTTCAATCTGCAGAGTTTCGCCGCCCGCTCCTTCGGGCTGTTCCAGGAGGAGCCGTTCGACGTCGTGTGGCGGTTCTCCCCCGATGCCGCCGACGTTGCCGCCGACTTCGTGTTTCATCCGACCCAGACGCTTGAACGGCAGGAGGATGGCTCCCTGATCGTGCGATTCCGTGCCGGCGGGGATCTGGAGATGGCTTGGCATCTCTGCATCTGGGGCGACAAGGTGGAAGTTCTCGAACCGGCACGTTTGGCGGAACTGGCAAACGGTCAAAGACGGGCGTGGCCGGCCTTGCCATGAAAAGACGTTGGATCGATTTTCCGGTCGGCGATGTCGTTCACAATTCCAGTCCCCTCAAACCGTCGACCGTCCGCCCCATGTCGCGCAAATGGGCGTGATGGGTGAAGAACAGCACCTGTGTCGAGGCGGCAAGCCCGGCAAGGACGTTCAAGCCGGCTTCGGCGCGGTCGTCGTCGAAATTGACGAACAGGTCGTCGGCGATGAAGGGCACCCGCACCCCGGCGGCAATCGACTGTTCGACCGCCGCCAGTCGCAGGGCGAGGAACAGCTGATCCCTCGTCCCCTCGCTCATGCCTTCGATGGGGACAAGGGTCTCTCCATCCTGCCGCAGTCCCAGCAGGCGCGGTGTCGATGGATCGTGATCGATCCGGAAGTCGATGAAGCGTCCGAGGGTCAATGTGCGGAAAAGCGTGCCGGCGCGTGTCAGCAACGGCGCCTGCCGGCGCGCGCGGTACTGCTCGACGGCGCGGCTCAACAGAAGCTGCTGCGCCCGTTTGAGCACATAGAGGTCCGCCTCGGCCTTCATGTCCGCCTTTGCCGCTTCCGCGTCGGCTGCGGCATCGGCTGCGCCGTGGGAGGACTGGTCCAGGCTCTGGAACCTTGTCCGGGCCTCGCCGAGCGCATTGGCCGCTTCGGCCACCTCCTCGTTCAAAGCCTCCAGCGCTTGGCCCAATGTGGCGGACTGGGAGGCCACCATGTCGGGATCGCAGGCTTCCCAGGCGGCGACGAGATCGGCAAGCGGCAGAGCGTCGCCATCCGCGACGATCTGCCGTTCGGCCTCGGCCAGCCGGACAAGGCGGTCCTGATAGGCTTTCGACCGGTCGAGGAACGGAGGCAGCAGCGCGGCCTCGGCGACATCGGCGCGGTTCATGAAGGAGCCCAGGCGATCGAGTGCGATGGTCCGATCGACGGCGGCGCGATCCATGTCCGCCTGGTGTTTCTTCTGTTCCGCCTCCAGCGTCCCGATCTCCTGTGCGACCGAACGTGCCTTGGCCAAGCGCTCCCGAAGAGCGTCGAGCGTCCGCATCGGGTCCGCCTGGATGTCCATCTGCGCGTCCATCTGCGCGTCCACCGCCAGCGCCTCCACCTCCGCATCGAAGGACATGCGGTCTTTGCCGATGAGGTCGAGCCGGCGGTCGTGTGCGGAGATGCCGTCGAGGATGCCGCGCAGGTCCTCGACCAGTTCGAGCCAATGGTCGATACCCGCGATGTCCGCGGCGATCCCCAGCCGTGCCGACGCCTCTGTCCAGTTGGTGACCGTGGCCTGCAAGGTCCGGCGGTCCTGGATCTCCTGCCGTTCCCGGCGGGAGATATCCTCCTCCAGGGTGGCGAGCTTGGCGCTTTTTTCGCGGAACGCCTGCTCCAGGGCCTCGCCTTTCAGCCGCTCACGGTCGGCCGCAGCCAGCAGCGGCGACAGCCGGTCGTTCTCCGGCGAAACCGTCAATACCTTGGCAAGGATGCCGGCCGCTTCGGCCCTGCGCTCCATCAGGAGCACCGCCTGCCGCCGGGTCTCGCTCGCCCCGTGATGAAGGTCCAGCGTGGTGCGGCGCTGCGCAAACCAGGCGCGCAGCCTCAGCGGCGTGAGAGGCGGCAGTCCTTGCGCGCGAAGGCGTTCTTCCCAGGAGATCGTTTGCGCGGCTAGGGAACTCTCGGCCTCCTGCACGGCCTTTTCCGCCTGCTGCCGGGTCAAATCCAGGATGACATGCTGGTGGTCCAGGGCGGTCAGGCGAGCGGAGTCCTCGGCGGTCGCGTAACGGCGGTCGGCGATGGCGTCGGCGTTCTGAAGCGCGCCCGTGAACTCGGCGCCGAGCGCGTCGGCCGCCGAGGCGCGGCCCTCTCGCAGATGGGTGCCGATGGTTTTCCACAGATCGTCCCGTGTCTGCCGTGCTCGAAGCACTTCATCCGCGGACACCGCATGCCCGGTTTGAGCCAGCAAGCCGCGTTGGGTTCCCAGCTGTTCGATTTCATTTTCCAATCGGCGGAGTTCGGCCCGCTCGCTTTCCAGCTTGGTGGCGAGCTTGAGTTCCGCATCGGAGGCGGCCTGGAGTTCTCCGTCGTCGCATTCGCAGAGCATGGCCAGCCGGTCGGCATCCCCCTGCCAAGGGGCAAGGGCCGCCAGCGCCAGCCGCGTCTCGGTGTCCGCGCGTTCGATGGCTGTCTGGGCTTCGGCGCACCGGTGGTCGATGTCGTCGCCCAGCCCACGGGCATGGCAGATCGCCGTCCGGATATCGTCCAAATCCTCGGCGACGACCGCGTCGGCCAGATCCTCGCGCAGTTTCCGGGCATCGGTCCGCAGGTCGTCCAGTTCTCCGTCCCGCATCCGCAGGCCGGCGGCGAGGCTGAGGTGACGTTTGGCGATGTCGCGCAGCGTCCTGACCTCAAGACTGGATGGCAGGTCTCCGGGCAATGCCAGTTCCGTGCGCAGGGATGCCGCGCGGTCCAGCAGCCCTTGCCGCTCGACCGTCAGCCGGTCCAGGTCGGCGATATCCTTGGTGATCCCACCCCGCTTTTCGATCAGGCGCTCGATCCGCTCTCCCAGCGCAACGATGGAATCGGGTTGGAGCCGGTTCAGCTTTTCCGCGACGTCGTCGCGGTGCCGCTTGGCAGCGTCATGCGCTTCGGCCGCCTTGGCCAGGGCCGCCAGGGAGGTCCGCGCCGCGGTGTCCTCCGCAGGAGAAAAGACGATCATCTCTCGCTCCGCGGCGATCTCGGCGAGCAGGGCGGCCCGTGACCGCATCGCGGCGCCGATGCGGCGCAGCCGTTCGGCGGCGTCGCGCTGGGCGGTCAGGGCGGTCTGCCGGTCCTGCAGGTTGCGAAGGGCTTTTTGGCAGGATTCCATGTCCGCCTGCGCATCGGACCATTCCTTGGGTTTGAGCTGCGCGTCGCGGAGGGCTTTGACGCAGGCGTCGAGTTGCCTTTCCGCGGCCACGAAGGTCCGCCGGGCGGCGGCACGCTTGCCCCAGATCGCATCCAGTTCGTTGTCGAGCGCCTCGCGAACCTTGCCGATCTCCGTCAGTCCGGATCCGGCGGCGAACAGGGCCTGTCCCAGATCGTCCGAAGCCTGGAGCATCGCATGGCCGCCGTCGCGCAGTCCGCTCTGGTCCAGGCTGAAGCCAGCGCCGAAGGTCTCGCGGTTCAGGCCGTGCAGCAGGGCCGACAGCCGACCTTCATCGAGGGGGCGGTCCGTCGCATCGATCAGGCTCTGGTCACGGGACTTGCGGCGGCGGCAGGCCAGATGCCGCCCATCCTCCTCCAGCACCGCGCCGATGCGCAGCAGCGCGTAATCGAAGCGGAAGTTGAAAGGGCTGCGCATCGGAAAGCCGAACAGCAGATCGGAAACGGCCGACAGGGTGGTCGATTTCCCCGCCTCGTTGGCGCCGTAGACCATATGGAAATCGGGCGCCCCCGCCTGGAAGGGCAGGCGGCAATCCTCGAAATGGCCATAGCGTTCCAGATGGAGTTCGGCGAACCGCATCACTCTGTCTCCGTACCGGTGAGGCGGGCTTCCAGCGCGCTTCCCGCAATCGCCAACAGGGCCGGCCAGTCGTCCCGTTCCGCCATGGCGGCGAGGCTGTCCTCGTCGAAATCCCCGGCCTTGGCCGCCGCGGTCAGGAAGGGGAGGAGGTCCGCCTTCAGGTCCTGGGCCAGTTCCGGCGATTGGCGGACCTCGGCCAGCAGAGCCATGATGTCCTCCGCAGCACCGTCGGCGACGGGCGCCGAGCCGGGCATGGTGACGTCCAACTGGACCTTTTCGATCCACAGGTCCGGCGCGACGGCGGCGGCCAGGGCGCGCACGGTGTCGCGCTGGCTCGCCCGTCCGTCCTGCAGTTTGCCGGCCAGTGACGTTGCGCCGGTCAGCACGACGCGAGCGATGGCCGGTCGCCCGTCGGACTGCTCGGCATGCCGATTGGCGAGGGCGGTGCGGATCGCGGCGTCGATCTCATCCGTCTTGTTGATTCCGGTGCAATCCACCTCCACCCGAAGCCAGCGCACGGTGTCCAGAGGTACATGGGTCAAACGGGCGACCGCGCCGTCCTCCACCTCCACATGGACCGCTCCCTTCGGTCCGGTCTCGCGGATGTTCCGGCCCTGGAGGTTGCCGGGGAACACGATGTAGGGCGCTTCGGCGACGACCGTGAAGTCATGCACATGCCCCAGCGCCCAGTAGTCGTAATGGCGGGCCCGCAGATCGTCGATGGTGCAGGGCGCATAGGTTGTGTGGTCCGGATGACCGGCCAGCGCGGTGTGAAGAAGGCCGATGTTGAAATGATGCTCCACCCGGTCGGGATAGCCGGCGGCGAGGTTGTCGGTGACATGGGCATTCGGAAAGCTCTGCCCGTGGATCGCGACATTCAAATGTTTGATGTAAAGGGTATGCGAGCGGCGCGGCTTGAACTGCTCGACGGTTTTCGGCCAGGGCAGCGACCGGGTCAGGGCGGAGGCCGCGTCGTGATTTCCGGACAGCCAGAAGACGGGGATGTCCGCCGCCGCCAGCCTTCCCATCGCGCGGGCGAAGTAGAGACCGGTGCCCATGTCCTTCCAGTCGCCGTCGAACAGGTCGCCGGCGATCAGCACGAAATCCACCGCCTGATCGCAGGCATAGGCGACGAGGTTGTCGAAGGCCGCGCGCGTCGCGCCACGCACTTCCTCCGCCGGCACCCCGTCGTAACGCGACAAGCCGTGCAAGGGGCTGTCGAGGTGGATGTCGGCCGCGTGGAGGAAGTGGAAACTGCCCATAGCAAACCCTTGATTTTTGAATATAGTGCAGAAACACTCTACTTCAGGCGGTGGGCATCATCATGCAATCGACCATAGACGTCAACGTTATGGATTCCCGTGCTGAAACGGCGAGTTCCGCGCTGGCGATCGACGCCGTGATCGCCCCCAAAATCAGCTTCGCCACTCATCAGAGCGCCGTTCCCGTCCTTCGTGATCTCCGCCTGATCAACCTGGGTGGAGAGCCGCTGCAAAACATCGTGGCCGAGATCCTGGCCGACCCGCCGGTCTTCGAGCCGGTGCAATGGCGCATCGACCGCATCGCCGCAGGTGGCGAGGCGCACATCAGCAAGCGCGACCTGCGGCTGAACGCCGGATTGTTGTTCCAGTTGAACGAAGCGATCCGCGCGACGGTGACGCTGCGGGCCACGGCGGAGGGCATGGACGGTGGCGACGCCGCCGAGCGCGTGCTGCCGGTCGAGCTGCTGGCCCGTAACGAATGGGGCGGTGCCGCGGCGATGCCGGAACTGCTGGCCGCCTTCACCCTGCCGAACGACCCGGCCGTCAGCAGGCTGATCAAGACGTCGAGCGACGTGCTGCGGCGCGGCGGCCGCCCGGACGGCATCGAGGGATACCAGTCGAAGAGCCGCACGCGGGTGCATGAGCTGGCCTCCGCCATCTGGTCGGCCGTGGCGGCCCTGCGCCTGACCTATGCCGAACCGCCGAGCAGCTTCGAATGGCAGGGGCAGAAGGTGCGTTCGCCTTCCCAGATTCTGGAGACCGGACTGGGGACCTGTCTCGATACCGCGCTGCTGTTCGCGGCGGTGCTGGAGCAGGCCGGCCTCTATCCGGTGATCGTCGTCACGCGCGGCCATGCCTTCGCCGGCGTGTGGCTGCAACCGCAGGAGTTCGCCACCCTTCTGGTCGAGGACGCCGCCAGCCTGCGCAAGCGCGTGGCGCTCCAGGAGCTGGTGCTGTTCGAGACCACGCTGGCCACCGGCGGGCACCCGTCGCCCTTCTCGCGCGCCATCGCCCAGGCCAACCGCCAGATCGACGAGGAACGCGAGGGCGAGTTCGTCATGGCGCTCGACATCCGCCGCGCCCGGATGCAGCGCCTGCGTCCGCTGGCCCTGGCGGATGCCGCGTCGTCGGGGGCGGGGGCAGGGCAGGCGGCGGAAGCCGACATCGTCCCGGTGGGGGATGTGTTCGAAGCGGCTCCGGCCCTTCCCGATTTCGATCTCGCCGAGTCAAGCGAGCCGCCGGACGGGGTCGCCACGGCCGAGGGGCGGCTGGACCGTTGGCAGCGCAAGCTTCTGGACCTGACCACGCGCAACCGGCTGCTCAACGTCAAGCCGGGTGCGACCAGCATCCGCCTGATCTGTCCCGATCCGGCCACGCTGGAGGACAGGCTTGCCGACGGAGCCAGCTTCCGAATCGTGGCGGCTCCGGCGATGGACGGCAGTGCCGGCCGCGACACGAATTTGCACCTCCAGCGCACGGGAGAGGAGCTGGAGGCCGCCTATGCCCACGACGCCATGGAGCGCGGCGAGATCCTGTCGCCCATGCCGACCGACAAGCTCGATGCGCAATTGGTCGACCTCTACCGCAAGACACAGCTCGATCTGGCGGAGGGCGGCGCCAACACGCTGTTCCTCGCGGTGGGCTTCCTGGTCTGGAAGAAATCCGGCAGCGACACGCGCCATTACCGCGCCCCGCTCATCCTGTTGCCGGTGAAGCTGCAAAGGCGCAGCGCGCGGTCGGGTGTGCGGCTGTCCAGCCACGAGGACGAGCCGCGCTTCAACCTGACCCTGCTGCAGATGCTGCGTCAGGATTTCGAACTCGACATTCCGGAGTTGGCCGGGCCGTTGCCGGTTGACGAGTCCGGGATCGACGTTCCGCGCATCTGGACCATGGTCCGCCGGGCGGTGCGCGACATGCCGGGCTTCGAAGTGGTCGAGGATGTGGTGCTGGGAGCCTTTTCCTTCGCCAAATACCTGATGTGGAGGGATCTGGTCGACCGCACCGACGCCTTGAAGCGCAATCCGGTGGTGCGGCACCTGCTGGAAACGCCGCGCGACGCCTATGCCGGCCAGGGGGAGCCGCCCAACCCATCAAAGCTGGACGAGCTTGTCACGCCGGAGGAGCTGTTCGCCCCGCTCGCCGCCGACTCCTCCCAGCTGGCGGCGGTCGTCGGCTCGGCGCAGGGGTGCGACTTCGTGCTGGACGGCCCGCCGGGCACCGGCAAGTCGCAGACCATCGCCAACATGATCGCCCATAATCTGGCGCTTGGCCGTACCGTGCTGTTCGTCGCGGAGAAGCGGGCGGCTCTGGACGTGGTCCATCGCCGGCTGGTCGCCCATGGCCTCGGTCCGTTCTGCCTTGAGCTGCACAGCAACAAGGCATCCAAGCAGGACGTCCTGCACCAGCTCGACGCCGCATGGACCACGGCGGAGGAGCCGCCGGCCGAGCTGTGGAGCCGCCGCGCAGCCGAACTCAAGACCAATCGCGACCGGCTGAACGATTTCGTCCGGGCACTGCACCGGCGGCATGCCAACGGCCTGACCCTCTACGCCGCCATCGGACGGGTCGCCCGGGACGGCGCGGACGCCGCGTTGCGTCTGACGTGGCCGAGAGGGATGGAGCACGCCGAAACCGATCTGGAAAGCCTGCGCGAGACCGCCCACAGGCTGGATCTGCACCGCGCGACGGCATCGCCGGAGAACCGGGGCGCCTTCGGGCATGTCGGGCGGACCGAATGGTCGAACGCCTGGCAGGCCGAGCTGCTGGCCGCCGCCGCCAAGCTGGCCGCCGCCTCCAAGACGTTGGAGTCGGCCCGCGCTCAGCTCGCCGCCGGGCTCGGCACCGCTGTGGGTGGAGACCGGCGCGGCCTTGCCGCCGCCGCCGCCTTGGCCCGCGCCCTGGGAGAGGTCGGTGAGCTGAATCTGGGGTTCGCCTTCACGCCCGATGCCGCCAGGATGATCGAGCAGGGCACGCGGGTGTTGCCGTTGCTCGGCGCGTATCGGACGGAGGCCGCGCTGCTCTCCCGCCCGATGGGTCCTGAGCGGGTCAAAGCCTTGCCCCTGGCGGAACTCGATGCCGAATGGGCAGCGGCGGGCGAGGCGATCTGGCCGCTGTCGGCGCTGCGGAAGAAGGCGGTGGCGAAGCGGCTCGACCCCGGCGGAGCGGCCGATCCGGAGACCGATCTTCCCCGGCTGCGCCGGTTGCAGGAAATCCTGGCCGAGATCGACGGCCTTCCCCAGGCGCAAGCGCTTCCGGGCTGGCAGGGTGTCTCAACCGATCCGGACCGGCTGGACCGCAAGCTGAAGGCTGCCGGAACGGTGCGGGCCGCGCTCGGCGGTGCTGCGCAAAGCCCCGATCAGCTGATCGCCCTGCGGACGTCGCTCAAGCGTCTCTGCACCGAGGCCGGAGATCTGCTGGCCCCCGACGGGTCGATCGGACAGGCGATGCGGCAGTATCTCGACAGCCATGCCGCCTTCCTGGACGCCAAGGATGAGTTCGAGCGCGTTGCCGGGGCACCGGAACCGCTCGACGGCACCGACCTGCTGGCGGAGTGTCAGGCCATCGCCGCGGCGATGGCGGCGCGGCCGACGCAGCTGAATGCCTGGACGGCATGGCAACGCGCGCGGCAGGCCGCGGTGCAGCAGGGATTGGACGGGCTGGTGGTGGCGGTGGAGGATGGAACTGTTCCGCCCGGCCGTGCGGCGGAGGCTTTCGACATCGCCTATGCCCGCTGGTGGGCGGACTGGGCCATCGACATCGAACCGCTGGTGCGCGACTTCAACGTTACCGAACACACGGATGCCATCGGCCGCTTCCGCGCCCTGGATCACGAGTTCGGCGAACTGACGCAACTCTATATCCGTGCCCGGATCGCCGGCGGCATCCCGGCCAAGGACTCGAAGTCGCCGCCCGCCGGCTTCGGCACGCTGGCGCATCAGTTGAAGCTGCAGAAGCGGCACAAGCCGGTCCGCCAGCTGGTGGCGGAAATGGGGCCGGCACTGACCACGCTGACCCCCTGCCTGCTGATGAGTCCGCTGTCGGTGGCACAGTTCCTGCCGCCGGAGATGCCGCCGTTCGATCTGGTTATCTTCGACGAAGCGTCGCAGATCACGCCGTGGGACGCGGTGGGCGCCATCGCCCGCGGCCGGCAGCTGGTGGTCGCCGGCGATCCCAAGCAGATGCCGCCGACCAGCTTCTTTGATCGTGGAGCCGGTGCGGAGGACGACGACAGCGAGATCGAAACCGATCAGGAAAGCATCCTGGAGGAGTGCCTGGGCGCTCGCCTGCCGCAACGCCGCCTGACCTGGCATTACCGCAGCAGGCACGAAAGTCTGATCGCCTTCTCCAACCACCGTTACTATGACGGCGATCTGATCACCTTCCCCGCTCCGGTGACGCGCGAGACGATGGTCAGCCTGCGGCAGGTCCCCGGCGCCTGGTCGCGCGGCAAGGACCGCAACAATCGGACCGAAGCCGAGGCGGTGGTGACGGGGGTTCTGCGGCGCCTTCTCGACCCCGCCTTCGTCGATGAACGGGGCAACCGCCTGACGCTTGCCGTCATCACGCTGAATTCGGAACAGCAGAAGCTGATCGAGGATTTGCTGGATCGCGCCCGGCGGCGCTATCCCGAACTGGAACCCTATTTCGCGGAGGACGCTCCCGAACCCGTCGTGGTCAAGAATCTGGAAACCGTCCAGGGCGACGAGCGCGACGTGGTTCTTCTGGGCATCGCCTACGGGCCGGAAACGCCCAATGCCCCGGCGATGCCGATGAATTTCGGGCCGCTGAACCGCGACGGCGGTTGGCGGCGGCTCAACGTCGCCATCACGCGGGCGCGGCGGGAGATGGTCGTCTTCACCTCCTTCCCGCCCAACCTTATCGATCTCAACCGCACCAGCTCGTCGGCTCTGCGCGACCTGCGGCATTTCCTTGAGTATGCGGAGCGGGGGACGCGGACCTTGGGCGAGGCGGCCGGCCCGTCCGCCGGTTCGGTGGACTCCCATTTCGAGCAGGCGGTTGCACAGGGACTGGGCGGGCGTGGCTGGACGGTGGTTCCGCAGGTCGGCGTGTCCCGTTTCCGCATCGACCTCGGCGTGGTGCATCCCGATCGTCCGGAAGATTATCTGATCGGCATCGAATGCGATGGTGCGTCCTACCACGGTGCCGCAACGGCGCGGGACCGCGACAAGGTGCGCGAAGCGGTGCTGAGGGGACTGGGCTGGTCTCTGGCGCGGGTATGGTCGACAGAGTGGTGGATCGATCCGGAGGGGGCGCTGGACCGGCTCGACGCCACGCTGAAGGAGGCCTTGGAACGGTCACGTGCGGAAGCGGTCGCGGTGCCTGTGACGGCGGAGGCGCCGGATGTGATGCTCGATCTCGGGGCGGACGGGGAGGATGGCTCCGACGGGGTCGAAACCGCGATGGAAACCGAGGACGACCAGGACGCCTATGGTGGGGACTATCGGCGGACGGACTTCGGCGCCATCGCCGGCATCGATCCGGACCGGTTCCAGGAAAACGACTATTCCGCCATTCTCAGGGAGATGGTGTTGCAGGTCGTCGCGGCGGAGGCGCCGATCCGCGACAGCCTGCTGGTCGAGCGCATCGCCCGCGCCCATGGATTCAAGCGCTCCGGCCGCCTGATCCGGGAGCGGATCATGGCGGTGGCGCGCGGTGTCGCCCATGTCGAGACCGAGCATACCGGCGCCAGCTTCGTCTGGCCGGACGCGATGGCCGTCGCGGCGTGGGAAATGGCCCGTTTTCCCAACACCGGCGCCGACGTGCGATCCATCGAGGACATCGCCCTGCCCGAGTTGTCGGCCGCCATCCGCGGCTGCATCGATGTCGACGATCCGCTGACGGGTGCGGCGCGACAGTTCGGCATCAGAAGGCTAAATTCAGCGGCTCGCGACCGGCTAAAGATGGCGAAGCCGGTTGCGGGACATATCAGGGAGTAGGAGCGTGCGTCACGGCAAGTCGGTTCCACGACCTCTTCACCGCCGTTTGAACGGCTGCGGATCAAGACGCCGCGACGGAGCTTTATCGCCAGTTCGGTAAAGGCCAAATCCCGCCCCCGCAACCAACGACAGTTGACAGCCCGCCTCCAACGAGGCGGGCTGTCGGCGTTTCGGGTCCGCCTCGGCGCACGCCTCCAGGATTGCCAGCAGGTCGCCATGAAGCTGCGCCTCCAGCCCGGCACCCGAGGGGCAGGGCAACAGTACGACACGGTCGACCATGGTCCTGATCATCTCCATCGCGGCCATCCCCTCGTCGCCGTCGCCGAGCACGGACTCGAGCTCCGCGATTTTCCCCTGGTACAGCTCCGGCAGGTTGGCCGGCAGCAGCATCTCCGGCGCCTCCGTGCCCAGGGCATCGATCTCGGCGGCGAGCGCGTGTCAGGCGACAGGTCAAACTGGTTCATCCGCGTTTTCGGTGCAGCGTGAATGCATTTACGGGCGGCAGTGAGCACATAGAGGGAACGATATCCCTTTTCTGAGTGCTCTGATTTCCTTGTCAAAATCGCTGCTGTCCCTGCTCCCGCCCGGTCTCGCCGTTGATCACGTCACCGTCGCCCACGACCGCGTTGTTGTGGCCGTGCGCGCTCGCACCTCTACGGTGGCCTGCCCGGTGTGTCGGCGTCCGTCCCGCCGCGTTCACAGTCGTTACAGTCGCCGCCTCGGCGACCTGCCTTGGCGGGGCCGGGTCGGCCAACTCGACCTTCAGATTCGCCGGTTCCGCTGCGCCGCTGTCGAGTGTCCACGCCGCATCTTCGCCGAACGCCTGCCGGCCGTCGCCTTGCCGAAGGTTCGGCGGACCGTCCGGCTCTCGGAGGCGCAACGGCGCATCGCCCTCACCGCCGGCGGCGAAGCCGGTGCCCGCTTGGCGGCTTGCCTGGCCATGCCGGTCAGCGGCGACACGCTGTTGCGCCTGATCCGGGCGGCACCCCTGCCGGCGGTGCCGACACCGCGCGTCATCGGCATCGACGACTGGGCTTGGCGGCGCGGTCAGCGCTACGGCACGATCATCGTCGATCTGGAACGCAACCGCCCCATCGACCTGCTGCCCGACCGCCACCCGGAGACGGTGGCGGCGTGGTTGAAAGCCCATCCCGAGGCGGAGGTCGTGGCCCGCGACCGCGCCGGCGCTTACGCCGACGGCGTTCGGGCCGGCGCTCCGAGCGCCGTCCAGGTCTCTGATCGCTGGCATCTTCTGCGCAATCTCGGTGATGCTCTGGCCGGGGTTCTCGACCGCCATCATCATGATCTGCGCATGGCCAGCAAAGCGGCAGCGGGAGCCGCCATGGAAATCGGTACGGCCGCCTCCTCGTCGTCTCCGACGACCGCACCGCTCCCGGCACCGGAGTTGCCGATGACGGATCGTCATGGCGTTCGACAGGCCCGGTTTGACGAGGTGATGGCCTTGCACGGCCAAGGCTGGCCGATGAAACGGATTGCCCGGACGCTCGGCATCAATCGCAAGACGGTCCGCACGTGGGTGCGGGCAGGCGAACTTCCGGTCTGGTCTCAACGGGATCGCGGCAGCGCGGTCGATCGCCACGCCACGTACCTGCGGCAACGCTGGGGCGAGGGCTGCCACAACGCCGCCCGGTTGTGGCAAGAGATCCAGGAGCGTGGGTTTCGCGGGCAACTCCGCACCGTGCAGCGCTGGGTCGGGCGCCTTCGGGCCGCAAACCCGCCCCCAGCCGGCGCGGCCGGCACGATGAGACCATGGAAGTTGCCCTCGAAACGCCGGGCAGCGTGGCTGGTGGTGGCCGATCCGGAGACGATCGATGCCGCCGAGCAACGGTTCGTCGATGCCCTGCTCATCCGTTCCGAGGGACTCACCAGGGCCATCGAGTTGGCCCGCGCGTTCAGCACCATGGTGCGCCGTCAGCAGGCGGGCCGGTTGGATGAATGGTTGGCCGCGGCGAAGGAAACCGCCCTGGCCGGGTTCGCCGATGGGCTCGCGCGTGATCTCGCGGCGATCCGCACGGCACTGTCGCTGCCGTGGAGCACCGGGCCGGTGGAGGGGAAAATCAGCCGATTGAAGACCATCAAGCGAACCATGTGCGGCCGCGCCAAGTTCGACCTGCTGCGTCAACGGGTCCTGGAGGTTGCTTGAACGGCAGCGCTCCAGCCACGCTGCTGCACCGAAAACACGGAAGGACCAGTTCGGGATGTCGTTTGACAAAAGCTGGCGACCTGCTGAAGCTGCGCCGTACCCTGAGATCGTGCGGCACCCTGCTGTGTCACGGATGTGCCGGCCAGGAGCGTGCTGAAAAGCAGGGTCACCGTTGCGAGCCGTTGGATGTTCATTTCCATCGAGTGGCCATGATCGTGTGGGGTGCGGCGGCTGTCTCACAGCGTGAACGCCGCCGTAACCTTGACGGTTCAGTGCGGCCGTGCCCTCTCTTGCGGGGCACGATCGGACACCGCTGCGAGGGCTGGCGCGGCCCGCATGTCCGGAGGCACCTTGAAATCCTTGGCTGCGCCTCGCGCCGCCTGGACACCCTGTGGGAAGCCCGTCCGACCCCTGTAGGAGCTTGGCCGGCCACGGGGGCGGCTGTGGCGGGCCGTAGCCCCCTGCGCGCCGATGATGTCGAGCAGCGTCACCCCCAGCACCGCCGCAAGAGCAATCCCGACATTGTCGCGCTTGGGATTGTCATGCCGCATGGCCGTCATCAGGGTGGCAATGTCGAGCCCGTCTCCGGCCACCCGGCTCCACAATCCGAGATGCTTGTCGGACGAAAGCGAGACGATGCCGTGCCCGAGTTCGCGGATCCCATAGGCCCGCACAAGGGCTTCCTTGCCCTCCATGCCGAGCGCCCGGGTGATGCGCCTGGCCGCAATCAGCTCCGTCACTCCGAGCCCGATGCTGAACCAGCCGAGTGCCCTGGCCATGCGGTCGGCGGCTCCCAGCGAACTGGGGCCGGAGTGGAGAACCTTCGGGTCGCCCTTGGACCGGGCAATGTTCGATATGCTGTAAGTCACGTCTTCTCTCCCCGGTCTCTAGGGTTTCAGGACGACCTTGATGCAGCTGTCCTGCTTGTCGCGGAACACCTTGTACATCTCGGGCCCCTCATCAAGGCTCACGGTGTGGGTGATGACGAACGATGGATCGATCTGCCCCTCCTCGATGCGGTGCAGAAGGTCATCGGTCCAGCGGTTGACGTGCGTCTGGCCCGTCCGGATGGTCAGCCCCTTGTTCATCAGCTGGCCCATCGGGACCTTGTCGACCAACCCGCCATAGACACCCGGGATCGAAATCACCCCGGCCGGGCGGCAGACGTAGATCATCTCGCGAAGGACATGCGGCCGGTCGCTTTCGGCTCCGAGCATCTGCTTGGCGCGGTCGTAGACGGTATCCGGCATGGACGGCGAGACATGGGCTTCCATCCCGATGGCGTCGATGCACTTCTCCGGGCCCAAGCCGCCAGTGAGTTCGTTCAGACGCTCGACCACGCTCTCTTCGTCGAAGTTGATGGTGATGGCGCCGCCGGCTTCCGCCATGTCCAGGCGTTCCGGCAAATGATCGATGGCGATCACCTGCTTGGCGCCGAGGAGGACGGCGCTGCGGATCGCCATCTGACCGACGGGACCGCAGCCCCAGATCGCCACCGTGTCGGTCGGCTGGATGTCGCACTGGACGGCGGCCTGCCAGCCGGTCGGGAAGATGTCACCGAGGAAGAGAACCTTTTCGTCCGGGATCCCATCCGGCACCTTGATGTGCGTCGCATCGGCAAAGGGAACGCGGAGATATTCAGCCTGCCCGCCCGGATAGCCGCCGGTCAGATGCGTGTAGCCGAAGAGGCCTGCGGTCGCGTGACCGAAGACCTTGTCAGCGAGCTGCTTCTTGCGGTTGGTGGTCTGGCACACCGAGAAATTGCCACGTTTGCACTGGTCGCACTCGCCGCAGATGATTGTGAACGGAACCACCACCCGGTCGCCGACCTTGAGCTTGTGCTTGGCCTCGGACCCGACCTCGACGACCTCTCCCATCATCTCATGCCCCATGATGTCGCCGGGCAGCATCGCCGGAATGAAGTTGTGGAACAGGTGCAGGTCCGAGCCGCAAATGGCGCAGCTCGTCACCTTGACGATGGCGTCGCGCGGCTGCTCGAGTTCGGGGTCCGTGACGGTATCGCACCGGATGTCTTCCTTGCCGTGCCAAACCAAGGCTCGCATGCTTTCCTCCTTCATCCTGCCAAGGTGCAGAGGCCTGCGCTTCCGGGAGTGCTTTGGACTGAAGAGCATGTCTCTGTGGGGGGCTGTCGGATTCAAAACCCTCAGACGTGAGCGAGGCCGACTGCATTCCCAGGGATGGTTCCTCAGGGAACCTCCGCGCCGGGACTCCCAACCTCCATCGGTTGCCCGGCGCGGCGCCTGCACGCCCGCTGATGCAGGCTGGGCGCTCCCGTGCCTGAACGTTCAGCCGTCAACAGGCCTCTGGCCGTGAAGTCGCGGCCCCGTGGCCGGAAACGGATGACTTATGCCTTCCGGCGAGCGGAACATGCCTTGACTGTCGGCGAACCGCTCTTTGTTGGCCCGCTCCTTATGGCCGCTTGACGTCTTGGCTCTCCTCGGCGGTCTCGGAGCCGTGGATTGATGGCGCGACAGCGAGGAATAGGAAGGCCCCGAAAATCACCGAATGCACGATGCCCTGCAGCCCCATGCTGCGGCCGGCGCCCACGGTGGTCATGCCGACCGGCAGCGCGAGGGGCGAGCCGCGCCGTCTCCTTCGGTCCTGGCCCGAGCGGGAACTCCTGATCAAGCGCGATTGCGATCGCGACCACGCGAATCTTACATTGTGTAGTCGATCATCCGCTTCACGGGCACCAGGATCGTCATCGGCCGCTTCCCTCACCATGTGGGCCGCTCTGCTTCGCGGCTTCGCGCAAGGCAAATTTCTGGATTTTCCCCGTGGAGGTCTTCGGCAAGTCACCGATGACGACCGTCTTCGGTGCCTTGAAATGGGCAAGCCGCGCCCGGCAATGCGCGATCAGCTCGGCCTCCGTCGCCGTCGCCTCCGGCCTCAACTCCACGAAAGCGCAGGGGGTCTCGCCCCATTTGGGATCCGGGCGCGCCACGACCGCTGCGGCCAGCACCGCCGGGTGGTGGTAGAGCACCTCCTCGATCTCGACGGAATTGATGTTCTCGCCGCCGGAAATGATGACGTCCTTGGAGCGGTCCTTGATCTGGACATAGCCGTCGGGCTGAACCACCGCCAGATCGCCGGAATGGAACCAGCCCCCGGCGAAGGCTTCGGCCGTCGCCGACGGGTTCTTCAGGTATCCCATCATCGTCATGTTGCCGCGGAACATGACCTCGCCGATGGTGACGCCATCCGGGGGGACCGGCGCCATCGTCTGCGGGTCCAGCACCGCCATGCCCTCCTGCGCGGTGTAGCGCACCCCCTGCCGTCCCTTCCGCTCGGCGAGAGTCGCCGTGTCCAGATCGTTCCAATCCGGTTGCGGGGCGCACACCGCCGCCGGCCCGTAGACCTCCGTCAGACCGTAGATCTGGGTGATGGAGAAGCCCATCCGTTCCATCGCCGCGATCACCGGAACCGGTGGCGGCGCGCCACCGATCAGCGCCTCGACCGGGTGGCCGATCCCGGATTTCCAGGCATCGGGTGCGTTGGCCAGCATCGCGTGCACCACCGGGGCGCCGCAATAATGGGTGACGCGGTGTTCGCGGATCAGCGACAGCACCCGCTCCGGATCGACGCGGCGCAGGCAGACGTTGGTGCCGGCGTTGGCGGCCATGGTCCAGGGAAAGCACCAGCCGTTGCAGTGGAACAGGGGCAGGGTCCAGAGCATCACCGAATGCCGTGGCATGCCCCAGTCGATCATGTTCGACAGGGCGGCCAGATAGGCGCCGCGATGATGGTAGACGACGCCCTTGGGATTCCCGGTGGTGCCCGAGGTGTAGTTGAGGGCGATGGCCTGCCATTCGTCCAAGGGTTGCCCACCGGCAAAACCCGGGTCGCCGAGCGCGATGAAGCCTTCGTAGTCGACCGCGCCGATCCGCGGGCCGCGGGGACCTTGCCGATCGTCGATGTCGATCACCAGCGGCGGCCGGTCGAGCAGGGCCAGCGTGTCGCGGACGGTCGCGGAAAACTCCGTGTCGGCGATCAGCACCTTGGCCTCGGCGTGCCGCAGCATGAAGGCCAGCGTCGGAGCGTCGAGGCGGGTGTTCAGCGTGTTGAGCACGGCCCCGGCCATCGGGACGCCGAAATGCGCCTCGATGGTCTCGGGGGTGTTGGCGCCCAGCACGGCGACGGTGTCGCCACATCCGACCTCCGCCGCCACCAGCGCCGAGGCGAGACGGCGGCACCGTTCCGCCGTCTGTGCCCAGGTGAAGCGCCGCGTCCCGTAAACCACCGCAAGGTGGTGCGGGTACACCTCCGCCGTGCGGGCGAGCAGCGACAGCGGTGTCAGCGGCGCATGGTTGGCTGCGGTCTTGCCGAGGCCGTCGGCTTGGAAGGAGCTGTTGGCGGGCATGGTCCTGTCTGTTCCGTCCTGAAGGGAGGGGACGCCTCTGCCGGCGCCTCTACCGAAGCAGTTCGCGCGCGACGATCATCCGCTGGATCTCCGAGGTGCCCTCGACGATCTCCAGGACCTTGGCGTCGCCGAAGGCGCGGGACACCGGGTATTCGATCATGATGCCGTTGCCGCCGTGGATCTGGACGGCCTGGTGCGCGGCCTCCATGGCCTTCTCCGTGGCGAACAGCTTGCCCATCGACGCCTCGCGGTCGAACCGCTCGCCCGCGTCCTTGCGCGCCGCGGCGTCGTACAGCATCAGCCGCGCGGCGTGGCCGTGCGTCGCCATGTCGGCGATCTTGAACTGCAACGCCTGGAACTCGGTCAGCGCCTTGCCGAAGGCGTGGCGCTCCTTCATGTAGGCGATCGAGCGTTCCAGCGAGGCCTGCAGGATGCCCAGCCCCAGGGCGCCGATCAGGATGCGCCCGGTGCTGATCTGCGCCAGCGTCTGCTTCAGCCCCGACCCGACCTGGCCCAGCAGATGGTCGGGCGTCAGCACGCACTCGTCGAAGAACAGCTCGTGCGTGGACGAGCCGCGCCAGCCGATCTTGTGCAGCTTGCGGCCGGAGGTGAAGCCCGGCGTTCCGCTGGGCACGATGAAGTTGGAGATCTCCTTGCGGCCGTCCGGACGGGTGCCGGTGACGGCGGCGATGACGACGGGGCCGGTGATGTCGGTGCCCGAATTGCTGATGAAGGTCTTCGATCCGGTGATGACCCAGTTGCCGTCGCGCAAGGCGGCGCGGGTCTGGATGTTCGCGCTGTCCGACCCGGCGCCGGGTTCGGTCAGCCCGATGCAGCCGACCTGGGTGCCCTCCAGGATCGGGCGGAGGAAGCGGCGCTTCTGCTCCTCGGTTCCGAAAGTATTCAGCAGGCTGGCGATGGTGGAGTTCGCCATGATCGACACCGCGACGGCGCAATCGACCCGCGCGATCTCCTCCAGCACGATGGTGAAGCCGAGCCAGTCGCCGCCGCCGCCGCCATGGGCCTCGGGGTAGGGCAGGCCGATGAAGCCGAGTTCGCCGGCCTGCTTCCAGGCGGCGTAGGGAAACTCCTCCGCCTGCCAGAGATGCTCGGCGACCGGCGCGATCTCGTTTTCCGCGAAACGGCGGACGGCGTCGCGGATCGCCTCGTGATGGTCCTTGATGACGGAACTCATGATCCTGTCCTCTGTGCGTGCCGCCGCCGTCAGGCCTGGACGTAGCTGGTCTTGACGGTGGTGAAGAATTCACGGGCGTAGGCGCCCTGCTCGCGCGGGCCATGGCTGGACGCCTTCCGGCCGCCGAACGGCGTGTGGTAATCGACGCCGGCGGTGGGCAGGTTGACCATCACCATGCCGACCTCGGCGTTGCGCTTGAAATGCGCGGCGTGCTTCAGCGAGCCGGTGACGATCCCGGCGCACAGGCCGAACGGCGTGTCGTTGGCGATGGCCAGCGCGTGGTCGTAGCCGTCGGCGCGCAGAACCGTGGCGACCGGCCCGAAGATCTCCTCGCGGTTGATGCGCATCTCCGGCGTGGTTTCGGTGAACAGGGCGGGCGCCAGGTAATGGCCGCGCTTGGCCCGCGTCAGCAGGTTGCCGCCGAAGGCGAGCGTCGCGCCCTCGCCGGTGCCGCAGTCGATGTAGCCGAGATCGCGGGCCAACTGCTGCTCGTCCACCACCGGGCCGATGTCGGTTCCGGGAGCCAGCGCGTCGTCGACGGTCAGGCGGCTCAGTGCCTCGCCGAGACTCTTCACGAAGCGGTCGTGGATGCCGGAGGCCACGATCAGCCGGCTGGAGGCGGTGCAGCGCTGGCCGGTGGAGTAGTAGGATCCCTGCACCGCGCAGCGCACCGCGACGTCGAGGTCGGCGTCGTCCAGGATCACCAGCGGGTTCTTGCCGCCCATCTCCAGCTGGACCTTGGCGAGCCGTTCGGCGGCGACCGCCGCCACCCGCTTGCCGGTGGCGACCGATCCGGTGAAGCTGACGGCGTCCACCCCGGCCGAGCTGGCGATGGCGTCGCCGACCACGGCGCCCGGGCCCATCACCAGATTGAAGACGCCGTCGGGAAGGCCGGCGCGCGACAGGATGTCGGACAGCGCCCAGGCGCAGCCGGGCACCAGTTCGGCCGGCTTGAAGACGACGCAATTGCCGTAGGCCAGCGCCGGCGCGATCTTCCAGGCTGGGATCGCCAGCGGGAAGTTCCACGGCGTGATCAGACCGACCACGCCGACCGGCTCGCGCGTGATCTCCACGCCGACGCCGGGGCGGACGGAATCCAGCAGCTCGCCGCGCCCGCGCAGCACCTCGGCCGCGAAGAAGCGGAAGATCTGGCCGGCGCGGGTCGCCTCGCCGATGCCCTCGGGCAGGGTCTTGCCCTCCTCCCGCGACAGCAGGCGGCCGAGCTCCTCGCGCCGCGCCAGGATTTCCGTGCCGACGCGGTCCAGGATGTCGGAGCGCTCCTGGACGCCGACGGCGGACCAGGTCTTGAAGGCGTGCCGCGCCGCCGCGACGGCGTGTTCGACCTGCGCCGCGTCGGCGACGGCGTAGCGGCCGATCACGTCGTCGAGGTCGGACGGGTTGACGTTCACCGTGGCGTCGTCGCCCAACAGCCATTCGCCGTCGATGAAGTTCTTGTAGATGGTGGTCGTGCTGGTCATCGCAATCACCCGGCCCGGTAGGAATCGTTGAGCATGCCCAGATAGTCGTCGGCGGTGGCCGTCCGCGGGTTGGTGGCGTGGCAATGGTCCTTCAGCGCCTTTTCCGCGATCTCCGGCAGTTGCGCCCGCTCCAGCCCCAGCGCCTCCAGCCCGGCCGGCAGACCCAGGCGGCGGTTGAGATCCGCGATGAAGGCGGCGGGGTCGCCGTCCTGCGGAAGCCCCATCGCCTCGCACAGCGTTGCCCATTTCGCCGCGACCGCCGGCTTGTTGAAGCGCAGCACGGCGGGCAGCAGGATGGCGTTCAAGGTGCCGTGATGCAGCCGCAGCGGCACGGCGCCCAGCGGGTGCGACAGGGCGTGCACGGCGCCGAGACCCTTCTGGAACGCCATCGCGCCTTCCATCGCCGCCATCATCATGTTCCAGCGCGCCTCGCGGTCGGTCCCGTCGGCGGTCGCCCGCTCGATGTGGCGGACGCCGCGCCGCAGGCCGTCCAGGGCGATGGCCTCGGCCGGCGGGTTGATCGCGGGGGCGAGGAAGGTCTCGATGCAATGGGCGATGGCGTCCATGCCGGTCGCCGCCGTCAACTGCGGCGGCAGGCTGAGCGTCAGCTCCGGATCACAGATCGCCACCTTGGGCAGCAGATGCGGGCTGAGCAGGCCGAGCTTGCGGCCGTCGCGCATGACGATGACGCTGCCGCGCCCGACCTCGCTGCCGGTGCCGGCCGTGGTCGGGATGGCGACCAGCGGAGCCACCTGGGCGGTGATGCGGGCGGCGCCGCCCTCAACCGCCGCGTACTGTTGCAACGGGGCCGGGTGGGTCGCCAGCAGCGCCACCGCCTTGGCCAGATCGATCGCCGACCCGCCGCCGACCGCGACGATGCCGTCGCAGCCCCGGTCGCGGTACAGGTCCGTGGCGGCGACGACGGCGTCCTCGGTCGGGTTGGCCGGCGTGTCGTCGTAGACGACGGTGCCTTCGCTGTCGCCCATGGCGTCGAGCACGCGCCGGAGCAGCCCCGCCGCGCCGACGCCCTTGTCGGTGGCCAGGAAGGGACGGCGGATGCCGAGCCGCCGCAATTCGGCCGGCAGCGTGCCGAGCGCCCCGTAATCGAACTGGATCGTCGTCAGATAACTGATGGTCGCCATGGTTTTTCCTCGGATGTCTTCGTTTAGCGCGTCAGTCGCGGAACAGCCGGTCCGCCATGCGCGGCAGCGGGTCGAGAACGCGGTGCGGCGGGCAGTCCATCAGGTCGATGACCTGGGTCTTCGCGTCGATGCCGGGCGCCACCTCGGTCAGCACCAGACCGTCCGGCTCCACCGCGAAGACCGCCCGTTCGGTGACGATCGTCGCTTTCTGCCCGCGCTCCGCCACGTTGCGCAGCAGCGGGTAGGTGATCTCGTCCACCCGCTCGACGAACTTGCGGACCTTGCCCTCGCGCTGGATGGTCAGCCGGCCGTCGCCGACCTCCACCCCCAGCCCGGCGGTGGTGAAGGTGCCGGTGAAGACCAGCTCGCGGGCGTTGTGGGCGATGTCGATGAAGCCACCGGGACCGGGATTGGCGGCGCCGAAGCGGCTGACGTTGACGTTGCCGGCCCGGTCGAACTGGGCGAAGGCCAGCGCCGCCGCCTCGCAGTTGCCGCCGTCGATGAAGTCGAACTGCGACGGTCCGTCGATCAGCGCCTCGGGGTACAGGTTGGCGGAGAACTGCCAGCCGCTCATGACCACGCCGCCGAAGGGGCCGTGCTCGGTGGTGAAGTTGTAGCGCAGCAGGCCGTCGTCGGCGAAGGCGCCGTCCTCCATCATCACCGTCGGCACGTCGGACGAGGCGCCGAAGCCGAAGATGGTGACCACGCCCGGCCGCACCTCCGCCGCCGCGCGCCGCGCGATGACCTTGTCGGCGCCCTGCGGCAGCCGCTCCGTCGTCCGTCCGTCGAAGATCTGGCGGCCGAGGTAGCGGTCGTCGTAACGGACGCCGGTGGTCATCATCGGTTCGGGCGCGACCACGACATGATCGACCAGCTCGCCCGGCACGCGGACCTCGTGGACGGAGCGCGAGCGGCGGGGCACCAGCTTGCGGACCTGCGCGATCACGGTGCCGCCCGACGCCTTCACCGCCAGCGCCACCGCCAGGGCCGCGGAGGTGATCGGCTCGTCCTCGAAGCTGAGGTTGCCGTGCTCGTCGGCGCTGGTCGCGCGGATGAAGCCGACGTCCAGCGGCCAGGTCGGGTAGTGCAGGTACTCGCGGCCGTCGATGCTGTGCAGGCGGACCAGATCCTCCCGCGCCCGCTCGGTGTATTTGCCGCCCTGCTGGCGCGGGTCGATGTAGGAGCCGATGCCGATGGGCGTCAGATAGCCGGGGCCGCGCCGCGCGACCTCGCGCAGCCAATGCATGGTGGCGCCGATGGGCCAGCAATAGGCCTCGACCCGGTTCTCGCGGATCAGGCGCATCATCTCGGGCCGCTTGCCGGTCGCCGGGTCCAGCGCGTTCAGGTAGTTGCCCGACACCACGCGCTTCATCAGCCCCTCGATGGCGACGTGGTCCATCCCCTTGATCCCCAGCGCGTCGCCGACGCTGACCGGAAAGAAGAAGGTGAGGTCGCGCGGGCTTCCGGTGTCGCGGAACCGCTGCGCCAGCGCGCCGAGCAGGGCGTCCGGGGTCAGCCAGCCGATCACGCCGACGCTGGCCACGGTCTGGCCGGGTTGGATGAGCGCGACCGCCGCCTGCGCGGTGCAGACCTTGCTCATCGCGGGGTCACTCCTGGAAATGGATGATGTGGGTGCAGACGCAGACCGTCTCGCCGCGCTGGTTGGTCAGCGTCGCGTCGGCCCACAGCCGCTTCTTCGCGTCGTCGGCCCGCACGATGCGGTAATGGACGGTCAGCGTGTCGCCGATGCGGACCGGCTTGGTGAAGCGGACGCGGTCGTAGCCGTAGGACACGGCGGGGCGGCCGGCCCAATCCAGGTACTTGGTGACGGCGCCCGACACGTAGCCGACCATCATCGATCCCTGGGCGACGCGGCCGCCCAGCCCGACGCGGCGGGCGTACTCCTCGTCGCAATGGTTGGGATGGTTGTCGCCGCTGATGCCGGCGAAGGCGTAGATGTCGTATTCGCTGAGCGTGCGCGTGTAGCTGGTCTCGGTCCCGATCAGCGTGGACACCGGGCCGCGATGGTTGATGCGGGGCGGCGGATACGGGTGTTCGGACATGGGAATTCCTCCGGGAAAACAGGGTGTGTGTGGCCGTCAGAGCCGCTCGGGCGCGAGGTCGCCCTCCAGCGCCAGCAGGGCTTCGAGCAAGAAGTAGTCGCCCCAGATCAGCTCGTGGGCGATGGCGACGCCGTTGCGCTTGTTGAAGCAGCCTTCGGTCAGGATGCCGGGCTGGCGCGTGTCGCCGGGGGCGGTCGGCGTCAGGTAGCCGTTCACCAGCGCATCCACCGACTTGCGCGCCGCCGTCTCGTAGCGCTCGCGGTGCTCGGGGATCAGCGCCGCCAGCTTCAGCAGGGCGGCGGCGCCGATGGCGGTCGCCGAGCTGTCGCGTTCGGTCACCGGGATCGCCGGGTCGTCGAAGTCCCAGAAGGCCACGCCGTCGGCGGGGATGTTGGCGAGCCACCAGTCGGCGACGCGGACGGCGTCGGCGCGGAACTCCGCCTCGCCGCGCGCCAGCGCCTGGGCCAGCCCGATCATCGCCCAGCCCTGCGCGCGTCCCCAGGTGCTGTTCTCGTGGATGCCCTTGTGGGTGTAGCGGCGCAGCAGGGCTCCGGTCCCGGGATCGAAGCTGGCCGACTGGCAGACCGACCCGTCGTCGCGCACGCACAGCGCGATGTGCTGGCGCAGATGGTCGCGGGCGATGGCCGCCGCGTCGGCGCCCTGGGACAGCAGCAGCGCGACGGTTCCCGGCAGGGCGTCGATGTTGGCCTCGTTCGCGCCGACGTCGGAGGCCTCCTCCGCCTCGGTGCCGAGCGGGATCAGCCGGGCGCGCGGGTTGTGCATCCGCACCAGCCCGGCGGCGCCGGCGGCGGCCAGCTCGCGGGCCACCGGATCCGCGAACAGGACGTCGCCGATGCCGGCGCCGTACCAGAACAGGAAACCCTTGAAGACGGAGTTGGAGTCCGCGCGGACGCGCAGCCGCGACGCCCAATCGCGGGCATGGTCGCGGTAGGCCGCATCGCCGGTGCGCAGCGCGGCGAGCCACAGCATGCCGCACCAGAAACCGCCGGTCCAATCGCCGGCCGGGCTGCGCACCCACACGCCGTCGGCCGGATCGGCGTAATGGGGAAAGCCCGGACCGGGCTGGGCCAGGGTGGAGTCGACGCGCGCCAGCACGCGCGCGATGGCGTCGGTTCGATCGATCATGATGCGTTTCCTCTTGGCGGTTCGGTCGCGCAAACCGTTCTGTCTGCCGATTGTCCGCAATGCCCTTGTGTCGTGAGGGCGATGATAAGGATTGCTGAAATCAACCGTCCAATATATTATAAACGCGTTATTTATACTTGAAAAATATAAGAATGGACCTGCGCCACCTCCGTTACTTCGTCGCGGTCGCGGAAGAGCTCAGCTTCACGCGGGCGGCCGAACGGCTGCACATCGCCCAGCCGCCGCTCAGCCAGCAGATCCGCCAGTTGGAGGACGAACTCGGCGTATCCCTGCTGTACCGGACGCGCCGTCACGTCGAGCTGACCGACAGCGGGCGGATCTATCTGGACCTGGCCCGGCAGATTCTGCGGTCGGTCGAAGCGGCGGCGGTGCAGGCCCAGCGCGCCCAGCGCGGCGAGATCGGGCAGCTGGCGGTCGGATTCTTCGAGCACACCTCCTACACCGTGCTGCCGCCGATCCTGCGCGCCTATCGCGAACGCTATCCGATGGTCGACGTGCAACTGCGCTGGTTTCCGGTCGTCGATCAGGTCGACGCCCTGCTGCGCGGGGACATCGACGTCTCGTTCCTACGGCCGGTCTTCACGTCCGACGACATCACGAGCGAAACCCTGCTCAAGGAACCCTTCGTGCTCGCCGTTCCGTCGGACCATCCCTTCGCGGAGCTGGAGACCGTGCCGTTCGCCGACTGCGCGTCGGAAAGCTTCATCATCTACAGCCAGAAATCGGCCCCGGACTTTCACGGCATGATCGCGGGCATGTGCGCCGCGGCCGGTTTCGCTCCCAGGGTCGCGGTGGAGGTGGCGCAGGTCTACACCGCGCTCGGGCTGGTCAGCTCGGGCGCCGGGATCGCGTTCGTGCCGTCCGCCGTGCGCCGGGTGCATTTCGAGCAGGTCGTCTACAAGACCCTGTCGGGTGACGACGCCCGGATCGAGGTGCTGTTGGGATGGACGCAACGCACCCCATCCCCCTTGTTGAAAGCCTTCATCGAAACGGCGAAAACGGTCGTGCGCGGCATGAACGCGCCGCGCGCCGCCGGATGACGGAACACGAAAGCGCCCGCCAGGCGTCGCGGCCTGGCGGGCGTGATGCGGTGTGACGTCGGGTCCTACTTCCTGACCAGCGGGCAGCCGCCGTCCTCCAGCGGACGGAAGGCCTCCTCGGCCGGGATCGTGGCGCGCAGCTTGTAGAAGTCGCCCGGCCCCTTGGATTCGGACGGCTTCTTGACCTCGAACAGATAGAGCGGGTGGGTCTTGCGGCCGTCGGCGCGGATGGTGCCCTTGCCGAACAGCGGATCGTCGGTCGGCGTCGCCTTCATCGCCGCGACCAGCTTGGCGCCGTCGCCGTCCTCCTTCAGGGCCGCCACCGTCTTCAGATAATGGGTCACCGCCGAATAGACGCCGGCCTGGGCGCTGGTCGGGAACGAGCCCCGGTTGGCGGCGGTGAAGGCCTGGGCGAACTTGCGGTTCTCGTCCGTCATGTCCCAGTACCAGGCTTCGGTCAGGATCAGGCCCTGCGCGGCGTTCAGCCCCAGCGCCTGCACGTCGCTCATGAACACCAGCAGGCCGGCGAGATTCTGGCCGCCCTGGGTGATGCCGAACTCCGCCGCCTGCTTGATGGCGTTGATGGTGTCGCCGCCGGCGTTGGCGAGGCCGATGATCTTGGCCTTTGATGCCTGCGCCTGGAGCAGGAAGGAGGAAAAATCGGCGCCGGGGAAGGGGTGCCGGATCTTGCCCAGGACCTTGCCGCCGTTCCGGAGGACGACGGCCTCGGTGTCGCGCTCCAGCGCGTGGCCGAAGGCGTAGTCGGCGGTCAGGAAGTACCAGCTGTCGCCGCCGGTCTTCACCACGGTCTTGCCGGTGCCGTTGGCCAGGGCCCAGGTGTCGTAGGTCCAGTGGATCGAGTTGGCGGTGCAGGCGGTGCCCGTCAGGTCGGCGGTCCCGCCGCCCGAGACGATCATCACCTTGTTCTTTTCCTTGACCACTTGGTTGACCGCGAGGATCACCGAGGAGGTCGGCACGTCGACGATCATGTCGATCTTGTCGACGTCGATCCACTTGCGGGCGATGCTCGACCCGATGTCGGGCTTGTTCTGATGGTCGGCGGCCACGACCTCGACCTTCAGCCCGTGCTTTTCAGGCTGGAAATCCTCGACGGCCTTCTTGGCCGCCCAGATCGATCCCGGTCCGGACAGTCCGGCGTAGATGCCGGACTGGTCGTTCAGCACGCCGATGCGGACGACGCCGTCGGTGATCTCGGCGTGCGCCGTGCCGAGGCTCAGCAGAGCGCCGACGCACAGGCCGATGGAACTGCCCTTCAACATGGCTTCCTCCCTTTTGGATGTGTTTGTGGATGGCGCGCGGAGCGCCTCATCCGCCGTCGGCGGATCCGGATCGCGCGTCGCCCAGAACGCGGCGGCGCAGCTCGTTCAACTCTCCGGCGATGCCGCGCCGGAAGGTCAGGACACACAGGATGAAGATCACCCCGATGATGATGGTGACGAAGGAACCGACCTTGTCGGCCAGCCCGTTCTGGAGCACGACGACGACGCCGGCTCCCAGCATCGGGCCGATCACGGTGCCGACGCCGCCCAGCAGCGTCATCAGCACCACCTCGCCCGACACGTGCCAATGGACGTCGGCCAGCGTCGCGAACTTGAACACCAGCACCTTGGCGGCGCCGGCCAGCCCGGCCGACAGCACGAAGGCGAGCAGCTTGTAGCGCGCGATGTCGTAGCCGAGCGAGGTCACCCGCGCCTCGTTCTCGCGGATCGCCTTCAGGATCTCGCCGAAGGGCGAGTGGATGGCGCGGTGGATCACCCACAGCCCGAAGATGGTGATGGCCAGAACCACGTAATAGAGCGTGGTGTCGTCGGACAGGTCGAGGCCGAACAGGGTGCCGCGCGGCACGCCCTGCAAGCCGTCCTCGCCGCCGGTGAACGGCGCCTTCAGGAAGACGAAGAACATCATCTGGGCGGCGACCGGTTGGACTTCCAAAAATGGAGGGAGGTGCCGAGACCGCGCTGCATGGCCACGCGGACATTCTGCAAGGCTGTCAGATGCGGAAACACCGCCGAGATTTGAAAGGAGCGCACGATGCCCCGGCGCGCGACCTGGGCCGGTTTTTCATCGGTGATGTCAGTCCCGTTGAACAGAATCCGGCCGCGGGTCGGTTCCAGAAACTTGGTGAGCAGATTGAAGCAGGTCGTCTTGCCGGCGCCGTTGGGTCCGATCAGCGCGTGGATGTGCCCGCGCCGGATGTTGAGATCGACGCGGTTGACGGCTGTGAAACCCTTGAATTCCTTGGTCATGCCATAGATCTGAAGGACGAAGTCGTCCATGGCGCTTCCTCTTTCCATCCCGCTTTGTCTTCCCCAGCGCAAGAGGGCGCATGTAACGCGACAACTGTGGCCATTGGTTCACAGTTGTCGCGCGAGAATCGCCAGCACCCGGTGAGTGAGAATTGCTGGCTTTCAGGATTGTTTGTACGAAAAGACTGTAGGACAGAGGGTGGAGCGCCACAAATATATTATTAGTATTTTATTTATATCGGTTTCATATAAGGACTCGCCCATCGACACCAAACCGAGCCCCGCCGCGCGGATCGCCGCATGGTCCGGGCATCGGTCGCTGTTTCCTGGGTCCGGGGCTTGGTTCAGGCGGTGCGGTCGCCGAGATGGACGGCCTTCACGTCGTTGTGGGCCGGGCATGGTCAGCGGGTGGAGGGGGTGGCCGTTATCGCCGAACGGATTGGTGGCTTGAGCGAGCTGATTCAGAGCGTTGCCAGCTCGACCAACCTGCTGGGGCTGAGCTGATGTGGTGGACGGCCTGATCGAGCGCGACAAGACTCTCGCCGCCCGCGCCTATCTGGCCGAGGAGTCGAGCAAGCTGAGCGAAGCCGACGTGCTGGCGCTGTTGAACAACCCGGACATCACCCATTCCTTCGTGCCCTACAACACCGGCGTCATCACCGACTTCATGCACCGGGTCGGCTCCATCAAGAACAAGCCGGCCTCGTGGAGGGACTATGCCTTCTCCGACCTGCACGGCGAGGCCGGGAGTTGAACGGTCCGGCGGAGACCGGTCTTGCGGACAGGCCATCGCCGCGCGGTGATCTTTCAGGCGTATGCCGTGGGGGACAGGATGTCCCCGGTCCAGGAGTAGATCGCCAGCAGCGGCTCCTGCGCCGTCCGCATCGCGTGCACGGCCTGCGCCGGGTGGAGAACGAAATCACCGGGCGGGCGCTGTGTCGTGACGCTGTCCAGAGTCCAGGCGGCGGTGCCCGAGACCACGGCGTACAGTTCCACCGCCGGATGCCGATGGGCCGGGTAAAGGGTGTCGCGGCCGATGAGGGTGAGGCCGAAGCCGACCCGGTCGCTGTGGATCGGTGCCGCCGGCCCGACGATTTCCGCCCAGGCCATACGGTCCTGAAGATCCGGAAGGTCGGGGCGCGGCGCGTAGCCGAATCGCCAGGGCAGCCGCCGCGCGACCGGCGTCAGGGCTTCCGTCCAGGCCGGCCCGGCGCGGCGTGCCGCTTCTGGAATCTGGTGCAGGCTGGGATGATCGTTGGGGGACAGCGCTGTCGTCAGCGGCACCGGCTCCTGCCCGTCGGGGAGAGCGTCCAGCACGCGCGCGGCCTCCGCCGCCACGGCGGGGCTGTGCCCGCGGCCGGCGGCGAAGGCGTGCCGCATCACGCGCAGCAGGCGCGGAAGGTCGGGATCGGCCACGGCCATCGCCGTCATTCCGCGACCGAATGCAGGACCGCGTAGGTGTGGGCGATCCGCGCGCCGTCATGGTGGGCGGCCAGCGCCGTCTCGGCGTCCAGGCTGTGCGGGGCGAGGTCCCGTTCGATGGCCTGCGCCTGGAGGGCGGCCTCCTCCGGGGCCAGCCCGGCGAAGGCCCGCTCGACATCCTCGGCGCGGTAGAAGTGGAACGGGCCGAGTCCGAGCCGTTGCCACTCCGCGTGCCCGGCCAGTACCTCCGGCGCCTCGGCCTGGATCTTCCAGCCATAGGTGAGGAAGGATCCCCGGTAGCCCGCCCGCTCGGCCATGTCGAGGAAACGCTGCAACGGCACCCGCGCGCCCAGCATCGACAGCACGGCGCCGCCGGGCGCGAGAAACTCCCGCGCCTGCACCAGCGCCACATAATGGAGGGTCAGCAGGGCGTTGCGCACCGCCGCCGGCACGGCCTCCGGGCGCGGCGGGACGAAGCTCGAACTCTTGCGCCTCTCGGCCAGCCGGGAATCGTCGTCGATCGGCAGGTTGGGCAGATTCTCGTAGATCACGTCGAAGCGCAGCCCGTCCTGCGCGGCGGCGGCGGCCAGCGGGGCCAGCAGGTCGCCGGTTCCCGCCAGCAGGTGGATGGCTCCGCTGTCGCGCAGGTTGGTCAGGATGTTGCCGCGCGCCGAGGCGACCACCTCCTCGTGCAGGTCGGTGATCCCGACCAGCGTTGCTCCCAGCAGCTCGATGGCGGCGAGCGCGTCCAGCCCGGTGCCGGTGCCGATGGAGCAGAAGCCCGGCGACCCTCCCGCGCCCCGGCGCCCGGCCAACAGACGGAAGGCGGGGGTCGCCACGCTCGACACCCAATCCGCCTGGAGATCGTCGAGATAGGGGGGAAAGCTGCGTTCGGTGACGGTGACCGACAGGCGGTCGTGCAGCCGCGCGGGTGCCGCGAGGCCGAAATAGCGCGCGGCGTCGATGGACAGGCTGCGGGGCTGGATCATGGAAGGGCTCCGGCGGAAGGAAGGGCGGCGGAAGGGAATGGGCGGGAGGATCAGCGGCGGTGGTCGACCCGCCGCGAGAGCCATTCGCCGCCGAATTGCACCGAGGTCACCAGCACGATCAGGATCACGATGATCTCGAACAGCACCCGGGTCTCGTAGCGCTCGTAGCCGTAGCGGATGGCGAGGTCGCCCAAGCCTCCCGCTCCGACCGCGCCGGCCATCGCCGAGGCGTTGATCATCGCGATCACGCAGACCGTCATGCCGCCGACGATGCCGGGCAGCGCCTCGGGCAGGATGACGTGGCGCACGATGTGCCGGCGGCGGAAGCCCATGGCGCGGGCGGCCTCGATCAGTCCGTGGTCGACCTCGTTCAGGCTGACCTGGGCGACACGGGTGTAGAAGGCGATCAGGTGGATGCTGAGCGGCACCACCGCCGCCCAGGTGCCGAGCGTGGTGCCGACGATCATCCGGGTGAAGGGCAGCAGCGCCACCAGCAGGATGATGAAGGGGATCGCCCGGAAGACGTTGACCACCACCGACAGCCCCTTGTTGAGGCGGGGCCGCGGGTAGAGGCCGCCGGGCGCGGTGGCGACCAGCAGCAGGGCCAGCGTCAGGCCGCTGGCGATGGCGATGGTCACCGAGACGCCGACCATCGTGATGGTCTCGCCAAAGGCGCGCAGGTAGCGCTCAAACATTGTCGGCGACATAGCCGAGCACCTTCCAGCTGTCGGGGGTGAAGCGCGCGCCGGCGGCCGAGCGCATGGCGGCGACCGGCACGGCGATCAGCAGGTCGCCCTGGGCGTGGCCCTGGATGCGGTCGATGCCGCCGTGCAGCAGCCGGGCGTCGGGGGCGAGCGCCAGCAGGCTGGCCAGCGAGACGCCCTCCGGGTGGCTTTCGCCGGTGAAGCGCAGGGACAGCACCGCGTGGCCGCCGCCTTGCCCGGGTGGTTCGGGCAGCAGCCGGGCGGCGATGTCCTCGGGCAGCCCGCGCCGGAGCGGGCGCAGCAGGGCCTGGGTGGCGTCGCCCTTCGGCGTGCCGAACACCGACCAGACCGGGCCATGCTCGACGCGCCGCCCGCGGTCGAGCACCATCACCTCGTCGCAGAGGGCGCGGATCACCGCCATGTCGTGGGTGATCAGCACGATGGTCAGGCCGAGCTTGGCCTTGATGTCGCGCAGCAGCCCGAGGATCGCGTGGGTGGTCTCGGGATCGAGCGCCGAGGTCGCCTCGTCGCACAGCAGGATCTCCGGCCGGTGGACCAGCGCGCGGGCGATGCCGACGCGCTGCTTCTGCCCGCCCGACAGCTTGGACGGGTGGACGTCCGCCTTGTCGGCCAGCCCGACGAGGTCGAGCAGCTCCTCCACCCGGCGGCGGGTCTCGACGGCGCCGATTCCGGCGACTCTCAACGGCAGCCCGACATTCTCCCGCACGGTCTTCGCCGACAGCAGATTGAAATGCTGGAAGATCATGCCGATGCGGCGGCGCAGCCCGACCAGGGCGTCTTCGTCGAGCGCGCCGACGTCGACGTCGTCGATCAGCACCCGGCCGGCGGTCGGGCGCTCCAGCATGTTGATCGCCCGCAGCAGGGTCGATTTGCCGGCGCCCGAGCGGCCGATGATGCCGAACACGCTGCCGCGCCGGATGGCGAAGGACTGCTCTTGCAGCGCCTGGACGCCGCCGGGATAGATCTTGCCGACGCCGTCGAAGCGGATGTGGATCTCCGCCGGCGCGTCCATCGCGCACGGTCTCGTCGGGGCGGTGGTGCCGGCCGGTGCCGCGGCGGTCTTCCGCAGCAGCGCGTTCACCGTCCGCCGGATGGGGTTGGGCATGGCGCGTGTCCGCTCGGGAAGCCGGGTTCAGAAGGCCGGGATGAGGATGCCGGCCAGCTCCTTCTCGATGTGGGCGCGGACCTCCGGCGACTGGAAGGATTCGACCAGCGGCTTGACCCAGGGCGCGTCCTTGTCCTGCTCGCGCACCACGATGATGTTGACGTTGGGGTTGTTCTCCTTGCGCTCCTGGGTGATGCCGTCGCGCGCCGCGTTCAGCCCGACCTGGGAACCGAAGCTGGAGATGACGGCGGCCGCGTCGACGTCCTGGTAGGAGCGCGCCAGCACCACGGACTTCGCCTCGACGATCTCCAGCTTGCGCGGATTCTCCTTGATGTCGGCCAGCGTCGCGGTCTCGTTGAAGGCGTCGAAGCCGTCGCGCAAGCTCAGCAGCCCCTCGTCGCGCAGCACGATCAGGGCGCGGCTCTCGTTGCTGGGATCGTCGGGGACGCCGACCTTGGCGCCGGTCGGCAGCTCCTTCAGCGACTTGTACTTCTTGGAATAGAAGGCGATCGGCGACAGGTAGGTGTTGGCGACGACGGCCAGCTTGTAGCCGCGCTGCCTGATCTGGTCGCGCAGGAAGGGGATGTGCTGGAAGGCGTTGGCCTGCAGCTCGCCGTCGTTCAGCGCCTCGTTGGGGCTGAGCGTGCCGGCGAGAACGACGGGCTCTATGAGCAGGCCGCGCGTCTTGCCGACCTTGGCGACGATCTCCCACAGCGGCTCGCTGATGCCGCCGCGGATGCCGACCTTCAGGTGGACCGGATCGGCGGCGTTGGCCGCACCGGCGCCCATCGTCACAAGCGCGGCGGTGACCAGGGCGCGCGCGGCGCGCGCGAAAAAGCAACTCAGCATCGGACGGAACGCTCCGGAATTCTCGGCCCGCGGGCCTGTCGGGTGGAGCCCGGCCCCGGCCGGGCTCGTCGTCGGGACGGGGCGCGGTCAGGCGCCCGCGGTCACAGTCTCGGCCGGCTGCCGGTGGGAAACGGTCGAGACGACCTCCTGCGGGTGGCGCAGCAGGTTCAGGATCGGGCAGGTCCGCTCGACCAGGGCGTGCAGCTCGGCGATCGCCTCGGCGCTGGCCGGGGAGACGATGTGGATGGTGTAGCGCAGATCCTGCGGGTAGACCGGGATGTGCTCGAAGCCCGGCTTGCCGCCGCGCGGGTCGAAGACGCCCTCGACCTCGACCTCCAGGCTGTCGAGCGGAACGCCCAGCTCGGTCGCCTGGATCAGGGTGATGTGGGTGACGCAGCTTCCGAGCACGCCGAGCTGAAGCTCCGGCGAGGTCGGGCCGAGGTTGTAGCCGGCATAGTCGGGAGCGGCGTCGCTGACGAGCTGGAAATCGCGGATGCGGATGCGGCGGATGCCGCTGCGGCCCTCGGCGCTGACCCGCGCGGAGAGCGGAGGCGGTGCGAAGTCGGGGTGCTGGATGCGCTCTTTGAGCGCACGGTGGGCGGCGCCCTTCTGGACCAGATACTCGTTGAGCGTGCTCATGGAATGGCGCCTTCCGGGAGGAGGAGGATGCTGGGGGCGCCTGCGGATCGCCGGACGGCGGCTTCGTGGCTTGGCAACCCTAATCACATCAACATAGAGAGGGTTTTGAATGATATTGTCAACTCAATAAGTAGATTTTAAAAAACGCTCCATTCTGTTGAATCCTCACGGTGACGGGCGCGCGGGCCCGGTCCGCTTCACCGTCACGGCGTCCAGCGCCTGGAGGATGTCCTCGCGGATGTCGGGCAGGTTCTCCAGCCCGATGGAGAGGCGGATCAGCCCGTCGCCGATGCCGTGGCGGGCGCGCTCCTCCGCGCTGTAGGCGGCGTGGGTCATGCTGGCCGGATGCTGGACGAGCGTCTCCGCGTCGCCCAGGCTGACCGCGCGGGTGGCGAGGACCAGACGGTTCATGAAGCGCACGCCGGCCTCCAGCCCGCCCTCCAGTTCGCAGGAGACGAGGCCGCCGAAGCCGCTCATCTGCCGCTTGGCGATGGCGTGGCCGGGGGAATCGGCGAGGCCGGGATAGCCGACCCGGCGCACCGCCGGGTGCGCCGCCAGCAGCTCGGCAATGGCGGCGGCCGAGGCGCTGTGGCGCTCCACGCGCAGTTCCAGCGTCTTCAGGCCGCGCAGCAGCAGGAAGGCGGTCAGCGGGGCGACGGTGGCGCCGGTCAGATAGCGCAGCCCGTGCGCGCGGACCCGGTCGAGGATCGCCTTCGGCCCGACCAGCACCCCGGCGATCAGGTCGCCGTGGCCGCCGAGGAATTTGGTCGCCGAATGGACGACAAGGTCGGCGCCATGCTCGATGGGGCGTTGCAGCACCGGGGTGGCGAAGGTGTTGTCGACCATCACCAGGGCGCCGGCCGCGTGCGCCAGCGCGCTGACCGCCGCGATGTCGACGATGCGCAGGTTGGGGTTGGCCGGCGTCTCGAAATGGATCAACGCCGGGCGCAGGGCGAGCGCGCGGGCGATGTCGTCGAGGTCGGTGAAGTCGGCCACCTCGACCCGGATGCCGAAGCGGGTCAGCCCGCGCGTGAACAGCGCGTAGCTGTTGCCGTAGAGCGTGTGGTCGATCACCACGAGGTCGCCGGCCGAGAGCAGTGTCCACAGCGTGGCCGAGATCGCCGCCATGCCCGACGCCACCGCCAGCCCGGCCTCGGCGCCCTCCAGGTCGGCGAGGCGCGCCTCCAGCAGCGCCTGCGTCGGGTTTTTGGTGCGGCCGTAGACGTAGCCCTCCTTCTCGCCGCGGAACAGGGCGGCGCCGTCCTCCGCCGTTTCGAAGGCGTAGGTCGAGGTCATGAAGACCGGCGGGGTCAGCGCGCCCTGTTCGCTCGCCGGGTCGTAGTTCAGGTGGATGGCGCGCGTGGACAGGCCGCTCCAGCGGGGGCGGTTGGATGGGGGAGAACTCATGATGCCGGATCCAGGGCGGCGGCGGTGTCGAGCACCTTGCCGGGGTTGAGGGTGTCGGCGGGGTCGAGGGCGCGCTTGACCAGCGCCATGACGCGGCGCTCGGCGGCGGAGCGGGAGAGCGGCAGATAGGCCTTGCGGTCGAGCCCGATGCCGTGCTCGGCCGACACCGATCCACCCAGCGCCGCGAGCGGCCGGTAGACGAGGTCGGCCGCCGCGCGCCCGTCCTCCGCCCCGTCCACCGGGGCGCCGGTGGCGACGATGACGTGCAGGTTGCCGTCGCCGAGATGGCCGAACGCCACCACGGCGCCCTCCGGCCAGCGCGCCGCCACCGTCCGTGCCAGACCGTCGACATAGCCGGGCATCGCCGGGATCGGCAGGCTGACGTCGAAGGCGGTGCGGGGCCCGAGCGGGCGCAGATGCTCCGACACCTCGTCGCGGATCGCCCAGAGCGCTGCGCGCTCGGCCTCCGAGCGGGCGACCACCGCGTCGAGCAGCAGGCCGCGTCCGAGCGCCCGCTCCAGCGCGGTGGCGAAGCGGCCGGCGTCGCCGTCCGGGTCGGCGCCCTCCCATTCCACCAGGACGTAGAAGGGGGCGCCGTGGGGCAGGGGCGGGCGCGGCCGGCCCGCCGGTTGGGTTGCCAGTCGGGTCGCCAGCGCGTAATAGGCCGGCCACATCGCCTCGAAGGAGCTGAGCGTCCCGTTGGACTCCGCCCGCATGGCCTGGAGAAAGCCGGTCATCGCGTCGAAGCCGGGCAGGGCGGCCAGCGCCGTGTGACGGGCGCGCGGCAGCGGATGCAGGCGCAGCACCGCGCGGGTGACGATTCCCAGGGTGCCCTCGGTGCCGATGAAGAGCTGCTTGAGGTCGAGGCCGGTGTTGTTCTTCAGCATGGCGTTCATCGACGACACCAAGGTGCCGTCAGCCAGCACCGCCTCTACGCCCAGCACGAGGTCGCGCATCATGCCGTAGCGGATGACCTTGTTGCCGCCGGCGTTGGTGGCGATGGCCCCGCCGACGGTGGCGGAGCCGCGCGAGCCGAGATCGAGCGCGAACAGCAGGCCATGCTCGGCGGCGTGTTGCTGGACGCTCTGGATCGTCGCGCCGGCCCCGACGGTGAGGGTTCCGGTGGTGGCGTCCAGCCCCTCGATGGCGGACAGCCGCTCCAGCGACAGGGCGATCTCCCCCGGCCCGGTGACGGTGCCGCCGACGAGGCCGGTCATGCCGGCCCGCGGCACCACCGGGTGCCCGGCCGCGTGGCAGAGGCTGAGGACCCGCGCGACCTCGGCGGTGGAGCGCGGCAGGACAACGGCCAGCGCCGCGCAGCCGGTCGCTTCGCGCGCCGACGCCGGCCGTCCGCGCGCGTCGGCGCCGGTCAGCACCGCGCCGGGGCCGAGCGCCGCGCGCAGGGCGTCGATGAGGGAACCCATGCCTCTCACCAGACCGTCAGGATCGAGCCGTGGAAGGTGTCGGCGACGAAGCGCTTCACCTCCGCCGAGCGGTAGGCGTCGACCAGCGGCGCCACCCAGGGCTTCTCCCCGTCCTGTCGGCGCACCACGAGCACCACATTGTATTTCGACTGCGGGCTCTCGCGGGCGATCGAATCGGTCAGCGGATTCAGCTTCGCCTCGATGGCGAAGTGGCTGGTGATGACGGCAGCGTCCAGCTCGTCGAGGACGCGCGGCAGCTGTGCGCCTTCCAGTTCGGCGATGGTGAGGCGCTTGGGATTCGCCTCGATGTCGAGCGGCGTCGAGGACACATCGCCGCCGCCCCGCAGCGTGATCAGACCGGACTCCTGCAACAGCAGCAGGGCGCGGCTGGCGTTGGTCGAGTCGTTGGGGATGCCGATCCGGGCCCCGGCGGGCAGATCGGCCAGCGCCTTGACCCGGCGCGAATAGGCGGCCATCGGCAGCAGGATGGTTTCGGCCACCGGCACCAGATCGTAGCCGGTGTTGCGCTTGTCGTATTGCAGATAGGGCAGGTGCTGGAAGGCGTTGGCCTGCAACTCGCCGGACGCGGTGACGGCGTTGATGGTGGCGCCGTCGGTGAATTCCAGGATCTTGAGGTCGAGCCCGCGCCCGGCGGCGACCTTGGCGACCGCTTCGAGGATCTGGGCGTGCGGGCCGGGGGTGACGCCGACCTTCAGCGTTTCGGCACCGGCCCCGGCGCTCCAGGCAAACCCGGTTGCGCCGGCCACGGCCAGCGCGAAGAACGATAACCGCATGTGTCTTTCCTTTTCTGCCGGACCGCTGCCGTGGCGCCGCGAGGGGCGGTCGACGCCCCCGCCCGACGCGCGGCGGAATTCGTGGAATAGCGACAATAAATATACTTGCATGATAGGAAATAAGCGCGCAACTGTGAAACGCGAGACTCGACCCCGATATATGGGCAGGAAGAAAATGGTGAATTCGGTGTTCCGCGACACGGGCACCTCGGTGTTCGAAACCATGTCGCGGCTGGCGGCCGGACATGGGGCGATCAACCTGGGGCAGGGCTTCCCGGAGGGCATCGAGGCGACGGAAGTCATCGCGGCGGCGGAACGCGCGTTGCACGCCGGCCCGCACCAATACCCGGCGACCTTGGGATTGCCGGTGCTGCGCCAAGCCGTCGCCGAGGCCAACCGCCGCTTCTGGAACATCGACGTCGATTGGGAAACGGAGGTTCTGGTCACCTCCGGCGCCACGGAGGCGCTGGCCGACTGCTTCTTCGGCCTGCTGGAGCCGGGCGACGAGGTGCTGGTCTTCCAGCCGGCCTACGACTGCTACGGCGTGCTGCTGCGGCGCGCCGGCGCCGTACCGGTGCCGGTGCGGCTGGAGCCGCCGCATTGGGAGCTGCCCCGGCAGCGCATCCTCGACGCGATCACCCCGCGCACGCGCGCCATCCTGCTGAACACGCCGATGAACCCCAACGGCAAGATCTTCAGCCGAGACGAGCTGTCCTTCCTGGCGGGGCTGCTGGAGCGGTACGATTTGATCGCCATCTGCGACGAGGTCTACGAACATCTGACCTTCGACGGGCAGGCCCATCGGCCGCTGCTGGCCTTGCCGGAGGCGCGCGACCGCTGCCTGCGCATCGGCTCGGCCGGCAAGACCTTCTCGGTGACCGGCTGGAAGGTCGGCTACGTCACCGGCGGCGCCAAGCTGCTGGGGCCGGTCTCGCGCGCCCATCAATACCTGACCTTCACCACCCCGCCGCACCTGCAAAGCGCCGTCGCCTTCGGGCTGGGCCTGGATGACGGGTATTTCCGGGGCTTGCAGGACACGCTGCAACGCCATCGCGACGTCCTGGCCGCCGGCTTGCGCGACCTCGGCTTCCGGGTGCTCGATTGCGCCAGCACCTATTTCCTGTGTGTCGACATCCGCGACCTCGACCGCGAGGGCGACGATTTCGCCTTCTGCCGCCGGCTGGTCGTTGAATCCGGCGTCGCCGCCGTGCCGGTCAGCAGCTTCTACGCCGAGCGCGACATGAACGCGCTGATCCGCCTCTGCTTCGCCAAGCCCCCGCCGCTGCTGCACGACGCCCTTGGCCGACTGGCCGACTGGCGGGAGCGTGCCGGCTTGGCGGCCTAGACAGAATCCATCCCGGTCCTTCATCGCTTGTTGGGGAAATTCCAACCATGTCCACTCCGTCCTTCTCCCGCCGAACCCTGTTGCGCACCGCTGGCATCGCCGGCGCCGGCCTGCCGCTCGGCGTTGCCGACTCGCGCTCCTTCGCGCAAAGCGCGGCGCCCAAGGGCAATCTCCGCATGCTGAAGCTCGCCTGGAGCCAAGGCTCCTCGGCACCCATGACGGCTGCCTGCGCCTGCCGACGTCAGTGCTGAAGACCGACAAGCCGGTGGTCCGCGCCCTGGTCGCGCTGATCGCCCATCTCCAGGCGTCACGGCGGTTGGCGGCGTAGCGGTTGCGGGCTTGGCATGCACCGCCCCGCTGGCGTGGGTGCATGCGGTGCTGCCGCGCATGGTCCGATCCGCCCCCGAGACAGCCTGGCGGGCGCCGTGCTCTGCCCGTCCGCCGTGATGGCCTGTCAGGCCGTCGTCGCGAAGAAGCGGTTCTCCGGGCGCCGCAGCCCGAGATGGTCGCGCAGCGTCGTCCCTTCATACTCGGTCCGGAAAAGGCCGCGGCGCTGGAGTTCCGGAACCACCCGGTCCACGAAGGCGTCGAGGCCTGCCGGCAGAAAGGGGAACATGATGTTGAAGCCGTCCGACCCTTCGGTCAGAAGCCATTCCTCCATCGCGTCGGCGATGGTCGCCGGGGTGCCGACAAAGGACAGCCCGCCATAGCCGCCGAGCCGTTGCGCCAGCTGGCGGACGCTCAGCCCCTCGCGGTGGGCGAGGTCGATGGCGCGCTGGCGGCCGCTCTTGCCGGCGTTGGTCTCGGGAATGTCCGGCAGCGGCCCGTCGGGGTCGAAGCCCGACACGTCGTGGCCGAGCGCGATCGACAGGGACGCGATGGCGCTGGCAGCGCAGATACTCCCGGAGCGGCCTCGCGGTCGCCGCGTTCCTACAGCTTGTAGGGCGAACGCCAGACGTCGTTGGTGTCGTCGAGCCGGTTCGCCTCTTCCGTCTCCAGCGTCCGCACCGGCCGCGCGGTGGCGGCGGCCAGTTCGCGCACGGCGAAGCGGGCGAGTCGTTCCCGTCAGAACCTCAACTCGCTGGTAAGCCATGACGTTTGCCGCTCGTTTGCAGACGCGTGATGACGCGATCCAGACAAACTTCAGTCACCAGCGCCAAGCCGGTAACGCGGCTCACACCGTAGGGACACTATGTTCCGGCCATCCAACCGGTCCCTTCATCACGCATCATGCCGCGCCATGGGTAATCGTTGCTGGGAATCCATAAGCGGAAATCCGCCGATGGATGGACGGTGATCAGCGGAGATCCGCCGATGGCATCTCCGTGTGGGGCCCACAGAAACAAGGCGCTTCAATGGTTTGTCCGTCGAACTGACGATGGCATGCCCCTTGCTCTCTTCCTGGTCAACCGTGGCGAAGGGCCGCGGATCACGACCCTGGGGAGAGAACGATGCTTCGCAAGAGCCTGCTTGCCGCCGCCATCGCAGCCGTCACGCTCGCCGCGCACGGCGCTTCGGCCGCCGATCTGGTGCGGCTCGGCAATTTGAAATTCGCCCATTACGGGGCCGTCTCCTACATGAAGGAGATCGCCGGCAAGTACGACCTGAAGATCGAAGAACGGGTGTTCCCCAAGGGTATCGACATCCTGCCCGCCATCGTCGCCGGCGAGATCGACGTGGCCGCCAGCGCGGTGGACGCCGCCATCGCCGGTCGCGCATCGGGCGTGCCCATCTACGCGGTGGCCGGCTTCGCCAAGGGCGGGGCGCGCATCGTCGCCAAGCCGGGTGCCGGGATCAAATCCATCGCCGACCTGAAGGGCAAGAAGGTCGCCACCCCGCGCGGCGGCGCGCAGGAACTGATTTTGCTGGCCGAACTGGCCAAGCACGGGCTGAGCTGGTCCGACCGCTCGGGCAAGGACGTGCAGATCGTCTACATGGCCTACGCCGACATGAATCAGGCCCTGCTCTCCGGCAACATCGACGCCATGTCGCAGTCGGAGCCGCAATCGAGCCAGGCGATCAACAAGGGCTTCGGCGTCGAGGTCATCAAGCCCTACGACACCGAGCTCGGCGAGCCGGTCCGATCGCTGGTCGTGACCGAGGAGTTCCACAACAAGAAGCCCGAGGTGGCCGAGCGCCTGATCCGCTGCTTCGTCGAGGCGACGGCGACCTTCATCGCCAACCCGGAGTTGGCTGAGAAGTACGTGCGCGAGCAGATGTTCAAGGGGCAGATCACCAGCCAGGACTTCAAGGACGCGATCGGCAATTCCCCCTACAGCTACGACCTCTCGGTCGCCCATGTGCAGGTTACGACCGACCTGATGCAGAAGTTCGGCGTCGGCCGGATGGACAACCCGCCCAAGGCGACGGAGTGGGTGAAGCTGGATCTGCTGGAGAGGGCCAAGGCCGCCGCCAAGCCCGATGGCGGCAAGACCGCCGACACCAAGACCAACTGAGGCCCGTCCGGTGCCGGAAAGGATCGCACATGTCCCGAGCCAAGTCCCCCTTCTCGCCCGCCGCCGTGCTGCGCGGCGCGCTCGTGCCCATGCTGGTCGTCGCCCTGTGGCAGGGGCTGTCCATGTCCGGGCTGATCAACCCGGTCGTTCTGCCCTCGCCGGTGGCGGTGGTGGAGCGCTGGTGGGCCTATCTGTTGCCTCCCGATCCCTATGATCCGGCGCAGGGAAGCTGGTTCCTATGGGCGCTGTCGGGCGAGATGCTGTTCGACGCCTGGTCCAGCCTGTACCGCGTGGTGCTGGGCTTCGCCGTCGGCGCGGGGCTGGCCCTGCCGCTGGGGCTGGCGATGGGCGGCAAGCCGCGCATCTACGCGCTGATGGATCCGCTGTTGCAGATTTTGCGGCCGATCCCGCCCATCGCCTACATCCCGCTGGCGATCCTGTGGTTCGGGCTGGGCAACGCGCCGGCCGTGTTCCTGATCGCCATCGGCGCCTTCTTCCCGGTCCTGATGAACACCATCGCCGGGGTGCGGCATGTGGACGGCATCTATCTGCGCGCCGCCCGCAACCTGGGGGTCGGCAGAACGACGATGTTCATCCGCGTCATCCTGCCGGCCGCGACCCCCTACATCCTGGCCGGCGCCCGCATCGGCATCGGCACCGCCTTCATCGTCGTGATCGTGTCGGAGATGATCGCGGTCAACTCCGGCCTCGGCTTCCGAATCCTGGAAGCGCGCGAGTTCATGTGGTCGGACAAGATCATCGCCGGGATGTTCACCATCGGCCTGCTGGGGCTGGCCATCGACATCGGCATGAACCGTCTCAACAACCATCTGCTGCGCTGGCATCGCGGGCTGGAAAACTGATCCTAGGGAGGAACGAAGGATGACGCCCATGCTGAAGACCATCGCCGACGGCCAGCCCGCCGCCTGGACCGGCGCCGGCACCGCTCCCGTCCAGATCAGCGTGCGCGGGGTGGAGAAGAGCTTCACCGCCGGCGCCCAGCCCATCGTGGCGCTGAAGGACATCGATCTCGACATCCGCAAGGGGGAGTTCGTCTGCCTGCTCGGTCCGTCGGGCTGCGGCAAGTCCACCCTGCTGAACGCCGTCGCCGGCTTCCAGCCGCCGACGCGCGGCACGGTCAATGTCGATGGCCGCCTCATCACCGAGCCCGGCCCCGACCGGGGCATGGTGTTCCAGGAATACGCCCTGTTTCCCTGGATGACGGTGGCGCAGAACGTCGCCTTCGGCCTCGAGATCAAGACGATGCCAAAGGCCGAGATCGCGGAGCGGGTCGAGTGGCTTCTGGGCAAGCTGCACCTTCAGGACTTCCGCAACCGCTATCCCAAGGATCTGTCGGGCGGCATGCGCCAGCGCGTCGCCATCGCCCGCGTGCTGGCGCTCGACAGCCCCATCCTGCTGATGGACGAGCCCTTCGGCGCGCTCGACGCGCTGACCCGCCGCACCTTGCAGGACGAGTTGCTGCGCATCTGGGAGGAGGTCGGCAAGACGATCCTCTTCGTCACCCACTCCATCGAGGAGAGCATCTATCTGGCCGACCGCATCATCGTGATGACCTACCGGCCGGGCACCATCAAACGTGACGTCCAGGTCGAGATGCCCCGCCCGCGCGATGCCTCGGCGCCGGAGTTCAACCGGTTGAAGCGCGAGCTGTCGCAGATGGTGATGGAGGAGCAGCAACGCTTCAGCCAGGACGAGATCCGCTCCGTCACGGCGGATTGACCGCGCGAAGGCCGGACCGGATGGCGCGCTCCCTCAGCGGGGCAGGAAGCGGGTCCGGTCCAGCCCATGGCGCGCCATCTTCTCGTTCAGCGTGCGGCGCGGGGTGTTGAGCGTCTCCATCACAGCCTTGATGTCGCCCTTGCAGCGTTCCAGCGCCTGCTCGATCGCCCGCTTCTCGAAGGCGTCCACCTGATCGGCAAGCGCGCGCGGGGAGCTGGCCTCGCTTCCGGCGGCGCGGCGGCGCAGCAGCCCTGCCACCCCGCCGCGCCCGACCGCCAGCGTGTGGCGTTCGGCGAGATTGCGCAGCTCGCGGACGTTGCCCGGCCAGTCGTGGGCCAACAGGGCGTCGATGTCGGCCGGCTCCAGGGGGCGGGGCTCACGGCCGTGGCGTTCGGCGAACTCGGTGGCGAAATAATCGAAGAGCAGCGGGATGTCGTCGCCGCGCGCCCGCAGCGGCGGAATGTGCAGCTCCGCCACGTTCAGCCGGTAATAGAGGTCGGCGCGGAATTTCCCCTCGTCGCTGAGGTCGAGCAGGTCGATTTTGGTGGCGGCGACCAGCCGAAGATCGATCGCGACCGATTTGTTGGAGCCGAGCCGTTCGATGGTCCGTTCCTGCAACGCGCGCAGCAGCTTGACCTGGATGGCGAGCGGCATGCTCTCGATCTCGTCTAGGAAGAGGGTGCCGCCGCTGGAATGCTCCAGCTTGCCGGCCCGGCGCTGGCTGGCGCCGGTGAAGGCGCCGGCCTCGTGCCCGAACAGCTCGCTCTCCGCCATGCTGTCGGGGATGGCGCCGCAATTGACCGGGACGAAGGCCCCCTTGGTGCGCGTGCCGAAATCATGCAGGCAGCGGGCGACCAGTTCCTTGCCGGTGCCGGTCTCGCCGTGGATCAGCACGCTGGCGCTGGTGGCGGCGAGATCCATCAGGTCACGCCGCAGTTCCGCCATGGCGGGGGAAGTGCCGACCAGCCGCGTCTCGATCCCGTCGCCGGCCGCGCGCAGGCGCAGGCCCCGGTTTTCCAGAACCAGCCGGCGTTTCTCCGCCGCCCGGCGGATCACCGCGACCAGATGATCCGGCTCGAACGGCTTCTCGATGAAGTCGTAGGCGCCGCGCCGCATCGCCTCCACCGCCAGCGTCACATCGCCGTGGCCAGTCACCAGGATCACCGGCAGGTCGGCGTCGCGCTCCAGGGCGCGCGCCAGGACCGCCATTCCGTCCATGCGCGGCATCCGCACGTCGGTGACCAGCACGCCTGGGAAGTCGGGCGACAGCCGGTCGAGTGCGGGCTGCGGCGTCGCGAACCCCTCGGCGGCGAAACCCGCCAATTGCAGCCATTGCACCACCGACAGACGCATGGCCATCTCGTCGTCGACGAACAGGACGGGGGCCGCCTGGGGATCGGTCCGCATCTCTAGATCTCCTCGGCGTCGGGAAGCAGAAGGATGAAGCAGGCGCCACCGTCCGGGTTGTTCTCCGCCCGCAGCGTGCCGCCGAAATCGCGCACGATGCCGTAGGACAGCGACAAGCCGAGGCCGAGGCCCTGGCCGACCTCCTTGGTGGTGAAGAAGGGGTCGAACAGCCGGGACCGGTGCGCCTCGGCGATGCCGGTGCCGCTGTCGCGGATGCGGATCTCCCACCCTTCCGCGACCGGACGGGCGGCGAGGTCGAGGCGGCGGTCGGCAACACCGTCCATGGCGTCGGCGGCGTTGCGCAGCAGATTGACGAAGACCTGCTCCAGCCGCACCGCGTCGCCGCGCACCCGTGCCCCGGCCGGGATCGCCTGGGTCACGTCGATCCCATCCTCGCGCAGACGGGATGCGAGCAGGGCCAGCGCGCGGTCCATGGCGCGGGCGACCGGCACCGCCTCGACCCGCGCCGGCCCCTTGCGGGCGAAATCCTTGAGGTGGCCGGACAGCACCGCCATCCGCTCCGCCAGATCGCCGATCATGGCGAGGTTGTCGCGCACCAGCCCGGTCTCTCCCCGTTCGGCCAGCAGGCGGGTGGAGGCGACGAAGGTGCGGATGGCGGCCAGCGGCTGGTTGATCTCATGGGCCAGCGCGGCCGACATCTGGCCGAGCGCCGCCAGCTTGCCGGCCTGGACCAACTCCTCCTGCGCCTCCCGCAGGACACGGTTGGCGGCGACCAGCTCGGCGGTCCGCTCCTCCACCCGGCGCTCCAGAGTGACGCGTGCCTCGCGCTGAACGCGCAGGGTCTGGCGGCGCTGATGTCCCAGGGCCAGGAACGCGGCGGCCAGCAGCACGCCCATGGCGGCGAGGATCGCGGCTCCGGTCGCCCGTGCCCGCACCGGTTCAGGGTCGGACAGGAAGCGGATGGTCCAGCCGAATTCCGGCAAGGGCCGTTCCTGCATCAGGAACGACCGCCGGCGGACTGGCCGCGTGTCGGGGTCGCCCTCGGACGGATCGTCGGGCAAGCTGACGAGACGCGCGCCGCTCTCCACCTCCGGCCCGTCCTGCAAGCCGAGCGCCGCCAGTTCCGTCCGGTCGTATTGCCGCGTCCGCGCCAGTCCTTCCCGCACCGGGCCGGGCAACGGGCGCAGGGCGCGGTACTTCCAATCAGGATGGCTGGACAGAAAGACGATGCCGTGGCCGTCGGTGACCAGCACCCGCTCGCCGCCGGCCGCCCAGTCGCGTTGCAACGGCTCCAGGTCGATCTTGACCACGGCGACGCCGATCAGTCGCCCGTCCAGCCGGATCGCCTGCGACAGGAAATAGCCAGGCAAGCCGGTGGTGACGCCGATCCCGAAATAGCGGCCGGCGCCTTCCTCCACCGCCTGCCGGAAATAAGGCCGGAAATCGTAGGTCTGGCCGACGAAGCTTTGCGCTGGATCGGCCCAATTGCTGGCTGCCAGTGCGACCCCCTTGCCGTCCACCACATAGAGCGCCGCCGAGCCGGCCGACAGGTTCGCCTGTTCCAGCCGCCGGTTCACCGCGTCCCGCCGGGCGTCGGTCGGTGTCTCGAGCAGGCCGAGAACCTCATGGTCGCGGGCGACCAGGACGGGAAGATAATCGTAGCGCCCGACGGCGTTGCGGATGCTGCTGGCGTAGAGCCCCAGGCGCTGGTCGCCGTTCTGCGCCAACTCGGCGCGCGCGCCGGTTTCCGCCCAGTGATAGGCCACCCAGCCGGTAAGCGCGGTGGCCGCCGCAAGCGTCAGGGCGATGAGCGCGATCCGGTGCCGCCTTGCGCCGCGTGGGTCAGGGGAGGTGGAGACGAAGGCCATCCCATGTCTATGCGGGCGACGTCCCGGACTGTCCAGCGCCGTGCTGCGGCCATCCCCGGTTTTCCGGCGGGCGGAGCCGCTCAGGGGGCCCGGGATGTGGCGCCGCGCCCGAGCGGACGAGCGCCTGGAGGGGGTGGCCGAGCACGGTCATCGAGATACGCGTCCATCCGGGCGCACCGGATGGACGCGTATCAAACGCTCGAAGCACCAAGTCAGGGCGACCGCTCGATCCCTGGAATGCCCATGATCTCTTCGGCCAGGAATTCCACCAGCAGCCTGACGCGCGAGACGCCGGCCCGTTCCGGCACGATCAGCATGTTGAGCGGCACGGAGGGCGGAGCGAGGTTCGGCAGGATGGTTTCGAGACGGCCATCGGCAAGGAGGTCGTCCACCAGCCAGATGTGGGCCGGGCCGACGCCGCGGCCGGCGAGATAGGCTTCGCGCGCGGCAAGCCCATGATCGGTCCGCAGGCGCCCCCCGAAGGACACGAGGTGGGTTTCGCCGTCCGGCCCCTCCAGCGTGAGCGCATCGCTGCCGGCGATGTTCGACATGCGGATGCCTTCGAGCCCCGCGAGCTCGTCCGGCTTCGTCGGCCTGGCATGCCGTGCCAGATAAGCGGGCGAGCCGACGAGGATGCGTCGGCTCGCCCCAAGCGTCCGCAGTTTCATCGAACTGTCGGCGAGCGGGCCGAGGCGGATGGCGATGTCCACGCCTTCACGCACGAGGTCGATGCGCTCGTCGGTCAGGCCGAGATCGATCGCGATTGCGGGGTGGCGGTCCTGAAAAGCGAAGATCAGCCGGCTGATGTGACGGACCCCAAGCGCGGCCGTGCAGGACACGCGCACCGTGCCGGCCGACGCTCCACTCCCCATGCGCGCTTCGTCGCCCGCCTGTTCGACGAGGCGCAGGATCCGCAGAGCCTTGGCGTAGTAGCGGTCGCCCTCGTCGGTGAGTGTGACGCGGCGCGTGGTTCGGCTGAACAGCGCGACTCCGAGCGCTTCTTCCAACTCGCGGATATGCCGCGTGACGCTCGACTGCCCGATGTTCATCTCGCGTGCAACGGCCGACAGGTTTCCGCGCTCGGCGACACGGACGAAGGTGCGCATGCGTTCGAGGGTAACGTTTGATTGATCCATCTTATGGCATTGTCCTATCCATTCCCAATCCATAGCGGATCAATGGTCGTGCGCCTAGCTTGCGGAACATCCCCTCCCAAGCGAACAGGTGCTCATCATGAATGTGTTGATGGTCTTCGCCCATCCCGAACCCCGTTCCCTCAACGCCGCCCTGCGCGACGTCGCGATCAGGGAATTGGAGACTCGGGGCCACGCGGTGCGGGTTTCGGACCTCTACGCCATGAACTGGAAAACCGCGGTGGATCGCGCCGACTTTCTCAACCTCGACGCCGACGGGCGTCTGAAGGTGGCGACCGCATCCAGCGAAGCCTTCATGGCCGGCGCGCTGACCGAGGACGTCAAGGTCGAGCAGGAAAAGCTGCTCTGGGCCGACACGCTGATCCTTCAGTTTCCGCTCTGGTGGTTCACCATGCCGGCGATCCTCAAGGGGTGGATCGACCGCGTTTACGCCTATGGCTTCGCCTATGGCGTCGGCGAGCACAGCGACCGGCGCTGGGGCGACCGCTACGGGGAGGGGCGCCTCGCCGGCAAGCGCGCGATGCTGATCGTGACGACAGGCGGCTGGGCCGAGCACTATTCGCCGCGCGGCATCAACGGCCCGATCGACGATCTGCTGTTCCCCATCAACCACGGCATCCTGCACTATCCGGGATACGACGTGCTGCCGCCTTTCGTCACCTACCGGGTGGATCGTCTCGACGAAGCCGGGTTCGCGCAGACGGCGGAACGCTTGCGCGAGCGGATGCGCACGCTCGACACCACGCCGCCGATTCCCTTCCGCCGCCAGAACGGTGGAGAATATCTGATTCCGAGTCTTCAGCTTCGCCCCGATCTGGGGAGTGCCGAAGCGACCGGCTTCTCGCTGCATCGGGATGAACGGAGTCCTTCGGAAAGCGGCTCCGGGAACGGGTGATGCGGACGTGACCTGCGCCAGCGTTCGGAGGTTCCGCGAAATGCCGTGCCGCGTCCGAGCGCTTGATGCGGAAGGGGCCGGAGGGTGTGGGCCGTGCAGCGCGCAACGGCGAGCCTGTCGCGCGGAGCGGCAACCTCCGGACCTGGATCGTCCGTCGACGCGCCGCCGGAGCGTGCCGCTTGCGTCGGGTTGGCGGCGCGGGGGGATTCGGTGGCGCGCGCAATCCGTCGCGCCCCCAGCAGAACCCGGTGTCGCTGAACGGGGTTTGAAACCGCGCATCGGCCGGATGCGGCCTCGGCTTCCCGCGTCCGCACTTTCGGTGGAAGACTCCCGCCAAGAGCCCTTCCCTGGCTGCTCGACAACTGACCGTACGCTTTCCCACACCGGAACCGATAAAGCAGTGCCAGCATCAATCCGATATGTTGGCTGAATGATTTTCATATTACCAATTGATTATGCAGACATATTATCTTTTAAAGATGCGTTGCCGGTCACGCGCTTGATTGTGCTTTGGGTGCGTTGTAAGAATTTGTACTGCGTCCGATTGGTGGTTCAGCATCCGGCGCCCGCTCTTTCACATCCCGGCCGACCGTTCGTGATGCATATATCCAACACCACCGTCACCCGCCGAACCATGCTGATGCTGCTCGCCGGCGCCCTGGCGCTGCTGGGAATCGTCACGATGTCGGGATGGCTGGCGGAAAGCACGCGGCAATACTCCCAGGCGGTGGGGCGGATGACCGCCATACGGGTTGCCGCCGGCACCCTTCTCAGCCAGTTGCAGGACGCCGAGATCGGGCAGCGCGGCTATCTGCTCACCGGGGACCGCCAGTATCTCAAGCCCTACGAAGCGGCCACCACGGCGGTGGACGACACGATCGCCCGCCTGCACGGCTTCGCCGAGGGGGAGGACGCCGTCGCGTCGGACATCCTCGACCGTCTCGCCGTGCTCGCGACGGCAAAGCGGACGGAATTGGCGGAAACCATCGCCTTGATGGAGACCGGGCGCCGGGACGAGGCCCTGGCCGTCGTGCGCACCGGCCGCGGAATGAGGTTGATGGACGAGGCCCGGCAGGCGCTTGCCGACCTGATCACTCCGGCCGATGCCCAACTCGCCGCCCAGCTCGCCGCCATGAACGGGCAGGCCAGGATGTCGCGCTGGGTGGCGGCGCTTGGCGGTCTGTTCATCCTGCTTGTCGTGGGCGGGGCCGTGTGGATCGTGCTGCGCTACACCCGCGACCTCGTGCAGGCGCAGCACGCGATCCAGGCGCTCAACGATTCCCTGGAACAGCGGGTGGCGGAGCGCACCGTGGAGTTGCAGCGGGCCAACGATGAGATCCAGCGCTTCGCCTACATCGTCAGCCACGACCTGCGCGCGCCTCTGGTGAACGTGATGGGCTTCACCAGCGAGTTCGACAGCGGGCTGGCGAGCGTCCGCGCCCATCTCGACCGCCAGCCGCCCGACGGGGACGACGCGGCGGCGGCCGAGGCCCGCCGGGCGGCGACCGAGGACATGCCGGAGGCCATCGACTTCATCCGCGCCTCGACGAGCAAGATGGACCGCCTGATCAACGCCATCCTCGCCCTGTCCCGCCAGGGGCGCCGAACGCTGGTCCCGGAAGCCGTCTCGATGCAGTCCCTGCTGGAGAACGCGCTGGCCAGCGTCCGCCACCAAGCCGGCGAGTTGGGGTGCGCCATGGACATCGCCGGCCCTCTGCCATCGTTGGTGTCCGACCGGCTCGCGCTGGAGCAGGTCTTCGGGAACCTGATCGACAACGCGGTCAAGTATCTCGATCCTGCCCGGCCCGGCCGGATCACCATCCGCGGACGGGCCGAGGGAAACCGTCTCCTTTTCGAGGTCGTCGACAACGGGCGCGGAATCATGCCGCAAGACCATCAGCGAATCTTCGAGCTGTTCCGCCGCTCCGGCGCGCAGGACCGCCCCGGCGAGGGGATCGGGCTCGCCTACGTGCGGACGCTGGTCCGGCGCCTGCAAGGCGACGTCACCGTCGATTCGGTTCCTGGACAGGGCAGTGTCTTTCGCATAAGCCTTCCCAAAACCCTGACCCTGTCCCCGGAGACGCCGGCTCATGAAGCGTGACCCCCAGACGGTGTGCATCGTCATGATCGAGGACGACGAGGGTCATGCCCGGCTGATCGAGAAGAACATCCGCCGGGCCGGCGTGACCAACGAGATCCTCCCCTTCACCGACGGGACCAGCGCGCTCGCCCATCTGTTCGGTCCGGACGGAACCGGCGAGGCCAGCGCCGGGCGGGCGTTTCTCATCCTGCTCGACCTGAACCTGCCGGACATGACAGGGGTCGACATCCTCGCCAGGGTGAAGACGAACCCCTACACCAAGCGCTTTCCCGTCGTGGTGCTGACGACCACCGACGACCGCCAGGAAATCCAGCGCTGCTACGACCTCGGCGCGAACGTCTACATCACCAAGCCGGTGAACTACGAAAGCTTCGCCAACGCGATCCGGCAACTCGGGCTGTTCTTCTCCGTCATCCAGATTCCCGAGGCGGAGGGATGACGGAGCCCGGCGTCCGCATCCTCTACATCGACGACGACCTCGCCCTGGCGCGGCTGGTGCAGCGGCGGCTTGGACGGCGCGGTTACACGGTGGAGTGCGCGGCGGACGGCGAGGCGGGGCTGGCGCGGCTGGCGCAGGGCGGCATCGCCGTGGTCGGGCTGGACCACGAGATGCCGGGGGCGACCGGGCTGGACATCCTGCCGATCCTGCTCGACCGGGCCGACGCGCCGCCGGTCGTCTACGTCACAGGGGCCGGCGACACGCGCGTCGCCGTCGCGGCGCTGAAGGCGGGGGCGGCCGACTATGTTCCCAAGGAGGTCGGCGACGGCTTCTTCGACCTGCTGACGGCGGCGATCGACCAAGCCCTGGAGAAGGCCCGCTTGCGCCGGGAGCACGAACGGGCGGAGCAGGAGGTGCGCGCCGCGCGCGACCGGGCCGAGTTGCTGCTGCGGGAGGTCAACCACCGGGTCGCCAACAGCCTGGCCCTGGTGGCGGCGTTCGTGCAGATGCAGAAGTCATCCCTGTCCGATTCCGAGGCCCGCGCCGCGCTGGGGGAAACCCAGGCGCGGATTGCCGCGATCGCCGGCATTCATCGGAGCCTCTACACCTCCGGCGAGGTCCGCTCCGTCCGGATCGATGCCTATCTGCAAACGCTGTTGGCCGAGATGCACACCGCCATGGCCTCGCACCGGCCGGACATGTTTGCCGTCACCGCCGACGCGATCCTGGTGCCGACCGACACGGCGGTGTCCCTGGCGGTGATCGTCACCGAGCTGGTCACCAACGCCTGCAAATACGCCTATCCCGAAGGCCGGTCCGGCAGCATCCGCGTCCGGGCGGAGACCGCCGGGGGGCAGCTCTCGGTGAGCGTGGAGGATGACGGGATCGGCTTTCCGGGTGGCGGCGCGCCGCAGGGAACCGGTTTGGGCACCCGCATCGTCCAGGCCATGGCGACCAGCCTGGGCGCCATGCTGCATCATGACCGTCAGCACGCCGGCACCCGGGTGACGTTGACGATGCCCCTGCAACCGCTGTGACGGTCGAATCGGGCGGATTTCCTGAATCACCCCGGTACGATGGGCCTTGAAAAGCGGAGTTCCAGCGGGTTGCGCCACCAGATGCCCCACCGAAGCCGGTGTCGTGGGCTGAAGCGTATCCCGAAGGCCGCCGAGTTCGCCGCCCCGGAATGGGACGACGGGCTCCACAACCGGCGCATTCCCGAATCCATCGGCACAGCTCCGCCTCCGAGGCCCAAGCGCGTTGCCGGGCTCGGAACCTGAGCACCGACTCTGCGGCACGATTCAAAGCAAATGGTCTCCGGGAAACGGGAAGCGCGTCATTAACCTCGTTTTCCCCCTTTGGCTGGGTGCCCGCCCGTGCCGGCTTTCCGACGGCCCTGCCTTTTCGATGCATGACTTGCTGCAAATTTTAATAATCATATGACTGCCTTCATATGATTATTGCGTGCATGAATCCGCTGACGATGGCGGAAAGGAAGATTGCTGTACAGTAACCTCTATTATATAGATCATGAATCCGCGATGGATATTACGATTGATTTCTGGAATGCAACCTCTTGATGCAAATAATTGCACGGGTCCAGCGGGGTTGGTTTTTCCCGCGTCACTATTGGCCTGGAGTCCATTGAATGTCAAAAATTGCTGACGGGTTCCTGAGCACCAACGGAAGCCAGATCGTCGACGCCAACGGACAAGCGGTCCAGCTGGTGGGCGTCAACTGGGCCGGAGCCGCCGGAACGACCGATGGCGGTGGGAACGACGTCCTGTTCGCGCCGCAGGGTCTGGATCAGAGAAACTACAAGGACGTGATGGACCAGATGGTCGCCATGGGCTTCAACACGGTCCGTGTTCCGATCAGCAACCGCATGCTGGACCCCAGCGTGCTGATCGATCCGAACGACCCGCAGTCCGGGTTCCGTGACCCGGCTCTGCGTCCGACCAACGTGAACACCTTCTTCAATCCTGAACTTCAGCAGGGTGGCAACGTCGTGACCCCGTTGGAGGTGCTGGACAAGATCATCGACTATGCCGGGCAGGTCGGTCTCCGGATCATTCTCGATCACCATTTCACCAGTGCCCAGGCGACCGACAATTCCTCGTACATGAGCAATGGCCTCTGGTACGACGATGATCCCAACGCACCGTACCCGACCTATGACGAGGCGACGGTGACCAGCGACTGGGAATTTCTTGCCAAGCGCTATGCCGGAAACCCCACGGTCATCGGCGCCGACCTGCACAACGAACCGAAAAGCTCGGTCGTCAACGGCGTCGAGACCGGGGCGACCTGGAACGGGAGCGCGACCACCGAATCCTGGCGGGACGGCGCCCAGGCTTTGGCGAACGCCGTGCACGCCGCGAACAAGGACTGGCTGATCATCGTCGAAGGCGCCACCTGGGGATCGGACCTCACCGGCGTGCTGAACAATCCGATCCAGCTGACGGGCGACAACACGAACAAGATCGTCTACTCGGCCCACTATTACGAATTCAGCATGGGCCCGAACACCGACGCCGAGGACTGGGTCAACACCTGGAACCAGCAGTTCGGCTACATCTACAAGCAGAACATCGCCCCGATCCTGGTCGGCGAGTTCGGAAACCGTTTCGAAACCGAACGCGGCAAGGAATGGGCCCAGACGCTCATCGATTACATGAACAATCCCTGGGTCGGTGGCCCGCAAGGAGGGACCGCCGGGCAGGCCGGCATGAGCTGGACCTATTGGACCTTCAACGACGATTACAGCTATGGCGACCACTTCGGGCTGTCGCAGGGTGAAGCCAGCGGCAACACCTGGGGACGATGGAGCAATTTCAACTACGACCATTACCGTTACATCGATCCCACCGCGGTGAACGATCCCTACGCGGTCGCGGGCGCGACCGGCACCGCGAACCGGGATTTCTTCGATGGCTCGGCCGGGGCGGACAGCTTCGACGGCGGTGACGGGGCCGACCTGCTGGCCGGAAACGAGGGCGACGACATCCTGTCGGGTGGTGCCGGGAACGATCTGGTCGATGGCGAGGCCGGCAACGACACCGTCGATGGCGGATCCGGCAACGACACCGTGATCGGCGGTGTCGGCGACGATTCGATCCTCGGCGGCGACGGCGACGATTCCCTGTTCGGCATGGAAGGCACCGACACCCTCCTGGGCGGTGCCGGCCACGACTGGCTGCGCGGCGGAACCGGGAACGACAGCCTGGACGGCGGCCTCGGCGACGACACGCTGAACGGTGGCGCGGGAGCGGACACGCTGTTGGGAGGCGGCGGCGACGACACCATCGATTACGGCGGATCGGTCGATGGTGTGTCGGTCAACCTGACGACCAGCACGGCGGCGGGCGGGGACGCTCAGGGCGATGTGATCTCCGGCTTCAGCCACGCCATCGGCGGCGACGGCAACGACACGCTGTTCGGTGACGCCGGCGCCAACCGCCTCGCCGGCGGTGGAGGGGACGACACCCTGGTCGGCGGCGACGGCAACGACACCCTGATCGGAGGCGCCGGCAGCGACCTGCTCACCGGGGGCGCCGGCCTGAACCGCTTCGAATTCACCACCTATGGCAACGCCGGTTCGGCCGACCGGATCACCGACGCGAAGACCGGCGACGTCATCGCGGTGACCGGGCTGACCTTCACCGGAGCCGTGGCGTCCGGAAACGGCGCGGGGCTGGGGCTCGGCGGCATCCGCATGGAGGCGAGCGGCAACGACACCATCCTCCACATCGGCACCGACGCCACGCCGGGCAGCGATCTCGACATCGTGCTGACCGGCAGCTACGCGGCGGAAAACTTCATCGCCAGCGGTTCCACCATCACCATCACCGACGGGCCGCCGCCGGAGGAGCCGGCCTCGGTCTCCATCACCCCGGCCGTCGTTTCCCAGGCCGAGGGCAACAGCGGCACGACCAGCTTCGTCTTCACTCTGACCCGGACCGGCAGCACGGACACGGCGAAGACCGTGCAATGGTCGGTTGCCGGGTCGGGTTCCGCCCCGGCGGACGCCGCGGATTTCGGCGGCACCTTCCCCTCGGGCACCGCCACCTTCGCCGTCGGAAGCCCCACCGCGACCATCAGCGTTGCGGTTCTCGGCGACACCGCCGTCGAAGCGGCCGAAGGCTTCACCGTCACCCTGCAAGCCCTGCCCAACGATCCCACCGTTTTCACCACCGCGACGGCCCAGGGCGTCATCTTGAACGACGATTCCTCGCAGCCGACGCCTCAGACCTATTACCTGACCGCCGGACCCGACAACTGGACCGGCACCACGGTGGCCGATCAGGTCTTTGCCGGCAACGGCAACGACACGGTGGATGGAGGTGACGGCAACGACCAGCTGTTTGGCGAGGACGGAAACGACAGCCTGATCGGTGGCGGCGGCGGCGACCAGCTCTACGGCGGTGCCGGAAACGACACCCTCTGGGGCGGGGCCGGCATCGACCACATCCAGACGGGAAGCGGCACCGACACCATCGTCTTCAAGCTGGGCGACAGCTACGATTACGTGGACGACTTCACGGCCGGGGCCGGCGGCGACATCATCGATCTTCGCTCCATCACCACGATCCACAGCCTTGCCGACCTGACCCTGACCCAGAGCGGCGCCAACGTCGCCATCGACATCAGCCCGACGGACGGGCTGACACTTGGAAACCTCCAGGTCTCGTCCCTGGTCGAGGCCAACTTCCTGTTCGCCCCCTCGCAATGGTTCGGCACCAGCGGCGCCGACGTCATCACCGGCGGCGACGGCGTCGACCAGATGTATGCGGCCCAAGGCAACGATACGCTGTCCGGTGGGGCCGGCAACGACCAGATGTTCGGTGAGGACGGCAACGACGTCCTGTTCGGTGGCGCCGGCAACGACGTGATGTCGGGCGGAACCGGAAACGACACACTCGCGGGTGGCATCGGGAACGACTATCTGGTCGGCGGAACCGGCAGCGACACCTTCGTGATGGCTCCCGGCGATGGCTACGACTATGTCGGGGATTTCCAAGCCGGCAGCGGCGGGGACATCATCGATGTTCATTCCATCGCCGGCATGACCAGCCTTGGCGCGGTCATGGCCGGCGCGACCCAGTCGGGCAACGACACCGGCATCTATCTCGGCAACGGCACGGGCATCACGCTGGCCGGTGTCAGCCTCGGCAGCCTCACCGCCGCCAACTTCCGCTTCGCCGCAGCGCCCGAGTACGGCACCGCGAACGCCGACCAGATGGTCGGCACGGCCGGCGACGATGCCCTCATCGGGCTCGCCGGCAATGACACCCTCGTCGGCTACATCGGAGACGACAGCCTTCTTGGTGGCGATGGCAACGACCTTCTGTCCGGCGGCGACGGCGCCGACACGCTCGATGGCGGGGCCGGCAACGATTACCTGGAGGGGGGAAGCGGCAGCGACGTGTTCGTCTTCAATCCCGGAGGCGGCTACGACTACATCGGCGACTTCGCCACCGCCGCAGGGGGAGACGTCATCGATCTGCGGGGCTGGACGTCGATCCACGGCATGGCGGATCTGGCGCCCCACCTCACCCAATCGGGGAGCAACCTGGCCATCGAACTCGGATCGACCGACGGGATCACGCTCGCCAACGTGCAGATGTCCTCCTTGAACAAGACCCATTTCCTGTTCGCGTAACGGGGCACTGGGATCGGCGCTGGGCCTCCGCCCAACCTCTCCACCGGAAACGAGAGGGTGGGGCGGGGGCTCGCGTGCTTCCGCCCATCCGGTGGTGCTGGCCTGGAGGGGCGGCACGGGATATACCAGGGCCTCCCAAAACGCCGTTGCCGGCTTTGCCGGGATCGGAACTGCCCTCACCCCGAGGCCTGGATGCCGCTGTCTCCCGTCTGGTCCGTCCGTCACATGGTCACCCGCATCCATGGCTGCGATCTGGCCGTCACATGGCGGCCGGACGGCTGGCTGTGGTCGGTGAGCGTTGCCGGCGAGCCGGTCGCCAAGGGGACGGCGCGCAGCCAGGAAGGCGCCCAGGACGCGGCCGTCCGGGCGGCGCAACGGCATGTCGACGACGGCGGCAGGATGCAGCTTCCGCTGTTCTGAGCGGTGGCCGATCCCGTTCAGAAGGCGTAGCGGACCCGGCAGTAGGGCATGTGGCGGGCGAGAAGCTCGCGGAACATGGCGATCATCCGGCCCTTGAGCGCCGCCCGGTAGCGGACGTTGACGGCGCCGTTCTCCGAGCGCTTGGGCTCCTGCCAGCGCGGCGTCCACAGCCGCTCCTCCGCCTTGGGGTGCCAGCGCAGGTTCAGGTCGTGCAGCTCCTCGTTGTGGGTGAGGAAGATCACCTCGGCGGCGATCTGGACACGGGCGCGCTCCGACAGGGCGGCGTCGATCTGCTGGAACAGCTCGGCGTAGGCGGCGGTCCAGCCCTCGTAGACCACCACCGGGCTGAAGTTCAGGTGCACTTCCCAGCCGGCGCGCACGAATTCCTCGATGGCGGCGATCCGCTCGGGGATGGGGGCGGCGCGGACGTCGAGCGTGCGGGCCAGCTCGGCCGGCATCAGGCTGAAGCGGATGCGCATGCGGCCGGCCGGGTCGTAGCCCAGCAGGTCGCGGTTCACGTATTTGGTGGCGAAGCTGCCCTTGGCGTTGGGCAGGCGGCGGAACAGGGCGGTGAGGTCGCGGACGTTGTCGGAGATCAGCGCGTCGACCGAACAGTCGCCGTTCTCGCCAACGTCGTAGACCCAGGCCCGCGGATCGACCTGATTCGCCTCCGGCTTCGGCCCGAGCCGGCCGGCGTGGCGCTCGATGGCGGCGAGGATGCCGTCGATGTTGACGAAGGTCGTGATCGGGTTGGCGTAGCCCTTGCGCCGCGAGACGTAGCAGTAGGCGCAGGCCATGGCGCAGCCGTTGGAATGGGACGGCGCGATGAAATCGGCGCTGCGCCCGTTCGGCCGCACGGCGAGCGTCTTCTTGACGCCGAGCACCAGCACGCTGCGCTTGGTGCGGACGTAGCTGTCCAGCTGGTCGGCGTCGCCGTGCAGATCGGGGATGTTCCAGTGCGAGGCGATCGTCACCCGCTCGGCGTCGGGGAAGCGGGCCAGGATGGCACGGCCGCGCGGATGCTCGGCCGCCGCCGGCTCGGCGAGGATGCGGGTAATCTCCAATGGAGGCAGGGGCAGCGGGGGCGGTGCGTTGCTCATGGCCGCATTGTACACCCCGCCGTCATCGTCGCGCATCCTGCGCCCGGTGGCGTGGTTGCCGGGTGGGGAGGGCGGCGGACACCGGCTGCCCTTCCATCCGCGAACCTGTCCGCGAACCGGCCCACGAACGGCCCACGAACCCGAGCGACGCGTGGACGGCAGCCTTCAAGGTCGCCTATTGAAGGCTCTGCACATGTTGCAGATGCTGCTTGAGCGTCGGCAGATTGGTCTGGGCGAACTGCTTCAGGCCGGCGTCCTGGCCCTGCTTGGCCTGGGTCTCGAACAACGCGACCGCCGTCTGGTGCGCCTCCACCTGAGCCTTGATGTAGGCGCTGTCGAACGCGCCGCCGGACAGCCCCTTGAGCTGGTCGAGCTTCTGCTGGTGCTCGGCGTCCAGCTTGGCCGGCAGGGTCATTCCCTTGGCCTGGGCCAGCGTCTTCATCGCCGCCGACGTCTTCCCGTGATCGGCCACCATCTGCTGGCCGACCGCCTTCACCTCGGCCTTCTGAGCCTTCTCGGCCGCGAGTTGTCCGGTCTGGATCTCGAACTGGTCGCTGATGGCGGCCTTCTCGGCGAACTGGAGATCCGCGCGGCTCGGCTGCTGTGCCAGGGAAACGGCGGGTCCCGACAGCAGCAGGGCCATCGTTGCGGAGAACAGGAGCGTCTTTTTCATGGGTTCGTTTCCCGGCGCAATGTTGCGGTGTTGAGCCTAGGAAGGTCGATGGAACGGTGGATTTTCCCATTCACCTTTCGGGAAGGCCGGCCGGTTCCTTACGTCATGGGAACCTTCCGCCGGCCGCCGGCGTGGAGGGCGGGCACTGCCCAAAAGGTAACCAAGCCCACCGGCCAGGAGCAAGCCCGCCATCAGCGCGGTTCCGCGCGCGGTACCCGCCTCGGACACCAGCCGCAGGCGGTGGCGGGGCAATCCGAAGCGGCCGCGCGTGCGGTGCAGGCCCTCCACCGGCTGGAACAGGTTGTCCGGCCGGCCGGGCCGCTCGCGCTCCTCCGTTTCCTGCCCCTCCACCGCGGCGTGGGCAAGGTAGCGGTCCCCGACGCCCGGCAGCAGGCTGTTGCCCAGGATCGCCTCGACCGTCGTCGTGCCCAGCCAGTATTCGCGCTTGGGATGCTCGGCCGCGTGCAGGATGGCGTGGGCGATGTCCTCGGGCTGGAAGACCGTTCCCATGGGGCGGGCACGGTGCGGCATGTGGCTGCGCGCCCACTCGAACTGGGGGGTGTTGACCGCCGGCAACTGCACCATGGTGATCCGCACCCGGCTGCCGTCGTGCAACAGTTCGGAGCGCAGGCTGTCGACGAAACCAACGATGGCGTGCTTGGCTCCGCAATAGGCCGCCTGCAAGGGGATCGAGCGGTGGGCGAGGGCGGAGCCCACCTGGATGATCGTGCCCCGGCCGCGCGGGCGCATGGACCGCAACGCCGTCTGGATGCCGTAGGCCGAGCCGAGATAGGTCACGTCGGTGACGCGCCGCAATTCCTCCGGCGTCAGCGCCGTCACCGGCCCGAACACCGTCACCATGGCGCTGTTGACCCACACGTCGACCGGCCCGAAAGCCTGCTCGAGCCGGTCGGCGGCGGCGGACAGGGCCTGGGCGTCGCTGACGTCGAGGGGCAGGACCAGCCCACGCCCACCGAGCCGCTCGACCTCGCGCCGGACTGTTTCGAGCGCGTCGCGCGATCGCGCGATCAGCCCGATGGAGGCCTTGTGCCGCGCCGCGAAGGCCAGCGCCGTGGCGCGACCGACGCCGGCGGACGCTCCCGTGATGCAGACGACCGGACCTGACTTCATGCTCTGTGCCCTCGTGACAAGCAACCATGTGCCGGGTCGGCAACGCATGGCGATGGTTTGGGTTCCGGCGGCCGGCGGCTTTCGTGGCCGAACGGGCTTGTCCGCCGGGCCTGTCTGCGGAAGTGCCGGCCGTCCGGGGACACCGGACCCAGAAACCGGACCCAGACGCCGAGCCCTGCCGTCACCCGGCGGGGGCGGGGCGCAGCAGGGCGATCAGCAGCAGGCCGCCGACGACGAGCCAGCCGATCACCAGGAAGCCGTCGGCGTAGGCGAGGACGTAGGCCTGCTTGCGCACCACGCCCGCCAGGAGCGAGGCGGCCCGTTCCGTGGCCTCGGCGTCGCCGGCCGAGCGGGCGGCGACCCGCGCGGCGGTGCCGGCGAGCCGGCGCACGGTGTCCGGGTCGCCGGCCTGCACGTTCATGCCGAGCGTGAAGGAGTGGAATTGCTCCCGCACCCGCACGAAGGTCTGCATGAAGGCGGATCCCAGCTCGCCGCCCAGCAGCCGCGCGGTCTGCATCAGGGCGCCCAGCGTCAGGATGTGGGCCGGGGACAGGTTCTTGATGTTGAAGAAGATCAGCGACGTCATCGCGAAGGACTGGCCGAAGGCCTGGAGCATCTGCGAGGCGAGGAAGGTCTCGCCGATCCAGTCCGCCGTCAGGCGCGCGGACAGGAAGCAGGCCGCGCCGACCGCCGCGAAGCCCGCCGCCATGGTGACGCGGGCGTCGGCGCGGCGCAGCAGGGTGCCGATCAGCGGCGCCAGCAGGAACTGCGGCAGGGCGATCAGCAGCAGCGTGTCGCCGACCTCCAGCGCGCGGTAGTTGTTCACGGTGATCAGGTATTGCGGGATCAGGAAGGCGGTGGACAGCATGACCAGCCGCAGCAGCACCAGCAGCAGGCAGAGCAGCGGGATGTTGCCCCGGAAGATCGCGCCGAAGGTGATCCAGGGGGTGGGGCAGGTCAACTCCTGGACGACGAAGGCGGCGACCAGCAGCCCGCCGGCCAGAAGCAGCCCGACGACGAGGCCGGAGTTCAGCCAGTCCAGCCGGTTCCCCTGGTCGAGCGCGGCGTAGAGCAGGGCGAAGCCGGCGCTGGCGTAGACGATGCCCCACCAGTCCGCCGTCGCCAGCAGGTCGCGCCGCGTCGGCTCGCGCGGCATCCCGACATACACGCACAGCCACATCAGCGGCGCCAGCAGGGCGGTGTCCCAGAACAGCCAGTGCCAGCTCAGGTTCTCGATGACCCAGCCCTCGACGGAGGCCGAGAGGTTCAGCGACAGCTCGATGTTCATGGCGTAGACGGCGATGCCGTAGACCACGAAGCGCGGCGGCAGGTTGCGGACGATGAAGCCGATGGTCAGCGGGATGAAGGTGCCCGACGACAGGCCGGCGAGCACCTGGCAGGCCAGCACGCCCGGCAGGCTGCCGGTCAGCGGCAGGGCGAGGGCCGCGACCCCGTAGCTGGCCGCCGAGACCAGCAGGATGCGCCGGGGGCCGAAGACCGCGCCGAAGAAGGCGGCGGCCGGCGCCACCGCCATCTGCGCCACCGTGTAGGCCGTGGTGATCCAGGCCCCCTCGTCGAAGCCGGCGCCGATGGCGCCACGGATGTCGGCCAGCCCGAAGGCGGTGATGCGGGCGGTCAGGGTGGAGATGATGGCGCCGAGCAGCACGCCGAGGATGCCGACGACCGGGTGGTGGGTGATGACCGGACCGGCCCTGCGGCGGGCGTGGCGGCGGAAGCGGAGAAGCAGGGGACGGCGCGCCTCGGCGGCCGTCACGATCCGCCTCCAACGGCCGGGGACCTGTCGGAGCCGTTGGCGTCGTCCCCTGTCGTGTCGATGCTGACCTCGACCGACATGCCCGGCCGCAGGCGGTCCATCAGCGGGTGCGGGGTGTCGAGGACGATCTTGACCGGGATGCGCTGCACGATCTTGGTGAAGTTGCCGGTCGCGTTCTCCGGCGGCAGCAGGGCGAACTGGCTGCCGCTCGCCGGGGAGTGGGATTCGACACGGCCCGTCAGCGGCGTGTCGGGGAAGCTGTCGACCCGGATGGTCGCCGGCTGGCCGACGCGCAGGCGGGTCATCTGGGTTTCCTTGTAGTTCGCGACGACCCAGACGTTGGGCAGCGGCACCAGGGTGATGATCTGGCTGCCGACCGCCACGAATTGGCCGGGGCGGGCCTGCCGCTGGCCGACCATGCCGTCGGCGGGGGCGCGGATGGTCGTGCGGTCCAGGTCGATGCGGGCGAGCGCCAGCGCCGCCTCGCGCTGCTGCCGGGTGGCGCGCGCCTGCCGCTGCTGGACGTCCAGCCCGACGAGCGTCGCTTTCTGCTGGTCGATCAGGGCGCGCCCGGCGCCGAGCGTCGACTCGGCGCGGCGGGCCGCCGCCTGGGCCTGTTGCAGGGCCTGGAGGGTGCCGGCCAGCCCCTGTTCGGACAGATCCTGCTGGCGCCGCTCCTCCAGGCGGGCGCGCCAGGCGTCGGCCTCCAGCCCGTGGACGTTGGCCTCGGCCTGGTCGATCAGGGATTGCTGGGCGCGCTTCTGGATGTCGAGCAGGGCGATCGCCGCGTCCGCCGCCTCCAGGGCAGCCTCGGCCTCGGCGACGCGGGCGCGGTACTCGTCGTCGGTGATGACGGCCAGCGGGTCGCCGGCCTTCACCCATTGGAAGTCGCCGACCGGCACCGAGCGGACGGTCCCGGAGACCTGCGCGGCCAGCGGCGTGGTGTCGGCCTGGAGGTAGGCGTCGTTGGTCGTCTGGCGGACGGCGGAGCCGACCCAGCGGTCCCAGCGGGTGACGAAGGCGGCCAGCAGCAGCAGGGCCAGCGCCAGCACGGCGCTGCGCACCAGCCACGGGCTCCAGGCCACCGGCGCGGCCGTGGCCGGCGGGGATGCGGGCGGCGCCACCACGGCGCGCTCCGCGTCGTGGTCCGGTCCCCTATGGTCCGGCCCCCTATGGTCCGGCGGCGTCACCGCGCCGCCACCGCCCTGCGGACCTTGCCGACGTCGGCGGCGGAGACCGGCCGGGCGGCGTTGTCCCAGGCGTTGCGGATGTAGGTGACGACCGCCGCCACCTGCTCGTCGGACAACCGCCAGCCGAGCGGCGGCATCGCCGGCGCGGTCGGGCGCGCGTCGGTGGCCACCCCGCGCGAGCCCTCCAGCACCAGCCGGATCAGGGTCGCGGGGTCGTCCGCCTGCACCACGCCGCTGCCGGCCAGGGTCGGGAACAGATGGGTCTGCCCGGCCCCGTCGCCGCCGTGGCAGGCGGCGCAGCTGTCCTGGTAGATGGCGCCGCCGGCCCGCATCCGGCCGTCGTCGGCGGCCAGCCGGGCCGGTGCCTCGCCGCCCGGCGGCGGCTGGTCCAGCAGATAGGTCGCCATCGCCGCCAGATCGGCGTCGGTCATCTTCGAGCTGGAGTTCCGGATCTCCTCCGCCATCGGCCCGGAGGCGATGGTGGCGTGGTTGGCGCCGGTCTTGAGGTAGGCGACGAGCTGCTCCTTCGACCAGCCGCCGATGCCGGTCCGCGTGTCGGTGGTGATGGCCGGCGCGTACCAGGCCTGGAGGTTGGCGCCCTCCAGCGCGCGGTCGTCCTCGTCGGCGCCGAGCGCGGTCTTGGGCGTGTGGCAGGTGCCGCAATGGCCGAGCGCCTCGACCAGATAGGCGCCGCGGTTCCATTCCTCCGTCTTCCGCGGGTCGGGGCGGAAGCGGCCCGGCTCGAAGTTCAGCAGGTTCCAGCCGGCCATCGACAGCCGGATGTCGAAGGGGAAGGGAAGCTGGTTGACGTCCACCGCGTTGTTCACCGGCTCCAGCGTGGTCAGGTAGGCCCACAGGGCGCGGACGTCCTCGTCGGTCATCTTGGTGTAGGCGGGGTAGGGCATCGCCGGGTAGAGCCGCTTGCCGCCCCGGCCGATGCCCTCGTGCAGGGCGCGGCGCAGGTCGTCCTCGGTCCAGGCGCCGATGCCGGTCTCGCGGTCGGGGGTGATGTTGGGCGCCACCAGCGCGCCGAAGGGCGTGTCGAGCCGCACGCCGCCGGCGTAGGGCTTGCCGCCGGGCACGCTGTGGCAGGCGACGCAGTCGGCGGCGACGGCGACGTAGCGGCCGCGCTCGACCAGCTCGTAATCCTGGCTGTCGGCGCGGATGGTGCCGGCGGCGGCGAACAGCGCCACGGCGGCGGCGGCGGTGGCGAGGCCGAGCCGGCTCATGCGTGCACCAGCGGGCCGGGGGCCTTCAGGTAGCGGCTGCGGATGGCGTCGGCCGCCCGAAAGGCCAGCGCGCCCACCGTCCCGGTCGGGTTGTAGCCGGAGTTCTGCGGGAACACGTTCGCCCCCACGGTGAAGACGTTCGGCACGTCCCAGCTTTGCAGGAAGGGGTTGACGACGCTGGTCGAGGGGTCGGCCCCCATCGCCGTGCCGCCGACCACATGGGTGGACTGGTAGGGCACCACCGACCAGGGGCGGGTGCGCGGATTCTCGACGACCTCGCGCGCGCCCATGGCGCGGACGATCTCCGCCACCTTCCCGGTGACGTAGGCCGACATCTTCACGTCGTTCTCGGGGAAGTCGAAGGTGATGCGCATCAGCGGACGGCCGAAGCGGTCCTTGTAGGTCGGGTCGAGGTCGAGGAAATTGCCGCGGTCGGCGTAGCTGCTCGCCTCGCAGCCGACGCTGAGGTTGCTGAGGTAGCTGTCGCGCGTCGCCTTCTTCCAGCCCGATCCCCAGGTCGGGCTGCCCGGCGGCGTCGGCCGCTTGGAGATCGGCTCGGCCCCGATCGGCGCGCAGCGCGTGCTGCCGCCGCCGAGGAAGCCCAGCGGGCCATGATCGAAATTGTCGTTGTTGAACTCGTCGATCGCCATGCCGGTGGCGCCGCCGCCGATGAAGTTGTTGAAATTGTACTTCGCGGGGTCGAAGAAGCCGACGGCCTGGTTGGCCATCTGGTAGCAGAAGTTCCGCCCCAGCGCCCCCTTGCCGGTCTGCGGGTCGTAGGGGGTGCCGATGCCCGACAGCATCATCAGCCGGACGTTGTCGAGCATGAAGGCGCAGAGGATCACCAGATCGGCCGGCTGCTCGAACTCCTCGCCCGAGCTGTCGACGTAGGTGACGCCGGTGGCCTTTTTGCCGGTGGAATCGAGGTTGACCCTCATCACCTCGCACAGGGTCCGCGCCTCGAAGTTCGGCTTGCGCATCAGCACCGGCAGCACCGTGGTCTGGGCGCTGGCCTTGGAATAGTTGGCGCAGCCGTAGTTGGTGCAGAAGCCGCAGAAGGTGCATTGCCCCATCGTCACGCCCAGCGGGTTGGTGTAGGTGCGCGACAGCAGGGCGGACGGGATGGGGAAGGGCTTGTAGCCCATGCCGGCGGTGGTCTCGGCGAACAGGGTCGGCCCGTAGGTCTGCATCATCGGCGGGTTGGGGTAGTCGCGCTTGCGCGCGCCCTCGAACGGGTTGCCGCCCTCCTGTTTCTCGCCGTTCAGGTTGCCGGCCTTGCCGGAGATGCCGGCCAGATACTCGAACCGGTCGTAACAGGGCTCCATGTCCTCGTAGGTCAGGCCCCAGTCCTGGATGGTCATGCCGTCGGGGATGGCCTGGGCGCCGTAGCGCTCGCTGTAGTGGGAGCGCAGGCGGAAGTCGGCCGGCGAGAAACGCCAGGTGATGCCGGCCCAGTGGACGCCGGCCCCGCCGACGCCGTTGCCGGGGTGGAAGCTGCCGAACTGCCGCATCGGCAGCGCCGTCTGGCCGGCGTTGTTGCGGGCGGTGACGGTGAGCTGCGCCGGCCGCAGCATCAGCTCCTGCCGGGAATTGTAGCGCAGCTCGTCGGGGGCGTAGCCGATGTTGAAGTCCTTGGCGGTGTCGCGCCAGGGCCCGCGCTCGATGGCGACGACGTCCAGCCCCTCGTCGCACAGCTCGTTGGCGAGGATCGCGCCGCTCCAGCCGAGCCCGATGATGACCACGTCCTTGTGGGGGAGTTTGCTCGCCATCGCGTCAGCCTTTCATCGCCCGGTCGCCATCGCCCAATCGCCCCGGCCGCCGATGGCGACGGGGGGCAGCGGGTATGTCTGGTTGTGCTTGAGCACATGGTCCCGGTAGTCGTAGCGGGTGCCGGGGAAGCCGATCATCCTCCAGCTCACCATGTCGCGGTTGCCGCCGTAGATCGGGTCGGCGAAGAACCCCTCCATGGTGTTCTGGAGGATCAGGCTGAAGAAGCTGCCGGAACCCACCGGCCCGTCGAAGGCGACGGCGTCCTTCTCCATGTCGGTCAGCAGCGCGTCCTTCTGCTCGGGCGTCAGGTCGGTGAAGCCCTTGCCCTCCATCGTCCGGCGGCAATGCTCGTCGAGCGCCTTCAGCCCGTGCCGGTACTTGGCGACCGGAGTCAGGTCGCTCTGGTCGCCCTGGGTGGGCAGGCCGGGCTGGAAGGGCCCCTGCATGTAAAGCCGGCTGGAATCGCCGTAATGACCGGCGAGCTGGCGGTCGATGAACACCGCGCAGCCGGCGTCCTTGCCGCTGACGCTGAGATCGTCGGCCGGGATCAGCCGCTCGACGATGGCCTCGACCAGCTCGCCCTCGCGCGGGGTGAAGACGGTCCAGGGGCCGGGCGGCACCCGCTCCGGCGGGTCCGCCGCGCCGGCGTCCCAGGGCAGGCCGGTGCCGAACAGCGTGCGCGCCTTGGCCCCCGACGCCGCCAGCGCCACCAGCCCCATCGCCGTCGAGGCGAGAAACTGGCGTCGGCTGGTGTGGAAGGGATGGGGACTGCTCATTCTCGGCCATGCTCCCGTCGGCGTGGGAATCGCGTGCCGGCGGAGCGTCGCCGGCATGCGGGTCTCCCGGCTCAAACGGTGCCTTGACGGCGTGGTTCCGTCCCTCCCACGCATGGCTGCGCCGACGGAACAGGCGGGTGGGTGTACCCTGGCCTTCCGGTGTTCGCGACCGCTCCAAAGCGTCGATGCCGAACGCCGCCGGAGGGATGTCCCCGCGGCGGGGCCGCGCTACAGCAGAAGCGCCTTCTCGCGCGCGACGTTGCCGGAGAGGCTGACGACCGCCCGCTCGTCCAGGGCGTGGCGGAGCCTGGGAAAATCGACGGTCTCCTCCTGCCGGATGTGTTCGGTGACGACGTGCTTCAGCTCGTGCGCCACGGCCAGCCAGCGCGGGTCGTCCTTGGCCATGCGCTCCAGCGCGAAGAGGTGCATCTTCATCTCGGCGTGGTCTCCGTAGAGCCTCCGGGCGTCCTCCTCCAGATGGGCGTCGTCGCGCAGCATCGGGTAGACCACGTCCTCCTCGGCCACCGCGTGCGCGGCCAGCCGCCGCTTCAGGCGCAGCAGCAGCTGCGTCCGCCGCACCGTCGCGTCGATGGGCGTCCGCACCATCTCGGACAGCAGGGCGAGGATGCGCCGGTGGTCGTCGGCCAGCGCGTCGAAGGGATCGCGCCCGGCGCGGGCCCGAGCCGAGCCGGCCACCTGCGCCACCAGCGGCGGCAGGAGCCGGCTGGCGATCACCGCCAGGGCCGCGCCACCCGCGAACGCCGCCATTCCCTGCATGGACAACCAACCGTCGGACCGTGCCATCGTTCGCGCTCCCTCGTGGTGTTGGCGATGATGGAAGAAAACATGAGGCCGCGCAGGCCGTTCCGCCCATCCATCCGCGTTGCGGGGAGCGCTTGGGCCCGGAACGGTCGCCGTGGGGCGGCTTGCACCACGGGCATACGCCACCCGGTCAGGGGAGGTTCCGCACCCTGCGCTGTTCAACCTGGGGTCCGGCACGCTTCGGACGACCGTGGGGGAGGCCGGTTTTCATCCTGCGCCCCCCGCGCAACGACCATCAAGACGAAGGATGAGGCGATGACCAAGCAGACTGGCAACCAGGATCAGCCGAACCGCGTGGACAAGGCGCGGGCGGACAAAGTTCGGGACGAGGCCGAGCGGACCAAGCGGGCGGTCGACAGCATGGGCCTGGGCAACACCCCCCATGGCGGGGACGACCCGCAGCATGGCAACAACAGCAATCTGGCCCAGACGCCGCTGCCGTCGGACACCGGCGGCAAGGGGCATGTCGGCGACACCCCGGTGAAGGATCAGGCGTAACGGGACCTTCCGGGCCGCGCCCGCCCCGCCCGGATGGCAGGGCGGTCACCGCGAGAAGGAAACCCGCCGCCTGTTGACGTCGCATCAAACCAACGGGAGCGACTGATGAGCGACAAGCCGAAAGACGACCATGCCCCGAAGCCGGGAACCGACGACGAGCGGGACAAGACCCTGACGGAGAAGGAGGAGGACGAGGCCGGTGGCGCGAACAAGGCGACGCCCGGCCCGATCTACGACGTCTGACCGTTTTCAAGCATGGAGAGCATCATGAACGACGAACCCGGCAAGGATCGGCCGACCCCAGACGCGGTCGGCGGCCGGATGCCCGAGCCGCCGGCAACCCCGTCGCTCGGGCAGGAGCATGAGCCGCAGGGGACCGGGGTGAAGCGCCCGCCCGCCGGGCCGGCGGACGACAAGGCAACGGATGACAAGGCTGCGGACGACACGGCAACGGATGACCGGGCAGGCCAGACACGGGAGCCCGGATACGACGAGGCGTGACCGCGCCGGCAACCGGAACCAAGGAGGCCCCATGTCCGGGGCCTCCTGCTTTGGATCCCGCCGTTTCTGTGCGCGGGCGGTCATCTCAGCGGCCGGTGGCTTCGCCATGCGTTGACTCGACGGCGTCGAGGCAGCGTGCGGCGTTGGCGAGCGAAGCGGCGGGATCCTCCGAAGCCAGCGCGGCCGTCACCCGGTCCCCGCGCGCCAGGAACAGGCCGCCCGACCGTTTGGCGAGGTGCGCGCATCGCTTCGCCGCCGGCTCGCCGCGCGGGCTCAGCGCCACGCCGGCCGGCCCGACCTTGAGCGCCGCGATGCCGAGCCGCCGGCAGCGGCAGCGCAGGGCGGCGACGTCGAGCAGCCCCTCCACCGTTTCCGGCAGCGTTCCGAAACGGTCCTCCATCTCCTCGCGCAGGGCATCGACGTCGGCGGCGTCGCGCATGCGGGCGATCCGGCGGTGCAGGCCGATGCGCAGCTCCGGCTCCGGGATGTAGGCGGCGGGGATGGTCTGCGGCACCGCCACCGTCACCTCGGGCGTCCAGCCCTCGTCGGGCTCGCGCCGCAACGCCCGCAGCGCATCGGCGAGGATGCGCTGGTACAGCTCGGTTCCGACGGCGCGGCGATGGCCGGTCTGGTCGGTGCCCAGCGGATCGCCGCCGCCGCGCTGGTCGAGATCGAGCAGGCTCAGCGCGAAGCCGCCGCCGAGGCTCTCGATCAGCTCCAGCGAGGCGAGCCGGCGGGCGGCGCGCTCCTCCAGCGGATGGTCGGGATCGGTCATCAGCCAGGCGTAGCCCTGGACCGCTCCCCGGCCCACCCGGCCGCGCAGCTGGTGCAGTTGCCCCAGCCCGAACAGGTCGGGACGGAACAGCAGCAACGTGTTGGCGCGCGGGATGTCGATGCCGGATTCGATGATCGGCGTCGCCAGCAGCACGTCGCTTTCGCCGTCGACGAAGCCCATGACGGCGTCGTCCAGCGCCTGCGGTCCCAGCCGCCCGTGCGCCACGGCGATGCGCAGGCCGGGCACCAGCGCGCGGAGCCACGCCTCCAGCGGCTTCAGGTCGGCGATGCGCGGGACGACGCAGAAGGATTGTCCGCCGCGCGCGTGCTCCCGCAGCAGGGCGGCGCGCGCGACCTCGGGGTCGCGCGGGATCACCGTGGTGCGCACCGGCCGGCGGCGGGCCGGCGGGGTGTCGATGACGCTGAGGCCGCGCGTGCCGGCCAGGGCGCCCTGGAGGGTGCGCGGGATCGGCGTCGCGCTGAGGGCGAGGCTGTGCACCCCCCTGGTGCGCCGGCGCAGCGCTTCCTTCTGGTCGGCGCCGAAGCGTTGCTCCTCATCCACCACCATCAGGCCGAGGCGCTGGAAACGGGCCTCCCTGGACAGCAGGGCGTGGGTGCCGACGACGATGGACACGGAGCCGTCGGCCATCCCGGCGCGGATCCGCGCCGCCTCCGCCTTGTCCATGGCGCCGGTCAGCGGCTCGATGGTGACGCCGAAGCCGGCGAAGCGGCGGCGGAAGGTGTCCAGATGCTGGCGGGCGAGCACGGAGGTCGGCGCCATCACCGCCACCTGGAATCCGGAGAAGACGACGGCCGCCGCCGCCCGCAAGGCCACCTCCGTCTTGCCGTAGCCGACGTCGGCGCAGACGAGATGGTCCATCGGCCACCCCCTGGCCATCGAGCCGATCACGTCGGCGGCCGCGCGGGCCTGCCCCTCGGTCGGGTCGAAGCCGAAGCGCGCGGCGAAGCGGCGCATCCGGTCGGCGGGCGGGGCGATGACCGGCGCCTTCTCCCGCGAGCGGCGGCGCGCGGCGGCGAGCAGCGCCTTGGCGGTGTCGGCGATCTCCCGTTCCAGAACGGCGCGGCGTTCCAGCCAGGAACCGTTCTTGAGGCTGTCGAGCCTGGCGCCGCTGTCGCTCGACCCATGGCGCCACAGCCGGTCGAGATCGGCGGCGGGAACCAGCAGCCGGTCGTCGCGGGCGTAGTCGAGAACCAGGAAATCGCCCGCCAGGGCATCGCCGGTCCCGTCGCCGGGCTCGTCCTTTTGCTCGATGGTTTCCAGCCCGACCAGCCGGCCGATCCCGTAATCGAGATGCACGACGAAGTCGCCGGTGGACAGCTCCGCCGGGGCGAGCGGTGTCCGGATCGGGGCGTCGCGCGCGGTGCCCGGCGCCCGCCGCGGCGGCACCAGCACGGTGACGCCGTCGCAGGCGAATCCGCCGGCCACCCGCAGGGGCATGACGGCGCAGCCGCCGTCGGGCAATCCGTCGGTGGGCCAGCGGCCGGGTCGGCGCGCCTCGATCCCCAGCGTCCTGGCGGCTGCCGCGGCGAGCCGGTCCGCCTCCGCGCCGTCGCCCGCCGCGATGAGCACGCGGGCGCCCTCGGCGATCAATGCGCTCGCGCGGCGAAGCAGCGTGCGCTCCGAGCGCGGCTGTTCCTCGGGTCTTTCCGCCACGACGAGGTCGACCGTGGCGACGCTGCGCCCGGCGAGCAGGGCTTCGAAGGCGGCGGCGTCGATCAGCCGGCGCTCGGCCGGCGGTGCGGGCAGGGGGCCGGGGTCGGTCCGCCGGAGACGCCGGTCGATGTGGACCTCCCGCAGCTCCTCGGCGCGCGCCTCGATCCGGTCGCGGGCGCCCGCGTCCAGCACGATCGCGGCGGCGGGCGCGCAGTCGAGCAGCAGGGGGCAATCGTCGAAGACGGTCGGCAGCAGCCGGTCGAAGCCGTAGGGGCGGTGCCCCGCCTCGATGGCGGCGCGCAGATCCTCCGGAAGCGTGGCGCCGCGCCCGGCGAGCGACGCGGCCAGACGGTCGAGCGTCGCGGCGTCGGTAACGATCTCGCTCACGGGATGGAGGGTGACGGCATCCACGGTCCCGGTGGAACGTTGGGAAACCGGGTCGTAGAGTCGCAACTCGGCGACGATCCCGTCGGCGATCTCGCAACGCACAGGCCGGTCGCCGTCGCCGGGGAAGACCTCCACCACCGCACCGCGGATCGCCACCTCGCCGGGTTCGTCGACCCGGTCGTCCAGCACATAGCCGGCGCGGGCGAAGAAGGCCCGCCACGCCTTCTCGTCGACGGGCACGCCGCGCTCGATGCGCAGAATCCCGTTCGTCCAGGAACCGGCGGGCGGCAGACGCTGCAAGGCCAGTTCGGCCGAGGCGAGAATCAGGCGGCCGCCGGGTCCGGCCGGCCGCCCCAGGGCGGCCAGACCCGCCATGCGCCGCCCCAGCACGGCGCGCGACGGTGGCACCCGGTCGCCGGCGGTGGCCTCGTCGACCGGAAGCAGCACGACGTCGAGGTCCGGGGCCAGATCGCCGACGGCCCAGGCCAGACGGGCGGCGCGGCTGTCGCTGCGCGCCAGGAACAGGACGCCGCCCGGCCGCCGGGCGCGCTCCATCAGCCGGACCGCCAGCTCCCCCTCGCTGAGGACCGTCAGGGTATCGCCAGGCGGCTCCGCCGGCGATCGGGACGATGGAGGCGTGTGCGTGGCGGAAGGGGTGCCGTCGAACATCGTGTCATCACTCCGGTCAGGGCTCCGGTCGGATCGGCGGGCCGCGGCTGCGATGCCTTCGACGACAACGGCCCGCAACCCCGTCTGTGCCATTTGCCGTCGCCGCCGCTTCCGGGAAAGCGTCCGCTCCCCGCGAGCCGATCCCGGAGCGGCATTGCCTGAAGACCTGGGCGAAGTGACGCTCCGTGCGGCCGGATGTCGTGTGTGCGGCGTATGACGAGCCTCTCCGTTGCCGGCCGCCACCCCATCCGGGATGCAGGCCGGCCCGTCCCCCGCCGTGGGCCTGTCCTCGCGCGGGTCCTCATTCCAAACTGCCCGCTCCCGGTTCGGCGGCGGCCGTGGCCGGCGGGCGCAGCTTGCGACGAGCATCGCGCCAGTCAAGGCCGCGCCCGCGACCGGCGGCTGTGGACCGTGCCGGGTTTTCCGGCGGCCATTCCGGTTGAAGCACGCCGCCATGGCAACGCGCCTGGGGCCGGGAAGCACCGCGGAGCGGCCCGGATCCTCCAAGAGGTGCCGGACGGGGTTTCGACCCTCCGGCGCCTTGGCAGGGGGGCCTCATGCGGCGGCGCGGTTGACCCTGGATTCGGCCAGCGAGGTCAGCTTGAGGTCGGTCGCCTTTTCCTCGTCGAGATTCTTTTGAAGCACGGCGGCGCAATCGTTCCGACCCAGCTCCTTCGCCCAGGCGATCAGGGAGCCGTAGCGGGTGATCTCGTAATGCTCGACGGCCTGCGCCGCCGCGATCAGCGCGGCGTCGAGGACCTGCTTGTCGGCGACATCGCCGGCGACCTCGTCGGCCTCCTTCAGGATGCCGTCGATGGCCGGGCAGGTGACCGCTTCGGGCGTGACGCCGTGCATCGCGAACACCTGCCTCAGCCGCTCGACCTGGCCCTCCGTTTCACGCAGATGGGTTTCGAAGCCCTGCCTCAGTCCTGGATCGGTCGCCTTCTCGATCATCTTGGGCAAGCCCTTGAGAATGCGGTTTTCGGCGTAATAGATGTCCTTGAGCTGATGGACGAAGAGATCGTTCATCGTTTTGATGTCTTTGGTGAACAGGCCCATGATGGTATCCCTCGCGGTTCGGTTGGTCGCGGTTGGTCGCGGTTGGCCTTGGGGCGGCATGGGGCCGCCATTCTCTTCAATAAGCCGGCATCCCGGAGGGTTCCGGCGGCGAAAGGGCACTGGCCGGATGGGCATGGGACCGGCCAGCCTCACCCCGGCGGGCGGTAGGCGCGGTCGGGCTCGTCGATCGGGCAATCGTTGTGCTCGGCGCGGAAGGCCGCCGACCGTTCATAGGCAAGCCGGCGTGCCAGCATCACCGAGCCGAGCGGCCGGTAGGCGGCCAAACCATGCCGGGGGCTGTGAAGGAAAGCCGGTCGTCTCCGGCCACACCATGGACGCGTTCTCCACCGGCACGCTGTCGGGATCTGTGGCTTTCCGGTCCTGATGCCGAGGTCGATGCAACCGTGAGGCCTTGCCGTCAGCGGCGCATTTGCTCGGATAGGGGGATTTTCCTGAAATATATGCAGCTTTTAAATTCCATAAATCGCCTTGAGCCGATTTTTTGTTCGCTGAAGATTGATTGTAAAATCCATGATTGAAAAACAAATGTTATCGATTCAAATATAATTTCTGAGCCATCGAAAATCATACAGGAGTAATCATTGTGATTTTCCTGTCGTTCCTCCGTAAAAACATACGCACCCTAATCAATGATTTTTGATTGCTCAAAATCTACAGAACAATTGATTGGAGGGTTTGACCCATGATTGTTGCATTGACCCAGCCCCAGAACGATCGGCTGGCCGGGGTTCTGGAGATTCTGAAAACAAACAGCAATCCGGCGGCCGGCGACCCGGTGCATACGGCGTTCCTGAAGGACAACGCCGAACGCAGCGGGATGACCGCCGCCCGCTACCCCGGACTGTTCAAGGCCATCGAGACCGGAGGCGCATCGCCGTTTTCCCGATCCGCCGGCGCCGCGGTGACCAGCAATGCGGCCGGGAACACCGGCGCCTTCACCGACGGCCAGTATGTCGAGTTCATTTCGAGCAGCCGGAGCAACACGGTGGTGACCGCCCGCGCCGTCCTGACCCGGACCCGGCCGGTGGCCCAGGCTACCGTCTGGCTGAACGTCGTCAACGAGAACGGCACCGTCAAGACGTCGCTGGCTTCCGGCGTCCTGGTCAGTTTCGCCACCCAGACGATCATCGTGGAAACCAATCCGGCGACCGCCCTGCCGCCGTTGCCAGCCGGCACGCTGTCCGGCATCATCTCCTTCGCGATCACCTACCAGGACGGCACGACGGAGGCCTCGTCGACGCTGACCCCCTGGGCCTACCAGGCCTCGCGCGACCCGGTCGTCGTCGACCCCGTCATCCGCAGCGACCGCAAATCCGGCGACCTGAATGACATCGTCATTGGTCTGGCGCGCGGCTACGACAACAACACGGGCAGCAGGAACAAGACCGACATCGATTACTGGTTCTGGCAGAACCAGCACCAGGACACGCACCTGCTCGTTCCGCTGACCGGAAGCATGAAATTCGATTACAAGCTGGCTCCGCTGAACAGCACCAACCCGATCCTGGAATTCTATCTGGCCCGCAGCGAGGGCGGCACGTCCGAGTTGAAGGCTGCGGACACGTTGCCCTATCTGCCGCATTTCGAGATCGATCCCACCGATCCCGAGGGGCGGACGCTGAAGTTCGCGCTGCGGGCGACCGCCACCACGGCCGGCAACGCCATCAATTTCGGCCTCAGCCCCTGGGTCGCCGACACGCGGACCTTCTTCACCGCCCGTGTGACCGTCCTCTTCGACGATCTTACCCATGGGGTGGGCTGGTCGAGCGTCGTCAGCTCGCTGTCGCCGGACACCGACCCGAGCGACGGCGTCGCCTTCATCAAGCCCATCGTCTATGTCTGGCACTGTCTGGTCGCCGGCACGCAGATCACGCTCGCCGACGGCACGACCAAGGCGGTGGAGGACTTCACGTCCGGGGATGTCGTCGTCAGCGGCGGCGGAACCCGGCCGGTGCAGGCCACGCTGGCGCAGCCGCACAGCGGTCCGATCACCGTGCTGGAGTTCGCCGACGGCGCCACCCTCGCCGGATCGGCCACCCACCCGGTGATGACGCCGGCGGGCACGGTCCAGGCGGGGGCTCTGGCGGCCGGCGACACGGTGCTGACCCGCCACGGGACGACGACGGTGACCGCCATCCGCCAGGAGAACCAGACGAACGGCGGCCTGTTCAACCTGTGGCTCGACCCCGAGGGAGAGGGGCCGACGACCATGATCGCCAACGGCATCGTGGTCGGCGACTACCAGATCCAGGTCCAGTTCCTGCGGGACGGCGCCCAGGACGACCGGGCCGTCCGGGCCAAGCTGCCGGAAAGCCTGCACGCCGATTTTGACAGTTGGGTGGCGGACCGGCCGGTTCCGGCCTGATCCAGGCTCACCGCGCGGCCCGGCGGCTCCAGAAGGGGGCGTCGGGCCAGCGGCCCCCGGCGGCGTAGTGGCGGGTCCGTTCGGCCAGATAACGGCGCAGCGTGTCCCCGGCCCTGCGGGCGTAGCCGATCGCCGCGGCGCGGGCCTCGGCGCCGTCGCCGGAGAACCAGCGCAGGATGGTGTCGGCAGCGGCCAGCCCATCGTCGAGCGCGCCGGCGATTCCGGAGGAGGTCAGCGGGTCGAACCCGATCAGCGCGTCGCCGACAACGATCCAGCCGGCGCCGACCGCCCGGTCGATGTGCTGCGAAGCGGCTGGGAAAACCGCCGGGGCCGCTTCGCCGCCAAGGTCGTTTCCGGGCGGGGGAACCAGATCCCGCAGGCGCGCTGTGGCCGCCCAGGCGGACCGGAAGGCGTCCTTGCCGCCCAGGCCGGCGGTGCGGGCGATGTCGTCGTCGGTCATCAGCGTGACGATGGCGCGTCCGCTCGGCAGCACCGCCGCGTACCACCAGCCGATCTCCACCGCCTCCACGAAGGAGCGGCCGGCGAAGCCGCCGCCGGCGGGCTCGCCGGCCGGACACCCCTCCACGGCCAGGGCGATCAGGCGGTCGAGCCGCCGCCGCCGCGCGCCCAACGCGGTCGCCAGCGGTGCCCGCCGACCGCCGGCGTCCACCACCACACGGGCGGTCACGCTGCCCCGGCCACCGGAAGGATCACGGAGCCCGACGGTCCAGCCACCCTCGGGCCGCCGCTCGATCCCGGCGAGGCTGGCGGGGGCCAGAAGGCGGGCGCCGCGCTCCGCCGCCGCGTCGCGCAGCCATTGGTCGAAGCGCGCGCGGTCGAGATGCCAGCCATGGCCGCTGCCCCGGCGCAGGAAATCGTCGGCCGCCACCTCCCCGCCGCTCCACAGGCTGAGGTTGCCGTGATAGGGGCGGTGGCCGAGCCGTTCGAGATCGTCCGGCAGGCCCAGCCGGGCCAGCAGCGGTCCGACGTTGGGAGCCGCCGATTCGCCGACCCGCAGCGCGGCCCGTTCCGGCGAGCCGTGGGCGGCGCGGTCGACCAGCAGCACGCGGGGCACCCCGGCCGCGCGCAGGGCGAGGGCGGTGGCGGAACCGGCCGGCCCCGCCCCCACGATCAGGACGTCCGCCGCTTCCGCGTCGCGGAGCGCGCCGGGGAACGCCTCAGGGGACATCGGCCACCAGCGGCCGCGCCGGCTCGCCGATCCCGGCGGTGTCGCCCTGCGAGCCGGGCGTGCGGGGAAGCCGGCGCGCCACCTCGACGAAATGGGGATCGTCGGCGGTGCCGATGTTGAAGACGAAGCCGAGCTGGTCCCACAGCTTCACCATGTCCAGGTCGTCGGCGAACTGGATGTAGTCGTCGGCGTTCTGGTTGTACTCGGTGCCGATCCACGACACCTGCGGCCCGAAGGCCGGACCGGTCTCGGCCAGGAGTTTGGCGGGATCGGGCGGCAGATAGACGAATTCCGGCCGCTGCGCCGGCCACCACCACAGGATCCGCCCCTCGATGGGCTGCGAGGAGCACTCGTTGAAGTCGGCCTGCCAGGGGACGGCCATGTAGCGGCTCACGTCGCCCGGTTCCATGCCGGCCGCCGGATCGAAGCCGAGGCTGAGCGGGCCGTCCGTCTCCGGACGCGCCTTGATGCGGAAGGGGCCATCGTAGATGGCCGGGTTGCGGGAGATCCAGGTCATCTCGATGCCCGGCGAGAAGGCGCCGCCGACGCAGTTGGCCAGCACGCCGCGGGTGATCGGATCGCCGGCGCTTCCGGCCGGCTCGCCCCCCCGCTCGAACCACCCGTCGGCCCATTGCTGGAGGAAGAAGTACTGGGTGTCGGTCAGGCGCAGGTACTTCGACGTCGCCGCGGTGACGGTGCCGGGCTTCGAGGCGCTCAACGCGTCGTCGCCGGCCAGATAGGGCATGGCGGTGGCGCCGGTGCTGGCGTTCACCAGGACATTCTCGGCGCCGGGCGGGCGGATGATGTCGAGAACATAGGAACGGAACCCGTTAAGCTCGGGATTCGGATCGCCGAGCCTCGCGAAGTCGAAGCTGTGCGGCTTCGGCGGGATCGCCGCGACCCAGGGGTAGCGGGCGACGCGCTCGAAGATCGGCTTGATGTCGCTCTCGAAGAAGGGCTTGTAACCGGTGGCCCCGGCCTTCCAGAGCCCGTCCTCGAAAATGTCGGGGCGAAGCCCCTGCTTGCGCACCACCACGTCGAAGATGGTGTCGTGCAGCGTCACCAGATTGGGGATCTGCGGCGCGTAGGAGGGTGGCCCGACCAGCACCCAGGCGCCGCCGACCTCCACGTCGTCGCCGTTCAGCAGACTGATCGTCACCGACACCGGCCCGTCCGACGTGTCGTCCCACCAGCCGTCGTTGTTGGCGTACTGCCCGATCTTCGGCGACTCGCTCTCCGATCCGGAATGCCCCAGGCCGCCCAGCACCAGAAGGCGGCCCTCCGCGTCGGTGCGCAGTTCGCCCAGCGTGTCGATGGGGTAGGGCTTCAGCCCTTCCGGTGGAAAGCTGCCGGCGTAGCCCGGCGGGATGGTGTCGCGGGAGAAGGGCTGCGACGGGGCGATGATTCCCTCGATCGACCGCGGGCCGGCGTCGATGATCAGGGCGCGGCGTTCCTCGGTCGTGGTCCGTTTGGCGTTGCGCAGCGGGTGGTTCGACGCGTAGCCATCCTCGCCCTTCGAGGTCTGGAATTCGTACCAGCTCGACTTCTTGTTGGCGAGATGGACGTGCCAGCGGATCGCCGACACGTCGTCGCTGCTCAGCGTGATCTCCTCCGGCGGTCCGCCGTCGACGCTGCGCATCACGCGGAAGCGCGCCGCCTGCCGGCGCAGACGGCCGCTTGCGTCGCGGAAATCCTGTTCCCCGACCGTGCGGCCGTCGGGCAGGGTGGGCAGGCCGCCCTCCGTCTCGGGACCGATGTAGAAATCCTGCGGTGCGTTGCCGACGCGGGCGATGCCGATGGCGGGGACGATGGAATAGACGGTGTTGGACATGGTTTTCCCCTCGCTGTCCGATTCTGGCCGGGTGGTGCCGTTTGGGCGGTGCCGGTCGGGTTACAGGCCGAGACCGGCGGCGGCGGAGCGGCTTTTCAGCGTCCGGACGCCGGCGATCACCCCATGCAGCGCCTCCCGGTGCTTGGGGGCCGGAGCCGGCGGGGCCGGTGGCGACACCGGGGCGGCGAGCAGGCGCAGCCCCTGGCCGGCCAGCGAATCGTCGAGGGCGTGCAACGCCGCGAGGAAGCTGTCGAAGCTGGCGTCCTCGACATACTCGAAGGTCGGGGCGGCGTTGGGTCCGACGGCCGCGTCGCCGTCGGGGAAGGCGGGAAGCTGCATCAGCAGGTTGGCCAGCGTCGGCAACTGGTTGTGCATCAGCGGCAGGGCCAGCGTGAAGTAGACGTCCGCCGCGCCGCCCGCCTTGGTGAAGGAGGCCTCCAGGCTTTGCAGCATCACGCTGTAACCGATGTTGAACGCCTTCACCGCCAGGACGGCCGTGTCGTTGCTGAAATCCGACACGCGCGGGTTGGAGACGATGGGAAGCGTGTCGGGAAAATCGGGCGCGTCGGCCACGCGCAGGAACTTGTAGTAGTGCGACAGCTCGTAGGGCGTGCCGAGGATCGGCCCGTAGGTTCCGTCGGTGCGGGCGCCGTAATGCTCGTAGGCGCCGTAGGGCTGCTGGGGAACCAGCGGATGGGTCGGGTTCACCGCGCCCTCCCCCTGTTGGACGATCTGCTCGATGCCGAGCTGGGCGCTGTCCTCGTCGGTCACCGCAACGGCCTTGCCGCCGAACTTGCCGAGATAGATGTCGGTGCGCTGCTCGGCCGCCGGGTCCTGGGCGAAGACGGTCGACGCGCCATATCGCTCGACGCAGGTCCGGATGCCGTCCCACAGGGCCTTGTAGAGCTGGCCGATGGTCTGGTAGTTGCTGCCCTGCGGCGGGGCTGTGAAGGGGGCGGGGGTCTCGATCGCCATGAAGACGTTGCGGAACACCGCCTGCGAAGCCCGGTACAGCCCGACATAGGGCGTGCCGGCGGTGCTGGCCGAAGGCAGGTAGGTCGGGTAGGTGGGCACCGCGCTTCCGGTCAGCTTGGGTTGCCCGCCGATGCCGACCAGGATGTTGGCCGCCTGATTGAGGTGGAACATCTCCTCCACCACGACGCTGCGCAGCGCCTGATAGGCGGCCGAGCTCTTGTCGGTGATCGAATAGAGCGCCGTCAGATAGGCGGGCACGGTGGTGAATTCGACCTGGATCGCCAGTTGTGCGGCGGCGCGCAGATCCTCCAGGGTCGAGATCGGCGTGTAGGCGACCGACAGGGGCGCCGCCTTCCCCTGCGCCCGTTCCAGAAGACGTTCCTCAGCCATGTTCCGCGTCCCTCCCGATCGGTGATGCCGCTCTCGCGCCGCTGTTCCGGCGCGCGTTGATGCGTCGCGTGCGACGACTATCGGGAAGAAATTTTGAATAATCAACGAGTCAATAATTCTAAATTCCACAGCATACCATGATATGGAATTGTGTTAATATTGAAATAATCCCTTCATCTAGGTGAATTTGTCGGTTACGTCTGTAGGGTTCTCCGATAATAATAAGAAGAAATTTTGTTTTTGAACGCATGAATATGAATTATTCCGATTGATTTTTAAGAATGCCGCGCCAGTATGGCCGTATACACAAAAAAACGGGAGTTTCTGCGCATGGCAAGCGTTCGTGCCGCGGCATGGCCAATCGTTGTGCTGAGCGTTTCCGCATTTGCGACCTCCAATGCGGGTGCCCAGCAGGCGAACATCACGGAAAGCGTGACGATCCAGCAGCAGGATGTGATGTCCGGTGGCGTCCCGTTGCGACGGATCCTCGAATCAGGCGCGCACTTCTTCAGCTATCCGTACTTCCCTCAGGATGGCTGGGGGGAGGGGGCGGACGGCCCGCGCGCGTGGCAGCGCAAGGCGCTCTACCCGAACTCCCCGTTCAGCCCCTACGCGACGGCGGATGGCGGCGTGCCGCCGCCGATTCCCTTCCTGCGCCTCAACGGCATCGACAGCCAGAGCTGCTACGAGTGCCACACGTCGATCGGCGCCACCGTTCAGCCGGATCTCGCCGCCGCCACCCCGCCGGGACCGGCGACCCGCACCCAGCCGGCGATCGGCGGGGCCGCCGGCATCGGCAACAACGCCTTCATCAACAGCCAGTTTCCCAACCCCTTGACCCAGTTGATCCGCAACCCGCCGCATGTGTTCGGGACCGGCTACACCCAGGCGCTGGCCAACGAGATCACCGGGTTGCTGCTCGGACAGCAGGCCCACCTCGCCGACCTCGCCCGCTACACGCCCGACAAGGCGGTAACCCTCCCGCTGTCGGCCAAGAATCTGTCCTTCGGCTGGCTCGGCGCCCTCTACGACAGCATGAGCCAGACGGTCGTCTACGATTACGGCCGGCTGACCGGGGTCGCCCAGGATCTGGTCGTGCGCCCCTTCCAGTGGAAGGGCATCGCCTCGTCGGTCCGTCACTTCGCGGCCGCCGCGACCCAGTTCCATTTCAGCATGGAGGCGGTCGAGGTCGTCGGTGAGAACAACGACAACGACGGCGACGGGGTGATCAACGAACTGAGCTACGGCAACATCGGGGCGCTGACCAGCTTCGTGGCGCTGACCCGGCCGCCGGTGGTCGAGACGCCGGCCGATCAGACCGGCAAGGCCAGGCTGGCCCGTGGCGCCGCGATCTTCGCCGGCACGGCGACGGACGCCGGCCTTCCGGCCGGCAGCGCCATGTGCGCGTCCTGCCATGTCCCGGTCCAGACCCTCGACCGGCCGGTGGTGACGATCGAGTGGGGCACCGTGCTGGACCATCCCGACCGGGTGGGCTCCGATGCCGGGATCGCGCTGCCGTCGCGGGACGCGGGACGCGGCGCGGAAGCGCGCCGCCGGACCGTGGCGGCCCCGACCCTGGTCAACCCGTTGCCCGGCACCGACCATCTGCCGGTGGTGCGCGAGACGCGGGCGCGGCTGGCCAAGGCGGCGGCGGGCGCCGGCGATGCCATCCGCCAGGGCGCGCCGGACGCGGCGGTCGCCGCCCTCTACGCCAGGGCGGTGGCCGACGCCGACACGGTCGCGGTCGGCGGGTTGGAGATCAACCTGAACACGCTGGCGAGCCGGGCGTCCCCGTCGATGCCCTGGCGCGGTCTGGACGGTGGAAAGCCCGATGACACGACGAACCCGCCGCCGGCCTACGCCCGCGCCCGGCTGCCGCACGACACGCCGGACGGCCCCCTGGCGGTGCCGCTCCTGAGCGACCTGCGCCTCCACGACATGGGCCCCTGCCTCGCCGACATCGCGCCGCAAGGCACGGATGTGGCGGCCATCGCCGTTCCCCCGCAGCAATTCCTGACCCGGCCGCTGTGGGGCGTCGCCGACAGTTGGCCCTATCTGCACGATGGGCGCGCGCTGGATCTGGTCCAGGCGATCCGCTTCCACGGCGGCACCCGCCCGGACGGCCTCGCCGCCGAGTTCCCCTACCAGTGCGCCGGCAGCGAGGCGGACCCGGTGATCAACGCCTTCTACGCCTTGAGCCATGACGATCAGCAGGCGCTGATCGCCTATCTGTCCAGTTTGCGTCTGCCGCCGCTGCCCGGAGCGGTGGTGCCGTTCTGACCGGCGGATGCGGGGGCGGCTTCGGAGAACAGGCCGAAGCCGCCGGTTTCCGCCTCAATGGCTGGTCCCTTCGGAATAGCGGATCTTGTTGAAGACGTTGTACTTCCCCACCGGCTTGCGCATGGGAAGGCGCTTCACCTCCTCGAAGCTGGCGGTGTCGTAGACGACCAGGGCGCCGTCATCCTCCCAGACGCTGACCAGCGCGTGGCGGCCGTCGCGGGTGAACTCCACATGCGACGCGGTCTTGCCGGGCCATGGCGTCAGCGTCCGGACGATCTCCAGCGTCCGCTTGTCGAGAATCTCGATCGTGTCCCGGCGCGGGCTGAGCGAGGCGTCGGTCCAGGCATAGGGCGTCGTCTCGTGGCTGCGCATGAAGAAGCCGGGGCCGAGCGTGTCGATGCGCTTGACCGTCCTCCAGTCCGTCATGTCGATGACGCTGACCGCCGCCCCCTTCAGGTGCGGTGTCGCCATCACCCGGCGGCCATCCAGCATCCAGCTGATGCCCGACCCCAGATGCGGCATGCCGGGCAACTCCACCTCGGCGATCTTGCGGCCCGCCGTCAGATCGACCACCTGCCCCTTGCCGCCGTCGCGCGAGGCGCCGATCAGGTTGGCGTAGGGCGGGTCGAAGAAGAAATCGTCGAGCGGTTCGTCCAGCTCGATCCGCCGCACGGCGAAGGGCTCCTTGCCGTCGGCCGCCGTGCCGGTGGCGATCTCCCAGATTTCCGGCACGTCCTTCAGGGCGAGGATGAAGCTCTGGCGTGGCGGGGCGGCGTAGACGGCGCTGACCCGCGCGCCGCCCCTCGGCGTGACGACCGGGATGGTCCTCAGCGGCGTCAGGTCGCGGGCGTCGAGCAGCACCAGCGTGCGCGGCAGCGTGTTGCCGACGGCGACGAAGCGCCCGTCGGCCGACACCGCGATGTTGCGGGTGTTGATGCCGGCCCGGATCTCCGCCACCTGGGCCAGCCCGTAGAGGTCGTAGACCGACACCCAGCCGTCGCGCGAGGCGAAATAGGCGAAGCGTCCGTCCGGCGAGTATTTCACGCCGCCATGCAGGGCGAAGCGGCTGGGAAAGCGGGCAAGCGGCTCGAAACGGTCGCCGTCGAGGATGGTGACGTGATGGTCCCCGGCCTCGACCACGGTGAAGAGGTTCAGCGGGTCGGCCGTGTGCACGGGCCGGACGGCCAGCGCCGATGGCCGCGTGTGCACGACGTGGCTGGCGGCCATGTCGGCGTCGCTCCATGACGGCTCCTGCGCCGGCGGGGCGAGGACATGGGCGGCAAGATCGGTGATCTCCGCCTCGCTCAGCCGATCGGCGAATCCGGGCATCTGGGTGGCGGGACGCCCTTGTGCGATCAGCCGGACGGTGTCGGCAAGCTTCATCCGCCCAAGATTTTCGGGCAGCAGCGCCGGGCCGATGGCGCCCAGCCGGTCGCCGCCGTGGCAGGCCGCGCAATGCTCGGCGTAGCGGGCGGCGGGACCCTCCTGCGCCGGGGCCGGTCCCGGCGTCAGGATGGCGAGCGCCGCCGCGGCGAGGAGGAAGCGTGCGTGCATGAAGAGGATCTCCGGCGTAAGGAGCGGTCACGCGGACAGGCGCAGGCCGGTCTTCTTGAGGATGCGGGTGCTGTAGAGCACGTCGTGCCCGAGGCTGCGGCCGCCCAGCAGATCGGCCATCGTCCGGATGCGGGCCTCGACCTCGGCGCGGTCCCTGGCATGGACCATGGCGAACAGCGTGTAGGGCCAGTCCGGCGGATGGGCCGGACGGCGGTAGCAGTGGGTGACGAAGGGCAGGCCGGCCAGCAGACGCCCGGCCTCGTCGATGACGGGGGCCGGCACCCGCCACACGCTCATCCCGTTGGCGGCGTAGCCCAGCCGGTAATGGTTGGGCACGGCGGCGATGCGGCGGACGATTCCGGCCTCCAGCATGCGTCCGAAGCGGGCGATCACCTCCTCCTCGGCGATGCCGAGCCGGAGCGCCAGTTCGGCGAAGGGCCGGGGCACCAGCGGCAGACCGGTCTGGGTCTCCACGACCAGCCGGCGGTCGGTGTCGTCGAGCGTCGCCGCAAGGGGCGTGGAAGCGGCGGGCGTGTGGCCGGTCATGCCGTGAACCTCAGATCCAGCGCGTATTCCGCGAGCTTGGGGAAAAGCCGGACGGCGAGCCCGGTCCGCGCCTCGATGGCCTCGGCCACGGCGAACAGCCGCTCCGGCGTCTCGGTGGCGAGGACGAACCACATGCTAAGCGTGTGCTCGCGCGCGTAGTTGTGGGCGACCTCCGGGAAGCCGTTCACCAGCGCCGCGACCTCCTCGAAGCGCTCCGCCGGCACCGCCATGGCGGCGAGCGACAGGCCGCCGCCCATGCGTTCGGCGTTGTAGAGCGGCCCGAAGCGGCTCAGCACCCCGGACCTCCGCAGGGCGGCGACACGGTCGATCACCGTTCCCTCATCCAGCCCGAGTTCCGCCGCCACGTCGGCGAAGGGGCGGGGGGTCAGCGGCAGCCCGTCTTGCAGGCGGTTGATCAGGGCACGGTCGATCCCGTCCAGTTCCATCACGCCCTCCGGTCCCGGCCGTAGCAGGGGGCCGTCTGCTTGAAGCGGCGGGCGGTGAACAGCAGTTCGCGCGGCACGCCGGCGAGGTCGCAGCCCGCCGCCAACTCCTCCACCAGCGCGCGCACCTCGTCGCGGTCGCGGCCATGGATCATGGTGAAGAGGTTGTAGGGCCAGACCGGCGGACGGCGTGGGCGGCGGTAGCACAGCGACACCCCGCGCCGCCCGCCGAGCGCCGCCCCCACCGCGTCCACCCGCTCGTCCGGCACGTCCCACACCACCATGGCGTTGGCGGTGAAGCCGAGCGCCGCGTGATCGACGATGACGCCGAAGCGCGACGCGGCGCCCGTCTCCACCAGATCGCGGATGGCGGCGATCACGTCGGCCTCCGACCGGCCGATGGCCTGCCCGATCGCCAGGAACGGCCGGGCCACCAGCGGCAGCCCGTCGCGCAGCCGGCGCAGCAGCCGGCCGTCGGATCGGTCGGCGAGTCGTTCGGCGGGCCGGTCCCGCTCCAGTGTTTCGGTCAACGCCATAGCGGAAACCCCAGATCCAGGTGGTAGCCGCGCTCCATCGGCAGGTCGAGCACGGACAGGCCGGTCGCGGCCCCGATCTCCGCCAGCACGGCGCGCACGCGCCCCGCATCCTCGGCGGTGACGACGAACCACAGGTTCAGCCGGTGCTCGCGTTCGTAATTGTGGTTCACCTCATCGAACGCGCCGACCAGCGCGGCGACGCGCGGCAGGTCGGCGGGTGGCACGGCCATGGCGGCCAGCGTGCTGGATCCCACCCGGTTCGGCCGGAACGTGGCCCCGATGCGGGCGACGGCGCCCGCCGCCGTCAGGCGGCCCAGCCGGTCGAGGATCTCGGCCGGGCTGCCGCCGAGCCGGGCTGCCAGTTCGGCGAAGGGGCGCGGGACCAGGGGAAAGCCGCGCTGGAACTCGTCGAGCAGGCGGCGGTCGGTGGAATCCGTGACGATGCTCATCGCCTTGCCCTCCCTCACAGGCCGATGCGGTTGGCGCGCGCGGTGAAGAAGATGCCGCTCGGCTTGTCGGCCGGCAGGGCATCAACCTCGGCGAAGCTGCCGGTGTCGTAGACGCGCACGCGGTCCTGGTCGCGCACCGACACCCAGACCTGTTCGCCGCGTGGCGTGAACTCCAGATGCAGCACGCCCGGCCCCGGCTCCAGCGTCCTGACCAGGGTGGAGGTCGGCACGTCGATCACCTGGACGAAGCCGTTGTCGGGCAGCGCGAAGTTGACCCAGACCTGCCGTCCGTCCGGCTGCGCCATGACGAAGACCGGCTGGCCCCTCACCGGGATGCGGGCGACCTCGGTCCAGGTCGCGGCGTCGACCACCAGCACCTCGTGGCGGCCGATGGCCGGCAGATAGAGCCGTCCGCCGGCCTGCGCCCAGCCGCGCAGGTGCGGCATCTTGTAGACCGGCAGCGGCTGCTCGCCCCGGCCGTAGCCGCCGAGGATGCGGCGCACCCCGGCGTCGGGGTTCCACAGATCGAGCAGGGCGAGCCCGTCCTCGCCGAACAGCCCGGCGATGTAGTGGCGCCCGTCCGGAGTCACCAGCCCGTCGTAGGGCTGGCGTCCGATGTCCGGATACTTGCGCAAGGCGGGCCGCGCCGGGTCCGACAGGTCGGCGACCCAGATCTCGCCGGCTTCGTACAGCGTGAAGACGAAGCGGTTGCCCGGCGCGTCGGCCAGCCCGACCACCTTCGAGCGCGCGGTTCCGTCGCCGTAGGTCGCCGGGATGTCGGCGACCAGCTCCAGCGTCGCGGAGTCGAACACCTTGACCCCGCCGGGCTCGTAATTCTGCACGGCGACCAGCCGCCCGTCCTGCGAGATGGCGCCGCCGATGCTGTTGCCGGCCTGCATGACCCGCTTGACGATGGTCGCGGTCAGCAGATCCACCTTGGACAGCCCGCCGTCGCGGCCGAAGACGTAGGCGAAGCGCCCATCGCGCGAGAAGACGGCGGCGGCGTGCGACAGGTCGCCCAGCCCCGCCACCTCGGCCAGCGCCTTGCGCCCGGAGGTCTCCACCACCAGCAGCCTGCCCACCGCGCGTTCGATCACGATCCCCAGATCGTTGGTGCCGCGCAGGGAGTCGGCCGCCGCCGGCATGGCGAATGCGGCGGCAATGGCGGCGGCAATGGCGGCGGAAGCGAGCAGAAGGCCGAACAGCGGCCGTCGGAAACAGGGTGTCATCGGTCCAGTCCCTCGCGCAAACGGTCGATCATCCAGCGCGCCTCGCCGGCGGTCAGCAGGGCGCGCCAGGGCGGCATCGGCGTGCCGGGGACGCCGTCGAGCACGACGTCGGCCAGCGCGTCGGGCGCCTTGGCCGCCAGATCGGCGGGCAGCAGCGGCGTTCCCAGCCCGCCCTTCAGCGTCATGCCGTGGCAGGCGCCGCAATCCTGCCGCAGCATGTGGAGCAGCGCCGCCCGCCGCCCCGGCGGCGGGGCATCGTCGGCCAAGGCAGGGGCCGGGGCGGGCACCGCCGCCGCCAGCAGGACGGCCGCCAGCAGGCCGCGCGGCGACGGGCTACGCATGGACCCGTCCCCGCAGCGGAGGCTCCTCGGCCGCCACCCCCGGCTGGAACCAGGAGAGCTGGGGGGCCAGCGCCACGACGCGCCCGACGATGACGAGGCAGGGCACCGGCAGCCCGGTCGCGGCCGCCCGCTCCGGCAGGGTCGCCAGCGTGGCGAGCAGCCGCGTCTGGCGGGCGGAGGTCCCGGCGGCGACCACGGCGGCCGGCGTCTCCGGATCCATCCCCGCCGCGATCAGCCGGGCGCCGATGTCGGCGAGGTTGGCCAGGGCCATGTAGAGCACCAGTGTGGTGTTCGGGTCGGCCATGCCGGCCCAGTCGAGGTCGAGCGGACCGTCCTCCTTGCCGTGCCCGGTGACGAAGCGCACGCCGGTGGCAAGCCCCCGGTGCGTCAGCGGGATGCCGGCGTAGGCGCCGCAGCCGGTGGCGGCGGTGACGCCGGGGACGATCTCGAACGGAACGCCGTGCTCGACCAGCGCCAGCGCCTCCTCGCTGCCGCGCCCGAAGATGAAGGGGTCCCCGCCCTTGAGGCGGACGACGTTGCGTCCGCTCAGGGCGAGGTCGACCAGCAGGCGGCTGATTTCCTCCTGCGGCAGGGTGTGGCGCTTGGGCGCCTTGCCGACGAAGATGCGCTCGGCGCTGCGCGGGATCAGGCGCAGGATGTCGGCGCCGACCAGCCGGTCGTAGACGACGGTGCCGGCGCTCCGCAGCAGCCGGTGCGCCTTGACCGTCAGCAGATCCGGATCGCCCGGCCCCGCCCCCACCAGATAGACTCGTCCGTGTGTCATGGCCCATCCGATCGTCAATGGCGGAGGTCGCCCCCCGGCCGTGTTTGTCCTGTCAGGGTTGCTCGTCCTGTCAGGGTTCGACCACCACCTCGCCCGTCATCCGCGGGTGCGGGGTGCAGCGGTAGGAATGGCGTCCGGCCGTGTCGAAGCGCCGTTCGAAGACGTCGTCCGGCATCAGCCGTTCGGAGCGGACGCCGTCCTCGAACACCACGTCATGGCTGGTGCGTTTCTCGGTGTTCAGCCAGACGACGGTGTCGCCCGGCTTGATCGTGATCACCGCCGGCTCGAAGGCACCCTTGTCGATGCGCACGGCCACCGTCTCGGCCAGCGCCGTCCCGCTGGAGAAGGCGGCGGCGAACCCGAGCAGCAGGGCGGGACCAAACGCGATGCGGTTCATGATGCCCTCCTTGCCGCCGGTCACTGTGCCGCCGGTCACTGGCGCACGGCGTTGATGGCGGCGTCCGGGCTGTCGAGGCCCAGCTTGTAGTCGATCGACACATGGTGGAACCGGGCGCTGGTGTGGTCGTCGTGGATGGCGAAGCCGATGGTGTAGAGCTTGCCCGGCTCGATCGAGACGTCGCCCGGCCGGTCGGAGACCAGCTTGCGCACCAGCTCCACCGTCCAGAACCCGTCCGCCAGCACGCCGTTGCCGGTGGCGCCCTGTCCGCCGCTCATCACGCGCTCCGACGACACGTAGCCGTCCTCGACGGCGTTGCTGCCGGACTTCCAGCGCAGCAGGTCCAGGAACACGCCCTGGTCGAGCAGGGCCTTCAGCTCGTCGGCCGGCTTCACCTTGTCGGCGCCGCCGCGCGGCGGGGACTTCAGCTCGATGGCGGTGCGGGTCTGCGGCAGGTACTTGGTGACGCCGCCGCCGGCCGGCGCGTCGGGCATCGAGCGGGCGTCCATGTGGCAGGTGCTCCAGCAGCCCGAGCGGTCGGCGTCCTGCACCTTGCCCTGGTCGATCAGCATGGCGAGCTTCACCGGATTCTCCGGGTCCATCCTGCCGCCCTCGACGAAGGGCGCCGGGGTGTGCGGGCTGGCCGGCCAGCGGAAGCGCAGCGTCAGGTTGGTGCCGTCATGCGCCGCCTGGACGGTCATCGGGATGAAGGCCGGCTTGCCGGGGATCGGCGTCGTCTCGGCCTTCTGGCCGGACGCCATCTTCGCCCCCATGTCGGCCTGCTCGCCCTCGTGGCAGCCCGAGCACTGCTCGCCCTTCTTGAAGCCGCGCGCGCCGCCATGGTCGGGACCGTTGAGGATCCATTCGAAGCCGGTCTGGCCGGGATAGAACAGAGTCACCTTTTTCTCCGCCACCCGGCTCCAGTCGATGGCGGAGGCGGGTGCCGCCGAGGCGGCGGCGGCCGTGGCGGCGGCCGGAGCCTGTGTCGCAGCCGGAACCGGGGCCGGAGCGGCCGCCACCGGGGCGGGGGCCGGAACCGGAGCGGCGGAAGCCGCCGGGGCCGCGGCAGAAACAGGCAGGATGGACGCGACCTTCGGGGCCTCCGGCTTGGGATTGCCGTTCTCGTCGAGATCGTGGTGGACCGGCTTGTGCGCGATGCCCTTGTGGCAGTCGATGCAGGTCATGCCGTCGGCCCTGGCCATCTCGTGCTGCTTCTGGGCGCGCTGCTTCTGCTTGGCGGGCGCCATGCCCTCGAAGCTGTGGCAGTTGCGGCATTCCAGCGAATCGTTGGCCTTGAAGCGCGCCCATTCGTGGCGAGCCAGCTCCAGGCGCTTGGCGTCGAACTTCTCGGGCGTGTCGACCGAGCCGAGCAGCCAGTGGTAGACCTCGTTGGAGGCCTGGATCTTGCGCAGGATCTTGTGCGTCCAGTCCTTCGGCACATGGCAGTCGGGACAGGTGGCGCGCACGCCCGTGCGGTTCTCGTAATGGATGGTCTGCTTGTATTCCTGATAGACGTTGTCGCGCATCTCGTGGCACGAGACGCAGAAATCCATCTGGTTGGTCGCTTCCATCGCGGTGTTGAAGCCGCCCCAGAAGACGATGCCCGCCACGAAGATCACCCCCGCCCCGACCAGCGTCGCGCCCAGAATGCGCACCCGCCGGAGCAGTCCCCAGACCCCCGCCCCCGTCATCTCACGGTCCTTTCCAAAAAGCGGGGTGGGCGAAACGGCCCCCCCGGCCGAGGGAGCCCCCGCCGCCGGCCCCCCAAGACCGGGCGGCGGAAGCTCCCCCCAACGGCATCGAACGGCGTCCGGCCAGGCTCAGTAGATGTCGTGCTGGGTGTTCAGCACGTTGAACTTGCCGGTCGGCGTGATCAGCTTGGGATCCTTGATCACGTTCTTCATCTTGCGGGTCTTGTCGTCGATGATGACGATGGCGGACGGATCGGTCTTGCCCGCCCAGATGGAGAACCAGACCTCGTCGCCCTTCTCGTTGTACTCGGCGTGGACGACGCGCTGGATCGCCTTGGTCTCCGGCAGGCCGGCCATCTTGGCGACGTTGATGATCTCCGCCGGCTTGTCCAGGTTGGCGATGTCGAAGACCGACACCGATTCCGCCATGTCGCGGTCCGGGTGGAGCGGCGCGTCGGCCCACAGGTTGGACGATTTCGGGTGGGTCTTGACGAACAGCGACCCGGCCCCGTGGTTCTTCAGCTCGGCGACGACCTTCCAGGCGCTGTCCTTGTGCTTCTCCGGGTCGGTGCCGATCAGCGTGACGACGTCGGAACCGAGATGCGAGGTGGCCCACACCGGTCCGAACTTCGGATGCACGAAGTTGGCGCCACGGCCCGGATGGGGCTTCGGCTTGGTGTCGACCAGGGCCGCCAGCTTGCCGTCCTTGGTGTCGATCACCGCCACCTTGTCGGACGCGTTGGCGGCGACCATGAAGTAGCGCTTGGACGCGTCCCAGCCGCCGTCGTGCAGGAACTTGGCCGACTCGATGGTCGTTTCCTTCAGGTTCTTGACGTCGGTGTAGTCGACCAGCTTGACCAGCCCGGTCTCCTTGACGGTGACGACCCATTCGGGCTTGATCAGCGAGGAGACGATGGAGGCGACGCGCGGCTCCGGATGGTAGGCGCCGTCGACGGTCAGGCCACGGGTGGAGACGATCTTCAGCGGCTCCAGCGTCTGGCCGTCCATGATCACGTACTGCGGCGGCCAGTAGGAGCCGGCGATGGCGTATTTGTCCTCGTAGCCCTTGAACTTCGAGGTGTCGACCGAACGGGCGTCGAGGCCGGTCTTGATGGTGGCGACGACGGCCGGCGTCTCCATCCACAGGTCGATCATGTCGAGCTTGCCGTCGCGGCCGATCACGTAGATGTAGCGGCCCGACGCCGACATGCGCGAGATGTGCACCGCGTAGCCGGTCTTGATGATGGTCCAGATCTTCTTGGTGTCGCCGTCGATCAGCGCCACCTCGCCGCTGTCGCGCAGCGTCACCGAGAAGACGTTGTTCAGGTTGACGGCGTTCATCTGCCTGGTGGGGCGCTTGTCCGGCGCCACGCCCAGCTTCCAGGACGCCTTCATCTCCTTCATGCCCCATTCCGGGGGCGTGTCGGGCGTCATCTGGATGTAGGTGGCCATGTTCTTCAGCTCATCCTTGCTCAGGATGTCGTCGAAGTTCGGCATGCCGCCTTCGGTTCCAAGCCCCAGGATCTTCTCCAGGCGCGGCTGGCCGAGCTTGCGGGTCGCCTCCGGCTCCAGGTTCTTGCCAGTGGCGCCCTTGCGCAGCACGCCGTGGCAACCGGCGCAGCGCTCGAAGTAAATCTTGGCGCTGGCCTCCTTGTCTTCCTTTGAAAGCGTCGGTTCCGCCGTTTGAGCCGAAGCGGAAATCGGCGCGAATCCCAGCAACGCCGGCAGCGTTATTGCCGCGGCCCAAAGAGCCGTGCTGCTCTTTTTCATGAAAACATCCCCCAGCGTGAGAAAACCCAGGTGGCGAGACTGAACCGGGGGTGGTCTTCAAAAACTTGACGCCGGTCAAGACTGGCCGGACCGCACATGAGGTGAGTTGCCGCAGCCTGAAATCGTAGACTTGACCACAGTCAAGTATTTGGCGGGAACGGCCCGTTAGTGTCGGGTGAGCCAACCCCTACGAGGCGAGCCGGGTGCCGACATGGACACCGACATGGACAGCGCGCTCGCGCGGACCATCGCCGACAGCCCCGTGCTCGGGCAGCTGTCGGACGCCGACCGCGCGCATCTCCTGACCTACAGCCGCGAGCAGGCGTTCGGCCAGGGCAGCCCGCTGTTCCTGCGCGGGCAGCCGGCCGTCGCCTTCTACCTCGTGCTGAGCGGAACCGTCGGGCTGACCACGGCCGAGAACGGCACCTGCTCCAACGTCCTCGACATCGTCGGCCCGGGCCATCTGGTCGGCGAGGAGGCGGTGCTCGACTGCGGGCGGCACGCGACGGGCGCCTTCGCCCTGGTGCCGGTCTCCGCCGTCGCCATCCAGGCGGAGCCGTTCTTCGCCCATCTCCAGGACCGTTTCGAGGTGGTGCAGGCGATGATGGCCGGCGCCGCGGCCCGGCTGCGCGGCCTGATCCTCGAAATCACCGAACTGAAGCTGCAATCCACCACCCGGCGCCTCGCCGGCTATCTGGTCAGGCTGGCCGGGGACCGGCAGGGCCGGGTCCACATCGTGCTTCCCTGCGAAAAGCAGTTCCTGGCCGAACGGCTGGGGATGAAGCCGGAGAGCCTGTCGCGCGCCTTCGCGAAGCTGCGCCCGCAAGGCGTGCATTCCGGCCGTCTCGACGACGTCGACATCGACGACATGGAGGCCCTGCGCCGCTTCTGGCAGTCCAGCAACGACCCGTGGGATGACTGAACCATGTCTTGCGTCCTCGCCCGTCTGTGCGCCGACACCGGCGGCGGCCCGGAACCGGTCCGCCTGCCCATCCGGTGCCGCGGCCGCCTGTGCCGCCGCGGCCTCGACCTGACGGCCATCCGCCACCTGCCGCTGTTCGAGAGCCTGGAGCCGGACGTCATCTGCACGCTGCTGGGCAACAGCCCGGCGGAATTCCACCCGCGCCACAGCCTGCTGTTCCAGGCCGGCGATCCGGCCGACGCCTTCTTCATCGTGCTGAGCGGCCAAGTGAAGCTGTTCGCCCTGACCGAGAACGGCCGCGAGAGCATCGTCGAGACCGTCGAGCCGGTGTCGACCTTCGCGGAAGCCGCCATCTTCGCCGGGGTCTACCCGATCGCCGCCGAGGTGGTGGAGAAGGCGGCGCTGCTGCGCGTCGGCGCGCGCGGCTTCCTCGCCGGCCTGCGCGCCAACCCGGCCGTGGCCCGCCGCATGCTGGGCTCGCTGCTGCACTGGGAGCGGCGGCTCGCCGGGGAGGTGCGCCGGCTGTGCAGCCGCAGCCCGCTGGAGCGGGTCGCCGAACTGCTCGTCTCCCTCACCCCGCAGGTGAGCGGCGAGACGGTCGTGATCCTGCCGATGAAGAAGCTGGTCATCGCCAGCCGCCTCGGCATGGAGCCGGAAACACTGTCCCGCGTGCTGGCGCGCCTGCGCGAGTTCGGCGTGCACACGCGGGGCCGCACCGTGCGGGTCGAGGACGTCGCCCGCCTGCACGCGCTCTGCACCCCGCCGCCCGGCGCGTGACGCCCGTTTCCGGCCCGCCGCCACCGCAAGGACCCGCCCGATGTTCCGTCTCAGCCATTTCATGCGCACGCTCGTCGCCCCGCCGACGGAGCCGGTGGAGCCGGCGAAACGTCCGGCCGCGGCACCGGGACCCGTGGTCATCTGGAACCTCGTGCGGCGCTGCAACCTGTCCTGCCTGCACTGCTACTCCTTCTCGGCCGATCACGACTTCCCCGGCGAGCTGTCGACCGCCGAGGCGTTCCGCGTCCTCGACGACCTGAAGGCGTCCGGCGTGTCGGTGCTGATCCTGTCGGGCGGCGAGCCGCTGATGCGGCCGGACCTGTTCGACATCACGCGGCGGGCCAAGGAGCTGGGCTTCTATGTCGGGCTGTCGAGCAACGGCACGCTGATCGACGCGACCCGGATCGGCGCCATCGCCGCCGCCGGCTACGATTACGTCGGCGTCAGCCTGGACGGGCTCGCCCCCACGCACGACCGTTTCCGCCGGCGCGCCGGCGCCTTCGACGAGGCGCTGCGCGGCATTCGCCTGTGCCGTGACGCCGGGTTGCGGGTCGGGCTGCGCCTGACGCTGACCGAGCAGACGGCCGCCGACCTGCCGGCGCTTCTCGCCCTCATGGAAAGGGAACGGATCGACAAGTTCTACCTGTCCCACCTGAACTACGCCGGGCGCGGCAACGCGCACCGCCGCATGGACGCGATGAGGCGGACCACCCGCGCCGCCATGGAGCGGCTGTTCGAAGCGGCGCTGGCCGACGCGCGCGCCGGACGGCCGCGCGAGATCGTGACCGGCAACAACGACGCGGACGGCGCCCATCTCCTGATGTGGGCGGCGCGGCGCTTCCCGGAGCGCCGCGCCGCGCTGGAGCGTCGGCTGGTCCGCTGGGGCGGCAACGCATCGGGGGTCGGCATCGCCAACATCGACAGCCGGGGCGACGTCCACCCCGACACGATGTGGGGGCACCACACGCTGGGCAACATCCGCGGGCGCTCCTTCGCGGACATCTGGGAGGACCGGTCCGACCCCATCCTGGCCGGGCTGAAGCAGCGTCCCCGCCCGGTCGGCGGACGCTGCGCCGGGTGCCGATTCCTGGCGATCTGCAACGGCAACACCCGCGTGCGGGCCGAGAAGCTGACCGGCGATCCCTGGGCCGAGGATCCCGGCTGCTACCTGACCGAGGCGGAAACCGGAATGGCGGACGCCGGAGCGGACATGCGCCTTCCGGCCTGAGGAACCGCTCCGGCCCGTTCCGCGCCTTCCGTTGCCGTCTCCCTCACGCCGCCGCGCTGTCGCTCCGTCCGGGCCAGGTGATCTCCTCGACCGCGCCATCCTCGCCGAGGAAATAGCGGCGCAGCGGCGTCAGGTCGGCGCCCAGCTCGTAGACCAGCGGCTGGCCGGTCGGGATCTCGAACAGCGGGATGTCCTGGTCGGCCACATTGTCCAGGTGCTTGACGAGGCCGCGCAGGCTGTTGCCGTGTGCCGCGACCAGCACGCGGGCGCCCAGCCGCAGGGCCGGCTCGATCCCCTCCCGCCAGAAGGGGATGACCCGCGCGGTGCAATCCTTCAGGCTCTCGCCGCGCGGCAGGTTCGACTTGGCGATTCCGGCGTAGCGGCGGTCGGACACCGCGGCGCGCGGATCGTCCGGTTCGATCGGCGGCGGCGGCACGTCCCAGCTCCGCCGCCACTGGAACACCTGCTCCGGGCTGTGGCGCCCCGCCGTCTCGGCCTTGTTCAGCCCCTGGAGCGCGCCGTAATGGCGCTCGTTGAGCCGCCAGTGCTTGTGAACCGGCAGCCACAGCCGGTCCATCTCGCGCAGCACGGCGTGCAGCGTCTCGATGGCGCGCGACTGCACCGAGGTGAAGCCGACGTCGACGTCCACCCCGGCGGCCTTCAGCCGCTCGGCGGCGCGGCGGTTCTCGGCCATTCCCTTTTCGGTCAGGCCGACGTCGGTCCAGCCGGTGAATCGATTCTCGGCGTTCCAGACGCTTTGCCCGTGCCGCAGCAGAATCAGGCGATGCATGCCGGTTCTCCCCTGCAATCCGTCCCCATCGGCAACGGCGGGAAGGGCGCCGGGTTCCCTCCTGTCACGGACGGTTGCGGTCAAGATGACAAACCGGCCGGAAGATTGCGCGTCCAGACAGTCATTGTGTCAATCACGAAACAGCGCCGACACACTCGGACAACAATCGGACGATAACCTTCCTTTTGTCCGAAATCGCAATCGATACAGGCGCATGCCGAAGGAGGGGAGGGTGGACGTCAACCGTGCAACCTGTCCCGCGCCGCTGCGTGCGCCGCCGTGCCGATCCGCCCGTCTCCGATCCGCGCGTCCGGGTCGCGACGGACCGGACCTGCGTTGATCGAACCCAGCCCCCATCACACAACCTTGCGTTCCGAGGCCGCGATGCTGCATCATCATGACTTCCTCTCCAGAACCGTATCGACCGATCGGGAAATCACTCTGGAGGCGCTTCGTGTGTTCACCTATCTGAGCCGGAGGCTCCATTTCGACCGATCCGTTCCGGTGCTCCAGTCCGAGCTGGCTGACGCGCTGGGCATGCAGCGCCCGAATGTGAACCGGGCGATCAAGCTGCTGGAGACCAAGCAGATCCTTCTGCGGGAATCCAAACTGGGTCGGGCGATCACGTTCCGGCTGAATCCGGGACTGGAGGGCGGCCGGGCCTGAGTGTTGGCCAGGGATTGAATGATCGTCGAGACCAGAGAACTGTTCTTCACCAATTCGGCCCTGAAAAAAGCCATCGCCTGGTACCAGAAGGTCCCCAACCAGCCAGACCTGCCGCTTGGCGTCGTCACGATGGTGACGCCCAAGCCCGGCGGCAGCTTGGTGGTGACCATCCAGCAGAGCGGCGCCTCGAAGGGGCGCGAGATCGCCTTCACGGCCAGCAAGACGCTGGCCTTGCTGCTGCTGTTCTGCCGCCGCCAGAAAATCCCGATTCCGCGCGACGCGGTGAAGGATCTCGACAATGGCGAAGACGGAATCTACCTGATCATTCGCGGAGAAACCGCGACGACGGCCCCGCCGCCCTGACCGGGGCGGCGGCCGGAGTCGATTCCGGAGCGGTGGCCGGGAGGACCGGAGGAGAGGCGGGGCGCACCGCCTTCATGGCCGTCCTCAGCGCCGCTTCCGACCGCCGGTCGGGCATCAGTTCCAGCAGCAGCAGGGACCGCCCGCCGACGGAGATCGCGTCGCCGCTGCGGTCCATCGCCACGCCGAGCCGGTCCGGTTCGGCGGTGTCGAGCAGGCGCAGCCACTGGCTGCCGCCGACCACGGCGGGCAGGGTGAAGGGAACCGCCTCGTGGTGGGCGTTGACGATCAGCAGCAGCGTCGCGTCGGACGGTGCCCGGCGGACCCCGGTCGCCTGCGCCCGGCCGTCCAGCAGCATGCCCAGGCAGCGGGCCATCGGATCCAGCCATTGCTCGGTCGTCTTCTCGGTGCCGGCGGGGGTGATCCAGGCGACGTCCTTGACCTCCATCTCCGGATTCATGGCGCCGGTCAGAAAGCGGCCCCGGCGCAGCAGCGGATGGCTCTGCCGCAGCGCCACGACCCGGCGGACGAAGCCGATCATCGCCTGGCCGTCCTCGTCGATTCCCTCCCAGTCGATCCAGCTGACGTCGTTGTCCTGGCAATAGGCGTTGTTGTTGCCGCGCTGGCTGCGGCCGAACTCGTCGCCGGCCAGCAGCATCGGCGTGCCCTGCGACAGCAGCAGCGTCGCCAGCAGGTTGCGCTTCTGGCGCTCGCGCAACGCGATGATGTCGGGATCGTCGGCCGGTCCTTCGACCCCATGGTTCCAGGACAGGTTGTGGGAATGGCCGTCGCGGTTGCCCTCGCCGTTGGCGGCGTTGTGCTTGTCGTTGTAGGAAACGAGGTCGGCGAGCGTGAAGCCGTCATGCGCGGTGACGAAGTTGACGCTGGCCCAGGGGCGGCGGCCGCGCCGGTTGAACAGGTCGGCGCTGGCGGTCAGCCGGGTGGCGAGTTCGGGCAGCTTCCCCTCGTCGCCCTTCCAATAGGCGCGCACGGTGTCGCGGAACTTGTCGTTCCATTCCGCCCAGCCCGGCGGGAAGCCGCCGACCTGATAGCCGCCGGGGCCGCAGTCCCACGGCTCGGCGATCAGCTTGACCCGCGACAGCACCGGATCCTGCCGGCAGCTGTCGAGGAAGCCGCCGCCCTCGTCGAACCCCTGGGCCTCGCGCCCGAGGATCGTCGCCAGATCGAAGCGGAACCCGTCGACATGCATCTCGGTCACCCAGTAGCGCAGGGAATCGGTGACCATCTGCAACACGCGCGGGTGGCTGAGATTCAGCGTGTTCCCGGTGCCGGTGTCGTTGATGTAGTAGCGCGGATCCGGGGCCAGCCGGTAATAGGAGGCGTTGTCGATGCCCTTGAAGGACAGGGTCGGCCCCAGCTCGTTGCCCTCGGCCGTGTGGTTGTGGACGACGTCGAGCAGCACCTCGATCCCGGCCTCGTGGAAGCGCGCGACCATCTCCTTGAACTCGTAGATCCGCCCGGTGCCGAGATAGCGCGGGTCGGGCGCGAAGAAGGAGATGGAATTGTAGCCCCAGTAGTTGCGCAGTCCCCGTTCCAGCAGGCCGCGGTCGTCGACGAAGGCGTGTGCGGGCAGAAGTTCCACCGCCGTCACCCCGAGCGAGCGGATGTAGTCGACCACCTCCGGCACCGCCAGCCCGGCGAAGCTGCCGCGATGCTGCGGCGGCACGGCGGGATGGCGCATGGTGTAGCCGCGGACATGCGCCTCGTAGATGATCGTGCGGTCCCAGGGAATGGCGGGCGGGCGGTCGCCGCCCCAGGTGAAGGCCGGGTCGATCACCACGCATTTCGGCATGCCCGGCGCGCTGTCGCGCCGGTCGAAGGACAGGTCGCCGCGCGGCGAGCCGACCCGGTAGCCGAAATGGGCGTCCGACCAGCGCAGCGGGCCGATCAGATGCTTGGCGTAGGGATCGAGCAGCAGCTTGTGCGGGTTGAAGCGGTGCCCGGCCTGCGGATCGTAGGGGCCGTGGACCCGGTAGCCGTAGATGGTGCCCGGCCGGGCGTCGGGAAGGTAGCCGTGCCACACCTCGTCGGTGTATTCGGGGAGGGGGATGCGCTCCAGCTCGCGCCGCCCCTCCGGGTCGAACAGGCACAGCTCGACCTTGGTGGCGTGGGCGGAGAACAGGGCGAAATTGACCCCCAGCCCGTCCCACGTCGCCCCGAGGGGGTAGGGCAGCCCCTCCCGGACACGCGAACGGCCGAATGTTTGCGGGGCAACGGCGAAGTTCTTCAAAACGCGCCTCACGATATTGCCGAACCGGATTCCCGCGCCGCCGGTATTCCTCTAAGGGAGAGGCGACGTTATGAGCATGGTCATAGTCGTCAAGGTCAGTCGCGCCTGATGCGTTTGTGTGTTATGACTGTTCTCACAAATAGAGATAGTGGTGAAGAAAGAAAGTGTCGGCGGCCGGGATTGTCGGCGCGAAATTTCGGATAGGCCAGCCTGTCATGCCTTTGGGAATGACGTATGCGGCAGCGCTGGTGTTTCCGAACCCCCACCCCATGGTTGTGTCGCCACCGAGGATTGGAATTTGCTCACATCGGCCCCGCCCCCAGCGCCTTCGCCCACGACAGAAACCGCAACCGAAGATGGCGTGACCGTCCGTGGTGACGGTGTGCCCGGCAGGCCGGCCTGATCCGGCGGGCCCGCCGCTTTCCATCCGTGCGCCGGCCCCGCCGCCGGTGTCCTTCTTCGCCGCTCCACCCCCGCAGCCCATGCCCCTTCCCTCCATCGCCACTCCCAAGACCGTCCTGGCCAGCGTGATCGTCGCGCTGGGCCTGCTGGGGGCCATGGCCTGGGGCGCCGTGACCGTTCTCGACTACGACGACACGATCGAGCGGGCGGAGCGCGATTCCCGGCAGGCGGCCGCGCTGCTCGACGGCCATGCCCAGGCGGTGCTGGAAGGCGGATCGGCGGCGCTGGTCCCGATCGTCAGCCGGATCGAGCGGGACGGGCTGGCGCGCTGGGCGGAGAGCGGGCTGGACGACGCGCTGGCGGCGTCCGGACCGAACAGCCTGTCGATCCTCGACGCGTCCGGCCGCGTGGTCTTCGGGTCGGCGGTGACCTTCGACGGCGACGGCTTCGGCGGGCTGTCGGAGGGGACCGAGACGAGCCGCCGCCGGAGCACGCTGGTGTCGGCAGGGTTGGCCGGGGATGAGCGCGTCATCCTGCTGATCCGCCGCCTCTACCGGGCCGACGGCTCGCTCGACGGCGCGGTCCTGGCCGGGGTTCCGGTCGCGGCGCTCACGCCGGTGCTCAACGCCTTCGGCGACGGGCTGCAACGGTCGGCCGGCCTGTTCCGGCCCGACGGCACCCGGCTGGCCGGCTTCGGTGCCGAGGCGCTCGGCCATCTGCCCCCGCTGGTCCCCGGCGGCGAGGCGGTGGAGACGGATTGGCGGATCGGCGACGCGCCGCCGGCGCAGGCCGGCGCGTCGATCCTCGGGCTGAAGCGCATGCGCGACCTTCCGGTGGTCTCGGCGGTGTCGGTGCCGCGCGCCACGGTCCTTGCGCCCTGGAACATGCGGTTGCAGCGTGGCCTCGCGGTGGCGATGACCGGCTTCCTCGCCCTGCTCGGCCTGTCCTGGGTCGGGTTGACCAGCCTGCGCCGCGAGGCCGCCGTCCGCCGCGACCTGACCGACTCCAAGGCCCGGCTGGAGCAGCGGGTGGAGGAGCGCACCGCCGATTTGCGCGCCGTCAACCACAAGCTGATCCGCGCCCTGGAGGAGAAGGAGCGGGCGAACCAGGCCAAGGGCCGTTTCCTGTCGGCGGCCAACCACGACCTGCGCCAGCCCTTCCAGGCCCTGCGGCTGTTCCATCACCTGCTGATGGAACGTCTGAAGGAACCCCGCGACCGGTCCATCGCCGAGAAGATGGGGGAGGCGCTGGACGCCGGGGAGAAGCTTCTGCACGCGCTGCTGGAGGTGGCGACGCTCGACGCCGGGGTGGTGCGGCCGGAAATCGCCAACGTTCCGGTGGCGGCGGTCCTGAACGACGTGGCCTGCGAATTCCGGACCGCCGCGGCCGAGAAGGGGTTGCGGTTGCGTGTCATGCCCTGCGCGCTCAGCGTGCGGACCGACCGCGCCATGCTGACACGGATGCTGCGCGATCTGGTGCGCAACGCGGTGGCCTTCACGCCGTCCGGGCGGGTGACCCTCGGCTGCCGCCGCCATGGCCAATGGCTGCGGATCGAGGTGTGGGACACCGGCTCCGGCATTCCCAGCGAGCAGCTCGACAACATCTTCGAGGATTTCGTCCAGCTCGGCAATCCGGAGCGCGACCGGCGCCAGGGGCTGGGGCTGGGGCTGGCAAAGGTGCGGCGCAAGGCCGCTCTGCTGGGCCACGCGGTGGAGGTGCGGTCGCGCTTCGGCATCGGCTCGGTCTTCGCCGTCAGCGCCCCGGTCGTCATCCCGGAGCGCGCGCCCGAGCCGGCCGTTCCGGAGGAGGGCGGGGAGGCTCCGGCCGACGCCGAGCGGCTGATCCTGGTGGTCGAGGACGACCCCGTGCAGCGCAGCGGCATGCTGCTGCTGCTGGAAAGCTGGGGGCACCGGGTGATGGAGGCCGCCGATGGCGAGGCCGCAGTGGCGCTGGTGCGCGACGCGGAGGAGAAGCCGGACCTGATCGTCACCGATTTCCGGCTTCCCGGCCGCCTGACCGGGGTGCAGGTGGTGACCCGTGTCGGCGAGCTTCTCGAACAGGCCGTTCCGGGCATCATCCTGACCGGCGACACCGCGCCCGAGCGCATCCGCGAGGCGGTGGCGACGGGATGCCGCCTGCTGCACAAGCCCTTCACCCCCGACCGGCTGCACGGCGCCCTGGCGGCGGTGATCGCCGAGCGGTCCGGCGCCCGGACCATGCACCGGCAGACGGCGGCCTGAAAGGGCGTCAGCGGACGGGGAACGAAAAAGCCAGGGGATGATTAACCATTTCTGAAGCGGTGCGGGGGAAGGCTGTGATTGTTGATGGACACCCATCCGCCATGACCGTTTCCACCGCCATCGCTTGCGCTGCGATCATCCGATGACCCAGAACCGCGCCCTCACCCGCCTCGACCAGACGCAACTCGACAACGCGGTGCGGCGCCACGAGATGTTCCGCAACGCGCGGATCGGCGGCGCCCGCGCCAGCCTGTCCTTCTGCGACCTGTCGGGGCTGGATCTGTCGGGGCGCGATCTGGCCCACGCCGACCTTGTCGGGGCCAGCCTGCGCGGAGCCGACCTGTCGGGGACCCGGCTCGACTGCGCCGCGCTGTTCGCCGCCGATCTGCGGCAGGCCAATCTGGAGCGCGCCAGCCTGATCAAGACCGACCTGCGCGGCGCCTGTCTGCGCGGGGCGATCCTGATCGGCGCCAACCTGTTCGAGGCGGACCTGCGCGACGGCTCCCTGGCGGAAAAGGACCGCTCCGGCCATCTGCGCATGGTGCAGATCGACACGAATCCGGCCGAGGCGAACGGCGCCGACCTGTCGGGCGCCAACCTGACCAACGCCCGCCTGTCCGGCGCCGTGGCGATCCACACCGACTTCTCCGACGCGGTGATGCGCGGCTGCAAGATGGTGCGGGCGACCATGCGCGGCGCGAACTTCGCCGGCTCCAACATGGAGGGGGCCGATCTGTCGGGGGCGGATCTGCGTGGCGCCTGCCTGCGCGGCGCGGTGCTGACCGGCGCCACCATGACCATGACCGAACTGGCCGACGCCGACATGGAGGATGTCCTGACCGACAGGCCGGTCGGCCGGGTGGTGGCGGAGCTGGGCCGCGGCCTCGACGAGCTGCTGGCCGACCACATGGCCTGGGTGGGATCGGGCGGGGCGCAGGGAACGCCGCTCGATCTGTCCGGCTTCGACCTGCGCCACGCGCCGTCGCTGGCCCATGCCTGCCTGACCATGCTGCGGGCGGTGGGGGCGACGCTCTACGGGCTCGACCTGACGGGCGTGCAGTTGCAGGCGGCGGTGCTGGAGAGCGCCGACCTGCGTGGGGCCATCCTGGCCGAGGGCGACCTGCGCGGGATCAACCTGAAGCGCGCCAAGCTGAACAACACCGACCTGCGACGGGTCAACCTGCGCCCGCTGGTGTTCGACGAGCATCGGTCGCGCCCGGCCGACCTGTCGGGGGCCCGGCTGCGCTACGCCGATTTCAGCGGATCCAGCCTGCGCGGCGCCAACCTGTCGGGGGCCGACCTGTCCTTCGCCAACCTGATGGGCTGCGACTTGGCGAAAGCCGACTTCAGCGCCGCCAAGCTGTTCGGGGCCAGACTGGAACGCCGCGCCCTGACCGACGTCGTCCTCGACGGCGTCGCCGGGTTGAAGCTGTAGGGGCTTGGCGGCGGTTCGGGGCGGGCACCGCCCGCCCGCCTCACGCCTTGGCGCGCGCGACCCTCTTGGTCAGCCGCCGCAAGTCCAGCGCCGCCCGGTCGGCGATGCGCTGGGCCTCGACCAGGATCTCCGCCAGATCGCCGACCTCGGGCGCGACGTCTCCCGCCGCGTCGGACAGCGCGTCCAGTTCCTTGGCCGCCTTCTCGATCAAACCGGTCACCACGGTTTCGGGGCCGGCGGCGCTGTCGAATCCTGCCACGGGAAAGACCTCTGTAAAAATATGGTTATGATGAGTGTGTCGCGATCCGCTCGGATGCGCAACGGGTTTCCTTGAAAGCGCGCGGTTCCGGGCGGTACAAAGGCCGCATCCGCACGCAACGGCCAGGGTGAGTCATGTCGGACACGGTCGAGGCGCGGATCGACGCTCTGGTTGGGTATCTGTCCGACCGGCACTTCGATTCCGACAAGATCAACCGCTTCGCCGCCCTGTGCGAGACGATCCGGCGCGAGGTCGACCAGCCGACCCGCCTGGCCCTGGCCGAGCGGCTGCGCCGCGACGCGCCGACCAACGACACGGTGCGGCTGCACTCGGTGCTGTTCCTGCTGACCGGCGATCTCTATCACTACGAACGGATTCTGCATTACCTGCTGCTCGGCGGCGACGGCGTTGATCCGGCCCTGCTGCATTATTCCTACTGGTGCCTGTCGCGGCAGCTCTTCCTGGGATCGGCGCTGGGCGACAAGACGGCCAGCTTCGTCGCCTGCGACCTCTACCGCTTCTACGAGGCGATGGTGCGGCTGATCGCCCGGCGCTGGTCCCTGGTGCCGCCGCCCGCCGCTCCGCGCGGCGGGCCGATCCGCCGGGTGGCCCTGGTCACCAACCAGTTCATCAACGACCAACACCAGCCGACCCGCGACTGTTTCGACTTCGCCAGCCGCTTGCAGGACGAGTTGGGGCTGGAGGTCGCCGTCATCAACAGTTGCACGCTGCCGAGCCGGCTCGAAAACCTCTTCATGCCGCCGATGATCTTCCATCTGCCGGAAGACCTCGAGGGCGTCGTCGCCATGGAGATGTTCGGCCGCCGGGTGAAGGTCGCGTCCTTCACCGGGCGGGCCTTTTCCCAGGCCAAGCTGCAAGGGATCGTCGAGGCGGTGGACGGGTACGATCCCGACCTGATCGTCTCCTTCGGCGGCTCCAACATCGTGGCCGACCTGTTCGCGGAGGCCGGCGCCCGGCCCGTGCTGTGCATCCCGACCACCTCCGGCCTGACCATCTCGCTGGCGCACATCCTGCTGGGATTCGACGAGCAGGATTACACGGCGTCGATCTCCGAGCTCTACCGCGCGCCCTTCGTCCGGCGCTTCCGCCCCTTCACCTTCGGCTACACCCTGCCGCCGACACGGGGGGACATGGGCGATCCCGGCATCGGCGGCGCGCCCTTCGTCTTCGCCGTGGTCGGCACCCGCCTCGACCAGGAGGCGACACCCGACTTCCTGGCGCTGATCGACGACATTCTCGACCGCTGCCCGGACGCGCTGGTCGCCTTCGTCGGCGAGGCGAGGGACCTTCCCGGACGCCTGGCCAGCCTGCGCAACGGCGACCGCACCCGCAGCCTCGGGCATGTGACCGACATCCGGGCGCTCTACCGCCGCTGCCACGCCTTCCTGAACCCAGCCCGCCAGGGCGGCGGCGGCGGGGCAGGCTACGCGCTGGCCGAGGGCGTGCCGGTGGTCGGCTTCGCCTGGGGCGACGTCGCCAGCGTCGCCGGCCCGGCCTTCACCGTCCCCGACCGCGATTCCTACCTTGCCCGTGCCGTCGCGCTCTTCGCCGATGCCGACGCCCACGAGGCCGCGGCGTCGGCCGCGCGGGCACGCTTCGCCGAGGTCGGCGACCGCCGCCGTTGCGCCGAACGGCTGCTGGCCTATGGGGAGGAGGCCCGCGCCCTGCTGCGCGCCGGACGTCGAAATTAAGCTTCCTTCACCCTTTGGCGCGACACTGTCCCTGTCGAAACCGCAGACGCGAAAGCCCACCCCGTGCCAGTTCCCGCACCAGTTCCCCTCATCATCGATGGACGCCCGATCGGTCCCGGCCATCCGCCCTATCTGATCGCGGAGATGTCGGGCAACCACCAGGGCGACCTCGGCCGCGCCCTGGCGCTGGTCGACGCCGCCAAGGCGGCCGGTGCCGACGCGGTGAAGCTGCAAACCTACACCGCCGACACGATCACCATCGCCCATGACGGCCCCGGTTTCCGGCTGGAGGGTGGGCTGTGGGCCGGGCGGACCCTGCACGATCTCTACCGGGAGGCGCACACGCCCTGGGAATGGCACGAGCCGCTGTTCGCCCGCGCTCGTGCCCTTGGCCTGACCGTCTTCAGTTCCCCCTTCGACGACACGGCGGTGGAGTTGCTGGAGCGGCTCGACGCTCCAGCCTTCAAGATCGCCTCCTTCGAGCTGATCGACCACGCCCTGATCCGCCGGGCCGCCCGTTCGGGCAAGCCGCTGATCGTCTCCACCGGGCTGGCGACGCTGGGGGAGATCGCCGAGGCGGTCGAGGCGGCCGACGGGGTTCCCCTGGCGCTGCTGCATTGCGTCAGCGGTTACCCGACCCCGCCGGAGGACTGCAACCTCCGCACCATCCCACATCTGGCCGAGATGTTCGGCGTGACCGTCGGCCTGTCCGACCACACCCATGGGATCGCGGTCCCGGTCGCGGCCGCCGCGTTGGGCGCCACCGTCATCGAGAAGCATTTCACCCTGTCGCGCGCCGACGGCGGAGTCGACAGCGCCTTCTCCCTCGAGCCGGCCGAGTTCCGGGCGATGGCCGAATCCGTCCGCGCCGCCTGGTCCGCCCTCGGCCGCGTCCATTACGGGGTGGAGCCGAGCGAGGCCGGCGGGCGGAACTACCGCCGTTCGCTCTATGTGGTGGAGGACGTCGCGGCCGGCGAGGCGTTGACCGCCGCCAACGTCCGCTCGATCCGGCCCGGCTTCGGGCTGGAGCCCAAGCATCTCCCCGCCGTTCTCGGCCGCCGCGCCGCCCGGCCGCTGGCGCGTGGCACCCCGCTGCGCTGGGATCTGCTGGCCCCGGTGCCGGAGGGCGCGCCATGACCGCCGCCCGGCCGCGCATCGTCGCCATTTCCCAGGCGCGCATGACCTCCACCCGGCTGCCGGGCAAGGTGTTGCTGGAGGCCGCCGGCAAGCCGCTGCTCGTCCATCATCTCGAACGGCTGCGGCGCACCCCCGGACTCGACGCGGTCATGCTGGCGACCACCGTCAACGCCACCGACGATCCGCTGGTCGCCTGCGCCGGCGCGCTCGGCGTGCCGGTGTTCCGTGGGGATGAGCAGGACGTGCTGGGCCGCTTCGCCGGTGCCGCGGCTTTGGCGGGTGCCGACATCGTGGTGCGCGTCACGTCCGACTGCCCGCTGATCGACCCGGACCTGATCGGTGCCCTGGTCGCCGCCTTTCTCAAGGGCCGGGAGGAGACCCCGCCGATCGACTACCGGTCGATCGACGTCACCCTCCATCCGCGTGGCCTCGACGCCGAGATCCTGACCCGCGCCGCGCTGGACGAGGCGGCTCGCCTCGCCACCGATCCGGACGAGCGCGAGCATGTCACCCCCTATGTCTACCGCCGTCCGGACCGCTTCCGGCTGGGGGTGCCGCTGGCTCCCGCGGGCGGCTCCCACGGCGGCTCCCACGGCGGGTATCGCTGGTGCGTCGACGAGGCCGCCGACTACGACCTCGTGCGCCGCCTGCTGGAAAGGCTGTACCCGGTCAATCCCCGGTTCGGTTGGCAGGATTGTTGCAAAATCCTGGCCGAGCATCCCGATTGGATGGACATCAACCGCAGCATCCGGCAAAAGACGCTCCATTGAGCGACGACGTCAAGAAACAGGAGAATGTTCATGGACCGTAAGGAGTTCCTTCTCGCTCTCGATGAGACGCTCGAACTGGAGCCCGGCACCCTGACCGGTGACGAGACTCTGGAATCCCTCGAAGCTTGGGATTCGCTGGCGGTCATCAGCTTCATCGCCCTGGTGGACGAACGGTTGAACATCGTCGTCGAGGGGGAGAAGCTGGCCCGGGCGAAGACGGTGTCCGACCTGCTGGCCCTGGCCGGCGTGGCGGTCACGGCCTGACATGCCGCGTCCTGTCGCCGGCGGAGGCCGCCTGCGCGGCGGTGTCGCCGGCATCGAGGGTGGTCCGGCCAGCTATCTGTCGGCCGGATCGGGCGGCGTGCCGGTGCTGCTGCTCCATGGGTTCGCGGGGGACCGGTTGACCTGGCAGTTCAACCTGTCGGCCCTGGCCGCCGATCGCCGCACCGTGGCGGTCGATCTGCCGGGGCATGGCGCCTCGACGCTCGACGTCGGCGACGGGGATGTTCTTTCCTTCGTACCTTGGTTGATCCGATTCACCGATGCCATTGAACTTCCACGCTTCCATATCATCGGTCATTCGATGGGCGGTTATGTCGGGCGGGAGTTGGCGCGGCGCGTCCCGGAACGGGTCGCCAGCCTGACCCTGCTGGCCAGCGCCGGCCTGGGAACGCCGTTCGATCTCGGCTTCCTGAGGCATGCCATCGCGCCCGCCGATGCTTTCGAGGGGCGTGCCTGCGCCGAGCGGCTGTTTGCCCGGCCATCCCCCCTGACCGGTCGCATCGGCGAGGTTCTGCACGCCCAGGGCGCCGATCCTGCTCGGCGCAGGGTCTTGGAGCGGATCATCGAACGCTCCTTCGCCGGGCATGCCGATGGTGGCCCTCCGGTGGAATGGAGCGGCTATCGGATGCCGATCCAGATTCTCTGGGGGCGCGAGGATCGGATCATTCCCTTGCCGCCGGTCGAGCGTCTGCCGCCCGGTGCTCCGTTCCACATCTTCGACAACACCGGCCATTTGCCCCATACTGAAGCCGCCAGCCCGGTGACCGCCGCGATCCGGGCCTTTCTGTCCTCTTGCGACGCCCCGCCGGATTTCCGATGACCGACAGCATGTTCGCCCTGATCGCCGAGGAACTCGGCCGCATCGCCGCCGACAAGGGCGAGGTCCTGCCCGAACTGCGCGCCGACAGCGTGTTCCTGGACGGCGGCCTGCCGATCGATTCGCTCGATCTCGCCACCTTGCTGGTGGTGCTGGAGCAGCGCACCGGGCGGGATCCCTTCCGTGCCGGCCTCCGCCATTTCACCACGGTCGGCGAGTTGGCGGCGCTCTACGCCGTCCCGGCATGACCGCGGAACGGCCGTCCTGGATCCATCCCGGCTTCCGTCTGGTCGAGGATGAGGCCTGTTTCGGCTGGAGCGACTTGGTTTCCCTGCCGGTTCCGGCTGGCGGGATCGTGCTTGCGGATCGGACGTCGCTGACCGTCGCGGCGTTGGCGGCTGCGCAGCGCGCCGACGCCGGTCTCCTGCTGCGACGGCATGCCGGCCCCGGAGAGGATTGGGTGCCGGCTCCGGGCTTCACGGTTACCCTGGAAAGTTCGGGCACCACCAGAACTCCCAAAAGAATAACGCATGATTTCAATATCTTGCGGAACCGCATCCGCGCGCCGCATGATGCCGGGGCCCGCTGGCTCCTGACCTACGAGCCGGCGGCCTTCGCCGGCCTTCAAGTGATCCTGACCGCCGCCGCGGCGGGCGCTCTGCTGGTCGCCGCCGCGCCGGGCGGTGGGATCGCCGGTCTCGCCCGCACCGCACGGCAGCATGCTGTGACCCATGTCAGCGGCACGCCAAGCTTCTGGCGTGCCTTCCTGACGGCCGGAGGCGATCTCCCCTCCCTGCGATCGATCACGCTGGGGGGCGAAGCGGCGGACCAGGCGCTTCTCGATCGGTTGCGCAGAGGTTTTCCGGCGGCGAGGATTCGCCATATCTACGCCTCGACCGAGGCGGGTGCCCTCTTCGCCGTGACCGATGGGCAGGCGGGTTTCCCCGCCGCATGGCTCGTCGACGGCCGCGAGGGGACCGCCCTGCGCATCCGCGGGGGAGTGCTTGAGGTCCGTGGCCCGCGCGCCATGGTCGCCGCCTCCACCGAAGTCCGCACCGGGGATGGCTGGCTGAACACCGGCGATCTGGTGGAGGTGACGGGGGAGAGAGTCCTCTTCGCCGGCCGCCTCGACGGGCTCGTCAATGTCGGGGGGGTGAAGGTGTCGCCGGAGCGGGTGGAGCAGCGGCTTCTCGCCGTCCCCGGGGTGGCGGACGCGGCGGTCATGCCGGTCGCCAGCCCGATCACCGGCTTTCTGCTGACCGCGACCGTGGTGCCGGACGCGGGCGTCGATGAGGCAGCCCTGCGCGACGCCCTGCGCGGCGCCTGCGCCGACCTGGTGCCCGCCGCCCGGCCGCGCGCGATACGCTTTGCCGACAGCCTCCCGCTGAGCGTGGCCGGCAAGAAGAGCCGAAAGGGGCCGTCATGATCAAATCCGCTCCCCACCCCCCGACCGCCAACCCCCTGCCGAAGCGCCATGTCGTCGTCACCGGCGGCAGCCGCGGCCTCGGCCTCGGCCTGGTGGAGGCGCTGCTGGCCGAGGGCTACCGCGTCTCCACCTGCAGCCGGTCGCCTTCCGAGGCGCTGGAGAGGCTGTCCTGTCCCGACCTGCTCTGGCACCCCTGCCGGATCGGCGACGGTGACGAGGTCCGCGCCTTCTTCGACGCCGCCGTGGCCTGGGGCGGCGCCTCACCGCTCTGGGGGCTGGTCAACAACGCCGGCATCGCGCGGGAAGGGGTGCTCGCGACCTTCCCCGACATCGACGCGGCCGAGGTGATCCAGACCAACCTGACCGGAGCCATCCAGACCGCGCGCGCCTTCCTGCGCGCCAAGCTGACGCGGCGGGGTCCGGGGCAGGGCGGTGGACGGATCGTCAACATCTCCTCGATCATCGGTCAGCGCGGCTACGTCGGTCTGGCGGCCTATTCGGCCTCCAAGGCCGGGCTGGACGGGCTGACCCGCGCCCTGGCGCGCGAGGTCGGCCGGCTGGGCGTCACGGTCAACTCGGTCGCGCCGGGCTATCTGACCACGGAAATGTCGGGAACCCTGTCGGCGGGACAGCGCGACCAGATCGTGCGGCGGACACCGCTCGGCCGGCTGGGTGAGGTTGCCGACATCGTGCCGGCGGTGCGTTTCCTGCTGGGCGACGGCGGCGCCTACATCACCGGCCAGACCATCACGGTGGATGGCGGCATCACCTGCTGAGGACGCCGCTTGGTCAGACGACCCGAACGAGGAGCCGATCATGGTCGCCAGCAATCTTGACGGCGTGGCCCTGCGGGGGGTGGTGGGCTGTGTTCCCGAGGGCCGGGATACCACGGCCGATCTCGCCCTGCGTTTCGGGGACGAGGCCGCGGCCAGGATCGCCAAGGCGACCGGGATCGAGGCGCGCCACATCGCCGCTCCCGGGCAATGCACCAGCGATCTCGCCGAAAGGGCGGCCCGGCGCCTTCTCGACGGGCTGGAATGGGAGGCGGCTTCGGTCGACCTCCTGGTGCTGGTCACCCAGACCCACGACCATGCGCTGCCCGGCAGCGGCGCGCTGCTGCATCATCGGCTCGGCCTGCGCAAGGGTGCCGCCGTGCTCGACATCACCCAGGGCTGCTCGGGCTTCGTGTACGGCCTGTGGACGGCCTCGGCGCTGTTGAAGACCATCGGCCGCCGGGCCCTGCTGATCGTCGGCGACACCACCTCGCGGCTGGTCGATCCCGGCGACCGCGCGGTGGCTCCCCTGTTCGGCGACGCCGCCGCCGCCGTGGCGCTGGAAACCGCGGCGGACGGCGGGCCGATGACCTTCGATCTCGGCAGCGACGGGGCGGGGGCGCCCTACCTGACGGCGTCCGGCGGCGCGATGCGCCATCCGGACAGGCCCGCCCGCCTCTTCATGGACGGAACCCAGGTCTTCGCCTTCACCCTGCGCGAAGTTCCGGGCAGCGTCCGCGCCGCGTTGGAGGGAGCCGGCTGGAGCATGGGCATGGTCGATCACCTCGTGCTGCATCAGGCCAACGCCCAGATGATCCGCCATCTCGGGCAGAAGCTCGGCGCCTCGCCGGAACAGACCACCCTGGCCCTGGCCGGGTTCGGCAACACCAGCTCCGCGTCCATTCCCCTCGCCCTGGCCGACGCTCTCGCCACGCCGTTGCGCTCGGAACGGCGACGGCTGCTGCTGTCGGGCTTCGGCGTCGGCTGGTCCTGGGGCAGCGTGGCGCTGTCCGCCGGACCGCTGGCCCTGTGCGAAATGGTTGTCCTGCCCGGCAGGAAATGCCCGGCAGAAACTGCCGCCCCGGCAACGCCTGCCGAAGGATCGGCAGTTTCTGCCGGGATCTAGGCAAAAATTGCCGGGCCGCTTTTGCCGGGCGGCAGGCATTTCCAAGGGAAGCCCGGCAATTTCGATCTGGCCCGCTTTTTGCCTACCTCCTTGGCGGGGGAATTAGTCCCCCTTCGTCCTTGCCGCCCTTTGCCGGGGCGCGGACGGATGACGATCCTCCAAAGGAGTGACATCTCATGGCAAACGAAGTCTCCCTGACCTCCTCCATGCGCACGAATCTGCTTCAGTTGCAGAGCGTGCAGGACCAGGTCGCCAAGAAGCAGAACATTCTTTCCACCGGCAACAAGATCAACACCGCGCTGGACGGCCCGACCTCCTTCTTCGCGGCCAAGGGCCTGACCCAGCGCGCCGGCGACCTGTCGGCGCTGAAGGAGTCGATGGGCCAGTCGATCAGCACCATCAAGGCGGCCGACAAGGGCCTGACCGCGATCGACGGCCTGATCGACCAGGCCAAGGGCCTGACCACCTCCGCCCTGGCCTCGCTGTCCGACGACGCCGCCTCGGTCGCCACCCGCAAGGCGCTGGCCGCCCAGTTCAACACGCTGCGCACCCAGATCGACAAGCTGGCCGGCGACAGCGGCTACGCCGGAAAGAACCTGATCGGCGGCACCGGCCTGCGGATGGAGAGCACCTCGGACTCGCGCGCCTCGGTCAACTCCATCACCGGCCTCGACAACGCCCGCGTCACCAACGTCTCCTCGACCGACACCTACTCGCTCCGCGTCAAGGGCGACGGCTCGATCGAAGGCAACGCCGAGGACATCTCCGAGGCGCAGACCGCGCACGGCCTCACCGGCTTGAAGCTGGACGGCACGATGTCCAAGACGGCCGGCAGCTTCGCCGACGTGCAGATCGAGGTGCGCGGCGCCAAGGGCAAGGAGCGCACCTTCGTCGTCACCGACGGCAAGGAAAGCCGGACGATCAACTATTTCGACAACAGCCAGTCGCTCTCCACCAGCACCGTCGCGGCGACCTCGGGCAACCCGCAGACCTCGAAGGTCACGGTCGGCAAGGGCACGGTCGAAGCCGGTGACATCTTCTCGATCACGGTGGAAGGCGAGACCTTCAGCTACACCGCGACCTCGTCGGACGTCGCGGTCGGCCAGAACGTCCAGAACCACGTCGCCACGGCCCTGAAGGACTCGATCAGCAACGCGCTGGCCAACACCACCCGCCTGTCGGGCAAGGATCTGGCCTCGGTGACCGTCGATCCCAACGGCGGCACGGTGACGCTGACCGGCACCACCGTCGCGGGCAACCCCCGCGAGGTGACGCTGACGGTGAACACCACCAACGCGCTGAGCAAGCGCATCTCGGAAAGCTTCGCCTCGGGCGCGGTGGTCTCCTTCACCGTCGACCGTCTGGCGATGGAGGACGCCGTCAACGGCGGCAACGGCGTCTCGACCATCCAGAAGAACGTCGACATCCAGATCCAGGTCAGCAACCAGGACGGCGCCCAGGTTTCCCGCGACGGTCTGAACGACCGCGGCGACAGCAAGCTGGCCAACGGCGAGCAGTCCTTCGCCTTCGGCAGCGGCACCGTCCGCGTGCGGGTGGACGAGAAGACGATCATGCAGGCGGCCACGGCCAACTGCGGCGGCAACATCGTCACCAAGCAGGTGTCGAACCCGAACACCTCCAACGACCTGACGGTCCAGCTGAACGAGAAGAACACAGCCTCGATTTCCGTTGGGGCGGTGGATCTGACCGCCGGCGGCCAGGGGCTGAAGATCGACGAGGCGCAGAACGACTGGATGGACCGCTCCGACATCGAAGCGGCGATCTCCAGCCTCGACAACGCCAAGGCGACGGTCCGCTCCGCCTCGCAAGGACTGTCGACCAACCTGAACGTCATCACCACCCGCGAGAACTTCACCAAGGAGTTCAGCGACGTGCTGACGGAAGGCGCCAGCAAGCTGACGCTGGCCGACCAGAACGAGGAAGGCGCCAGCCTGCTGATGCTCCAGACCCGTCAGCAGCTCGGCACCATCGCCCTCTCGCTCGCCAACCAGTCGCAGCAGTCGATCCTGCGTCTGTTCTAAGGCGTAGAGTTCGGGTAGGATCATACCCGGCGGGCGGCGGCTTCCAAGCCGCCGCCCGTTTCTTTTTGGGTCCGTCGCCTGGCGTCCGCCGGGTTGCACCGGAAATGCATCGGGTCGATTCTCATGCCGCTGAAGTTCGTTCTGCGCCCCAACGAAAAGGTCATCATAAACGGGGCCGTGATCGGTGCCGGAGACCGTCCGGGCTCCTTCTTTCTCTACAACACCGCCAATTTCCTGCGCGGGCGCGAGGTTCTGAAGGAAGAGCAGATCGACTGCATCGAAAAGAAACTCTATTTCGTCATTCAGCTCGTCTACATCTTCCCGGAAGACACCGAGCTCAACCTCCAGCGTTTTGTCTCGATCATGGAGGAGGTGCGGGCGGCACGGCCCGACAGCCACAAGACGCTGAACGAGATCGAACAGCTCGTGATGGCCCGGAACTATTACCGCGCGTTGAAACTCTGCCGGAAGATGTTCAAGGGAAGCATCGAAACCTCGGACGAACCATCGGCCTCCGTTTCGGAACCGTGACGTCCTTGCTTGGAGGAGCACCGTCGGTGTTCACAGCGGTTCGGCTTGAAGAGGCACTGGACCATCACCGGTCCGGACGGCTTGACAAGGCGATCGCGCTGTACGAGCAACTTCTCGCGCAGAACTCCAGCCACGCCGATCTTCTCCATTTGTCGGGATTGGCCGCCCACCAAGCGGGCAATTCCCGGTTGGGGTTGAAGCGGATACGCGCGGCGGTGGCGGTCCAGCCCAATTTTCCGATCGCCCTCAACAGCCTTGGCACTCTTCTGGCCGATCTCGGAAGGAATGCCGAAGCGGCGACGGTCCTGGGCGCCGCCATCGCGTGCGACCGCGGCTACGCCCAGGCCCATGGCAATGTGGGCACCGTGTTGCAGGCGCTCGGCCGGTTGGCCGAGGCAGAGGCGGCCTACCGCCGTGCCCTCGAGTGCGATCCGGACAACGCCCCGGCGCGGATCAACCTCGGGGTTTTGCTTCGGCAAACCGGCCGGAGCGCTGAAGCGGCCCACCATCTGCACGATGTGGTCAAAGCCAACCCACACCATCCCGGTGTATGGCGTCACCTGGCGCTCTGCCTGAGCGACCTCCGTCATCCCGACACGGAGGCCTGCCTGCGCCGCGCACTGGCGGACACTCCGGACGATGCCGACCTGTCGCGCGAACTGGCCCTGCTGCTGATCGGGCAGAGCCGTTGCGTGGAGGCGGAGGCCATGCTCGAAGCGGCGGTCGCCGCGGCCCCGGCCGATGGCCTTCTGCGGTTCGCGCTGGGAAGCGCCATGCAGGGGCAGGGGCGGCTGGAGGAGGCGGTCACCCGCTACCGCGAGGCGCTTGCCCGCGATCCCGGCCTGGCGGGAGCCTGCAACAATCTCGGCGTGGCCTTGCTGGATCTGGGCCGCCATGCGCCGGCTCTTGCCGTGTTGCGCCTCGCCCTCGCTTTGCAGCCCGACGATGCGTTGAGCTGGAACAACATCGGCACGGCATTCGACGCCGGCCGCCGGTGGAACGACGCCATGTCGGCCTTCAAGCGGGCCTTGAGGCTGCGTCCGGATTACGGCAAGGCGCTGAACAATCTGGCCGGTGTCTGGAAAGCCTGGAAGCGGTTGGATCGCGCCGAGGCGTTGCTGCGTCTGTCCATCGCTGTCCAGCCGGATTATGAGGAATCCTATGCCAACCTCGCTTCCGACCGTCAGGAGCGCGATGATCTGGCCACCGCCGAGCGGCTGTTCCGGCGAAGCCTGCGAATCCGTCCGGGCAGTGCCGTCGCCCTGACCGGTTATGGTCTCGTCCTACAGGTGCAGGGCCGGATGGCCGAGGCCGAGGCGGCGCATCGCAAGGCGCTGTCCCTCGATGACCGCAGCGCGGAGGCCCATGCCAATCTCGGCATGTTGCTGTGGCAGAGCCGCATGGACGCCGAGGGGGCTGAAGCCAGCCTGTCCCACGCCATCGCGTTGAATCCCTCGGCGGGGCCCGCTCATCTGAACCGGGGGATTGTCCGGCTCACACGCGGCGACTTGGCCAGCGGCTGGGACGATTACCGGTGGCGTTTCCGGGCCAAGGGTTACGAAGACCGTCCGATCGCCGCCCCTCTTTGGGACGGTGAGGATCTGTCGGACCGCCGTCTGCTGGTCTGGGGCGAGCAGGGGGTCGGCGACGAGATCATGTTTTCCTCCTGCTGGCCGGACCTGATCCCACGGGTCGGCCATCTGGTGATCGAGTGCGACCGCCGGCTGGTTCCGCTGTTCACCCGCTCCTTCCCCAAGGCGACGGTGCGGGCGCAGACGATCGGTCCGGATGGCCGCGAAACCATCGATCCTCCCGATGTGGACGCCCACATCCCGGCCGGTCAGGTTCCACGCCTGCTGCGGCGTTGCCTGGCGTCCTTCGGGCCGGAAGCCTCGTGGCTGGTGCCCGATCCGGCGCGGCTGGCGTTCTGGCGCGAGCGGCTGGCGCGGCTGGGGCCGGGGTTGACGGTTGGAATCGGCTGGCGCAGCCAGGTGATGACCACCGAGCGACGTGGAGCCTACACGTCGTTGGACCAGTGGGGGGCGATCTTCGCGGTGCCGGGGATCCGGTTCGTCAACCTGCAATACGGCGAGTGCGGTGCGGAGCTGGAAGCGGCGGAAGCGCGCTTCGGGGTGCGCATCCACCGCTGGTCCGACCTGAACCTCAAGGACGATTTCGAGGGGGCGGCGGCGCTCACCGCCAATCTCGATCTGGTGATCTCGCCGGCGATGTCGGCGGGCGAGCTGGCCGGGGCGCTCGGCGTGCCGGTCTGGCGCTTCGGCGGCAGGGACTGGACCCAGCTCGGCAGCGGCGTCCGCCCCTGGTTCCCCTCCATGCGGCTGTTCCAGCCTCGCCCCGGCGAAACGCTGGGGGACGTGCTGGGCGGCATGGCCCGTGCCCTGGAGTGCCTGCGGAGCGTTTCCGACCCGGTACGCGCCCCCATGGCGACGGCTCTGGATGCCGACCAACGCACCGAGGAAGCCATCACGCTTTACCGCAAGGGCGATGCGGCTGCCGCCGAAGCGCTGGTCCGCTCCGTTCTGGACGATGCGCCCATGCATGGAACGGCGCTGCATCTGGCCGCCGTCCTGACGGCGCGGCGTGGCGACGCTGAGGACGCCGCGGCGCTGTTCGAGCGGGCCGCTCGCGTCACGCCGCTCAATGCGGCCGCCCATGCCGGACAGGCCGACGCCTTGCGGAAGCTGGGACGTCTCGACGACGCCGACACCGCCCAGCGGAGGGCCATCGTCGCCCAGCCGGACGCCGCCGAGCATTGGATCAACCGTGTGGCGCTAATCCAGACGCTTGGCCGGGGCGAGGAGGCGCTTCGCGGCATACTCCGCGCGATCCGGCTGCGGCCCGACCTGTCGCTCTCCCACACCCATCATGGGCATCTCGTCAGCGACCCGGCGGCGATTCTGGCAAGCTTCCGGCGCGCCGCCGTGCTCGATCCGGCCGTGCCGGATCTTCTCAGCAACCTTGGCAGCGCCTTTCATGCGATGGACCGTTTCGCGGACGCCGAGCGCGTTCTCGGCTGGGCGCTGCGCTGCGCTCCGGACATGGCCGTGGCCTGGACCAACCGGGGGAACGCCCTGGGCGGGCTTGGCCGGTTGACCGAGGCGGAAGCCTGCCATCGCGCCGCCATCGGCCATTGCCCGGATCTGGCCGAGGCGCACGCCAACCTCGCCTTCCTGCTGGATCAAGCCGATCGCCGGGATGAGGCGCTGGACGCCTACCGCCAAGCCTTGGAGGCCAACCCGAAGCACGCGCAGGCCCACTACAACCTGTCGCTGATGCTTCTGAGGGACGGGGTGCCGCGCGCCGGCTGGAGCGAGCATGAATGGCGGATGGCGACGCCGCAGTTCCGCACACAACGGCGCCGGCTCGCCGCCCGCGCGTGGCGTGGCGAGAACATCGCGGCGTCGCGGCTTCTGGTATGGCGGGAGCAGGGGGTCGGCGACGAGATCCTCTTCGCCTCCTGCTACGCCGACGCGATGAAGCGCGCCGGGCATCTGGTCATCGAATGCGACCGCCGGCTGGTCTCCCTGTTCGCCCGGTCGTTCGCCGGTGCCACCGTGCGTCCCGAAACGGTCGAACCGCGCGACGCCGATGTCCAGATCGCCGCCGGCAGTCTGCCGCGCCTGCTGCGTCCCGACCTGAAGCGCTTTCCGACGCGCGCATCGTGGCTGGTGCCCGATCCGGCGCTGTTGGCGCTCTGGCGCGAGCGGCTGGCGGCGCTGGGGCCGGGGCTGAGGGTCGGGATCGGCTGGCGCAGCCAGCTCGTCACCGCGCAACGCAAGGCCGCCTACACGTCGCTGGACCAGTGGGGGGCGATCCTCGCGGTGCCGGGGATCACCTTTGTCAATCTGCAATACGGCGACTGCGGTGCGGAGCTGGAAGTGGCGGAGGCGCGCTTCGGGGTGCGCATCCACCGCTGGTCCGACCTGGACCTCAAGGACGATTTCGAGGGGGCGGCGGCGCTCACCGCCAACCTCGACCTGGTGATCTCGCCGGCGATGTCGGCGAGCGAGCTGGCCGGGGCGCTCGGCGTGCCGGTCTGGCGCTTCGGCGGCAGGGACTGGACCCAGCTCGGCAGCGGCGTCCGCCCCTGGTTCCCCTCCATGCGGCTGTTCCAGCCTCGCCCCGGCGAAACGCTGGGGGACGTGCTGGGGCATATCGCGGCGGCCCTGTGCCCGCCGGTCTGCGCACCGCCTCCGGTGGAGGAGCCGGACCGGCTGCTGGAGCGGGCGGTGCGCAGCCATCGTGCCGGGCACCGGGACGACGCGGCGGCCCTGTATGAGCAGGTGCTGGCCCAGCGCCCTCAGGATCCGGTAGCCTTGCATCTGTCGGGTCTGCTCGCCCATCAGGCCGGACGCCCGGCCGAAGGGGAAGCACGGATCATGGCGGCCCTGGCCGCGCTGCCCGACTATGCGACGGCGCATATCAGCCTGGGCTCGGTCCGGCTCGCCTTGGGGCGGCCGGAAGACGCTGCGGCCGCCTTCCGCCGGTCGCTGGCCCTGCAACCCGGCGAACCGGCCGCCTGGAGCAACCTTGGCAATGCCCTGGATGCCCTGAACCGTCCGGAGCGGGCGGAGGCGGCGCATCGCCGGGCGCTCGCCGCCGATCCGGACCTTGCCGAAGCGCACGACAACCATGGGGTCGTTCTGGCCCGTCTGGGATGCGTGGCCGAGGCCGAGGCCGCCCATCGTCAGGCGTTGCTGCGCGCGCCGGAGATGGCGTCGGCCTGGATGAACCGTGCCGTCGCACTCCGCCGTCTGGGACGGAGGGATGCCGCCGAACGCAGCGGGCGTACGGCCCTGTCTCTCGATCCGGCCATGGCCGACGCCATGGCGAACCAGGGGCGGCTGCTGCGCGAGCAGGGTCTTCCCGGCATGGCGGTGCGTTGGTGCGACCGTGCCCTGGCCCTGGTTCCGGGGCTGCCGACGGCGGCGTTCAACGGCGGCGTCCTGCGGCTGGCGCGCGGATGGCTTCGCGCCGGATGGGAAGGGTACGATCGTCGGTTCGAGGCACGCGACGTCGCCGGCGGCGTGCGGCGGCCGGGCGTGCCGCTGTGGACCGGGAGCGATCCCGCCGGGCGCCGCATCCTGGTTTGGCGCGAGCAGGGGATCGGCGACGAGCTGATGTTCGCCAGCGCGCTGTCGGACCTGATCGCGCGCGCCGGCCATGTGGTGGCCGAATGCGACCGGCGTCTGGTTCCGCTGTTCGCACGCTCCTTCCCGCAGGCGACGGTGCAGGCCGCCCCCGATCATCCGCAAGCCAGGGCCGAGGGTGTCGATTGCCACATCGCGGCCGGATCGCTGCCGCGCTTCCTGCGCCGTTCCCTTGCCGACTTCCGGAAGGAACCGGGCTTCCTGCGCGCCGACGCAGCCGCGGCGGCGGCGTGGCGGCGGCGGGTGGCGGAACTGGGGTCGGGATTGACGGTGGGGGTGGCGTGGCGCAGCGGTCAGCTCGATCCCGACCGCATCGCCAACTACACCCGGCTGGAGGCATGGAAGCCGGTCTTCGCCATTCCCGGCATCGTCTTCGTCAACCTCCAATACGGGGATTGCGCGGAGGAGTTGGCGGCGGCGCGGCGGCGTTTCGGCATGGCCCCGCACGCCTTCGAGGATCTCGATCTGAAAAATGATCTGGACGGTGCGGCATCCCTGACCACAGCACTGGATCTGGTGATCGCCCCGGCCACTTCGACCGGGGAGTTGGCGGGGGCGCTCGGCGTGCCGGTGTGGCGGCTGGCGCAGGGCGATGACTGGACCACGCTCGGCACGGGGGTCCGGCCCTGGTTTCCGTCCATGCGGGTTTTCACGGCATCCACCGGCGGAACCGTCGCCGACTGTCTGCCGAGAGTCGCCGCCGAACTGCGGCGTCTGTCCGGCTTTTCCACCTGACTGGCCTCGACCGGACAAGCGGGAGGCATCAAAAAAGCCGGGCGAGGCGTTGAACCTCCACCCGGCCTTCTTCAAAACGCTTTTCCGTGGGGGGAGATCAATTCACCCTGCTTCTCGTCAGGCGGTCAATTTCTTCCTTGACGTGCAGCTTTTCAAGCTTGAGGCGCTTGACCGCGCTCTCATCCGGCCAGGACCGCTTTTCTTCGTCGAGGATGGCGCGGTCAAGGCGCAGGTGCTTTTCTTGCAGGGAAACAACACGAGCATCGGTGTGCATGTTCTGCTCTCCGTCTGATCGAACCGCTTCCCGTCTGAGTATGACGGGCCGGTGACATCAGTGTTGACCGATCCAGTCGGCCGAACAACCCTAATCTTGCGTCTTATGCGGTCAAACCATACAAAAAACTGCCTCGATCGATTGTGCGTGTGACGTTGCGTCGCACAAAGGAGAGGTTGTCATCTTTTCGCGCAACACCATGCGTATGGCTGCAAGGCGGTGCGGATCCTCAGCCAAGGACTTGGCCTTCGCGATATAATCCTCCTCGGAATGCGCCACCCAGCCGGGTTCCCCCAGGCTGTGCAGCAGCGACGCGGTCATTCGTCCGATGAAGCGTTCGCCGGCCAGCGTCACCACCGGAACCCCCATCGACAGCGCATCGAAGCTGGTCAGGCAGCCGCCATAGGGAAAGGGGTCGAGCGCGATGTCGACCCGCTCGTGCAGGCGCAGATGCTCCTCGTGGCTGGCGGCCGGCGGAACCAGAAGCAACCGGTCGCCGCCGATGTCGTGCCGCGCGAAGGCGGCGGCCATGCGGACGCGCCCTTCCTCGCCGGCCAGCCCCGCGCCGCGCGACTTCAGCATCAGGCGTGATCCGGGCACCGCATGAAGCAGCGCCGACCACAGCGCGACGACCCGCTGGTTGACCTTGGCGTCGAGGTTGAAGGAGCCGAAGGTGACACGGCCCAGCGTGGCGCAGGGCGGTGCCGGCAGCCACCCCGCGCCACGCCGGGCCGGCGGTTCGAACAGGAACAGATGGGGCAGGCGCACCAGCCGCTCGGTAAAACGCTCCGTGCTGTCCGCAGGGTGGAGCACCGGGTCGGTCAGCCACACATCCATGGCGTCGACGCCGGTGGCGTGCATTCCGTAATAGCTGACCTGGAGGGGCGCCGCCCGGCGGGTGAACAGCCCCATCCGCTGGCCGCTCGTGTGACCGATCAGGCAGACCAGGACATCGACGCCGTCGGCACGGACACGGTCGGCCAGTTCGTCGTCGCTCATCGCCCGCGTGTCGCACCAGCCGTCGGCAAATCCCCGCAGCCTATCGAACGCCGGGGCTGCGAAAGGCAGGTTGCCGTAGACCAGCGGAACGACACGGGACCGGTCATGCGCCCGCAGCAGGGGACCGACCTGATCGAGCAGCCGGTTTCCCGGATGCAAGTAGCCCGACACGTACCCCACGCGCAGCGGCCGTCCGCCGAGGGCGGGCCGGGTCAGGGCCGGATTGGGCGCGACCGGGCTGGATAGGGTCCGCCCGAAACGGTTCCGCCATCCGTCGATCTCATCGGCCAGCGTCGCGTTGTCGAGATCGGCCAGCAGGAGCAGGGTGGTCAGGCGGGTGCTGTGGACCCAGGGCTCGTCGCTGAGCCGGGTGGCCGCGCGCAGGCCGGTCATCGCTTCCGCTATGGCGCCGAGATTCTTGGACGCCAGGGCGCCGTTGTAATGCGCGGCAAAGGCCGCCGGATCGAGAACCACGACACGGCGGTAGGCGCGCCGCGCATCCTCGAAACGGCCGAGTTCGAACAGGGTCAGCGCCAGCGCGTCAGCGACGGCAACGTCCATCGGATCGATGGCGAGCGCCTGTTCGTACGCGTCCAGTGCCGCCTCGGGCTGCCGGGCGGCGTTCCGGGCGCGGCCGAGGTCGAGCAGGGCGGCGAACAGATCACGCCGGGCATCCTCACGGTCGGGATGCAGGCGGGCGGCGGCGGAGAAGCCACGCACGGCCTCGTCATGCCGGCCGGCTCCACGCGCGATCACCGCCAGATTGTGCAGAACCTCGTTGTGGGCCGGCCGCAGCGTCAGGGCACGCCGATACCAGGGCGCGGCATCCTCCGTCCTTCCCATCCCGTGCAGCAACGTCCCCAGCCGTGCCGGCACGGCGCCGGCCTCCGGATCGAGTTCGGCGGAACGGCGGAGCGCGGAGACCGCTGCGCCGGGCTGTCCGGCGGTCTCCAGCGCCAGCCCCCAATGGTAGAAGATCGCCGCTCCGCCGCCGCTCACCGCCGCCCGGCCGAAGCCCCGAGCCGACGCGGCCGGATCACCACGCTCCCGCTCGGCGTGCCCCAGCCCGTCCTGCGCCTCGACCAGCGCCGGGTTCAGCGCGACGGCATGGCGGAAGCGGCGCACGGCTTCGCCCGGCCGGCCGAGCGCCCGCAGAACCTTGCCGTGGTTGACCCGCGGGTCGGCGGCAAGCGGAGCGGCGGCGGCGGCGCGCGTCAGCAGCCCGTCGGCCTCCTCCAGCCGCCCGAGCTGGGCGACCAGCAGCCCGCACAGGTGCAGGGCCTGCGCCTGCTCCGGATCGGCGTCGAGGATCCGGCGGTACAGCAGTTCCGCCTCGTCGTAGCGGCCGGTCTGGTGATGGTCGAAGGCGATGGCGAGGGCTTCGGCGATGGTCGCCATGCAGCGGGACCTCAGGCGGATGGGGAGGGCGGGGACAGGGCGGCAAGCGCGCGGATGGCGCGGGTGACGGCGGCGGCCATGTCTTCGCCGGGTGCTGGCTGGATCAAGCGCATGGACGGGAACCAGGGGCGGACGCCGCTGCCGAGCTGGGTCCAGTCCCTGCCGCCCAGCCGCCAGACCGGCACGCCGAGCGCCCCGGCCAGTTCGCCCGCCGACATCGCTGGCGAGATCACCAGGTCGAGGGCCGTCATCAGCGCCGCCACCCCCTCGAAATCATCCTTGAGGTTCAGGTCGTCCCAGCGGTGCAGGCGGCGGCCGTCACGCTCGACGGCGGACAGCTCGGCGGTGCAGTCGCCATATTGCAGGTTGACCGCCACCACGCCCGGCAGATCGAGCAGCGGCTCCCAATCCTCGAGAGAGGTGTAGGCGTTCCGGCGCTGCGCGGTGACGAGCTGGCTGCGCCAGCCGAGCCCGACCTTCAGCCCCGGTCCGAGCGCCGCCAGCCGCTCGCGCCAGAACGCCACCCGCGCCGGGTCGGCAGCCAGATAGGCGTCGCGTTGCGGGAAGGCGGCCAGCCGGTTGCGGAACAGCGCGGGCAGTCCGCCGGCCGCCACCTGAAGGTCGCAGTCCGGCGGTTCGACGGTTTCGCCACCATCGCGGCCAACGGTTTCCGCCCGCACCGACACCCAGGGAAAGGCGCGGGCGAACAGGCTGACCAGCCGCCGGTCGCACTCCACCGTCACCGGGCCGTCCAACCCTTTCAACGCGTCGAAGCAGGAGGCGAACAGGATTTCGTCGCCGACCCCCTGTTCGCTCCACACCAGAAGACGGCGACCCTCCAGCGCCTCGCCGCGCCATTCGGGTCGCGGAATCCGGCGCGCGCGCTGGAGTTGGCGGGCGGAAAACCGCTTGCGATACCCTGCCCAGCCCGCCGTGATGTCGCCATTGGCAAGCGCCAGCAGCCCGAAATTCCAGGCGGCCAGCGCGAAATCCGGATCCAGGCGCAGCGCGCGCCTCAGATGAAGATCCCTGTCCGCCGCCCGGCCGGTCAGGTTGGCGATGGTGGCGAGGTTGTTTTGGGTGTCCGGCGTCTCCGGCCGCAAGGCCACGGCGCGCCGGTAATGGATCGCGGCCTCGGCGTAGCAGCCCTCGGACTCGCAGGCATGGCCCAGGTTGGTGTGGGGAGCCGGGTTGTCCGGAACCAGCAGGATCGAGCGGTTGTGCAGAGGTTTGGCGTCCGCCGGCCGGTTCGACGTTTGCAGACGCAGGCCGAGATGGGTGAGCGCCTCCGGGAAATCGGGGCGCAGCGCCAGCGCGCGGGTGAAGGAGCGCAGGGCGGCGTCCGGCCGCCCTCTGGATTCGTGCACCAGCCCCAGATGGTTCCAGGCGGCGGGAAAATCCGGCATCCGCCGCAACGCGTCGGCCATCAGCCTCTCGGCCTCCTCCGGCTGTCCGCATTGATGATGGATCAGACCCAGCAGATGCAGCGCGTCGGCATGGCCGGGTTCGGCGTCGATCACCGCCTCGTAACCGGCCCGCGCCTCCTCCAGTCGGCCGGCCCGGTGCCGGTCGATGGCGTCCGACAGCAGGGCGTTGGTGTCGGGCTTCGGCGCCCGCACGGCATCGGCGGCGATTCCTCCCGCCGCGCGCAACGCCCGCGCGATGGCGCCGAGCGCATCCTCCAGCGTTTCGCCGGGGCGAGGCTGGAACAGCCGCATGGAAGGGAACCAGGGGCGGACGCCGCAGCCGAGCTGGGTCCACTCCCTGCCGCCGAAGCGCCAGACCGGCACGCCGAGCGCCCCGGCCAGCTCGCCCGCCGACATCGCCGGCGAGATCACCAGGTCGAGGTTGGCGGTGAGCGCCGCCGCCCCCTCGAAATCGTCCTTGAGGTCCAGGTCGGACCAGCGGTGGATGCGCACCCCGAAGCACGCCTCGGCGGCGTTCAGTTCGGCCGAGCACTCGCCGTACTGAAGGTTGACAAAGGTGATCCCCGGCACCGCGAGGATCGCCCCCCACTGATCCAGCGACGTGTAGGCGCTGCGCCGTTCCTCGGTGACGAGCTGGCTGCGCCAGCCGATCCCGACCCTCAGCCCCGGCCCCAGCGCCGCCAGCCGCTCGCGCCAGAACGCCAGCCGGGCCGGGTCGGGCACCAGCCACAAGGCTTGCGGTTCGAAGCTCGGCAGGGAGTTCCGCAGATGGAAGGGCAGGCTGCCCGCCGGCACCTGAAGGTCGAAATCGGGTGGCTCGATGGTTTCGGTCAGATCCGCGGTGCAAGTCTCCGCCCGCACGGTCGCCGTGGGAAAGGATCGGGTGAAGAGCGGAACCAGCCGGCGGTCGCACTCGATGGTCACCGGACCGCCGCTCCAGGCCAGCAGGTCGGGGTAGCAGGAGGCGAAGAGGATCTCGTCGCCAACCCCCTGCTCCCGCCACACCAGCAGACGCCGGCCGCGCAAGCCCTCTCCGCCCCAGAGCGGCCGGTCGATGCGGCGGTGCGGACGCACCTCCCCGGCGGCGAAGCGCCGCTCGTAACCGGCCCAGCCGCGCGGCAGGTCGCCGTGCAGCAGAGCCAGCCTCCCGAGATTGTAGGTCGCGGTGGCGAGATTCGGGTCCTGCGCCAGCGCCGCCTCGTAGCACTCCTCCGCCTCCTTGTAGCGGCCGAGGACCTGGAGCGCGTTGCCGAGGTTGTGGCGGGCCTCGGCGAAGTCCGGGCGCAGATCCAGCGCCTTGCGGTGGCAGATTTCCGCCTGGTCGGGACGCCCCAGCCGTTTCAGCACGCTGCCCAGGTTGTTCAGGGCCGCGGGGTGGAGGGGGTTGCGCCTCAGCGCCTCGCGGTAGGCGATCTCCGCCCCCTCATGGGCTCCCTGCTGCTGGAGGATGGCTCCCAGATTGTAGTGGGCGTTGGCGTCGTCCGGATTCTGGGAAACGGCGACGCGGTGCTGGGCGACCGCTTCGCCCAGACGTCCGGCGTCGGCCAGGGCATCGCCCAGATTGGTGTGCGCCTCGGTCATGCCGGGGGCGAGCCGCACCGCGTGCGACAGCGCGGCGATGGCCTGGTCCAACCGGTGCAGCGCCCGCTCGCTGTTGCCCAGATTGTACCAGGCCTTGGCGTAGTCGGGCCGCAGCGCCAGCGCCGACGCGAACAGCCGCCGGGCCAAGCCGTGCCGGCCCAGCGCTGCCAGCGTGTTGCCGAGATTGTGACGGGCGGTGGCGCTCTGCGGGTTCAACAGGATCGCGTTGCGGTGGGCCTGGGCCGCCTCGTTGCGTCGGTCGGCGGCCGTCAGCGCGCTGCCCAGGTTGTCCCAATAGTCGGCAACCCCCTTCTCTCGCTCCAACGCCTGTCCGATCAGCTCGACGGCGACGGCCGGCTGGCCGATCTGGAGCGCCAGGACACCCAGCAGATGCAGCGCGTCGGCATGCTGCGGGTCGGTGGTCAGGACGGCGCGGTATCCCTGCTCGGCCTCCATCAAGCGACCGGCCTGATGATGGGCCAGGGCCTGTGTCAGGATGCTGTCGCTCATCGCCCACCCGCTCCGCCTTGCCCCGGCACCGTCCAACCGGCGCGCTCCCATCCAAAGGGAGTGCCATGATCGGGCCTGTGCGGTAAAGATGCCACCGATATCATTCCGTTGCCCGCCCGGAGACGCGCCCATGGCCGCATCACGCCTGTCCCTGCGTGGAAAGAAGGAGCGCACCGGCGGTGCCGTTCCGCCGGCGGCGCGCCTGTCGCGGAACGCCGACGCTCTGGCCGCCGCCGACCGTCACGCCGAGGCCGAGGCGGCCTATCGCGCGGCGCTGGCCGCCGACCCGACCCAGGCCGGCACCCACAACAACCACGGCAACGCGCTGCGCGCGCTGGGCCGGACGGAGGAGGCCGTCGCCGCCTACCGCGCCGCGCTGGACCATGGGCTGGACATCGCGCTGGTGCATTACAATCTGGCATCCGCCCTGCGGCAGGCCGGGCGGGCGGCGGAGGCGGACCGCGCCTATCGCCGGGCGCTGGTCATGCAGCCGGACCATGCCGAGGCCTGGAACAACCACGCCAACCTGCTGCGCGACGAGGAACGGCTGGAGGCGGCGGCGGTCGGCTACCGGCGCGCCGTGACGCTGCGGCCGGACTGGAACGACGCCCACGACAATTTCGGCTCGGCCCTCTATCTGTTGCACGAGCGCGGGCGGGTGGAGGAGGCGGCGCGTCTGGCCGGGCTGTGGCGGCGCGAGCATCCCGGCAACGCGGTGGCCCGTCACATCGGGGCCGCCATCGCCGGCGAAGGGGCGGAACCGCGCGCCCCCGACGCCTATGTGCGCCAGACCTTCGACCTGTTCGCCGGGGAGTTCGACGAGAAGCTCGCCGAACTCGGCTATCGGGCGCCGGAGCTGCTGGCCCGCGCCGTCGCGGCGGACAGCACATCCGGCAACGGCGCCTCCGGCGACGGCATGCTCGACGTGCTCGACGCCGGATGCGGCACCGGCCTGTGCGCGGCGGCGCTGCGTCCGCTTGCCCGCCGCCTGACCGGGGTCGACCTGTCCGGCGGCATGCTGGAGCGCGCCCGCGCGCGCGGCCTTTACGACCGCCTGGAGGAGGCCGAGCTGGTCGCCTTCCTGGAAACCAACCCCGCGGCCTTCGACCTGATCATGGCGGCGGATGTGCTGTGCTACTTCGGCGTTCTGGACGATGCGCTGTCCGCCGCGTCGGCGGCGCTGCGCCCCGGCGGCCGGCTCGCCTTCAGCGTGGAAGCGCTGGGGGATGGGGAGGAGCCGCCCCACCGCGTCGCCACCCATGGACGCTACGCCCACCGCGAGGCCTATCTCCGCGCCGCGCTGGCGGCGGCGGGGCTGGCGGTCGCGTCGCTCGGCCGCGACACGCTGCGCCTGGAGAGCGGCGTGCCGGTTTCCGGGCTGGTGGTTCTGGCCCGGAAACCGGACGCCTGACGCGGACCGTTCAGGCCTGACCGCCCCGGAAAGCGGTGGAGCCGTCGAAAGGCCCGTCGGCGCCGTCCGGAAAGGGCAGGCCGAGCCCGTCGTGGGTGCGGTCGTGGATCAGCGCGTGATCCCGGATGGCCGGCCAGACGAACCGGCGCAGGAATCCCTGCTCCGGCCGCCGGCTGGTGTCGGCACGGGCGAACCGCTCCGCCAGACCGCGCAGTTCCGGCAGCAGGCCGGCGATCCCACCCCACTGGCCGGCCGGGATCAGGTCGGTTTGCAGGACATGGGTGCGCATGATGTGGAAGGGCTGCTCCGACGCGATCCAGGCCTTGACCGCCGCCGCCTCCCCGGGGCCGACCCGCGAGCCGCAGTCGCGGCAGAGGAAGCGGCGAACCGTCGGATCGTCCGAGGCGAAGAAGCGCCAGTAGGGACCGCTCCGCGCCCCGCTGCCGGGCGCCATGGCGACCAGTTCGGCGCCGCTGGCCGCCAGTTCGGCAAGGATGGCGGCGGGCGTCGAGTCATCGTGGTAGATCCGGCATATCCAGCCGGGATAGAGGACCGGAACCAGCCTCGCATTCTCGATCGCCCCTTGCCTGTGCGGCGCGCTGCTTCCCCACAGGCCGAAGACCACGACGTCGCGGGTCCGGGCCTCGGCGGCGCGCGGTGCCGCTGGCAACTCCGGCAGGGCGGGAGCGTGCGCGACCGCCTGCCGGTTCTTCTCGCGCAGGGCGGCGCCGGCCCAGACGTTCGCCTCCGCCTCGCGGCCAAGGGCATAGAGGGCTGGAATCAGATTCTCCAGCGCGTCGAGATGGGTCGGGTCGATGCGGACAGCGTGCGACAGGACCGCCACCGCCACGTCCGGCCGGCCGGTCTGGCCCAGGGCAATGCCAAGATTCAAGGTCGCCGACAGGAAATCCGGCACCAGCATCAACGCCCGGCGGTAGGGAGCCAGCGAATCCTCGCGCAGGTCGGCGGCGTAGAGCGCGTTTCCCAGCAGGAAGGCAAGATCCGCGTCAAGCGGCGCCAGTTCGACCGCGCGGAACAGGAAGGGCAGGGCGAGGGACGCGCGGCCGGCCTCGATCAGCAGCCGGCCTCGCTCGTGCAGCAACGCCGCCAACCGCTCCCGCGCCGCCTCCAGATCCGGAGCCGCGCGCACCGCCCGGCCGAGCGCCGCGATGGCGCCATCCCCGTCGCCCAGGCCGCGCAGCGCGCTGGCGTGGTCGGTCCAGGCCTCGGCGAAATCCGGCCGCAGGGCGAGGGCGCGGCGGTAGGCGTCGGCGGCCTCGCCCAACCGCTCCAGCCCGCGCAGCAGGTTGCCCCGGTTGGCGTGGATGTCCTCGGCCTCGGGGCGGAAGACCAGCGCCCGCGCGATCAAGGGCAGCCCGACCTCCCCCTGTCCGACCTGCCCCGTCAGAACGCCCAGGAAATGCAGGGCGTCCGGCTGGTCGGGATCCGCGTCCAGGATGCGGGCATAGAGTTCCTGCGCTTCGCCGAGGCGGCCGGCGATGTGGAGGTCGAGAGCGAGCGTCAGGGCTTCGGTGATCGTGGCCATGCGAAAGCCTTAAGCACCCAAACGAATCCGCGCAAGCCCGCAGGCGGACCATCCGAATCAGGACGGAGGCGTTGCCCGCCAGAGGCTGATGCTAGGCCTTTCGGCGCAACCCCGAATAAGGGTAAACGAACCCTTTACAGGCGCCCTTATCCATCATACCTTAACAAACAGGTAATTCCTGACATCGGGTGACACGGGTCATGAACGTGGCGACCGCCACATCGACGGCTTCATGGCCGTCTTCCTTCATGATGGCCACCGGCGGCGACACCGTCGGAAAAACGGCCGAAGTCCCGATTCCCGACCCGATCGGCCAGGTTGCGACCGGTCAGACCGGCAATTCAGGCTCCGAGCCGTTGGTCAACCGCTTCCCGTCGATCGCGTTTTCCTACGATGTCGATGCGTCGCGCCTGGTCATGCTGTACCGGGATCCCGCGAATGGAAAGACCGTCTCGCAGATTCCGACCGAGGCCGCGCTGAAGCAGTACAAGGAGGCGCAGGAACAGGAAAGAACCGCCTCCCGCGCCGCGACGCTGCGGGTCACCGTCGGTGGTTCGGACAGCCGGGGCGGCGACGGCGTGTCCCAACGCGACGCCAACGCCAAAACGCCCATGACGACGCCTGCGACGGCGGGCGGTTCGGCACCGCCGTCTTCCTCTTCCGGCGCCGCCGTTTCCGTGGCACATTTCTCCCCGGCCACCACGCGCCCGGCCGCCGCATCGACCGGCGTCGCGCGTGTGAATGTGGTGATCTGATCCCTGCCCGGGTCACGCTTCGGGGACTTGCGCCATGAGCCTGGACATCGCCTCATCCACCGCCGGTGCGGCCATCAGCCTGCGCCAAGCCCAGGGGCAGTTCGATTTCGGCCTGAAGGCGCTGGATCAGGCAGCCCAGCAGCAGACGGACGCCGTGACCACCTTGCTGGGGGGAACGGAAAGCGGCGGCGGCAACGTCACCGCCACGCGCGGTCAGAACCTGAACATCACGGTCTGACGCGTCACGGCCCGGTCCTGTTTCCGCTTCAAACCTTTGAATCGAGGAGCGACTTCAGCATGTCGTCCTGCGTCCGGACGACGGCGATTCCGGCGCCATAGGCGCGGCTGGCGGCCATCTGGTTCACCCGCTCCCGCACCGGATCGACGTTCGGCGCCGCCACCATGCCGCGTGAGTCGGCGTAATCCGCCTGCGGGTCGTGCTCCTGGAGATAGGCCGGGGTGATCGGGGTGAAGGTCGCGCGCGTGCCGGGGTTGGTGCCGCTCTGCGCGACACCCAGCGCCTGATAGGCTTGTGGTTTCCCTTCCGGCACGGTGCCGGCCGCGTCGGGAACGGCGCCCTTGCTGCGCAGATTCGCGACGTTGGAGGCCGAGGCCTCGATCCGTCTGGTCTGGGCAGTCATTCCGCTGAGCGCGATGCCGAGGGTGGGGACCATGGTTCACGGGGCCGGGCTGTTGCACCGCCCGCATCCTACCATGAGACCGATCCGGAGCGAAGCCGACACGCCTCGCATTGGCATGCCCCCATCAGGAAGCGGTTGCGGCCGTCGCCCGTTGGGCGTAGTCGGACCGGCATGCCCGACACCGTTCCCCCACCCGTGCCCGATCCCGACGCAGCTTCGCCCAGCGCTGTCCCACCCGGCGCTGCCCAGGACGCCGGCCTCGCCCTGGTGTTCCTGACCCGCGTTCCGCTTCCCCTGACCGGACCGCTTGCGGATGGGGCGGCGGCCCGCGCCATGGGGTGGTTTCCGCTGGTCGGCGCCCTGGTCGGCATGACGGGGGGGCTGGTCTTCGCCGTCGCCACGCTCGCCCATCTCCCGCCGTTGACGGCGGCCCTGTTGGCCCTGGCGGCAACGGCGTGGCTGACCGGCGGGTTGCACGAGGACGGGGCCGCCGACGTCGCCGACGGCTTTGGCGGCGGGCGCGACCGGGCGCGCAAGCTGGAAATCATGCGTGACAGCCGGGTCGGCAGCTACGGGGTGCTGGCGCTGGTGTTCTCGGTGGCCATCCGAGCCTCGGCGCTGGCCGCCCTCGCCGGACCGGCGGGATCCGACGTCGGAAACGCCATCGCGGCGCTGGTCGCGGCCGGCGCCCTGTCGCGGGCCGGGATGGCGGCCGTCGCCAGCCGTCTGCCGCCGGCCCGCAGCGACGGCCTCGCGGCGGCGCAGGGCCGGCCCACGGCCGCGACCGCCGCGCTGGCCCTGGCGCTGGGCGGTCTGGCCGCCGTGGCGACGCTGGGCTGGATGGCGCCCGCCGCGATCCTGGCGGCGGGCGGAGCCGGATGGTTGGTCGCGGAGCTGGCCCGGCGCCAGATCGGCGGGCACACCGGCGACGTGTTCGGGGCGATCCAGCAGGTGGGCGAAGCCGCCGTGCTGCTGACCGTCGCGGCCTGGGCCGCGGCCGTGGCATGAGCGTCACCCGCTGGTGGCTGATCCGCCACGCCCCCGTCCCCAACCCGCAAGGGGCGATCTGCGGAAGCAGCGATCTGCCCGCCGACACCGGCGACCGGACCAGGGCGGTGGCGCTCATGGCCGTTCTGCCCACGCGGGCCGTCTGGCTGACCAGCCCCCTGCGGCGGTCGCGGCAGACCGCGCTGACCTTGCGTCCGGACCTCCAGGCACACGCCGACCCGGCGCTTGCCGAGCAGGATTTCGGCCGTTGGGAGGGGCTGTCGCACGCGGAGGTCGCTGCCCGCCACCCGGAGGAAGCCGCCAGCTTCTGGACGGACCCCGCCGGCAACGCGCCGCCCGGCGGCGAGAGCTTCGCGGCGGTGATGGCGCGGGTGGCCGGGTGTCTGGAGCGCTGGACCGCCGCCCAGTCCGGGTGCGATCTGATCGCGGTGATCCATGGCGGTTCGATCCGCGCGGCGGTGGCGGTGGCGCTGGATCTGACGCCCCAGGCGGCGCTGCGGCTGCGGGTCGATCACTGGTCGCTGACGCGGCTGGATCACCACGCGGCGGCGGGCGGCGGTTCCTGGTCGGTCGGCGGGGTGAACACCGTGCCTTGAACGCCGGGCCCGGAACCTTTCCGTGGGAGCGGCGTTGACGGAACTCTGTTGGGCTACCGAACGAGAGGCAGAGCATGGTCACCACCCGCACCGGCACCGACCGCGAGGCCGCCGAGAAGCTCTGGAGCATGATCAAGGGCACCCGCGTCACCATGATGACGACGCTCGACGACAACGGCCGGCTGAATTCCCGTCCGATGGCGACCCTGTCCCACGGCGGTTTCGAGGACGGTACCCTGTGGTTCTTCACCCGCGCCGATTCCGAGAAGGTGTCCGAACTCGACCGCCACTGGCGTGTCAACCTGGCCTACGCCAACCCTGACAAGGAGGACTACGTCTCGCTGTCCGGCATCGCCGAGGTGGTGCGCGACCGCGACAAGATCCGCTTCCTGTGGCGCGACATCCTGTCCACCTGGTTCCCGAAAGGGCCGGACGATCCCGAGATCGCCCTGCTGAAGGTCAGCGTCGACCAGGCCGAGTATTGGGACAGCCCGTCGAGCGCGATGGTCTACGCCTATGGCTACGTGAAGGCCAAGATCACCGGCGAGGCGCCCGATCCGGGCGAGAACGTCAAGATCGCCTTCCAGTAAGCGGGCTAGTAAGCGGGCCAGCAAGCGGAAAGGATCAGGCCGTGGCGTCGTGGCGGGCGCACCAGCGCCGCCACAACGCCCGGTAGACCCGCTCGAACTGCCGGGCCTTCAGCCGCCCGTCGAGGAAAGACGCGGCCTCCATCCGGCCGCGCAGCCCCGCGCGCAGGTCCGCCAGCCGCGCGGGGTCGGCGGCGAGGTCCGTCGCGATGCGGACATAGCCGTCGGGATCGGCCGCGATCAGATCGGGCAGACCGATGGCCGACAGCAGCGAGGCCGACCAGCGGCTCATCATGTTGCCGCCCGGCAGCGTCACCACCGGCACCCCCATCCACAGCGCCTCGAAGCTCGTGGTGGCGCCGCAGAAGGGAAAGGGGTCCAGCGCGATGTCGACGCCGTTGTAGAGCGCCAGATGATGCTGGCGCTCCTGCACGGCGGCCGGCGTCAGCAGGCGGGCCGGATCGACGCCGGCGGCCTCCACGATCCGCCGCGCCCGGTCCGCCAGCGCCGGGGCCGCGTAGAGATTCTTGTATTTCAGGACCAGCCGGGATCCCGGCACCGCCGCCAGCACCCGTGCCCACAGGGCCAGCACCTCGTCGGATTGCTTGGCCGGGTTGTTGAAGCTGCCGAAGGTCACGCCACCACGCGCGAGGTGCGGCGGCGGCACGACCGGCGGGGCGTCGGCGATCGGCGCGTAGGCGAACAGCGTCGGCAGGCGGATGGGGCGCTCGGCGAAGCGTTCCGGGCCATGGCGCGGCGTCATCACCCGGTCGGTCAGGATGGCGTCGATCGCCGACAAGCCGCTGGTCGCCGCGTCGTAGAGGCTGATCTGGACCGGAGCGGGGCGATGGGCGGCCACCAGCGGCCGGTTGGCATCGAACCGGCCGGCGAGGATCACCAGCACGTCGATGCGGTCTTCCCGAATCCGTTCGGCGACCGTCCGATCGTCCAGCCCGCCGATGGAACGCCAATCCTGGACATGGGCGCGGAAGCGGTCCGTCACCGCGTCGGGCCGGGCGACGTCGGCGTAGGCGGTGACATGGACGCGCTCGCGGTCGTGGTTGGCAAGGATCGGCTCCAGGTTGCGGGCGACCGGATGCTCGCGGAAGTCCGCCGACAGATAGCCGACGCGCAGCCGGCGCCCCGGGTCGGGATCGCAGGCCGGCGGCTTGGCCTGGGCATAGAGGGGAAGGGCGTGCAGAGCCTCGAAGCGGCGGTGCTCGGCGTAGCGCATCGCCTCGCTCCAGCCGGGATCGTAGAGGATCGAGGACAGCAGGTTGCGGTGCGACGCCACGCTGGCCGGCTGGATCGCCAGGGCGCGGCGGTAACCGGCCGTCGCCTCCGCGTAGCGGGCCGACGCGCGCACGAGGCTGGCGAGGCTGCACAGCGCGTCGACATGGGCCGGGTCGAGCGCCAGCGTGTGGCGGTACCCGTCGGCGGCCTCGGCGATGCGTCCGAGTTCCTGAAGGTCGAGCGCCCGGTTGAACACCGCGGCGCCGTCATCCGGGCGCAGGATGATCGCGCGGCGGTAGGCGGCGACGCCGTCGGACGCCCGCTCCAGCCTGCGCAGCGTGTGGCCGAGATTGTACCACGGCTCCGCCAGATGCGGCCGCAGGGCCACCACCATCCGCAGCGGGCTCAGCGCCTCCGCCAGACGGCCGGCGGCGATCCGCAGCAGGGCGAGGTTGACCCAGGGACGATGGTCGGTCGGAAGCAGCCGCGCGGTGCGGCGGTAGGCGGTCTCGGCAAGGCCGGTGCCGGGGCCGATGCCGGGGCCGGCCTCGGCCTGCGCGGCGGCGACGGCCAGCGCGAATTGCGCCTCCGCGTCGTCCGGCTCGGCGACCGACCAGCGCCGGAAGGCGGACACCGCGCCCGCCGCATCGCCGGCCGCCAGCCGGCAGGTGCCGAGTGCGTTCCACAGCACGGGCTCCCCGCCGCCATAGCGGAGCGCCTCGGCAAAGGCCTCGGCCGCATCGCGCGGACGGCCCTGCCTGTGCAGTTCCTGCGCCAGCCCGCGCCAAGCCCCGGTCTGTGCCGGATCGATCCGCAGCGCGTGGCGGTAATGACGCGCCGCCGCGTCGGTGTCGGCGGCCTCCTGGGCGTGGTTGGCAAGGTTGACATGCGCTCCGGCCAGCGCCGGATCGCCCAGCACCGCCAGCCGCAGCGAGACGGCGCTCTCCCGGCTCCGGCCGAGCGCCGACTGCGCCAGCGACCGGTGGTACCAGGCGGCGCCGAAGCCCGGATCGGCGCGGCCGGCCTGGGCGAAGCTGTCGATGGCCTCCTCGACGCGCCCCAGCGCGCGGAGCGCCAGCCCCCGGTTGTTGGCGGCCGGCGCGTGCCGCGGATCGGCCTCCAACGCCCGCCCGTAGGCTTCGGCCGCGGCGTCGCGCCGCCCCAGCCGGTCGAGCACGACCCCCAGGTTGAACAGCGTGTCGGCGTGGCCGGGAGCGAGCTCCGCCGCCGCCGCGTAGGCGCCCGCCGCATCCTCGGTCCGCCCCAGCCGGTCGAGCGCCATGGCGTGGTGGCGGTGATACTCGGCGATCCCCGCATTGTGGCGGATCGCCTGGCCGATGAGATCGGCGGCGGCCTCGAAGGCGCCGCACTGGGCCGCCAGCACGCCGAGCCGGTGCAGGGCGGCGGGGTTCCCGGGATCGGCCTCCAGGATGCGCCGGTAGAGCGTCTCGGCCTCGGCGAGGCGGCCCGCCTGATGATGGTCGGTGGCGATGGCGAGCGCTTCGGCGATGGTAGCCATGGAGGGGCTTCCTTGCGGTCCGGCCGGTCCGGGCTGCCGGCGTCACGAGATACACGCAGACTCGCGGGGATTGCACGGATTTTGTGCCCCGGCGTCCCCGCGCGCCGTGCCGGAATCCGCCACAGGCGCTTTGACTCGGGCTCCGGATGGGTGCAAGGTCGCGCCGCTTTTTCCCAGCGCTGACCGTCAGGACGTCACCCCATGAGCAACCAGCAGCCCGCCGTCACCTTCGAGGAAATCCGTGCGCTCCTGCGCAATCTGCCGGGTCCGGATCTGGACGCCGGCACGGCGGCCTTGCAGCGCGAACGGCAGCTCACCAAGCCGGCCGGCGCCCTCGGGCGGCTGGAGGAGCTGGCGCAATGGGTCGCCACCTGGCAGGGCCAGCACCCGCCCGACATCCGTCGCCCGCGCGTCGCCGTCTTCGCCGGCAACCACGGGGTCGCCGCGCGCGGCGTGTCGGCCTATCCGGCGGCGGTGACGGCGCAGATGGTCGCCAACTTCCAGAATGGCGGCGCCGCCGTGAACCAGCTCTGCGAGACGGCCGACGCCGATCTGCGCGTCTACGAGCTGGATCTCGACAACCCGACCGCCGACTTCACCCAGGGTCCGGCCATGGGCGAGGAGGAGTGCTGCCGCACCATGGCCTACGGCATGATGGCGGTGGAGATGGGCGTCCAGCTTCTGGCGCTGGGCGAGATGGGCATCGGCAACTCGACCTCGGCGGCGGCGCTCTGCCTCGCGCTGTTCGGCGGCGAGGCGGCCGACTGGACCGGGCGCGGCACCGGCGTGGACGACGAGGGGCTGGCCCGCAAGGTCGCCGCGGTCGAGGCCGGCCTGGCGGCCAACCCGCAGGCCAAGGAGGATCCCCTGGAGGCCCTGCGCCGCCTCGGCGGCTACGAACTGGCGGCGATCGCCGGCGCCATCCTGGCGGCGCGCGTGGCGCGGGTTCCGGTTCTGCTCGACGGCTTCGCCTGCACGGCGGCGGCGGCGGTCCTGTTCAAGGCCGACCGGCGCGCGCTCGACCATTGCGTCGTCGCCCACCGCTCGGTCGAGCCGGGCCACGGCCGTCTGCTGGAGGCGCTGGGCAAGGAGGCGCTTCTCGACCTCGGCATGCGCCTGGGCGAGGGGTCGGGGGCCGCTCTGGCGATCAACATCGTGAAGTCGGCCGTCGCCTGCCACGCCGGCATGGCGACCTTCGCCGACGCCGGGGTCAGCAACCGGGAGGGGTGAAACGGCGCGGCAACCGCGCGAAACACCACCAAACGCCGCTGTATCTTTGCCGGCCCATGGGCCATGATCGGCGGCGCGGGGCCGGCGCGCGACCCGAACGGGCGCGCGCCCTTCGCCGTTCCCGCTTCCGGAGCCGTGTCGCCGATGCCAGTCGCCACCTTCGCCCTCACCGCCACCGGACGGATCGCCGGACGGACCGATGTCGGCCGCGCCCGCGCGCGCAACGAAGACAGCCTGCACGTCGATCCGGCGGGGCGCTTCGCCATCGTGTGCGACGGGATGGGGGGCCACGCCGGCGGCGACATCGCCAGCCGCAAGGCGGTCGAGGTCATCGCCGGTCTGCTGGAGGACGCCGCCTCCGCCCCGCCATGCGATTTCGGCGGGGTGGAGGGTGACGGGCCGGACGGCGGCGACACGGTCAGGACGCTGCCGGAACCGGATCGGGAAGAGGCCGCGATCCGCGGCGCTCTGGCCCTCGCGCGATCGGCGGTGCGGCGGGCCAACGCCCGCATCCATGCGCTCAACCGGCAGCGCGGCTTCGCCGACGGGCGCGGCATGGGGACGACGGTCGTCGGCTGGTGGCTGGTGCCGGACAGCAACCGGATCGTCGCCTTCCACGCCGGGGACAGCCGGCTCTACCGGCTGCGCGGCGGCGAGTTCCGCGCCCTGACCCGCGACCACAGCCTCTACCAGCTCTGGCTCGACAATGGCGGAAACGGCACGGCTCCCCACCGCAACATCATCCTGCGCGCGCTGGGCACCGGGGAGGAGGTCGAACCGGAGGCGGCGGCGCACGCCCTGCTTCCCGACGATGTCCTGCTGCTCTGTTCCGACGGCCTGAACGGGATGCTGCCGGACACCCTGATCGCCCGCATCCTGCGGCAGGAGCCCGATCCCGAGCGGGCCTGCGCCGCGCTGGTCGACGCCGCCAACACGGCCGGCGGGCAGGACAACATCACCGTCGCCGTCGCCCGCTTTTCCGCGACCTGAGGCAACGGCCGGCTCATGGCTCCCGCTCAGGGCGCCGTGGCGATGAAGCGCAGCACCGCGAGCGGCGCCGCGTCGGGACCGGCGGCGGCCAGCGCCCGCTTCAGATCGGCCAGATAGACCACCGCTGGTTCCACCTCCGGACGGGGAGTCGTGAACAGCGGCGACGGGGTGGCGAGCGCCACCACCAGCTCCTGCCCGTACGGGGCGCCGATGCTCCAGAAACGGCCCCCGGCCCCACGCTCGCCCAGCCGGCGCCCCGCTCCGGCGTCGAGTTGGCCGTCGGGTTCGAGAGGGTTGGGCAGCAGATGCACGACGTTGCCGTCGGAGGTGAAATAATCGACCTGCAACCGCGACGCGGCAGCCGGTCCGCCGATGTCGAGGGTCAGCGGGTCGCCGCCATGCAGCGTGCCGCCGCCGGCAATGCCCATGCTCAGCGGCGCCTCCAGGGCGACGTTGGCGGCGACCGCCGGGGCCAGAAGCGTCAGGGGACCGCACAGGCCGGGGCGGGCCACGGCGACATCGAGACCATGACCCCAGCCGGAAGCGGCGCGGGCCAGCGCCTCGGTGATCGCCGGAAGGGCCGCCTCGCCCGCGACGGTGCCGGATATCAGCAGGCGTCCCTGCACCTCCTCGACCGTCAGCAGGGCGCAGGGCAGAGGCTCCAGCGCCGCCCGCACCGCCTCCACCGGCGGCCGGGCCGGTTCGCGAGGCGTGGGAGACGGGGTGTCGGGTGGCGGAGGGAAGGAGGATGGTTCGGGATCGGCCACCGGCTCCGGTGCCGGCGCTTCTTCGGGTGGCTCCTCGGGAAGAGGGGGAGGGTCGGGTCGTGGCGCGGACGGCTCCGGCACCGCCTCGGGCTCCGGCGGGGAGGTGGCGGCGGGGGGCGTCTCGGCAGGGCGCGCCTCGGCCGAGGGGGAGGGCACCCCGACCGGCGAAGGCAGGGTGGCGTCAGGCAGCGGTACCAAAAACCGCTGCTGCCACGCGAAGGCGCCCGCCACGCCGAGCCCGACCAGCACGGCGGCCGTGAACGTGAGGCCATGGCGAGGACGCGGTGCGTCGGGCGGCGAAGCCAGCGCGCGCACCGCCTCGCGGAAGGAGGCCGCGTCGGTGAAACCGGAGCCGTCCCCGTGGATGCGGGCGAGCAGCGCCGCCACGCCGGGCCGGCCGTCGTGTCCGGACAGCAGGATCTTCGCCAGGAGGCCGGCGCTCCGCAGATCGTCGCTCTCGGTGGCGTCGGGGCTGTGCAACGCCGCGAGGCCGAAACCGGCGACCACCAGTCCCCCGCCGGTGCCCAGCCGGATCGCGGCGGCGTGGAGCGCGCCATGCACCACGCCGCCATGGTGCGCCCGCGCCAGCGCGTCGAGCAGGGCGCTCAGGATGGCGAGCGCTTCGCTCCAGGGCAGGGGGCCGGGGCCGGACAGCCGCTCGTCGAGACGCGGCCCCTCCTCCGGCGGCAAAGCGACATAGGCGGTGCCGTCGATCTCGCCGGACGCCTGGATGGCGGCGATGTGCGGATGGATCAGACGGGTCGCCGCCCGCGCGTCGCGGCGGAAACGCTCCAGCGCGGTGTCGCGGCCGGCGAAGCGCGACAGCGGCACGCATCTCAGCGTCACGACCCGTCCGTTGTCCGGATCGACCGCCCGATAGAGCGCGTCCCCGTCCTCCCGTCGAATCCCGTCGAGCCGTTCGTACTTTCCGAGCCTGCGCCCCGCCATCCCCTCGACCGCCATTCCCGACCTTCGCACCAGCCATCGCGCCTTGCGTCCCGGCCCGGTATAGCGGCTGGGCGCCGCGCGGGCCACGGCTTCCCGCGTGACGAGTCGGGGACATGGCGGGCGGCTGTGACGAATGCGCCCTGGTAACGGATCCTTAGCCCTATGGCTGGAGGCTGTACCGCACCCCACGGGCGCGGAGTGTTCGGTCTTGACGCAGCAATCATCCTCTTGGCGGCCGGCTTCCTGGCTGCGCGGTGCCGCCCTCTACCAGATCTACCCCTTGAGCTTTCGCGACCGCAACGGCGACGGCTGGGGCGACCTCGACGGCGTTCTGGACGGGCTTGAGCATGTCGCGTCGCTCGGCGTCGACGGTGTGTGGATCAGCCCCTTCTACCCGTCGCCCTGGAAGGATTTCGGCTACGACGTCGCCGACCACCGCGCGGTCGATCCGCGCATGGGCACGCTCGCCGGCTTCGACCGGGTGGTGGAACGGGCGCACGGGCTCGGCCTGAAGCTGCTGGTCGATCTGGTCTGCGGCCACACCTCCGACGCGCATCCCTGGTTCGTCGACAGCCGGCGCTCGCGCACCGGCGAACGCGCCGACTGGTATGTCTGGGCCGACGCCCGGCCGGACGGCACCCCGCCCAACAACTGGCTCTCGGTCTTCGGCGGGGCCGCCTGGAGCTGGGAACCGCGGCGGCGGCAATATTACCTGCATCATTTCCTGTCGAGCCAGCCAGCCCTCAACCTTCATTGCGAGGCGGCGATGCAGGCGGTGTGCGACACCGCCGCCTTCTGGCTGGAACGCGGCGTCGACGGCTTCCGCATCGACGCGGTGGATTTCTTCGCCCATGATCCGGAACTGCGCTCCAACCCACCGGCCCTGTGGGGGGAGGCAGAGCCACCCCTGAAGCCCTTTGCCCTGCAACGCCATGTCCACGACATGATGCACCCGTCGGTGACGGAGATGCTCGCCAAGCTGCGCGCCGTGGCGGACCGCTACCCCGGCCGCGTGCTGCTGGGCGAGCTGTCGAGCCAGCCCGGCGCCGGTCAGCGCATGGCGGCCTACTGCACCGGGCGCGGGCTCGACGCCGCCTACACCCTGTCGCTCGCCAAGCAGCCCTTCACCGCCAAGGGCTTCGCCCAGGCGTTGACCGGCACCCCGCGTCCCGAGGCGATCTGCTGGAGCCTGTCGAACCACGACGTCGAGCGCGCCGCCAGCCGATGGCTGCCGCCGGGCGCCGACGCGGGCGACTTCAACGCGCTGCTCGCCGTGCTGACGGCCGCGCTGCCCGGCACCATCTGCCTCTACCAGGGGGAGGAACTGGCGCTGCCCAACGCGGTGCTGAAGCAGCATGAGCTGCGCGATCCCTTCGGCATCACCTATTGGCCCGATTTCGCCGGGCGCGACGGCAGCCGCACCCCGATTCCCTGGAGGGCCGCCGAACCCAACGCCGGCTTCGGCGCCGGAGAGCCCTGGCTGCCGCTGGCGGCGTCGCACGCCCCGCTGGCGATCGACCGGCAGGAGCGGGAGGCCGGCAGCCCTCTGTCGGTGTGGCGCGCGGCGCTGCGCCTGCGCCGGACCCAGCCGGCCCTGTCGGCGGGCTCGGTCGGTGCGGTCGAGGAACGCGGCGGGGTGCTCGCCTTCGAGCGGGCGGTCGATGGCCAGCGGCTGCTGGCGGTGTTCAACCTGACCGGCCAGCCGGCCGAGCATCCGCTGAAGGGCAAGGGAGAACTGACCCCGCTGGCCTTGCCGCGCGCGCCGGGCGCAGCCGGGCCGGAGCGGTCGGCCGACGGGCGGACGCTGGTTCTGCCGCCCCTTGCCGCCTTCCTGGCGGCGCAGGGCTCCGCGACCTGACGGTGACGGCGATGCGCGGCGGCGGCGCCTCGCCGCTCCCGCGCGTCCGCCGGTTCACGCCAGATAATTCAGCAGCGAGAGCTTCTTGGTCTGCCCGGCCACGGTGTAGGCCGCCTGGAGGGTGTTCATCGAGGTGGCGAGGCGCGCCGCGACCTCGGTCGGATCGACGCCCTCAATGCCGGCGATCCGCTCGGTCAGGGTGGCGTTCGCCGCGGTGTGCGAGGTCTTGGTGCTCTCCATGGTCGAGAGGTCCGACGCCACCTTGGCGTGGATCGACCGCAGTTCGTCCGTCGCCTGGGCCATCAGCTCGCGCGACTTGCCGATGTACTCGGTGTATTTGCCGGGGTTGGTCGCCGCGACGCGCGCCATACGGAAGGCTTCCACCAGGGTCTGGAAGCCCTTCTCGTCGGCGCTCACCCCGTAGGTGACGTTCAGCCCGTCGTCGATGCTGACCTGCGACTTCCGGTAGGCGTCCGGATTCTGCTTCTTGGTGAGATATTCGGCGTCGTAGAAGGGCAGGTCGGGCGGGTTGGTGTAGGGAATGTCGGTGATCGGCGTGGCTTCGGGCGGCAGGGTCGCCACCGAGATGGTGTTCTCGATGGATCCGTTCGTCACCTTGGCGGCGGTCGAGAATTGCTGGATCCGGTCGGGATGGTTGGGATCGACCATCGTGTTGCTGGTCAGCGAGATGCCGGCGCCGCTGCCCAGCGCGTCGATGGTGACGGGCGGCGGCGGCTTCAGGTTGGCGAACTGGGCGCGCAGCTTGTCGGACACCGCGGCGACGTCGGTGGTGCCGGCGTCGTAGTCGGTGTCGCTGACCGTGTAGCTGACCGTGTAGGTCTGATAGGGCGGCAGATCCTTCGGTTCGTTCGGATGGTTGGTGTAGTAGCGCTGGTTGTAGGGATCGTCCGGATCTCCCACCGTCACCGTGAATTCGAAGGTGTCGCCGATGTCGACGTTGGCGCCGTTGAAGCTGAAGCGCTCGACCTGGGGCAGCGTCGCCGTCGCCGTCTGCTGCGTGGTCGGCAGCGTGGCGGAGTTCTGCACGGTCGCGGCGTTCTGGACACGCGACGACACGGTGAAGCTCTGCCCCGGATCGTTGCCGACCAGCGTGATGATGCCGTTGCCCGTCGACACGGTCATCGGCAGCTTCGGGCTGGCCGCGTTCATCTGGGTGCTGAGAGTCTGCGCCAGGAAGGTCAGCGTCTTCGGGTCGCCCGGCTGGATCTGGTAGCCGAAGCTCTGGCCGTTGACCGTCACCTCGTAATAATCGTCGGTGTTCACCAGGGCGCCGTTCAGCGTGATCTTGCTGGTCTGCTTGGTCGCCATCAGGTCGGTGACGGGCTCGGTGGCGTAGCGCGAACCGGAGAACAGGAAGCGGTCGCCGAAGCGCTGGTTCAACATCGCCTGGATGTCGCGCATGGCGCCCTCGGCGCGCTCCTTCATCTGGTCGGCTTGCGGCCAGGAAACCGTGAAGTTGCTGCTCGACGCCGCCTTCAGGCTGTCGAAGGTCAGGTTCAGAACGGCGCCGTCGCCGGGACCGCCGGACATCGTGAAGTTGTAGCCCTTGCCGTCGTTGGGCGGCGTCGTGCCGAGATTGATCGCGCGCGTGGTCTTGCCGCCCAGCCCGTCCGTCACCGTCACGTCGAAGGTGCCGTTGGCGCCCGTCTGCGAGGGGATGGCGGTGACGGTGTAGCGGGCGCCGACCGTCAGCGAGGATTTGTCGACGTTCAGCGTCGTCTTCATCGCGTCGGGGTTGGCGTTGAAGGCGGAGGTGACGCTCGGCGGGCCGGGCTCGAACGGCATCAGGTTGCTGGCCTGCCAGTCCGTCGCGATCTTCTCCAGCGAGGTCAGCACCTTGTCCGTCGCGGCGACGCGCGGGCTGGCGGTGTTGATGTTCTGGAGGTAGTTGTCGCGCCGCGCCATCTCGGCCCGCAGATCCAGAAGCTTCTGGGTGTCCGCGCCGTAGGCGTTGAGGTCGATGGACTTCTTGCCCGTCGTCATCTGGGTCGACAGCGTGTCGACGTTGTTCTGGCCGTTCGACAGGTTCCGCACCAGGCTCAGATACGATGCGTAGCTGCTGACTCCCGTTATCGAGCTCATCGGATCACCGCCTCCAGCGCGTCAAACATTGCATTGGCCACTTGCATGACCCGTGCCGAAGCCTGGTAGGAGGTCTGAAGCTGTTGAAGCTGCGCGATTTCCTCGTCGATGTTGACGCCGGTGCGGGAGTGGTAGCGCTCGGTCAGCAGCTGCGCCGATTCCTTGTCGGAGGTCTGCTTGTCGTTGACCGACTTGGCCGTCGCCATCCAGGTGCCGGTGATGCCGCTGACCATCTGGCTGTAGGTCGCGTCGGTCATCTTGAGGCCGTCGGCGGTCAGGGTGCGGCCCGGCGCCTTCAGCGCCGAGACCACGTCGTTGATCGCCGAGCCCTTCACTTTCGCGGTGTTTTCCAACAGCTTGGCGTTCACGGCGATGGTGAAGCGGTCGCCGCCGGTGAAGAACTGCTCGCCCTGTTCGCCATCCTTGGAGATGGCGGAATCATAGGCGTCCCGGAAGCTGGTCGGCTCGCCGGGCTTGGTGGCGCCCGTGAAGGCCTGGGCGAACTGGTCGAGCTGCGAGCGCAGCTTGCGGATCACCTCGGCCGTCGGGTCGCCGCTGGCCGCCGTCGGCGGGTCGGTCAGCGAGCCGTCCTGGCGCATCTTCAGCAGGGCGCCGAGCTTGCCGTCGCTCAGATGGCCGTTGATCGAGGTGATTTGATTGCCGACCTGTAGGTTGATATTGCCGCCGTCGAAGGAAAGTTTTGCCGGTTCGGCATCGACCAGCCCGAGGCCCGACGGCGTGAAGATGGCGATGCGGCCGTCCGGGCGCTCGACGGTCCGGATGTTCATGTAGCCGCTCAGCTCGCGGATCAGGCCGTCGCGCTTGTCGGCGACCTCGTTGGCGGCCGCACCCTGGCTCTTCAACGACACGATGTCGTTGTTGATCTGGTTGATGTCCTTGAGAAGACCGTTCACCCTGGTCAGTGAATCGTCCATGTCGGTCTTCATGTTGCGGTCGAGCTGCTCCACGCCCTCCGACACGCGGCGGATCTCGCGCGCGAAGTTGTCGGCGGCCTGGACCAGCTGATACTGCGCCGTCTCGTCCTCCGGCGTTGTCGCCAGCGTGCTCCAGGCGGACTGGAACTTGGCGGCGTACTCGTTGATCAGCGGCGTGCCGTTGGTGGTGCGCAGCAGGTCGCCCAGCTGCTGCATGTAGGTCGCCTGCACCGCCGAGCCGCCGGAGCGCGAGTTCAGTTCCTCGACCTGGGCCTTCAGCGCCTGGTCGACCTCGCGCCGGTACTGGGTGTTGATGATCTGGCCGCTGCCGTCGACCGTCTGCTGGACGGTGTGGCGCGTGCGGGTGGGGTCGTCGGCACGGGCGATGTTGTCCGAAACCAACTTCACGTTGGCCTGGACGGTGCGCAGACCGGCGGTCGCACTGTTCAAGGCGCTGAAGAGGGAGGACATGGCCGTGGACCTTTCGCGGAACGGGAGGGGCGGGGCGGCGGCGTGGCCGCCCCGTCAGCTCAAAGCCGAGGGTGGCGCGTCAGCGCTTCAGCCCGAGGACTTCCTGGAGCATCTCGTCGGAGGTCGTGACGATCTTGGTGTTGGCGGAGTAGGTCCGCTGGGTGACGATGAGCTTGGTGAACTCGTCGGCGATGTCGACGTTCGAGCCCTCGACGCTGTTGGCGATCACGGCGCCGGCCCCGTTGGTCTCCGGATCGTTGAAGTTGGGCTTGCCCGCCTCCTCGCTCTCCAGGAAGACGCCGCCGGATTCGCGTTGCAGCGCGTTGGGGTTGTTGAAGGTGATGATCGGCACCTTCGCGATCACCTTCGAGCGACCGTTGTCGTAGTTGACCAGCACGTTGCCGTCGTCGCCGAAAACCACGTCCTTGAACTGGCCTCTCGGCGCGCCGTTCTGGATGAGCTGGGTGACGTTCATCTGCTCGCCGGCGTACTGGGTAAGACCGCCGGGCTTCTGGTACTTGCCCATGTTCAGCGTGATCTGCTGCGGGCCGAAGCCGTAATCCACCGTGAAGGTGATGTTGGCGTCGGCGCCGGCCGCCTGGGTCGCGGCGCTCACCGCCGTGCCGGTGCCGACCAGGGCCGTCGATATGTTGGTCAGCGTGCCCACCGTCTCCGGCGTCTTGCCGAAGGTCAGGCCGATGTGTGCCGGCGTCTGGCCGGCGACGCAGGTCTGCTCCAGGGTGAACTGGTTGGCCGTCGTTCCGTCCGCCGTCTTGGCGGTGATGGTGATGACGCCGCCCTGTGCGGTGGCGGTGACCGGAAGCGAGGTGTTGGAGTTGATCTTGTTGGCCAGCGCGGCGGTGATGTCCTCCATGGTCATCTCCTCGCCGGTGGTGCTGTAGGTCACCGGCGTGCCGTTGACGCTCAGCGAGTAGAGCGTGCCGACGTCGCCCGGCGTGCCCGTCAGGGTCACCGTGCGGCTCTGCCGGACGCCCGCCACGTTGGCGGTGGAGAAGACGCCGGTCAGCGTGTTCGCCGCCGAGCTGGAGTTCGTCACGCCGCTGGAGGTGCCGACGGTTCCGCCGGCGACGTTCGCCTGGATGCTCAGCACGCCGCCGGTCGCGGTGGCGGTCACGTTGCCGAGAGAGGCGGAGGCGGCGTTGATGCGGTTGGCCAGCTCCTGCACCACGCCGGTCGCGTTGGCGTAGGTCGAGTAGGTCTGGGCGGTCACCGTCACCGCCACGACCGTGCCGTTGACGTTGATCCGGTAGACGTCGCCGACGTCGATCTGCGACTGCGGGAAGGTGAAGCGGTCGATCTGGCCGGCGACCGAGGTCGGGTTGGTGGTGGTCGGGCCGGTGATCGTGTTGGAGGTCGGGGTCGAGCCCTGGACGCTCTGGGAGATCTTGAACGGCGTGCCGGCGTTGCGGGCGGTGACGTGGATGACGTTGTTCGTCACCGTCGCCAGCACCGGCGCGGCGGGGGAGGCCGAGTTGATCTGGTTCGCCAGCGCGCCGGCGAGGCCCGAATAGGTGCGGACCGACGCGATGTTGTCGGCGGTGATCTTCAGGCTGTAGTTGGTGCCGTCCACCGAGACGGTGTAGATGTCGCCGATGCGCAGGTTGTCCTGGCCGTTCGTGTTCTGGCCGGTGATCACCACCGCGTTGACCTGGGCGATCGCGGTCACGCCGGCGGTGTTCTGGCCGAAGGTCGCGGTGGCCGGGTAGCCGGCGAAGCTGCCGTCGACCGGCTTGGTGTTGGAGCCGGGCGCGTCCAGCGTCAGCCGCCAGTCGCCGCCGGCCTGCTGGCGCCACTGGAAGTTGACGGTGCGCGGGTTGCCCTGGGTGTCGAAGATCTGGATGCTGGAATCGGGGATCTTCTGGCCCTTGGCCGGGGTCGCCGGCAGGTTGGCCGACAGATCGATGCCGTTGGTCGCCACCGGCTTGTCGATCAGCGAGTTCACCTGGATCGGCTGCACCTGATCCTTCTGCAACTGGCCGGTCACCGGGTCGGCGACCCAGCCGTTCAGCGCGTAGCCGGCGCTGTTGACCAGATAGCGGTTCTTGTCCAGCTCGAAGTCGCCGGCGCGGGTGTAGTAGGCCGACGACGAGTTGACCGTCCCGGTCTGCGTCTGCACCAGCGTGTTGGAGCCCTGGGTGTTCAGTTTGGAGACGCTGAAGAAGCCCTGCCCCTGGATGGCGATGTTGGTCGGGCTCTGAACCTGGGTCAGGTTGCCCTGGATGTTGTTCATGAAGACCGGCTGCGCCGACACGCCGCCCGGCGCGTGGATCCGCGCGTTCGATTGGAGAACCAGCGTCTCGAAGGCCGAATCCACCCGCTTGTAGCCGATGGTCGAGGAGTTGGCGATGTTGTCCGAGATGTGGCCAAGAGCCTTCGACTGGGCATTCAGGCCGAGAACGGCGGTTGTCATCGAACCGAAGATGCTCATGGCCGGTGGTCTCCGAAAGAAAGGGCGAGCGTGTTGACGCCCTATCAAGCAAGGAGAATGCCAACTTTCGGAAGAGCGGCAGGGCCTTGTTTTCCGAGGGTTTTTGACGGAACGGCAGGAACGGTGCCGGAAATTGCCGGGCGCTGGGAAAGTTTCGCCTAGTGACCGCCGCGCGAAAAGGGGAAGAAAGCTCCCGTCCTTCCGCGGACGGCCCCCGCCGTCCCTTCGCCATCGGACGGGTCAGCGCGCGGCGAAACGCTCCATCAGCGCGCGGCCGTAGGCCAGAAGCCGTTCGACGGCGGCGTGACGGGCATCGATGCCGGCGAACAGGCGGCGTGCCTCCTCGGACTCGTCCCGGCGGAAGGCGGGGTCGTGGGCCAGACGCCGCGCCCGCTCGGTGAAGGCGTCCCATTGGCTGGCGGCGCGCGACGGGCCGACCACCGCCGCCACGTCGCCCTGGTTCAGCGTGACCACAGGCAGGCCGTCGGCCAGGGCATAGGCGGCGCTGCCGCCGCCACCCTGGCGGGGCGGGTTCAGATAGGCGTCGGCGACATGGTAGAGCGCGCGGATCTCCGGCACGAAGCCCAGGCTGCGCAGGCGCCCGGCGTTGCGTGCGGAGGCGAGCCGGCCGGGCAGGGTCGCCACCGGCCCGGCGAAGGCGACCAGCGCGTTCGGGCAGAGGTCGAGCAGGGCGTCGAGCCGCTCGATGAAGGCGGACGTCACCTCCTCGTCCAGCCGCCCTCCCACCACCGTGAAGACGAAGGCGTCGTCGGGCAGGCCGAAGGCGGCGCGGCGGGCGCCCGGAGCCTCCGGCGGGGCGGAGTAGCCGAAGCGGAAGGGACGGAGACGCTCGGCGAAGGACGCGCGGTATTCCTCCGGCAGACCGACGGTGGGATCACCGTCGTCGAAACTCAGCAGGATGTCGGCCATCGAGCAGGTCAGCCCGCTGGTCGTCGGGATGCAGATGGTCGGCCGCACTCCGGCGAACAGGTCGGCGGCGAGGACCGATCCGCCGAAGGAGACGACCAGATCGGGATCGAAGCCCTCGATGGTCTCGACAAGGCCGCGGATCTTCGCCTCCGAGAGGCTGCGCTCGACCGACGACCAGGTCCGGACGGTGGCGCCGTCCTCGCTCACCGTGACCGGGCCGGCAAGGCCGGGCGTCACCACCGCCTGGAAAGGCGGGACGAAGGCGGTCAGCACGGCGCTGGGCAGCAGGTTGCCGTTCACCAGCAGCACCGCGCAGCCGAAAGCGTCCTGAAGCCGGCGGGCGTAGTCGAAGGCGTCGCGCGACGGCTGGTGCATCGGCCGGGTGAACTGGTTGGTCACGATGGCGATGCGGCGAGGCTCCCCCGCCCGGACCGTGAAGGGCTTGGGCGCCACCGCGAAGCGGCGCTTCACCTCCCGCAGGATCCAGCGGTAGAAGCGCGGCAGGTCGCCCGCCGTGAAGACCGCGAGCCGGGTTCCGAGCGGGCGGCCGAGAAAGATCTGCCGGCTGATCGACCAATAGACGGCCTGGGCAACGTCCAGCGGCCAGTCGGCGCCGTTGCCGATCACGGTGTGGATCAGCCGTTCATAGTGATAGAGGTCGCCGCTGAGCCGGAACTGCACCGAGGCGTCGAGGATCGGGTCGCCGCACGGCGGGTCCTCCTCGAGCGCGTCGAGCAGGCGCCGGGGCAGGGCGGGCTGGCCGTTCAGCAACGTGTCGCAGAGCTGCTCGATCACCGCCAGCCGCTCCGGCCCGCCCGGGTTGCGGCACTGCGCCCGCACATCCGCGAGCAGCAGGTCCTGCCAGTCCGCCGGGGGCGCCGCCGGGGGCGCCGTGGGGGAAACCTCCGGGTTTTCCGTCGCCACGGTGGCGGACAGCGCGTCGTGGCGCTGCCGCGCATCGGCGTGGCCGGGATCGTGGCGCAGGCAGGCGGCGAACGCCTCCACCGCCTCCGACGCCCGCCCCAGAGCCTCGAGAGCCAGCCCGAGCCCATGCCAGGACGGCGCCGACGCCGCGTCGCGGGCCAGCGCGCGCTGGAAGCTGTCCGCCGCCGCCTGGGCGTTTCCGCGCGCCAGCTCGACCACCCCGAGATTGCGGTGGGCGTCGATGAAGCCGGGGTCGAGGTCGATGGCACGGGCGTGGCTGGCCGCCGCCTGGTCGAGGGCGCCGGTGACGCGCAGGGCTTCGCCGAGGTTGCTGTGATAGGCCGGGTTGCGGTCGTCGATGGCGATGGCGCGGCCGATGACGTTGATCGCCGTCAGCGGGTCGCCGGTCTGGTAGGCGATGACGCCGATGAGATGGATGGCGTCGGCGTTGGCGCGGTCCTGGGCCAGCACCTGCCGATAGAGCGCCAGCGCGCCCGGCAGGTCGCCCGCCTGATGCGCCGTCAGTCCCCGGTTCAGAAGGGAGGCGCCGTCGGTCATGGCGTGCCGCCCGCCGGCCCGTGGGTCCGCTGGGCCTTGGGGCGGGCCTTGAGACGGGCCTGGGCGGCCGCGGCCTGCGCCTTCAGCACGGCGGCGACCGTTCCCAGCACCGTCGCCCAGTCGCCGGGGCGCGGCTGGCGGAACAGCCGCAGCGACGGGTACCAGGGGCTGTCGCCGCGGTCGAGCAGCCAGCGCCAGTCGGGAGCGAAGGGCAGCAGCAGCCAGACCGGCAACCCCATGGCCCCGGCCAGATGCGCGGCCGAGGTGTCCACCGCGATCAGCAGATCGAGGTTGGCGAGCAGGGCGGCGGTGTCGGCGAAGTCCCGCACGCCGTCGATCGGATCCTCGACGCCGTCCCCCGGCAGACGGGCCAGGGCGGCGCGCGCGTCGCCGGTCTGCAAGCTGAGGAAACGCACCCCCGGCACCGCCAGCAACGGGCGCAGGGCCTCGACGGGCAGCGAGCGGTTGCGGTCGTTGCGATGGCGCGGGTTGCCGGCCCAGACCAGGCCGACCCGCAGTTCCCCCTCCCGCCCGCTGTCCAGCCGGCCCTGCCAGCGGACGACGTCGGCGGGCTCCGGCGCGAGGTAGGGCACGCTGGCGGGGATGCGCTCCAGATCGGTGCCGAAGGCGCGCGGCAGGCTCATCAGCGGGCAGTGAAGGTCATGCGGCGGCGGCTCCGGTCCGCGCGGCCACAGCTCCACCGACGGGCCGAGGCTGGCGAAGAGGCGGTGCAGCGCCTCGTGGGTTTCCAACACCACCCGCCCGCCGGCCCGCGCCACCAGCGGGGCGTAGCGCGCGAACTGGATGGCGTCGCCGAAGCCCTGCTCCATGTGCAGCAGGATGGTGGCGCCGTTCAGCGGCTCGCCCGCCCAGGGCGGGGTGGCGAAACGGCGCCAGCGATGCTCGAACCCCTCCCAGCCGGCCCGCAGATCGCCCCGCACCAGCCGCCCGACCGCCCGCGCCAGATGCGCGGCGCCATGGGACGGCTGCCGGGCCAGCACGGCGTCGAAGCAGGCTTCCGCCTCGGCGAAGCGGCGCAGGTCGCGCAGGACGGTGCCGAGATTGAGCAGGGTTTCCGCATGGCCGGGGCGCGCCGCCAAGGCCCGCGCCAGCCAGAGCCGCGCCGGCGCATAGCCCGCCCGATCGTGCAGGAGCGCTCCCAGCGCCTCCAGCGCGTCGGCCGAAGCGGGCTGGAGCGCCAGGGCGCGGCGAAGCGCCGCCTCGGCATCGTCCGGTCGTCCGGCTGCCCGAAGGGCCGCGCCCAGATGCGCCCATGGCTGCGCCGCCGCCGGCCGGACCCGCGCCGAGCGGCCGATGAGGGTGACCGCCTGGACCGAACTTCCACGCTGGGCGTGCAGCACGCCCAGAAGATGCAGCGCGTCGGGCTGCGCCGGGTCGGTTCCCAGGATCCGCCGGTACAGCGGTTCGGCCGCATCGGCGCGTCCGGCCATGTGGTGGTTGACGGCGGCGTCCAGAGCGTCCAGGAGTGTGGCCATGCCCTCATCTCTACACCGGCCGCCGCCGGTTAGGCGAGAGCCCTTTGCCGCAGGTGGATGGACGAGCATGGACGACCGGTTGCCGACGCATCTCTGGGTCATGGCCCACATCCGCAGCGCCGACGCGCAGGGCGTGCCGATGATGGTCGTGCGCAAGGGCGACCCCAGCCGCGGCACGGTGATCCTGAAATTGAACCGGCTCGACCGGACCTTCACCGTGCTGGTCCAGGCGCGGGACGGGGAAAAGCTGTTCTGGTCGCGCGGAACCGGCCCCGACCCGGTGACGGAGGCCGACGCCGATGCCTACATCGCCCGCCAGACCCGCTACGACCCCGACGTCTGGGTGATCGAGATCGAGGACCGCCAGGGCCGGCACTGGTTCGAGGGCGCCATCCGCTGAACAGGCAGCCGCTGACGGTTCCTCACGCGGGCGCCGTCACGCGCGGGAAACGCAGGGTGAAGGCGGCCCCCCCGCCCGCCACGCTCGTCACCGCGATGGAGCCGTGCAGGCGCCCGGTGACGAGGTTGTAGACGATGTGCAGCCCGAGCCCGCTGCCCCCGCTGCCCCGGCGGGTGGTGAAGAAGGGGTCGAAGATCTTCGGCAGCACGTCGGCCGGGATGCCGTGCCCGTCGTCGGCGACCGACAGCTCCACCACCTCCCCGTCGAGCGCGCGGGCGGTGATGTCGATCCGGCCCGGCCGGTCGGGATCCAGCGCGTGGACCAGCGCGTTCATGATCAGGTTGGTCAGGATCTGCGACAGGGCGCCCGGATAGCCGTCGATCTCGATGTCCGCCGGGCACTCCAAGGCGATGGTCAGCGCGGTGCGCGTCTTGTAGGTCGGGTGCAGGCTGCGCAGCAGCTCCTCGATGTAATCCCTCAGCAGGAAGACCCGGCGCTCGTCGCTCGACTGGTCGACGGCGACCAGCTTGAAGCTCTGCACCAGGTTGGCGGCGCGCGTGCTGTTGGCCAGGATCAGGGCGGCCATCTCCGAACCGTCGCCGAGGAAGCGTTGGAAGTCCGACTTCTTCAGCGTGTTCGCGCTGTGTTGCCGCCCCAGATCCTCGATCAGCGTCTGGAGCTGCGAGGCTCCGGTGATGGTGATGCCGATGGGGGTGTTGACCTCGTGCGCCACCCCGGCGACGAGCTGGCCGAGCGAGGCCATCTTCTCGGCCTGGATCAGGCTCGCCTGGGTCGCCTTCAGGGCGTCGAGCGCGCGTTCGGCGTCGTCGCGCGACTGGCGCAGGGCGTGCTCGGCCTCGACCTCGCGCGTCACGTCCACCACGACCGCCTGGATCGCCGGGCCGTCCATCCAATCGACCCGGCGGCCGGTCAGCTCGACCCACAGCCCGCCGCCGTCGGGGCGCCGGGCGCGGATGCGCCGCCGGCCGGTCGGCTGGCCGGTGCTCAGCAGATGCTCGGAATTGTCGAGCAGCGCCTGCCGCTCCTCGGCCGGAACCAGCGCGAGCAGCGAGGGCAGGGCCATGACGTCGGCCACCGCCACCCCGAACATGGCGGCAAAGGAATCGTTGGCGTAGAGCGCGCGGAAATCGCGGTGGATGATGGTCCCCTGGATCGATCCCTCGACGAGATCGCGGAACCGCTTCTCGTTGTCGGCGAGGTCGCGCTGCCGCCGGTCGATCTCGTCGATGAAGTAGCGGATGGAGGCACCGATGTCGGTGATCTCGTCGTCGCCGTCGACCGGAACGGCAACCTCCGGGCCGCCGCCCGACAGCCGCGCCACCACCGCCCGGTTCAACCCGACCAGACGCGACGACAGGAAGCGGCGGAAAACGAAATAGACCATCACCACCAGCAGGACCGACGCGCCGGCCAGCGCCATCACCGCCTGCGTCCGCTCGGCGATCAGCAAGGCCAGCGCGTCGGTGCGGTCGGAGGATTGCGTGCGGATGGAATCGAACAGCGCACGGGTCGAGCGGTCGACCGTCTCGACCAGCACGCGGGACTGGGCGGTCAGGGACTGGGCGCGGTTGCGCGCCTGCAACCGCTCGACCGCGCTCTCGAACAGCCCGCCGGGCGCCACCAGCAGGGAGAACAGTTCCTCCTGCATGCTCGACATCGCCGCCCCGGCGATGCCGGGGGTGACGGCGGCGATCCGTCCCAGCTCGCTCAGCGTGCGCTCGGCTGCGCGCTGCTCGCCCTTCAGCCGGCTGAGATGGTCGAGCTGGATCGAGCCGGCGGCCCGCGCCATCAGGGCGCCGACACGGGCGGCCCAGGGGCCGGCCTCCGCCCCCGGCAAACCCTCCAGCGCGCCGGACAGGCGGCCGAGCCCGCGCGCCGCCTCGGCCTGCCGTTCGGCGCCGTCGATCTGCCGGGCGACCTCGGCGTTGAGGTCGGCGACCGTCGCGGCCAGAATCAGCAGCGTCGAGCGGATCTGCTCCAGCAGCCGGATGTTTTCCTCCCCGGCGGGCTCCTGCCCGGCCTTCCCCTCGCCGGCGGCCTCCCCGGCCAGCAGGGCGCGCATGCGGGCGACCAGAAGCTGCATCGAGTCCAGTTCGGCGACGAGGCCGTCGTAGATCGAGCGGCGCTGCGGCGTCGAGCCGGCGCCGGCCAGCAGGGGAAGCTGCGCCACCAGCTTTTGCAGCGAACCGTGCAGTTCGGCGCTGGTGATGACCTCCGGCAGCGTGTTGGTGGACAGCGCCGACACCTCCGTCCGGAACAGCCTGAAGGACGACATCGACACGCCGCCGATCAGCAGGACCAGCATCGCCATCACCGACAACCCCAGCGTGATCCGCAGGGCGATGCCGATCCGCCGCCGGCGGCGCGGCGGCGGCCGGTCCGTCGGCGCGGCATGGTCGGACGGTGCGGAGCGGTCTGGCGCCGGCCCCGTCGATGTCTGGGCCGGCCCCCGGTCCTGGACGGTGAGGGTCATGAGCCGCTACCGCCTCACCGTCATCCGCCCGTCGAGGCGGGGGGCGAAAGTCCCGGTGCGGGCGATGTGGCCGATGAGTTGGGTGGAGACGAAGTCGCTGTCGCGATCCTCGACCAGGCGGGGCGCCGTGCCGAGCGCCGCGTAGCCGTCGCCGCCATTGGCCAGGAAGCTGCTGGTCGCCAGCCGGTAGCGCGCCTTGCGGTCGAGCGGGCGGTCGCCGACGCTGAGCTCCTGCAACCGCTGGCCGGGCGGCTTGGTCAGGTCGATCACGGCGCGGGCGTTCGACAGATGGGGAAAGCGCCCCTGCACCTGCTCGACCGCCGACACCCCGCTTTCGACCGCGTCCCAAAGCTGCTGCCCGGTGAGGTCGAGGACGACGCCGACGTCGTGGTAGGGCAGCTCGGAATAGATGTCGCGCCGGGTCAGACGGGCGCCGTTGGCGTATTGCCGGTCGCCGCGGATGCCGCCGCCGGTGATCAGTCCGACGTCGGCGTCCAGGGCCGTGCGCAGCGTATCGACCACGGCGTTGGCGAAGGCGTTCTCGCCGCCGCGCACCGCCTCGCGCCGGGTGTCCATGGCGCCGTCGAGCGTCCCCACCTCCATGCTCAGCATCGCGTCGAGGCGGGCCGCGTAGGCCTTCGCGCGGGTTTCCGTGTCCGGGTCGGGCGCGACCGTGGCGCTGTCGAGAAGCCGCGCCTCCGCCGACCAGACGACACGCGAATCCGGCTGGCGGTCGATGGTGACGTCCAGCGCCAGCGCCCAGGCCGCTTGCGGGGCGACGGTGGCGGACAGGAAGCGCCCGTCATACTCGACGCCGAAGCTGCGGCCGCGATCCTGGTAGAGCAGGATGTCGGTCGGCCGGGCCGCCAGCACGGTGCGGTGGGTGTCGCCGGCGCTGCCGGTCATCGCCACCACCAGATCGACCCCCGCCGCGCGCATCGCCCTGGTCTTGTCGGTGAGGGCCGCCACCGGGTCGCGGAATTCGGTGCGCGGCGCCCGCGCGGTCTCCCGGGTCAGCGTCGGCGTCGCCGCCAGCACGCCGACCCGATAGGGACCGGCCTTCAGGACCACGGACTCCTCAAGCCCGTCGAGCGGCCCGCCGGTCGAGCGGTCGACCGCGTTGCTGGTGATCAGCGGAAAGCCCGCCTCGAAGGCGCGGGTCATCAGGCGGTCGTCGCCGTGATGGAACTCACGGTTGAGGGCGGCCATCGCGTCGATGCCCATGCCGTTCAGCAGATCGATGATGTGGGCGCCCTGGTCGTAGAAGGCGAGAACCGACGGCGACAGCGACTGCCCGCCATGCAGGACCAGCAGGGTGCCGCGCTCGGCCCTTTCCCGGCGGATCAGCGCCGCCAGCCGGGCCATCCCGCCGCGCCCCTGGCTGTCCTCGAGATCGGTCGTGCCCTGGACATAAAGGATGGTGAAACGGTGGGGCTCGGCCCGCGCGCCACCTGCCGGCAGGACCAACAGGGCGGCGGCGGTCAGCGCAAGGGTCAGGCACGCAAGCCGAACGATTCCTTTGCCCGACCCCATCCCGACTTCCCTTCACGCGCTGCCGACCAGCGAAACATGCCGATTATGCGCGTTTGCGGGCCGCTGTTGAAGCAAAGCCGCGTTACGGGATTGTCATATGGACGATGCCCGGCGGGGAAGGGCGCGTTTCAGCCATTCGTAGACGCCAAGGGCCTGCAAAAGCCCGATCAGGCGCATGCGCAGCGGCGCCGGAACCCCGGCGAAGCGGGGGGCCAGTCCGGCCCGCCGGGTCTTCGCCAGTGCCGCCCGGCGGTCGTAGGCGACGCGGTGGAAGGCGACGCGGCCACGGCCGGTGTCGAGGATGGCGAAGCTCGCCCGGCTGTCGGCGCCGCGCGGCTCGCCGACGGTGCCGGGGTTGAGCAGATAGAGGGCATCCGGCCGCAACGTGACCATGTTCCCCTCCAGTTGCCGGATGACGCCGCCGTGACGCTCCCAGACGCCCTCCCGGTGGGTGTGGCCGAAGGCGCAGACACGGGCGCCCGACGGATGGGCGGCCAGCGCGTCGAAGCTCAGGGCCCGCTTGCCGTCGCTGTCAAGCCGAACCAGTTCGCAGCCCCGCTCCGGATGCAGGGCGCCATGGACGAGGACGAGCGCGTCGTCCACGGCGGCCTTCAGCGGCAGGCCGGACAGGAAGGCCCGGCTGTCCGCGTCCAGCTTTTGCCGGGTCCAGGCGATGGCGCGGCTCGCCGGCCCGCTGAAGCCCTCGGTCCCGATGGCGCCGACCGCCGCCCGGTCATGGTTGCCGGCGACGCAGAGGACACCGGCCCGCTGCAGCAGGGCGACGCAGGCGGTGACGTCGGTGTTGTAGCCGACGATGTCGCCCAGGCAGACGATGCGGTCCACCCCTTCCGCCGCGATGCGGTCGAGCACCGCGCCCAGCGCCTCGGCGTTGGCGTGGAGATCGGAGATCAGCGCGATCCTCATGGCCTTGCGGTCCTCACGGCGTCGCCAGACCGGTGGGCCCGCGCGGTGCCGGTTCCGGCCGGCAGCAGCCGGGCCAGTTTCGGGCGCAGGAAGGGCATGGGATCGTCGAGCGCGATGGCCTTCGCCTCGCAGCGGGCGACCCAGGCGAGCCATTGGGCCGTCGGAATGCCGGCCTCGCGCGCCGCCTTGCGGTCCTTGCTGATGTGGCACCAGCAGGCGCCGGGGCGGGCGATCGCCGGGGCGGGGCGGGGGGCGCCGGTGAGGTCGGCCTGGACGATCGCCGGCAGGTTGACGCCGGCCACCGCGCCCAGATGGTGCCACAGGGTGCTGCGCGGGTTGACCTCCAGCAGATGCAGGCCGCCGTCGGGCGCGCGCTTGAAGTCGAACTTGGCGAGGCCGCGCAGCCCCATCCGTTCGCTCAGGCTGCGGCCGAGCGCCGCCACGTCGGCGCCCTCGCCCCGGCTGTCGGTGATGGTCAGGGCGGTGCTGTGGCCGTACTCGGCCGGGTAGGTGCGGATCTTGCGGCCGGTGAACTCGCCGGCGACGGAGCCCCGCGCGTCGATGTAGACGTGGTAGCTCTCGATGCCGGTTTCCGGGCCGGGGATCAGTTCCTGCGCCAGCAGGTCGATGCCGACCGGGATCAGGCGCGGCCACAGGGCGCGCAGCTCGGCCGGGTTCTCGATGCGGATGGCCTTGCCCAGCCCCTCGATGGAATCCCAGGGCGGCCGGCGGGTCAGCGGCTTGACGATCAGCGGGTAGCGCAGGTCGAGGTCGGGCGCCTCCGATCCGGCTGCGGGGTGCAGACGCCGGGTGCGCGGCACCGGCAGGCCGAGACGCTCCGCCAGCGCCTGGAACCGGGCCTTGTCGACCAGCGTCTCCACCAGTTCGGCGTCGGCCAGGGCGAAGCGGAAGGCACGGGCCAGACGGTCGCGGTGGCGCGACACCATCAGCAGATGGGCGTCCTCCTCGATGTGGAGCACCGGGCGCTCGCGCTGGGCGGCGCCGAAGCGCAGCAGCGCGTCGACCAGCGCCTCGTCGCCGCCGGACCCGGCGGTCCAGGGCAGCAGCGTCTCGGTGAAGCGGGAGTAGGCGGCGGGGGAGCCGGGCGGCCCCACCACGGCGCAGCGGATGCCGGCCAGCCCGAGCGGGCGGACCAGATCCATGTCGCCCAGCACGCAGGCCAGCGGAGCGTTCTTGCGCAGGCTCGTCATCGTCGTTTCCTCCCCTCAGGACCCCTTGGCGGGAGCGAACCAGCCCCGCATGGACCGTTTGACCGTCTCGGCCAGCGCGCCGCGCGCCTGCCGCCACTGGGCGTCGAGGCGCCGGCTCAGCCGGTCCGGCCCCAGCGCCAGCCAGTTCATCGGCTGTTCGGCGTTGGCGAGCAGCGGCTTGTGCCCGGCCGGCGTGGACATGAAGTCGTAGCAGTCCTCGCCGCGCCGAAGGCTGTCCTCGATGGCCAGCACATGGCTCAGGAGGCCGGGCTTCAGTCGGTTGTCCTTCTCGAAGGCGAAGCCGCCCTGGTAGTTCATCACCCGGTTGCGGTGGACCATGTTGTAGAGGTAGCCGATGGGCTCGCCGCCCGCGCTGATGCGGCAGAGCCGGATGGCGCCCTTCGGCACCCCGTCGGCGATCAGCCGCTCATGGAAGGGGCGGAAGGCCGGGTTGGCGAAGGCCCCCACCTCGCCGCGCGCCTGCCAGCTCGCCTGGTGCAGCAGCTCCAGCGCGGCGAAATCCTCCAGCGCCTCCTCCACCGTGGCGGCGACGCGGTAGTCGAGGCCGCCGCGCTCCTGGTAGAGCCGCTCGGTGCGGTTGACGGCGGAACGCGTGTTCCTGCCCAGCCCGGCGCGGTAGCCGCCGCCCCCGCCTCCTGCGGCGCGGATCCGGTCGAAATCGACCCATTGCGTCGTGTCGGCCAGCCGCACCTGCACCGCGTGGCCGGTCTGGGCGGCGGCGCGGCGGGCGGCGATCTCGGCCTTGTCGGTCAGGCCGGCGAGCACCAGCTCGTCGGAGCGGGTCAGCCGGGAGCCGAGCCAGCGCAGGCAGGCCGAGGTCACGGAGTCGGCATGGCGGCGGTCGGCGAGGATGCCGTTGTACTCGACGAACAGCCGGTCGAAGACCCGGTCACCCGTCTCGTGCAGCATCCAGCAGCGGGTGCGCAGCAGCCCGAGCCGCCACTGCACCCGCGGACACAGCACCGCCAGCCCGACCACCTCGCCATGGAGGCGCGCGACCAGCAGATGCGGGTGGACGCCGGGCGGAAGCAGGGCGAGCCAATGGCCGATCCACAGCCAGGACAGGAAGAAGGAACCGTCCGACCGCGATTCCAGATCGGTCCACATCCCCGCCAGACCGTCGGTGCGGTCGAGCGGGAGCAGATCGATGTCGATGGCTCCGTCGGTGTCGGTCGTGGGCCTGAAGGTCATCGGCTCGGCGTCTCCAGCAGGGACGAATCCATACTGGAGAGAACACCATCCGGCCCCATCCGGGTATCCGTCCCGGCGGGGTTCTCCATCGGGGTTTCGGGGACGCAGAGGGTGCTCCGCTTGGAGGCCGTCCGCGCCCCTTTTTGCCGGGGGTCAGCGCTTGATCGTATCGGCCGATTGGCCGAAGAGGATCTTGCGGCTCTCGTCGTTCACGGTCGGCGTCTTGGCGGCGTTGACGGCCGAGCCCTTCTCATAGGCGCGGACCGTCGCCGGACGCTCCTGGATGGCGGCAAACCAGCGCTTCAGGTTCGGGAAGTCGTCGAGGTTCTGCTGCTGGCGCTCGTGCGGCACGACCCACGGGTAGGCGGCCATGTCGGCGATGGAGTAGTCGGCGCCGCCGAGGAACGCGTTCCCGGCCAGCCGCTTGTCCATCACGCCGTAGAGACGGCCGGTCTCCTTGACGTAGCGCTCCATGGCGTAGGGAATGCGCTCCGGCGCGTACTGGACGAAATGATGGTTCTGCCCGGCCATGGGCCCGAGGCCGCCGACCTGCCAGAACAGCCACTCCGTCACCGTCTTGCGGCCCCGCAGATCGGCCGGAAGGAATTTGCCGGTCTTCTCGGCGAGATAGAGCAGGATGGCTCCCGATTCGAACACCGTGACCGGCTCGCCGCCGTCGGCCGGCGCCTGGTCGATGATCGCCGGCATGCGGTTGTTGGGGGAGAAGGCGAGGAACTCCGGCTTGAACTGGTCGCCGGCGCCGATGTTCACCGGCTTCAGGCTGTAGTCCAGCCCGGCTTCCTCAAGGAACATGGTGATCTTGTGGCCGTTCGGCGTCGGCCAGAAATAGAGGTCGATCATCCCAAACCCTCCGTTGATTTGCGCAGAAGGTTAATCGCCGCCGGCCGTCTGGCAAGCCCATCCTGACGCGGGGCAGGGTCGCCGAAGATCGTGGACCGCGGCGGCGCGCCCGCGCTTTACTTCGCGCAACGCAAGCACCATCCCGCCATGAGGAACCCCCGCGCATGACCGACCTGCTGAAAGGCGAATCCCCGTCCGGCTACCAGGAGCTTCTCGGCTACCGTCTGAGTCGCTGGGAAGAGGGAAGCGCCGAGATGGAGTTGCCGGTGGACGACCGGCACCTCAACCGGGCCGGCGTGGTGCATGGCGGGGTGCTGACGTCGCTTTTGGACACGGTTTCCGGATTCGCCGCAACATTCTGTCCCCATGAAGGGCGGGTGAGACGGGTCGTGACGCTGTCGCTCGCCACGAGCTTCCTCGGGCAGTCACGGAACGGTACGCTGGTCGCCACCGCACGTCTGCGCGGCGGCGGACGCAAGATCGTCGGGGTGGCGGCGGAAATCCGCCACCGCGAGACGGGCGCCCTGCTGGCGACGTCCGAGGGCATGTTCAAATACAGACCGGGCAGCGAGAACCGGGAGGGGATGGAGAGATGATGGGACAGCCGACGAGTGAACGCTTGACGACAGGACGGTTGACGACAGGACGGTTGACGGCCGCGCGCGACGGGCGCGTGCTGGTGCTGACGATGGACGACGCGGCCACCAAGAACGCGCTGGGGCCGGAGATGATGGCGGCCGCGCGCGACGCCTTCCTCCAGGCGGCGGCCGATCCGGCGGTCGGCGCGGTGGTGCTGGCCGGGGCCAACGGCACCTTCTGTTCCGGCGGCAACCTCGGCGCGCTGCTCGGCAACGCCAAGACCGACCCGAGCGCCATCCGCGCGAACCTGGAGCAGTTCCACGGCTGGGTCCGCGCCATGCGCGCCTGCCCGAAGCCGGTGATCGCCGCGGTCGAGGGGGCGGCGGCCGGGGCGGGCTTCTCCATCGCGCTCGGCTGCGACCTGATCGTCGCGGCCGATGACGCGACCTTCACGCTGGCCTACGTCAAGGTCGGGCTCAACCCGGACGGCGGGGCCTCGGCCTTCCTGGCGCGCGCGGCGACGCCGCAGCTCGCCGCCGAGATCATGTTCGAGGGCGGGCGGATCGGCGCGGCGCGGCTGGCGCAGCTCGCCATCGTCAACCGGGTGGTGGCGCCGGGACTCGCGTTGGCCGAGGCGACGGCCTGGGCGGCGCGGCTGGCGGACGGCCCGACGCTGGCCATCGGCCGTGCCAAGCGGCTGATCGAGGCCGGTTTCGGCGAACCCGACGCCCAGCTCGACCGCGAGGCCGACTTCTTCGTCGAGGCTCTGCATGGGGCCGAAGCCGCCGAGGGCATCACCGCCTTCTTCGAGAAGCGCCCCGCCAACTACCCGCGCGTTTGAGAGGATGAGATCCCCGCGTCACGCCAGCAGCGACAGGGTGGGGTCGGCCGGCGCCGGGGCGGCGTCCTCCAGCGCGCGGGCGATCTCGTCGGGTTTTCCCGCCACGCGCAACGCTTCGGCCCGGCCGCCGAAATACAGGTCGGTTTCGCCGTTCGCGGCACCGCGCAGGAACAGCACGGCGCCGGGGTTCACCAGAACGATTGCTCCGCTCGTGTCGGTCAGTTCAACGAATGCCATGACGACCATCCTCTCTGCATGCACGTAAAACACACGGGAACATGGTAGGTTTCCTTCCAAGCCTTTGGTTCGGCCTTCCGGCCGATCCGACACCAAAGGCTGACCGGAAGAGGCTGCTCCTTCGGCCCCTTGAACGTCGGCGCCGTGCGACAAACATGGGCGGTTCAGTCCGGCCGGAACCGAAAGGCTTCGGCTTTGGACGGCAACCGGCTATAAGCCCGGCCTGCAACAAAGGGAGCACCAAGACTTGAAGCTGCTCGTCGTCGAAGATGATCCGCTGATCGGTCCGGCCGTGAAGGCCGTGCTGGAAAACGCGGGCTACACCGTCGTTGGGCCGCTGCGCGACGCCAACAAAGCCGCGCGGGTCGGCGCGCGGGAGAATCCCGACCTGGCGCTGGTCGACGTCAACCTCGCCGGCGGCGAGAACGGGCTGACGCTCGCCCGCCGCCTGTGGGAGGAAAACAGGGTTCCGTCGCTGCTGATGACCGGCTTCGACCACCACGCCGAGGAAGCGCGCGAGTTCGCCATGGGGCTGCTGCGCAAGCCGGTGATGCCCGATGCCCTGGTCGATGCGGTCGGCACGCTGGCCGAGATTCTGGGCGGCCTGCGCCCCTCCTCGGTGCCCTCGGCGCTGGAGCTGTTCCATTCCTCCATCGCCTCGGTCACCGCCGCGTCGCTCGCCGGGCCGCGCGTGCGCAGCGCCTGACGCCGCCCCGCGCCGATCCGCCTGTTCCGTTCGCAAGGCCCGCTCAACCGGCGGGCCTTTTCATATGATCATGCTGGCGGGGGAGTGTCCGCCGCCGTGGCCGCCTCATCCTCCGACACGTCGTCGATCGGGGGGCCGCCGTTGTCCGGGTCCAGTTCGACCCATTGCCGAAGGGCGCTCAGCGGCGCGCCGGTCATGGGCGGAGCGCTTGTCGGACTGATCATCGCCATGGTCCTCCTGTCCTGTCGTAGCGGGCGGGTCAGGCCTCACGAACCAGCAGGGCGACCGGGAAGCCGTCGAACAGCGTCGCGGCCTTCACCGCATCCCCCCCTTCCACGGCGCGCCCGGTGAGGACGTTGTGCCAGCACGCGCCGCGCGGCAGCGGGATCGCCGTGTTGGACCAGTCGGGCTCCTCCCCGAGAGCGCCCACCAGACGCGGCACCGCGACCACCACCGCGTCGTTCCCCGCCTTGCGGGCGAAGGCGACGACATGCTCGGCCTTGTCTCCCGTCGCCTCCAGCGGGACGTAATCGCCCGCCGCAAAGAGGTCCGGCTTCTCGGCCCGCAGGGCGAGGGTGCCGCGGGTGACCGCCAGCTTCACCGCCCCATCGGTCCAGCGGTCGAGCAGGGCGGGCGTCGTCCCCTGCTCCAGCGCCGCCTCAACCTCGCCCAGCAGCCGCCGCCGGATCCCGTAATCCACCGGCAGCCGGTTGTCGGGATCGACGAGGCTGAGATGCCACAGCTCGCAGCCCTGGTAGAGGTCGGGCACGCCGGGGCTGGTCAGCTTCAGCAGGGTCTGGGACAGCCCGTTGACCATGCCCAGCCGGGCGACGCTCGCCTGGAAGGGCAGGAAGGCGTCGAGGAAGGCGTTGCGGCGCGAGACGTCGAGCGCGTCGTGGATGAAGCCGATCACCGCCGACTCGTACGCCTCGTTGGGGGCCGCCCAGGTCGAATGGACCTTGGCCTCGCGCATCGACTTGGTCATGGCGCCGACGATGCGCTCGGCGAAGGCGGCCATCGCGGCGGGGTCGAGCCGGTCGGCGGCCAGCCCGGTCAGCTCGACCGGCCAGGCGCCGAGGATGAGCTGGTAGAACAGATACTCGTCGTTGCGGTCGGGCGGGGCGGTGCCCTCGACGTCGCCGCGCCGGGCGCGCAGCAGGCGGCTCCAGGTCTGGATCTGGCGCTCCCACTCCTCGGGCATCTCCGACAGGGTGTAGAGGCGGGCGCGGGTGTCCTCACCGCGCTTGGTGTCGTGGGTGGTGCTGGCCAGCATGTTGCCCGGCCAGTTGCGGGCGCGGTCCTGGTTGGCGCGGTGGAAGGCGGCCGGGCTGACGCCGAAATGCTCGGGATGGCCGCCGACCTCGTTCAGCGCGACCAGCCGGTTGTAGCGGTAGAAGGCGGTGTCCTCCAGCCCCTTGGCCATCACCGGGCCGCTGTATTGCTGGAACCGCATGGCGAAGCGCGTCACCTGCCGGTGGCTGTAGCCGCTGCGCGGGGCGGCCACCAGATCGGTGGTCAGCAGCCGCTGGACGAAATCGTAGACCGACCCGTCCGGCCCCTGTTCGGCCTTGCGGGCCTGGGACACCGCCCAGTCGATGTCGCGGCGGTCGAGATCCGACGGCACCCCGCCATCCACATAGGTGCGATAGACCGGGAAGCGGGCGATGGTCTCCTTCAGCGCGTGATGCAGGATGTTCGACGTGAAGTCGGCCGTCGCCGGGTTGGAGCGGGCGATGCGCGCCGCCTTGCGGGCAAGCACATGCAGCTCGCTCGCCATCTCGCTTTCCATGATGCGGATCTTGGACAGGCGGACGACGTCCTCGAAGCGGTCGGAGCGGCCGATGAAGCCGGAATAGAGGCGGTCGAAGGCCGCTTCGCCCTTGGGATCGACGAACAGCCCGCCCATCAGGGTGGCGAACTCGTAGCCGGTGGTGCCGTCGATCGGCCAGTCCTCGCGCAGCCGCTCGTGACGGGCCAGGATCTTCTCGACCACGAGGTAGAAGGGCTTCGGCGAGGCGGCGATCAGGCGCTGGCAATAGCCCTTGGGGTCGATCAGCCCGTCGATGTGGTCGATGCGGATGCCGTCCAGCGTGCCATCCTCGACCAGCCTCAGCACCAGCCGGTGGGCGATGTCGAACAGGTCCGGCTCGTCCATGCGCAGGCCGGCCAGCTCGTTGATGTTGAAGAAGCGCCGGTAGTTGATGTCGTCGGCGGCAACCTTGAAATAGGCGACGCGCCAGTTCTGGCCGGATATCAGGGCGTGCAGGTGGCTCCAGGTCTCCGGCTCGCCCTGGTCGCCGCGGAAGATGGAGAGGCGCTGGGCGATGGCGTCGGCCACGTCCGGGCGGTCGGCGACCAGCGCCGCCAGTTCCCGTTTCAGATCGGCGGCACGGCGGATCTGATGGGGATGGGCGTAGGCGAGATGGGCGAAGATGTCGCCCAGCCGTTCCAGCTCCGGGTGGTCGGTGCCGAGGATGCTGCCGTAATCCTGCGGGCGGACCGGCAGCTTGTGGGTGCCATAGGCCCAGACGGCGAAGCTACCGGACGCGGCGTCGAAGCGCAGCTCCAGCCCGCCCGAGGCCAGAACGGCGCCGTACTGGTCGCCCAGCACCGGCACCAGCAGCTTGCCCTGGAGGTACCTGTAATCGGTGTCCCACTCGATGTCGAAATAGCCGGCGCAGGGGCTGTCCGGCCCCCATTCCAGCACGTCGAGCCACCAGCCGTTGTCGGCGCCGCCGACCCCCATGTGGTTGGGCACGAAATCGAGGATCTGGCCCAACCCGTTGCGGCGCAACGCCGCCGCCATCCCCCGGAAGGCCGCCTCGTCGCCCAGCTCGGGATTCAGGGCGTTGTGGTCGACGATGTCGTAACCGTGCGTGCTGCCCGGCCGCGCCTTCATGTAGGGGGAGGCGTAGAGGTGGCTGACGCCCAGCCGGGCGATGTAGTCGGCGATCTCGGCCGTCCGGTCGAATCCGAAGGCGGCGTTCAGCTGCACCCGGTAGGTCGCGCGGGGAAGCGGCTGGCCGGAGGCGGGGGGCATGGATGGTGCTCCTTGAAGGTCGGGTCGGTCAGAGGGCGGTGGCATCGGACCTTGGGGCGTCGGATCTTGAGGCGTCGGATCTTGAGGCGTCGGATCTTGGGGTGTTGGGCCGGGCGGCGGCCAGGATGGCGGCGACGGCGGCCGGCTCGGGGGCGTCGGCCAACTCCTCCAGCGTCAAAGACAGCTTGCGCCGCCAGTTGGGGTACTGGTCCACCGTGCCGGGCAGGTTGACCTGGGCGCGCTCGCCGGTCAGGTCGTCGAGCTGGACCATGGCCAGGGCGGAGCCGGTGCGGGCCAGGAAGCCGTGCACCGCGTGGCCGAGCGCGTCGTCGTAGGGGCTGTCGGCGCCGAAGCCGGCGGGCAGTGGGATGGCGGCGGCCCGCAAGGCGTCGATCAGGGCGCCCCGGTCGGCGCGGCGGCGGTCGCGCTGCTTCCCGGCCTCGTCGGCGGCGGGGTAGAGGCCCTTGTCCTCCTTGAGCGCGATGTCGTGCCCCTCCCACCAGCCGCGCAGCGTGGCGAGGTCGTGGCTGCCGAAGGTGGCCAGCGCCAGGGACGGGTAATCGTCCGGCCCCTTGAAGCCGCCATCCTCCGTCCATTCGAAGACGACCACCCGGTAGCTGAGAATGCCCGCCTCCGTCATGCGCTCGCGGAATCCGTCGGGGACGGTTCCCAGATCCTCCCCCACCACCAGACAACGGTTGCGCTGGCTCTCCAGGGCCAGGATTCCGACGAGATCCTCCATCGGGTAGGCGACATACGCCCCTTCGCCGGGGCTATGCCCCTCGGGGATCCAGTAGACGTGCTGGAGCGCCATGGCGTGGTCGATGCGCAGGGCGCCGGCGTGGCGCATGTTGGCGCGCAGAAGCTCGATGAAGGGCCGGTAGCCCGCCTCGCGCAGCGCGCGGGGGTGGAAGGGCGGAAGGCCCCAATCCTGCCCCGCCGGGTTGAACAGGTCGGGCGGCGCGCCGACACGGGCCGTGCCCACGACCACCTCCGGCGCCATCCAGGTTTCCGCCCCGCCGCCGTCCGCCCCGACCGCGAGGTCACGGTAGAAGCCGATGGCCATGCCGAGATCCGAGGCCCGCGCGGCGGCGGCGCGAAGCTGTCCGTCGGCGACCCATTGCAGCCAGGCAAAGAAATCGATCCGCACCCGGTTCTGCTCGGCGAAGGCCGCCACGGCGGGAGACGAGGCGTCGCGCAGTTCGACGGGCCAGCCCTGCCAGCCGGCCCTGCCCTCGGCCGCGAAGCGTTCGCGCAGGGCCTGGAAGACGGCGAAGCGCCGCAGCCCCTCGCCCCCCTCGGCGCGGAAGGCCGCGAAAGCCTCCTTGCGCTCGGCGGGAGCGCCCGACTGGAAAACGGCGAACAGACGTTCCAGCACGGGCAGCTTCAGCGCCGCGACCGTCTCGTAATCGACCAGGGGCGCGGCGCGGGCGGCATCGAGCACGGCGGCGAAATCCGGCGAAGCGACACGGCGGCGCGCCTCCTCGTCGGTCATGAATTCGGGAACAGCCGTCACGTCGATGCAGAGCGGGTTGAGGAACAGCCGGCTCGCCGGGGAGTAGGGGCTGGCCTGGGCGGGAGCGTCGAGGAACAGGGCGTGCAGCGGGTTGAGCCCGATCACGGCGGCTCCGCGCGCGGCGGCGATGTCGGCGAGATTCTCCAGGTCGCCGAAGTCGCCGATGCCCCAGTTCCGGTCGCTCCGCAGGGTGTAGAGCTGGGCCGACAGCCCCCACAGCCTTTCGCCCATGGCGATGGGGGCGGGCAGGTGGCAGCGCTCCGGCACGGCGATGAGGCTGGTCTCGCCCGATCCACCCCCCGCTTCCACACGCAGGCGGTGATAGCCGGCGGGCGGAGCGTCGCCGAGCGTCAGCCGGCGCAACGCCAGCGGCTTTCCATCCAGCGCGGCCTTGCGGATCAGCGGCAGTTCGGCGGCCTCGGCGTCGCCCCGGCGGGTTTCGCCGCTCTCCAGGGTCAAGGTCCAGCGAACGGCCCCCGCCCCGTCCGGCAGAGCGAGCGTCACGGCCGCGTGCCCCTGTCCGGTTCGCAGCACCACGGCGGGGGGAAGAACCCGCGACAGCTCCGCGCGCTCCAGCGCCGCGAGTTGGGCTTCGGCCGCCGCCTCGTCGTCGGCCGCGACGCCCATCGCCGCCAGCAGCGCGCGGACGGTGCCGGGGCCGGCGCTCACCGTCTCGCCCGCAGCGTTCCGGAAGGAGCGCTCGATGCCCATGCGGTCGCCCAGCCGGTCGAGCGCCGTCGCCTCGTCCAGCGACACCACCACCGACCAGGGCGCCAACGCACCGCCACCACCATCGCCGCCGCCACCAACGACGCCGGCCCCCTCCGTCCACAGCACGCGGCCGGCGGGTTCCTCGAAGCCGGCCGCCGGCCGGTCGCCGAGGTTGGCGATCATCCGCAGCCGGCTGCCGTCGCCGAGGCGCCAGCACAGCCGCAACCCGGTCCCGCCGACCACCTCGTGCGAGGCGGCGCCGCCCGGCGCGTTGTCCAGGCGCGGCACGATCTCGGCGTGGCGCACCGCCAGCGCGCGGCGGTACCAGTCGAGCCACGCCGCGTGCTCCGGCCGGTCGCGGGCGTCCCAGTCGAGCTTTGCCGATTCCATCGTCTCCGGGGCCGTCGGGTCGGGCAGGCGGTCGCGGAAGGCCGGGTCCTGGAATTCCGGGAACTTGGCGAACTCCTCGTGCCGGCCCTCGCGCACCGCCTGGGCCAGTTCCTCGCCGAAGTCGCAGAAGAAGGGGAAGGGCTTGGCCGAGGCCCACTCCTCGCCCATGAACAGCATGGGAATCGACGGTCCCAGCAGATACAGGAGGCTGGCGGCGCGCACGGCCTCGGGCTTGGCGATCTGCGCGATGCGCTCGCCGAGCGCGCGGTTGCCGATCTGGTCGTGGTTCTGGATGAAGCTGACGAAGGCGGTCGGCGGCAGATGGGCGGAGGGCTCGCCGCGCAACTCGCCGTCGCGGTAGGCCGACGGGTCGCCCTGGAAGGCGAAGCCCTCGGCCAGGGAGCGGCCCAGCTTGCCCGGATCGTCGGCGTAGTCGGCGTAGTAGCCGCCCTTCTCGCCGGTCGCCGCCGCGTGCAGGCAATGGTGCAGGTCGTCGTTCCACTGGGCGGTGTGCCAGCGGGGATCGCCCTCGGCGTGGCGCGCCAGGAAGCGCGCCTGGTTGGCGTCGTTCTCCAGCACCAGATGGACGTGGCGGCGGTGCTGGAAGCGTTCGCGCACCCGCTCGGCCAGTTCCTCCAGAACATGCCTGGGGCCGTCGTCGAGGATGGCGTGGACGGCGTCGAGCCGCAGCCCGTCCAGATGGAATTCCTCCAGCCAGTAGAGCGCGTTGTGGATGAAGAAGTCGCGCACCGGCCCGCTGGCGGCGCCGTCGACGTTGATGGCCGCCCCCCAGGGCGTCTTGTGGCGGTCGGTGAAGAACTGCTCGGCGAAGGCGTGGAGGTAGTTCCCCTCCGGCCCGAAATGGTTGTACACGACGTCGAGGAAGACCATCAGGCCGCGCGCGTGCGCCTCCTGCACCAGGGTCTTCAGATCCTCCGGCCGGCCATAGGCGGCGTCGGGGGCGAAGGGCAGGACGCCGTCATAGCCCCAGTTGCGGGTGCCGGGGAAGTCGGCGACCGGCATCAGCTCGATGGCGGTGACGCCGAGCGCGACCAGATCGTCGAGCCGGCCGATGGCGGCGCGGAAGGTGCCCTCTTCGGTGAAGGTGCCGACATGCAGCTCGTACAGCACCGTCTCGTGCCAGGGCCGGCCGGCCCATTCCCCGTCGGTCCAGGGGTGCAGCCCCGGATCGATCACCTCGGACGGGCCGTGCACGTCGTCGGGCTGGAAGCGCGAGGCCGGGTCGGGAACGGCCAGCCCGTCGGGCAGGGCGAAGCGGTAGCGCGTGCCGGCCTGCGCCCGCGCGGTGGTCAGCTCGAACCAGCCGTCGGGGCGTGCCGCCATCGGCAACCGCTCGCCGTCCTCCTCCAGCACCAGCGAGACGGCGCCGGCCGACGGCGCCCACAGGGCGAAGCGCACCGAGCCGTCGGGCTGGATCCCGGCGCCGAAGGGCATGGCGTGGATCCGCCGCCCGCTTTCCTCGGGCGTGGCGCGCCGGGCGGCCTCGGGGCCCGCCTCGGCCTTGAGGATGCCCATGGCGCCGGCCAGCGGGATGCCGACCCAGGCCGGGCGGTTGGCCAGCTCGTAGCCGATCTCGTAGAAGGCCTTCTCCAGCAGGAACAGCTTCAGCAGGCTCGTCGCCACCGCCGGATCGGACGGAAAGCCGGGGCAGCCGCCGATGGCCTCGCGGTAGCCGGCGACGAAGGCCGAGGCGGCCTCCCCCTCCCACCAGGACAGCCACGCGGCGCGGGCGTCGCGCTCGGCCTCGGGGAGGGTGGCGGGGATGGCGTCGCGCGCGGTGGCGGCGGCGTAGGCGATGGAGCGCAGCATCCCGGCGACGTCGCGCAGGATGCAGTGCTTGGCCCGGCGCTCGGCCAGCGGGCGCATCGGCTCGCCCTCGAAATCGACGATGTGGACGTCGCCGCCGGACACCAGCACCTGCCCCAGATGATAGTCGCCATGCAGCCGCATGGCGTGGAGGTCGGCCGAAGCCGGGGTCAGCGCGTCGATCTGCGCCAGCACGGCGTCCCGCCCCTCGGCCAGGGACAGGGCGTAGGGCGCGATGGCCGGGTCGAGCGACGGGGCCGCCGCGCGCAGCCGTTCCAGAACATTTCCGGCCAGCGCGCGCACCCCGTCGCCCCAGGCGCGCAGGGTGGCCGGCGTCACCGGTTCCGGGGTGAAGCCGTCGCCGCCGCCGGGCGTGGCGAGGGCCCGGTGCAGTTCGGCCGTCCGCCGGCCAAGCCGGCGCAGGAAGGCCGGCGCCTCGATGTCGTCGGAGCGGTCGGCGTCGGTGAAGCGGGCGACCCGCTCGGTCAGCCGCCCGGTGACGTGGGCCCAGGCGTCCACCGCGTCCGGCACCAGCACCTGGAGGATACACAGGGTGGTCGAGCCGGAGCTGTTGGCGCGCTCCACCCAGCCCAGCAGGGCCGGCGTGTTGGCGAAGCCGGCGACCTCGGTCAGGAAGCGGCCGACCTCCAGTTCCGGGTGGGTTCCCGGCTCCAGCTTGCGCAATCCCTTGAGGATCGCGGCGTCGCCGACCCGGATCGAGGTGTTGGACTGCTCGCCGCTCAGCCTCCGCAGGGGCGCGTCGGGACCGAGCCTCGCCGCCAGCGCGTCGCCGGCCTTCGTCCGGCCCACCGTCAGCCCCGCCGTGTGGGGCTGGTCGGCGAGGATGGCGCCGAGCATCGCACGGACGACCGAATCGTCGGCGTAGCCGTCGCGCAAGCGTCCGGCCATCGGCAGGGCGCCGGCATCCGCGACGGTCGAATCGTCGGCCTTCGCCCCCGGCCGGTCGAGCAGCAGCGGCAATTGATACAGTTGCGCGTCGCGCCCCGGCGGCTCCACCCGCAGCAGGCAGAGCTGGGCCGCGCCCTCCGCCAGCGGCAGGGGCAGCGCGTCGATGATCCGCACAACCGGACGGCCCGCGTCCTTCGCGGCGTACCAGCGGCGGGACATCAGATGGTCGGGCAGCAGATCATCCTGGAGGCGCGCGAGAAGCTCGCCCTCAAGCTCGCCTCCGAGGGGGCCGGGAAAAGCGTTCGTGTGTGGCGCGGTCGGCAAGAGGACTCTCCCGTGTTGAGCGCTTGGACGGCGTCTCGCTCAACACCGCAGACGGGGGTTCCTCCCGCGCTTGCGAATGCTTCTCACCGAACGGTCAGCCGTCCTCCCCCAAAGAAATATCAGACGGTGCGCGGGTGGTGCGGCAGATGGGCAAGCCGGCCGATGCGCTCGGCGACCTGGAGCGCCTCCACCACGTCGTCCAGCCGGCCTTCCCGCATCAGATGGTGGGCGTGCGTGTTCAGGGCGGCGACCACCGCGCGCTCGTCGCTGACGCTGCGGGCCGGGCGGCCTTCGGGGTCCAGCACGGTGGCGCCGAGGGCCGCCATCGCCTCGGCGGTCAGGTTGACCGCCTCGCACAGCGACTCCTCGTCGCCGTCCGCCGTGGACAGCAGCGGTTCCAACAGCTCCGCAAGGAGATTGGGTGTCATGGCGGTGATCCTCGGCGACATTCTCAGGTCATCCCCTTGAAAGTCCACAACAGCCGGGACGGACGATCCGTGCCGTTCCGATGAGAAGGAACGGCAGATGGGAAGCGGACCGATGGCCGGCAAGCGCCCATGCCCGTCAAGTCGCCGGATGGGGGAGGCGCGTCCGGATCACGCCTCCTGCACCGTCTCCACCTCCGACAGGTCCGACAGGCGGCGGGCCAGCCGGTCGGTGCAGCGGATTTCCAGGATGCCGAAGCCGGCGTTGGGCGACAGGGAGTGCAGGTCGCCGGCCATGCCGTTCTCGCTGGCGAAGCGCTTCACCCGGTCCACCATGGCGTCGCGCTCCGGGCGGCCGGGGCGCAGGCCGGGCAGGGGGCGGGTGAAGTGAAGCTTGTAGCGCTTGAAGATCGCGGGTGCCACGGATCGTCCTTCGGGGAATGCCGGTGCACCCGGATGTCGCACGGAGTGCGGGGCTGGCGCTAGAGCGGATCGCGTAAAACCGGAATCGGTTTGGAGCGTGAATCCGCTCGTCATCAAAAGGCCAAGGTTTCGTGCGTTTGATAAGAAACGCACGAAACCTTGGCCTTTCCCGCAAGCTCCCTTGCTCCGCTATTTCCTGCGGACCGGCTCGACGTTCTCGGCGCCGGCGCGGGTGCCGCCGAAACGGTCGGCCCCCTTGGCGTCGGGGGCGTCCGGCTTCTTGTGGTTGCCGGTGTTCTGCTCGCCCTTGCTGTGCTCGATGCTCTCCTCGGTGTGCGGCTGCTTGGCCATCGGGGGCCTCCTCGGTGGTTGGGTGTCCCCCTGACAACCGGATCAGATCACGTTGGTTTCCAACAACGGGCGGTTTTCGCTCAGGCGGCCGTAGCCGAACACCGACAAATCCAGGCTGCGGTAGCCGCCATGGACGATCAGCTCGGCCAGGCCACGGCCGACGCCGGGGGCCTGTTGCAGGCCATGGCCGCTGAAGCCGTTGCAGAACAGCAGGTTGCCGACCTCCGGATGCGGGCCGATCACCGCGTTCTGGTCAAGGTCGTTGTACTCGTAGAAGCCGGCCCAGGCGTTGGTGACCTTGATCGCCTCGAAGGCCGGGACGCGGGCGGCGAGCGCCGGCCACATCATCTCGTCGAACAGGTCGTGCTCGACGGTCAGGTCGTCGGTGTCCGGGTCGCGGTCGGCCGGAGGCGGAGCGCCGCAGATGAACTGCGCGCCTTCCGGCCGGAACCAGACGCCCGACGGGTCGATGACCAGAGGGCAGCCCGGCAACGCCTCCTTGCAGTCGAAGACGAAGACGCAGCGCTTGCGCGCCGACACCGGCAGGGGAACGCCGGCCATCTCCGCGACCCGGCGCGCCTTGGGGCCGGCGGCGTTGACCGCCGTTCCGCAGGCCAGCCGCTCGCCGTTGCCGAGCAGGACCGCCTCGATCCGGTCGCCGCTGCGCTCCATTCCCACCACGTCGGCGGTGATGAAGGTGACGCCGAGCGCCTTGGCCTTGCGGCGGAAGCCCTGCATCAGGCTGTAGCCGTCGAACCATCCCTCGCCCGACAGGCCGAGCGAGCCGGAGACCAGCCCCTCGACCGACAGCCAGGGAAAGCGGGCCGACAGCTCGGCCGGGCTCATCAGGGCGACGTCGACTCCGCAGGCCTTCTGGACGGCGTGGTTTTGCCGCAGGATGTCCGCCCCGGCCTCCGTCGCCAGATAGAGGTAGCCGGGCTCGCGCAGGCCGAGGTCGACCGGGTCGCCGTCGACCGAGAGGTTTTCGGTCGCCGCCTTCAGGAAGGACAGGCCGAACTGCGACAGGGCGATGTTGGCCGGGGTCGAGAACTGCTGGCGGATCGAGCTGGCCGACAGGGCCGAGGAGGCGGTGCGGTAGGTCGGGTCGCGCTCCACCACGGCGACGCTGCCGCCGAAGGCCGGATCGGAGGCCAGGAAATAGGCCACCGAACAGCCCATCACGCCGCCACCGACGATCACCACGTCGAACCGACCGCTCATCATGCCTCCCGCCAAGGTCAAGGGGCGCGTGACGCGCCGCCGATGGCCGATTAAGGCACGGAAGCGCGGTTTGGAAAATAAGGGAAAATTATCGCCGCGATCCGGTTATAAGGATCGAATTATAACTTATTTCTCTTGCGATATAGCTCGCGCGACGGCGATCCACTCCTGCCCCTCCTCGGCCGCGCGCAGGGCGCGCAGCGGCGGCCAGACGCCGAGCCGGCTGCCACGGCGGGCGGCGAAGAAACGGTCGAGTTCCCCGGCGTCGGGCAGGCGGTCGCCCTTGCGCTGGTTGCAGCGACGGTGCGCCAGCACGACGTTGGACGGCTCATCGATGCCGCCATAAGCCAGCGGGATCAGATGATCGAAGGTCGCCTTGGCGCCGACCGGCTCGCCGCAGAAGAAGCAACGCCCGCCCTGCTGGACGTCCATCAGCGTGGCGTCGTCCGGCGAGACGGGCATGGCATCGTCCTTCGATCTGGCGAAATCAGGCGTCGTCGCGCTCGACGCTGCCCCACAGGTCGTACTCGTCGGCGTGCTCGATGGTCACGTCGACCATGTCGCCCGGCTTCAGGCCGGTCTCGCCGTTGAGGAAGACGCTGCCGTCGATCTCCGGCGCGTCGGCGTAGGAGCGGCCGATGGCGCCGTCCTCGTCGACCTCGTCGATCAGCACGCCCAGCGTGTAGCCGACCTTCTGCTGGAGCCGCTCGGCGCTGATCGCCTTCTGGGTCTCCATGAAGCGTTCCCAGCGCTCCTGCTTGACCTCCTCCGGCACGGCGCCGGGGATGTCGTTGGCGACGGCGCCTTCGACCGGCTCATACTTGAAACAGCCGACGCGGTCGAGCTGGGCCTCCTTCAGCCAGTCCAGCATGAACTGGAAGTCCTCCTCCGTCTCGCCGGGGAAACCGGTGATGAAGGTGGAGCGCAGGACCAGATGCGGGCACTCGTCGCGCCACTTGCGGATGCGGTCGAGCTGCTTTTCCTGGGCCGCCGGGCGGCGCATCGCCTTCAGCACCGTCGGCGAGGCGTGCTGGAACGGGATGTCGAGGTAGGGCAGGATCTTGCCCTCGGCCATCAGCGGGATGACCTCGTCGACGTGGGGGTAGGGGTAGACGTAGTGCAGGCGGACCCACAGGTCGAAGTTCGCCAGCTCCGTGCACAGGTCGAAGAAGCGGGTGCGGACCGAACGGTCGTACCACATCTCCTGCTTGAACTTGGTGTCGATGCCGTAGGCGCTGGTGTCCTGCGAGATCACCAGCAGTTCCTTGACGCCGGCCACCGCCAGCTTCTCGGCCTCGCGAAGCACCGAGGTGATCGGCCGGCTGACCAGATCGCCGCGGATCGACGGAATGATGCAGAAGGTGCAGCGGTTGTTGCAGCCTTCGGAAATCTTCAGATAGGCGTAGTGGCGCGGGGTCAGCCGCAGCCCTTCCGGCGGCACCAGATCGGTGAAGGGGTCGTGGCGCGGCGGCAGCGCGTCGTGGACGGCGGTGACCACCTGTTCGTACTGGTGGGGGCCGGTGACGGCCAGCACGCCGGGGTGGGTCTGCCGGATCACGTCCGGTTCGACGCCCATGCAGCCGGTGACGATGACCCGCCCGTTCTCCTTGATCGCCTCGCCAATGGCGTCCAGCGACTCCTTCTTGGCGCTGTCCAGGAAGCCGCAGGTGTTGACGAGCACCACGTCGGCGCCGTCGTAGGAGGCCGAGATCTCGTACCCCTCGGCGCGCAGGCGGGTGAGGATGCGCTCGGAATCGACGAGCGCCTTCGGGCAGCCGAGGCTGACGATGCCGACCTTGGGGGCGGACTTTGAAACGGACGATGCGGTCATCGCGCGCATATACAGGCGATCGGGGGACCAACGCCAGCAAAACCTGCGGCGGAATGGCCGCCATGCCCGGCAAGCCGGGGCGGACGCGCGCCGTACGGGAACAGCGGGTGCGACAATTCGCAACCGGCGGCATGGTCTGGCGCTGTTCCGTTTTGCAGGCTGCCGAACTAAAGTACCGCCACGCGCCGTAGGGCTGACGGGTTTCAGAATCGAACATCCGTCCAGCCATGGTACGGACGTCAATCGTGCAGTGTCTGCACTTTGTAGAGTGACGCGGATGGAACGGACGGCATTGCGCAGAAGCGGAACGGACCGTGTGGTTTCCCTGGAGCCCATGCCGGGAATCCCGGTGTCGATGTCTCCGGTGGTCATGGCCAAAAGCCCGTCCAACAGCGCGTCACCCCAGGCGATCGCCGAGGTGATGATGCACATCGGGCACATCGCCGACAGCCTGAGCTACACGCAGGGACTGAAACCGTCGCAATGGACGGCGCTCCGCTACTTCGCCGGGGCGAACGCCAGCCAGCGCACCGTCTCGGCCTTCGCCGACTTCCACGCCACGACGCGCGGCGCCGCCTCGCAGATGGTCGAGGTGCTGGTGGGAAAGAAGCTGCTCGTTCGCGCCCCGGTGCCGGAGGACCGCCGCGTCGTTCAGCTTCACCCGACCTCGAAGGCCCTGGAACTGCTGCGTCTCGACCCGCTGGGCGAGTTCGCCGGCATCATCGCGGCGCTGCCGTCCGACGACCAGTACCAGCTTGCCGAAACCCTGACCACGTTGCTGCGCGGCCTTCTCGCGAAACGGCAATCGGCCTGACCGGCCGTTCCGACGCCCGGCCACCCCAGCGCAACAGCATCCGCCACGGTCGCAGCCGGGAATCGCGCGATCAGGAATCCGTGGTGGCCGGAACGCTGTCGAAGGGCGTGCTGACAAAGGGGTCGCCGCGACCATGGCCGGCACGGGCATGGCCGCGCTCGGTGGCCGCCTGACGGTAATAGCCGACCACGAAAACCCGCAACGCGTTGGCGAGCGACACGCCCGGCTGGCCGGAGCCGCGGCTGCCCGATCGGGACCGGCGGATCTGCTGCTCCATCCGCTCCTTCACGTCGGCGCACACCTCGTCCACCGTCAGGTCTTCCCGACGGCAGATCTCATCGAGCCCCTCCCAATAGGAGGGTTCAAGGCGGACTTGGACGGTCCTTCCGGACAACTCCAACGCGCGCCCGACCAAAGACGAAACTCCTCGGGATTGATTGTTGCGCGGCGTCTGTTTCCCTTCGCTCGCCATCACACTGCACCCTTTCCATACACGCTCGTCCTGCGCCCCCTTTCTACACTATAGCCCGAGTGCAAGAAATTTGGGGAACAAAACTTTTGGCAGGGCGCCGATGGATCAGGACAGACGCTCCGGATCTCCCGCCATATCGCGCAGAAGAGCCATATCATTGATGACGATGAAGCCTTTGGCGTAGGTGACGATGCCGGTCTTGCGCAACGCCCCCAGGCTCTTGTTCACCATTTCCCGGGTGACGCCCAGCATGTTGGCCAGGGCTTCCTGTGACAGGGGCTGCGCGATGCGCAGGCCGGCCGGCGACGGCTGGCCGTAGTTTTCGCTCAGCAGCAGCAGGCGGCGGGCCAGACGGCGGGGCACGTCGTGGAAGACGGCATCCTCGATGTTCTCGGACACCCAGCGCAGGCGTTCGCAGAGCACGATCATCATGCGGGTGCACAGGCGGGGGTGGCGCTCGAGGAAGGGAATGAAATCGATGCGGTCGATCCGGTAGAGGGCGGTCGGACGCAGGGCCACGGCGGCGGCGGTCCGCTCGCGCCCGTCGAGCAGGCCGATCTCGCCGAGGACGTCGCCGGCGTCCAGAATGTTCAGCAGCATCGTCTTGCCGTCGGCCGACGAGGTGCGGATGGCGATCTGGCCCTTCAGCACCGCGTAGAGGCAGTCCCCAGGATCGCCCTTATCGAAGATGACCTGATCGGCGTCGAAGCGGAGCGTACGACCGAGCGACACCAGCTCCATCATCTGATCCGCGTCCAGTTCTCCCAGCAGACGGTTGCGCCGCAGCACCGCCGTCACATCCGTCAAGGCACTCATCCGTTCATCCCGCAGGCACGATGGCGCCCCGCGTGGGAGCGCCACGCGGGACGCGATCAGTGTAACGGAACCGTTCTCACATCGCGAGTGTCGCCGCCTCGCGCACGGCGCGCTCCCACAGGGCGGTGCGCTCGAAATGGAAGCGCGCGCCCGGTGCCGCAACGTCCTGCCCCAGATGGCGGCGCATGGTCCGCAGCATCCGCCGCGCGTCGTCGCGCTTCTGGTCGAAGCGGCCCGTCGGCAGCCAGGCCTTGAAGCCCGCCAGCTCGTCGCCCGGCAGCCCGATGTCGGCGCCCAGCCGCAGGATTCGGCCATAACCGCGTTCGCGGTAGGGCAGCTCCTTGGCGATGCCCTCCAGCCGGAAGGCCGTGTCCTGGGACAGGATACGCTCCACGGCGGCGTCGGCCAGGGTGCGGCGGATGTTGACCATCGCCTCGGACAGGGAGGGATAGCCGAGTTCCGCCGGACCATGGACGACGGCGACCTCGTCATCGTCCTCCAGCCGGCCGTCGCGGTACGCCTCGAAGATGGCCCCGACGCCGATCATGCCGAACGGATGCAGTTCCGCCGCGCGCAGCGCCCCCATGCTCGAAGCGCCGAACACCGGGATGCCCGCGTGGATGGCGAAAAGGATTTCCTTGTGCCAGACCGACGGAACGCTTTCGAAGAAGCCGTCGATGATGCCGATCGCCTTGGGCTTTTCCGCGCACAGGCGGATCACGTCGCCTTGCGCCACCGGCGGCAGGAAGGTCGCGTCGAGTTCGGACGCGGCGTCGCGGGCGGGAAGGGTGGGGCCGAGAAAAACGAAAATCCCGCTCATGCGGCCTTCTCCATCGATCGGCCGAGCGCGCGGCGGCCGCGGTCGCCCAGCAAATATTCGGGGGACTCGTCCAGACCCTCCAGCCCCGGCACCACCATGCGGACCACGGGAATGCCGAACTCCGGCTTGGTCAGGTCGACCGCCACCGCCTCGTCGATGCCGCAGGCGCGCAACCGCGCGAGCTGGTGCTCCAGATCGGCCTCGATGGTCGGGGCGGCGCTTGTCGGGCAGTCGGTGAAATCGCGCAGCCCGACGCCGCCGGCGATGCGCGCCTTCCACTGGGCGTGGCGCGCCGGATCGAGATGGCGGTCGTATTCGGTGCGGGGCATGTCGTCACGGGCCCCGGCGATGAAGGTCAGCCGGCTCTGGGCCGCCTCGGTCAGGGCGCGGGACAGCGCGATCTCGCGCGCCACATGGCAGCCCATGCCGCTGGCCGGACGGATCGACTGCTGCGGCAAATCCTCGCGCTCGACAATGCGGCAGAGGAAGGCCGGAAGGCCGACGTCGCTGGTGATCTCCCAGATCCCGACATCGACGCCGGCCGCCTCGAACCGGTCGATCAACGAGCGGCAGACCGGATCGTCGACGCTGTCGAGATCGATGCGGGTGCGCTCCTGAGCCTCGGCGCCGGACAGCCGCCACATGGTGGTGGCGTCGCGCTCGATCAGTTCGGTGACGGCGTGGCTGATCGCCTCGACCCGGTGGTTGCCGGAAGCGAGACCGTTGGAGCCGGCCAGGAAGCAGCCGTTGCCGGGGGCCATCGGCATGGTGAAATTCAGGTGGACGCTCTCGAACGGCACCCATTTGCGGCCGCCGTTCAGCAGATCGTCGCCCTCGATCCACAGGATCGGGTTGTGCGGGTTGTAGGCGCTGGTCGACAGGCGGGGCAGGCGGTCGACGTCGACCACCGGATGGGTCCAGCGCATCTCCTCGAAGCTGGCGAACTTCAGGGGCAGCGTGATGCGTTCGGCGTGATAGCTCTCGATCGACTCCATGACGCCCGACGCCTTGGCGGCGGCCAGGGTCACGCCCTTGCCCTGCGACACCGAGATGGAGCGGGAGTTGGGCCGCGTCACCATCACCACGGGAATGCCGACGCTGTCCAGGCCGGTGACGTTGGCGACCCGCGTGATTCCCATGATCGGCAGGAAGGGGGTCACGCGCGCCAGGGTCTGTTCCGGCGCCGCGATCCGGTGGGTGCCGACGGTGTGGGCCTTCACCGCTTCCGCTGCGGCGGCTTGGACATCGAGAAGATCGAAGGGCATCGCGGCTCGCTCAATCTCAATCGCGACGGGGACGGGCTCGGCGCTGCTCCGTCCGGTTCATGGCCGGCCTTGCTTGGGTGGAGGCGGTCACGAACCGGGACGGGAAGCCAGAAGGCGATCAGAAGCCGGAGGTGATGACCATCCGGCCCGATTCCAGATCGGTCGGATCGAAGGTGGCGCGGTCGCCGGCGCGCATCGCGGCGCGAACCGGGGTGGGGCGGGCCTCGGCGACTTCGGACACACCGTCGCCGGTCACGACATACAGACGGCCGTCGGCGCCGCGGATCGTCGAGGTCTTCGAGAGGCTCATGGACATTGGCTGTTCCTCGGGTCACTGGGTTGTTGATGGGGAACAGCTTTGCATTCGAAGCTATGCACGGATGTGAAAAACTTCACATCGCGAACTGGCGCCGGGAGGCTAGACAGGCCGGACAGCGCGCCCTCCCTCCGGGTCCGCGCGACCACCGAAGGGCATCGCCGATGATCCATCTCGAGAATTCCGCCGCCCGGAACGCGCCGTCCTCTCCCGCGTCCCCGGCTCCGGCCGATGCCGCCGACCTGATCTCCTGGCCGCTGGTCGTTGCCCGGACGATCCCGCTGGACGGGCGCCACGTCCGCCTGCGGCTGGAGACGGCGGTGTGGGACGGGCTGGACGCCATCGCCGCCGAGGAAGGCCGCGGGGTCCGGGATCTGTGCGGTGAACTGAACGCTGCCCGGCCGGCCAACACCCCGCTGACCAGCGCGATCCGCAACCATGTCCTCGCCCATTTCCGGAACGCCGCGCAGCGGTGAACAGGCGACGGCGAACGGGCGGCGGCGAGGTGTCGGAAAGGGTAGGACGCAGCTCCTACCGCACGCGGAGACTGTGCAGCCGTGGCCGGCCAAGGCTGCGGCAGTCCTCCACCAGCCGTGGCATGTCGAGCGTCCGGGCGAGGTCGGTTGCGCGGGCCAGCGCGTCGGCGCAGCCTGAGGACTCCGCGCCGGCCGCCCGCAAGGCCATGGCGATGGCGAGGAGCGCGCGCGCCTGATAGGCGAGCTGGCCGGTTGCCGTGGCGTCGCGCAGGGCGTCCTGGGCGGTCGCCAGCGCCCCGGCGGGATCGCCCGCCAACAGCCGCGACTCCGCATCCCAGATGCGGACCTGCGGGACGCTGACACGGGGGTAGAGCGGATGGACCGCGTTGCCCTGTCGCCGGAACGCGTCGTAGCTGTCCTCGAACAGCGCCATCCCTTCGTCGACACGGCCAAGACGGGCCAAGCAATGCCCGATCCCGGCGGTGACCAGCGGCAGCCAGAGAGAGGATTTGGTCGCGCGGCACAGCGCCCGCGCTTCCGACAAGGCGGACATGGCCTGTTCCGGCTGGCCGAGAAGCAGCAAAGCCCAGCCGAAATGCGAATAGGCGAATATCCGCGAAAAGATATGCCCGGACCGTTCGGCAAGCTCAACCGCCGCGCTGCCCTGCGCGACGGCATCCTGCGGCCGGGCCATCTCGGCCAGCGAACGGGAGGTGACGCTGCGGATCGTCACCTCGGCGGAGGCCGCGAGGCCGTAGCGCTCGTGCCGCGGATCGGCCCCCAGCAGGCCGGCCCCCTCTTCGAGGATGCGGCACGCCTTTCCGAACAGCCCCTTGTCGGCGAGAACGCCGCCGAGCCTGACGAGAAGCTGGACACGGCTCCGCCGGCTGCCCGCCGCCGGCAGCACCGACAGCCCCTCCTCGCACAGCGCGATGGCCTCGTCCAATTTGCCGTAGGCCCAGGTGAAGGAGGCCAACATGGACGTGGCGTCGGCGTGACCGCGCCAATCGCCGTGATGGACCGACAGGGCCTTGGCCCGGTCGATCATGTCGTGGATGTTGGTCGCCCCCTGCGGCAGAAGCACGCGGGGCAGGGCGATGGACAGCCGGATCATGCGGCCGATGCCGCGCGGCGACGTCGGCAGATGGGCCAGGGCGTTGATCGCCGTGCCGTATTTCTCGCTGGCGCTCGCCAGCTTGGAACGCTCCTCGGCCCGCCGCCCGGCCCGCCACCCGCAGGCGTAGGCATACGGCCAGTTCTCCGCCATGAAGGCGTGGTGGGCCATCAGATCGATCCGGTTGGGCAGATCATGCTCGCGCCGCTGCCGGATCGCCTGAAGCACCCGCGAGTGCAGAATCCGACGGTCGGCCTTGGTCAGGGTGGCGTAGGCGACCTCGCGGACCAGCGCGTGGTTGAAGGCGTATTCGAGATTCGGCAGCAGCCGGGCGCGCAGGATGAAGCCGGCCCGCTCCAGATAGGCGAGCTGGACCGGCAACGCCGATTCCGAGACCGCCGACAGCGCGCGCAGCAGTCCGGCGTCGAAGGTCGGCCCCACCACCGCCGCGTTCATCAGCAAACGGCGCGGCTCGGTGTCCATCAGGTCGATGCGGGCGGCCAGCAGGCCGTGCAGCGAGCGCGGGAGATTCCGCACCGCCGCGGCGTTGGCCAGACGGTAGCCGCCGGGCGTGCCGGAGATCGCCCCGGTCGCCTCCAGAGTGCGCAGAATCTCCTCGAGATAGAGGGGAATGCCCTGGCTGCGTTCGGTCACCTGGGTCTTCAGGTCGGCGAGCGACCAGTCCGGCCCCAGCCAGTGGTTCAGGAAACGCTGCACCTGCCCGTTGTCGAGCGTGTCCAGGTCGATCCGGCGCGCGCCCTTGGGAACGCTCCAACCCTCGGGAGCGGATTCGAGCCGCAGCGCCGGAGGACGCATGGTGGCGAGCAGCAGGATTCGCGCCCGGCTGCCCGGCAGGGCGGCGGCGAGGGCATTGAGCAGCCGCGCCATCACCGGGCGCGCCCAATGGGCATCCTCGACGAGCAGCAGCATCGGGCGCGAGTCGGCCACATCGGGCGATGCCAGTTCCAAAACCGCGCCGACCAGCCCGTCGATCGCCAGACTCAGCTTCTGCGACGGATCCAGCCCGGGCCAGAGCGCGTCCTCCGGCGGCAGGCCGAACAGGTCGCGCACCGCGTCGGCGGCGAGCGAGCCGCCCCGGCGCGCCGCCGCCGCCGCGACCCGGAGAGGCCCGTCGCCGCTCGCCGTGCCGGCGGTCTGGACGGCGAGGCTGAGCGCCACCGCCTCCAGATCGTCGGGATCGCCCAGCCGGCGGATCGGCATCTGCGGCCAGGGCACGACGTTCCAGCGCCGGCTGCGCGGATCGCGGAAGAACTCCCCGACCAGCCGCGACTTGCCGATCCCGGCCTCGCCACGCAGGACCAGCAGGGCCGGCGAGCCGGCCTCCGCCATGTCGGCCATCGACAGCAACGTCGCCACCTCGGCCTCGCGGCCCACGAAGGGGGCGTCGGACGACCGCAGCATGTCCGTCGCGGTGCGCCGCACCGCCCGCGCGCCCTCCAGCGTGAAGGCCGGAATCGGCACGGCCCCCTTCGCCAGGGTCAGGCTGCCGACCGGCCGCGCCACGACTCCGACCGGAATCAGGTCGAGCGTGTCGCAACTGAACTGGGCGGTGTTGGGGTCGGCGCGCTGCTGGAGCTTGGCGGCGGCATGGACGCATTCGCCGACCATCCGGTAATCGGCCCACACGCCGCTTTCCACCACATGGGCGACGACGTCGCCCGAACTGATGCCGATGCGCACCTGGAAGGCGGGCAGGTCGGAGTCCACCGTGGCGCGGACGATGTCCTGCGCGGCCAGACAGGCGCGCAGGGCGTGGTCCTCCTGGGCGTCGGGAGCGCCGAACACCGCCATGAAACCGTCGCCGAGCAGCTGGGACACCATGCCGTCGTAGCGTGGAACCACATCGACCAGGGTGTTCAGGATCGACAGCAGGATCTCGTCGGCGTCCTCGGGGTCGCGGCCGGCCACCAGGGCGGAGGAGCTGACGATGTCCACGAACATCGTGGTCAGGAGCTTGCGCTCCGGACCCTTGCCGCGCACAGGGCGTGCAAGCTCACGGGGCGAACCGCCCCCGATGCCTCCCATCGTCGCCCCGGCCATCGGCCCGGTTATGGCCCGCCCGGCCACCGCCATGTCCGCCCCCTGCGGAGTTCGCGTTGACATATTAGAGCATGCATTTTGCCATTTGTGGATATCCAAGCGAGGCATTTGAGATTCTTTTTCGCCTCAGACCGGCAATACATACGTGAGTATGGATGCCTGAACAAAAAAGAAGCGCCACGTCCAGACGTGGCGCTTCTTTCTTGTTCGGCAAGGGCGTGTGCGGGGACGCCGTCAGCGACGGACGGCGATGCCCTCGACCTGCGAAACGTCGCGAACGGCGCCACGGTCGGCGCTGGTGGTCAGGGCCGCGTAGGCGCGCAGGGCGGGGGACACCACGCGGTCGCGGGCCGCCGGCTTCCAGCCGTCCGCTCCCCTGGCGTTCATCGCGTCGCGGCGGCGCTGGAGTTCCTCGTCGCTGACCGCGAGACGAATGATCCGGTTGGGGATGTCGATCTCGACGCGGTCGCCTTCCTCGACCAGGCCAATGGCGCCGCCACCCGCCGCCTCCGGCGAGACATGGCCGATCGACAGGCCCGAGGTGCCGCCGGAGAAGCGGCCGTCGGTGACCAGCGCGCAGGCCTTGCCCAGCCCCTTCGACTTCAGATAGCTGGTCGGGTAGAGCATCTCCTGCATGCCCGGGCCGCCGCGCGGGCCTTCGTAGCGGATGATGACGACGTCGCCGGCCTTCACCGTGTCGCCGAGGATGCCGGCGACCGCGTCGTCCTGGCTTTCGAACACGCGGGCCGGACCGGAGAAGACGAGGTTGGAGGCGTCGACGCCCGCCGTCTTCACGATGCAGCCCTTCTCGGCGATGTTGCCGAACAGCACGGCGAGGCCGCCATCCTGGCTGAACGCCTTGTCGGCCTTGCGGATGACGCCGGCCTCGCGGTCGAGGTCGAGTTCCGGCCAGCGGCGCTCCTGGCTGAAGGGCACCACGGTCGGGATGCCGCCGGGGGCGGCCTTGTAGAGGGTGTGGACGGCGGGATCCTGGGTGCGCACCACGTCCCAGCGGTCGATCGCCTCGCCCAGCGTCGGGGCGTGGACGGTCGGGACGGAGCGGTGGAGCAGGCCGGCGCGGTCCAGCTCGCCGAGGATGCCGAAGATGCCGCCGGCGCGGTGCACGTCCTCGATATGGACGTCGGAGACGGCGGGCGCCACCTTGCAGACGTTGGGAACGTGGCGCGACAGCCGGTCGATGTCGGCCATGGTGAAGTCGACCTCGCCCTCCTGCGCGGCGGCCAGGATGTGCAGGACCGTGTTGGTCGAACCACCCATGGCGATGTCGAGCGTCATCGCGTTCTCGAAGGCTTCCTTGGTGGCGATGCCGCGCGGCAGGGCGGTGGCGTCCTCCTCCTGGTACCAGCGGCGGCAGAGATCCACCGCCATGCGGCCGGCGGCGAGGAACAGCTCCTTGCGGTCGGCATGGGTGGCCAGGATGGTGCCGTTGCCGGGCAGAGACAGGCCGAGCGCCTCGGTCAGGCAGTTCATCGAGTTGGCGGTGAACATGCCGGAGCAGGAGCCGCAGGTCGGGCAGGAGCCGCGCTCCATCTCCGCCGCCTCCTCGTCGGACACGGTCGGGTCGGCGGCGGCGACCATGGCGTCGATCAGGTCGACGGCCTTGGTCTTGCCGCGCCAGTTGACCTTGCCGGCTTCCATCGGGCCGCCCGACACGAAGATCGCCGGGATGTTCAGCCGCATCGCCGCCATCAGCATGCCGGGCGTGATCTTGTCGCAGTTTGAGATGCAGACCAGCGCGTCGGCGCAATGGGCGTTCGCCATGTACTCGACCGCGTCGGCGATCAGCTCGCGCGAGGGCAGGCTGTAGAGCATGCCGCTGTGGCCCATGGCGATTCCGTCGTCGACGGCGATGGTGTTGAATTCCTTGGCGACGCCACCGGCCTTCTCGATCTCGCGGGCGACGAGCTGGCCCAGATCCTTCAGATGGACGTGCCCCGGTACGAATTGGGTGAAGGAGTTCGCGATGGCGATGATCGGCTTGCCGAAGTCACCGTCCTTCATGCCGGTCGCCCGCCACAGTCCGCGGGCGCCCGCCATGTTGCGGCCGTGGGTGGAGGTGCGGGAACGGTAATGCGGCATGGATTTTGTCCTCGACTGGTCGCGCGGATGCGGATTGGCGAAAGGATGGAACGAAACAGGTGGGCACCTTAGCAATCTCCTGTCGCGCTTTCCAGAGCCGCGAAGGACGCGTAGGCCAGCCATGCACACCGCACCAACCGCCGAGCCATACGCGCGCCCATCGACACGCGAATCGCCCGCAAGCACCCCGAAACCATGCCGCAATCCGGTGGACGCGCCGGTTGCCTCGGTGGGAAAGCTCCCCGAGCAGGCCCGAAGCGCCGCGCCGGCCCCCCAGCTAGCGTGCCGCCGCCCCCTTGCCATTGTCCTTGCGCGACCCACGGGCCGCCTTCGGCTCGGCCGGCTTGCCGGCCGCGGCGGATTTCGCCGCCGGGGGCTTGGCGGCCTTCGGCGCTGCCTTGCCCGCCGCCTTCGTACCGGCGGCCACCGCCGACAATCCCTCGGCAGCGGCGCGGGTGCCCTTGGCGGCGGCCTTGCGGGAAGGCTTCACAGCCGTGCCGGCGCGGTCCTCGGCGCGGATTTCCGCTTCGGCCTGCGCCCAATGCTCGTCATGGCGGCCGTCCGGATGGCCCTCGCGCTCCCAGATTTCGTGGGCACGACGGCTGATACGCTCCTGAATATCCTGGGGATCGCTCATTGTTTCCTGCTCCTCGGCCAGAATCGCTTTGTGACAGCTTCCCGCCGACGTTGAGAAGCCGCTCCTATGGGGCACCCCGAATGACCGGTCACGCCGGCACCGGCCCCTTCTCGTCGAGGACCGGAGCCCGCGCGTCCAGCCGGCGCTCGATCAGGCTGGCCAAATCGTCCATGCCCATGCCGGTGGCCGCGGAGACCGGCAGGCTTTCGCCGGCCTTACCGTCCAGCATCCGCAAGGCGAGCGCGGCCCGCGCGGTGCCTGCCAGGCGGTCGGCCTTGGTGAACACCTCCAGCAGCCGGGGGTCGTTCACCGGATCGATGCCGAGGTCGCGCAGCAGCGTGTCCACGGCCATGGCCCGCGCGGCCTGTTCCGGATCGGCGGCGTCCCGCACATGCAGGATCAGGTCCGCCTCGCGCACCGCGTCGAGCGTCGCCGCGAAGGCGGTGATCGCGCCATGCGGCAGATCGGCCAGAACGGGCAGGCCCATGACGAGATCGACGGCCCGGCCCGACGGAAGCGACGCCCCGACCGCCGCCGCGCCGGGCGAGGTTCGGCCGGACAGCCGGGCGAGCAGGGTCGAGACGCCGGCACCGGCGTAACCGACCAGCGCGACGGACGGGATGCCGGCCGCCCTGCGCCGTTCCCGCGTCCGGGCCTTGCGCTGGCGAAGGTCGGCCAGACCGCGCTTCAGGCCGGCGATCCGCTCGGTCAGCAGGCGCCGGTGGCTCTCCAGCAGCGCGTCGCCGGGAATCCCGCCGGATGAGGCGGTCTGGAAACCCAGCCCGTCCCATCGCTTGTCCGGGCGGCTCCAGCAACGCACCGACCGCCCACGCTGGAAACGGAGGATGGCGAGGTCGGCCTGCATCCGCGCTTCGGCGTCGGCGCCCTGGGCGCCCTGCGATTCCCCCAGCGCTTCAAGGATCAGACCGCAGCGGTCCAGAACCTTGACGAGGCAGCCGCGCTCCAGCGTGCGCTGCTGCAAGGCGGTCAACGGATGGTCGATCACCAGCAGGTCGGCGTGGAACGCCTCCACCAACCCGCCGAGACGCTCCAGGCCCGGACGCCCGAACAGGGAATTGGCCTTCGGCTGTTCCAGGGAAACCGTTTCCGCGTGCAGCACCGCCGCCCCGATGCCGCGGGTCAGCCGCACCGCCTCGTCCAGGCGCGCGGCCGCGGCGGGGGCGGGCGGGTCGGTGGCCAGGATGGGGGTCACGACCAGCGCCCGGGCGACGGGTGCCGTGGGATCGGTTTCGGAAAACAGCGTCATGGGGTCTTCCCGGCTCTCTGGAAACGGCCGCGCGCCTTCAGGCGTCCGGATGGTACGGCGTGCGCGGGCGGCGCCTTATCAACAGAGCGCCTTCGGACACGGTTCCCAAGGGGACCGGACTCGTGTCACAACCCGGCGCTGCCGCCGACCGGATCAGAGCCCGACCATGCCGTCCACCCCCTCCCGCCCCTCGCCGCTTCCTCGCCTTTCGCAAGCCCCCTGGTGGGCCCTGTGCACCGGCATTGCCGCGGCCATTGCGCTTTCGGTGCTGATCTTCGGATTCCGGCTGCCCTACTGGATGCACGCCGACCAGGATCTGGTCCTGGTCTATCACGGGCTTCTGTTCGGCGACGGCTTGCCGCAGGAGTATTTCGACCATCCGGGATACGGCTATTTCCTGGTCGTCGATGCCTGGTTCCGAGCGCTGCACGCGCTGGGGCTGCTGCCCATCGCCACGCTGTCGGCCTTGCCGCCCGCCAGCGACGCCGCCGCCACGGCGGCGGCGTGGCAGCATCTGGTCGAGGCCGGGCGGGCGCTGTCGATCGCGCTGGTCGCCCTGTTCGCCGTCGTCTACGCGACGCTGGTCCGCAGCCTCGTCGGCGACCGGCGGGTGGCCTTGCTGGCCGGGATCGTGATGGCGTTCGGAGTCGGGCTGACGGCGCAGGGCCGGCAGATGCGGACCGATCTGCTCTCCGCCGGCCTGGTCGTCACCGCCCTGCTGCTGGTGCTGGTCGCGGTGCGGCGTCCGCCGGGAGGAAAGCCGGTCCTGCTGCTCGGCCTTGCCGGGCTGCTGACCGGGCTGGCGATGGTCACCAAGGTCCAGGCGGTGTTCCTGGCGCTGGGCATTCCGGTCGCGGCCCTGCTGTTCGGGCAGCGGTTCGAGCCCGCCGCCCGGACGCGGGGGTCCCGGTCTCCGTGGGCTCTGGCCGCCGTGACGGCACTCCTGGCGGCCGCCGCGCTGGTTCCGGCTCTCGCGCTCGTCGCCGAGGGCATCGCCGGCTGGGGACAGGCGCTCTACCCCTACAAGCCGGTGGGCGGCGGTCTGTCCGGGCATTACCAGGGGCTGGTCGCCGGCTGGATCCTGCTGGGCATGGCGGTGGTCGCCGCGGTGCTGCGGGTGCCGCCGGCCCACGCCGTGACGGCGGCGGCGGCGGTCCTGCTCGGGCTGGCGCTGGGGCTGCTGGCGCTCGACCTCCGCTACAACGTTCAGAACGTCATCGCCGTCGCCAACTTCGTCGAGCACATGTTCGTCTTCACCAGCTGGCGCCACGCCACCGCGTTGCAGGGACAGGAGCAGGTGGTGGGCGAGGGGCTGCTGACGCTGCTGCTGTCCGGGGTCGGCCGGACTCTGGCGATCCGCACCATCGTCCTGCATCCCGACAACATCCCGCAGACGATCATCGTCGAATGGTTCGCCCTGGCGGGCGCCGTGGCGCTGTGGCGGCGCGGCGAGCGGCTGGCCGCCGTCCAGGCTCTGTTCCTGCTGCTGGTCGCCTGGGGGCTGGAGGCGCTGTTCTCGCTGCGCGGCTTCCAGCGCGCCTACGCCGCCTACACCGACCCGCTGGCGATCCTGTCGGCGGCCTGGGTGCTGGCGCGGATGCCCGGGCTTCTCGACCGCACCCGGTCGCGGCGCGCCATCCTCGGCGGGGTGGCGCTGGTGGTGGTCGCGGCGCACGCCTGGCCGATCATCGAGACCCGCCGCCTGCCCAACCCGACGACGCATTGCGAGTGGATTCCCACCTACATGCCGCGGGTCGGGCCGTTCCCCTTCTGCCGCTGACCGGACCGCGACGGGCAGGGAAAAAGCTCGCGGGGCCGTTCAGCCCCGCACGCGATCCAGAGCGGCCAGCACGCCGGCGCTGTCCATCTCGGCGAAATCCGGCCGCCGGTGCATGACCACGCGCGGCCCCGAGGACTGGGTCGGCCCCGACGCGTTGGAATAGACGGCCACGGTCGGGCATCCGACCGCGGCGATCAGCTGGGTCGGGCCGGTGTCGTTGCCCACCGCCCCCCAGGCCCGGCGCGCCAGCCCGCCCAGTTCGGGAACGCTGGTCCGGCCGGTCAGGTCCACGGTCCCGGGACAGGCATCGGCGATGGAGCGGGCCAGTTCGGATTCGATCCCGGTGCCGACGACCACCGGCGTCACCCCCCGCCCGGCCAGGGCGGTCGCCACCTCGGCGTAGCGGCGCACCGGCCAGCGCTTGTCGGGCCGGCCGGGCGAGGAGCCGGGAACCAGCAGGGCAAAGGGCGCGGCGATGCCGAAATGGCCGATGTCGGCATCGAGCCAGGACAGGTCCGGCACCGGATCGGGCACGATGCCGAAGGGCGCCAGCTGCCGGGCGTAGCGTTCGACGGCGGCGACCCGCCGACGGCCCTCGTAGCGGTCGGGGTGCGAGGCTCCGCGCGCCGTGCCCGACCATTCGGGCCAGGGACCGGGAAACAGCAGGGGAAAATAGCGGTTGGTGCGGGACTGCGATTGCAGATCGTAGACACGGTCGAAGCGTCCGGCGCGCAGGATCCGCCGGACCGCCAGATAGGCCGCCAGCGAACGCTCGCGCGGATCCTCCAGGACCTCGTCGAACAGGCCGCTGAGCCGGGCGAGGGGGGCCAGCGACGGCAGGGTCATGAGCGACAGATGGTCGGCCGCGTGGTGGCGCCGGATCGCCGCGAAAGCCGTCTGCGCCAGGAAGAAATCGCCGAAGGCCCCCAGCTTGATGACGAGGATGCGGCAGGGCCGGGCAGGGGGGGCGGCAGGGATCATCGCTCGTCCGCCGGAACGCGGGCGGCCAGCCGCAGCACCAGGCCGGCGGCGAGGAAGCCGGCCATCCACCACGCCTGCCAGATGCCGTAGGCGGTGCTGCCCATCGCCAGCGCCGTCGCGAACAGCGCCAGCGCGAAGGGTTGGTCGCGCTCGGCCATGCGCCCGGTCCCGGCCAGAAGCATCAGGGTCGCGCCCAGCGCCAGCGCGGCCCCGGCCCCTCCCAGTTCCAGCCAGACCTGGAGGAAGGCGTTGTGCGGGTGCAGCGGCAGCAGGCTGTCGCCGATTTCCACGAAGCGGGACACCTCGCCCTGTGGCGTCAGCGCGCGGGAGGAATCGATTCCCTGACCGAGAAGAGGGGTTTGGAGCGCACGGTTCGCCGCCAGCCCCCAGATCTCGATCCGGTGGCGGGCGGAATGGAACAGCCAGTCCGCTCCTTCCAGGTTCAGGACACGGTCGAGGAACAGGGCCACCGGAACGACGGCGACGAAGGCGAAGGCCACGATGGTCCCCAGCGCCTGCCGGGCGCGGCGGGCCGACCAGCAGGCCAGGGCGAAGGTAGCGATGCCGACGGCGATGCCGAGAATGGCCGAACGGCTGGTCAACGGCAGACAGACCAGCGCGTAGGCCACCGGCACCAGCAGGGCGGCGGCGCGATGCCCGGCCCGGTCGACGACCAGCGCGGCCGGCCAGACCAGCAGGCAGAGCAGGGCGGCGGTGCGCTTGGGGACGTTGCTGTGGATGAGGTGGATGAGTTCCTCGTCGGGAATCGCGTTCCACCACCGATGCAGCGGGAAATCCAGCAGCGCCTCGACGCCGAACACGGCGACGCCAGCCAGGAAGCCGGCAAGGAACAGGCCGGCGAGCCGCCGCGCCTCCACCCCCGGCATCTGCGACACCCAGGCCCCGCCGGCCAGGGCGCCCAACGCGATGTAGGCGATCTCCAACACCGTGACGCCGTCGCGTCCGGACGGGCTCCACACGGTCGACAGGAGAGCCAGCAACAGGAAGGCGCCGACCACGGCGACCGCCGGCAGGGAGCGCGCCATCCGGCCCAGCGCGCGGCGGCGGGCCAGCCCCGCCAGGGCGATGACGGTGAAGAGAATGGCCCACACCGGCAGGCCGCGCGGCGCCAGGGCCGCGAGCGGGCCGAGCAGCCCGGCGACCGTTCCGGCCGCCGCCGCGAGCAACGCATCGGGCAGGCCGGTCGAGGAATCGTGACGCGACGAGGAGATGGCCATGGGCTCAACGGGACAGCGAGGACCGGCGGCGACTTAACAGAAGTCCCGGCTTGAAAGCAACCGGCACCGCCCGACGGTGCTCGTCGCCGATCCCGGACGGCCGGCGCTTCCCTAAGAACGCCTGACGCCGTTCCGTTCAGGCCAGCAGGTCGGCGTGCTGCTTGTGCCGCTGAATCCACAGGGCGGCGTAGCTGCACACCGGCACCACCTTCAACCCCTCCGCCCGCGCCTGTCCCATGACGCCCTCCATCAGCCGCCCGGCGGCACCAGTGCCGCGCAGCGACGGCGGCGCCTCGACGTAGGAGATCAGCAGGGTGCCGCCACTGCGCCGGTAGTCGGCGAAGACGGTCTGTCCGCCGACGGCCAACTCAAAACGGTTCTTCGCCCGGTTGTCGGAAAACGCTTCGCCGGAAAACGATTCGCTCATGACCCTCATCCCGTGACGATGCCCAGGGCGGCCGGCTCCGTGCCGCCCGTCTCCGCATCGTAACACGCGGTTTCGGGATTTGGACCGGGGCTACCCCAACCGCATCCGGCCAGCGCATCGCGCATATGCTCCGGCGGCGGGGCCACCGCCGTGACCCTGGGGTATTGCAGCCCGAGCTGGAAGGACACCGAACGGGCCAGCAGATGCAGGTTGCCGAAGGGCAGCCGCTCCGGCCCGTAGAAGGGCTCGCCGGTCAACGGGCAGCCGATCGCCGCGCAATGGACGCGGATCTGGTGGGTGCGCCCGGTGCGCGGCGTCAGTTCCAGCCAGGAGCGGCCGTTGCCGGTGCCGAGCACGCGGTACTCGGTGACGGCGGGCTGGCCGGTCGGGTCGGGCAGGATGGTCCAGGCGCCGGGGACGTTGCGCTTCAGCAGCGGCAGGTCGATGATTCCGCTCGACCGGTCGGGGATGCCGTCGGCGACGCCCCAATAGGTCTTCTCCACATGGCCGGCGGCGAACATCTGGCCCAGCCGCTTCAGCGCCCACGGCGTGCGCCCGAGGATCAGGCAGCCGGCGGTGTCGCGGTCCAGCCGGTGCGCCAGCTTCGGCGGCACGCCATCGGCGTCGGCGAGCGCCGGCAGATAGAGTTCGAGATGGTCGACGATCTTGCCGGCCTTGTGGACGGCCAGTCCGGCGGGCTTGTCGATGACATAGAGCCAGGGATCCTCGTAGAGGACGCGGGCGCGCAGCGAGTCGGGGGTCATGACCGCACCATGGCGGTGCCATGCCCGCGAGGCAAGCGCCAAGCGCCGCCGCCCCGCCCGGACGGCCGTGTGACAAGGTTGGGGCGGCACGGTGTCGCGGCGACGGACGCCTACCCCGATCGATCGGGGTGGAAACCCTGCAACGGCGCGACGTTCGACCGGGACCCCGGCCGATCGGCCGGTCCTAGTATCGACGGGCAAGCCATCTAGCCTTTTGTCCGGCCCCGGAAGGTTTGTTGCGCGGCCCCGGAAGGCGTGGCAGAAAGCCCATCGGAATGGCCGCGCTTCCGGCGTGGCGGTTTCTTCCCATGTCTTGCCTTTCTCGCCTCAACCACAAGAGACTTCCTATGCGGAAACCCGTGCGCAAGGTGGTGTTCCCCGTCGCCGGTCTCGGCACGCGCTTCCTGCCGGCCACCAAGGCGATCCCGAAGGAGATGCTGCCCCTGGTCGACCGGCCGCTGCTGCAGCACGCCGTCGAGGAGGCCCGCGCGGCCGGCATCGAGGATTTCGTGTTCGTCACCGGCCGCTCCAAGCGCGCCATCGAGGACCATTTCGACGCCGACACCGAGCTGAACCGCACCCTGGAAGAGCGCGGCAAGGCCGACGCCCTGGAGGAGGTGCGCCACAGCGAGATCGCGCCCGGCCGCTGCTTCTACACCCGCCAGCAGGTTCCGCTCGGCCTCGGCCACGCCGTGTGGTGCGCCCGCGCCCTGATCGGCAACGACCCCTTCGCCATCGTGCTGCCCGACGACTTCGTCCAGGGCAACACCCCCTGCCTGAAGCAGATGGTCGAGGCCTATGAGGAGGTCGGCGGCAACATCGTCGCCGTGGTCGACGTGCCGCGCGAACGCACCAGCAGCTACGGCATCCTGGACGTCGAGAAGGACGACGGCCGCCTCGCCACCGTGCGCGGCCTCGTCGAGAAGCCCAAGCCGGAGGAAGCGCCCTCGACCCTGTCGATCATCGGCCGCTACATCCTCCAGCCGGAGATCTTCGACCATCTGGAGCTGCAACAGCGCGGCGCCGGCAACGAGATCCAGCTCACCGACGCCATGGCGAAGCTGATCGGCAACCAGCCCTTCCACGGGCTGCGCTTCGAGGGCACGCGCTTCGACTGCGGCGACAAGGTCGGCTTCATCGAGGCGACCCTCGCCCACGCGCTGAAGCGGCCGGACATGGCCGACAAGGTGCGCGAGATGCTGCGCAAATATTGCTGACCGACGAGCGGCGTTGACACCACGCAACCCGCCGACGTCCCCTGACCGGGGCGGCGGCGGGTTTGCCTGTTTCGGGGACTGGCCGGCGGGGGAAGCCGGCCGATGCGAGAGAGCACAGGGGATACACGATGCGGATAGCGATGATTGGCACGGGCTATGTCGGCCTGGTGTCGGGTGCCTGCTTCTCGGAGTTCGGCGTCCACGTCACCTGCGTCGACAAGGACGCCGGCAA
>NZ_JAGINM010000013.1 GCF_017876095.1 Azospirillum agricola
GCCGGCGTCGAGAACGAGCTGTTCTTCCGCCCCAACACCATGATGCTGTTCGGGGATGCGAAAAAGGTCACCGAAGAGGTGGTGAAGGCGATGGAAGCCTGATAGGCTCTTGTCCGGTTTGATGGAACGGGCGCGGGGAGCTAGGCTTCCCGCGCCTTTTTCATGCTGGAAAACAAGGGGGCCACCCATGACCGCCTATGTCATCGCCGACGTCGCGGTGACCGATACCGTCGCCTACGAGCGTTACAAGGCGCTGACGCCCAATGCCATCGCCAGGAACGGCGGGCGCTTCCTCAGCCGGGGCGGGGAGACGGCGGTGATGGAGGGCGACTGGCGGCCCAACCGTGTCGTGATCCTGGAGTTTCCGGACATGGCCGCCGCCCGGGCCTTCTACGACAGCCCCGAGTATCGCGAGGCGCGCGAGGCCCGGAAGGGTGCGGCTGACTTCAACATGATCATCGTCGACGGGGTGTGAGGAAACAGCCTCTCCATCCGCGCCTTTCGTCATGACCAGGCCTGTCCCGGTCATGACGAAAAAGGAGGGATGCCGGCCCATCGAAACCCGCGAAAGGCAGTGGCCGACGACTTTCAAGCGCCGAGTGGAAATCGTGCCGGTCTGCTCATCGTCGGGCTCTGGCTGTGCGCCACCTCGATCCATCCGTTGACCGAGTTGCAGGAGGTGGCCTCAGGCCGGCGTCGCGGCCTTCTTGACGCCGAAGCAATGCTCGGGACCGGGGAAGCTGCGCGCCTTCACCTCGGCGGCGTAGGCGGCGGCGGCCTCGCCGACCGCCGTGCCCAGCTCGGCGTAGCGCTTGACGAATTTCGGTTGGAAGGCACCGAACAGCCCGAGCATGTCGTCGGTCACCAGCACCTGTCCGTCGCAGGCCGGGGAGCCGCCGATGCCGATGGTCGGGATGGCGACCTCCTGCGTGATGCGGCGGGCCAGCGACTCCATCGTGCCCTCGATCACCAGCGAGAAGGCGCCGGCCTCGGCGATGGCGCGGGCGTCGGCGGCGATCCGCTCGGCGGCCTCGGCGTCGCGGCCGACCGCCTTGTAGCCGCCCAGCGTGTTGACCGACTGCGGCGTCAGCCCGACATGGCCCATCACCGGGATGCCGCGCGCGGCGAGGAAGGCCACCGTCTCGGCCATCTCCAGCCCGCCCTCCAGCTTCACCGCCTGGGCGCCGGTCTCCGCCATCACGCGGGCCGAGGCGCGGAAGGCCGCCTGCGGGCTCTCCTGGTAGCTGCCGAAGGGCAGGTCGACCACCACGCAGGCCCGCTCCGACGCGCGCACCACGGCGGCGCCATGGGCGATCATCATGTCCAGCGTGACCGGCAGCGTGCTGTCCAGCCCATAGACCACCATGCCCAGCGAGTCGCCGACCAGCAGCAGATCGACATGCGGGTCGAGCAGGCGGGCGACCGGGGCGGTGTAGGCGGTCAGGCAGACGATGGGATCGCCGCCCTTGCGGGCGCGGAGCGCCGGAACCGAGACACGGGCGTTGGACTTCGAGGCGCTCATGGCGATCCTTCCACCGGAAGATGTTGGCGCGTGGCTTCGGCCCAAGGCTTCGGCCCAAGGCTTTGGTGGCGCAGCAATACGCGCGCCCCACGCACAATCAGGGCAGGGGAGGTCCGGATACACCAAAACCGCCCACGCGAAAAATCACGGGACGGTCGGGTGCAAGACACAAAGGGGTCTTGGGCGCGTCTTCCGGCGTGAACCGGGCGCGCCCGAAATCGCAGGCGCCGAACGGCGCCCGTCGATCAATAGCCCTCGCGTTCCATCCGCTTGCGGAGGAGCTTGCGGGTGCGACGCACCGCTTCCGCCTTCTCGCGAGCGCGCTTTTCCGAGGGCTTCTCGTAATTGCGGCGCAGCTTCATTTCACGGAAAATACCCTCGCGCTGCATCTTCTTCTTGAGCGCGCGGAGGGCCTGATCGACGTTGTTGTCTCGGACCAGAACTTGCACGTTAACCGTCACCCTTCCAAGTGAGCCGTGTTGCAGTTAAGCAACAAGCAGGCATGCGCGGCGGGCGCACCCCTTGTGTGGATGAGTGTGTAGCACGGTGCGTCCTTCTTGTGAAGCGGAGTCTTGTGTTTGCTCCCGATGCCCCCGGGGCGGGTGCCTTTCGCCGGGAAAGCCGCCGTCCGGACCGTGAAACGGTTGCCGGGACCCGGTCCGGTCACAGATAATAAGCCATGGCTGTGTTGACGATCGCCCGCATGGGCAACCCGGTGTTGCGCGCCGTCGCCGAACCGATCGCGGATCCGACCGATCCCGAGGTCGCGCGGCTGGCCGCCGACATGATCGAGACGATGATGGACGCGCCCGGCGTGGGGCTGGCGGCGCCGCAGGTCGCCGTGGCACGGCGGATCGTCGTCTTCCGCGTGCCCGCCGACCGGGGGGAGGGCGAGACGGTGGCGACCACCGTGCTGGTCAACCCGGTGATCGAGCCGCTGGACGGCGGGACCGAGTTGGGCTGGGAGGGCTGCCTGTCGATTCCCGGCCTGCGCGGGCTGGTGCCGCGCCACCGCCGCATCCGCTACCGCGGGATCGGGCTGGACGGCGCGCCGATCGAACGCGAGGCGAGCGGCTTCCACGCCCGTGTCCTCCAGCACGAAATCGACCATCTCGACGGCGTCCTCTACATCGACCGCATGGACGACCTGACGCTTCTGGCCTTCACCGATGAGGCCCACCACATCACCGACGCCCGCAAGGGGTAGGAGACACCGATGAGCATCGACCGGCTGCGCGACGAGATTCTCCTGGCGACGCTGCCCAACGTCGTCTTCGACGGCTGGAGCCTCCAGGCCCTGCGCGACGGCACGGAGATGGCGGGGCACGAGCCGTCGGCCCTGCTGCGCGCCTTTCCCGGCGGCGTCGCCGACGCCATCGGGCATTTCGCCGACTGGACCGACCGCGAGACACTGAACCGGCTGGACGCCCAGCCGCTGGAGACCATGAAGGTCCGCGAGAAGATCGCGCTGGCCATCCGCACCCATTTCGAGGTGCTGGCCCCTCATCGCGAGGCCAAGCGGCGGCAGCTCTCCTATCTGGCGCTGCCGCAGAATGTCGGGCTGGGGCTGAGGCTGCTGTACCGCACCGTCGATTCGATGTGGTTCGCGGCCGGCGACACCTCGACCGACTACAACCACTACACCAAGCGCGCCCTGCTGGCGGCGGTGGTCAGCTCCTCGACCTTCTACTGGCTCGACGACCAGTCGGAGGACCATGCGGAGACCTGGGCCTTCGTCGACCGCCGTCTGGCCGACGTGATGAACGTCGGCAAGGCGACCGCGTCGCTGGGCAAGGTCGGCTCGCTGCTGTCCTATCTGCCGAACCCGGTGCGCTTCGCGCGGCAGGTGCGGCGGCGCACCGGCGACGCCAAGGCCGAGGCCAGGACCGACGCGGCGGCCGCGCACATGGCGGAGAACATCTGAGGGTTTCGGCGCCTGCCGTTCGTCATGACCGGACTTGGCCCGGTCATCCGCGCGCGGTCCTCGTGTGACGGGTTGCGGTCGTGGATGCCCGGCGCAAGGCCGGGCGTGACGGCGGAAGGGGGGGGACCGCTCAACCAGCGGCGACCGTCTTCCTCGTCCTCTTCGACCGCTTGGCGGCGGCCGCGCGCAGCGCCGCCTCCAGCGCCGGGCGCGCCCAGTCCAGCAACTCGTCGGGGTCGTCGAGCGCCGAGTCGGGCGGCGGATGATAGGACAGCGCCGTCGGCTTGTCGGCGAAGGGGCGGAAGGGCTCCAGCCCGAGCGCCTCGTGGGCGGCCCGGTTGGTGGCGTCGACCTTGAAATAGAGCGTCTCGTCGGCCACCAGCGCGAAGGTCAGCCCGTCGCAGCTGATGCCGTAGCCGCCGAACATGCGGCGCGCCCGCACATCGCCAAGCCGAGCCAGCGTCTCGCAGATGTTGGAGACGAACGCGCTCGGCGGGCGGGCGGGCATGGAGAGGTCACTTCTTGCGGAAGGCGTCCAGGGCGACGACCTCGCCGCGCTTCGGCTCCTCGGCCGGAGCGGCGTCCTTGGGCTCGTCCTTGCGCTCGACCATGACCGGGCGGGCCGGCATCGCCGCGACATCCCCCGACTCGGCGGGCGCCAGCGGCTGGAATTGCAGGGCGAAATTCACCGACGGATCGGCGAAGGTGGTGATCGCGGCGAAGGGGATCACCAGACGCTCATGCACGTTGTTGAAGCTCAGCGTCACCTCGAAATGATCGTCGTGCACCTCCAGCCCGTAATACTGGAACTGGAGGACGATGGTCATCTCGTTGGGATACTGCGCCGTCAGGTAATCCGGGATGTCGATCCCCGGATAGCCGGTGCGGAAGGTCAGGTAGAAATGGTGGTTTCCGGGAAGCCCACGCTCGGCCACATCGGTCAGAGCGTCGCGGACGACACCGCGCAGCGCGGTTTCGACCATCCGGTCATAGCGAAGCTGCTCTTTCGGCATGCTTGGGCGGGCCCCTGGAAATCGCTTGGTGAAGCTTGGAGAGATAAGGTGTGGGCCTTCTGTTGCTAGGCGGCCCACGGCCCCACCCTCAGGCGCTAACCATCGGGGATTAGGTTTAGGCTACCAGCCGCCGTTAGGCAGCGAGGCGAGCCTGAGCAACGTTGTCGTTGGCAACTATTGCAACGGCCCGATAACGGCGGAACCATGCCGAGCGAAAACCATGCCTTTACCACGCGTGTCGATCCTATTTCGCCCCCAACGACCCCGGTCAACGAGTCCGGATGATGGTTGGTGGAGGCGCCGGGTACCGCCCCCGGGTCCACAACGCTTATTCCACAAGGCGTTTATCGCCATAGTCGGCGAACCGACGGACGGAATATAGGCACTCCCGGCCCGCAAGGGAAGGGGGTGTGTGGCGATGCGGCCGATTGCGTCACCATAGCGTGCTTGGAACGGGCGAGGCCCACGGGGTAGAGTGCCGGCCATCGAAGCCCCGGAGTCACCATGCCGATCACGCCCGAGCAGCGCGACGAAATCGATCGCCTGCGCGCCGTCACCGCCACCACCCGCCGCGCCACCGTTCCGGCGCTGGAGGAGATCCTCTACCAGCCGGTCGAGGTTCTCGACCATGGCTTCGTCCGGGTCATCGACTACATGGGCGACGATTCCGCCGTCGTCCAGGCGGCGCGCGTCTCCTACGGCAAGGGCACCAAGAAGGTCAGCGAGGACGCCGGCCTCATCAAGTACCTGATGCGCCACCGCCACTCGACCCCGTTCGAGATGTGCGAGATCAAGTTCCACGTCAAGCTGCCGATCTTCGTCGCCCGCCAGTGGATCCGCCACCGCACGGCCAACGTGAACGAGTATTCGGCGCGCTACTCGATCCTCGACCGCGAGTTCTACATCCCGGCGCCGGAACAGCTCGGCGCCCAGGCGGTGGTCAACCGCCAGGGCCGCGGCGACGTGCTGGAGGGCGAGGAGGCCGCCTCGGTGCTGGCGCTGCTGCGCGCCGATTCCGAGCGCGCCTACGACAGCTACGAGGAGATGCTGAACCACCGCGAGGACGGCAGCGTCATCGACCCGTCCCGCCAGGGGCTGGCGCGCGAGCTGGCGCGCATGAACCTGCCGCTGAACTACTACACCCAGTGGTACTGGAAGGTGGATCTGCAAAACCTGCTGCATTTCCTGTCGCTGCGCGCCGACAGCCATGCCCAGTACGAGATCCGCGTCTACGCCGAGGCGATGCTGGACATCGTCCGCCGCTGGGTTCCGGCGGTCTGCGAGGCGTTCAGCGAGTACCGGCTGGGCGGCGGCCACCTGTCGAAGACCGGGCTGGAGGTCGTCAAGCGCCTGCTGGCCGGCGAGCCGGTGACGCAGGAGACCAGTGGCCTGACCAAACGCGAATGGCGCGAACTGATGGACCAGCTCGGCCGGTCCGAGTCCTGAGCGGCCCTGAGTCCTGATCGGAGACGCATCGCCATGACGCCGGAACAGGCCGAGGGCTGCCACCGCCAGGGCCTGATCGCGGCGCAGGCGGGGCGTCTCGACGAGGCGCTGGACCTCATCGCCCAGGCGATCGCCGCCCGTCCCGGAGTCGCCGCCTGGTGGGCTCATTACGGGTTGGTGCTGGAGAGCGCGGGCGACGCGCTGGGGGCCGTCCAGGCCTACGCCGGGGCGCTGAACCTCGATGGCGGGCCTGATGGCGGGCCTGATGGCGGTGGGCTGGCGATCGCCGGAAACGGGCTGCTCGTGGTGCTGCGCGGCCTGTGCGGCGCCGCCCCCGCCGCGCTGGCCGAGGGTTGCCTGCGGCGGGCGCTCGTCCTCGATCCGGCCTGGGCGGAGCTGTGGGGCCTCCACGCCACCCACGCGCTGCTGGCGCAGGGCCGTCCGGCCGAGGCGCAGGCCGGGGTGGAACGCGCCCTGCGCCTGGAGCCCGACGCCGATTCGTTGCACGGGGCGCGGCTCTTCCTGATGCAGCACGATCCCGGCCGGACCATGGCGCAGGTGGCGCAGGCCCACGCCGACTGGGGGGCCCGCCATCCGGACCGCCCGGCCCCCGCCGTGGCGCCTCCGGCGCCGAAGCTGCGCATCGGCTACGTCCTGCCCCATTTCCGGGCGCATCCGGCGGGATCCGTCCTGGAGCCGGTGTTGGCCGCTCACGACCGCGACGCGGTGGAGGCCGTCTGCTACGCCGACGCCGCCCACCCGCGTGGAACGACCGGGCGATTGAAGGCCCGCGCCGACGCCTGGGTGGAAACCGCCGGGATGAGCGACGACGCTCTGCTGGCGCGGATCCGTGCCGACAACATCCACATCCTCGTCGACATGGCCGGTCACGGCCCCGGCAACCGGCTGGGAGTCTTCGCCCGGCGCGCGGCGCCGGTGCAGGTGACCTGGGCCGGCTACGCCGGGACCACCGGCCTTCCGGCGATGGACTACCTGATCTCCGACCATCGGCTGAGTCCCGAGGGTGCCGACGGTTGGGCCATCGAGGGCATCGTCCGCATGCCCGACGCCCATGTTCCCTGGGAGCCGCCGGAGGATGCGCCGGCAGTGGCGCCGCTTCCCATGCTGGAGCGCGGACATCCGACCTTCGGCTCCTTCAACGCGCTGTCCTCGCTGAATCCGGCGGTTGCCGCCCTGTGGGCGCGCGTGCTGGCGGCGGTCCCGGGGGCGCGGCTGATGCTGCGCGCGGCGGGGCTGGAGGAGGCGGGGCAGCGGGCGCGCACGGCCGCCCTGTTCATCGCCGCCGGGCTCGATCCGGCGCGATTCGACCTGCGGGGCGGGGAGTCGCAGCAGGACGTCCTGGCCGGTTATGGCGCGGTCGATGTGGCGCTCGATCCCTTCCCCTGCTCGGGCGGGGTGACGACGCTGGAGGCGCTGTGGATGGGCGTGCCCGTGGTGACGCTGGGCAGCGACCGCTTCGGCGCCCGCCGCGCGGCGGCGCACCTCGCCTCGGCCGGGCTGTCGGCCCTGGCGGTGGGGGACGCGGACGCCTACGTCGCCATGGCGGCGGCGCTGGTTTCCGATTCCATGGCGCTCGCCGGGCTGCGCGCCGGGCTGCGCGACCGGCTGACGACCTCCCCGGCTCTGGACGGGGTGCGCTTCACCCGCGCGTTGGAGGCGGCGTTCGGCGCCATGTGGCAGCGGGCGGCGGCCGGGCAGGGGCGGGCGTCCTTTTCGTTCGATCTCGGCTGACCGGCCGGTTCCTCGGAAAAACCTCCCGCCCATCTCCGCTTTCCGTCCATAGTCTGAACAGAACCGGGTCGGGCGGGGGATGATGGCGGGTCTGGTGACGGTGGTGGTGCTGCTGGTGGCGATGGTCGTCGCCGTGCCGGTGGCGAAGCGGTTCGGATTCGGCGCGCCGCTCGGCTATCTCGCCGCCGGGCTGGCGGTGGGGCCGGCGGGGCTCGGGCTGGTCACCAACGTCGAGGCCATCGCCCACGCCTCCGAACTCGGCGTGGTGATGCTGCTGTTCCTGATCGGGCTGGAGCTGCGGCCGGCCCGCCTGTGGGTCATGCGCAAGTCGGTGCTGGGTCTGGGCGGCGCGCAGGTCGGCGTCACCGCGGCGCTGGTCGCCGGGCTGGGGATCGCGCTGCTCGGCCTGCCGGTGCCCGCCGCCCTGGTGATCGGCTTCGGGCTGGCGCTGTCCTCCACCGCCATGGCGCTGCCGATGCTGGCCGAGCGCGGGCTGCTCGCCAACCAGTCCGGGCGCAACGCCTTCTCCGTGCTGCTGTTCCAGGATCTCGCGATCATCCCGGCGGTGGCGCTGCTGCCGCTGCTCGGCAACGGTTCGGTTCCCGACGCCGATGGCGCCTGGGTCGCGGTCGCCAAGGCGGCGGCGGCCGTCGCCGTCGTGCTGGTCGGCGGGCGCTTCCTGCTGCGGCCGCTGTTCCGCATCGTCGACCGGGCGGGGACGCCGGAGATCTTCACGGCGACCGCCCTGCTGGTCGTCATCGGCACGGCGGTGCTGGTCGAGGAGGCCGGGCTGTCGATGTCGCTCGGCGCCTTCATGGCCGGCGTGCTGCTCTCCGACTCGGAGTACCGGCACGAGGTGCAGGCCGACATCCAGCCCTTCGAGGGGCTGCTGCTCGGGCTGTTCTTCGTTTCGGTCGGGATGGGGACCGATTTGCCGGCGCTGATGGCGCAGCCGCTGCGCTTCGCCGCGCTGGCGCTCGGCGTGATGGCGGCCAAGGCGCTGGTCATGGTGGTCCTGGCGCGAGTCGCCGGGGTGCCGGTCGCCGGTGCCGTCCGCATGGGCGCGGTGCTGAGCCAGGGCGGCGAGTTCGGCTTCGTGCTGTTCGGGCTGGCGGTGGCCGGCGGCTCGATGACGCAGGAGCAGGCGTCGGCGGCGATGCTGGTGGTGACGCTGTCGATGATCGCCACCCCCTTCGTCTTCGCGGCGGCGGAGCGCTGGCTGGTGCCGCGCCTGCTCGCCAAGCCCAAGCGGCCGTTCGATTCCATCGCCGAGGACGGCTCGCCGGTCATCATCTGCGGCTTCGGCCGGGTCGGGCAGGTGGTCGGGCGCGTGCTGCGGATGCGCGGCATTCCCTTCACCGCGCTGGAGAAGAACGCCGCCCAGGTCGATTTCGTGCGGAAGTTCGGCAACAAGGTCTATTACGGCGACCCGACCCGCGTGGAACTGCTGCGCGCCGCCGGGGCGGAGAAGGCGCGCGTGCTGGTCGTCGCGCTGGCCGAGACCGAGGAATCGCTGCGCGTCGTCGAGGTGGCGCGGCGCCATTTCCCCAACCTGACCCTGTTCGTCCGCGCCCGCAACCGCTGGCACGTCCACCAGCTGATGGACCGGGGCGTCGAAAACCCGGTGCGCGAGACCTTCGATTCGAGCCTGCGCCTGACCGCCGACGTGCTGCGCGAGCTTGGCGTCGCGGATGATGAGGTGGCGCGGACGATCGACACCTTCCGCGCCCACGACGAGCGCACGCTGGTCCGCCAGCACGCCGTCCACCACGACGAGGGACGCCTGATCCAGACCACCCGGCAGGCGGCCGAGGAGCTGCAATCCCTCTTCGAGGCCGACCGCGCGGAGCGGTGATCCGGCGCGCGGCGGTCAGTTTTCCGCCGATCAGCCGATCAGCAGGCTGTCGTCGCTGATCTCCGCCCCGCCGCGCTGCCTGGCGAACAGCGCCAGCAGATGCGGCACGTCGAGCCCGGCGCGCTCCTCCCCCGCCACGTCGAGGACGATGCGGCCCTCGTGCAGCATCAGCGTGCGGTCGCCGTAATCGAGCGCCTGCCGCATCGAATGAATCACCATCAGCGTGGTCAGCCGGTTCTCGCGGACGATCCGCCGGGTCAGGTCGAGCACGAAGTCGGCGGTGGCCGGGTCGAGCGCGGCCGTGTGCTCGTCGAGCAGCAGGATCTTCGAGCCGGCCAGCGCGGCCATCAGCAGGCTCACCGCCTGCCGCTGCCCGCCCGACAGCAGCCCCATGCGGTCCTGCAAGCGGGTCTCCAGCCCGAGCCCGAGCGCGGCGATGCGCTCCTGGAAGCCGCGCCGCCGGTCGCCGCCGAGCGCCAGGGCCAGCCCGCGCCGTCGCCCGCGCGCGGCGGCCAGCGCCATGTTCTCCTCGATGGTCAGCGCGGCGCAGCTTCCGGCCATCGGGTCCTGGAAGACGCGGGCGACGAGCCCGGCGCGGCGCGGCGTGTCCCAGCGGGTGACGTCGGTGTCGTCGATGGCGATGCGGCCCCGCTCGGCCAGCACGTCGCCGGCCAGCGCGCCGAGGAAGGTGGATTTGCCGGCCCCGTTGGAACCGATCACCGTGACGAACTGGCCCTCCGGGATGGTCAGGTCGATGCCGCGCAGCGCGTGCTTCTCCAGCGGCGTGCCGCGCCCGAAGGTGACGTGGATGTCCTGGACGGCGATCATCTTGCGGCACTCCCGCCGGTTTTCCGGACGCCGGCTTTCGCTTTCAGGCGCGGCAGGATCAGCGCGACGGCGACCAGCAGCGCCGTGACGAGGTTGAGGTCGGAGGCCTGCAACCCGATGGCGTCGGCCGACAGCGCGAACTGCACCGCCAGCCGGTAGAGGATCGAGCCGGCGACGCAGCCGACCAGCATCAGCGCCAGCCCGCGGGCCGGCAGCACCGTCTCGCCGACGATGACGGCGGCCAGCCCGACGACGATGGTGCCGATGCCGGTGGTGACGTCGGCGAAGCCGTTGGTCTGGGCGAACAGCGCGCCGGCCAGCCCGCACAGCGCGTTGGACAGCGCGATGCCGGCGTAGACATGGGCGTCGGTGTCGATGCCCTGGGCGCGGGCCATCCGCGCGTTGACCCCGGTCGCCCGCATCGCCAGCCCGAACTCGCTGGCGAGGAAGCGGGCCAGCAGCGCGACCACCGCCGCGACGATGACCAGCACCACCAGCGGCCGCACGATGTGGTCGGGGATCCCCAGCCCGTAGAAGGGCGTCAGCACCGTGTCCTGCATCAGCAGCGCCACGTTCGGCCGCCCCATCACCCGCAGGTTCACGGAGAACAGCGCGATCATCGTCAGGATGCTGGCGAGCAGGTGCAGGATCTTGAAGCGCACGTTCAGCAGCGCCGTGACCAGCCCGGCCGCCGCCCCGGCCAGCGCCGCCGCGAGGCTGGCCAGCCAGGGGTTGACCCCGGCGATCAGCAGCACGGCGCAGACGGCGGCCCCCAGCGGGAAGCTGCCGTCGACGGTCAGGTCGGGGAAGTCGAGGACGCGGAAGGACAGGAACACGCCGACGGCGACCAGCGCGTAGACGAGTCCGATCTCGACGGCGCCGAAGAGGGCGATTTCACTCATGGGGGAGGGTGCTTGGTGTTGGAAGGCACTTGCCCCCACCCCGACCCTCCCCCGCTGGGCGGGGGAGGGGGATTGCGCAGGAGCTTCGCGGAAGGACGGCGGAGTTCCCTCTCCCGCCCGGCGGGGGAGGGGTAGGGTGGGGGTCCAACGTTACTGCCCGACGACCTTCGTCGCCCGCTTGACCAGCGCGTCCGGCAGGGTCAGCCCCATCGCCGCCGCCGATTTCGGGTTCACCACCAGATCGGTCCCCTTGGCGTTGCCGACCGGGATGTCGCCCGGCTTCTCGCCCTTCAGCACGCGGGCGACGATCTCGCCGGTCTGCTTGCCGACCTGGAGATAGTCGAAGCCGATCGAGGCCGCCGTGCCGCGCCCGACGCTGTCGGTGTCGCCGGAGAAGACCGGCAGCTTGGCCTGCTGGCCGACCGCGACCACGCTTTCCAGCGCCGACACCACCGTGTTGTCGAGCGGGATGTAGACCGCGTCCACCTTGCCGACGAGGCTGCGCGCCGCCGGCTGGGCGTCGGACGATTTCGGCACCGACGCCTCGACCACCGAGAAGCCGGCCTTGGCGGCCTCCTCCTTGAACAGCTTGACCAGCGTCACCGAGTTCGGTTCACCGGGGTTGTAGAGCACGCCGAGCCGCTTGGCCGCCGGCAGGACCTCGCGGATCAGCCCGACATGGGCGGCGATCGGCGACAGGTCGGACAGGCCGGTGATGTTGCCGCCGGGCTTGTCGAGATTCTTGACGAGCTGGGCGCCGGCCGGGTCGGTCACGGCGGTGAAGACCACCGGGATGTCGCGCGTCGCCGCCGCCACCGCCTGGGCCGAGGGGGTGGAGATCGGCACGATGACGTCCGGCCTCGACCCGGCGAACTGGCGGGCGATCTGCGCGGCGGTGGCCGGGTTGCCCTGCGCGCTCTGGTATTCGACCTTCAGGTTCTCGCCGGGGGTGAAGCCGGCGGCCTTCAGCGCCTCGACCACGCCGTCGCGGGTGGCGTCGAGCGCCGGATGCTGGACGATGGCGGTGATGGCGACGGTCCTGGTTTGCGCCCAGGCGACGGTCGGGGCGGCGACGGGGGCCGAGAGCGCGGCCAGCGCGACCGCGGCGCACAACAGGCGGGGGAAGGTCATGGCGTCGTCTCTCCTGCGGAACGGCAAAGCCATCCCCTAGACCGGGGGCGCGCCGCCGTCAACGGCGCGCCGGCCGCGCAGCGCAGGAAAGAGCCGCGCAGCGCAGGAAAGGCTCGCGCAGCGCAGGAAAGCCCGCGGCGAATGGCCCTTCGGGTTGGTGCTGGATTGGAAAGAGCCTATATTGCGGGCAACACGGAAGGATAGGGCATGATCGCGAGCACCACGCCGGCACCCTCGAAATTCGTCGCGTCGCTGCGCGGTCTGATCGGCCGCTGCCCCAACTGCGGGCAGGGGCGGCTGCTGCGCAACTACCTGAAGCCGGTGGAGGCGTGCTCGGCCTGCGGCGAAGCCTACGGCCACCTGCGCGCCGACGACGCGCCGCCCTGGATGACGATCCTGATCGTCGGCCACGTCGTCATCCCGGCGCTGCTCAGCGTCGAGCAGAGCTACGAGCCGCCGACCTGGGTGCACATGGCGGTCTGGCCGCTGCTGTCGCTGCTGATGACGCTGGTCCTGCTGCCGCGCTGCAAGGGGCTGGTGCTGGGGCTGCTGTGGAGCACCGGCGCGCCCGGGTCGGAGCGGTAAAAAGCCTCCCCCCTGTCAGTGCCTTCCGTCTCCGCCCCCTCCGTCATGCCCATGTCGAGCACGGGCATGACGGATCGGAAGGCGGTTGCTCACGCGTGAGGGTTACTGCACCACGATGCGCGGCGCGGCGCGACCGCCGGCGCCCGGCCCGCCGATCTTCTCCCACAGGCGGGCGGCGATGCGGCGGTAGGTCTGCGCGTGCTCCGAATCGGGCTGCGACACGACGATCGGCTGGCCCTGGTCGGAGGTCTCGCGGATCGACAGGTGCAGCGGCATTTCGCCGAGGAACTCCATGCCGAGGTCGGCCGCTTCCTTGCGGGCGCCGCCGTGGCTGAAGATGTCGGTGCGGTGGTTGCAGTTCGGGCAGCAGAAATAGCTCATGTTCTCGATGATGCCCAGCACCGGCACGTCGACCCGGCGGAACATGTTCAGCCCCTTGCGGGCGTCGAGCAGGGCGATGTCCTGCGGCGTCGAGACGATGACGGCGCCCGCCAGCGGCACCTGCTGCGCCATGGTGAGCTGCGCGTCGCCGGTGCCCGGCGGCATGTCGACCACCAGCACGTCGAGATCGCCCCAGTTCACGTCGCGCAGCATCTGCTGGAGCGCGCTCATCACCATCGGGCCGCGCCAGATCATCGGCGTGTCCTCGGCGACCAGGAAGCCCATGGACATCACCTTGACGCCGTAATTCTCCATCGGTTCCAGGCGCTTGCCGTCCGGGCTGTTGGGCCGGCCGGAGATGCCCATCATGCGCGGCATCGACGGCCCGTAGATGTCGGCGTCGAGCAGCCCGACCCGCTGGCCGTTGGCCGCCAGCGCCAGCGCCAGATTGACCGAGGTGGTCGATTTGCCGACGCCGCCCTTGCCGGACGCGACCGCGACGATCGCCTTCACGCCGGGAACCAGCGGCTTCTGCTCCTGTGCGCCATGGGCCGCGCCATGGGCGTGGCCGTGCCCGCCGGGGCCGTGGCTGTGCCCGTGGCCCTGCTGGGGGGCCGGCCTGGGCGCCGCCTGCGGGCCGCCGCGGTGGGCGGTGAGCACGGCCGTCACCGACAGGACGCCGGGCAGGGCCTCCACCGCCTTTTCGGCGGCATGGCGCACCGGCTCGGCCTGGGCGCCGCGCTTGGGGTCGACCTCGATGGAAAAGGCGACGTGCCCGTCGCGCACCACCAGACCCGACAACATGCCGAGGCTGACGATGTCGCCGCCCCGGTCGGGGTCGATGACGGACTTCAGCGCCGCCATCACTTGAGCTTCGCCGATCTGCGCCATGGTTGAAAACTCCGCTGCCTTCCCGATATTGGGCGGATATCCAATGGTGGAATCCTCTCCGAAGGGAGGGGCACTATAGGACCGTTCGTCGAGAATGGACAAGGGAAGGGGGCCTAGCATCCCGCATCCCGAAACAGTGAGCACGACATAAGGGGGATCGAAGCGTATGCCGTGGAACAATCAAGGCGGGGGCGGCGGTGGCGGCCCCTGGGGGCCTCCGCCGGGCGGCAACAACGGCCCGAACAACCCCTGGGGGCGTCCCCCCGGTGGCGGCGGCGGTGGCGGCGGTGGCCCCACGCCTCCCGACCTTGAGGATCTGCTGCGGCGCAGCCAGGACCGCCTGCGCCGCGCCATGCCCGGCGGTTTCGGCAGCGGGCGCGGCGTTGCGCTGGTCGTCGGCGTGCTGGCGCTGATCTGGCTGGCCAGCGGCATCTACCGCGTCGAGGCCGACGAGCAGGGCGTGGTCATGCGCTTCGGCGAATGGACGCGCACCGAGCAGCCCGGCCTGCGCTACCGGCTGCCGTCGCCGATCGAGACGGTGCTGCTGCCCAAGGTGACGCGCGTCAACCGCATCGAGGTCGGCTACCGCTCGGCCGGCGACGGGCGACGCGGCGACCGCGACGTGCCCGACGAATCGCTGATGCTGACCGGCGACGAGAACATCGTCGACATCGACTTCACGGTCTTCTGGGTCATCAAGGACGCCGGCAACTTCCTGTTCAAGATCCGCGATCCGGAATCGACGGTGAAGAAGGCCGCCGAGAGCGCCATGCGCGAGGTGATCGGCCGCACCGACCTGCAACCCGCCCTGACCGAGGCGCGCCAGCAGATCGAAACCTCGACCACCCAGCTCCTCCAGGCCATGCTCGACGAGTACCAGTCGGGCATCCAGATCACCCAGGTGCAGTTGCAGAAGGCCGACCCCCCGGCCCCGGTCATCGACGCCTTCAACGACGTGCAGCGCGCCCGCGCCGACCGCGAGCGTGCCCGCAACGAGGCCGAGACCTACCGCAACGACATCATCCCGCGCGCCCGCGGCGAGGTCGAGCGGCTGGTGCAGGAAGCCTCCGCCTACCGCGAGCAGGTCGTCAGCCTGGCCCAGGGCGACGCCGACCGCTTCCGCAAGGTGTACGAGGCCTACGCGCTGTCCAAGGACGTCGTCGCCAAGCGCATGTATCTGGAGACGATGGAGGAGATCCTGCGCGGCCGGAACAAGATCATCGTCGACAGCGCGGCGCAGGGCGTCGTGCCCTACCTGCCGCTGAACCAGCTCACCCCGAATCCGGCGGCGCCCACCCAATCCGTTCCGGCGCGTCCGGCGGCCCCGCAGGCGGGGACGCCGGCCGCCCCCCAGCAGACCAACCGGTGAGGAGGGACGCACCATGAACCGCACTCTCACCGCCATCGGCCTCGGCGTCGTCGTCCTCGGCGTGCTCATCAGCTCGTCGGTCTTCACGGTCAACGAGGCGCAGCAGGCGCTGGTCCTCCAGTTCGGCGAGCCGCGCCGCGTCATCCGCGAGCCCGGCCTGAAGTTCAAGGTCCCCTTCATCCAGGAGGTCCGGATCCTCGACCGCCGCGTGCTCGACCTCGACCCGCCGGTGGAACAGGTCATCCTGGCCGACCAGAAGCGCCTCGACGTCGACGCCTTCGCCCGCTACCGCATCCACGACCCGCTGCGCTTCTACCAAACGGCGGGGACGGAGGCGGTCGCGGAGACCCGCATGAACGCCACCGTCAACTCGGCGCTGCGCCGCGTGCTCGGCAACGTCACGGTGCTGGCCGTGCTGTCCGACGAGCGCGCCAAGATCATGAACGACATCAAGGTGCAGGTGAACGGCGAGGCGCAGCGCTTCGGCATCGAGATCGTCGACGTCCGCATCCGCCGCGCCGACCTGCCGGAGGAGACCAGCCAGTCGATCTTCTCCCGCATGCGCTCCGAGCGCGAGCGCGAGGCCGCCGAGGCCCGCGCCCAGGGCCAGGAGCAGGCGCAGCAGATCCGCTCGCGCGCCGAGCGCGAACGCACGGTGATCGTCGCCGAGGCGCAGCGCGACGCGCAGATCCTGCGCGGCGAGGGCGACAACACCGCGCTGAAGCTGATCGCCGAGGCGACCGGGGCTGACCCCGAGTTCTACGGGTTCTACCGCTCGCTGGAAGCCTACCGGAAGGCGCTGAACAAGGACGACACCACCATGGTGCTGTCGCCGAACGGCGAGTTCTTCCGTTATTTCGGAGCGCCGGCGGCCCAGCCGGCCCGCTGATGTGAAGCGTTCGGCCGGGTCCGCGCAGCACAGGGTGCCTGCCGGACCCGGCCTATGACGTCCGCGACCAAAAGTTCCTCACGCGTCGTCTGGACCGCCGCGCCATTTTGCGGCCATACTCCTGGCCCAACACTGGACCGGTCTACACAGATCCGGACTCCGCCGCCCAAGCCTAAGGCCGGCGATCCGGCAGGGAGAGCAGAGTCGATGAGCACCCACAACACCGAACCCGCCGCGGCGGCCTTCGACCGCGCTCACGGTCGCGCGGGCGGCCGGAAGGCGGGCGTCCGTCCCATGATCGCCGCTCTCCTGCTGGCGCTGACCGCCGCCTCCACGGTCGTGGCCGGCGCGCCCGGCGCGGCGCTGGCGCAGGCGGCGGCGCCGCGCTCCGCCCCCGGCAGCTTCGCCGATCTGGCCGAGAAGCTGCTGCCGGCGGTCGTCAACATCTCGACCAGCCAGGCGGCGCCGCAGCGCCAACCCGGCCAGCGTCCGGAGATGCCGCAGTTCCCGCCCGGCTCGCCCTTCGAGGATTTCTTCCGCGACTTCTTCGACCGCCAGCAGCAGCAGGACCAGCCGCAGCGCAAGGCGACCTCGCTCGGCTCGGGCTTCGTCATCGACGCCAAGAACGGCTACGTCGTCACCAACAACCACGTCGTCCAGGACGCCGACGAGATCACCGTCATCCTCCAGGACGACACCAACATCAAGGCGGAGCTGGTCGGCCGCGACGCCAAGACCGACCTCGCCCTGCTGAAGATCAAGACCAGCCACCCGCTGGTCGCCGTCCCCTTCGGCGACAGCGACGCCATGCGCGTCGGCGACTGGGTGCTGGCGATCGGCAACCCGTTCGGGCTGGGCGGCTCGGTGACGGCCGGCATCATCTCGGCCCGCCAGCGCAACATCGACGCCGGCCCGTATGACGATTTCCTGCAAACCGACGCCTCGATCAACCGCGGCAATTCCGGCGGCCCGATGTTCAACCTGAACGGCGAGGTCATCGGCATCAACACGGCGATCTTCTCGCCGTCGGGCGGCTCGGTCGGCATCGGCTTCGCCATCCCGTCGAACCTCGCCAAGCAGGTCGTCGCGCAGCTCAAGGAGTACGGCAAGACCCGCCGCGGCTGGCTGGGCGTGCGCATCCAGGCGGTGACGCCGGAGATCGCCGAGAGCCTCGGCCTGCCGGCCCACAAGGGCGCGCTCGTCGCCTCGGTCACGCCGGACGGCCCGGCCGCCAAGTCGGGCATCCAGGCCGGCGACGTGGTGATCAAGTTCGACGGCAAGGAAATCAACGAGATGCGCCGCCTGCCGCGCGTCGTCGCCGAGACCTCCATCGACAAGGCCGTCCCGGTCGAGGTGTGGCGCAAGGGCAAGACCCAGACCATCCAGGTCAAGGTCGGCGAGCTGGAGGCCGCCGAGGAGCAGGGGCTGCTCGCCGCCGGTCCGGAGGACAAGCAGGCTCCCAAGGACAAGGCCCCGGCGCAGAAGCCGACCGAGACGCTGGGCATGAAGCTGACCAACATCACCCCGGAGCTGCGCCAGCAGCACGAGATCAAGCCCGAGCTGAAGGGCGTGGTCATCACCGAGGTGACGGGCAACTCCACGGCCGCCGAGAAGGGCCTGAAGGCCGGCGACGTCATCCTCGAAGTCGGCCAGGAAGAGGTCCGCAAGCCCGAGGACGTGACCGCCAAGGTGCAGAAGGCCAAGGAGCAGAGCCGCAAGTCGGTGCTGCTGCTGGTCGACCGCAAGGGCGACCTCCGCTTCGTGGCGATCCCGCTGAGCTGATCGGCGGGGAGCGGGTGCCACCCGCAGTGGTGTGACGGGGCGCCGGCGGTCCTTCCGCCGGCGCCCTTTTCATGACCACCCGCTTTTCACGCCCGCATATTTCTTCCGCGGCGTGGCGGGCCGGTGAAAATGCCGCGTTCTCCGTGCGCGGCTCTGGGGTATTCTCCGGCGCGTCGTCGGGGCGATGGCGGGAAGGCGGGCGGTGGCGAGGTGAGGGGCGGCATGGTCGGGCATCGGAACGCGACGCGGCGGGCACGCCCGGCCGGCCTTCTGGCCGGTGCGGCCGCGCTGCTGCTCCAGCTCGTCGCCTGGGCCTGGATGCCGGTCTGGATGGCGCCTTCCACCGCCGACGCCGCCGAGATCGTCATCTGCACGCCGGACGGCTTCCGGAGCGTGGCGCTGGACGGCCGCAAGGCTCCCCACGATCCGACCGATTCCGGGACCGGCAGGGCGGCGCCGTCCTGCTCGCTCTGCCCGCTGGCCGGCGCTCTGGCCGTGGCGGCGCCGGCCGCCTTGTCCGTGCCGGCCGATCCCGTGTCTTGCGGGACCGGGGAGCGGGGCGGCGAGCCGGTGGCCACCGGCCGGTTCCTGTTCACGCTCCGGGCGCGGGCGCCTCCGGCAACCGCCTGACCGTGCCGACCGGCGCCGGTATCGGCGTCCCGTCCGGCTTGTCCGCGCCTGTCCGAGATCCGTATCCGAGGAAAACACCATGAACCGCCTGCTTCGCGTTACCGCCGCCCTGTTCCTGTTCGGGACCGGCGGCGCCCTGGCGCACGACTACAAGGCCGGCCCCATCGCGATCGACCACCCCTGGGCGCGCGCCACCGCTCCGTCCGCGCCCAACGGGGCCGCTTATTTCGTGCTGAACAGCGTCGGCCCGGACGGCGACCGCCTGCTGTCCGCCTCCACCCCGGTCGCCGAGAAGGCGGAACTGCACACCCACCTGATGGACAACGGCGTCATGAAGATGCGTCCGGTGAACGCCATCGAGGTGACGCCCGGTTCGCCGGCCGCGCTGGCGCCCGGCGGTCTCCACGTCATGCTGCTCGGCCTGAAGCAGCCCCTGGTCAAGGGCAGGAGCTTCCCGTTGACGCTCGTCTTCGAGAAGGCCGGCGCGGCCACGGTGCAGGTCGATGTCCAGGGAGCCGGCGAGGCGGCCCCCGCCCACCGCGCCCCGGATGCGGGTGGCCACAAGCCGTGACGCCGTACCCGGCCGTCCTCCCCGGCTGTCTCCGGGGAAAAGAGTGTCCGGCGAATCGCCTCCTGATGTAGGCTCGCTCCCGCGCCCGGCCGCCGTGCCGGGCGCGTTCCGCAAGCGTCGCATCCTTTCTCGAAGCCGCCGTGAGCGACCAGCAAGACCCCCCTCTCGATTTCGCCCTCCAGGTGCGGAACAACCGCTGGCGCCTGACGGTCGGTTTGCCGTCGATGGCCGCCGCCGCCGCCGTGGTGGCGCGGATCGCCGGCGGCAGGGAAGAGGTCAAGGTCGCGGTCGAGATCTACGACCCGATCAAGAATGTTTACGAACGCAAGGATTTCCTGAGCTTCGCCGGGCGTTCGCAGCCCTCGCCGTCGGGTCCCGCCGTCTTCAGGCCGCTGGGCCGGGAGCTGGGCCGTCTTCCCATGGCGGCCAAGCTTGCCGTTGTGGCGGTGGTCCTGCCGCTGATGGGGCTGGCGTTGATCGGTCTGCACACGCTGACGGCGGCGCGGCCGCCGTCCTCCAACCCGGCTCCGCCGCCCACGGCCGGGACGGCGTTGCCGCCGGCCTCGCGGACCCTGCCGCGCGACTGGGTGGCGGCGCGGTCCCAGCCGGAGATTCCCTGGCTGTTCCAGGGCGACTGGGCGGCGGATTGCAGCGCCTTGCGGCTCGGCGGCGGGCGCCTGATGCGGGTGGGGCCGCGCACCCTGTTCGGCTCGCCGGTCAACTGGGTGCTCGCCGTCGGCAACCGGCTGCTGGTCAACACGGGGCCGTCCGGCGATTCGGCCTCGACGCAGCTCCGGTCCGACGGTCTGGTCCTGTTCCTGGAGGACCGTTTCACCGACGCCATCCTGACCCGCGCGGAGCGCCCGCCCTATTCCCCGGAAAAGCCGCTGGTCCTGTCGAAATGCCTGTGACGGCGCCGGATCAGACGGTGCCGGCGGCCGGCCGGGTCCGCCACGCGGCGGTCACCCGCACCGCGGTCCGCATCGTCGCGACGGCGATCAGCGCGGCGCCGGCGAACGGCCCGGGTGCCAGCGTGTCGTGGAGCACCAGCGCCGCCCCGGCGCCCAGGATCAGGGCCTGATACACCACGCCGCAGAAGCGCAGCCCGGTGTGGAAGGCGTCGGCCGGACCGAAGGGATCGGCGGTCCATGGCCGGCTCTCCCGCCCGCCCGCGCTCCAGGGCGACGGGGCGCTCAGTTCGTCGGCCGCGATCAGCGCGGCGAGCGCGGCCACGCCCGCCACCGCCATCGCGCCCAGGATCGGGTGGAGGAAGGCGAGAGCCAGCAGATAGGGCGGTATCCACAGGGCGTCGAACCGCCACGCCGCGTCCCGTCGCGCGTGCATGGCGTTCAGCAGCGTGTGGACGCCGAAGAGGCCCAGCGCGGCCGCCGCGAGGACCAGTGGGCCGGCGCTGCTCCGGTCCTCGCGCAGCCAGTCGTACATCGGCGCGGCGTAGAGCGGGGCGCAGAGGACCAGACCGTTGGCGAGCACGCCGACCGCGCCGGCCCCGGCCAGGAAAGGGGGCGACGGCGTGGCCTTGGGGGGAAGCTGCGGCGCCATGGCAAGGGCTCGCTGTCCGGTGGAAGGGGAAAAACGGGGTGGGGAAGGGGCTTCGGCCGGTCCGGCCCCGCGGCGGTTCGGCGCCGCCCTCACGACTGCAACGACGAGAATCCCGTCCCTCCGAAGCCCGCCCGGCGCGGCGCCGTCCCGTCCACGCCGCGGTCGGCCGACAGGGACACCAGCTGGTCGCCCAGACGGTCGCGCAGCAGCGCCACGGTCGATGTCGGCGCGGCGGCGTCGTAGGGCGAAAGCGCGCCCGGCGGGACGGCGGTGTCGTCACGGCCCATCCAGGTTTCTCCTTGGACTCGGTTGTTCAAGCGGCGTGGGGCATGGCCCGATCTGTTCGACCATGATGCGTGGGAAAAAATCCCACATCAAGCGGAATCGCCGTTCACTTTTGGGGGATCCGCGTTATTGTGGGCAAATCTCCCACGGTCACCGCCGCCGTGGCGCCTGCCCGGAGTGCCTGGTTCGTGCCGACCCGCAGCCCCGATCCCCACCACCCGTCCGGAAAGGGCGCCACTCCGCTCGCGTCACCGCCGCCGACGGTGCTGGTGGCGCTCAGGCGGGTGCTGGCGCCGCTGGTGCGGGCGCTGATCCATTTCGGGATCCCGTGGCCGATGCTGTCGGGTCTGATGAAGGGGGTGTATGTCGAGGTGGCGGAACGCGACTTCGCGCTGCCCGACAAGCCGATGACCGACAGCCGCATCACCCTGTTGACCGGGGTCCACCGCAAGGATGTCAGCCAGCTGCGCGGCAAGGCCCCGTCGGCCGAATCCGTGGCCTCGTCGTCGCCGTCGCTGGGCGCCCAGGTTCTCGGGCGCTGGCTCGGCCATGACGGCTACCGGGACGCCGATGGCCGGCCGCGCCCCTTGCCTCGCGCCGGCTCGGCGGAGGGCGAGGCGGCTTTCGAGACGCTGGTGACCGGGGTCAGCAAGGACATCCGGCCCCGCGCGCTGCTCGACGAGCTGCTCTATGCGGGGCTGGTGGAGGAGCGGAGCGACGGGCTGCTGCACCTTGTGGTGTCGGCCCATTTGCCGCGTGGCGACGTCGACAAGCTGGCTTATTATTTCGGCCGCAATCTGGCCGACCATGTCGCCGCGGCCGGGCACAATCTGGCGGGCGGCGCGCCGCCCTTCCTGGAGCGGGCCATGTTTCATGACGGGTTGACCCCTGCATCGGTGGCGGCCCTGCGGATCGAGGCGGAGCGGGCGGGGATGGACATGCTGGTCCGTCTGAACCGCTTCGCCATGGAACTGGCCGACCGCGACGAGGGCAGGGCGGACGCCCATCACCGTTTCACCGCCGGTCTCTACGCCTACGACGCTCCGGACGGCATCCCCGGCGCGCCCCCCGGCGCCCGTCACGCGCCCGAAGGCGGTTCCGGTGAGGGCGGGGAAGACGGGGCCGCGCCGTGATCACCGGCCGCCGCTCCCTGATCCTGTCCCTTCTCCTGCTGATCGCGGCCTGCGCCGGCGGGGGCCGCGAGGCGGGCGTCGCCGACCGCGGCATCGGCGGCACCGGGATCGCGGTGAGCGATCGCGGCATCGGCGGCACCGGAATCGTCGGCACCGTCACCGCCTTCGGCAGCGTGTGGGTCAACGGCCTGCGGGTCGATCTGCCGGCAAGCGCCGTCGTGAGGATCGAGGGGCGGGCGGTGGACACGGCGGCCGTCCGGATCGGTCATCTGGTGGCGATGAAGGCGGCGGCCGGCGGGCCGACGGGGCTGGAGGCGCGCAGCCTCGACGTGCGCTACGCCGTCGCCGGGCCGGTCGAACGGCTGGAGGGGATGACGGCCATCGTGCTCGGGCAGCGGATCGACGCGGCGGACGCGGAGGGGCGCGACGCCCTGCGCCCCGGCGCCTGGGTCGCCGTGTCGGGGCTGCGCCGGGCCGACGGAACCATCGACGCCAGCCGCGTCGACGGCTGGAGCGACGCGCATGGCTGGCTGCTGCGCGGCCGGCTCGACGCCGTGTCGCCGACGGCGCTGACGGTCGCCGGGCTCACCCTGTCGCGGACCGTGACGGACGCCGCGCTGCCGCCCGCCGGCAGCATGGTCCGCGTTGCCGGGCCGGGCGCGGTCCTCACCCTGGCGCTGTCGGTCGCGCCGGATCCCTTCAATCCCTTCGGCGACAGCGTCGGCGCCCTGTCGGTCGAGACCTTCGTCGACGACGACGGGCGCGTGGCAGACGGGAATGGGGACGAGGTGCGCGCGGGAACGTCGGAGGGCCGCCGCGTGGTGATCGACAGCGGGGTGGGGGCGGGGGGTGGCCTGCGCGACTCGCGATCCTTCCGCGCCCCGAGCCTGGGCGGCACCGTGGCTCCCGGCGCGGATCCGTCCGCCCGCGCCGCCGGGCTGGCGCGCGAGGGGATGCGGCGGGATGGTCCGCCAGGAAACGGGATGCCGGGCTTCGGTCCGCCGGAGGGGCTGAACCCGGGCGAGATGGACCACCGGGATGGAGAGCGCGGAATGGGACGCGGGCCGGATGGGCCTTTTGGCGGCCCCAATGGTGGCGGCCCCAATGGCGGCGGCCCCAATGGCGGTGGACACGGCAAGCCGGCCGGAGGGGGCGACCGTGACGGCGCGCGCGGCAGCCCGGCGGGCCCGGGCCTCTCGGGCGGGTGGGGCCATGGCGGCGGGCCGCGCGGCGGAAGGGGCGTCGGTTCCCGTGGCGGCGGTCCGCCGGGTGGACGGGGCGGCGGGGCCGAGGGCGGCCGCTGAGAGGTGGCGCCGACGGATGGCCGGGCGCCCCCGGGGCTGGGCGGGATGGGCGCTTCTCTGCTATGGCTTGCCCCTGTTCAAGCAGCCGAGTCCTCTCCGATCATGACCGACACCGCCGCCGCTTTCCTGAACGTCGCCCACTCCCTGTCCGGCAAGCGCTGGCAGGCGCGGCCCTGCGACGAACGGCTGGCCCTGGCCCTGGCGCAGACGCGCGGCCTGCCGGAGATCGTCGGCCGCATTCTGACCGCGCGCGGGGTGACGGAGGAGGTCTGCGACGGTTTCCTCAACCCGACCCTGAAGGCGCTGCTGCCCGATCCCTCGCGTTTCCGCGACATGGACCCGGCGGCGGAGCGCATCGCCCATGCGATCCGCACGGGGGAGCCGGTCGCCGTGTTCGGCGACTACGACGTCGACGGCGCCACCTCCGCCGCGCTGCTGCGCCGCTTCTTCCGTTCGGTCGGGGCGGAGTTGCGGGTCTATGTTCCCGACCGCATCAAGGAGGGCTACGGCCCCAACGCGCCGGCCCTGCTGCGCCTGAAGGCGGAGGGCATCCGGCTGGCGGTGACGGTCGATTGCGGCATTTCCGCCTTCGCGGCGCTGGAGGCGGCGGCCGGGGCGGGCCTCGACGTGGTGGTGCTCGACCATCACGCCGCCGAGCCGCGCCTGCCCCCGGCGGTGGCGCTGGTCAACCCGAACCGGCTGGACGAGGACGGCGCCTACCGCACGCTCTGCGCCGCCGGGGTCACCTTCATCACCATCGTCGCGGTGAACCGCGCCCTGCGCCAGTCCGGCTTCTACCAGGGGCGGGACGAGCCGAAGCTGATGGACTGGCTGGATCTCGTGGCGCTGGGAACGGTGTGCGACGTGGTGCCGCTGACCGGGCTGAACCGCGCGCTGGTGGCGCAGGGGCTGAAGGTGATGGCGCGGCGCGGCAATCCCGGCCTCGCGGCGCTGGCCGACGTGGCGGGCGTGAAGGAGAAGCCGGACGCCTACCAGGCCGGCTTCGTGCTGGGACCACGGGTCAACGCCGGCGGGCGGGTCGGCGCCTCGGATCTCGGCGCCCGCCTGCTGTCCACCGACGACCCGATCGAGGCAATGGAGCTGGCCCAGAAGCTGGAGGCGCACAACGCCGAGCGCCGCGCCGTCGAGCAGGCGGTGCTGGAGGACGCCCTGGAGCGGGTGGCGGCGGAATCGGGCCGCGCGGCGGAACTGGTCTTCGTCGCCGGGGAGGGGTGGCACCCCGGCGTGATCGGCATCGTCGCCGCCCGCCTGAAGGAGCGCTACAGCCGCCCGGCCTGTGTCGTCGCGCTGGAGGAGCAGGCCGACGGCACGGTGATCGGCAAGGCGTCGGGCCGTTCGGTGCGCGGGGTCGATCTCGGGGCGGCGGTGATCGCCGCCCGGCAGGAGGGGCTGCTGATCGGCGGCGGCGGCCACCGGATGGCGGCCGGCTTCACCGTGGCGGGTGAGCGGCTGGAAGCGCTGCGCGACTTCCTGACCACGAGGGTCGCCGAGCAGCTCGCGGCGGCGCCGCTGGTCCCGACGCTGGAACTGGACGGGGCGCTGTCGGTGGGGGGGGCGACGCCCGCGCTGGTGGGCACGCTGAACACGCTCGGCCCCTACGGGACGGGCAACGCCGAGCCGCGCTTCGCCATCGCCGACGCCCGCGTGGTGCGGGCCGACGTGGTGGGCGCCAACCATGTGCGCTGCATCCTCCAGGGCAACGACGGGGCCCGCCTGAAGGCCATCGCCTTCCGGGCGCTGGACAACGAGCTGGGGCAGGGGCTGCTGAACGGGCGCGGCACGCCGTTCCACATCGCCGGCATCCTGCGCATCGACCGCTGGAACGGATCGGAGGGCGTCCAGCTCCTGATCGACGACGCGGCGCCGGCCCGCTCGGCCTGACCGGAGGCGTTCGGGCGGGTGGCGGAAAAAAGAAACCGTTCGTGCAAAAAAGCGCTTGCGCGACCGGGCCATGATCTTTAGAAAGCGCGTCACCGCGAACGACGTCCCCGTCGTCTAGAGGCCTAGGACACCGCCCTTTCACGGCGGCGACACGGGTTCGAATCCCGTCGGGGACGCCAACCGGTTCAATGACTTAAGCCCCGCCTCGTGCGGGGCTTAGTCGTTTCCGGAGGATGGGTTCCCACGCGGCGGATGGCCGCCCGACTCGCGGGTCCGGTGTGTGTGGCGGCGCGATGGAGCGGCTGCCCTCAGCCGGCCACCACCGACAGATTCTCCGGTTCCTCGTTGCCGAGGTCGAGAAGCGGCAGGAAGCTCGCCGGCTCCTGCGCGCCCGACAGGGCGTAGCGCCGGTTGAAGATGTAGCAGGGCACCGCCTGCAACCCCATCTGGCGCGCCAGGGAGTCGGCGGCGTGGACCGACGCGGCTTCCGCGTCGGTGCCGAGCAGATGCCGGATCTCGGCGCCGTCCAGCCCGAGCCGTTCCGCCGTCGCCGCCAGCGCGTCGCGGTCGCCGATGTCCACGCCTTCCATGAAGTAGGCCGCGAACAGCGTGTCGGCCATCGGGTTGCCCAGGCCGCGCCGTCCGGCGATGCGGATCAGCCGGTGGGCGTCGAAGCTGTTGGGAGTCCGCTGGATGCGGTCGAGCGCCAGGGGCAGGCCGTCGCGCTCCGCCGTCTCCTCGACCACCCGGTGGATCTGCCGGGCGCGCTCGGCGCCGCCGAACTTGGCGGCGAGGTAATCGGCGCGCCCCATGCCGCCGGGGGGCATGTCCGGGTTGAGCTGAAAGGGCTGCCAGCGGATGTCGGCGCGAAGCCCCGGCCGCTGGTCCAGCGCGCGGGCCAGCCGGCGCTTGCCGATGTAGCACCAGGGGCAGGTCAGATCGGCGAAGGTTTCGATCAGCATTCCCACACTATCTCCGAGGGATCTTTTTCGGGCAACTCTTTGTTAACCGATACGGACGGACAGTCGCCTTGATCGCGGCGCCGGATTCGCGGCCTCCAGCGATTCGTGAAGCGGCTTTTTGGCGGAGACGGACGGACGATGAGCAATTCCTATGTCGACGGCAAGGTGCGCGAGGCGATCATGGCGGCCAGGGGCAGCCGGACCAACGCGCAGAAGCTTCTGATGGCGTGGGCGGCGGAGGATCCCGACCTGCTGCGCGGCATCGCCCAGCCCTTTTTGAAAGCCATCGCCGCCGCCGCCATCGAGCGGGCGGCGCGTCCGGCGGCGTCCGGCGGCGGAGCCGCGCGGGCTCGCGGCGGGGCCGCGGCGGGTGGTGCCCGCCCGTCGGCCTCCGGCCTCAGCCGCGACGCGCTGGAAAGCCTGCTCGACCGGTTGGGGCGTGAGGATGACGGGGGCGCGCCGCAGGCGCCCGCCGCCCGTCAGGCCGGCGCCCAGCCGGGCGGCGCCGCGCGCGCTTCCGGTGGCCAGGGGAGCGGGCAGGGGAGTGGGCAGGGCGGCGTCACCCATGAGAAGGCGATGATGGCGATCGCCAAGGCGTTCGTGGCGAAGAAGGTCCGCTGAGCGCGGCCGCCCTCACTCGTCGAACCAGCCCTTCCTGCGGGGCACCGTCCGGATGTCCGGCGGCGGGCTGGCGAGCGCGGTGTGGCCGTTCTTGTAGGGGTCGGGGATGTGGTGGCATTCCACGTCGGCCAGCGTCCGGTAACAATAAACGCGCGAGCGGTCGACCACCACCTTGTCGGGGCAATAGTCGCCGGTTTCCGTGAAGGAGATCACCGAGCAGTCGCGCCCGGTGGCGGCCGACACGATGTGGTCGCCGATGGTCTTCTTGGTCGCGTTGAGCGTGATGATGTCCGCGCCGATCAGGGAGGGCACCAAAGGAGGCGGCGAGGAGCATCCGCCGACCGCCACGGCGGCGAGGGCGGCGAAAGCGAGAATCGGCGCCGACCGGAACGGTCGCCCCGCGTTTCGCCGGTGTCCTGCCGTTGCCCCGTTCACGTTCCGCCCCCCGTGGCTGCGCCGATGCGCGATCCCGCCCGCCGCGCGATCCCGGCTATTGCGCGCCAACGTCCTTAACAACCGGTGAATTCTCCTATCGGAGAAGTGTGCAGATCCGGGCGCGGCACTGGACCAGGACGAAGGCCTCCTTGTCCTCGGTGCAGCCGACCTTGAAGACGGTCTGCCCCTCGCGGCCCATCGTGTAGCGCATCACCTCGACCTTGGCCGGGGTGCAGTTGCCCTGCGACTTCGCGACCTCCTTGGCCTCGGCCTGTCCGGCCGAGACGCTGGCCCCGAGGGCAGGGAACGCCATGGCGGCGACCAGGGGCGGGACGATCCACGGAAGGGACCGGAGGCGAGGGAGCGTCGGGAATCGGTGCCGGTGCATGCCCCGACTATGCCACGCGGGCGCGCCGGACGCATCCCGCTCAATGGCGGCCCGCTCGATGACGCCCCGCTCGATGACGCCGCAAGAGTGTCGCAGCCTCGCAAAGCCCCGGCGGAACGGTCGGTCATCTGCTATCCTGACGCCGGCGAGACGCCGACATTCCTGGAGGTGGCATGAGCTTGAACGAGCGCCGGTTGGGCGACCGCATCCTGTCCGCGCTGGAGCTGGCGCTGGACCAGCAGCATCTCGACGTGGCCGAGCATCTCGCCCGCGCCCTGGAAGGGACCCTCACCCGCTTCGGCGGCCCCAGCGCGGTCGAGCACCGCCAGTTGCCGGCCGGCATGGTCACCGCTTTCGAGCGGCTCGAAGCGTTGCGGCGGACCACGCTCGACCGCTCCGGGAACGGTCTGGCCGTGCCGGCGGCGGGCGGGGCGGGGGAGGGCGGACAAGGAAAATAGCCCCTCCCGCTTTTTTTTGAAAAATGGCTGTTGACAGGGGGTGCCCTGGCCGACTACAAACCGCCCACCGAACGACGGGGGCCGACACGGACCTCGAAAACGACAAGCGCCTCAAGGTGTTAGCCGGTTTCAAACGTCGCTCTGCGCGGGTGTAGCTCAGTTGGTTAGAGCGCCGGCCTGTCACGCCGGAGGCCGCGGGTTCAAGTCCCGTCACTCGCGCCACTTTCCTTTTGAAATTTACTGAAGATCGCCGGAAACGACCAAAGACTCGCGCTTCGCGGGTCTTTTTTGCTTTGCAGTCGTCTTGGCTTCCGCTGGCTTTAAAAGCGTGGTAATACCAAGGCTAGCCATGCGTTTGAATAGGTCCTTCCGCTTGGTGGAAAGCGATTCAAAGCGCTTTCCTTGGTCACTCAGTCGGCATATATTCCGGCCCGTCTGATGGGCTAATCCAAGGCATACCTGCCACGGCTCGCGCTTCCGCCGATTTACCGGCCGGAACGGCGCCCGTGGCCGTGGGCTTATGGGAGGAACGCGGTGTCGACTCCGCTGATCATTGAGTATCTTCCGATCCTGGTGTTCCTGCTGATCGGTATCGCGCTGGCGGTGGTGATGGTGGGCGCGTCCTACGTCATCAGCCCGAAGAACCCGGACGCCGAAAAGGTCTCCCCCTACGAATGCGGCTTCGAGCCGTTCGAGGACGCCCGCACCAAGTTCGACGTGCGGTTCTACCTGGTCTCGATCCTCTTCATCATCTTCGACCTCGAAGTCGCCTTCCTGTTCCCGTGGGCCGTCGCCCTGGGCGACATCGGGCTGTTCGGCTTCTGGTCGATGATGCTGTTCCTCGGGATCCTGACCATCGGCTTCATTTACGAGTGGAAGAAAGGAGCTCTGGAATGGGAGTAGAGGTGGCCAAGCCGCTGGCGCCGATTCCGCCCGGACCGGAACAGGACGCCTACATCCGCGCCGTCTCCGATGAGATCCAGGACAAGGGCTTCGTTCTCGCCAAGTACGAGGATCTGCTCGCCTGGGCCCGCACGGGGTCGCTGTGGCCGATGACCTTCGGTCTGGCCTGCTGCGCGGTGGAGATGATCCACGCCTACATGAGCCGCTACGATCTCGACCGTTTCGGCGTCATTCCGCGTCCCAGCCCGCGCCAGTCCGACTGCATGATCGTCGCCGGCACGCTGACCAACAAGATGGCCCCCGCGCTCCGCAAGGTCTACGACCAGATGCCGGAGCCGCGCTGGGTCATCTCGATGGGATCCTGCGCCAACGGCGGCGGCTATTACCATTACTCCTACGCGGTCGTGCGTGGCTGCGACCGGATCGTTCCGGTCGACATCTACGTTCCGGGCTGCCCGCCGACGGCGGAGGCGCTGGTCTACGGCATCCTCCAGCTCCAGAAGAAGATCCGGCGCGGCAACCGCATCGCCCGCTAAAGACGAGTAGGAAGGCAAGTCCCACCCATGTCCGAACAGGCGTTGAAGGAACTTGGGGACGCCATCGCCGCGAAGCTCGGCGGCGACGTCCTGACGGTCGAGGTCAAGCTCGGCGAGCTGATGGTGACGGTCAAGCGTCCGGCCATCGTCGCGGTGCTGACGGCGCTGCGCGACGAGCCGGCCTTCCGGTTCGAGCAGCTCACCGACGTCACGGCGGTCGATTTCCCGGAGCGCGTCGAGCGCTTCGAGGTCATCTACCAGCTGCTCAGCTACACCCACAACCGCCGCATGCGCGTGAAGCTGACCACCGACGAGGACACGCCCGTCCCGTCGGCCGTTCCCGCCTACAGCGCGGCGAACTGGTTCGAGCGCGAGGTCTGGGACCTGTACGGCGTGTTCTTCGACGGTCATCCGGACCTGCGCCGCATCCTGACCGACTATGGGTTCGAGGGGCATCCCTTCCGCAAGGACTTCCCGCTGACCGGCTACGTCGAGGCCCGCTACGACGAGGACCAGAAGCGCGTCGTCTACGAGCCGGTCCGCCTGACGCAGGATTTCCGCAGCTTCGACTTCCTCAGCCCGTGGGAAGGCATGACCAACGTCATGCTTCCGGGCGACGAGAAGGCGGCCCTCCAGGACGGGAGCAAGACGCCGTGACCATGACCACCGTTTCCACCGAATCGGCGACCGGCGTCGTCGTGGCCGGCCCCGGCGGACCTGTGGGCCCTGCGACCAAGACGCAGATCAAGCCCTACACGATGAATTTCGGTCCGCAGCACCCGGCCGCCCACGGCGTGCTCCGTCTGGTGATGGAGCTGAACGGCGAGGTGGTGGAGCGCTGCGACCCGCACATCGGTCTGCTGCACCGCGGCACCGAGAAGCTGATCGAGTACAAGACCTACGTCCAGGCGGTCCCCTATTTCGACCGTCTCGACTATGTCAGCCCGATGTGCATGGAGCACGCCTATGTGCTCGGCATCGAGAACCTGTTGCAGATCAAGGCGCCGCTGCGCGCCCAGTACATCCGCGTCCTGTTCTCCGAGATCACGCGCATCCTCAACCACATCCTGTCGATCACGACGGGTGCCTTGGACGTCGGCGCCATCACGCCGGCGCTGTGGGGCTTCGAGGAACGCGAAATCCTCATGGAGTTCTACGAGCGCGTGTCGGGCGCCCGGCTGCACGCCAACTATTTCCGTCCCGGCGGCGTCGCCTGGGACCTGCCGGCCGGCCTGCTCGACGACATCTGGGCCTTCACCGAGCGCTTCCCCAAGTTCATGGAAGACCTCGACAACCTGCTGACCGACAACCGCATCTTCAAGCAGCGCACCGTCGACATCGGCGTGGTGACGAAGGAGCAGGCGTACGACTGGGCCTTCACCGGCCCGATGCTGCGCGGCTCCGGCGTCGCCTGGGATCTGCGCAAGTCGCAGCCCTACGAGGTCTACGACCGCATGGACTTCGACGTGCCCGTCGGCCTGACCGGCGACTGCTGGGCGCGCTATCTGGTCCGCATGGAGGAGATGCGGCAGTCGCTGCGCATCATCCGCCAGTGCTGCAAGGAGATGCCGGACGGCCCCTACAAGATCGAGGACCGCAAGGTCTCGCCGCCGCCGCGCGGCGAGATGAAGCGCTCGATGGAGGCGCTGATCCACCATTTCAAGCTCTTCACCGAGGGCTTCCACGTTCCGGCCGGCGAGACCTACACCGCCATCGAGGCGCCCAAGGGCGAGTTCGGCGTGTATCTGGTCTCCGACGGCACCAACAAGCCCTACCGCTGCAAGATCCGCGCGCCGGGCTTCGCCCATCTTCAGGGCCTGGACTTCATGTCGAAGGGCTACATGCTGGCCGACGCCGTCGCCAACATCGCCTCGATGGACATCGTTTTCGGAGAGATCGATCGATGAGCGCGCCCGCTTCCGATCACGGCCACCAGCATGGCCACGAGCCGACCAGCTTCGCCTTCACCCAGGAGAACCTGGAGCTGGCCAAGCGGATCATCGCCAAGTACCCGGAAGGCAAGCAGGCCAGCGCCTGCATGCCGCTGCTGGACGTGGCGCAGCGCCAGAACGGCGGCTGGCTGCCGCGCGTCGCCATGGACGCCGTGGCCGACCTGCTGGGCATGCCGCGCATCCGCGTGTACGAGGTCGCGACCTTCTACACGATGTACAACAAGAACCCGGTCGGCAAGCACCACATCCAGGTCTGCACGACGACCCCCTGCTGGCTGCGCGGCTCGGACGACATCGTCCACGCCTGCAAGAACAAGCTCGGCATCGGGCTCGGCGAGACGACGGCGGACGGCCAGTTCACGCTCGGCGAGGTGGAATGCTCGGGCGCCTGCGTCAACGCGCCGGTTGTGCAGATCGGCGACGACTACTACGAGGACGTTGCGCCGGAGCACATCGACGGCATCGTCGAGGCGCTGAAGCGCGGGGAGACGCCCAAGCCAGGGTCGCAGATCGGCCGCCGGTCGTCGGAGCCCGTTGGCGGACCGACGACGCTGGCCGCCTTCACCACGACCCAAGCCGACGACTGAGGGGGGAGACCGCGATGCTTCGCGACGAGGACCGCATCTTCACCAACCTCTACGGGTTCCAGGACTTCGGTCTTGACGCCGCCCGCAAGCGTGGTGACTGGGACAACACGGCCGCCATCTTGCAGAACGGCCGCGAATGGATCATCGAGCAGGTCAAGGAATCGGGCCTGCGCGGGCGCGGCGGCGCCGGCTTCTCGACCGGCATGAAGTGGTCCTTCATGCCGAAGAACGTCGTCGACAAGCCGGTCTACCTCGTCATCAACGCCGACGAGGGCGAGCCGGGCACCTGCAAGGACCGCGACATCCTGCGCCACGATCCGCACAAGCTGATCGAAGGCTGCCTGATCGCCGGTTTCGCCATCGGCGCGAGCGCCTGCTACATCTACATCCGCGGCGAGTTCTACAACGAGGGCTCCAACGTCCAGCGCGCCATCGACGAGGCGTACGCGGCGGGGCTGATCGGCAAGAACGCCTGCGGCACCGGCTACAGCTACGACGTCTACATCCACCGGGGTGCGGGCGCCTACATCTGCGGCGAGGAGACCGCGCTCATCGAGTCGATCGAGGGCAAGAAGGGGCAGCCGCGCAACAAGCCGCCGTTCCCGGCCCAGGCCGGTCTCTATTCCTGCCCGACCACGGTGAACAACGTCGAGTCGATCGCCGTCGTCCCGACCATCCTGCGCCGCGGCGCCGGCTGGTTCGCCGGCATCGGCCGTCCGAAGAACACCGGCACCAAGCTCTTCTGCATCTCCGGGCACGTCAACAAGCCGTGCAACGTCGAAGAGGAGATGGGCATCCCGCTGAAGGAGCTGATCGAGCGTCACGCCGGCGGCGTGCGCGGCGGTTGGGACAATTTGCTGGCGGTCATCCCCGGCGGCTCCTCGGTGCCGCTGATGCCCAAGGAAACCTGCGACACCGTGCTGATGGACTTCGACTCCCTGCGCGACGTCCGCTCCGGCCTTGGCACGGCGGCGGTCATCGTCATGGACAAGTCGACCGACGTCGTGAAGGCGATCGCCCGCCTGTCGAGCTTCTACGCGCATGAATCCTGCGGCCAGTGCACGCCGTGCCGCGAGGGCACCGGCTGGATGAGCCGCATCATGCAGCGCATGGTGACGGGCAACGCCCGGGTCGAGGAGATCGATCTCCTGCTCCAGGTCACCAAGCAGATCGAAGGCCACACCATCTGCGCGCTCGGCGACGCCGCCGCCTGGCCCATCCAGGGCCTGTTCCGCCACTTCCGTCCGGAAGTCGAGCGGCGCATCCAGGCCTACCGCAACGCTGCGCCGCTGGCGGCCGAGTAAGGAGTTCCCGTTCCCATGCCGAAACTCACCATCGACGGGATCGAGATCGAGGTCGAGCCGGGCACCTCGATCCTCCAGGCTTGCGAGCAGCTGGGGATCGAGATTCCGCGCTTCTGCTACCATGAGCGCCTCAGCGTGCCGGCCAACTGCCGCATGTGCCTGGTGGAGATGGAGCGCGCGCCCAAGCCGGTCGCGTCCTGCGCCATGCCCTGCGGCGACGGGATGGTCGTCAAGACCAACAGCGAGACCGTGCTCAAGGCCCGCAAGGGCGTCATGGAATTCCTGCTGATCAACCATCCGCTGGATTGCCCGATCTGCGACCAGGGCGGCGAGTGCGACCTCCAGGACCAGGCGATGGCCTACGGCTTCGACCGTGGCCGCTACCTGGAGAACAAGCGCGCCGTCCAGGACAAGTATATGGGTCCGGTCATCAAGACCATCATGACCCGCTGCATCCATTGCACCCGCTGCGTCCGCTTCATCAACGAGGTGGCCGGCGTCCCCGACGTGGGCGCCGTGAACCGTGGCGAGCATATGGAGATCACCACCTTCGTCGAAAAGGCCATCGGCTCGGAATTGTCGGGCAACCTCGCCGACGTCTGCCCGGTGGGTGCCCTGACCCACAAGCCCTACGCCTTCACGGCGCGGCCCTGGGAGCTGCGCAAGACCGAGACGATCGACGTGCTCGACGCCGTCGGCTGCAACATCCGCGTCGACACGCGCGGCTCGGAAGTGATGCGCGTCCTGCCGCGCGTCAACGACGACATCAACGAGGAATGGCTGAGCGACAAGAGCCGCTACGCCTATGACGGGCTGAAGCGCCAGCGTCTCGACCGCCCCTACGTCCGCAAGAACGGCAAGCTTGTCCCGGTCGGCTGGCACGAGGCGTTCTCCGCCGTCGCCGCCAAGCTGAAGGGCCTGCCGGGCAACCGCGTCGCCGCCATCTCCGGCGATCTGGCCGACGTCGAGGCGCAGTTCGCGCTGAAGGAGCTGCTGGGCCGCCTGGGCTCGGCGAACCTCGACTGCCGCCAGGACGGCGCCCGCTTCGACACCTCGGTGCGCGCCGGCTACCTGTTCAATTCCGGCATCGCCGGGATCGAGAAGGCCGACGTCATCCTGCTGGTCGGCACCAACCCGCGCTGGGAAGGCACGCTGGTCAACGCCCGCATCCGCAAGCGCTATCTGGCCGGCAACGTCAAGATCGCGCTGATCGGCGAGCAGAAGGACCTGACCTACCCCTACGCCCACATCGGCACGGGGCCGGAGGTTCTCCAGCAGCTCAGCGACGGCAGCCACGCCTTCTCCGAGACGCTGCGCAACGCCAAGAACCCGCTGATGATCGTCGGCATGGGCGCCTTCCAGCGCGCCGACGGCCTCGCGGTCCAGGCCGCCGCCCGCATCGTCGGCGAGGTCTACGGCATGTTCCGCGACGACTGGGCCGGCTTCAACGTGCTGCACACGGCCGCCGGCCGCGTCGGCGGCATCGAGGCCGGCTTCCTGCCGGGCGAGGGCGGTCGCGACATCCACGGCATCCTCGACGGCGCGTCGAAGGGCGAGATCGACTTCGTCTATCTGCTCGGCGCCGACGAGATCGACACGGCGAAGCTGGGCAAGGCCTTCGTGGTCTATCAGGGCCACCATGGCGACGCCGGCGCCCACCGCGCCGACGTGATCCTGCCGGGTGCCGCCTACACCGAGAAGAACGCGGTGTACGTCAACACCGAGGGCCGTCCGCAGCTCGCCCGTCTGGCGACCTTCCCGCCGGGCGAGGCCCGCGAGGACTGGAAGATCGTCCGCGCCCTGTCGGAAGCGGTCGGTGCCACGCTGCCCTACGACACGCAGACGCAGCTCCGCCAGCGCCTGATGGCGGCGAACCCGATCTTCGCGGCGGTCGGCCAGACCACCCCGGCCGCCTGGGCGCCCTTCGGCGCGCAGGGTCCGGTCGACGCGGCGCCCTTCGTGTCGCCGGTCGCGAACTTCTACATGACCGACCCGATCAGCCGGGCTTCGGTGACGATGGCCAACTGCACGGAAGCGCTTGTCGGCCCCGCCCAGGAGAGGACTGGCACCCATGGCTGAGTTCTTCAGCGGCTTCCTGCTGCCGCTCATCATCATCGTTCTGAAGATCCTGGCGATCACGGTGCCGCTGCTGGTCGCCGTGGCCTTCATGACCTACGCCGAGCGCAAGATCATGGGCGCGATGCAGCTCCGCCAGGGGCCGGCCATCGTCGGTCCCTTCGGCCTGCTGCAACCCTTCGCCGACGGCCTGAAGCTGTTCGCCAAGGAGCAGATCCTTCCCGAGGGCGCCAACCGCGTCGTCTTCTACATCGCGCCGATGATCACCTTCTTCCTGGCGCTGGTCGCCTGGGCGGTCATCCCGTTCGACTACGGCGTCGTGCTGTCGAACATCAATGTCGGCGTCCTGTACCTGTTCGCGATCTCCTCGCTGGGCGTGTACGGCATCGTGATGGCGGGCTGGGCGTCGAACTCGCGCTACGCCTTCCTCGGCGCGCTGCGCTCGGCGGCGCAGATGGTGTCCTACGAAGTCTCGATGGGCCTCATCATCATCTCGGTGCTGCTCTGCGTCGGCTCGCTGAACCTGACGGAGATCGTGCGGGCGCAGGAGACCATCTGGTTCGCCATCCCGCTCTTCCCGATGTTCATCATGTTCTTCATCTCGGCGCTGGCCGAGACGAACCGCTCGCCCTTCGACCTTCCGGAAGGCGAGTCGGAGCTGGTCGCCGGCTTCATGGTGGAATACAGCTCGGCCCCCTTCGCGCTCTTCTTCCTTGGCGAATACGCCAACATGATCCTGATGAGCGCGATGACCACCATCCTGTTCCTGGGTGGCTGGCTGTCGCCGCTGCCCTTCGCGCCCTTCACCTGGATCCCGGGCGTGGTGTGGTTCGCTCTGAAGATCGCGCTGTGCCTGTTCACCTTCGTCTGGGTCCGCGCCACCATGCCGCGCTACCGCTACGACCAGCTGATGCGGCTGGGCTGGAAGGTGTTCCTGCCCTTCTCGCTGTTCTGGGTCGTGCTGACGGCGGGCGTGCTCGTGACCTTCGGCTGGCTGCCCAAGTAAGCGGTCCGAACCGAAAGCCCATTACTGAATTTCGTTGAGAGCGCCGGCGGAGACTCCAAGAGGGGTCCGCCGGCAAGGAAGGAGACGAAGAGGCCATGGCGTTCCTCGACCGCGCGGCGCGCAGCCTGTTCCTGACCGAGCTGGTGGGCGGCCTTGCGCTGACCCTGCGCTACATGTTCAAGCCCAAGGTCACGCTGAACTACCCGTATGAGAAGGGGCCGATCAGCTCCCGCTTCCGTGGCGAGCACGTGTTGCGCCGCTACGCGAACGGCGAGGAGCGCTGCATCGCCTGCAAGCTCTGCGAGGCGGTGTGCCCGGCGCTCGCCATCACCATCGAGGCCGAACCGCGCGACGACGGCAGCCGCCGCACGACGCGCTACGACATCGACATGACCAAGTGCATCTACTGCGGCCTGTGCCAGGAGGCCTGCCCGGTCGACGCCGTGGTCATGGGGCCGAACTTCGAGTTCTCCACCGAGAACCGTGAAGAGCTTTTCTACAACAAGCAGAAGCTGCTGGCGAACGGCGACCGCTGGGAGGCGGAGATCGCCCAGAACCTCGCGGCCGAGGCTCCTTACCGGTAAGCGGAAGCGAGAAAAACGATGATTATCCAAGGCATCGCCTTCTACGTGTTCGCGGCGCTGCTGGTGGCCTCCGGTGTGATGGTCATCTCGGCGCGCAACCCCGTCCATTCGGTCCTGTATCTGATCCTCGCCTTCTTCCAGGCGGCCGGCCTGTGCCTGCTGATGGGCGCCGAGTTCGTCGCGATGATCCTGGTCATCGTGTATGTCGGCGCGGTCGCGGTGCTGTTCCTGTTCGTGGTCATGATGCTCGACATCAACTTCCGCGAGCTGCGGCAGGGCGCCATGGAGGTGCTGCCGCTCGGCGCGCTGATCGGGCTGATCCTGCTGGCCGAGCTGGCGGCGGTGCTGGGCGGCTGGATCGTCGCCCCCGGCGTCGACAAGCTGGCCGCGGCGCCGACCCCGGCGATCGACGCCGTGTCGAACACCGAGGCGCTCGGGCGCCTGATGTACACCCAGTATGTCTATCTGTTCCAAGCCTGCGGCATCGTCCTGCTGATCGCCATGATCGGCGCCATCGTGCTGACGCTGCGCCACCGCGCCGGCGTCCGGAAGCAGAATGTCGGCGCCCAGATCGCCCGTCACCGGGACGATGTGGTCGTCATCCGCAAGGTCACGACCGGGGAGGGCGTGTGATCATGGAGATCGGTCTCGGGCATTATCTGACGGTCTCGGCCATCGTCTTCACGCTCGGCGTCCTCGGCATCTTCCTGAACCGGAAGAACGTCATCATCATCCTGATGTCGATCGAGATGATGCTGCTGGCGGTGAACCTGAACCTGGTGGCCTTCTCGACGCACCTGCACGATCTGGTCGGCCAGATCTTCGCCATGATCATCCTGACCGTGGCGGCCGCCGAGGCGGCCATCGGCCTCGCCATCCTGGTGGTCTACTTCCGCAATCGCGGCTCGATCCGAGTCGAAGACATCAACATGATGAAGGGTTGAGGCGGCGCCATGGAAGTGCTTGTCGTATTCCTTCCGCTTCTGGCGTTCCTCATCGCCGGATCGATCGCGCTGTTCGGCGGGCCGAAGGCCGCGCCGGCGGCTGCCGGTCACGGACACGATCATCATCACGATGCGCACGGTCACGACGATCATGCGCACGCCGCCCACGCCGCCCACGCCCATGACGATCATGGTCATGACGACGCGCACGACGACCACCATGTGGTCGCCGGGCCGCCGACGGCGGGCGACCGCGCGGCGCAGTTCGTGACGACCGGCGCCGTCCTGGTGTCGGCGCTGCTCTCCTGGATCCTGTTCTTCGACGTCGCCGTCGGCGGTCACCCGCGCACGGTCGAGCTGATGACCTGGATCCAGAGCGGCACGCTCGACGTCAAGTGGGCGCTGCGCGTCGACCAGCTCACCGCGGTGATGCTGATCGTCGTCAACACCGTCTCGGCCTGCGTGCATCTCTACTCGATCGGCTACATGGCCGACGACCCGCAGAAGCCGCGCTTCATGGGCTACCTGTCGCTGTTCACCTTCGCCATGCTGATGCTGGTGACGGCCGACAACCTCGTGCAGCTCTTCTTCGGCTGGGAGGGCGTCGGTCTCGCCTCCTACCTGCTGATCAACTTCTGGTACGAGAAGCCCTCGGCCAACGCCGCCGCCATGAAGGCCTTCCTGGTCAACCGCGTCGGCGACTTCGGCTTTGCGCTCGGCATCTTCGCGATCTTCGTGCTGACCGGCTCGGTCCAGTTCGACGCGATCTTCGCCAAGGCCCCGACGATCACCGGCCAGTCGCTGCATTTCCTCAGCTGGGACTTCAACGGCCTGACCATCGCCTGCCTGCTGCTGTTCATGGGCGCCATGGGCAAGTCGGCGCAGCTCGGCCTGCACACCTGGCTGCCGGACGCCATGGAAGGCCCGACCCCGGTGTCGGCGCTCATCCACGCGGCGACCATGGTGACCGCCGGCGTGTTCATGCTGTGCCGCCTGTCGCCGGTCTTCGAATACGCGCCGGTCGCGCTGGAAGTGGTGGCCGTCGTCGGCGCCCTGACCGCCTTCGTCGCCGCGACCATCGGCTTCACCCAGTTCGACATCAAGCGCGTCATCGCCTATTCGACGATGTCGCAGCTCGGCTACATGTTCTTCGCCGCCGGCGTCTCGGCCTATGGCGCGGCCATGTTCCACCTGTTCACGCACGCCTTCTTCAAGGCGCTGCTGTTCCTTGCCGCCGGTTCGGTGATCCATGCCCTGCACCACGAGCAGGACATGCGCAACATGGGCGGCGTCTGGCGCAAGATCCCCTTCACCTACGCGGTGATGTGGATCGGCAACCTGGCGCTGGCCGGTCTGCCCTTCTTCGCCGGCTACTACTCCAAGGACATGATCCTGGAGGCCGCCTACGCCGCCGCCAGCCCGATCGGCCGCTTCGCCTTCGCGCTCGGCATCGCCGCGGCCCTGCTGACCGCCTTCTACTCCTGGCGTCTGCTGTTCATGACCTTCCATGGCAAGCCGCGCATGGAGAAGTCGGTCTACGACCACGCCCATGAATCGCCCGTCGTCATGCTGATCCCGCTGGGCGTCCTGGCGCTGGGCGCGCTGTTCGCCGGCGTCGGCTTCCACGAGTGGTTCATCGGTCACGACCGCGCCGCGTTCTGGGGCAAGGCGATCCTGGCGCTGCACGACACCGACAGCATCGAGGCCGCGCACCATCACACCCCCGGCTGGGTGAAGCTGGCGCCGCTGGTCGTCGGTCTGCTCGGCATCGCCGCCGCCTACATCGCCTACATCCAGATGCCCGGCCTGCCGGCCAAGGCGGCCAAGGCGCTGCCGCGCCTGCACGCCTTCTTCTACAACAAGTGGTACTTCGACGAGCTGTACGACCGCCTCTTCACCCGTCCGGCCAAGTCGCTGGGCTACGGGCTGTGGAAGTCGGGCGACGGCGCGCTGATCGACGGCGTCGGTCCGGACGGCGTCGCCGCCGCGACCCGCGACGTCGCGGCCCGCGCCAGCCGGTTGCAGTCGGGGTATGTCTATCACTACGCCTTCGCCATGGTGATCGGGGTCGTCCTGCTCGTCGCCTGGCTTGCGGCCTTCGGTTGAGCGGTTGAGGGGGAACAACAAAAATGGCTAGCTGGCCGCTCCTGTCGTTCACGACCTTCCTGCCGCTCGTCGGTGTGGCGCTGATCCTGCTCTTTTGCAGGGGCACGTCGCCGGATGTGGTGCGGAACGTCCGCTACATCGCGCTGTGGACGACACTCGTCACCTTCGTGCTGACGCTGTTCATCTGGATCAACTTCGATCCGCGCAATCCCGGCTACCAGATGGTCGAGAAGGCGGCGTGGATCCCCGATTTCGGCATCTCCTACCACATGGGCGTCGACGGCATCTCGGTGCTGTTCGTCGTGCTGTCGGGCTTCCTGATGCCGCTGTGCATCCTGGCCGGCTGGGAGTCGGTGCAGACCCGGGTCAAGGAGTACATGATCGCCTTCCTCGCGCTGGAAACCCTGATGATCGGGATGTTCTGCGCGCTGGACTTCGTGCTGTTCTACATGTTCTTCGAGGGCGTCCTCATTCCGATGTTCCTGATCATCGGCATCTGGGGCGGCCCGCGCCGGGTCTACGCGGCGTTCAAGTTCTTCCTCTACACGCTGCTCGGCTCGGTGCTGATGCTGCTGGCAATCCTGGCCATGTACTATGTGGCCGGCACCACCGACATCCCGACCATCACCGCCACCCAGTTCCCGCGCGGCATGCAGCTCTGGCTGTGGCTGGCCTTCTTCGCCTCCTTCGCCGTGAAGGTGCCGATGTGGCCGGTCCACACCTGGCTGCCGGACGCCCACGTCGAGGCGCCGACCGCAGGGTCGGTCATCCTGGCCGGCGTGCTGCTGAAGATGGGTGGCTACGGCTTCCTGCGCTTCAACATTCCGATCCTGCCGGAGGCCACCGAGTATTTCGCGCCGCTGATCTACACGCTGTCGGTCGTCGCCGTGATCTACACCTCGCTGGTCGCTCTCGCCCAGGAGGACATGAAGAAGCTGATCGCCTACTCCTCGGTCGCCCACATGGGCTTCGTCACCATCGGCATGTTCGCGCTGAACCAGCAGGGCATCGAGGGCTCGATCTTCCAGATGCTGTCGCACGGCGTCGTCTCGGGCGCGCTCTTCCTCTGCGTCGGCGTCGTCTATGACCGGCTGCACACCCGCGAGATCGCCCGTTACGGCGGTCTGGTGAAGAACATGCCGAAATACGCGGTGGTCTTCCTGTTCATGACCATGGCGTCCGTCGGCCTGCCGGGCACCGCCGGCTTCGTCGGCGAGTTCCTGGTGCTGCTCGGCGTCTTCCGCGACAACACCTGGGTCGCGGCGCTGGCCGCCACCGGCATGGTGCTGGGCGCCGCCTACGCGCTGTGGCTGTACCGCCGCGTCGTGTACGGCAAGCTGGTGAAGCCGGACGTCAAGGCGATGTTCGACATGAACGCCCGCGAGATCGCGGTCTTCATCCCGCTGGTCCTGGTGGTGCTGTGGATGGGCGTCTATCCGAGCAGCTTCCTGAACGTGACCTCGGCGTCGGTCGAGCAGCTGATCCAGACCTACCAGACCAAGCTGGCCGCGTCGCACGCCGCGTCCGGCCTGTCGGTCGCCGCGCGCTAAGGGGTTCTTCGACATGACCGCAGTGTTTCCCGACATCTGGCCGGCCCTGCCGGAGATCTTCCTCGCGGCGGCGGCGATGGCCCTGCTGATGCTCGGCGTCTTCCGCGGCGACGGCTTCACCCGCCCCGTCTCCTACCTGACCGTCGTGGTCATGCTGCTCGCCGCCGTCCTGACGATGGGCTACGGCACCGGCCGCGTCGTCACCTTCAACGGCCTGTTCGTGATGGATGCCTTCGGCGTCTTCATGAAGGTGCTGGTGCTGGTGGCCGCCGCCGCCTCGGTCATCCTCTCGCTCGGCTTCAACGAGCGGGAGGAGATGGCCCGCTTCGAGTTCCCGGTGCTGATGCTGCTCGCCACGCTCGGCATGCTGATGATGATTTCGGCCAACGATCTCATCTCGCTGTATGTCGGGCTGGAGACGCAGAGCCTGGCGCTCTACGTCATCGCGGCCTTCCGCCGCGACAGCGCCAAGTCGTCGGAAGCCGGCCTGAAGTATTTCGTCCTCGGCGCCCTGTCGTCCGGCATGCTGCTGTACGGCGCCTCGCTGGTCTACGGCTTCGCCGGCACGACCTCCTTCGACAAGATCGCCGCCCTCTTCGCCGGCGGCGCCCATGTGTCGCCGGGCGTGGTGATCGGTCTGGTCTTCGTGCTGGCCGGCCTGGCCTTCAAGGTGTCGGCCGCCCCCTTCCACATGTGGACGCCCGACGTCTACGAGGGCGCGCCGACCCCGGTGACGGCCTTCTTCGCCGCAGCACCCAAGGTGGCCGCCATCGCGCTGTTCACCCGCGTGCTGATCGAGCCGTTCGGCCACCTGACCGCGCAGTGGCACCAGGTGCTGGTGGCGACGGCCATCCTGTCGATGGTCATCGGTTCCTTCGTCGCCATCATGCAGACCAACATCAAGCGGCTGATGGCCTACAGCTCGATCGGCCACATCGGCTACGCGATGGTCGGTCTGGCCGCCGGAACCCAGGACGGCGTGCGCGGCGTGCTGATCTACATGGCGCTCTACATCGCCATGAACATCGGCGCCTTCGCCGTCATCCTGTCGATGAAGGCCAAGGGCGTGATGCTGGAGGAGATCAAGGACTTCGCCGGCCTGTCGAAGACCAACCCGCTGCTGGCGGCCACCATGGCGATCTTCATGTTCTCCATGGCCGGCATTCCGCCGATGGCCGGCTTCTTCGGCAAGCTCTACGTCTTCCTCGCCGCCGTCGCCGCGCAGGATTACGCGCTCGCCGTGATCGGCGTGCTGACCAGCGTGGTGGGTGCCTACTACTACCTGCGCATCATCAAGATCATGTATTTCGACGAGCCGGTGGTGGTGGTCGACAAGGTCGACGACGACGGCATGACGGGCATCCTGGTCGCCACCAGCCTGTTCACCCTGCTGTTCTTCGTCGCCCCGGCGCCGATCCTGAACGGGGCCGCCGCCGCGGCCGCGGCACTCTTCGCCGGATGACCGCAGCGTTACCCGAGTCGGAGGCGGCGCGCCTGCGCCTGCCTCCGGGCTTCCAGATCAAAGCCTTCGCCTCCGTCGGCAGCACGAACGACGAGGCGAAGGCTTTGGCGCGTGCGGGGGCCGGCGAGGGCACCATCGTCTGGGCGCGCCGGCAGGAGAGCGGGCGCGGCCGGCGCGGGCGGGCCTGGACCTCGCCCGAGGGCAACCTCTACAGCTCCACCATCCTGCGGCCGGGCCGGTCGCCGGCCGAGGCGGCGCAGATTTCGTTCGTCGCCGCGCTCGCCATCGCCGAAACCGCCGAATCGGTGCTGCCCGACCCGTCGGGCGTGCGCTGCAAATGGCCCAACGACGTCCTGGTCCATGACCGCAAGCTCTCCGGCATCCTGCTGGAGTCGGAGCCCGGCGCGGATGGGGCGGTCGCCTGGGTCGTGCTCGGCGTCGGAATCAATCTGCGTCATTTCCCCGACGACGCCGGCTATGCCGCCACCTCGCTGACCGCCGAGGGCGCGCCGGCGATGGCGCCGTCCGCCCTGCTGGAGATCTACGCCGGCCATCTCGCGACCTGGTACGGCCGCTGGCGGGAGTTCGGCTTCGGCCCGGTGCGCGACGCCTGGCTGGCGCGGGCGCGCGGGCTCGGCGGGCCGATCCTGGTTCGGCTGGCCGACCGCACCATCCCCGGAACCTTCGCCGATCTGGACAGCGACGGCGTTCTGTTGCTTGATCCAGCGGACGGTGGTGCGCGGCAGCGCATCGCCGCCGGTGACGTCTTCTTCGCCCCTCCGCCCGCTTCCTGACACGGACGCCAGCCCATGCTGCTCGCCATCGACGCCGGTAACACCAACGTGGTCTTCGCCATCTACGACGGCGACCGACAGCGCGGCATCTGGCGAACGGCCAGCGACCCGAAGCGGACGTCGGACGAGTACATGGTGTGGCTGACCCACCTGATGGCGCTGAAGGGGCTGAAGCCGGTCGACATCCTCGGCACCATCATCGCCAGCGTGGTTCCCGGCGCCACCTTCAACCTGAAGCGGCTGTGCAAGGACCATTTCGGCTGCGAGCCGGTGATCGTCGGCCAGCCCGAGGTCGATCTCGGCACCAAGGCGCTGGTCGACCGGCCGGAGGAGGTCGGCGCCGACCGCCTCGTCAACACGGTGGCGGCGGCGGCCACCTACAAGACCCCGCTGATCGTCATCGATTTCGGCACCGCGACCACCTTCGACGTGGTGGATTCCGACGGCAACTACCGCGGCGGCGTCATCGCGCCCGGCCTGAACCTGTCGCTGGAGGCGTTGCAGATGGCGGCCTCCAAGCTGCCGCGCGTCGAGATCCAGCCGCCGGCCGCCGTGATCGGCCGCAACACGGTGGCCTGCATGCAGTCCGGCATCTTCTGGGGCTATGTCGGCCTCATCGAGGGGCTGGTCGCCCGCATCAAGGCCGAGTATGGCGAGCCGATGTCGGTGGTCGCCACCGGCGGGCTCGCTGTTCTTTTCGCCAAGGCGACCCATGTCATCGAACACACCGACGGCGAGCTGACGCTTCGCGGTCTCCTCCTGATCCACAAGCGCAACACGAGCAAATGACCCAATCCTCCAAGACCGCCGCCGGAGCCGCACCGATGCCGGCGGACCCCTTCGTTCCGGAGGATGACGCGCTGTATTTCCTGCCGCTCGGCGGTTCCGGCGAAATCGGCATGAACCTCAACCTCTACGGCCATCGCGGCAAGTGGTTGATGGTCGATCTCGGCATTTCCTTCGCCGACGATTCGATGCCGGGACTCGACGTGATCATGCCCGACCCGGCCTTCATCGTGGAGCGGCGGGCGGATCTGGTCGGGCTGGTGGTGACGCACGCGCACGAGGATCATCTGGGGGCCATCCAGTATCTGTGGCCGGAGCTGCGCTGCCCGGTCTACTGCACGCCCTTCACCGCGTCGGTGCTGCGCGCCAAGCTGCACGAGCGGGGCCTGAGCGGCGTCGTGCCGATCCACGAGGTGCCGCTCGGCGGCTCGCTGGAGGCCGGTCCCTTCGCGGTCGAATACGTCACGATGACCCATTCGATCCCGGAGCCGAACGCGCTCGCCATCCGCACGTCGGCCGGGACGGTGCTGCACACCGGCGACTGGAAGCTCGACCCCGATCCGCAGGTCGGCAGCGTCGCCGACGAGAAGCGGCTGCGCGAGATCGGCGACGAGGGCGTGCTGGCGCTGGTCGGCGACAGCACCAACGCGCTGGTGCCGGGCACCACCGGGTCGGAGGCGACGGTCCGCGAAACGCTGATCGATCTGATCGGGCGCTACCCCGACGTGCGCGTCGCGGTGAGCTGCTTCGCCACCAACGTCGCCCGGCTGGAGAGCATCGCCGTCGCGGCGGCGGCGCACGACCGCCATGTCGCGCTGGTCGGCCGCTCGCTGTGGCGGATCAACGAGGCGGCCCGGGCCAACGGCTACCTCGCCGACGTGCCGAAATTCCTGACCGAGCATGACGCCGCCTATCTGCCGCGCGAGAAGCTGGTGCTGATCTGCACCGGAAGCCAGGGCGAGCCGCGCTCGGCGCTCGCCCGCATCGCGGCGGACGACCACCCGCAGATCACGCTGTCGCGCGGCGACGTCGTGGTCTTCTCGTCCCGCGAGATCCCCGGCAACGAGCGCGACATCGGCCGCATGCAGAACCAGCTCGTCGCCCAGGGGGTCGAGCTGGTGACCGCCGACGAGGCGCCGGTCCATGTCTCCGGCCACCCGGCGCGCGACGAGCTGGTGCGCATGTACCAGTGGGTGCGTCCGCGCATCGCCGTCCCGGTGCATGGCGAGCAGCGCCACCAGCAGGCCCACGCCGCCCTGGCGCAGGAGTGCCAGATTCCCGAGCAGATCGTCCCGGCCAACGGCGAGCTGATCCGGCTCGGGCCGGACGCGCCGCCGCGGGTCGTCGCCCATGTGAAGGCCGGCCGCATGGCGCTCGACGGCAAGCGGCTGGTGCCGCTCGACGCCGGGCTGATGCGCACGCGCAACCGCATGGTCAACAACGGTGCCTCGGTGGTCACGCTGGTGATGTCCGCGCGCGGCGAGCTGCTGACGGCGCCGCAGGTCGCGCTGATGGGGCTGGTCGACGAGGTTGCCGACCGCGACATGGTGCTGGACGTGGTCGACGCCGTGCGCGAGGCGGTCGCCGGCCTGTCCAGGACGGCGCGGGCCGACGACGCCCAGGTGAAGGAGGCGGCGCGCGTCGCCGTCCGCCGCTGCTTCAACGCGTCCCATGGCAAGAAGCCGGTGACGGAGGTCCACCTTGTCCGTGTCTAGCTTGCCCGTGTCTAGCTTGCCCGTGTCTAGCTTGTCCGTGTCTGGCTTGCCCGCGTCTGGCTTGCCCGTGTTCGGGGGCCGTGTATAAGGGCGGGGGCCACGGACATTCCGTCTCTCAGGCATCGCGAGGACACCATGATCGGAAAGCTGAACCATGTCGCCATCGTCGTTCCGGATCTGCCGGCGGCGACCGCGCTCTACCGCGACACGCTGGGCGCCACGGTGTCCGATCCGGTCGATCTGCCGGCGCATGGCGTCACCGTGGTCTTCGTGACCCTGCCCAACACCAAGATCGAGCTGCTGCATCCGTTCGGCGAGGGCTCGACCATCGCGCCCTTCCTGGCCAAGAACCCGTCCGGCGGCATCCACCACATCTGCTACGAGGTGGAGGACATCCTGGCCGCCCGCGACCAGCTGAAGGCGCAGGGCGCCCGGGTGCTGGGTGACGGCGAGCCGAAGATCGGCGCCCACGACAAGCCGGTGCTGTTCCTGCACCCGAAGGATTTCTGCGGCACGCTGGTGGAGCTGGAGCAGGCCTGATCCGTCCACATTCGATAAGGCGGATCGGGCGATCGCGGATCGGGTGAGGGCGGTACGGCCGGGGCTGGGAGGGTGTCATGGACGGTTGGGTGACGGGAATCTTCGTCTACATCATCGTCTGGTGGGTGGTGCTGTTCGCGGTGCTGCCCTGGGGCGTGCGGACACCGGAAAATCCGGAGCCGGGCATGGCCCACGGCGCGCCGGTCGAACCGCACATCCTGCGCAAGTTCGTCGCCACCTCCATCGTCGCCCTGGTCGTCTGGCTGGTGATCTACGCCATCGCCCAGTCCGGGCTGGTGTCCTTCCGCGACATGATCAAGGATATGTGAGGGAGCGCGACCGGTGAGCCTGACCTACTGCGCGGCCGCCCCCGGCCATCCGTATCATGGGCCGTACCACGAATCCGAATACGGCTTCCCCAGCGCCGACGAGCGCGTTCTGTTCGAACGGCTGGTGCTGGAGATCAACCAGGCCGGCCTGTCCTGGCTGACCATCCTGAAGAAGCGGGAGGCCTTCCGCGCCGCCTTCGACGGCTTCGACGTCGACCGCGTCGCCGCCTATGGCGAGGCGGAACGCGCCCGCCTGCTGGCCGACGCCGGCATCGTGCGCAACCGGCTGAAGGTGGACGCCGCCATCGACAACGCCCGGCGCATCGTCGCCCTGCGGGACAGTCACGGATCCTTCGACGGCTGGCTGCGCGCCCACCATCCGCTGGGCAAGGCGCAATGGGTCGCGCTGTTCCGCAAGACCTTCCGCTTCACCGGCGGCGAGATCGTCGGCGAGTTCCTGATGAGCCTGGGCTATCTGCCCGGCGCCCACCAGCCGGATTGCCCGGTCCACGGGGTGGTGATCGCCCAGGCGCCACCCTGGAAGAGCGCCGTGGACGCCGGCTTCACCGGATACGATGAGTAAGAAATAGGCAATGAAGCGCCTTTTCGGCGGGCAAAGGGCCAAGCTTCAGGCAAAACAGCAAAAATTTTGAGCAGACATCCTGGTTGCCTGTGTTTTGGGCTTGCCAGTGCCGTCGCGCGGGTCCAGACTTTTGGTGTGACGAGGGGGATGCATGTTCCCCTTTTCCGACGCCTGGTGGCGATTCCTCCCTAAACTCGTCAGGCCGCGCCGCATCCGCCGCGCGGCCTTTCTTTGTGCCGGCCGGGGAAGGGCGGGGCGGAGGGCGCGGGGGAAGGGATCGGTTCTTTTCGTTCGCGTTGCAAAAAGCGTTAACGGTTTACTTGGTAATGTTGCTTCCATTACCACATATCGGGACGGTCGGACGGTTCCGGCAGCGCCTCGGTCATGTCGGGTGCGGAAGGAAGGACAGTCGGGGCATCGATGGCCGCGAACGAAAACGAGCGGTTCGATCAGTTCGCCGCGGTTCTGATGACCGAACTGTTGGAGCGGACCAGGAAAAGCATGGAGCTGCTGGCGCCGGAGCAGCAGCCCTGCTCCAGGCTGCCCTTCGTCCAGACACCCTCCTTCGTCGAATTCTACGCCGAGCTGGTGCGGGTCGGCATCCTGCCGGTCGTGCTCAGCCGCCGGCCGGTGCGGGCGATCGTCGGCGACGTCGACTGGAGCCGGGAGGGGCGCGAGTATCTGCTGACCGTCCTCGACGACCGCTCCAACGCCGTGTTCACCGCCTGGGACTACGCCTGGGATTCCCTGTGGGACGAGCGCAAGGTCGGCGCCGACAGCGCGGCGGCGAACGCCGCCAAGCCCAAGAAGGGGTTCCTCAGCTCCCTGTTCGGCCGCAAGAGCGCGCCCAAGCCGGACAGCCGTCCGGCGGAGGAGGGTGAGGGCGGGGTGATGGCCGGCCTGCACAGCATGCTGACCGAACTGGCCGGGCGGCGCGGTTTCCTGCCGCTGTTCCACGACGACGTGCGCATCCTTAAGGGCATGCCCCGCGTCAAGCCGGGGCGGCTGGCCCAGGCCTGGAAAGAGATTTCCCAGTACCATCACCAGGAATTCTACCTGTCGGAGAAGGAGCAGGCGAAGCCGGGCGTCACCTCCGACTGCCTGCAAAAATGGCACTACAACCTGCCGGACAAGATCGGCGAGTTCCTGGTCATCAAGGCCGCGGTCGATCTGGAGCATGTGACCAAGCCCTTCATCGGCAAGTACATCCGCCAGTCAGCCCGCACCCAGGAGGAGGCCGAGAAGGGCATGCCCTATCTGTCGGTCTACTGGAAGGCGATGTCGAATCCGGTGATCGTCCAGCAACAGCACAGCCTGTAGGGAGTGACGGCGATGCGCGGGACCTTGGCGGCGGCCTTCCTGATCCTGGCGACGGCGGGACCGGCCATGGCGCAGCAGGGGCTCCAGCAGGGCGCGCCGCAGGGACGCCCGGCGCCCATCGACCTGTCGGCCTGCCAGACGCTGACCCGCCATCGCCCGGCGCCCGACGTCGAATACAAGCCGGGGGTCGACGTGCGCGGCCGTCCGGTGGCTCCGGCCGACCTGCCGGGGTCGGCCGCTCCCGCCATCGACCGCTTCGATATTCCGGTGACCCTGAACCTGGCGAGGCGGATGGGGCTGCATGTCCCCACCGGGGGATTGCGCGGCGACACCCAGATCGGCTGGCTGACGATGGACGGCAACCGGCTGTTCTTCAACGGCCAGCCGGTCGGCGACGCCGCCCAGGGCGAACTCTACGCCTATTGCCGCGCCCGCTGAGGGCCGGCGGACAAGCCGGGTGGACAAGCCGGGGCGTCCTTCCTTAAAGTCGCACTCCCGACAGGGCCTCCGCTCCGCCGACGGAGCGGCGCGTCCCCGCACACCCCGCACACGAGATCCAAGCCATGCGGCTGTCCAGCTTCTTCATGCCGACCCTCAAGGAGACCCCGAACGAGGCGCAGATCGTCTCGCACCGCCTGATGCTGCGGGCCGGGATGATCCGCCAGACCAGCGCCGGCATCTACGCCTGGCTGCCGCTGGGCCACCGGGTGCTGAAGAAGATCGAGCAGATCGTCCGCGAGGAGCAGAACGCGGCGGGCGCCCAGGAACTGCTGATGCCGACCATCCAGTCGGCCGACCTGTGGCGCGAGAGCGGCCGCTACGACGATTACGGCAAGGAGATGCTGCGCATCACCGACCGCCACGACCGCGACATGCTGTTCGGCCCGACGAACGAGGAGATGATCACCGACATCTTCCGCACCTTCGTGAAGAGTTACCGGCAGTTGCCGCTGAACCTCTACCACATCCAGTGGAAGTTCCGTGACGAGATCCGGCCGCGCTTCGGCGTGATGCGCGGGCGCGAGTTCCTGATGAAGGACGCCTATTCCTTCGACATCGACCCGGCCAGCGCGCGCCGCGCCTACCAGAAGATGTTCCTGGCCTATCTGCGCACCTTCGCCCGCATGGGCCTGAAGGCGATCCCGATGCGCGCCGACACCGGCCCGATCGGCGGCGACCTCAGCCACGAGTTCATCATCCTGGCCGAGACCGGCGAGAGCGGCGTCTTCTGCCACAAGGAGTGGATGGATCTGGACGTCCTGAAGGACGCTCCCGGCATGGACGACAACCTGCAGCCCTTCTTCGACCGCGTCACCGGCATCTACGCCGCGACCGACGAGAAGCACGACGTCGCCAACAGCCCGGTGCCGGAGGCCGACCTGGTCTCGGCGCGCGGCATCGAGGTCGGCCACATCTTCAACTTTGGCACCAAATATTCCAAGCCGATGAACGCCGTCGTCGCCGGCCCCAACGGCGAGTCGGTCCCGGTCGAGATGGGCTCCTACGGCATCGGCGTGTCGCGCCTGATGGGCGCCATCATCGAGGCGAGCCACGACGACAACGGCATCGTCTGGCCGGACTCGGTGGCCCCCTTCAACGTCGGCCTGATCAACCTGAAGGTCGGCGACGCCGAGACCGACCGGGTTTGCCAGGATCTCTACGCCAAGCTCCAGGCCGCCGGGCTGGACGTCGCCTACGACGACCGCGACGAGCGTCCGGGCGCCAAGTTCGCCGACATGGACCTGATCGGCGTGCCCTGGCAGCTCGTCGTCGGGCCGCGCGGGCTGAAGACCGGCGTCGTCGAGCTGAAGCGCCGCGCCACCGGCGTGAAGGAGGAACTTTCGGTCGATAGCGCTCTGGCCAAGCTGCTGCCCTGACGATCGCCTCCGTGGTTCGGAAAGAAAAGCGCCGGCCCTGCCCGGCGCTTTTTTTGTGCGATTCGGCGGCTCTTCGGGGAGGGAAACGCGTGCCTTTGGCGCGGCGGGAGAGATGCGGGGTTCCCAAGCATCGCCCAGGATAACCAAGCATTGAAAGCAGCCATTTTTTCCTACAACCTTTGACTCCAGCCCGCTCTGATTAAACACTCGGTTTCGGCCTTGCTCGGCCGGAAGCGCGTATCGGAAGTACAGGTGCGCTTTTGCGAATCCTTCGATTTCGAACCAGAACGGGAGACACGACCATGGGTTTCGCCTTTTCCCCCATCGAGAACCAGCGGCTCAGCCTCACGGCCTCCAGCACCGGCACCTATGCCCTGCCGAGCATCGGGCGCAATGTCCGCGTGGCCAACCTGGGGCCGTCGGACGCGCTCATCAAATTCACCTCCTCCTTCACCTCCTCCACCGCCAACACGCTGACGATCATGGCGCGGACCGTCGAGATCTTCGACCGTCAGGCCAACGGCTTCATCACGGGCATCGGCGTGAACGGTGGCACCATGCTGGACGTCACGACCGGCGAGGGCGAGTGACATGGCGCTTCGCGCGGTTGCCCCGCCGGCGTCCCGTTCCTGGGGCGTCTTCGGGCTTTCGGCCAACCAGACGGCTGGGCTGACGGCCGACAGCCCGGTTCGCTTCGAGACGGTGACCGCCGGGACGCTGGAGCTCGCCGGTGGCTATGCCATCCTGCTGCCGGCCGGTCGGCTGTTCCGTCTGCTGGCGGGCACGGCCTTCAATTTCTCGTCCGGCGACGGAACCGCCCGGACGGTCTGGTTCGACACCGCCGGCGGGCTCGCGATCGGGACAGGCTCGCGGCACATTCCCGGAACCAGCGGCGTCTTCATGGCGGAGCAGCCGATCAGCCACGCCATCATCGACACGAGGACCGGCGCGGTGCCGGTGCAGTTGCGGATCAGCCAGGCCACGAACGCCAGCGCCGTGGCCGCCGCCTTCACCTTCGCCGAGGTCGTGGAGATCGGCTAAGCGGTTGATCGAACAAAAGGCAGCCTTTGCGCCGGCCCGCAAGCTGTCCTATCTTCCGATGGCGAATCCCGGGACTGCATCCCGGTGGTTCGCCATCGTTCTCACCGCCACTTCGGCAGGCCGGAAACCCCCATGATCTTCAACGCCTTCGAACGCATGGTCGCGATGCGGTACCTTCGGGCGCGCCGCCAGGAAGGCTTCATCTCGGTCATCGCGGGATTCTCGCTGCTCGGCATCGCGCTGGGGGTGGCGACGCTCATCATCGTGATGTCGGTGATGAACGGCTTCCGGGCGGAGCTGCTCGGCCGCGTGCTCGGCCTCAACGGGCACCTGAACGTCTACAACGTCCGCGGCGGGCCGCTGCCCGACTTCGACATCCTGACCGGCAAGCTGCGCAACACGCCGGGCGTCACCAACGTCACCCCGACGGTGGAGGGACAGGCGCTGGTCTCGGTGCGCGGGCTGGCCTCGGGCGCCGTGGTGCGCGGCGTGCGGGCGGAGGATTTCCGCGTCCGCCCGACCCTGTCGCGCAACATCGTCCGCGGCTCGGCCGAGGATTTCGGGGAGGACCGCATCGCCATCGGCAGCCGGATGGCGCAGCGGCTCGGCCTGTCGGTCGGCGACCAGCTCACCCTGATCGCGCCGCAGGGCAACGTCACCGCCTTCGGCACCGTGCCGCGCCTGCGCAGCTACCCGATCGGCGCCATCTTCGACGTCGGCATGTTCGAGTACGACAACAGCTTCGTCTTCCTGCCGCTGGAGGAGGCGCAGGCCTTCTTCCGCACCGGCGACGCGGTGTCCTCGCTGGAGGTCTTCGTCCAGGACCCGGTGCAGATCCGCGCGGCGCGCGACGCCGTGCAGTCGGTGGTCGCCGGGGTCGGGCGGGTGGTCGACTGGCAGCAGTCGAACGCCAGCTTCTTCACCGCGCTCCAGGTCGAGCGCAACGTGATGTTCCTGATCCTGTCGCTGATCATCATGGTCGCGGCCTTCAACATCATCTCCAGCCTGATCATGCTGGTGAAGGACAAGGGGCGCGACATCGCCATCCTGCGCACCATGGGCGCCACGCGCGGCATGATCATGCGCATCTTCTTCCTGTCCGGCGCCAGCGTCGGCGTGACCGGGACGCTGCTCGGGCTGGCGCTCGGCGTGTCCTTCGCGCTGAACATCGAGAGCATCCGGCAGGCGATCCAGAGCCTGACCGGGACCAACCTCTTCTCCGCCGAGATCTATTTCCTGTCGCAACTGCCGGCGCGGATCGACTGGAGCGAGGTGGTGCAGGTGACGCTGATGGCGCTCGGCCTGTCCTTCGCCGCGACGATCTACCCGTCCTGGCGCGCCGCCCGTCTCGATCCGGTGGAGGCCCTGCGCTATGAATGAGCCGATGCTGGAACTCTCCGGGATCGTCCGCCGCTTCGAACAGGGCGGCACGGTTCTGGACGTGCTGCGCGGGGCCGGGCTGACGGTGCGCGCCGGCGAGCTGGTGGCGCTGGTCGGTCCGTCCGGCGCCGGCAAGTCGACCCTGCTGCAAATCGCCGGTCTGCTGGAGAAGCCGACCGGCGGCACCGTGCGCATCGCCGGGACCGACGTGTCGAACCTCGACGACGGCAGGCGGACCGAGGTGCGGCGGCGCTCGATCGGCTTCGTCTACCAGTTCCATCATCTGCTGCCGGAATTCTCGGCGCGGGAGAACGTCGTCCTGCCGCAGATGATCGCCGGGGTGCCGAAGCGGGTCGCCAAGCAGCGCGCCGACGAGCTGCTGCGCATGGTCGGGCTGGAGGCGCGCGGCAGCCACCGACCGGCCCGCCTGTCGGGCGGCGAGCAGCAGCGCGTCGCCATCGCCCGCGCGCTGGCCAACGCCCCGTCGCTGCTGATCGCCGACGAGCCGACCGGCAACCTCGACCCCCACACGGCGGAGAACGTCTTCGCCATGCTGACCGCCATCGTCCGGCAGGCCCGCGTCGGCGCCCTGGTGGCGACCCACAACCTCGACCTTGCGCGCCGGATGGATCGGGTGCTGGAGATGCGGGACGGGGTGCTGGTGGAGCACGCGCCGGCGCCGGAGGATGCCCGGGAGCGGGGGCGGGGAGAGGTGCAAGGGGAGGTGCAAGGGGGGGTGTAGTCCGGAATCTTTCCTCTATGCCGTTGCCGGAAAAAGGCGGCGTCACCACACTCAGCGCAACCGAACAATGGCAGGGGCTTGAGGGGATGGACCAGAGGATCATCGATCTCTACGACGAATACACCCACGCGCCGTTGCCGCGCCGGGTGTTCCTGGAACGGCTCGCCGCCCTTGCCGGCGGCGCCGCCGCCCTTCCGGCGATCCTGGCCGCCATCGAGCCGAACTACGCCCGCGCCGCCGTGGTCGAGGAGACCGACAGCCGGCTCGCCGCCGAGAAGGTCAGCTTCCAGGGCGCGACCGGCGACATCGCCGGCTACATCGCCCGGCCCAAGCTGAGCGACAAGGCCCCGGCGGTGATCGTCATCCACGAGAACCGCGGCCTCAACGCCTATGTCGAGGACGTCACCCGCCGTCTGGCGACGGAGGGCTTCGTGGCGTTCGCCCCCGACCTGCTGTCGCCGCTGGGCGGCACGCCGCCCGACGCCGACAAGGCGCGCGACATGATCGCCCAGCTCGACGCCGACAAGACGGTCAACAACCTCGTCGCGGCGATGAGCCATCTGCTGGCCTACCGCTATTCGTCGGGCAAGGTCGGGGCGGTCGGCTTCTGCTGGGGCGGCGGCATGGTCAACCGGCTGGCGATCAAGGCGGCCGACCTGAAGGCCGGCGTCGCCTTCTATGGGCCGACCCCCGACCCGGCGCTGGTCGAGACGATCAAGGCGCCGCTGATGCTGCATTACGCCGGGCTGGACCAGCGCATCAACGCCAACGTGCCGGCCTACGACGCGGCGCTGACCAAGGCCGGGGTCGAGCACCAAGTGTTCATGTATGACGGCGTCAACCACGCCTTCCACAACGACACCTCGGCCGAGCGCTACAACAAGGAGGCTGCCGATCTGGCGTGGAAGCGCAGCGTCGAGTTCCTCAAGGCCAAGCTGGCGTGATGAATTTTCCCTCTCCCGTTCCGGGAGAGGGAAAGCAACTACGCCTTCGCGCGCGCCAGCGCCGGCAGCTTCAGCACCGACAGCGCCAGCCCGCAGAAGACCAGCAGCCCGCCCGCCAGCTTCAGCGCGGTGAAGGTCTCGCCCAGCAGCAGGGCGCTGCTGCTCATGCCGAAGAGCGGCACCAGCAGCGAGAAGGGCGCCACGAGGCTGGCCGGGTAGTGGCGCATCAGGAAGCCCCAGGCGGCGAAGCCGAACAGCGTGGCGCCCGCCGCGATGTAGACCAGCGCGCCGATCCCGACCCAGGTCAGGTTGGCGAAGGCGTGGGCGATGCGGTCCGGCCCTTCGGCCAGGAAGGAGAGGGCCAGCAGCGGCAGCGGCGGAATCAGGCTGACCCAGGCCATCATGCGGAACAGGTCGGGCGCCTTGGCTTTCTTCATCACGATGTTGGCGAGGCCCCAGGACGCCGCCGCCGCCAGCGTCAGGAGGAGGCCGAGCAGCGAATCGCCGGTCGGCATCTCCGTAGCGATCAGCCCGATGCCGGCGAAGGCCAGCAGCATGCCGGCGATCTGCCGGGGCCCCGGCCGGTCGCCAAGCGCGAAGACGGCGAAGAGCGCCGTGAAGAAGGCTTGGCTTTGCAGGACCAGCGAGGCCAGACCCGCCGGCATCCCGACATCCATGCCGAGGAACAGCAGCGGGAACTGGACGGCGCCCAGCGGCACGCCGATGCCGACGACGTAGCGCCAGGGAATCGGCGGCCCCGCCCGCATCCCCAGCGCCAGCACCGGCAGCGAGGCCAGCATGAAGCGCAGGCTGGTGAACAGGAAGGGCGGGAGGTCGCGCAATCCCAGCTTGATCGCGACGAAGTTCACGCCCCAGACGGCGGCGACCGCCACGGCGAGCAGGATGTGAGGAAGGCGCATGATCCGACCCTAGGCGCGCCTTTCCGTTGCGTCAACGCGGGCAGACCCGTGCGCCGCGCGGATCAGCCGTCGGCGTGCAGAATGCGGCATTCGTCCGACGCGTTGATCGCCCAGGACGACCCGTTGAGCAGCAGGGTGCCGAGTTCCCCCAGCGCGGCGCTGCGGAAGGTCACGCGGCGGTTGCGGGCGAAGGGTTCCAGCTCCTCCAGATAGGTCTTGCTGGGGATGGCGACGTAGAGGCCGCCGCCGGGAAGCCCGCGCGCGCCGAGCATCACCTTCGAGCCCTGGTCGAAGCTGGCGGTCAGGTCGTAGCGCTCGCCGGCCGTCACCGCCGCCCCGGTGCCGGTCAGGGTGAAGCCCGATTCGACGGCGGCGGTGCGGAACACCATGCCCGGTCCGCCCCTTTCGCCGGTCGGGCCGGCGGGAACCGGCGCCGTGCGCACCGCCTGGCAATAGGTCTTGCCGCTGGCCGGCTTGTGGATGGTCACGCTCCAGCCGCGCGTCGGGGTGTTGTAGGGGGTTCCGGACGCCTCCTCCAGCCCGCGCGGGGCCGGCGGAGCGGCGGGCGGGGCCACCGTCGTCTGGCAGGCGGCCAGCAGCAGCAGGGTCGTCAGCGTGGCCGGCGGCGCGGCGATCCGGGCGGCCGTTCGAGCAAGGCTCTGCCGATCCATCGCGGCATCCTCCCCAGCGTTGTTCGCGTTTCGTCTTTCTGCATACCACGAACGCGTGCGGCGGGCGACCGTGGAGGCGGAAGCGCCGGCTGTGCTAGAACCGGATCCAGCCGGTCCGCCTTGCCCGCCCGCCCCCCGTCCCCGCCCCCGTCCCCGATCGCCAACGGTTGCCATGCCCCACGCCGATTTCATCCATCTGCGCGTCCATTCCGCCTATTCGCTGTCGGAAGGGGCCATCAAGATGAAGGAGCTGGTGAAGCTCTGCCACAAGAAGCAGATGCCCGCCGTGGCGGTGACCGACACCGGCAACCTGTTCGGCGCGCTGGAGTTCGCGCTGGCGGCGGCCGACACCGGCGTGCAGCCGATCCTCGGCACGGTGCTCGGCATCACCCGCGTCGGCCCGGCGGCGACCAAGCCCGGCCTGCCCGGCAAGGCGGCCTCCACGCCCGACCAGCTCGTGCTGCTCTGCCAGAACGAGGAGGGCTACCGCAACCTGATGAAGCTGGTGTCCAAGGCCTTCCTGGAGTCCGACCCGCTGGCCGGTCCCCAGGTGGCGCTGGACGCGCTGGAGGGGCAGTCCGCCGGACTGATCGCGCTGACCGGCGGCATCGGCGGCTCGCTCGGCCGGCTGCTCGGCGAGGGGCAGAAGGATCTGGCGCTGGAGGTGCTGGACCGGCTGAAGCGGCTGTTCCCCGGCCGGCTCTACGTCGAGCTGCAACGCCATCCCGACAGCCATTTCGAGGCGCTGGAGAACGCCGTCGAGCCGGCGCTGATCGACCTCGCCTACGCCCACGGCCTGCCGCTGGTCGCCACCAACGACTGCCACTTCGCGACCGAGGACATGTACGAGGCGCACGACGCGCTGCTCTGCATCGCCGAGGGCGCCTACATCAGCCAGGACAGCCGCCGGCGCCTGACACCCCACCATTGCTTCAAGTCGGCGGAGGACATGCGTTTCCTGTTCTCCGACCTGCCGGAGGCGATCGACAACACGCTGGCCATCGCGCGCCGCTGCTCGTTCCTGCTGAAGCCGATCAAGCCGATCCTGCCGCCCTTCGCCTGCGAGGGCGGGCGGACCGAGGACGACGAGCTGCGCGCCCAGTCGCGCGCCGGCCTGGAGGAACGGCTGGAGAAGGTCGTCTACACGCCGGAGATGACGCCGGAGCAGCGCGCCGAAACCCGCAGGACCTATTTCGAGCGTCTGGAGTTCGAGCTGGACGTCATCGTCAAGATGAAGTTCCCCGGCTATTTCCTGATCGTGTCGGACTTCATCAAATGGGCCAAGAACCACGACATCCCGGTGGGGCCGGGGCGCGGCTCGGGCGCCGGCTCGGTCGTCGCCTGGGCGCTGACCATCACCGACCTCGACCCGCTGCGCTTCGGCCTGCTGTTCGAGCGCTTCCTGAATCCCGAACGCGTGTCGATGCCCGACTTCGACATCGACTTCTGCCAGGACCGCCGCGAAGAGGTCATCAAATACGTCCAGGACAAGTACGGCTACGACCGCGTCGCCCAGATCATCACCTTCGGTAAGCTCCAGGCGCGCGCCGTGCTGCGCGACGTCGGGCGCGTGTTGCAGATGCCCTACGGGCAGGTCGACAAGATCTGCAAGATGGTGCCGAACAACCCGGCCAACCCGGTCACGCTCCAGCAGGCGCTCGACAGCGAGGAGATGCTGCGCGCCGCGCGCGACGGCGACGAGACCGTCGCCCACCTGATCGACATCGCGCTGAAGCTGGAGGGGCTGTACCGCCACGCCTCGACCCACGCGGCCGGCGTGGTGATTTCCGACCGGCCGCTGCACGAGCTGGTGCCGCTCTACCGCGACCCGCGATCCGACATGCCGGTCACCCAGTTCAACATGAAGTTCGTCGAGCAGGCCGGGCTGGTGAAGTTCGACTTCCTCGGCCTGAAGACGCTGACCGTGTTGCAGACGGCCGTCAACCTGATCCCCGGGAAGCCGGACCTGACCACCGTCCCGCTGGACGACGAGAAGAGCTACCAGCTTCTCAGCCGCGCCGAGGCGACGGGCGTGTTCCAGCTCGAAAGCTCGGGCATGCGCGACGTCCTGCGCCGGCTGAAGCCGAACCGGCTGGAGGACATCATCGCGCTGGTGTCGCTCTACCGCCCCGGCCCGATGGACAACATCCCGAAATACATCCGGGTGAAGAACGGCGAGGAAAAGCCCGACTACATGCACGACAGCCTGGAAGGGATCCTGAAGGAGACCTTCGGGATCATGATCTACCAGGAACAGGTCATGCAGATCGCGCAGGTGCTGTCCGGCTATTCGCTGGGCGGCGCCGACCTGCTGCGCCGCGCCATGGGCAAGAAGATCAAGGAGGAGATGGACGCCCAGCGGAAGATCTTCTGCGACGGCGCCGAGCAGCGCGGCGTGAAGGCGGAACTCGCCAGCCTGATCTTCGACCAGGTGATGAAGTTCGCCGGCTACGGCTTCAACAAGTCCCACGCGGCGGCCTACGCGCTGGTCGCCTACCACACCGCCTATCTGAAGGCGAACTATCCGGTCGAGTTCATGGCGGCGTCGATGACGCTCGACCTCGGCAACACCGACAAGCTGAACGTCTTCCGGCAGGAGCTGGCGCGCCTGAAGATCAAGCTGCTGACGCCGGACATCAACAGGTCGGACGCCATCTTCGGCGTCGAGCATCTCGGCGACGGGGGGAAGGCGGTGCGCTACGCGCTGGCCGCCGTCAAGGGCGTCGGCGCCCCGGCGATGAAGGCGGTGGTGGAGGAGCGGCGGAGGAACGGGCCTTACAAGAGCCTGTTCGACTTCGCCCGCCGGCTCGACCTGAAGACCATCAACAAGCGGCAGCTCGAGAATCTCGCCTGCGCCGGCGCCTTCGACGGGCTGAATCCCAACCGGGCGCAGGTCCACGCGGCGCTGGAGACCATCATCCGCTACGCCCAGGCCGAGGCCGCCGAGCGCGACAGCGGCATCGGCAACCTGTTCGGCGGCGGGGGCGGCGGGCTGCCGGAGCCCGACCTCCCCAAGGTCAAGGACTGGGAGCCGCTGGAGAAGCTGAAGCACGAGTTCTCGGCCATCGGCTTCTACCTGTCGGCCCACCCGCTGGACACCTACGCCGGTCCGCTCGGCCGGATGAAGGTGGTGCGCTCGGCCGAGCTGATGGCGGCGGTGCAGCGGGGCGGTTCGACCCGCTACAAGATGGCCGGCATCGTCGTCTCCAAGAAGGAGAAGACCGCCAAGTCGGGCAACCGCTTCGCCTTCGTCGAGCTGTCGGACGCGACCGGCGGCTACGAGGTGACGCTGTTCTCGGAGGTGCTGGCGGTCAACCGCGACCTGCTGGAGCCGGGCACCCCGGTTCTGATCACGGTGGACGCCCAGCTCAACGGCGAGGAGATCCGCCTGACCTGCCAGGAGATCCGCCCGCTGGAGGAGGCGGTCGCCTCGGTCAGCACCGGCCTGCGGGTGGTGCTGCGCGACGGCGGTCCCATCGAGTCGCTGAAGTCCACGCTGGAACGCCTGTCGCGCGGCAAGAGCAAGATCAACGTGCTGGTCGAGATCGAGCCGCTGAAGGAGGTCGAGATCGAGCTTCCCGGCGCCTACGCCATCACCGCGCAGAGCCGGTCCGCCCTGAAGGCGGTGCCGGGGGTGGTGGAGGTGGCGGAGCTGTAACCTGAGGATCGGCGAATGGCGCCCGGCCGCAATTCCTGATACGCTCGCCTGCGACAATCATCGCGGAGGGCGGGCATGAATCGGCAGGGATTCGCGGTACCTTCAGGCATCGTCGTCGGCTCGCTTCTGGCTGCTTGGATCGATGGGCTTTCCACGGTCGCCTTCGCGTTCGTCATTGTGCTTTGCATCGGTTTTGCCAAGGCGATCGCGGGCCTGTTCCCTGCCTCGAAGAAATGAGCGAGGCGGTCGGCGTGGCCAATATCTTGAAATGTATGGGATTTCTCGGATTGCTTCTCGTCTCCTCCCATCAGGGGGTTGCGGCGGAAGCCGGACGGGATGATGCTCAGGCCGGGTCTGTGGCCGGGCCTGTGGCCAGACCTGTGAGTGAACGCGGGAAAATCGGCGAGGAAGATTTCCAGGAGAAGAAGCTCCCGACGGGAGGCGCCGCGGCCCTTCGTGCGGAGCGGGTTTTTGCGCTTCCAGGCAGTTCCTGGCAAACGCGGTTCGGCGGAACCAGCGTGGTCGTGCTGACGCGCAAGCCACTGGCGGGCGAAAGAGACCAGTATCACGCGATCTGCAAGGCCTGGATCAACAACTTCCTGTCGATCGGTGTGGGAAGGGATCCTTTGGTTCTGCCGTGGGAGACGGATCGGATCATGGCGGTATTCTGGCCCCTGGACACCGCATACCCGGACGAAGGCAAGCTCGGGAACTGCGATTATCTTATCGATCATTATGACTTCAAGGTCGGCCAGCAAGCCGCCGACAGCGTCGAAGCCTCTCAGGGGCCCCTGCTGGTCGCCTGGCGGCGGATCGATCCCGGGCGAAAAGCGTCGTTGAGCTTGCGGAGCCTTTCCAGCGAACGGTCGATCTCCGACGCGTTCGAGGTGTGGCGATACCGCATTCAATTGCAGCCGGAAAGCTGGCTGGATACGCTCGACATAACCGTTTTGCGTGGAGCCCTTCGGGATTTCCTGAACCGCAATTCCGACGTTCTGCTGTGCCTGGTTGGGAGCAGGGAAGGACGGCAATGCGTGAAAGGGGGCGTGTGATCGACGAGAGCAGCCAGAGTGCCGCAGCCAGCCGGGTTTGACCGTTTCATCGCCATCGACTGGTCGGGCGCGCGGGGCCGACGCTACGCGGGCATCGCCGTGGCCGAATGCGGGCCGGGCGACGCGCCGCCGGTGCCGGTGGAAGGGCCGGGCGGCTGGTGGTCGCGGACGGCTGTGTTCGACTGGCTGCGTGTCGGGCTGGAGCGCGGGCCGGCGCTGGTCGGCATCGACTGCGCCTTCTCGCTGCCCTTCGCGGTGGCGGAGCGCGGCTTTCCGGGCCGGGTGCCGACCGTCTTCGACCTGTGGGATCTGGTCGAGAGCGTCTGCGCCGGGGAGCCGGACTTCGGCGGCGCCCCCTTCGCCGAGCATGAACGGCATGGCGCCGATTTCTGGCGGGCCGGGCCGCAGCCGGACTGGTACCGCGACCCGCACCGCGCGGCCGAGCAGGCCTGCCGCGCCGAGGGTTTGGGCAACCCGCAGAGCCCCTACAAGCTGATCGGCTCCAAGCAGGTGGGGAAGGGCGGGCTGGCCGGCATGCGGATGCTGCGGGCGCTGCGGATGGCGGAACCGGAACGCGTCGCGGTGTGGCCCTTCGACGAGCCGGCGCCCGGCCGCACCGTGCTGGCCGAAATCTACCCGCGCCTGTTCCTGAAGCGCACCGGCTTCGGCCAGCGCAAGATCCGCGACGGCGCCGATGTGGACGCGGCGTTGGCGCAGCTCGGGTCGCGGCCGCTGGGCTTGGCGGGGGCGGTCAGCGACCACGCCGCCGACGCGCTGGTCTCGGCGGCGGGCCTGCGCCGGCTGGCCGGGCGTCCGGAGGTCTGGGCACCGCCCGCGCTCGACGAGCGGGCGCGGCGTCAGGAGGGCTGGATTTTCGGGGTGGGCGCGCGGACTACCCCAGCGCCGCCAGCACCCCCGCCGTGTCCATGATCGCCGCGTACTCCCCCGACAGGTTCGCCAGCGACAGGTCGTGCACCTCCTCGGCCGTACGGCGCCGTCCCGACCAGTCGAGCCGGGCGAAGGTGAAGGTCGCGTCGCCGACCACCCGCGTGTCGTAGCCGAGGTTGCCGGCCATCCGCGCCGTCGCCTCGACGCTGTTGTTGGTGATGACCCCGGTGACGACCAGCGTGCCGATTCCGCGTTCGCGCAGCCAGCCGTCGAGGTCGGTGCCGATGAAGGCGCTGTGCACGCTCTTCCCCACCACCCGCTCGCCGGGCAGCGGCGTCGCCTCCTCCTTGAAGCCGTGCCCCGGTCCGCCGGCGCGGTAGGTCGAGCCCGGCTCCGTCGAATCGTGGCGGATGTGGACCACCGTCCGCCCCGTCCGCCGCCACGCGGCCAGCAGGGCGGCGATGTTGGCCTCGGCCCGGGGGTTGTTGCGGGGACCGACGGCGGCCCAGCGCGGGTCGTCGATGGCCTTTTGCAGATCGACCACCAGCAGGGCGGCGCTGGCGGGCAGGGTATCCGATCTTTCCATGGCAACCATCCTGCCGTCGCGTGCGCCGCGTGACAAGCGGGCGCGTTTCTGGCTCTATTCGGCCTGTTCCGTCGCCGGGAGGGTCCGTGCTCGCTTCGCCTGTCTCGCTGCTCGCGGTCGCCGTGGGCGGCGCCGCCGGTTCGGTGGCGCGCTATCTGCTGATCCTGCTGGTCGGGCAATGGGTCGGCGCGCGCTTTCCCTACGGGACGCTGATCGTGAACGCCTCCGGCTGCTTCGCGATGGGCGTGCTGTCGGAGCTGGCGGCGCTGGTCTGGTCGCCGTCGCCGGAGCTGCGCGCGCTGATCCTGGTCGGCGTGCTCGGCGGCTTCACCACCTTCTCCTCCTTCACCCTGGACATCGGCGTCCTGGTGGGGCGGAACGAGATGGCGGCGGCGATGGGGTATCTTCTGGCCTCGGTGGTGTTGACCATCCTGGGTTTCTTTGCCGGCCTGTGGGTCGTGCGTTCTCTTGTTCCGGTGTCCTTGTCATGACTGATTCCGCCCAGCCCGCTCCCAAGCCCGCCACCGAAAGCCGGGTGGAGAACCGCACCGTGACGGGGGACGAGGCCGACATGCGCCTCGACCGCTGGTTCAAGCGCCACTTCCCCGACGTGAACCACAGCTACCTCCAGAAGCTGCTGCGCACGGGCCAAGTCCGCATCGACGGCAAGCGGGCCGAGACCTCCGACCGGCTGGCCGCCGGGCAGAGCGTGCGCATCCCGCCGCTCGCCGACTGGGCGGCACCGGCCAAGGGGCCGTCCCAGGCCGCGGCGCCGAAGAAGCCGGCGATGTCCGACAAGCAGATCGCCGAACTCCAGGCGCTGGTGCTGTTCCGCGACGCCGACGTCATCGCCATCAACAAGCCGGCCGGTCTGGCGGTGCAGGGCGGCACCGGCACCTCCAAGCATCTCGACGCCATGCTCGACGCCCTGCGCTTCGACGGCAAGGAGCGGCCGAAGCTGGTCCACCGCCTCGACAAGGACACGTCGGGCGTGCTGCTGCTCGCCCGCACCAGCTTCGCCGCCACCAAGCTGACCGAGATGTTCCGTGGTTCGGACGTCCGCAAGACCTACTGGGCGGCGACGGTCGGCGTGCCGAAGCCCTACCAGGGCAAGATCGATCTGGCGCTGGCCAAGGAGGGCGGGCCGCACGGCGAGCGCGTCGCCGAGGCCAAGGAGGAGGGCAAGCGCGCCGTCACCTACTACACCGTGCTGGAGAACGCCGGGAAGCAGTCGGCCTTCGTCGCCATGTGGCCGCGCACCGGGCGCACCCACCAGCTCCGCGTCCACATGGCGGCGATCGGCACGCCGATCCTCGGCGACGGGAAGTACGCCGGGCAGGGCGCCTTCCTGCCGGGCGCCGAGGTGGCGAGGAAGCTGCACCTGCACGCGCGCCGGCTGATCCTGCCGCACCCGCGCGGCGGCAAGACCATCGACGTGACGGCCCCGCTGCCCGACCACATGCTGGCGACCTGGAAGTATCTCGGTTTCAGCGCCAACCTGCGCGACGACCCGTTCGAGGACGTGGAGTGAGCGGCCCCCCGACCGCTCCGTTGGCGCCCCCGTTGAGGCTGGCGCTGTTCGACTGCGACGGCACGCTGGTCGACAGCCAGTTCGCCATCATCGACGCGATGACCGCCGCCTGGGAGGAGCATGGCCTTGGCGTGCCCGATCCGATGGCGGTGCGCCGCATGGTCGGCTTGTCGCTGGTCGAGGCGGTCGGGCTGCTGCTGCCGGGGCGCTCTCCGGACCTGCACGTCGCCGTCGCCGAAAGCTACAAGCGGGCCTTCGCCGCCAGGCGCGGCCGTGGCGAGGTGCATGAGCCGCTGTTCCCCGGCATCCTCGACACGCTGACCGCGCTGGCCGACGCCGGGGTGCTGCTCGGCGTGGCGACCGGAAAGTCGCGGCGCGGGCTGGACGCGGTCCTGAAGCTGCACGGCATCGCCGACCGCTTCGTGACCTTGCAGACCGCCGACGTCTCGCCCGGCAAGCCGAACCCCCACATGGTCCAGCGCGCGCTGGCCGAAACGGGGGCGGAGGCCGCCGGCACGGTGATGATCGGCGACACCACCTACGACATCCAGATGGCGCGCAACGCGCGGGTGGCGTCGGTCGGCGTCTCCTGGGGATACCACGCGGTGGCGGAGCTTGAGGCGGCCGGCGCCGACCGCATCGTGCATGACGGCGTCGAGGTCGCCGGTGCGGTGCTGGATCTGTTGAAAGGCGAATGATGAAGCGTTTCTACAAGGCGGCCGGCGTCGGCGCGGCGCCGGAGGGCGGGTTCCAGGTCGAGCTGGACGGCCGCCCGGTCCGCAGCCCGGCCAAGGCGCCGCTGGTCTTCCGTTCCAGGGCGCTGGCCGAGGGCGTGGCGGCGGAGTGGGAGGCGCAGGGCGACAAGATCGACGCCAACGCCATGCCGCTGATGCAGCTCGCCAGCACGGCGGTGGACCTGATTCCGGCCAAGCGCGACGGCATCGTCGACGCGGTCGCCGCCTACGCCGGGACCGATCTGCTCTGCTACCGCGCCGAGCATCCGGAAAGCCTGGTCGAGCGTCAGGCGCGGGCGTGGCAGCCGCTGCTCGACTGGGCGGCGTTGCAGTACGACGCTCCCCTGCGGGTCTGCGCCGGGCTGATGCCCCAGCCGCAGACGCCGGAGGCCCTGCGCGCCCTGCGCAGCGCGGTCGAGGGCTATGACGACTGGACGCTGGCGGCGTTGCAGACCGCGACGGGCGCCTGCGGGTCGCTGGTCGTCGCGCTGGCGCTGGTCGAGGGCCGCATCGACGCGGCCGAGGCGTTCGAGGTCTCGCAGATCGACGAGACCTTCGAGATCGAGCGCTGGGGCGAGGATCCGGAAACGACCAAGCGGCGCGCCGCCCTCCGCGCCGACATCGAGTCCTGCCGGCGCTTCGTCGATCTTCTGCGGGCCTGACGCCCGCAACGGAAAAGCCCCCCTTCCGACGGAAGGGGGGCTTTCCGCTTTCAGCGCTTTCGCTTCAACGCAGGACGCCGAAGGAAGCGGCTGCCTGACGATGCCTTACTTGGCGATCGTCGTGCCGGTCGTGGTGCCGTCGGCCGGCTTGCGGGTGCGGTTCAGCGACGTCATGGTGTCGTCGTACTTGAACTCCGGCATCGCCTTCACGTCGTCGCGGCTCAGGCCGGACATGTTGAGGCGGTTGTTCTGCGCGTCCCAGTTGGCGGCGGTGTAATCGACGGCGACCTTCTTCTCGCCGATGCCGAGGAAGCCGCCCGAGCCGATGACGAGCTGCTTGGCCTGGCCGTTGCTGTCGAGGATCACGTCGTCGACCTCGCCCAGCTTGTCGTTGTCGCGGCCGTAGACGTTCTTGCCGAGCAGCTGGTCGGCGCTGGCCATCTGGCCGGCGCCCAGGGTGCTGCCCGTCGTGGCCGAGCCGGTGGTCGCCGCGCTGTCCGGCGTCGCCGTGTTCGACATCGACGAGGTCGAGCTGGACGGGTTGGCGACCGTCGGCGACGTGGTCTGCGCGAACGCCGCGCCCGAGAGCAGGGCCAGGGTGGCGGTGGCGGCGATAAGAGTACGGCGCATGAGGTGGCTCCTTCGTCATTGTGGACCGGATACCCGTCAACAACAGCGAAGGAAGAGGTTTGATTTCGCGCGCCGCGAACTCTTTTGGCGAGTCCCCCTCCTTAGGAGGTAACATCCCACTCCGGCACGCGGTGGGTCAGGACCGCGCCGCCGGCCGTCAGCGGGCCGCCGCCGGCCGTCTCCGCGACATCCTCCAGCCGCAGCAGGGCGAGCGCCAGCCCGTCGCGCCCGCTGCGGATCTCGCCGACGTCCTTGCCGTCGCGCGTCACCGGGGTGCCGGGGGCCGGCAGCGGCCCCTCGGCGGTCACAGGGAACAGCTTCTTGCGGATCAGGGCGCGGTACCTGGTGCGGGCGGTCAGTTCCTGCCCCATGTAGCAGCCCTTGTCCCAGGAGATCGCGTTCAGCGCGTCGAGCCGGTTCTCCAGCGGGATCGACTTCTCCGGGATCAGGTCGCGGCCGCCCTCCGGCACGCCCAGCGACAGGCGCAGCCGGTCGTGGTCGGCGGCGTCGCGGCGTGTCAGCCCGGTCGCCTCCAGGGCGGCGATTCCTTCCGCCGGCAGGAACAGCCGGGCGCCGAGGGCGGGCAGGCGGGGGTCGGTGAAGGCGACGCCGCCGCCGAACGGCACGGCGGCTCCCGGCTCAGCCGGCAGGCCGAGCGCCGCCAGCGCGCCCTCGCCGAAGGCGACGGCGACCCGCAGCGAGTCGGCGCGGTCCTCCAGCGCGATCCTGGAGCGCAGCTTGTACATCTTCAGCCGGCGCAGCAGGTCGGCCCGGCGTTCCGTCTCCGGGTCGAGCAGCAGGGCGCCGTCCGCATCGGCGAGCGTGAAGTCGTGCAGGAACTTGCCCTGCGGGGTGAGGAACAGCGCGTAGGCCGCGTGCGCCGGGCCGACCTTGAGGACGTCGTTGGACACCAGCCCTTGCAGGAAGGCCGCCCGGTCCTCGCCCGAGACCGCCACCACGCCGCGATGCTCCAGCACCGCGTAACCCGCCATCATGCCCGCCTTCATGCCCATCGCCATGACCGTCTCCGCTCGCCTCGCGTCGAAGGGATAGTTGGGCGGATCGCTGGGGTATGGCAAGGGTGCTGACGGATCGCCGCGCCTCCATTCCCGACCCGGCGCCTCGCCTGCCGCCCAAAAGGGCATTTGCCTGACCGATGGGCAAAGGATCCGCTGTTGACGCGCGGTGTGCCGACCGCGTTACTGTGTCCGGTGGTGGCACGGCTTTGGCATTGCCCCGAAGGTTTTCCCTCTTTTGGATCCCTCCTCCTTGGATTCGCACGCCAAGACACCCGCGCCGGACGCCGCGCCGCCCCGACTGGAGCTGCGCGGCATCACGAAGCGCTTTCCCGGCTGTCTCGCCAACGACCATGTCGACCTCCTTCTCCGGCCCGGCGAGATCCACGCGCTGCTGGGCGAGAACGGCGCCGGCAAATCGACGCTGGTGAAGATGATCTACGGGGTGCTGCACCCCGATTCCGGCAGCCTGCTGTGGCAGGGGCGGGAGACCGTCGTCCCCGATCCGGCCGGCGCCCGGCGGCTCGGCATCGGCATGGTGTTCCAGCATTTCTCGCTGTTCGACACGCTGACCGTGGCGGAGAACATCGCGCTCGGCCTCGACGAGCCGGGAAGGATGGACGCCCTGTCGGAGCGCATCCGCACGGTGTCGGAACGCTACGGGCTGGCGCTCGACCCCGAGCGGCACGTCTTCCACCTGTCGGTCGGCGAGCGGCAGCGGGTGGAGATCGTGCGCTGCCTGTTGCAGGACCCCAGGCTGCTGATCATGGACGAGCCGACCTCGGTGCTGACGCCGCAGGAGGCCGCCAAGCTGTTCGAGACCCTGCGCCGGCTGGCAGCGGAGGGCTGCACCATCCTCTACATCTCCCACAAGCTGGAGGAGATCCGCGCGCTGTGCGACCGGGCGACGGTGCTGCGCGCCGGCCGGGTGGTCGGCGCCTGCGACCCGCGCCGCGAAACCGCGCGCGGCCTGGCCGAGATGATGATCGGCAGCGAGCTGTCGACGCCGGAACGGCTGCCGCCGGGCGAGGCGGGGGCGGCCCGGCTGGTGGTGCGGCACCTGTCGACCACCTCGGACAACCCCTTCGCCACCAGCCTGAAGGACGTCTCCTTCGAGGTGCGGGCCGGCGAGATCCTCGGCATCGCCGGGGTCGCCGGCAACGGGCAGGCCGAGCTGATGGCGGCCTTGAGCGGCGAGGCGCTGATCGCCGACCCGCAGGCGGTGACGATCGAGGGGGTGCCGGCCGGCCATCTGGGGCCGCGCGCCCGCCGGTCGCTCGGCCTCGCCTTCGTGCCGGAGGAGCGGCTGGGCCGCGGCGCCGTGCCGGAGCTGAGCCTGTCGGAGAACGCGCTGCTGTCCGGCTACGCCCGCGAACCGCTGGTGCGCGGCGGGCTGGTGCATTTCGGCCGGGCGCGCGCCTACGCCGAGACCATCATCAAGGGCTTCAACGTCGTCGCCCACGGCCATAGGGCGGAGGCGCGGTCGCTGTCGGGCGGCAATCTGCAAAAATTCATCATCGGCCGGGAGATCCTCCAGAAGCCGAAGCTGCTGGTGGTCGGACAGCCGACCTGGGGCGTCGACGCCGGGGCGGCGGCGGCGATCCACAAGGCGCTGATCGCGCTGGCCCGCTCGGGCGCCGCGGTGCTGGTCATCAGCCAGGATCTCGACGAGCTGTTCGTGCTGAGCGACCGCATCTCGGTCCTGTTCCACGGCCGCCTGTCGGACAGCCGGCCGACTCATGAAACCAGCGTGGAACGCATCGGCCTGCTGATGGGCGGGCTGTTCGGCACGCCGCCGGACGAAGACGGGGAGATCACGCGTGCGGTGTAAGGTGCCCGGCAAGGTGTTCAAGGAAATCCACGCATGAGCCTGATCCGTCTGGAACCGCGCGGGCAGGCGTCGAAGACCATGGTCTACGTCACGCCGCTGCTGGCGGTGGCGCTGACCCTGCTCAGCGGCTTCGTCCTGTTTCTTCTGCTCGGCTTCGATCCGGTGAAGGCGCTGCACGCCTTCTTCATCGATCCCGTCTCCTCCAGGCGCGGCATCGGCGAGCTGATCGTCAAGGCGACGCCGCTGGTGCTCTGCGCCGTCGGGCTCGCCATCGGTTTCCGCGCCAACGTCTGGAACATCGGGGCGGAAGGGCAGCTCACCGTCGGCGCCATCGCCGGCGGCGGTCTGGCGTTGGCCTTCTACGGCGAGGGCGGCTGGTGGCTGCTGCCGCTGATGGTGGTCGCCGGCGCCGCCGGCGGCGCCGCCTGGGCGGCGATCCCCGCCTTCCTGCGCGTCCGCTTCAACGCCAGCGAGATCCTCACCAGCCTGATGCTGACCTACGTGGCGCTGCTGCTGCTGAACTATCTGGTCCACGGCCCCTACCGCGACCCCGACGGCTTCGCCTTCCCCGAGTCGCGCCTGTTCGAGGCCGACGCGGTGATGCCGGTCCTGTGGTCGGGCACCCGCGTGCATCTCGGCACCGCCTTCGCCCTGCTCGCGGTGGCGGCCGGCTGGGTGCTGATCGCGCGGACCTTCGTCGGCTTCCAGATCAAGGTCATCGGCCTGACCCCGGCGGCGGCGGGCTATGCCGGCTTCGACCAGAAGAGGATCATCTGGCTCAGCCTGCTGCTCTCCGGCGCGCTGGCCGGTGTCGCCGGGATGGGCGAGGTTGCCGGCCCGATCGGCCAGATCACCCCCAGCGTGTCGCCCGGCTACGGCTTCACCGCCATCATCGTCGCCTTCCTCGGGCGGCTGCACCCGGTCGGCATCCTGCTGGCGGCGCTGCTGATGGCGCTGTCCTTCATCGGCGGCGAGGCGGCGCAGATCGCCATGGGCCTGCCCAAGGCCATCACCGGAGTCTTCCAGGGCATGCTGCTGTTCTTCCTGCTGGCGAGCGACGTGCTGATCCGCTACCGGATCCGCTTCGGCGCGCGGAGGGCCGTGGCATGAGCGCCGAGCTGGCTCTGATCGGCCCCATCCTGGCGGCGATGTTCGCGGCGGCGACGCCGCTGCTGTTCGCGGCGCTGGGCGAGACGGTGGTCGAGAAATCCGGCGTCCTCAACCTGGGCGTCGAGGGCATGATGCTGATGGGGGCGGTCTGCGGCTTCGCCATCACGGTGAAGACCGGCTCGGCCCCGCTCGGGCTGCTGGTCGCCGCCGGCGCCGGGGCGGCGATGGGGGCGCTGTTCGGCGTGCTGACCCTGCTGCTGCTGGCCAACCAGGTGGCGACCGGGCTGGCGCTGACGCTGTTCGGAGTCGGGCTGTCGGCGCTGATCGGGCAGGGCTTCGTCGGCATCCCGCTGGAAGGGCTGCCCAAGCTGAACATCCCCGGCCTGACCGACCTGCCGGTGATCGGGCAGGCGCTGTTCGGACAGGATCTGCTGGTCTATCTCGGCGTGCTCGCCGTGCCGCTGGTGCATCTGTTCCTCTACCGGACCCGCGCCGGGCTGGTGCTGCGCGCGGTCGGCGAGAACCACCACGCGGCCCACGCGCTCGGCTACAAGGTGATCCGCATCCGTTTCCTGGCGGTGATGTTCGGCGGCGCCATGAGCGGGCTGGGCGGCGCCTTCCTGTCGATGGACTACACGCCGATGTGGGCGGAGAACATGACCTCCGGGCGCGGCTGGATCGCGCTGGCGCTGGTCGTCTTCGCCACCTGGAAGCCGGTGCGCGTGATGCTGGGGGCGTGGCTGTTCGGCGGCGTCACCATCGCCCAGCTGCATGTCCAGGGCATGGGCATCGCCATCCCCTCGCAGCTCTTGTCGATGCTGCCTTATCTGGCTACCGTTCTCGTTCTCGTGCTGATCTCGCGGGACGTCGCCCGCATCCGCCTGAACGCGCCGGCTTGCCTGGGCAAGCTGTTTCATCCGGATTCTTGACCAAGCCGCCAAAAAACGAAACAAGACGCTGAAACCAAACACCCAAGGAGCTTTGACGTGAACAGAAGGACGATGGGCAAGACGCTTCTGGGTCTGGCCGGTGCCGCCGCCGTCGCGCTGAGCGTCGGCGTCGCGAGCGCGCAGGAGAAGATGAAGGTTGGCTTCGTCTATGTCGGGCCGATCAGCGACCACGGCTACAGCTACCAGCACGACCAGGGCCGCCTCGCGGTCGAGAAGGCGCTGGGCGACAAGGTCACCACCACCTATGTCGAGAATGTGCCGGAGGGCGCCGACGCCGAGCGCGTGATCGAGCAGCTCGCCGCCAGCGGCCACAAGCTGATCTTCACCACCTCCTTCGGCTTCATGAACCCGACGCTGAAGGTGGCCCAGCGCTACCCCGACGTGAAGTTCGAGCACGCCACCGGCTACAAGCGTTCGGCCAACGTCGCCACCTACTCCGCGCGCTTCTACGAAGGCCGCACGGTGATCGGCGCCATCGTCGGCAAGATGACCAAGTCGAACATCATCGGCTATGTCGGCTCCTTCCCGATTCCCGAGGTGGTCAGCGGCATCAACGCCTTCACCATCGCGCTGCGCGAGCAGAACCCGAAGGCCGAGGTCCGCGTCGTCTGGGTGAATTCCTGGTACGACCCCGGCAAGGAGGCCGAGGCCGCCAAGGCGCTGATCGACCAGGGCGCCGACGTCATCGTCCAGCACACCGACAGCCCGGCCCCCATCCAGACCGCGCAGGACCGCGGCCTGTGGTCGGTCGGCCAAAGCTCCGACATGACCCGCTTCGGTCCGAAGTCGCACCTGACCGCCATCGTCGACGACTGGAACGGCTACTACATCGACCGCGTCAAGGCGGTGCTCGACGGCAGCTGGAAGTCGGTCGACACCTGGGGTGGCTTCAAGGACAAGATGCTGTTCCTGGCCCCCTACAACCCGGCCATCCCGGCCGACGTCGTGGCGCTGGCCGACCAGATCAAGGCCGACATCATGTCCGGCAAGCGCCACTCCTTCCAGGGCCCGGTCAAGGACCAGTCCGGCAAGGTGGTGATCCCGGAGGGCAAGAGCGCGACCGACGAGCAGATCCTGAAGATGGACTGGTACGTCGAGGGCGTTCAGGGCAAGGTTCCGAAGTAAGCGGAGCGCGTGCGACGGCGGACCGGAGCCCATCCCGGTCCGCCGCCTCGCGGCTCGCCGTGGGGAGGGCAGGATGGACTCGAACCTCTACGAGCGCGATTTCTACGCCTGGGCGAACGAGCAGGCGGCCCTGCTGCGGGCCGGGAAGCTCGATGCGGCGGACATCGCCCACATCGCCGAGGAGATCGAGAGCATGGGCAAGACCGAGAAGCGCGAGCTGGTGAGCCGCCTGACGGTCCTGCTGCTTCATCTCCTGAAATGGCGCTTCCAGCCGGACCGGCGCGGCGCGAGCTGGGAAGCCACGATCACCGTCCAGCGCGACGACCTGCTGGACCATCTGCGCGACAACCCGAGCCTCAAGTCCAAGCTGGACGAGGCGGTCACGGACGCCTACCGCAAGGCGGCGATCCTGGCGGCGGGCGAGACCGGTCTGCCGAAACCGACCTTTCCGGACACATGCCCCTGGCCGTTCGAGCGGCTGATGGACATGGATTTCTGGCCGGACGCCTGATGGGAGCCAGCCATGGATTCGAACCTCTACGAGCGCGATTTCTACGCCTGGGCGAACGAGCAGGCGGCCTTGCTGCGGGCCGGGAAGCTCGATGCGGCGGACATCGCCCACATCGCCGAGGAGATCGAGAGCATGGGCAGGACCGAGAAGCGCGAACTGGTGAGCCGCCTGACGGTCCTGCTGCTTCATCTCCTGAAATGGCGCTTCCAGCCGGACCGACGCGGCAACAGTTGGCGCCTCAGCGTCGAGGAGCAGCGCTACCGGATCGCTGATCACCTCGACGACAATCCTAGTCTGAAGTCGAAGCTCGATGAAGCCATCGAGAGCGCCTATCGTCTGGCGCTGATCGAGGTGGAACGGGAAACCGGCATGCCCCGCCGTGGCTTGCCGGCACGATGCCCGTGGAGTTTTGACCAGATGGTCGACGACGGCTTCTGGCCGGACGCCTGACCCGCCGGATTCTTTACAGATACGGCCCCATCAGGCGCAGGAAGGGGCGCGCCTCCTGCAACACCAGGATGGTCTGGTGGAACAGGTCCTCCGGCGCCGCCTGGTGCTCGAAGGTCGTCTCCGAGAAGAGGATGATCTTCTGGCCGCCCTGGACGACGAACTTCACGGTCTTCAGCCCCTCGACCCCGCGCAGGATCGACAGCAGCGCGCGGCGGCGCTCCGGCGCCTGCGCGGTGTAGGGGACGTGGCCGACGTCGGCCCAGATCTGGCAGACCGACCCGTCGCCCTCGTGGCGCACCGCGACGTTGAAGGGCAGGCCGTCGGCCATGAAATGCAGCTTGCACGGCCTGGGCGGCTTGGCGATGCCGAGCACCCCTTCCGGAGTCATGATGATCGAGCCGGGGGTGATCGGCAGCGCGCCGTCCGGCACCTCGGCCAGGGATTGGATGGTCTGCAAATCGGGGACGGACAAGGGACGGCGCTCGATTCTGGAGAGTGGAGTTGCGGCCAGCATCCTCCGTCGCCGCTAAAATTCTGTAAAGGCTCGGAACGGGCGTCTAGAATGCCTGTTCGTAATCGGCTGAAGAATGAAGAAAGAGGGCGATGTCCGCCATCGATACCGTTGTCGTTCCGATCCACCGCGCCGGCTGGCCCTTCATCGCCGGTTTCGCCGTGGTCTCCCTGGTCCTGGGTCTCGCCGTCTGGGCGCCGCTGGGTTGGATCGGCCTGATCCTCACCCTGTGGTGCGCCTATTTCTTCCGCGACCCCGACCGCGTGACGCCGACCCGGCCCGGCCTGCTGGTCAGCCCGGCCGACGGCCGCGTGACGATGATCGTCCCCGCCGTGCCGCCCAGGGAACTGGGCATGGGCGACAAGCCGCTGACCCGGATCAGCGTCTTCCTCAACGTCTTCAACGTCCATGTGAACCGGGTCCCGGCCGACGGCACCATCGTCGCCGCCGAATACCACAAGGGCACCTTCGTCAACGCCGCGCTCGACAAGGCGAGCGAGGAGAACGAGCGCATGGCCTTCCGCCAGCGCCTGCCCGACGGGCGCGAGATCGCCTATGTCCAGATCGCCGGCCTCGTCGCCCGCCGCATCCTGTGGTGGACCAAGGCCGGGCAGGAGGTGAAGGCGGGTGAGCGCTTCGGCCTGATCCGTTTCGGCAGCCGCACCGACATCTATCTGCCGGACGGCGTGGCGCCGCTGGTCTGCGTCGGCCAGACCGCCATCGGCGGCGAGACCATCCTCGCCGACCTGAACGGCACCGAATCGCAGCGGGTCGGGGACGTGCGGCGATGAAGCGTCCGCCCGTCTTCAAGCAGCCGATCTTCCGGCAGGGCCGCGTCCGCCGCCCGCGCCGTCCGCACCCGAGGCTGAAGGGGTTGTCGATCAACCACCTGCTGCCCAACGTGCTGACCGTGCTGGCGCTGTGCTCCGGCCTGACGGCGATCCGCTTCGCCATGCAGGAGCGCTGGGAACCGGCGGTGATCGCCATCGTGATCGCCGCCATCCTCGACGCGCTGGACGGGCGGATCGCCCGGCTGCTGAACGGGCAGAGCAAGTTCGGGGCGGAGCTGGACAGCCTGTCCGACGCCATCAGCTTCGGCGTCGCCCCGGCCTTCATGATGTATCTGTGGGGACTGAACGGGGCGGGCAGCCTGGGCTGGATCGCCGCCATGGCCTACGCCGTGTGCTGCGCCCTGCGGCTGGCCCGCTTCAACTCGCGGCTCGGCGTCGTCGACCTGCCGCCCTGGGCCTACAACTACTTCACCGGCGTGCCGGCCCCGGCCGGGGCCGGGCTGGTGCTGCTGCCGATGATCCTTGGCTTCGAGACCGGGGCCGACGTGACCGGCCATCCGGTGGTGATCGTGCCCTGGACGCTGATGATCGGCGGGCTGATGGTCAGCACGCTGCCGACCTTCTCCTTCAAGGGCACGCGGGTGCCGGCGCAATGGGTGGTGCCGGCCCTGGCCGGCGTCGGACTGATCGCCGCGATGATGGTCAGCCAGCCCTGGTGGACGCTGTCGATCATCGGCCTCGTCTATCTCGCCACCCTGCCATTCTCGGTCGCCCAGTTCCGCAAGCTGCAACGCGCCGCCGAACTGATGCAGAGCGGGGTGGTCGAGGCGCCGCCGGGCGAACCGGTGGACGCCCCGGCCGATCCGGCGGCCAGCCCGGCGGCCGACGCCGCGTCGGCACCGGTTTCCGACGGTGCCCCGAAGGCGCCCTGACCGGTTATTCCGCCGCGACCAGCAGGTCGCCGGCGGACCGGACGACCCTCTCCGCCGGCGCGCGCTCCGCCATGGTGACGCGCGCCACCATCGGGATCTGGCGCAGGCAGTTGCCGATGTGGTCCGATTCGGCCTTGGGCAGGCCGACCACCTCCATCTCGACGACGAGCGTGTCGCCGGCCAGGAGGCTGCTCAGCGCGTCGGGCACCAGGCCGCGCTTGGCGACCAGTTCCAGGATGCGGGGCAGGGTGCCCGGATCGGCGTCGGCGACGACGGAAAAGCCGACGCGGCGTTCGGGCGCGCAGGCGCGGGCCTCGGCGGCGGGCGGCGTGAGCGTGACGGTGGACGTGGCGGCGGACGAAACGGCGCTGCTGGACATGATGTCTCTCGGATCTCGAAGCGTTTCTGCGGTGTGGACGAGCGTTTCCCCGGCTCTCAAAGGAGAACCGGGCCGCTAATTCGCAGAATGCCGGGAAGCCGATGCGCGTTCATGGCGGGTAAGCTACGGTGTGGAGCCGGCCCCGTCAACCGGCGAGACGCCGCGGCTCGCGCGGGCGGACGTTCTGAACAGGGTGAAGACCGGGAATGACCGAGGACAGCATCACCATCCGCCCGGCCGAAGCCGACGACGCGCTGGATCTGGCGCGGCTGATCGATCTGGCCGGGGGCGGGGTCTATGAGTTCCTGCTCGACGGGCTGGTGCCGGGGCTGACCGCGCGGGAGATGCTGGCGCCCGGTCTGGCCGGTACGGCGGGGTCGCTGTCGCACCGGCAGAGCGGGGTGGCCGAGATCGGCGGCCGGGTCGTCGGGGTGGCGCACGGCTATCCGGTGGACTGGATCAAGACCGAGGATTACAGCGGCCTGCCCCCCGACCGGGTCGCGCACCTCGCCAGCTTCGCCGCCACGCACGACTGGGGCAGCTATTTCCTGTCGGCGCTGGCGGTCGATCCGGAATTCCGCCGCCGGGGCGTCGCTGGCCGGCTGCTGGGCTGGTTCTACGAGCGGGCGCGGACGGGCGGCTTCGACCGCGTCACCCTGCATGTCTGGGCCGACAACGGGGCGGCGCGGCGGCTCTACGCCGGGCAGGGCTTCGTGGAGGCGGGGCGCGCGGCGATACCCTGGCATCCCCGCCTGCCGCACGAGGGCGGCAGCGTCCTGCTGCGCCGTTCCGTGGATCAGGCTTCCGCGCTGGTTTGAACCGCCACCCGGTCGATCGCCCGCGCGACGAGGTCCGGGTCGGCGTAATGGACCATGTGGCCGGCCCCCGGCACCCGATGCAGAACGCTGTGGGGAACGGCGGCGTGCAGCCCGCCGCTCTGCTCGTCGGCTCCGACGATGCGGTCCTCGGTGCCGGTCAGGATCGTCACCGGCATCAGCAATTCGCCGTAGCGGTCCTGCATCGCCCTGGCGGCGGGCACCATCGTCACGCCATCCTCGGCGCTGGCGCGAATCTGGCCGGGCCGCACCGCCAGCGAGACCGGGAAGCGGTCGCTGAAGCCGTCCGGGACCGGAAGCGGCGCGAACATGGCCTTGACCAGCAGCGGCATGGCCGCCGCGCCGAGGGGCGGCGACAGGGTATAGCGCAGCACGTCGCCCAGAAGCGGAATGGCCGGCGGGGCCGCCAGGGCGGCGTCGATGCGGGTGGTCGGGAAGTAATAGCCGGCGAGCAGCACCACCCCGCCGACCGCGTCGGGATGGTCCAGAGCCATGGCAACGGCGACCGTCGCCCCGAAGGAATGGCCGACGACGACCGGCCGCTCGATCCCCAGCGCATCGAAGGCGTGACGCAGCAGCGTGGCCTGTTCGGCCGGAGTCCACAGGGAGCCGCGCGGCCGTTCGCTGTGGCCGAAGCCCGGCCGGTCGATGGCGATGACCCGGTGCTTCCGGCGCAGGCGCTGGAACAGGCCGCTGACGCGGAAATCCTCGGCGGTGGAGACGTTGCCGTGGAGGAGCACGACCGGCGGCCCGGCGCCGTCCTCCAGGACATGCAGCCGGACGCCATCCACCGTGATGAAGCGGCCGTTCGGCGGATTCCGCCGTTCCGCCGCGCGGGCCGCCAGTGTGTTGGCGACGGCCAGACCGGCCAGCGCCGCCGCCGTGACGCCCAACGCCATCCCGACGCGGGATGCGGTGGATCGGTCATCGCTCGTCCGGGGGGCCGGCTGGTGACGCGGTTCGATGCTCATACGGTCTCTCCCGGCAGGACAGGAGCGGCGCGCCGGTTCGGTTGCGCCGCAGCATTGCCGGAAGACAACCATGGGCCGGGGGAAAGCGTTCCCCACGGCCCGCGGTCTTTCTGGACGGACGGTCTACTTGACGCCCTTCAACTGGTCGCGGGTCAGCCAAAACACCTCGCCGAAGCTGTTGGCGGTCTCCAGCCACAGGAAGTCGAGGTTGGGGTAGTCGGCCTCCAGGATCTCGCGCCCGGTGCCGAACTCGCAGAGCAGCCCGCCCTCCGGCGTCAGGTGCTTGGCCGATTCCTTCAGGATGCGGCGGACGATGTCCAGCCCGTCGTCGCCGCCGGCCAGCGCCAGCGCCGGTTCGTGGCGGAACTCGGCCGGCAGCGCGTCCATCGCCTCGGCGTCGACATAGGGCGGGTTGGTGATGATGACGTCGTACTTGCGGGTCTTCAGCGGCGCGAACAGGTCGCCCTGGTGCAGGGTGATGCGGTCGGCGAAGCCGCTGTCGGCGACGTTGCGCCTGGCCACCTCCAGCGCGTCGGCGGAGAGATCCACCGCGTCGACCTGCGCCTCGGGGAAGATGCGCGCGGCGAGGATGGCGAGGCAGCCCGAGCCGGTGCAGAGGTCGAGCACCCGCTCCACCGAGGTCGGATCCTCGACCAGCGTGAAGTCGTCGCCGCCGAACATGTCGGAGAACAGCAGCTCGCCGATGAAGGAACGCGGGATCAGCACCCGCTCGTCGACGTAGAAGGGGATGCCCTGGATGTAGGCCTTGTTCAGCAGGTAGGGCGCCGGTTTGCGGGTGTCGATGCGGGCGTGCAGGATGTCCGCCACCGCCTTGCGTTCCGCCGCCGTCAGCCGGGCGTCCAGATAGGGGTCGAGCTGGTCGATCGGCAGGTGCAGCGACTCCAGGATCAGGAACACCGCCTCGTCGAAGGCCGTCGTCGTGCCGTGGCCGTAGTCGAGGTCGGCCTGGTTGAAGCGGCTGACGCCGTAGCGCAGGAAGTCGCGGATGGTGGACAGCTCGGCGGCGGCGGTCGCGGCCGAATGCGGGGTCGAGGCGACGGCGGTCTGGTCGGGCACGGGGGTCTTCTCCGTTGGGGCGGAAGGCGGGGGCTTAGAGGAGGTCCAGAACCGAGTCCGGCGGCCGCCCGACGCGGGCGCGGTCGCCCTTCACCACGATGGGCCGCTCGATGGCGGACGGGTTGGCGGACAGGGCGGCGACCAGCGCGTCGCCGTCCAGATCGGCGGCGATGCCGGCCTCGGCGGCTTCCTTGGCGCGGGTGATGTCGCGCGGCCCCTTGCCCAGCTTGGCGAGGATGGCGGTCAGTTCGGCGGGGGAGGGCGGGGTCTTCAGATACTCGACGACGGTCGGCTCGACGCCCTTCTCGCGGAGAAGCTCCAGCGTCTGCCGCGACTTGGTGCAGCGCGGGTTGTGGTAAATGGTCACGTCGCTCATCGGTCTCGCCCTCGTCTTCGGCTGTGCTGCGGCTGTTCGGCGGCTGCCTGCGCGTTGGTTTTCCGAGAGATACACCCGTCCTGTGCGCCGCGCCATTCCGGCATGCGAAAAGCGGGTGCGGCGGCGCAACATCGTTCAGGTGACAAGCCCCGCCGTTGGTATTACCTTGCGCGCTCGCTTTTTCCGTGGCCCGGCGCGACGCGATCCGCCGCATCCGGGCCGATGACCGAGACGGATGCCGGCCGTGACCAAGCTTTCGCTTTCCAAGGACAAGATCAACATCCTTCTGCTGGAAGGTGTCCACGACAACGCCATCGACGAGCTGGCCCGTGGCGGCTACGCCTCCGTCGAGCGCCTGCCGCGCGCGTTGGACGAGGAAGAGCTGCTGGAACGGATCGGCTCCGTCCACATCCTCGGCATCCGTTCGCGCACGCACCTGACCGCCAGGGTGCTGGAGGCGGCGACCCGGCTGATCAACGTCGGCTGCTTCTGCATCGGCACCAACCAGGTCGATCTGAAGGCGGCGCGCCGGCTCGGCATCCCGGTCTTCAACGCGCCCTATTCCAACACGCGCTCGGTCGCCGAGCTGGTGATCGGCGAGATCATCATGCTGATGCGCGGCATCTTCGAGAAGTCGGCGCTGGTCCATGGCGGCGGCTGGATGAAGTCGGCCAAGGACAGCTACGAGATCCGCGGCAAGACGCTGGGCATCGTCGGCTACGGCCACATCGGCACCCAGGTGTCGATCCTGGCCGAGGCCATGGGCATGCAGGTCCGCTACTACGACACCGTGCGCAAGCTGGCGCTCGGCAACGCGCGCCCCTGCGACTCGCTGGAGGAGCTGCTGTCGGTGTCCGACGTGGTGACGCTGCACGTTCCCGACACCGCGCAGACCCGCAACATGATCGGCGCCACCGAGCTGGCGGTCATGAAGAAGGGCAGCCACCTGATCAACGCCGCGCGCGGGCAGGTCGTGGACATCGAGGCGCTGGCCGCCGCGATGCACAACGGCCACATCATCGGCGCCGCCATCGACGTCTTCCCCAAGGAGCCCGGCTCCGACAAGGAGGAGTTCGAGAGCGCGCTGCGCGGCATCAAGACCGCCATCCTCACCCCGCACATCGGCGGCTCGACGATGGAGGCCCAGGCCAACATCGGCACCGAGGTGGCGCAGAAGCTGATCGAGTATTCGGACAACGGCTCCACCGTCGGCGCCGTGAATTTCCCGCAGGTGGCGCTGCCGGTGCAGTTCGGCTGCACCCGCTTCCTGCACGTCCATGAGAACCGTCCGGGCATGCTGCGCAAGGTGAACGACGTGTTCTCCGACCGTGGCCTGAACATCGCCGCGCAGTTCCTGCAAACCGATCCGGAACTGGGTTATGTCGTGGTCGACGTCGACGGCGACGTCGACGAGTTGGAGGTCACCAACGACCTGAAGGCCATCGAGGGCACGCTGAAGGCGCGCTTCCTCTTCCCCGGCAAGCGCTGAGCCGGAAAAAGGAGAGGGCGGGGGTCTTGTTTGCGGGCGGGCGCATCGCGACATGGGGTCGCATGATCGTCCGCCGGCTGCCGTTTCTCCCGCTGGGTGCCGTGTCGGGGGTGCTGCTGGCACTCCCGGCCGCCGGACAAGGTGTGGGCGCGCAGGGGCTGAGCTGTCCGGTGTTTCCGCCCGCCTCGGTTTCCTTCGACATCACGCTGGCCCCGCTCCAGCGCAACGACGGGCTGGCGATCGCGCAGCTCACCCGGCTGCCGGGACGGACGTCGGGCCCGGCCGGGTCGGCGCGCGGCCATGTGCTGGGGCTGACCCAGGCGCGCTACGGCGAGCAGTCCCAGGTTTCGGCGCTGTTCCAGCGGCTTCCCGACGGCAGCTATTGCGCCTCGGCGAACGTCCTCACCGTTTCCTTCGGTTTCCAGCAGCGTGTCGTGCATGTCGCCCGCGAGCTGCCGCCCGGCAGCTGCATTCACGGCGAGGTGCTGGCCCATGAGATGCGGCATGTCGCGGTGGACGAGGCGCTGTTGCGCGAATTCGCCCCGGTGATCCGTCAGCGGCTCGACGAGGCGGTCGCCCGTCTGACGCCGGCCCGCTCGCGCAGCCAGCAGCAGGCGATGGCGACGGTCCGCCGCCCGCTGGAGGCGGCGATGCGCACGGCGATGCAGGAGTTCGGGCGCGAGCGCGACCGCCGGCAGGCCATGGTCGACACCGCCGAGGAGTACGCGCGCATCCGGCAGGTCTGCAACGGCGAGGTTGCCAAATACCTGCCGCAGCCACAGGCCCGCCGCCGGGCGTGAGCCGCGCCGTGACTCGCCCGATCCAAGAGGCGATGGCGGGGGCAATGGGCGGGAGGATGGTGGGCCCGGCCGGATTCGAACCGACGACAACACCGTTATGAGCGGCGCGTTCTAACCGCTGAACTACAGGCCCTACCGAGGGCCGCACTGTGCGACAGGAGGCCTGGGCTTTGCAACCCCCGTTCATCAAAATGTCATGGCCAGTCACAGACACGGCGTGGCCCGCCGAGAGGGCGTCAATCAGGTCGGCACCTTGAAGCTTGCCGCGAGGAGCGCGCGCCGATGTTCCTCGTACTCCGCCTCGCTGATCAGAGCCTTGTCATGCAGGGTTTTGAGATCCCGCAGGCGGTCCGCCACATCCGGCTCGGCCTGCGGACCGGCGACCGGGACGGAGGGCACGGCGGCGACGGCCGCCAGATCGTGGCCGCAGAAGCGGCAGACCACGGCGTTGGCCTTGATGGTCTCCGCGCAGAGCGGGCATGGCTTGGTGCCATCATCGGACAGTTTCTGGACAAGCGTGGCTTCCCGAGCGGAAATGATGGCGTTGCCGAGGACATGCCGGATCATCTCGAGCTGATCGTAACGGCGCCCTTGAAGAATCCTCTGCTGACCGGACGAGGTCGAGACGATGAGGGCGTATTTCCCTCCCCGCCTCAGTTCCCGCACGCCGAGAGCGAAGAGAGCGAGGCCAATCGTCAGGACGACCGTCGCGGCGGCCGTATCGCCGTTCCTGAAGCCACCGAGGGAAAGCAGGGCCACGCAAGCCCCGACGACGGCGAGCGCGACCGGACCGGCGCCGATCCGTCCCGAAACCTTCTCAAGGCGAACGGAATGGATCGTATCGATGGGATAGGTGGCGCCCGCAATCACCGCGTAGGACGGTGCGATGGTGACGTCGGCGTCGATGTAGATCGGGTTTTCCACGAAGCTCTTCCACGCGCATTGAAGCGGCCTGCACAAACGCCCGATTGTTGCAAACTGTCTGGATCCTGTCGAGCTTGCGGTTTGCGGAGCGGAGCATGCCGGAGAGGGAAAGCCGCGGGCCTCGCCGGGCAACCCAAGGGGGGGGAGAAGGACCCATGTCATTCCGGTGGCGGGCGAACCCATGGAAAGCTTGTGAACCACAGGCACAGCCAAGGACGGCGCCCTGCGCAAGCCGAGGGGGATTTGCAACCCCCGCAAACGAGAACGGAGGCCTTGCGGCCTCCGTTCTCACAAAATCGCCAAAGCGGCTCAGGTGTCGAGGAAGCTGCGCAGCTTGCGCGACCGCGACGGGTGCTTCAGCTTGCGCAGTGCCTTCGCCTCGATCTGGCGGATGCGCTCGCGGGTCACGTTGAACTGCTGGCCGACCTCTTCGAGCGTGTGGTCGGTGTTCATGCCGATGCCGAAGCGCATGCGCAGCACGCGCTCCTCGCGCGGGGTCAGCGAGGCCAGCACGCGGGTCGTCGTCTCGCGCAGATTCGCCTGGATGGCGGCGTCGAGCGGCAGCACCGCGTTCTTGTCCTCGATGAAGTCGCCGAGGTGCGAATCCTCCTCGTCGCCGATCGGCGTTTCGAGGGAGATCGGCTCCTTGGCGATCTTCAGGACCTTGCGGACCTTCTCCAGCGGCATCATCAGACGCTCCGCCAGCTCCTCCGGGGTCGGCTCGCGGCCGATCTCGTGCAGCATCTGGCGGCTGGTGCGGACCAGCTTGTTGATCGTCTCGATCATGTGGACCGGGATGCGGATGGTCCGCGCCTGGTCGGCGATCGAGCGGGTGATCGCCTGGCGGATCCACCAGGTCGCGTAGGTCGAGAACTTGTAGCCGCGCCGGTACTCGAACTTGTCGACCGCCTTCATCAGGCCGATGTTGCCCTCCTGGATCAGGTCCAGGAACTGAAGGCCGCGGTTCGTGTACTTCTTGGCGATGGAGATCACGAGGCGCAGGTTGGCCTCGACCATCTCCTTCTTGGCGCGGCTCGCCTCCTTCTCGCCCTTCTGGACGGTCGAGACGATGCGGCGGAACTCGCTGATCGGCAGGCGGCCTTCCTCGGCGACGCCGGAGATGCCCTCGCGCACCTTGCGGATGTCGGCGTCGTACTTCTCGGCGAACTTGCCCCAGGTCTTGGGGTTCAGGCCGCGGATGCGCTCCTGCCAGTTCGGGTCCAGCTCATGGCCGAAATACTGGTTGAGGAAATCCTCGCGCTTGACGCGGCAGTCGGTCGCCATGCGCAGCAGGCGGCCTTCGAAGCCGGTCAGCTTGCGGTTCAGGATGTAGAGCTGCTCGACGAGCTGCTCGATGCGCTGGTTGTTCAGGCGGACGGTGTTCATCAGCTCGACCATCTCGAGCTTCAGCTTCTCGTACTTCTTGTCCGTCTGCTTGGTGATGTCCTCGCCGCGCTGCATGGCGACGATGCGCGACTCGTGCAGCTTGTGCAGCTTGTCGTAGGTCGCCTTGATCGCCTCGAAGGTCTCGATGACCTGCGGCTTCAGCGCGGCTTCCATGGCCGAGAGCGACAGGCTGTTGTCGCCTTCCTCGCCGTCCTCGCCGTCCTCGCCCTCGCCCTCGGGGCGCGGCGGCTGCGGCTCGTCCGATTCCTCGCCCTCGGCGGCGGGGGCGGGGGCAGCGGCGCCCTCGGCCGCCTCGGCCAGGGCCTCCGGCGGGATCTCCTCGCCGTCCGGGCCGCCGCCGTAGGTGGCGTCCAGGTCGATGATGTCGCGGAGCAGCATCTTCCCTTCCATGAGGGCGTCGTGCCACTCAAGGATGGCGCGGATGGTCAGCGGCGATTCGCAGATCGCCCCGATCATCATCTCGCGCCCGGCCTCGATGCGCTTGGCGATGGCGATCTCGCCCTCGCGCGACAGCAGCTCGACCGATCCCATCTCGCGCAGGTACATGCGCACGGGGTCGTCGGTGCGGCCGATGTCGTCGTCGTCGAGATTGCCCGACGAACGGCCTTCGCCGTCGCTGTTGGCCTCGGCGTTGTTCTCCGAATCCTGCTCTTCCGATTCGACGATGTTGATGCCCATCTCGGACAGCATCGCCATCGTGTCCTCGATCTGCTCGGACGAGGACGAATCCTGGGGCAGAGCCGCGTTCAGCTCGTCATAGGTGACATACCCGCGCTCCTTGCCGCGCGCGATCATCTTCTTGACGGCAAGACCCATGCCATCCATCAGAGGACCGTCGCCGGACTCCTCACGCGTCTCGGAAACTTCCACGCTGTTCGCAGCTTTCGTGGCCATGCGATCGGTGCCCCCGCATTACCCCATTGAAAAAAAGACGAAAGGAGCGCTCGGCCGCGGTCACCCGCACCGTCCGCCCCCCAACCAACCCTGTCCCAACCCCGAACCCGACATCGCGGCCTTGCCCTTTCAACGCGAAGCCCAACCGTACCAACAGTTAGGCATCGTCAAAGTCACTGTCATCCGTCATACCCATTCCGGACTTTATGACCTCCTGTTGAAGAGCCACGACCCGCGCGAGGTTCGCCTCGCTGTTGTCACGGGTCAAAGCCGCCTTCGCCTCCCTAAGATCGTCGAGCATCTGCCGGTGATGCAGATGACGCCACGTCGGCCACCAGCCCTTCCGGGCGTCCTCGGTCGAGGCCTCCGGTCGGGCGAAGCCGGCATGGACATACGTCGATTCGCCGAGCAAGGCACCGACCATCGTCTCATGGCCGGCGGATGACAAGTGGCGACAAAGGGCAGCGGCGTCAAGTGCCGAGTCGGTGTTCCGCTCCTCCGACAGGCATTCCAGCACCGCCCAGCGCAGTTTTTCCAGCTCCGGGTCACCGAACGGCAACAAACCGAGCGGTTCGCCCAGTTCGCCGAACAGCTCCGGGTGATTGATCAGCGTCGCCAGCAGGATGCGCTCGCGCACCGGGGGAAGCCGCTGCACCCGCCCGCGCCCCTCGCCGGCCGGCTTGGAGGTCAGCCGGCCCGGCGTGCCGGGGACGTGGCGGCGCGGCGGCTCGCCGAAGCGGCGGCCCGGCTGCCAGGGGCCGCGCCCGAAACCCTGGCCGAAGCGCTCGCGCGGCGGCGGGGCGAAGGCCTCGTCGACGCGGCGGCGCATCTCGGTGCGGTAGAAGGACTGGACGTCGCGGTCGCCGATGGTGCCGACGCGGGCCTCCAGCGCCGCCTTGACCGCCGCCTTGGACTCCGGGCTGTCGGTCGGGCGGCCCTCCGTCTCCATGCGCCAGACGGCGTCGGCCAGCGGAATCGCCTGCTCCAGCAGCGCGCCCATCGCCTTGGCGCCCTGCGCGCGGATCAGGCTGTCGGGATCCTCGCCCTCGGGCAGGAAGGCGACGCGGGCCGACTGGCCGGGGGCGAGGTGGGGCAGGATGCGCTCCACCGCCCGCCACGCCGCCCGCCGCCCGGCGTTGTCGCCGTCGAAGCAGAGGAAGGGCACCTTCTCGGCGGCCGGGATCAGCTTCCACAGCTCCTGGACCTGGGTCTCGGTCAGCGCGGTGCCGAGCGGGGCGACGGCGCCCTCGAAGCCGGCGCGCACCAGCGCGATGACGTCCATGTAGCCTTCGGCGACGATCACCGGCTTGCCGTCGGCCGCCGCCTGGCGGGCGCGCGACAGGCCGTAGAGCAGCGTGCCCTTCTGGAAGAGGGGGGTTTCGGTGCTGTTGACGTATTTCGGGCCGTCGCCTTCCAGGATGCGCCCGCCGAAGGCGACCACCTGCCCGCGCCGGTCGGTGACCGGGAACATGACGCGGTTGCGGAAGAAGCTGTAGGGCGCGCGCCCGTCCTCCGGCCGCTTCAGCAGGCCGGCGGTGACCATGTCCTCCTCCTCGTAATTCAGCTTGAGGAGGTGCTGGCGCAGCGCGCCCGAATCGCCGGGCGCGAAGCCGAGCCGGAAGCGCGCCATCGAGTCGGTGTCGAGGCCGCGCCGCCGGAAATACTCCAGCCCGGCGCGGCCGGCGGGGCCGTGGAGCTGCTGCTCGAACCAGCGGGCGGCCTGCTCGACCAGATCATGCAGGGTCTTGCGGCGCTCGTAGCGGTGGCGGTCCTCCTCGGTCGGGCGCGGCACCGCCAGCCCGGCCTCGCCGGCCAGATGCTCCACCGCCTCCGGAAAGCCGAGGTTGTCGTGGCGCATGACGAAGCCGATGACGTCGCCATGGGCGCCGCAGCCGAAGCAATGGAAGAAGCCCTTCTGGTCGTTGACGTAGAAGGAGGGCGACTTCTCGTTGTGGAACGGACAGGGGGCCTTGAACTCGCGGCCGGCGCGGATCAGCCGCAGCCGTTTGGAGACGACATCCGACAAGGCCAGCCGGCTGCGCAGCTCCTCCAGGAATTGGGGGGGGAAGGCCATGGCTCTGAACGTCACCGGGTCGTGATGGGGGCGAGGCTATAGCAGAAGCCCGCCGGACGCACCAACGGCTCCGGCGGTAGCTCCCTCATCCTACCCCGATTCGCGCCCCGATGGGGGCGTCGGCCGATGGCGCCGCCGCGTCACTTGCCCGACAGGCTCTGCTTCACCAGGCCGCCGGCCTTCGCGAAATCCATCTGGCCGGCGTGGCGGGCCTTCAGCTCGGCCATGACGCGGCCCATGTCCTTGATGCTGGAGGCGCCGAGTTCACCGACGATGGCGGCGATGGCGGCGGTCACCTCCTCATCGCTCATCTGCTTGGGCAGGAAGCCCTCGATGACGGCGATCTCCTCGCGCTCCTTCTCGGCGAGCTCGGGGCGGCCACCCTGCTCGTACATCGCCGCCGATTCGTTGCGCTGCTTGATCAGGCCCTGGAGCATCGACATGATCTCCGCCTCGTCGATGCCGTCGGTCACGCCGCGCGTGCGGGCCGCGATGTCGCGGTCCTTCAGGGCCGCCAGGATCATGCGGATGGTCGAAACGGCGCGCATCTCCTTGGCGCGCATGGACTCCTTCAGAGCCTCGTTGAACCGCGTGCGCAGCATATCCATGTTCCTCGTTCGTCGGGCCGGCCGGCGCAACCGCCGTCGGCGGAGGCGGACTATTTCGAAAAACGCCGCCGATTTCCACGCCTAAAGGGCCTGAAAGGAACGATTGGGCGCGCGGGCGCGGCCACCGTCCCTCCTCCAGATTGGCATCGCGCGTCGGGCCGCAAGGCCGCCCTGCAAAGCTATTGCTGGAAATCTTGCGGCCAATCGTCATATAGGATGTCCGGCCCAACCGATCCGCTCCCTCGATCCCGTCACCGCCCGTTCCGGCGGAGGTGGGGTGCGAGCGGATCCGTGTGCGCGCCCGGTGGGACGTCAGGCCGTCGCCGTTCCGCCGCATCGCCGTTCCGTCGCCGGCCACGGTTTTTGGGAAGGTTCACAAGGAATGACTCTCGCCGCCCCCCCCTCCGACGATGCCGTTCACACCGGCGTGCTGGTTCTCGCCGACGGCACGGTGTTCCGCGGCCGAGGCATCGGGGCCGTGGGGGATTCCGTGGGCGAGGTGTGCTTCAACACCTCCATGACCGGCTACCAGGAGATCCTGACCGATCCCAGCTACGCCGGCCAGATCATCACCTTCACCTTCCCGCACATCGGCAACACCGGCGCCAACCTGGAGGACATCGAGACGGTGACCCCGGCGGCGCGCGGCCTGATCCTGCGCGCCGACATCACCGACCCGTCCAACTGGCGCTCCACCCGCCACCTCGACGACTGGCTGAAGGCGCATGACTTGATCGGTCTGGCCGGCGTCGACACCCGCCGCCTGACCCGCCGCATCCGCGACCTGGGCGCGCCCAACGGCGTCGTCGCCCACGCGCCGGACGGCAGGTTCGATCTCGACGCGCTGGTCGCCAAGGCCAAGGGCTGGGCCGGGCTGGAGGGCATGGATCTGGCCAAGGACGTGTCCTGCCGCCAGACCTACGACTGGACCGAGGCCGGCTGGACCATGGGCGCCGGCTACGCCACCCAGGAGGCGCCGAAGTTCCACGTCGTCGCCATCGACTACGGCGCCAAGCGCAACATCCTGCGCTGCCTCGCCGCCGCCGGCTGCAAGGTGACGGTGGTGCCGTCGACCGCGACCGCCGAGGACGTGCTGCGCCACAAGCCGGACGGCGTCTTCCTGTCCAACGGCCCCGGCGACCCGGCGGCGACCGGCGCCTACGCCGTGCCGACCATCAAGGGCCTGCTCGACACCGGCGTGCCGATGTTCGGCATCTGCCTGGGGCACCAGATGCTGTCGCTGGCGCTGGGCGCCAAGACCACCAAGATGCCGCTCGGTCATCGCGGCGCCAACCATCCGGTGAAGGACCTCGCCTCCGGCCGGGTCGAGATCACCAGCCAGAACCACGGCTTCGTCGTCATCCCCGAGTCGCTGCCCGCCGACGCCGAGGTGACCCATGTCAGCCTGTTCGACGGCTCGAACGAGGGCATCCGCCTGAAGGGCAAGCCGGTCTTCTCGGTGCAGTACCACCCGGAAGCCTCGCCCGGCCCGCAGGACAGCCACTATCTGTTCGACCGCTTCGTCGAGCTGATGGCGGGGAAGAAGGCGGCGTAAGGCCGCCGGCCTGACGCGCGCGAGAAAAAGGGGGGGAGCCGCGTCGCGCGGCTCCCCCCCTTTTCATTGGCCGGTTCATCGCCCGGCGGGCGGCTCGTCCTTGGCGCCGTTGCGCGGCGCCATGCGCTTCACCCCGCCGTAGCAGGTGGTTCCCCCGCGTCCGCCGGGCGACCCGGCCGGCTGGCCGTAGTCGGTGGCGTCGGGGGCCGGCCTGTCCTTGCTCCTCTCGCCGGAGCCCTGGTCGGCTCTCTTCTCGGCCTTATTTTCGCTGGATCGCCGGTCCTTCGGGTCGGTGTCGCGGTCGTTCATCGTGACCTCCCATCACGGGCGGACCATATCCTTCGCTGGTCCATTCTCGTTCCAACATTTGGTTGCGCCGACGGGTTCCGAACAGCCATGCCGCTTCAGCCGTCTCTCTCATCCCAGGCCCTGTGCCCGCTGTGCGGCCGCCCGATGGTGCCGGGAGCCAGCCTGAACGAGCACCATCTGGTCCCGCGCACCTACGGCGGGCGCGGGACGGTCACGATGCATCGCATCTGCCACGCCAAGATTCACGCGGTGCTGACCGAGCAGCAACTGCGCGACCATTACCACGACCTGGACAGCCTGCGCGGCCAGCCCGACCTCGCGGCCTTCATCCGCTGGGTGCGGCGCAAGCCGCCGGAGTTCGTCGACGGCCACGCCAAGGGGGATCGGCGGCGGAGGCGTTGAAAGCCTCCACCGGCCGCAGGGCGCGTCAGATGATCTCACGGGCGCGGCCCTTGAACATGGCGGCGGCGAGACCGAGCGCGTCCGGGGTGCCGCGCGCCAGCGCCTCGACGAAGTGCGCCGCCTGCTTGGCCTGGACCTTGGCCGGCATCGGCGGCTCGTTGTTGTCAACGAGGCAGTCGACCACCACCGGGCCGGGATGGGCCAGCGCGGCGTCGAGGATGGCCCCGCACTCCTTGGGGTCGCGGATGGTGAAGCCCTTGCCGCCGCAGGCCTCCGCCACCTTGGCGAAGTCGATCGGCTGGAGGTCGCAGACATATTCGGGGTTGCCGAGCATCGCCATCTGCTCCCAGCGGATCTGTCCCAGCGAGCCGTTGTTGTTGATGATCACCTTGACCGGCAGCCTGTACTTCACCGCCGTCGCGAACTCCGCCATCAGCATGGAGAAGCCGCCGTCGCCGACATAGGCGACGACCTGCCGGTCGGGATAGGCGATCTGCGCCGCGATGGCGTAGGGCAGGCCGGGGGCCATCGTCGCCAGATTGCCGGAGAGCGTGTGCATCTGCCCGCGCTTCACCGGGATCTGGCGCGCCCACCACGTCGCGATGGTGCCGCTGTCGCAGGCGACGATGGCGGTGTCGGTCAGCCGCTTGCCGAGTTCCCAGGCGGCGACCTGCGGCTTCATCGGCAGGTCGGGGCGGCTGCCGCGCTCCTCCATCAGGCGCATCCACTCGGCCTTGCCCTTCCGCGCGGTCTCCAGGAAGGAGCGGTCCTCGTGCCGCCGCACCCGGTCGTGCAGGATGCCGAGCGCCAGCGCGCAGTCGCCGACCAGCCCCGCCTCCGCCGGGCAGCGCAGGCCGATGCGCGACGCGTCGAGGTCGATCTGGATGGTGCGGGCCTGTCCGGGCTTCGGGTAATACTCGATGTAAGGAAAGGTCGATCCGGCGATCAGCAGCGTGTCGCAGCTCTCCAGCGCCGTCTGCGACGGCTCGGTGCCGAGCAGCCCGATCTGGCCGGTGGTGAAGGGGCTGTCGTCGGGCACCGCCGCCTTGCCGAGCAGGGCCTTGACGATGACGGCGCCCAGCCTGTCGGCCAGCTTTTCGAGCTGGTCGGTCGCCCGCAGCGCGCCCTGGCCGGCCATGATGACGATGCGCTGGCCGGCGTCGAGGATCTCCACCGCGCGGCGCATCTCGCTCTCGGCCGGCACCGGGAGTTCCGGGGCGAACAGGGCGTTGGTGTGGCCCTTGACGTTGCGCGGGGCCCGCGTGTCGTCCCTGGCCGCCTGCTCCTGGAGGTCGACCGGCATGGTGACGTGGGCGACGCCGCGATGGGCCAGCGCCGTGCGGCAGGCGAGAGTCGCGATGTTGGCGACGTGGGCGGCGCCCATGATGCGCTGGTTGAACAGCGCGACGTCCTGGAAGACCTTGTCGAGCTCGACGTCCTGCTGGGTGCTGGTGCCGATCAGGTCGTGGTGTTGCAGCCCGGTGATCGCCAGCACCGGCTGGTGGTCGAGCTTGGCGTCGTAGAGGCCGTTCAGGAGATGCAGGCCGCCGGGGCCGGAGGTGGCGATGCACACGCCGAGCCGTCCGGTGAACTTGGCGTAGCCGCAGGCGGCGAAGGCGGCGGCCTCCTCGTGGCGGACCTGGATGAAGCGGATCTCGTCCTTGCGGCGGCGCAGCGCCTCGATGATGCCGTTGATGCCGTCGCCGGGAATGCCGAAGACGGTGTCGACCCCCCAATCCACCAGGACGTCCACCAGGATGTCGGATGCCGTGCGAGCCATGGGCGCTGTCTCCGTGCCGCGTGAGGGGAGGCGGGGGAAAGGGTGGGGGGCCTGTGTCCGTCCGTCGCCCACCGCTCCCGCGCCTTGCCAACAGGAGGTGCGCGGGCCGGTTCCGGGCGGACGGCCGCCTTGTGGTTGGGTGATTGCCGCTTTATGGGTGGACGAAGCATTCGCCCGCCTCCCGCCGGTGCGATCCTGTCCGCACCCCGGCCGAAAGGTCAGCCGCCCATGAAGATCCACATCATCAACCCGGCCGTCGATCTGCCCAGCTACCACGGCGCCGAGGTCTACGCCGCCTGGGGGCTGGAGGGCCGGACGGCGGTGGCCGATCTGGCGACCGCCACCCTGGCCGCCTTCGTGCCGGAGGGGTGGGACATCCGGATCACCGACGAGGCGATCGCGCCGCTCGATTCCGCCGGTGATGGGTACGACGTCGTGGCGATCACCGGGAAGGTGACGCAGCGCGCCCGCATGTTCGAACTGGCGGCGCTCCACCGGGCGCGCGGGGCGCTGGTGATGATCGGCGGGTCCTACGCCTCGCTCAGCCCGGACGACGTCCGGCCGCACGCCGACGTGCTGGTCACGGGCGAGATCGAGGACATCGCCGCCGGGCTGTTCGCCGACCTCGCCGCCGGCACCTGGAAGGACCGCTACGAGGGCGGGCGGCCCGACCTGCGCTCGTCGCCGGTGCCGCGCTGGGACCTCTACCCGAACCGGGGGGCCAATCTCGGGACGTTGCAGACCTCGCGCGGCTGCCCGTTCCAGTGCGAGTTCTGCGACGTCATCCAGTATCTCGGCCGCCGCCAGCGCCACAAGGATCCCGAGCAGGTGATCGCCGAGCTGGAGGTGCTGCATCGCCACGGCTACCGGCGCGTCCTGCTGGCCGACGACAACTTCACCGTTCACCGCCGCCACGCGCACGCCGTGCTGGCGGCCCTGCGCGCCTGGAACGCGGCGCACGCCGACGACCCCATGCAGTTCATGACCCAGGTGTCGGTCGACCTCGCCCGCGACCCGGAGCTGATGGAGGCGTGCAAGGCGGCGGGGCTCGACACGGTCTTCATCGGCATCGAGACGGTGAACGAGGACAGCCTGCGCGAATCGGGAAAGCGGCAGAACCTGTACCAGGGGGCGGCCGACGCGCTGGCCGCCATCCTGTCGCACGGGATCGCCGTCTACGCCGGGATCATCGTCGGCTTCGACGCCGACCGGCTGGACATCTTCGCGCGGCTGGCCGGCTTCCTCCAGGACTCGCCGGTGCCGATGCTGTCGGTCGGGGCGCTGGTGGCGCCCAACGGCACGCCGCTGCACGACCGGCTGAAGGCCGAGGGCCGGCTGGTCGGGGCGGACTGGCAGAGCGCCAGCAGCCCCTTCGCCACCAACATCCGGCCCGCCGGCATGAGCCAGACGGAACTGCTCGACGGCGTGTCGCGCCTGTGCGCCGACCTCTACGCCCCGGCGGCCTTCGAGCGGCGGATCATGAATTTCCTGGCCGCCTATGGGGCGCCGGGCGCCCGGCGGGTGGACACGCCGCAAATGGTTCCCCTGCCGCCGACCGAGCGCGCGCTGATCAAGCGGCTGTCCGGTCTGGGCGAGGCGGAGAAGCGGATGATCCTGCGGGTGCTGGGCGCCGCCATGGCGCGGCCCGACGCGCAGCGGGCGGTCGTCGAGTTCCTCAGCCGTTACGCCCAGGTCCGCCACATGCTGGGTGCGGTGCCCGCCGGCGTCGCGGCCTCGCGGCGGGCGGCGGGCGTCTGAGAAGGGCTGTCAGGCGGCGCGGCGGGCGGCGGTGCGGCGCTTCATGGCCCGATCGGCCGCCTCGGCGCGCTCCAGGGCGCGGGCGATCAGGTCGTCGAACAACGAACCCATCGGGCGCTCCAGCGGGTCCGGCCGGGCGAACTGCGGGCCTTCCATCAGCAGCGAGCCTTCCTCGCCAGGGCCGACGACGCGCCAGCCGCGGCTCTTCATCTCGGCGACGCGCGTCCTGGAAATCAGCGCGCGGGTGTGGTCGGGAGCGAACGCGTCCATACTCTGGTCCCCCATGACAGGTGAGCACGGCAGACGGCCATGACAGGCTGGCGATGTGGAAAGCCTACCGCCCGAAACCGAACGAAACAAGAACGAAAAGGAGAAATCCGACTCTTTTGCCCGGAGATCCCTTGCCCTTGGCGGCGCTTGTGGAAAGATCAGGAGGACAGCCAGCGAATGCAAGCCGACGATGTGAACAAAAAGAGGACAATCATGAGCGGCGTCCGCACCGAAACCGACAGCTTCGGTCCCATCGAGGTTCCCGCCGACCGCTATTGGGGCGCCCAGACCCAGCGCTCGCTCCAGAATTTCCGCATCGGCGGCGAACGCATGCCCGCTCCGCTGGTCCGCGCGCTCGGCATCCAGAAGCGTGCCTCGGCGGTGGCCAACATGCGGCTGGGGGCTCTCGACCCGACGCTCGGCGACGCCATCGTCGCAGCCGCCGACGAGGTGATCGACGGCACGCTGGCCGACCATTTTCCGCTGGTCGTCTGGCAGACCGGCTCGGGCACCCAGACCAACATGAACGCCAACGAGGTCATCGCCAACCGCGCCATCGAGCGGCTGGGCGGCGTGCTGGGCTCGAAGGCGCCGGTCCATCCCAACGACCATGTCAACATGGGGCAGTCGTCGAACGACAGCTTTCCCACCGCGATGCACATCGCCGCGGCCGAGCAGATCGCCCACGCCCTGGTTCCGGCGCTGGAAAAGCTGCGCGCGGCGCTGGCCGCCAAGGCCGACGCGTTCCGCGACATCGTCAAGATCGGCCGCACCCACCTCCAGGACGCCACGCCGCTGACGCTGGGGCAGGAATTCTCCGGTTACGCGGCCCAGGTCGCCTATGGGATCGAGCGGGTGCGCTCGGCCCTGCCGCAGCTCTACCGGCTGGCCCAGGGCGGCACGGCGGTCGGCACCGGGCTGAACGCCCGGGTCGGCTTCGCCGAAGCCTTCGCCGAGGAGGTCGCGGCGGCCACCGGGCTGCCCTTCGTCACGGCGGAGAACAAGTTCGAGGCGCTGGCGACCCATGATTCGCTGGTGGACGCGCACGGCCACCTGAACACGGTGGCGGTGTCGCTGATGAAGATCGCCAACGACCTGCGGATGCTGGGGTCGGGGCCGCGCTCCGGCATCGGCGAGATCTCCCTGCCGGAGAACGAGCCCGGCTCCTCCATCATGCCCGGCAAGGTCAACCCGACCCAGTCGGAGGCGATGACCATGGTCTGCGCCCAGGTGATGGGCAACCAGACCACCGTCACCGTCGCCGGAGCGACCGGCCATTTCGAACTGAACGTCTTCAAGCCGGTGATCGCCCACAACGTGCTGCAATCGATCCGGTTGCTGGCCGACGCGGCGGTCAGCCTGACCGACAACTGCGTCGTCGGCATCGAGGCCAACCGCGAGCGCATCGACACGCTGGTCGGCAACAGCCTGATGCTGGTGACGGCGCTCAACCCGCACATCGGCTACGACAACGCCGCGAGGATCGCCAAGAAGGCCCACAAGGAGGGCACCAGCCTGAAGGAGGCCGGGCTGGCGCTGGGGCTGCTGACGGAGGAGCAGTTCGACGCCTGGGTCCGTCCCGAAAGCATGGTTGGACCGGGCTGACGACGGGGGTAGGGTAAGGGGGTAGGGCGGGGGCGGAGAGCCGTCCCCGCCTCACGGCCCCCCACTTCCCGACCGTCCCGCCGGAGACGCGCCGCCATGAAGAAGCGTTCGGTGCTGATCGCCGGCCATCCCACCAGCGTCTCGCTGGAGGAGGAGTTCTGGGAGGCCCTGAAGCGGGTCGCCCAGGCGCGCGACCTCTCGGTCAACGCGCTGATCGAGGAGATCGACCGGACGCGCTCCGGCAACCTGTCGAGCGCCATCCGCGTCCACATCCTGAACAGCCTGCTGGCGCGGCGGGCGGACGCCCCGGAGAGCCGCCCCCTGGACAGCCGTCCGGATGGGGCGTAAACGAGCGGCCTGCCCACAACACTCCCACCGCCGCGGGTGCCGCCCCTTGCCGTACGATTTCGCGTGGCTCGATCTGGTCGCGTTCGTCTGGTTCATCGCCGGCTGGACCGGCTTCACCATCATCCAGGACCATCTGATGTCCGGACGCCGGATGGTCAACCAGCATCTGAAGATCATCCGCCGGCATTGGATGGAGCGGATGCTGGAGCGCGACAACCGCATCATGGATTCGCAGCTGCTCGGCCACACGATGCACAGCTGCACCTTCTTCGCCTCGACCAACATGCTGGTGCTGGCCGGCCTCGTCGGCTCCTTCGGCGCCATCGAGCACGCGCATGATCTGGTGCTGAGCCTGTCCTTCACGGTGAAGACGTCGCGCCAGCTCTTCGAGATCAAGATGGTGACGCTGGTGGTGATCTTCACCTTCGGCTTCTTCAAGTTCACCTGGGCCCTGCGCCAGTACAACTACTGCTGCGCGCTGATCGGTGCCGCGCCGCTGCCGCCGCTGCCGCCGGAGGAGCTTCGCCCGACCGCCGACACCATCGCCCAGGCGCTGACGCTGGCCATCGCCGCGCTCAACGGCGGCATGCGCGCCTATTATTTCGCGCTGGCGGTGCTGGCCTGGATCGTCGGCCCGATCCTGTTCATGCTGGCGACCACCGCCGTCATCGTCGTCCTCACCCGGCGCCAAGCCTTCTCGCCGACCGAGAAGGTGATCCGCGTGCAGATGGCCCGGTTGGAAAGAAGCCAATCAACCAAACCTCAATAATACATCAAAAGCCACACGATATACGGGGCGTGCGACCAAATATCCTCTACTCGACCGGGTGTCGGGATGCTTCAGTGTTGACCGTTGCACGGCGAGCTCTCGAAGGAAGCGCCGCGGCATCGCAAAACGGGATCGCAAAGCAAAGCGCAAAGCAAAGAGGGCAAAGAAATGGATGCCGACACCGCATGGGCGATCATGGCTTCTCTGGATGAAGCGGAAGAATTGTTGAGCCGGATGCATCTGCGCGACGGCCAGGCCGGCGCCAGCGCTCTGGCGCAGAACCGCAGCCTTCTCGACGCGGCCCGCCAGCGGCTCGAACAAGCCCACGCGATGGAGTGAGCGCCGTCCGCCGCCGGGTGGCGGATCAGCTCTTCCAAAGCACCTTGCCGCCGCCGCGCACCTTGGTCCAGTCCTTGGCGAAATAGGCGAAGTCCCGCGACGGGCGGCTGAACAGGAAGCCCTGGGCCAGCGGCACCTTCAGGTCGGCCAGAAGCTGGGCGTGGACCGGCTCCTCCACCTGCTCGCCGATCAGGATCATGCCGAGCTGGCGGCAGACGTCGACCATCGAGCGCAGCATCGCCATGTCGCGCGGGTTCTCGACCGCGCCGCGCACGAACTGCCCGTCGATCTTCGCGTAGTCGGCCTGGATGCCGTAGAGCGACTGGAAGGAGGTCGAGCCGGCGCCGACATCGTCCAGGCAGATGCGGTAGCCGGACTGACGCAGCTTTTGCAGCACCTCGTTCAGCCGGGCGATGTCGGTGACGACGACGGTCTCGGTCACCTCGATCAGCAGCTTGCGGCGCAGGTCGCCGTAGGGCTCGACCACCGACTGGAACTGCTTGAGGAAGATCGGGCTCATCAGCGTCTTGGCCGACAGGTTGATCGCCACGTCGGGCAGGTTCGGTTCCCGCCGGTGGCTGTTCAGCGTGTCGAGCACCGTCTGCGTCAACAGCAGGTCGAAGTCGTAGATCAGCCCGACATCCTCGGCGAAGGCGATGAAGGCGGCCGGCGAGTTCATCCCGTCGACCCGCGTCAGCGCCTCCAGGTGATGGACCGCCTGGGTCTCCATGTCGACGATGGGCTGGTAGACGACGAAGAAGTCCTTGTTCTCGATGGTGGCGCGCAGCCGGCCGATGCGCTCCACCGCGTCGGCCATCATCCGGTTGGCGCCGTCCTCCAGGCTCGAGATGGTGAACTCGCCGCCCTGCGCCGAGGCGAAGGCCTGCACCGTGTAGACCAGCGCGCGCGCCGCGTCGGCGGCGTCCAGCCGGTCGTCGGTCATGTCCATCGTCCAGGAGCGGATGCCGCCGGGCAGGGCGCCGCCCGCCGCCTGGATGATCTGGGTGATGTGGCCCTGCACCTCGCGCCCGTCGATGTCGGCGGCGTGCACGATGCCGTAGCGGTCGCCGGCCAGTTGCCCGACGCTGTCGCCGTCGACCGACAGGCCGCGCAGATAGGCGTCGATGCCCTCCTTCACCTCCTCCGCGGCGCCCTCGGGCATCGCCTGCACCATCGCCTGGAAGCCGTCGACCAGCAGCAGGGTCAGCCCCTGGTCGAGCCCCCGTTCGCGGGCGATGTGGATGCGCTCCTCCAGGATGCTGTTGAAGGCGTGCTCGTCCATCAGCTCCCCCACCGGGGCGGTGCCGGCGGCGCTGTTGCGCGGGCCCGACGCGAGCAGGACGGTCAGGAACAGCGAGCCCGGACAGGAATCGAGCCGGCAGCCGCCGAGCAGCGCCGGGAACTTCTGGCCGTCGATCGCCTGGAAGACGACGCGGGCCGGCTTGATGCGGGCCTTTTCCTGGATGCGCTTGAACAGGACATGGACGTATTTGCGGTCGCTGGGGGCCACCACGTCGAGCAGGTTGCTGCCGACCAGGGTGCCGACCTCCCCGCGGGTCAGGTGGCAGCGGGCGCCGGCGGAGAACAGGATGGTCCCCATGCTGTCGGTTTCGAGCAGCAGGTCGGCGGCGGCGAAGGCGAAGCCGACGAAGCGGTCCCGGTCGCGGCTGGACTGCGGCCGGCGTGTTCCGGCGGCGGGCAAGGTGGGTCGCATTGCGGTGTCCTGCTGCGCGGAGTTCATCATCGCCCAAACGCAAATTGAATCAAAGTTTAGAGATTTTCCTTCTTTTCAATTGGAGAGTAACGAAGATCGGACAGGGTTAAAAGAGAAGGATTTGTCCTTAATATCCGTTAAGCGTTATCTATCTTCCCGCAATATCGACCCCGGCGCGAAGAGGCGGGAGCCGATCGCCCGCCTCCGTTACGAACGGCGCAGGTCCGACAGACGCAACGTGGTGGTCCGCTGCTCGGTTCCCGCCGCGTCGACCAGGGCGAGGGCGACGGTCCCGGCCTCCCAATCGAGGTCGATCCGGCCGAAATTGGCGGCGATGAAGCGGTCTCCGAGCCGATTCGGCCCGGATTCCCGGCTGTTCGCCGGCGCCACCTGGTTGAGGCCGCTCGAGGTGATCTCGGTCAGCGGGTAGGGCAGGCCGGCCGCCTCGCGGTAGAGCGCGCCGACATGCCGGTCGCCCGACAGCAGGATCACCCCCTCGGCGCCGCTGCGGCCGATCAGGTCGTAGAGCCGGTCGCGCTCTTGCGGCAGATTGCCCCAGCGCTCCCAGCCGTGGCCTTCGGCGAGCACCTGGATCGAGGAGACCAGCAGCCGGACCTCGGCCGGCTCTCTCAGCCGCTCCTCCAGCCACGCCCATTGGTCGGGTCCCAGCATGGTCTTCGCCGGGTCCGGGTCGGGCAGGTAGCGCTCGCGGCCCGGCGCGCCGCGCTGGTCGGTCTTCAGCAACGGCGAGCGGAAGCTGCGGGTGTCGAGCATGATCACCTGCACCCGCCGTCCGGGCGGGCCGATGACGCGCGCGGTGTGGACGCCCTCGCGGTTCCAGCGGGGATCCTCGGGCGGCAGCTCCCAGAACTCGGCGAACAGCCGCTGCGACTCCCGCCGGAGCGGGTAGGAGGCGCCGCCGTCGTTGCGGCCCATGTCGTGGTCGTCCCACACGGCCATGACCGGCACCGTCCGGCGCAGGGTCCGGTAGCCGTCGATGGTCATCGCCTGGGCGTAGGCGGTGCGCAGTTCGGCCAGGTCGGGGGATTCGGAATCGCCGTAGACGTTGTCGCCGGCGAACAGGAACAGTTCCGGCCTGGCGGCGAGCACGGCGTCCCAGATCGGCTGCGGCCGCTTCTGGTCGGCGCAGGAGCCGAAGGCGATGCGGGTCAGCGCGGCGTCGGGGGCGAGGACCGGAGCGGCGTCGATTCCCGCCAGCGCGGCGGCGGCCTGCGGCACGGCGACGGAGGCCAGCGCCCCCAGCAGCACCGTCCGGCGCGGTGGGGCGGCGGGTGGGGCTGGGGGCGTGTCGCTCATGGCCATGTCCTTTGCTGGAATGCGTCCGCTGGGTCAGGTCCGGGGCAGCAGGCGGGTGACGTGTCCCATCTTGCGGCCGGGGCGGGCTTCCGCCTTGCCGTAGAGGTGCAGGCGGGCGCCCGGCTCGGCCATCAGCTCCGGCCAGCGAAGGGCGTCCTCGCCGATCAGGTTGGTCATTTCGGCGTCGGCCTGCCGCTCGACCGAGCCCAGCGGCAGGCCGCAGACGGCGCGGACGAGCTGCTCGAACTGCGAGGCGGCGCAGGCGTCCATCGTCCAGTGACCGGAATTGTGCGGGCGCGGCGCCATCTCGTTGACCAGCACGGCGCCGTCGGCGGTGACGAACATCTCCACCGCCAGCACGCCGACCAGATCGAGCGCCTCGGCGATGCGGCGGGCGACCCGCTCGGCCTCGGCCGCCGTTTCCGGCGCGACGCGGGCCGGGGCGAGGGTGACGTCGAGGATGCCGTCCTTGTGGCGGTTCTCCACCGCCGGATAGGCGACCATGGCGCCGTCGCCGCCGCGCGCGACGATCACCGAGACCTCGCAGGCGAAGGTGACGAAGCCCTCGACGATGCCGTCCACCCCGCCGATGGCGGCCCAGGCCTCGGCCGGGTCGGTCCCTTCGCCGATGCGCGCCTGCCCCTTGCCGTCATAGCCGAGCCGGGTCGATTTCAGGACGCAGCGCGGCCCGATCTCCGCCACCGCGCGGGCGACGTCCTCGGCGCTTTTCGCCGCGCGCCACGGCGCGGTGGCGATGCCGAGAGCGTTGACGAAGGACTTCTCCTTGACGCGGTCCTGCGCCACCGACAGGACGTTCGGCCCCGGATTGACGCTGGTGAAGCGGCGCAGATGCTCGACCGTGGCGACCGGGACGTTCTCCCACTCCAGCGTCACCGCGTCGACCGAGCGGGCGAAGCGCTCCAGCGCCGCCAGATCGTCCCAGCCGGCGACGGTCGCGGCGGCCGACACCTGGGCGCAGGGGCTGCCGGCGGCGTCGGGCGCGTAGACATGGGTCTGGTAGCCGAGCCGGGCGGCGGCCATTGCCGTCATGCGGCCGAGCTGGCCGGCGCCGAGCATGCCGATGGTGGCGCCGGGGGCAAGGCGGGGCGGAAGGGAGCCGGACATCTCAGGCGGTCTCGTCCACCGGGGCCTCGGCCACGGCGGCGGTCTGGCGGGCGCGCCAGACGTCGAGCGCGTCGGCGACCGCCGGATCCATCAGGGCGATGACCGAGCCGGCGAGCAGCGCGGCGTTGATGGCGCCGGCCTTGCCGATGGCCAGCGTGCCGACCGGCACGCCGCCCGGCATCTGGACGATCGACAGCAGGCTGTCCATGCCCTTCAGCGCGTGGCTCTCGACCGGCACGCCGAAGACCGGCAGCGGCGTCATCGACGCGGCCATGCCGGGCAGATGGGCGGCGCCGCCGGCCCCGGCGATCACGACCTTCAGCCCGCGCGTCTTCGCGGTGGTGGCGTACTCCACCAGCCGCTGCGGGGTGCGGTGGGCCGAGACGATGCGGACCTCGTGGGGAATCCCGAGCGCCGCCAGGGTGTCGGCGGCGTGCTTCATGGTGGTCCAGTCGGACTGGCTGCCCATGATGATGCCGACCAGCGGCGAACCGTTCGGGGTGCTGTTCTGGGCTTCGGCGGACACGGCGGCGGGCTTTCCTAAAGAGCCGGAAAGCGGCGGATTATAGGAGGAGTCGGGCCGGAGTCCAGCGCATCGGCGCGCGCCGGGCCGGGGACACGGTGAAAACCGAGCGCGCCGCTGCGACATCCCGGACCTTTCGCCGCCGCATGGCTCCCCGTATGCTGCGTGCCCATATGTCCTGATCATCGCACCCAACCGGACCGCTCCCCCCATGACAGACGCCACCGACGCCGCCGACGCCCAGAGCCACCGTGACATCCGCACCGCCATGGCCGAGGAGCGCATGGCGTCCGTGGGCATCGACGAGGCGTCCATCGAGACGCTGGTGCGGACCTTCTACGGCAAGATCATGAAGGACGAGGTGCTGGGGCCGATCTTCGGCCGCGCCATCACCGACTGGGAGCCGCATCTGCGCAAGATGATGGATTTCTGGTCGTCGATCGCCCTGCTGACCCAGCGCTACGACGGGCGGCCGATGCCGGTCCACATCCAGCTCGGGCTGGAGCCGCAGCATTTCGAGCGCTGGCTCGGCCTGTTCCGCGAGACCGCCAACGAGCTGTTCCCCGGCGAGGGCGCCGCCTTCCTGATCGGCAAGGCGGAGAACATCGCCCGCAGCTTCCAGATGGGAATCCAGTTCTTCACCGTGCCGAAGAAGCCGGAGGCCTGAGGGTTCCGCTCTCCGCCTCCCTGCTTTCCGTCCCCCCGCCCCCTCTTATCCGTCATGCCCGGCCTCGTGCCGGGCATCCACGACCGCAAATCATCATGCGAAGGTCGCCCGTGGATGGCCGGGACAAGCCCGGCCATGACGAGAAACGAGCGAGGATGTGCCGATGATCGGGCGATCGCCAAAGGATCGGGGATGGTCCGCCGCCGTCAGGCGATGATGTCGGGAAGCAGGCGGCTTTCCAGAAGCATGATCTGATCCTTCAGCATCAGCTTGCGCTTCTTCAGGCGTTGCATCTGGAGCTGGTCGTAGGGCGCGCGCTCGACCAGCCGGGCGATGACGTCGTCCAGATCACGGTGTTCGCTGCGCAGGGTGGCCAGCTTTTCCTTCAGGATCTCTTGCTCGTTCATTGCGCCCGTTGCGAGTGGCCGGTTGCTCTTGAAACTTTTGCGTCTTCGTCTGTTCCTGACCCGCGCCCGCCGTGGCGGCGTCACGGGGTGCCCCTTGCTCAAGCGGGCGGGACTATATCAGATTTCCGGAAAAGCGGCAGCGCGAAACCTAAGCCTCTCCCGCAGGTTATGGTTCGGTGGCGGTCCGGGAATCCGGGCGGGACTTTTCCCCTTCGGCGATTGCGGGAAACGCCTGTTCCGGTAACATGGGCGCCCACCGCAACAAACAGTCGAAACGGGACGGAAACCCTCAATGAACGCCCCCATCAAAGCCGGCAAGCGCATCGGCATCCTCACCAGCGGCGGCGACTGCGCCGGCCTGAACGCGGTCATCCGCGCCGCCGTCCATCGCGCGGCGGGGTACGGCTGGCAGGTTCTCGGCATCAAGGAGGGGACGCAGGGCCTGTTGCAGCGTCCGGTCCAGTACCAGACGCTCGACCTCGGCAACGTCGACGGCACCATGATGCGCCAGGGCGGCACCATCCTCGGCACCACCAACCGGGGCGATCCCTTCGCCTACCCGATGAGCGACGGGACGCTGAAGGACCGCTCCGACGAGATCATCGGCGGCTACCGCGAGCTTGGCCTCGACGCGCTGATCGGCATCGGCGGCGACGGCAGCTTCGCCATCCTCCACAAGCTGGCCCAGAAGGGCGGCTTCCCGATGGTCGGCGTGCCGAAGACCATCGACAACGACCTGGGCATGACCGAGGTCTCGGTCGGCTACGACACCGCCGTCGCCGTGGCGGTCGAGGCGCTCGACCGTCTCCAGCCGACCGCCGCCAGCCACCAGCGCGTCATGGTGCTGGAGGTGATGGGCCGCGACGCCGGCCACATCGCGCTGGCCGCCGGCATCGCCGGCGGGGCCGACGTGATCCTGATCCCGGAGATCTCCTATTCGATCGAGCGCATCGCCGAGAAGATTCACGAGGTGCGCTCCACTGGCCGCAACTTCGCCCTGGTGGTGGTGTCGGAGGCGGTGAAGACGCTGGAGGGCACCGGCGTCAAGAAGGTGCTCCAGGGCGGCGAGAAGCGCTATGGCGGCATCGGCGATTACATCGGCGAGAAGATCGCCGACGCCACCGGGGCCGAGACCCGCGTCACCGTGCTGGGCCATGTCCAGCGCGGCAGCATGCCCAGCCCGCGCGACCGTCTGGTCGCCTCGGCCTTCGGCGTCCACGCCGTCGACCTGATCGCCGAGGGTAAGTTCGACCGTATGGTCGCCTGGTCGAATCGCGGCGTGATCGACGTGCCGATCACCGACGCCATCGCCCAGTATTCCTGCGTCGAGCTGGACAGCGCGCTGGTCAAGACGGCGCGCGGCCTCAGCATCAGCTTCGGCGACTGAGGCGGATGGGCGCCAACCCGTTCTGGGACTTCTCCCTGGCCGTCTACGGGCGGCCGGGGGTGCCCGCCGCCTGCCTGGCGCTCCAGGACGGGCGCGGCGTCGACGTCAACCTGCTGCTGTTCGCCGCCTGGGCGGGGATGGACTGCGCGGCCGCCCTGTCGCCGGCCGCGCTGGAGCGGATCGACGCCGCCGTGGCGGACTGGCGGCGGGAGGTGGTCCGGCCGCTGCGCGCCGTGCGCCGCCGGGTGAAGGCCGAGGACGACGGGCTGTACGCCCGGATGAAGGCGGTGGAGCTGGAGGCCGAACGCATCCAGCAGGACCGGCTGTTCGCGGCCGGCGGGCTGTCGCCGCGCCCTGGCGGCGGCGTGGCCCTGGCGGCGGCGAACATGGCGCTGCTGGTGCCGGGCGGCGACCCGGCTCTGGCCGCGCTGGTCGCGGCGCTGGCCGGCGGACGCGGCTTCAGCGGTTGAGGATCAGGGTGTTCGGGTCGCGCTCGACGTCGGACACCAGGAACGCCTTGCCGACATAGAAGGCGCTGCACCGCTTGCCGCTGACCAGACGGGTGAGCGAGGCTTCCCATTCCCGCCCCTTGGGGCCGACGATCCGCAGCTTGAGCTGATCGACCATGGGGTAGATCTGGTAGGGCTCGATGACGACCGGCTCGGCGCCGGCGGTGGCGAACACCGCCTGGTTGAGCGTCAGCGTCTTGCCGTTGACCTCCAGAGACACGTCCTGCGCCCAGGGGCAGCCGCCGCCGGGTTTGGCCCCTTCGTTCGCCAGCGCGGTCGAATCGGTGAAGGGAACGCCGGCGAGCAGCGCGGCGGCAACCGGAAGGAGCCGGATGAGGCGGCCGGACGGACGGCGCGGCGGTCGGCTCGAAAGGCGTGTCATGGCCCGCTCCTGGTTGGACGAAGCGGGGGATATCAAGGCGTCGGTCACGGCACAATCCAGGGCTATTCCGGATGCGGACCTTAATCCGCTCCGGCAAAGGCAAGGCATGACCGTTTTAAGCATCCGCCTCGACAATCACGCAAGACAACAAAGGTTACTTTGTGAAACCAAATGTCGGGATTTGCGGTCGGAATGCGGCATCGGGCCGGAGGGGGCCGGCCCGATGCCGTATCCTTGTCAGCGCTTGACCCCGTCGCCGTAGCGCGAGCAGTCGTAATCGTCGGTGCCCGCCTCGGCGCGGCCGCCGTTGGAGGTGTTGTAGCGCGGATCGTCGCAGCGGCCGTTGCGGGCGTAGCGCGCGTCGGAGTCGCCCGAACCGAACAGGCCGCCACCGCCGCTGCTGCCGAACAGGCCACGGTCGTTGCCGGACTGGTTGCAGGCGGCCAGCGCCAGCGGGGCGGCCACCAGAATGGCGAGGCGGAGGGCGGACTTCATGGCGATGCCTTTCCTGTTGGAGGATTGATGGGTTGATCCATCCCCCCTCAACAGCGAAAGACCGCCCTCCATTCCCTTCGCGGGTTCATTCGACCGGCAGGAAGACCCTGCTTTTTCCTTCGGTCGCCCACAGCTCGCCGCTTTCCAGGTCGAACCACCAGCCGTGCAGGCTCAGCGTGCCGGCCTCCACCCGTTCGCGGACGAAGGGGAAGGTCATCAGGTTGTCGACCGAGGTGCGGATGGCCGCACGCTCGATGACGCCGGGATTCTGCTGGAGCCGCTCGGCGTCCGCCTTGCTGGCCTCGTTCCCGGCCCCGCCGAGGTAGGGGTCGAGCGCCGAGCCGGCGATCGACACCCAGGGCGACACGAAATCGTCGTCGGTCGTCTGGCCGGTGCGCAGGCGGATCAGTCCCTGGATGCCGCCGCACTGGGCGTGGCCCAGCACGATGACGTGCGAGACGCCCAGCGAGCGGACCGCGTATTCGATGGCCGCCGAGGTGCCGTGGTAGCTGCCGTCGGGCTGGTAGGGCGGCACGAGGTTGGCGACGTTGCGGACGACGAACAGCTCGCCCGGTTCGGCCTGGGTCAGCAGCGCCGGATCGACCCGGCTGTCGGAGCAGCCGATCATCAGGATCTCGGGGTGCTGCCCTTCCGTGACCAATTGCCGCATGCTGTCGGGGCGTCGTTCGTAATAGCGGGCGCGGAACCCCTTGATGCCGGCCAGAAGCTGACGGATGGGTTGACTCTGTTGGCTGTCAGGCATCGCCGGTTGTCCCTCGTCCTGCCGGCCGGCGCGATGCCGGCCCCGCTCCATTGGGGTATAGCGGCATTGCTCTTGCAGTCCAAGCGCCCGTTGCGTTGCGGCGAAAAGAGCTCTCAACCTTCCGTGGCCGGCTCCGGCGACGGCTCGCCCCAGCGTCGCAGATTGCCGGCGTCGAGCCCGAACAGGTCCAGGACACGGCCGACCGAATGGTCGATCAGGTCGTCGATGCTTTGCGGCCTGGCGTAGAAGGCCGGCACCGGCGGGGCGATCACGGCCCCCATCTCGGCCAGCGCGGTCATGGTGCGCAGGTGCCCGAGATGCAGCGGGGTCTCCCGCACCATCAGCACCAGCCGCCGCCGCTCCTTCAGCGCCACGTCGGCGGCGCGGGTCAGCAGGGTGGAGGTCACGCCGCTGGCGATCTCGCTCATCGTGCGGACGGAGCAGGGGGCGACCACCATGCCCAGGGTGCGGAAGCTGCCGCTGGCGATGGCGGCGCCGATGTCGGCGGCGGCGTAGGTGACGTCGGCCAGCGCCCGCAGCTCCGCGACCTTCATGGAGGTCTCGTGCGCCAGCGTCACCTCGGCCGATCGGCTGACCACCAGATGCGATTCGACCCCGATGCGGCGCAGGGTAGTCAGCATGCGGATGCCCAGCACGACGCCGGATGCCCCGCTGATGCCGACGACGAGGCGAGAGGGCGCGGGGCGGGAGGGCGCGGGGCGGGAGGGGGAGGTCATGGGTGGGATATCCCGCGGGCCTTCCCGCCGGCAAGGGGGAAGGCCCGGTGCGACCTCAATGCGCGTCTTCCTGCTCGGAGTAGGACTCGTCGTCCCGCTCGCTGCCGTAGCCGTCCTCGTCCGGGTCCTGCGGGGGCAGCGGGGTGCCGCCACGGCGGATCGCCAGGGCCAGCGCCTCCTCCAGCTCGCGCTGCGAGCAGAGGCCGAGCATGACCGGGTTGCGCGGCTTGATGTTGGCGGCGTTCCAGTGGGTGCGGTCGCGCACCGCGGCGATGGTCGGCTTGGTCGTGCCGATCAGCCGGCAGGTCTGCGCGTCCGACAGTTCCGGGTGGTGCTTCAGCAGCCAGGCGATGGCGTCGGGCTTGTCGCCGCGCTTGGTGATCGGGGTGTAGCGCGGGCCCTTGGAGCGCGCGGCCACCTGCGGCAGATCGACCACCAGAAGCTTCAGGCGCAGGGCCTCGTTCTTCTCGCAGCGCTCGATCTCGGCCTTGGTGAGCTGGCCGTTGGCCACGGGATCGAGCCCGACCATGCCGACCGCCACCTCGCCGTCGGCGATGGCCTGGACTTCCAGCGAATGCATCCCGCAGAAGGCTGCGATCTGCTCGAAGGACAAGGACGTGTTCTCGACCAGCCAGACGGCTGTCGCTTTCGGCATCAAGGGCAGTGCCATCATCCCTCCTGACAACTCTCGGGCCCGGCCGCGCCCGCTGGCGGGTGGCGCTGCCGGTTTTTCATCTCTGGGCGGAAATTCTTCCGGTTCCTCCCCTGGATATAGGGACGAAAGCCGGGTCAAATAAGCATGCTGACGCAGGCTCACCGGGAAAACCCGGTCGCCCACGCGTCTCTGCTAACCCGTCCCGTGCGGTCAAGGCAAGCCCGACCGCACGGGAATGGCGAGAAAGATGCGTTTTCTCCGGTCAGGAGGCGGCGTCGGTGCCGACGGTCAGCACGATCTTGCCGATGTGCGCGCTGCTTTCCATCAGCCGGTGCGCCTCGGCGGCCTGCTCCAGCGGGAAGGTGGCGTGGATCAGCGGCCTGACCCCGCCGGCCTCCAGCAGGGGCCAGACCGTCTCGCGCAGCGCCGCGGCGATGCGGCCCTTCTCCGGCACCGGGCGGGCGCGCAGCGTCGAGCCGGTCAGGGTCAGCCGCTTCATCATGACCGGCGCCATGTTCAGCGAGACCTTCGGTCCTTGCAGGAAGGCGATGGAGACGTGGCGGCCGTCGGGGGCCATGATCTCGACGTCGCGGGCGATGTAGTCGCCGCCCACCATGTCGAGCACCACGTCGACGCCGCGCCCGCCGGTCGCCTCGCGGATCACCGCGACGAAATCCTCGGTCTTGTAGTCGATGGCGCGGTCGGCGCCGAGCTCCTCGCAGGCCCGGCACTTCTCGGCGCTGCCGGCGGTGGTGAAGACGGTGGCGCCGAACGCCTTGGCGAGCTGGATCGCCGTGGTGCCGATGCCGCTCGACCCGCCATGCACCAGCAGCGTCTCGCCGGGCTTCAGCGCGCCGCGCTCGAACACGTTGGTCCAGACGGTGAAGAAGGTCTCGGGCACCGCCGCCGCCTCGATCATCGACAGGGACGCCGGCACCGGCAGCGCCTGCACCGCCGGGACCGTGCAGTATTCGGCGTAGCCGCCGCCGGCCACCAGCGCGCACAGCCGGTCGCCGCTGGCCCAGCCGGTCACGCCCTCGCCGATGGCGACGACGCTGCCGGACAGCTCCAGCCCCGGCAGGTCGGAGGCGCCGGCCGGCGGGTCGTAGCGGCCCTGGCGTTGCAGCGTGTCCGGGCGGTTGACGCCGGCCGCCGCGACCTCGACCAGCAGCTCGCCCGGACCGGGGACGGGGGCGGGGCGGCGGGCGGGGCGCAGAACCTCAGGCCCTCCCGGTTCGGCGATCTCGACGCAGCGCATGCTGTCGGGCAAGGCGAGGCCCATGCTGTTTCCCCCGTTTGACTCGTTGGATGGGAAAGGTAGAGTCGGGGCGCCGGGCTGACAAGCGGCGCCGGCCAAGACCCGATCACAAGCAAGGCCCGATCACGGGATTTGGGGAGGGCGTCCATGAGCTTCGAGGATCTCGAGCCGCGCACGGCCAAGCCGGCGCCGAAGGACCTGAACGTTCTCGGCGTGGCCGAACTGAACGACTACATCGCCGGGCTGGAGGCGGAGATCGCCCGCGCCCGCGCCGCCATCGCCGCCAAGCAGGCCCAGAAGAGCGCCGCCGAGGCTTTCTTCCGCAAGCCGTGACGGAAATGGGTTGGCCATGAAAAAGCCCCTTCCTCCGCCCGGAGGAAGGGGCTTTCGCTTGCGGTCGGCGCCCGTTCCTAACGGGCCTGGCCGACCAGATCGCGGTAACAGTGCCAGGAGGCGTGGCCGATCAGCGGGAAGGCCAGCGCCATGCCGAGGAAGCCGGTGACCATCCCGGCCGAGGTGAACAGCGCCACCAGGAAGGCCCAGCCGATCATCGGCCGGATGTTCTCGCGCACCACGGCGGCGCTGGTCGCCATCGCGGTGAACACGTCGGTGTCGCGGTCGAGCAGCAGCGGGATCGAGACCACGGCGATCGAGAAGACGCCGGCGGCGATGACCGCGCCGACGATGGTGCCGGTCAGCAGGAACGGGATCGTCTCGGCCGAGAAGAAGATGCGGTCGACCAGCTGGTCGAAGGCCGGCGGCGAGGCGGAGAAGAACAGCGCGAAGATCAGGAAGGCGACGCGGATCCAGGCCAGCAGCGCCAGCATCAGCACCAGCCCGATCCCGGCGATCTGCATCCCGTTGCGCTGGTAGGCGGCGAGCACCTTGCCGAGCGTCGGCCGCTCGCCCAGCTCCAGCAGCCGGCTGGTCTCATAGAGGCCGACCGCGAAGAGCGGCCCGAGCAGCATGAAGCCGGCGGCCATCGGCAGGATCAGATAGGCCATGTCCAGCATCGACAGCCCGGCGACGACGAGGAAGCTGGAAACCACCGCCAGCGCCCCGTAGCCGAAGCTGATGAAGGGGGCGGCCATCATGTCGCGCCATGCGGCGGACAGCCACAGCCAGGGCCGGTCGGTGCCGACCGCGCGGATGGGTGGCAGATAGGCGGCGGATTGTGTGGGCTGCGACGAACCGCGAAACGACGTCATGTCGACCATGATGCCGGTCCTCCCCCAGATGCCAGACGGTGCGCCCGATGGCGCTCACGGATCGATCCTCACACGAGCCGGGCGACTGTCGCAATGGCGAATTGTTGGTTCTGCGAATAGTCACAGAAAAATGGAGGTTATTCCGACCGCTCAGCTTGGTTTTTTCATCGCCTTTGGTGGAGGCCTCGCCGGAACCCGCTGCGGAATCGCCTATGCCGGATCGTCAAGCTTCTTTCCATCCAAAGTCTGAGTGGAGCGCTCGGCTTCCTTGCGGTCGCGTTCCTTCTCGGTCTTGGTGCGGCCGAATCGGATCCGATTCGCGTCGGCCTCCTTGGCGCGCTCGGCGCGCGCGCGGGTCTTGCGGAAGCGGTTGAGGTTGACGACGTCGCCCATGGCTCGGTCTCCGTCTGCGGTGCGGGGGGAAAGGGGCATTCTGGCGTCGGCGGAAGCGCCGGGGTGGGGAAAATTTCGGACCGGCCGTCATTTGGCCGTGGGATCGCCCAAATTGCTTGTTTTCTCTGCGGGCGCTAGCTTAGCGAAGGGCGGTTCGGGGGAGAAGGCCGGGCCCGGCCCGGCGCTGTGTTCGGCAGGCGGGCCGGTTCGGGGCCGGTTCGATGGATGACGGGGCATGGCCGGCGGCACGGCCGGCCGCAGGGAAGGCGGACACGCGGTGAAGAAGATTGTGATCGCTGCACTGGCCGGACTGGCGGCGCTGGCCGGTGCCGTTCTGGTGGCGCCGAACCTGATCGACTGGAACGCCTACAAGGGAGCCATCGCCGAACGGGTGTCGGCGGCGACCGGCCGCAAGGTCGAGCTGCGCGGCGACATCGGCCTGACGCTGCTGCCTTCGCCGGCGCTGACCGTGCGCGATGCCCGGCTCGCCAACCCGCCCGGCGCCGCCGAACCCGACATGGCGCGGCTGAAGAAGCTGGACGCGCGGGTGGCGCTCGGCCCGCTGCTGACCGGCCGCATCCAGGTCGAGAGCATCACCCTGGTCGAGCCGACCTTCGTCGTCGAGGTGCTGAAGGACGGCCGCGTCAACTGGGACCTGTCCGGCGGCCCGGCGGCCGGCTCCTCCTCGCTGCCGTCGGCCGACGGCCTGGCGTCGGCGGTCAGCTTCGACCGCGTGTCGGTCGAGGGCGGCACCATCCTGTACCGCGACGACCGTTCCGGCCGGGTGGAGACGCTGGAGGCGGTGAGCGCCCGGATCGTCGCCGGCAGCCTGGCCGGCCCCTTCCAGTTCCAGGGCGACTTCCGCCTGCGCGGCCTCCCGCTGCACGGCGAGGGCACCGCCGGCCGCTTCACCGACGGCGCCGCCGTGCCGGTGCGCGCCGCGCTGTCGCTGCCCGGCACCGATTCCACCCTGCGCTTCGCCGGCATCCTGTCCGGCGGCAGCGGCAACCCGAACGGCAGCGGCGCGCTGCGTGCCCAGGGCGATCTGCGGGCCGAGGGCGGCGACCTCGCCAAGCTGTTCGATGCCAAGGCGCCGACGGCGCTGGCCCAGCCCTTCAGCCTGCGCGCGGCCGTGGAGGCGGGGACCAGCCTCGCCACCTTCAGCAATGTGGAGGCGCAGCTCGGCGACACCCGCGCGACCGGCACGGCGACGCTGCGGGCGGGAGACCCGGCGCGCACCGAGCTGACGCTGGCGATCAACCGGCTGGATCTCGATTCCTGGCTGGCGAAGGCGTCCGGCACCGGCACCGGCACGGGGCGTGGCGCGGCGGCCACGGCGCCGTCCAGCGGAAACGGCCGCGCCGCAGGTTCCGCCCAGCCGGCGGCCCCGTCCCCGATGCTGCCGGCCTTCGCCCTTCCGGCCGGGATCGAGGGGAAGCTCGATCTGGCGGTCGACGGGCTGACCTACAACGGCGGCGTCGTGCGCCAGGGGCGGCTGGAGGCCAGCCTGGGCAACGGGCGGCTGAACATCGACCGCATCAGCGCCCTGTTGCCCGGCGGGTCCGACTTCGTGGCGGCCGGCGAGGTGACGACGCCCGGCGGGCAGCCGACCGTCGATCTCCGGATGGAGGCCAACGCCGACAATCTGCGGGCGCTGCTCGACTGGATGAGGCTGGACGTGCAGGGCGTTGCCGCCGGCCGGCTGCGGCGCGCCTCGATCGCCGGGCGCATCCAGGGGCACGCCGACCGCTTCGAGCTGTCCGGGCTGGATCTGCGGGTGGACAGCAGCCGCCTGTCGGGAGCCATCGCCTACGTCGACCGTGGACGCCCGGCCTTCGGGGCGCGCCTGGAACTCGACCGGCTCAACCTCGACGCCTATCTGCCGTCGGCGGATCCCGCCCCAGCCACCGCCCCAGCCACCGCCCCAGCCACCGCCACCACGCCCGGTCCGGCGGCGTCGTCGGCCGCCACCCTGTCCGCCGCGCGGGCGACCCTGACGCCGCAGCGGCTGCTCGGCATGGCCGACGCGAATCTCGACCTCACCATCGGACAGATCACGCTGCACGGGCTGCCGGTGCAGGGCATCCATCTCGACGCCACCGCCGCCGGCGGGGCGCTGACCATCCGCGAGGCGCGGATCGACGACCTCGTCGGGCTGAAGGGGCGGATCGACGGCCAGATCGCCGGGCTGTCGCCACTGCGCGGGGTGAACATCGCCCTGTCGGCCGACGCCGCCAACCTCGGCGGGCTGCCGAGCGCCTTTCCCTGGCCGGCCGGCGTGCCGGTGCCGGAGCGGCTGGGCGCCGTCACCGCCAAGGCGCGGCTGGCCGGCGACGCCGGCCGGCTGGCGCTGGAGCTGACCGCCGGCATGGCCGGCGGCACGCTGGAGGCCGGCGGCGCCCTGCTGGCGCTCGACAAGACGCCGGCCGCCGACGTCAAGCTGCGGGTGAGCCATCCCGAGCTCGGCCGGATCGCCGCGCTGTTCGCCGACCGCCCGCTGGTGCGCGCCTACGGCCCGCTCGACCTCTACGGCGAGCTGGGCGGGACGGCCCAGGCGCCGACCCTGGGCAACCTCCAGGGCATCGTCGCCGGGACGGCGCTGCGCGGCAAGCTCTCCGCCGTCCTGGGCGAGGCCCGTCCGCGTCTGGACGCGGAGATCCAGACCGGCGATCTCGACATCGACCGGCTGCTCGCCGCTCCCCTGGCGGCTGATCCGGCGGGTGGCGAGCCGGGGTCGGGGCCGCCCCCGGCGCAGGGCGGCGCCTCCGCCGCGCTGGCGGCGCCGGTCGGCGGAAGCGGGGGGACCGCCTGGCTGCGCAGCCTCGACGGGCGGCTGGCGCTGACCGCGACGTCGCTGACGGCCGGCGGCCTGCGCATCGACCAGCCGGCCCTGCGCGCCGGGCTGACCGGCGGAGTCCTGACGCTCGAGCAGCTCGACGGCGAATGGCTGGGCGGGCAGATCGGGCTGAGCGGCCGCGTCGTCGAGACGGCCGGACGCGCGCCGTCGGTCGAGGCCGACCTCACCGTGGTCAAGGCGGCGCTGTCGGAGGTCGCGGCGGGCAGCGGCGTGGCGCTGGCCGGCGGCACCGTCGATCTCAGCCTGACGCTGACCAGCAGCGGGACGGATCGCGCGACGCTGCTGCGCGGGCTGGCCGGGCGCGGGCGCGTCGCCGCCGCCGGCGGGACGCTGCGTGGCCTGGATCTCGCGGCCCTGCGCGACCGGCTTGCCCGCATCGACCGCCCGCAGGAGGTGCTGGGCGCCGTCGCCGGCAGCCTGCAAGGCGGCGAAACCCGCATCGACCGGCTCGATGGCCGCTTCGTCATCGATCACGGGATCGTCCGCACCGAGGACACCCGCCTGTCGTCGGCGGCGGGGGAGGGGCTGCTGAGCGGCCAGTGGTCGCTGCCGGAGGAGCGGGTGGATTTCGGGCTGACCGTGAAGGTGAAGGCGACTCCGCCGCTGCCGCCGCTGACCCTGCGGGTCGCCGGCCCGGCGGCGGCGCCGACCCAGAGCCTGGACATGCAGGCGGTCCAGGAGCATTTCGCCCGCGCCGCCAAACCCTAGAGCCGCCGGGCCGCTTGCGGGGCGCCGCATGGCACGGCTGCGCGCTGCGGTGCGGAGGAAAACGGCCAAGGGCGTTGAAGTCGGCCGGTCCGGCCGCCATAATGTACAAACGGTAACGGGAAGTTTGAGCGATGCAGGTGGACAACAAAATTCTGGACGATCTGGCCCGTGTCGCGGGCGGCGCGCTCGGCGCCTTTTCGTCCTTGCGCGAGGAGGCCGAGGGCCAACTGCGCGCCCAGCTCGAACGCGTGCTGTCGCGCATGGACGTGGTCGGCCGCGAGGAGCATGAGGCCGTCCGCGCCATGGCCGCCAAGGCCCGCGCGGAGCAGGAGGCGATGGCCGAACGGCTCGCCACGCTGGAGGCCACCGTCGCGTCGCTGATGGCGGCCGTGCCGGTCGCCCACGCTCCGGCCGTGGTGCCGCCAGCGGGCGCTCCGGCCGTGATCGAGGATCCGGGCGCGTCGGCCGGAACCACCGCCTGAACGGTGCCCGGTCCGGCCACGCGCTCCGGCCAAACGAGTTCCGGCCACAAAACCGTCATCGCGGTCTCACCTGAAATCGGTTGCGAAGGCCCGACGGCTTTGGCACCGTTCCAGGAGTTGTGTCCTCTGGGCCAGTCACCCCATCATCTCGGGGCCCGGTTCCGGTAGTCGGTCTTTCCGGGTATACGGTACCGCCCGCCGCGCCTTCACAGGAGGACGCTGAACATGTCGGCTGTCGCCGTCGAAACCACCGCTTCCGCCCACAATCCGCTCGACGTCGTCGAGGAGATCGTCACCGCCAACGAATGGCCGTTCGAACGCGCCAGCGAGGACGAGCTGGTCGTCGAGATCGGCGGGCGCTGGTGCGACTACCGCCTCTATTTCGTCTGGCAGCCCGACGTCAGCGCGATGCAGTTCTCCTGCCAGTTCGACATGAAGGTGCAGGCCGCCCGCCGCGCCGCCGTCGCCGAACTTCTGGCCGAGGTCAATGGCCGCATGTGGCTGGGCCATTTCGACGTCTGTTCGGAGGAGCACACGCCGATGTTCCGCCAGACCATGCTGCTGCGCGGTGCCCGCGGCGCCGCCGTCGAGCAGCTCGAGGATCTGGTGGAGATCGCCCTGTCGGAGTGCGAGCGCTTCTACCCCGCCTTCCAGTTCGTGATCTGGGGCGGCAAGTCGGCGCAGGAGGCGGTGTCCGCCGCCATCCTCGACACCATGGGCGAGGCGTGAGCGCGATGGCCGGGGCAGGGAACGGGGGTGTTTCCGGAAGCGGCGCCAGCCTGCTGCTGGTCGGCTGCGGCAAGATGGGCGGCGCCATGCTGGACGGCTGGCTCGCCTCCGGCGTCGCCTCGCGCGTCGTGGTGGTCGACACGGCCGGCCTGCCGGAGTCGCTGGCCGGCAACCCGGCGGTGTCCGCCGCGACCGGGCCGGAGGCTCTGCCGGCCGGCTTCGTCCCCGACGTCGTCGTGCTGGCGGTCAAGCCGCAGGTGATGGACGCGGCGCTGCCCGCCTACCGCGCGCTGGCCCGTCCCGCGACGGTCTTCCTCTCGGTCGCCGCCGGCAAGACCATCGCCTATTTCGAATCGGCGCTGGGCGGGGAGGCGGCCGTCGTCCGCTCCATGCCCAACACGCCGGCCGCCATCGGGCGCGGCATGACGGTGGCGGTGCCGAACGCGCGGGCCACCGCCGCCCAGACCGCGCTGTGCGACTCGCTGCTGCGCGCCGTCGGCGATGTCGCCTGGGTCGGGGACGAGGCGTTGCTCGATCCGGTCACGGCGGTGTCGGGCAGCGGCCCGGCCTACGTCTTCCTGCTGGTCGAGGCGATGGCCAAGGCCGGCGAGGCGAGCGGGCTGCCGGCCGATCTGGCGATGACGCTGGCGCGCGCCACCGTGTCGGGCGCGGGCGAACTGCTCAACCGCTCGCCGCAGAGCGCCGCCGACCTGCGCAAGGCGGTGACCAGCCCGAACGGCACCACCCAGGCGGCGCTCGACGTGCTGATGGCCGGGGACGGCCTCCAGCCGGTGATGACCGCCGCCGTCGCCGCCGCCACCCGGCGGTCGAAGGAACTGGCCGGTTGACGAGGAGCCCCGACGAGGAGGCGGGGGCGGGGGCTGGCGATCTCAGCCCGTCCGCCCGCCGTGTCCAGGATCTGCTGGACGCCGCCGGGCTCGGCCACCGTGTGGTCGAGCATGAGGGCAGCACCCGCACCTCGGAGGACGCCGCCGCCGCCGTCGGCTGCGCCGTGGCGCAGATCGCCAAATCCCTGATCTTCCGCGCCAAGGACAGCGGCCGGCCGGTGCTGGTCGTCGCCAGCGGCGCCAACCGGGTCGACGAGAAGGCGGTCGGCCGGCTGATCGGCGAGAAGATCGAGCGGGCCGATCCCGACTTCGTCCGCGACTCCACCGGCTACGCCATCGGCGGCGTCCCGCCGGTCGGCCACGCGGTGCCGCCCCTGGTGCTGATCGACGCCGACCTGATGGCGCTCGACGTGATCTGGGCCGCCGCCGGCACCCCCAACGCGGTGTTCCGTCTGACCCCCGCCGATCTGGTCTCGATGACCGGCGGCCGGGTGGAGACCGTCCGCAAAGGGTGACGAACCGCCCGCCGCGCCCCACCTTGTTGGAAGGTGGCGATCAACCGCGAGGGTGGGTGCGATGTCAGACACGTCCAACAGCGCTCCGTTCAACCGGAATGGGCAAGGCGGCGAACCCGACGACGGCGCGCTCGACCGGTCGGTCGCGGCCGCGGCGATGCGGCTGGCCGTCGAGAAGGGCTGGAACCGCGTCGGGCTGCTGGAGGTGGCGCGGGCGGCCGGTGTGCCGCTGTCCCGCTTCCATCACCGCTACCGGGGGCGGGCCGACCTGCTGGCCGCCGTGTCGCGGGTGGCCGACGCCGCGGTGCTGGCCGCCGATGCTCCGCCGGATCCGGCGGAAAGCGCGCGCGACCGGCTGTTCGACGTGATGATGCGCCGCTTCGACGCCCTGCTGCCGTTCCGCGAGGGGTTGCGCGCGGTGGTGCGCGACCTGCCGGGAGAGCCGGTGACCGCGCTCGCCTTCAGCTGCGCCTTCGGGCGGTCGATGGCCTGGATGCTGCGCGCCGCCGGGATCGACCCCGACCGGCGCGGCGGCGGCGCGCTGGTCGCCGGGCTCGGGGTTGTGGATCTGCGGGTGGTGCGGGTGTTTCTCGACGACGACAGCGCCGACCTGTCGCGCACCATGGCCGCGCTCGACGCCGGGTTGCGGCGGGCGGAGGGCTGCGCCGCGACATTCTGCCGCTGGACCGGGACGTCATCCCGCTCAGCGGAACCTTCCGCCGTCCCAAACGGTTAAGGGCGGATGGCCGGATGCGCCATGCCGAGGGGTTATGCTGCGGCGCAAAAGCTCGTTGACTAACTTTTTGGCACTCTGCATAGTCGGCTTCCAGAAATGTTGCGTCGCAGCATGCCGAACGCCAAAAGCGGGGATGAGAAACATGGCCAAGTTGAGCGGTAACCCCTTCCTCGAATTCGACCTGTCCAAGACCCTGGCCGACTTCAAGGTGCCGGGTGTGGACGTCGACTCGATCCTTGCCAGCCAGCGCAAGAACATCGAGGCGATCACCGCCGCCAACCAGCTCGCCATCGAGGGCTTCCAGGCCGTGCTGCGCCGTCAGGCCGAGATCGTCCGTTCCTCGCTGGAGGAGACCAGCGGCTATGTGAACGAGGTCATCGCCGCCGGTTCGCCGGAGGAGAAGGCCGCCAAGCAGGCCGAACTGGTGAAGGTCGCCTTCGAGAAGTCGCTGGCCAACGTCCGCGAGCTGTCGGAGCTGGTCGCCAAGTCGAACACCGAGGCCGCCGACGTGCTGTCCAAGCGCGTGTCGGAGAGCCTGGAAGAGGTCAAGGCCCTGATCGCCAAGACCGCCGCCAAGTAAGGCGACGGTCGCGCGCCGATCGCCGTGGAAGGGCCGCCCGCCGGGCGGCCCTTTTCGCGTTTCGGGGCGGGGGCTTTCGCGCTACCGTGCCACCCGGCATCAATCGGGGTGGGCAGGCGATCATGACCATCGGTTACGACGATTTCGCGAAGCTGGACATCCGGGTCGGCACCATCACCGCCGTCGATCCCTTTCCCGAGGCGCGCAAGCCGGCCTACAAGCTGACCGTCGATTTCGGCGGCGCCATCGGCACCAAGCGCAGTTCGGCGCAGATCACGACCCATTACGCGCCCGACGCGCTGGTCGGCCGCCAGATCCTGGCCGTGGTCAATTTTCCGCCCAAGCGGATCGGCCCCTTCACCAGCGAGGTCCTGTGCCTCGGCGTGCCGGACGCGGAGGGGGCGGTGGTCCTGGTCGGTCCGGAGCGGACCGTGCCGAACGGCGGCCAGCTCTACTGAGCGCCCGACCGCAAGGCGCCAGCGGCAAAACGAAGCAGACGTCGCGAGAACATCAGCCTTTTCAAGGCCATCGGCGAGATGCTCGGAATTTGTCCTGGATTTTATCAAAATCCGGAATTTTTCCCGAAGGGCTCTCCATGCTAGAGCCATCCCCGGACCTTGTGGATCGATGGTTGCGGGGGCGCGGGAATGAGGGCGTTTATCGGCGGGCTGTCCATTTCGACGAAAGTCTCGGTGCTGAACCTCGCGGGCATGCTGTTCCTCAGCACCGCCATCCTGTTCGCCATCGCCCAGGTCATCGCCCGCGACCTGGAACGGCAGGCGGTCGACATGCAGCGTCTCAGCATGGACATCGCCTGGAGCGCCCTTCAGGAAGGCGGCCAGGACTTCACCGTCGCCGACGGGGTTCTGAAGCTTGGCGCCACGACGCTGAACGACAACAACGCCATCGTCGACCGGATCAAGCGCATCACCGGCGGCACCGCCACCATCTTCCAGGGCGACCGGCGAATCGCCACGAACGTGCTGAAGCCGGACGGCTCGCGCGCGGTCGGCACGGTGCTGGCGCCCGGCCCGGCCCATGATTCCGTGCTCGGCCGGGGCACCGGCTACCGCGGCATGGTGACCATCCTCGGCGAGGAGTATTACGCCGCCTACGACCCGATCAAGGATCGCGGCGGCAAGACCATCGGCATCCTCTATGTCGGCATCCAGAAGAGCCTGGTCTTCGCCACCTTCAACGACAGCATGCGCTTCGCCGCCCTGCTGGTGGTGATCTGCGCGCTGGTGCTGGCGGTTCCCGGCTATCTGGTGCTGCGCCGGCTGCTGCGGCCGGTCGGCCAGTTGACCCGCGCGATGGACGGGCTGTCGACCGGCGACCTCGCCACCCCCATCGCCGGCACGGAGCGGCTCGACGAGATCGGCGTGATGGCGCGCTCGGTCGTGGTCTTCCGCAACGGCATGGCCGAGGCCGAGCGGCTGCGCGCCGACCAGGAGATCCAGCGCATCGAGGGCGAGGCGCAGAAGCGCCGCGCGCTCCAGAGCATGGCCGACACGGTCGAGCATGAGAGCCGCGAGGCGGTCGAGCTGGTGGCCGCGCGCACCCAGGCGATGGACCACAACGCCGAGGGGATGGCGGTGTCGGCGGGGCTGGTCGGCGCCAACGCCCAGAACGTCGCCGCCGCCGCCGAGCAGGCGCTGAGCAACGCCCAGGCGGTGGCGTCGGCCGCCGAACAGCTCGCCGCCTCGATCGGCGAGATCGGCTCGCAGGTCGAGCAGGCGGCCAGCGTCACCCGCTCCGCCGTCGAGGCCGGGCGGCGCACGGAAGGCACCATCGAGTCGCTGTCCTCGGCGGTCGGACGGATCGGCGACGTCGCCGGGCTGATCCAGGGCATCGCCGCGCAGACCAACCTGCTGGCGCTCAACGCCACCATCGAGGCGGCCCGCGCCGGCGAGGCTGGCAAGGGCTTTGCCGTGGTCGCCAACGAGGTGAAGAACCTCGCCAACCAGACCGCCCGCTCGACCGAGGAAATCTCCCGCCTGATCGCGGAGATCCAGTCGGTCACCGAGCGGAGCGTCGCCGAGGTCCGCGCCATCAGCCACACCATCGGCGAGATCGATTCGATCTCCAGCACCGTGGCGGCGGCGGTGGAGGAACAGGCGGCGGCCACCCAGGAAATCTCCCGCAACGTCAACCAGACCGCCACCGCCGCCACCGACGTGTCGCTGCGCATCCACGAGGTCTCGCGCGAGGCGGCGACCACCGGGGAGCACGCGGCCGAGCTGCGGGCCGGCGCGTCCGGCGTCGCCCACAGCATCGACGAGCTGATGCATGTGCTGGTCCGCGCCGTGCGCACCGCGACTGAGGACGTGGACCGCCGCCATCTGCCGCGCTACCGTGTCGAGGCGCCCTGTACGGTCGAGGGGGAAGGGGGAGCCCGCGTGACGGTGCGGCTTCTCGACATCTCGCGCCATGGCGCGGCGCTTGCGGGGGCCGAGGGGCTGGGGCCGCGCGGGACGCTGCTGTTCGACGAGCTGGGCATCCCCTTGCCCTTCGTCGAGTCCTACCGCGAGGAGGACGTCCTGCGGGTGCGCTTCCGCATGGAGGCGATCGACCAGACCGCGTTCGACGGCCGGTTCGACCGGTTCGAACGCGGCATGAGGGACCGCCGGATCGTCGCCTGAGAACGGCGCCCGACCCGGCGAGGACGATCCGGCCGGGCCTTGGACATCGGGGAGGGCAATGTGAGCATCCGCGACTCCTTCAACAGCGCCGCCGAACGCTATGACGGCGTCCGGCGCGTGCTGATTCCCTGTTTCGACGATTTCTACGGCACCGCCGTCGATCTGCTGGGCGAGCCGGACGGGCGGCCGCTGCGGATCCTCGATCTCGGCGCGGGAACCGGGCTGCTCGCCGCCGCGATCCGGCGGCGCTTTCCGGCGGCGGTCCTGACCCTGCTCGACGTCGCGGAGGACATGCTGTCCGTCGCCCGCCAGCGATTCGCGGGCGACGGCAACGTCGATTTCCGGGTGGCCGATTACGGGGCCGGCGACCTCGGCGGACCGTACGACGCGGTGGTGTCGGCCCTGTCCATCCATCATCTGGAGCACCCGGCCAAGCGGGCGCTGTTCGGCCGCGCCTTCGCGGCGCTGGCGCCGGGCGGTCGCTTCGTCAACGCCGACCAGGCGCAGGGGCCGACCCCGGCGCTCGACGCGCGGTACGACGCCACCTGGGTCCGTCAGGTTCATGCCGGCGGCGTCAACGAGGCCGATTTCGCCGCCGCCCGCCGCCGCCAGGCCTTCGACCGCATGGCGCCGCTCGCCGACCAGCTCCGCTGGCTGGACGAGGCCGGCTTCGCCGAGGTCGACTGCGTCTTCAAGAGCTGGAGCTTCGTGGTCTACACCGGCGTCCGTCCGGCCTGAGCCGCGAACCCGCCTACAGCGGCAGACGGACGAGCGCCCGCAGCCCGCCATAGGGGCTGTCGTCGAGCGTGATGTCGCCGCCATGGCCGCGGGCGACGTCGCGGGCGATGGTCAGGCCGAGGCCGGAGCCGCCGGTGTCGAGGTTGCGCGAGCGGTCGATGCGGAAGAAGGGCTTGAACACGTCCTCGCGCATGGCGGCGGGGATGCCGGGGCCGTCGTCGTCGATGACGATCTCCACCGTGCCGCCGCGCTGCGCGGCGCGCACCCAGGCGGACCCGGCGTGGCGGCCGGCGTTCACCAGCAGGTTGTCGATGCAGCGCCGCATCGCGTTCGGGCGCAGCGGCAGGGTGATCGGCCCGTCGAGCGACAGCGACACCTCGGTCCCCTGGCGCCGGGCTCCCGCCGCCGCCTCGTTCAGCAGACGGGACAGGTCGGTCGGCTGCACCGCCTCCGTCCCCTCGCCGCGCGCGAAGGCGAGATAGCCCTCGATCATCGCCTCCATCTCGGCGACGTCGGTCATCAGCTCCTCGATCTCGGCCTCGCAGCCCTCCGCCATGGCGCCGAGCATGTCGAGCGCCAGCTTCATGCGGGTCAGCGGCGTGCGCAGATCGTGGCTGACGCCGGCCAGCATCTCGGTGCGCTGGGTGATCTGGCGCTGGATGCGCTCGCGCATCAGCAGGAAGGCGGAGGCGGCCTGCCGCACCTCGGTGGCGCCCTCCATCTTGAAGTTGGTGACGTCGCGCCCCTTGCCGAGCGAATCGGCGGCGGCGGCCAGCCGCTTGATCGGGCGGATCTGGTTGCGCATGAACAGGATCGCCACGGCGAACAGCACGATGGCCGACCCGACCATCCACAGGATGAAGATGTAGCTGGTCGGCGTGAACAGGCGGCGTTCCGGCGACATCACCGACAGCACGCCGTCGGCCATCTGGACGCGGATCTCGTACCATTCATGGGCGACCTCCGCGTTGATCGCGAAGGGGCGGGCGACCCGCTCGTCCATCGCCTTGCCCAGCGTGCGTTGCAGCAGGCCGCGCAGGACCGGGCGCTCGTCCGGCAGGATCTTGCCGGGTTCCAGCGTGACGATCAGGTCGGTGGTGCGGGCGGTGGTCGCCAGCGCCCAGTTGCGCCCCTCCTCGCTCGGGTCGTGCTCAAGCTGGGCGATGACGGTGGCGATGTCGCCGGCCACCGCGAAGGCCAGACGGTTGGTCACCGTGTCCCAGTGCCGGTCGTAGAAGATCCAGGTCGCCACCGCCTGGGCCAGGATCACCGGGGTGACGATGATCAGCAGCGAGCGGCCGAACAGCGTGCGCGGCAGGAAGCGCTTCAGCCACAGGCCGCCGCGGCCCCGGCGGTCGCGCCGCGCCGCGGCGCCGGACGCGCGATCCGGGCCGGCGGCGGCGGTCACGGGTCGGGCCTCAGCACGTACCCTTCGCCGCGCACGGTGTGCAGGTAGCGCGGCTCGCGCGGGTCGGCCTCGATCTTGCGGCGCAGGCGGGTGACCTGGACGTCGACGGTGCGGGCGTTGCCGGCGACCTTGCTGCGCTCCGTCAGCTCCTCGCGGCTGAAGGTGACGCCGGGCGAGGTGGCGAGGATGCGCAGCAGGCTGGCCTCCGCCGTGGTCAGGCGGACGACCTCGTCGCCGGCGCGCAGCTCGTCGCGGTCGGGCAGGTAGAGCAGGGGACCCAGCCGCACCGGCGGAGCCGGGGTGGCGGCGGGCTCCGGCGGCCGGGCGGCCTGCCGGCGCAGGATCGAGTTGATGCGCAGCAGCAGCTCGCGCGGGTTGAAGGGCTTGGCGAGATAGTCGTCGGCCCCGGCCTCCAAGCCGGCGATGCGGTCGTCCGGCTCGTCGCGGGCGGTCAGCAGCAGGATCGGCAGGTCGCGCGTCCGCCGCAGCGATTCGGTCAGCTCGAGTCCCGACTCGCCGGGCATCATGATGTCGAGCACCAGCAGGTCGAAGGCCAGCCCGCCGAGCTGCGCCCGCGCGTCGGCCGCGTCGCGCGCCGTGCTGACCATGAAGCCGTTGCCGGCCAGATACTTGCGCAGAAGCTCGCGCAGGCGGGTGTCGTCGTCGACGACCAGGATGTGGGGCTGGTCTTCCGTCATGGGGCGACTATAGCGCGGTCGCCCATCCGGCGTATAGCGGACCGGCAACGATGCGCGTTGACGGTTTTGACGCATTTCCGTGTTACACTGTGAACCCTGGGATCACAGGAGCGATCAAATGGCCGATGACAACAGGTCCGCCGACCGTCAGGACCTGGACGCGATGACCCGCGAATTCCTGGCGAAGGGTGGCAAGATCATGCAGTGCGCGCCGGGTTCCTCGGACAATGTGGTGTATCGAAAGGGCACCTTCCGCCGCCGCCCCGCCGGGGACGGCAAGACGGGCGTCCCGGCGGGCGTTCAACCGGGCGCCCCGGCCGCCGCGGCCTCCCAGCCCGTTGCGGTCGGCGGCGATTCGGGCGCCGACTGAGGTTCCGGACTGACGCGGACCGCGTCAGCGTTTCGTGGCGAGGCGGGCCGGTGCGGGGGGAGTGAACTTCGCCCGGTCCTCGTCGTCCAGCATCCCCATCATCACCTTGCGGAACCCCTCCACCGCCTCGGCCCCCGCCATGCGGTAGGCGCGCGCGATGCGCTGGCGCTGGGTTTCCGACAATTGCCGCTCCAGCTCCACGCCCTTGCCGGTCAGCTCCAGCAGACGCTGGCGGCGGTCGCGCGCTCCGGTCTGCTGGTCGATGAAGCCCTGGCGGACCAGTTCGCCCAGCACGCGCGACAGGCTCTGCTTGGTGATCTTCAGGATCGCCAGCAGCTCCGACACGGTGATCTTGGGATAGCGCCCGACGAAATAGATCACGCGGTGGTGCGCCCGGCCGAATCCGATCTCGGCCAGGATCTCGTCCGGCTCGGCGGTGAATTCCCGGTAGGCGTAGAACAGCAGCTCCATGCCCGTGCGAAGCTCCTCCTCGCGGAGGAAGAGCTGATTCACGCCTGCTTTTAGGTCAGCCATGTTGACGCGGTTGGTTCGATTCGTTATAAATAGGTCAGCAACTCAGACATAAACAATCCTGCGCCTGGACACAAGAGCAAGCTCATGAGCGGCAACCCTTTGCCGCACGTGCAGTCGGGCTTTTGCCAAAGGGGGGCGCGTGCCCGGACGCCGGACCGAGAAACCACGCCGGAGACGATCCGGAAACGACGAGGAATCGACCATGTCCCTTCTGCCTTTCGACGACCGCGACGGCTTCATCTGGTTCGACGGCGCCCTGGTGCCGTGGCGCGACGCCCGCATCCATGTGCTGACCCACGGCCTTCATTACGCCAGCAGCGTGTTCGAGGGCGAGCGCGTCTACAACGGCACCGTCTTCAAGCTGACCGAGCATAGCGAGCGGCTGGCGGCGTCGGCCCGCATCCTCGGCTTCGAGATCCCCTGGTCGGTGGCCGAGATCGACGCGGCGACCCGCCAGACGGTGGAGGCGTCGGGCCTTGCCGACGCCTATGTCCGGCCGGTGGCGTGGCGCGGCAGCGAGGTGATGGGGGTGTCGGCGCAGGACAGCCGCATCCATCTCGCCATCGCGGTGTGGCCGTGGCCGAGCTATTTCAGCCCGGAGGCGAAGATGGCCGGCATCCGCCTGTGCTGGGCGCCGTGGCGCCGCCCGTCCCCCGACAGCGCCCCCACCGCCTCGAAGGCCGCCGGCCTCTACATGATCGGCACCCTGTCGAAGCACGACGCCGAGGCGAAGGGCTACCAGGACGCCCTCATGCTGGACCATCGCGGTTATCTCGCCGAGGCGACCGGCGCCAACCTGTTCCTGGTGATCGACGGGGCGCTGCACACGCCGATCGCCGACTGCTTCCTCGACGGCATCACCCGCCGCACGGTGATCGACCTCGCCAAGGCGCGCGGCCTGACCGTGGTGGAGCGCCACATTCCGCCTGAGGATCTGACCAAGGCGCAGGAGGTCTTCCTGACCGGCACGGCCGCCGAGGTGACTCCGGTCGGCGAGATCGGCGAGCACCGCTTCAAGCCGGGTCCGGTCTGCGCCGCGCTGATCGCCGACTACGACGCGTTGGTGCGGGGAACGGCGGCCAAGGCGGCGGCGTGAGCGGTTTGCCGAAAGCGTTCGATCGACACGGATGAACACGGATGCAGGCTGCGCCTGCTCACGGATGGACGCGGATGTTTTCCGGCCGAACGGAAATCCGTGTTCATCCGTGTCTCCGGTTGCCGTCTCAGCGCGCGTGCTGGTCGAGGAACTGCCGGCACCGGTCGAAGTCCTGCACGCAGGAGCCGGGCAGGGGGATCCCCTTGCGTTCGGCGAGGCTGCGGGCGAAGGCGACCATTTTCTCGGTCGGTTCCCGGCGCTTGGGCTTTCCCGAAGCATCGTTCATTGCCGATGCCGCCGGGGCCGCCGGAGCCATCGCCGGGGCCGCCGCCATCGGCGCGGCCTCGGCCGGAGCGGCCTTCGCCTTGCGCGTGCGGCGTGGCTTCGGCACGGCGGCCGTGCCCGCATCGACAGCGGTGGTGGACACAGTGGCGGCGGTCGTCCGCGTCCGGCGACGCGTGCCTGTCCCCGCACCGGTCGCAGCCCCCGTGCGGCGCTTGGTGAAGCGGGTTGCCTTCGGCGCGGGCAGGCCGAGATCGACCAGACCGCCGCGCCCGCCGCCGCCGACCAGCACGCCGATCAGGCGGTCGGCCTCGCCGGCGATGGCGTCGATCACCGCGCGGAAGTCGGCACGGCCGGTGACGACCTCGTCCAGCTTCATCTCCCACAGGGCGGTGGTGCCGGGATCGACCAGGGCGGGAGCGGCGCCGCGCAGAGTCTCGAACAGTTGCAGCCCGGCCGGGGTCGGCATCAGCCATTTGCCGTCGGCGTCCAGCAGGTTCTGCCTGCGCAGGCCCTTGATGACCTCGGCGCGGGTCGCCGGGGTGCCGATGCCCTTGGCCTCCTTCAGCCGGTCGCGCAGCGCCGGATCCTCGACGAAGCGCCACGCGTTCTGCATGGCGTCGACCAGCGTGCCCTCGTTGTAGCGGGGCGGTGCCTGGGTCCGCTTGGCCTCGACCTTCGGGTCGGACAGGGTCGCCGGCTCGCCGTCGGTCAGCGGCGGCAGGGTCTGCTCGGCCTCCTCCTCCGGCTTTCCCGCCTTCTCGTCGCCGTCCGCCGATCCGAAGGCGGCCTTCCAGCCGAGCTTCAGCGGGATGCGGCCGACGGCGCGGAAGGGCACCGGCTTGGCGTCCACCGGCACATCCATGAGAATGGTGGTCTGGCGGTACTCGTAGTCCGGCATGACGGCGGCGAGGTAGGAGCGGCAGATCAGCGCGAACAGCCGCTTCTCGTCGTCGGTCAGGCGGGCCAGCCGCGATTCCAGGTCGTCGAGCACGTTGACGTTGGGAATCACCGCGTGGTGCGACACGCCTTCCAGCGCGCGGTCGCAGAAATGGCCGGACTTGCCCTTGCGGATCACCGGCCGGGCGATGTCCAGATGCGCGAAGCCGCGCAGCCGGGTCAGCGCGCCGACGATGGCCGGGACGTCGCCGATCTGGTTCTCCGACAGGTAGCGGGCCTCGGCGCGCGGGTAGGTGATCAGCTTCTTGCCGTCGCCGTCGTAGAGCTCCTGGGCCACCGACAGGGTGCGGTCGGCGGTCCAGCCCCAGCGCTGGCCGCAGGTCTTCTGCAAGGCCGGCAGGTCGTAGAGCTTCGGCGGGGCCTGCCGCTTCTCCTCGACCGTCACCGACAGCGGTCCGCGATGCCGGTCGGCCGCCTTGGCGATGGCCTCGGCCCGCGCGCGGTCCTTGATGCGGTCCTTCGGCGCCGGGGCGTGGCGCATCCGGAAGCTCCCCTCGGCTGCGGTGGCCGTCGCCACCACCTCGAAATAATCCTCCGGCTTGAAGTTGCGGATCTCCAGCTCGCGCAGGCAGACGATGGACAGGGTCGGGGTCTTCACCCGGCCGATGCCGATGACGCCGCGCGTGCCGGGCGCCAGCAGGGTCTTGGTCGCGGTGCGGGTCAGCGACAGGTTGAAGATCTGGTCGGCCTGCTGGCGGGCGACCGCCGCCTCGTAGAGCGGGCGCAGCTCGGCGTTCGGCTTCAGCTTGGCGAAGGCATCGCGCAGGGTCTTGGGATCCTGCGCGGTGAACAGCGCGCGCTGGACGCGGCCGCGATAGCCGACATGCTCCAGGATCTCCTGGCCGATCAACTGCCCCTCGCGGTCGCAGTCGGTCGCCAGGATCACCTGGTCGCAGGCCCGCAGGGCCGCCTTGATCGCCTCGAACTTCGCCGATTTGTTTCCACCGCCGTCCGGCTTGGTCGGGTAGAGTCCGTCCGGCTTCAGCAGCGTCGGCGACCAGCGCTTCCAGGCGGGATCGACCTCGTCCGGCTCGGCCAGCCGCAGGAGATGGCCCTCCGCCGGCAGGATGCGGCCGTAGCGGTCGCCAAGCGCCGCGCGCAAATCCTTCGCCTGGCTGGATTTCTCGGTGATGATCAGGGTCGCCATGGGTAGGGAGGATACGGGTTTCGTGAAAACGGATCAAGAACATGGGCGGCGGGCGAACGGGTTTTTTCCGCTTTTGTTCGCATCGTTGGCGGCGCTGCCCCTGCTTCTGCCGCCAAGCCGCGCGCTGGCCGAGCGCCCGCTGCTTCCCGGCGTGGGCAGCGACGACCGGCGCGCGCCGGTTCCGCTGGAGGAGGCGCCGTGGCGCAGCCTCGTCCGCGTGCAGACCAACCTGGGCGGGCGCTGCACCGGCGCGCTGGTGGCGCCGAACCGTGTGCTGACGGCGGCCCACTGCCTGTTCAACGGGCGGACACGCCGCTTCTTTCCGGAATCCTCCCTGCATGTGCTGTTCGGCTACGCGCGCGGCGAATACAGCCGGCACGTCACGGTGTCGGCCATCGCCACCGATCCGGCCTACGACCCGGCCGCCGGCCGGCCCGACATCGCCGCCGACTGGGCGCTGCTGACGCTGGCGGAGGCGGCTCCGGCCGGCACGCCGCCCCTGCCGGTGTCGCCGCGGCCGCCAGCCGCCGGAACGCCGGTGATGCTCGGCGGCTACAGCCAGGATCGGGCGCAGATCCTGATGGCCGACCGCGATTGCCGCATCCTGGGCGCCGGCTCGGGATTGCTCGTCCACGACTGCGACGCGACGCGCGGAACCAGCGGCGGCCCGCTGCTGGCGCGCGACGGCGCCGGCTGGTCGGTCGCCGGGGTCGGGGTGGCCGCCGGGCGCGGGCCGGAACGCCGCAATTTCGCGGTGCCCGCCGCCCGTTTCATGACGGTTTTGCGCCCGCAGGCCAGTGCGGGGCAGCCCTGAGCGGTGCTCCCGCATTTTTTTCTTCGCGCGGGCGCGGGAATGGCATAGAGGTACGCGCGTCTTAGTCCCGGAACCCGGAGTCTTTTCGTCATGTCGATTCAGCGCTTCCACACCGGACCGCGCATGAGCCAGATGGTCGTCCACAAGGACACGGTCTATCTCGCCGGTCAGGTCGCCGACCAGCCGACCCCGGATGTCGAGCAGCAGACCAGCCAGATCCTGGCCCAGATCGACGCCCTGCTGGCCGAGGCCGGTTCGGACAAGAGCAAGCTGCTCGCGGCCACCATCTACCTGGTCGACATCGCCTCCTTCGGCGCGATGAACAAGGCCTGGGAAGCCTGGGTGGACGCGGCCAACCCGCCGGCGCGCGCCACGGTCGAAGCCAGGCTGGCCGCGCCGCAGTATCTCGTTGAAATTCAGGTCACCGCCGCTAAGTAAGTGGCGGAAACGGGGCAACCCGGCAGCCCGGTTGGGGTGTGCCGGCGTGGCCCGAACACGCGTGAGGGCCTCGCTCTTCGATAATCCGGCGGGTTTCGTCCGCCGGTTTACAGAATGTTAATGACGCCTTAACGGATCGCCCGTAAAACCCCGACCAACCTCTGCCGCCGGAGCGGTCGACCCCCGTGGGTCGCGCTTCGGTTGTCGCGTACCTGCAATGGAACTGCAACATGCCGCGCCAAACGCCACTTTCCGATATCCGCAACATCGGCATCATCGCCCACGTCGACGCCGGTAAGACGACGACGACCGAGCGCATCCTGTACTACACCGGTCGCAAGCACACGATCATCGACGTCCACGAGACGAAGGATCTCAAGACGTCGACGACGACCGACTACATGGAGCAGGAGCAGAAGCGCGGCATCACCATCCAGTCGGCCGCCGTTTCGACCTTCTGGCGCGAGAAGAAGATCAACGTCATCGACACCCCCGGCCACGTCGACTTCACCATCGAGGTGAACCGTTCGCTGCGCGTGCTCGACGGCGCGGTCGTGGTGTTCGACGGCGTCGCCGGCGTGGAGCCGCAGTCGGAGACCAACTGGCGTCTGGCCGACAACTACAACGTGCCGCGCATCTGCTACGTCAACAAGATGGACCGTTCGGGCGCGAACTTCCAGCGTTGCGTCGGCATGATCAAGACCCGCCTGAACGCGCGTCCGGTCTGCATCCAGGTCCCGCTCGGCTCGGAGGACAACTTCCGCGGCATGGTCGATCTGGTCGAGATGAAGGCCTATGTCTGGTTCTCCGACGACAAGGACGCCAAGTGGGAGATCTGGGAGATCACCGACGATCTCGCCAGCAAGCTCAACCTGACCGTCAAGGAAGACCTCGACAACATCGCCCTGATCCCACAGCTGCGCGCCGAGCTGGTCGACACCGCGCTCGAGCAGGACGACGCGGCGATGGAAGCCTACCTGGAGTCGGGTGAGGAGCCGTCGCCGGCGGTGCTGCGCGCCTGCCTGCGCAAGGGCACCATCACCAGCGCCTTCACCCCGGTGCTGTGCGGCTCGTCCTACAAGAACAAGGGCGTCTGCCAGGTTCTGGACGCGGTCGTCGACCTGCTGCCGGCCCCGACCGACGTCGAGGCCATCAAGACGGTGGACGAGGACGGCAACCCGAACGGCGAGCGTCTGAGCTCCGACGACGCGCCCTTCTCGGCGCTGGCCTTCAAGGTGCTGAACGACACCTACGGCTCGATGACCTTCGTCCGCGTCTATTCGGGCGTGCTGACCAAGGGCATGTCGATCCTCAACTCGACCCGCGGCAAGCGCGAGAAGATCGGCCGCATGGTCGAGATGTACGCGAAGGACGCCAACCCGATCGAGGAAGCCCGCGCCGGCGACATCATCGCGCTCGTCTCCCTTCAGGAGACCGAGACCGGCGACACGCTGTGCGACGCCGCCGCGCCGGTGATCCTGGAGCGCATGCGCTTCCCGGACCCCGTCATCAGCGTCTCGGTCGAGCCGAAGACCAAGGGCGAGCAGGAGAAGTTCTCCATCGCGCTCGGCAAGATGGTCCGCGCCGATCCGTCGCTCCGCCTGGAGACCGACCGTGAAACCGGCCAGACCATCCTGCGCGGCATGGGCGAGCTGCACCTCGAGGTGACGCTCGACCGCCTGCGCACGGAGTTCAACGTGGAAGGCAACATGGGCAAGCCCCAGGTCGCCTACCGCGAGGCGATCACCAAGCCGGTCGAATACACCTACACCCACAAGAAGCAGACCGGCGGTTCGGGCCAGTTCGCCGAAGTGAAGATCATCTTCGAGCCGCGCGAGCGTGGCGAGGGCTTCGAGTTCCTCGACGAGACCGTCGGCGGCACCGTTCCCCGCGAATACGTCCCGTCGGTCAAGAAGGGCCTGGAGATGCAGAAGGAAGACGGCGTGCTCGCCGGCTACCCGACTGTGGACTTCCGCGCCCGCCTGGTGGACGGCAAGTACCACGACGTCGACTCGAACGCCCTGACGTTCGAAATCGCCGCCAAGGCCTGCTTCCGCGAGGCCCTGCCGAAGGCCGGCCCGATCCTGCTGGAGCCGGTGATGAAGGTCGAGATCGTGACGCCGGACGACTATCTCGGCGACGTGATCGGCGACGTGAACCGCCGCCGCGGCACCGTGCTGGGCCAGCTGGAGCGTGGCTCGAACATCGCCGTCGAGGCCAACGTGCCCCTGAACGAGATGTTCGGCTACATCGGCCAGCTGCGCGGCATGACCTCGGGCCGTGCGTCCTACTCGATGGAGTTCAGCCACTACGAGCCGGTGCCGCGCAACGTCACCGACGAAATCGTGGCCGGCCGCAACAAGGCCGCCTGATCTCTCTTCGCTGTTGGTTGTAGGGCTGCGGCCGGCGGAGCGATCCGCCGGCCGTTGCCTTTTGTGCGGTGTGTTGCCGCCGCCTGTCGGTTTGGTCATTCACCGCAAGAGTTGTGTCACGATTGTCATATGACGGCGGATTTAAGCCGCTTCCTCGCCCGTTTCGTCGAAATTCGTAACGTTCCGCAACCAAAAAGAAGTTGGCGAAGCGTCGAAACCGTGCCCAAATTTGGAGCATGATCTTCCGTCGCTTCTTTTCCTTGACAGTGCTTTTGCTGCTGACCGTCGGGGCGCCGGCGGGAGCGGGTCAGGGGAATCTGCGGCTGGACGCCCTGTTCCAGGCCTTGCACGCAACGTCCGATGAGTCCTACGCCGAGTCGGTCGAGGAGCACATCTGGGATTTCTGGCTGGAGCATCCCGACGCCGAGATGATCCGTGTCATGCGGACCGGTGTCTTCAGCCTGAACGACGACGATTATGGCTCGGCCCTGGCCGCGTTCGACCGGGTGGTCGCGATGGATCCGACCTACGCCGAGGGATGGAACAAGCGGGCCAACGCCCATTACATGCTGGGCGACTACGCGGCGGCGGTCGGCGACTTGCGCCATGCGCTGATGCTGGAGCCTCGGCATTTCGGGGCGCTCGCCGGTCTTGGCCTCGTCTATCTCGCGCTGAATCAACCCGAGCCTGCGCTGCGCGCCTTCGACGCCGCGCTGGCCCTGAACCCCCATCTGGTCCATGTCCGCCAGCAGGCGAACGCGATTCGCAGCCAGAGATTGGGCTTGCCCCTCTGACTTTCCCCAGTTTTTCTGCAAGCATCCCCTCCCGCCGAACCCTCGAAAGGCGTATCACTGTCCGGATTGACTGTCCGGGAGTGGTGGTATGTTGCGGATGCTCGTCGATCTGGTTGGTGAGCTGCGGGTTCTCAGCACGCTGGGGCTGTTGGGGCTGTCCTTCATCCTGCCGCTGACGATCTTCATCGGCCGCAGCAACATCAAGAGCGTGCGCCAGAAGATCATCACCGATCTGGAGGCGGTGTTCCGCATCGACGGCCATGGCGCCGACACGCTGATCCCGTCCTTCGAGTTCGCAGCCTACAAGTACCGGGCGCTGCCCCATCACATGGAAGGGCGGCAGCCTTCGGAATGGCGGGCCTACCTGCTGCCGGTGACGGTCTTCATCATGGTGACCTTCAGCGGCTTCGTGGCGTCCAGCGGGCTTCTGGTGACCAGGGAGCGGCTGGAGCAGTACCAGCCCCTGTTCAGCGGCATGAAGCTGGCCACCGTCAGCGATCAGGCCAGCATGATCGCCATGATGGATTACCAGCTCCAGACGATGGCGGTGCTGACCTTCACCTTTCTCGGCGCCTACATCTGGTCGATCGATTATCTGGTCCGCCGCATCTCCAACTACGATCTGTCGCCGATTTCCTTCCTGCGGGTGACAACGCACATCCTGCTCGCCTGCGTCACCTCGGTGACGCTGCACCATGGCTACATGGACCTGACCCAGGCGACGCCGGCGACCTCCCTGACCGACCGGATGCCGGACCTGATCGTCGCCTTCCTGGTCGGCTTCTTTCCCCGGCTCGGTCTGCAAACCCTGTTGAGCCGTGTGCCGCAGCTTCAGATCCGGCGGACCGATCCGCGCGCCCAGGCCTTCATGCGCGAACACCCGATCGACATGGTTCTGGGCATCGGGCCGGCGATCAGGTTCCGGCTCGCCGAGTTCGAGATCGAGGACGTCCAGAACCTCGCCACCGCGAATCCGATCCTGCTGTTTGTCGAAACCCCCTATGGCATCTACGAGACGATGGACTGGGTGGCGCAGGCGCAGCTGATGCTGGCGCTCGACCTCGACCAGATCGAGGCGCTCCGCGTCATCAACGTCCGCACGATCTTCGACATCGAGCGCTTCATGCAACGGCCGGAGTCGCGGCCCCGTCTGGTGGCGGCCCTGAACACGCCGAGGACCGACGGCAAGACGGTGATCCTGGCGGACCGCGGCATCACGCTCGACACTCTCGAGTCGGTGGTCGGGGCGATCGGCGAGGATCTGCACGTCCAACGGCTGCGCCAGATCTGGCGCAACGTCGAGCTGAAGCTGAGCTTCGACCTCCCGCATGTCCAGCGGATGCGCGCCGGCCTGCCGCCGGATGGCGCGCATGCCCACGCCCCGCGTCCGGCGGTGGCGGACGAAGCGCCCGCACCGGTCCCGACGGCCGACTCCGGTCCGACGCCGGCCGCCGGCAAGGCGGCCATGGCGGGCAAGCCGGTGCCGGAACTGGTGGAGGGCTGAAACGCCACCGCCCGCCCCGCCGGTGGTCGGCGTGGCGGGCGGTGGGGAAGGGGGCCGGAAAGGGTGGAGGGGGTTACTCCGCCTCGACCCAGGCGATGCGCAGGATGTTGGTGTTTCCGGGAGTGCCGAAGGGCACGCCGGCGGTGATGACCAGCCGCTGCCCCTCGATGGCCAGCCCGTCCTTGTGGGCGGCCCGCGTCGCCTTCTGCACCATCTCCGAGAAGTTGGCCACGTCGGAGGTGTGGACGGAATGGACGCCGAACACCAGTTGCAGGCGGCGCGCCGTCTCCAGCTGCGAGGTCAGGCAGAGGATGGGCTGCTCCGGCCGCTCGCGGGCGGCGCGCAGCGTGGTCGAACCCGAGGTGGTGTAGGTGACGATGGCCGCCGCCTGGATGGTGTGGGCGACCTGCCGGGCCGCCGCGGTGATGGCGTCGGCGGCGGTCTGCTGCGGGTCGAAATGCTGGGCGTCCATGATGGTGCGGTAGAGCGGGTCGTGCTCCACCCGCCGCGCGATGCGGTCCATGATCGACACCGCCTCGATCGGGTAGTCGCCCGAGGCGGTCTCCGCCGACAGCATCACCGCGTCGGCCCCGTCATAGACGGCGGTCGCCACGTCCGACGCCTCGGCGCGGGTCGGGGCGGGGGCGCCGACCATCGACTCCAGCATCTGGGTGGCGACGATCACCGGCTTGCCGGCGCGGCGCGACTCGCGGACGATGCGCTTTTGCAGGGTGGGGACGTCCTCGGCCGGCAGCTCGACTCCGAGGTCGCCGCGCGCCACCATGATGCCGTCCGACAGCTCGATGATCTCGTCGAGATGGGCGATCGCCTGCGGCTTCTCCAGCTTCGACATCAAGGCGGCGCGGCCGGCGATCAGCTTGCGCGCCTCGGCGACGTCCTCCGGCCGCTGCACGAAGCTGAGCGCCACCCAGTCGACGCCGATGTCCAGCGCGAAGACCAGATCCTCGCGGTCCTTCCTGGTCAGCGGCGACAGCGGCAGCACCACGCCGGGCACGTTGACGCCCTTGCGGTCGGACAGCCGGGTGCCGGAGACGACCGTCGTCTCGGCATGGTCGGGGCCGCAGGACTCGACGCGCAGCCGCACGCGGCCGTCGTCGAGCAGCAGGTCGGTGCCGGGGGTCAGCGCCGCGAAGATCTCCGGGTGGAACATGCCGACCCGGCTGGTGTCGCCGGGCTCCTTCGACAGGTCCAGGCGGAAGCGCTGGCCGGGCGTCAGCGCGACCGGGCCGTTGGCGAAGGTGGCGACGCGCAGCTTGGGCCCCTGGAGGTCGGCCATGACGGCGATGGGGCGGCCGGTGCGCGCCTCCATCTCGCGCAGCACCTTCAGGCGCGCGCCGTGGTCCTCGTGGGTGCCGTGGCTGAAATTCAGGCGGAAGACGTCGACGCCGGCCTCGAAGAGCTTGGCGATGACCTCCGGCGTGGTGGTCGAGGGCCCGAGGGTGGCGACGATCTTGGTGAGGCGGGAGCGGCGGATCGGACCGGAGGGCAGGGTGGTGTCGGGGGAACCGGTCGGCGCCGCTCCGGTCGTTGTCGTGCCAGTCGTTGTCATGAATGCAAGCCTTCACAGGTTGAGTGGGCGTTGATGGGCAGAGACTGGTGCGCCGTGGCTGTCCGTTGGTTCGAACAATCCGTTGCCGTGGTTGTTGCCCAACATCAGCACGCGATCAAGGGTCTGCTTCGGGATTTGCTTTGGGATTTGGTGGCGACTGGCCCGGCGAGTCGGGCTTGCGTTCTCCGGCCCGGTCGTTTACGGCTGTCCCCGCGACGGAGAGGCCCGGCTGCCGGTATTCGGACTTGACAAGTTCCGGGCTTTTTCTATAGTCGCACCCTCTCGTGCCCCTTTCCGGGTACGAACGACGTTTTGCGTCCCGGTGTCAGGGGGATCTGCATCGGGGCGCGTGAATCATCGACGGCCTAGCCGGGCCGTCGACGGGAATCGAGGAGAGCAGGCGTGGCGCGTATTGCTGGCGTCAACATCCCCGCGCAGAAGCGCGTGGAGATCGGGTTGACCTACATCCATGGCATCGGCCCCTTCAAGGCCAAGGAAATCTGCGCGAAGCTGGAGATCCCGGCCGAGCGCCGCGTGAACCAGCTGACGGACGACGAAGTCCTGAAGATCCGCGAGACGATCGACGCCGACTACCGCGTCGAGGGCGACCTGCGTCGCGAAGTCGCGATGAACATCAAGCGTCTGATGGACCTGGGCTGCTACCGCGGCCTGCGTCACCGCAAGGGCCTGCCGGTCCGCGGCCAGCGCACCCACACCAATGCCCGTACCCGCAAGGGTCCGGCCAAGCCGATCGCCGGCAAGAAGAAGTAAGACAGAGGATTACCTTCCATGGCCAAGCCGTCCGCCGCCTCGCAGCGTCTGCGTCGTCGTGAGCGTAAGAACATCACCGCTGGCGTCGCGCATGTGAACGCCTCGTTCAACAACACGATGATCACCATCACCGACGCGCAGGGCAACACGATTGCCTGGTCGTCGTCGGGCACCATGGGCTTCAAGGGTTCGCGCAAGTCGACGCCCTACGCCGCCCAGGTGGCTGCCGAAGACGCCGGCCGCAAGGCTCAGGAACACGGCATGAAGACCCTGGAAGTCGAAGTGAAGGGTCCGGGTTCGGGGCGTGAGTCCGCCCTGCGCGCCCTCCAGTCGATCGGCTTCCAGATCACCTCGATTCGCGACGTCACGCCGATCCCCCACAACGGTGTCCGCCCGCCGAAGAAGCGCCGCGTCTGATACAGCGTTCCTAAGTCTCCGCACCCGCGGGGATCGACCGTTCCGGGGCAGGGGGCCGCCGCCATCGCGGCCCTCTCAGCATGGGAACGGCCGGTCCCCGCGGGTTCGTGTTCACCCGATGGCATCTTGAGGTCGATCCGTGCTTCAGAAGAACTGGCAGGAACTGATTAAGCCGAACAAGCTGGAGATCCAGCCCGGCGACGACGCCGACCGCATTGCGACCGTGGTCGCCGAGCCGCTGGAGCGCGGTTTCGGCCTGACCCTGGGCAACGCGCTGCGCCGCATTCTGCTCTCGTCGTTGCAGGGTGCCGCCGTCACGTCGATCCACATCGACGGCGTGCTGCACGAGTTCTCCTCCATCCCCGGCGTCCGCGAGGACGTGACCGACATCGTCCTGAACATCAAGACGATGGGCCTGCGCATGGGCGGCGACGGGCCGAAGCGCATGCGCCTGCGCGCCGAGGGTCCCGGCGAGGTCAAGGCCGGCATGATCGAGACCGGCGCCGACATCCAGATCATGGATCCGGAGCTGGTCATCTGCACGCTGGACAACGGCGCGCGGCTGAACATGGAACTGACGGTCGAGACCGGCAAGGGCTACGTCCCGGCCAGCCAGAACCGTCCCGAGGACGCCCCCATCGGCCTGATCCCGGTCGACGCGCTGTTCTCGCCGGTCCGCAAGGTGTCCTACAAGGTCGACAACGCCCGCGTCGGGCAGGTCACCGACTATGACCGCCTGACCATGGTCGTCGAGTCGAACGGCTCGGTGAAGCCGGACGACGCGGTGGCGCTCGCCGCCCGCATCCTCCAGGACCAGTTGCAGCTCTTCATCAACTTCGAGGAGCCGACGCACGCCGTCTCCGAGGAGAAGCACGAGGAGGTTCCGTTCAACAAGAACCTGCTCCGCAAGGTGGACGAGCTGGAACTGTCGGTGCGTTCGGCCAACTGCCTCAAGAACGACAACATCGTCTACATCGGCGATCTGGTGCAGAAGACGGAGGCGGAAATGCTCCGCACCCCGAACTTCGGCCGCAAGTCGCTGAACGAGATCAAGGAAGTGCTGTCCCAGATGGGGCTGCACCTCGGCATGGAAATCCCGAACTGGCCGCCCGAGAACATCGAGGAACTGGCCAAGCGTCTGGAAGAGCCGTACTAAGTCTCGTTTTCTGCTTCATCCCTTCCCGGCCCGTCCGGGGAGGGGTGGTTTCCCAGGGCCATCCGGCCCGCCCCTGTAGCCGTACCAGCTCGATGTCTGGGCGGCGGGGTTCACGATCGGCTCCCCGAGGGGGGCCATGCCATGAAGGAGGACCGCCATGCGTCACGGCGTTTCGGGACGTAAGCTCAGCAAGACCAGCAGCCACCGCAAGGCCATGTTCTCGAACATGGCGAACGCGGTGATCAAGCACGAGCAGATCACCACCACCCTGCCGAAGGCCAAGGAGCTGCGTCCGATCGTGGACAAGCTCATCACGCTGGGCAAGAAGGGTGGCCTGGCCAACCGCCGTCTCGCCTACGCGCAGCTGCGCGACAACGAGATGGTCACCAAGCTGTTCACCGTCCTGGCCGACCGCTACAAGGACCGCCAGGGTGGCTACAGCCGCGTCCTCAAGGCCGGCTTCCGCTACGGCGACGCCGCCGACATGGCGGTGATCGAGCTGGTCGAGCGCGACGTCACCGCCAAGGGCCAGAACTCGGGCCCGACGCAGGACGCCGCCGCCGAGGGCGACGAGGCCGAAGGCCAGGAGTAAATGGGTTGCGCCTTGCAAAAGGCACGGCTCCGTCGTTGTTCCGCATGGAGCGGCGACCGATATAGGTGATCGTCCGACCCTTCCTTCGGGTTTGCCCCCGGAGGAAGGGTTTTCTCATATGTGGCAGACGGAATGTTGCGTTCTCTTTACAACCGGATCCAGCGCCTGTCGGCGCGCGACGACGCGGTGTGGTGGATGTCGGCCGTGTCCTTCGCGGAAAGCTCCTTCTTTCCGCTGCCGCCGGACGTCATGCTGGTGCCGATGTGCCTGGCGAAGCCGAAGAAGCTGTGGTTCTACACCAACGTCTGCGCGCTCGCCTCGCTGCTCGGCGGCATTCTCGGCTACGCGCTGGGCTTCTATCTGTTCGAGAGCGTCGGCCGGCTGATCATCGACTTCTACAACGCGCAGGAGTCGTTCCACCGCTTCCAGGACATGTTCGCCGAGTTCGGCCCCTGGTTCCTGATCCTCAAGGGCGTCACCCCGATCCCCTACAAGCTGCTGACGATCACCGCCGGCTTCGCCCATCTCGACCTGACGATCTTCATCCTCTGTTCGATCGTCGCGCGCTTCTCGCGATTCTACATGATCGCGATCCTGCTGCATTTCTACGGCCCGCAGGTGCAGGAGATCATCGAGAAGCGCCTGATGCTGGTGACGACCGTGCTGCTGGTCGTCGTGGTCGGCGGGCTGCTCAGCTTCAAGTTCGTCTGAGGGGTCGGCCGTCGGGGAAGGCGGATGCCACGCTCAGCGCGGCATCCCCTGGTCCTGCCGGCCGCGCTCCTGGGGCGGCAGGGCGTCGCGCTCGCTGCGGTCGCGGCGCACGATGACGACGATGGCGGCGGCGATGGCCAAGCCGCCCAGCGCCGGGAAGACCATCTCGCCGAAGCCGACGTCGGGGCGCGCCACGGTGCGGGCGACCAGCATCAGCAGACCGACGACCAGCAATCCGGCGAACAGCAGCCGGGGCGTGCGGCGGGAGCCTTTAGGCCCGGTGTTCGATGTCATTTGGATCATTTCCTTCTCACACGAGTTCCCGGCATAGTGGGGACCGAACCGGGGATGGTCCAGTGGGTGTGGCAATCCGCCATGCCGGGCGGCCTCTTCGTAACAAGAACAATAGGAGCTGTCGCCTCAATGTTCCGCTCGAACCGCATCTTCGCCCCGCTGGCCGTCCTCGCGCTGATCGCCCTGTCGGCCTGCGCCGACCGTCCGCAGCCGCGCGCCGCGTCGACGGCGGCGCCCGTCCAGCAGACCCAGACGCTGCCGCGCAGCACCCCGGCGCCGGACGACCAGTCCCTGCGCCTGGACGGCGACGCCAGCGACGGCGGCTCCTGCCGCCAGCAGTGCGAGCGCAGCCACAATGTCTGCATGGATTCGGTCGCGGCCCGCACCCAGAGCGGTCTGGAGCGCCCGGACGCCGGCACCCCCTTCACCCCGTCGGACAATTGCGGCTATCAGCTCCGTCAGTGCTTCCAGCGCTGCAACGCCGCGCGCTGAACCCGGGCGTTGATCCAAAAAAAAGCCCGCCTTGCGGCGGGCTTGAAGGCGACATCAGCGAGAATGACTCCTTGGCGTCCATCCTGATATGGGACACGGAATCGCGCTTGCCATTCCGAAGTTCGGAGTACCGCTGACGGCCTAGCCGTCTCCCACGCAACCCTTCGCGTTCCGCCGCGTTGCCTTTCCGGTCTCACGGGTCGGAGGACGAGGGATGGACGGGACGGCCCGCGCGGGGCGAGGGGAGTTGGCGGTCTTCACCTGGAAGGTCCTGATCGTCGCCGGGGTCGCCGCCCTGGCCCTGTTCCTCTGGCGGATCTCCGACGCGCTGCTGCTGATCTTCACCGGCGTGCTGTTCGCCATCCTGCTCCAACGTCTGGCCGGGCTGGTGACGCGCTTCACCGGCCTGTCGCAAGGCTGGGGGCTGGCCCTCGTGCTGGTGCTGCTGGTGGCGCTGGTCGGCGGCGGCGTCTGGCTGCTCGGCCAGTCGGTCGCGGCGCAGGTCGACCAGCTTCGCGACCAGATCACCAACGCCGTGAAGCAGCTGCCGGCGCCCGTCCACGACCAGATCGCCGAGCAGGGCAAGCAATGGCCGTGGATGAGCCGCTTGCAGAGCCTCGCCACCGGCCTTGCCTATGTCGTCGGCGACGCCATCGTCGTGCTGTTCGCGGCGATCTATCTGGCGGCCTCGCCGGGAGTCTACCGGCGGGGCGTGGTCCTGCTGGTGCCGCCGCGCGGCCACGACCGTGCCCGCGAGGTGCTGGACGTCACCGGCGACGCGCTGTGGAAATGGCTGATCGGGCAGTTGGCTGCGATGGCCTCGGTCGGCGCCATGACGACGCTCGGCCTGTGGCTGCTCGGCATCCCGGCGGCGCCGGCGCTCGGCATGGTGGCCGGGTTGCTGGAGTTCGTGCCGCTGGTCGGCCCCTTCCTGGCGGCGGTGCCGGCGATCCTGATCGCCTTCGCCCAGTCGCCGAACGACGCGTTGTGGGTCGCCGGTCTCTATCTGGTGATCCAGCAGGTGGAAGGGAACCTGATCACGCCGCTGCTTCAGAAGAGCGTGGTCGATCTGCCGCCGGTCGTCACCATCGGCGCCATCGCCGCCGGAGGCGTGCTGTTCGGGCTGATGGGCATGTTCCTGGCGACGCCGCTGGCCGTCGTCGCGCTTGTTCTGGTCAACATGCTCTACATCGAGGACAAGCTGGGCGAGGAGCGCCACTTCCCCGACCCGGACAAGAGCTGACGCGGCCCGGGCTCAGGCGGCTTCGGTCCGTGGGGCCTTCGCCCCCGGCCTGGCGGCGGAGCGCAGCGGCAGCTCCTTCAGGAACAGCGTCAGCGCGAAGGACACCACCGCCAGCGCGGCGGCCAGCAGGAACAGCGCGGAGAAGCCCTGCTCCAGCGTCGCCACCACCCCGGCCCGCGCCGTCTCCGGCAGGCCGTTCAAGGCGGCGGCTCCATGCTCCAGCACCGCGCGCCCGGACAGGCCGGCGCCCTCCAGCCGGTCCGACACGGCGGCGTGGAAGACCGCGCCGAACACCGCGACGCCGATCGACCCGCCGAGCGAGCGGAAGAAACCGACCGAGGCGGTCGCCGCCCCCAGGTCGCGCTGGGCCACCGCGTTCTGCACCGCGACGGTCATCACCGGCATGACCAGCCCCAGACCCATGCCGAGCGGCACCAGGGTCAGGATCGACCACAGCCCGTCGGCGGCGATCCCCGGCATCAGCGCCAGCAGCAGATACATCGCGCCGGCCAGCGGCAGCCCGACCAGCGGAAACACCTTGTAGCGCCCGGTCCTGGCGATCAGCCGTCCGCCGCCGACGGCGCCCAGCGTCATCCCGAGCACCAGCGGCAGCAGCAGCAGGCCGGACGCGGTGGCGCTGGCGTCGCGCACCAGTTGCAGGTGCAGCGGCAGGAAGACGATGCCGGCGAACAGCACCATCGCCGACACGGCGACCACCGGGTTGGCGACCGCGACCACCGGCAGGCGGAACAGGTGCAGCGGCAGGATCGGCTCCTCGGTCCGCCGCTCGTGCCACAGGAAGAGGATCAGCAGTGCCCCGCCCAGCGCCGCCAGACCCAGGCACAGCGGCGAGGTCCAGCCCATGCCGGGGCTGCCGCCGCGCGTTGCCACCACCAGCAGGCTGGTCACCGCCCCGGCCAGCAGCGCCGCCCCGGCGATGTCGATGGTCGGCCTGGTGCGTCCGGCCGGCAGGCGATCCAGCGCCCGGTGGGTCATCACCAGCGCCGCCGCCCCCAGCGGCAGGTTGATCAGGAAGATCCAGTGCCAGCCGATGGTTTCGGTGAAGACCCCGCCGATCAGCGGCCCGGCGACACTGGCCAGCGCGAAGACTCCGCCGATCAGCCCCTGGTAGCGTCCGCGCTCGCGCGGGGCGACGACGTCGCCGATGATGGTGAAGGCCAGCGACATCAGCCCGCCGCCGCCGAGCCCCTGGAGCCCGCGGAAGACGATCATCTGGGTCATGCTCTGCGCCGCCGCGCACAGCACCGAGCCGGCCAGGAACAGCAGGATGGCGGTTTGCAGCACCCGCTTGCGGCCGTAGAGGTCCGAGAGCTTGCCGTAGATCGGCGTCGTCGCGGTCGAGGCCAGCAGATAGGCGGTGACCACCCAGGGCAGCAGGTCGAGCCCGCCGAACTGGCCGGCCATGGTCGGCAGGGCGGTGGCGACGATGGTCTGGTCCATCGCCGCCATCAGCATGGCGAGCGCCACCCCGCTGAAGATGCGCAGGATTTCCCGGTGGGTGAAGACGGGCGGGGCGGTGTCGGGCATGGCGTCGGCGTTTCGGTCTTGCGGTTCCGGAAGCGGCCCCACCATAGACGCGGGGCGTTTCCAGGCAAGCGCGAAACGCCCCGTCCCGTCTTCGTCCAGCCATGGCTCAGAGCAGCCCGAAGCCCTCCAGATCGCGGCGCAGGGCCTCGGCGCCGGCGAAGTGATGCGCCGTCATGCCGACCGCGCGGGCGGTTTCGACATTCGCCGCGCTGTCGTCGATGAAGAAGCACTCCTTCGCGTCGAGTCCGTAACGGTCCAGCAGCAGCCGGAAGATCGCCGGATCCGGTTTGACGAGGCGTTCCGTGCCCGAAACGATGATCCCGTCGAAGCCGTTGAGGAAGTCGAAGCGCCGGCAGGCCAGCACGAACTTGTCGGCCGAGAAGTTGGTGATGGCGTAGACCGGCACGCCGCGGTCCTTCAGCGCCGCCAGGATCTCCGGCGTGCCGGGGATCGGGCCGGGGACCATGCGCTCCCACTGCTCGTCGTAGGCGCGGATCAGCTCGGCGCAGTCGGGACGCTCGGCGGTCAGCAGGGCGACCGCGTCGGCCCAGGGGCGGCCACGGTCCTGCTCCAGGTTCCAGGCCGGGGTGCAGACGGTGTCGAGGAAATCCTCCATCAGATCCTCGTACCCGTCGAACAGCTCGCGGTAGAGGTGGCGGGGATCCCATTCGATCAGCACCTGCCCGATGTCGAAGACGACGATCGAGGGGGTGGCGGGGGTGGTTTCGGTCATGGAACGGTCAGCCCCTCAGCTCTTGGCGCGCGCGGCGGCGACCAGACGCTTCATGTCGTCGAGCTTGATGGCGCCGGGCACCAGCTCGTCGCCGAAGACGAAGCCCGGCGTGCCGCGGATGCCGAGCTGCTCGGCCAGGGCCTGGTTGGCGGCGATGACCGACAGGACCTCGCGGCTCTCCATGTCCTTCTTCAGCCGGTCGGTGTCGAGCCCGACCGACTTGGCGAGGCGCAGGACGACGTCCTCGTCGAGCTGGCCGCGCTGGGCCATCAGCGCGTTGTGGAACTCCAGGTACTTGCCCTGCGCGCGCGCCGCCAGCGCCGCCTTCGAGGCGATCACCGACGCCGGCCCGAGGATCGGCAGTTCCTTGAAGACGAAGCGCAGCTTGGGGTCGTCCTTGATCAGGCGCTCGGTGTCGGCCTGCACCGCCTTGCAGTAGCCGCACTGGTAGTCGAAGAACTCGACCACCGTGACGTCGCCCTGCGGGTTGCCGGCGACCGGATCGGCGGGGTTGCGGGTCAGAGCCTTCTGGTTGTCGGCCAGCGCCTTCTTGGCGCGCTCGGCTTCGGCCAGCTTCTCGCGCTGCTGGAGCGCCTCGACGGCCTGGAGGATGATCTCCGGATTCTTCATCAGATAGTCGCGCACCACGGTCTCGATGGCGGTGCGCTGGGCGTCGTCCATGGCCGCCGGCTGCGATTGCGCCATCGCCGCGGGCGAGAAGGCCATCGCCATGACGGGCAGGGCGAGCAGGGCGGAACGGAACAGCGGCATGGTGAAGGGTCTCCGGAGAACGGGAAGGCTGTCACACTGGACCGACAATCGGGGCGGGACAAGCCCCTATCGGACGCGGCTGGGCGGGTGACGGGACCGGGTGGGTCAGTTCGGCTTGTCCCGGCCGCCGGTCTGCCCACGGATGTCCTGGGCGCGCAGCCAGCCGGGCGAGCCGGCGGGCAGCAGCTTTTCCGCGCGCTCCGCGTTGGCCTTGGCCATCGGCAGGTCGCCGCGCGCCAGGGCCTCCTCCGCCGTCGCGTAGGCCAGCATGCCGGGGTTGTTCTTCATGCTCCAGGCCTGCGCGGTCAGCCGCCACAGGAAGGCCGACTGCGCCTGGGACTTGGAGGCGATCTGTAGGTTCTTCAGCGCCTCGTCGGCCAGCCGGGGGTCGTGCTGCTCCAGCAGGGAGTGGGCGAGGGAGACGCGGATCGTCCCGGCCTCCACCCCCGCCAGCTCGATCGCCTTGCGGTAGGGCGCCACCGCTTCCGGCGCGCGGCCGGTCTGCAACATCAGGTCGCCCTTCATCTCGTGCAGGTAGGGGTTGCGCGGATCCTCGGCGATCAGCCCATCGACCAGCGGACCCGCCTGCTTCACGTCGCCCTGGCGGAAATAGGCGTAGGCGCGGCCGTAGCGGGCCACCACCGAGCGGTCGTCGGCCTTGTAGCGCCGCAGCGTTCCGGCCGGGTCGAGATAGCCGTTCAGCTTGGCCTGGATGCGGCGGAAATCGTCGTTCATCGTGGCCGGGGTCGGCGTTCTGGCGTAGCGGGAGCGCTCGACGAAGGCGCGCACCGCCTCGACGCGCTCGCGGGTCAGCGGGTGGGTCAGGCGGTAGCCGGCGTCGCGGTCGTTCAGCAGCGGCTCGCCGACCCCCAGCTTTTCCAGGAAGGTCAGCATGCCGTTCGCCGACATGCCCGACTGTTCCAGGAAGGACAGGCCGGCCTGGTCGGCCGACGCCTCCTGGCTGCGCGAGAAGGACAGCAGGTTGCGTTCGGCCAGATGCTGGCCCAGCATGACGCCGGCGGCCCCGGCCCCGGCGTTGCGCGAGGCGACGCCGCCGACGATGCCGAGTCCCATGCCGATCAGCGAGGACAGGAAGGCGTTCTCCATCGCGTCGGCGCCGCGCACCAGATGGCCGCCGGAGATGTGGCCGGTCTCGTGGGCGATGACGCCCAGCAGCTGGCCGACGTCGTCGATGCTCTGGATCAGGCCGGTGTGCAGGAAGATGTTCTGGCCGCCGGCGACGAAGGCGTTCAGGGAGGGATCGTTGACCAGCAGGATGGACACCGCGTCGGGGTCGATCCCGGCGGCCTGGAAGATTGGCCGGGCCATCTTGCGGATGATATGTTCCGTCTCGGCGTCGCTGAGAATCTGCATCTCCGACCGGCGCTGCGCCGCCGCCGGCGGCGCTCCCCACACCAGCGACACGACCAACACGGAAACGATGGCGACGACCGAAACCAGCCTGCTGGGCTTGCGCACCGTGACGACCTCCGGCTCTTCTGAACGGACCCCCGCGCGTCCGCGCCGGCAGTCTCGCCAACGAATCTGGCGACGGTGGGGCGCGATTGCCATAGCAGCATCACTGCTGCCGGGCTGCGTCAACACCAAGTTCAAGACCGACGCCCTGATCCAGAGTTTCGCCGCCGCCTCCGAACCGCGCGCGGCCTCCATCGGGCGCGAGGTGCTGGCGCAGGGCGGACGGGCCGGCGACGCCGCCGCCGCCATGGGGCTGGCGCTGGCGGCCAGCCTGCCGTCGCGCGTCGGGCTGACCGGCGGCGGCGTCTGCGTGACCTTCGACGCCGCGAAGAAGGAGGCGCGGACCGTCGATTTCCTGCCGCGTGCCGCCGGCACCGGCGGAGCGGCGATGCCCGGCCTGCTGCGCGGCCTCTACATCGTGCAGGCGTCGCTGGGCGTCCAGCGCTGGGAACAGCTGGTGGCCCCGGCGGAGCAGCTCGCGCAGTTCTCGCCCGGTGTCAGCCGTGCGCTGGTGCAGGATCTGGGCGCGTTCGGCAGCCGCTTGCCGGCCGATTCGGAGATGCGCCGCCGCTTCCTTCCCAACGGCGCGGTCCCGGCGGTGGGAACGGCGATCAGCCAGCCGGAGCTGGCCGGCACGCTGTCGGTCATCCGCCGCAACGGCGTCGGCGCCTTCTACGGCGGCCCGCTGGCGGCGACGGTCGCCCAGGGGCTCGGGCTCGACCCGGCGGCCCTGCGCGCCTACCAGCCGCGCGTGGCCGGAACGCGGTCGGTGCCGCTCGGCATCGTGTCGATGCAGTTCGCCGACACCGACCTTCCCGAGTCGGGCGCGGCGCTGGTCCAGGCGTGGAACGCCGCGGCCGATCTGCCGCCGGCCCAGCGCGCCGCCCGCGTCGCGACGGCGCTGGGCGCCACCGGCAGCGGCAGCGCCGTTCCCGGTGCCGGCCTGATGGTGATCGACCAGGACCAGAACGGCATCGCCTGCGCGCTGACCCAGGGCGCGCCCTTCGGCACCGGGCGCGGCATTCCCGGCACCGGCCTGCTGGGAGCGCAGGCGGTGACGAGCGGCGGCTTCGGCGCGCCGGGTCTGGTGACCAACGCCATCGTCGGCCGCACCCTGTTCGCCGGGGTGGGGGAGGCGGCCGGCAACGACGGCCCGGCGGCCGGCCCGGCGGCCCTGCTGTCGGTCGCCATGCCGGCGGCGCTGGAGTGGCAGACCGCCGAATCCATCCCGGTGTCCGGCCCCGGCCGGGTGAATTTCGTCGCCTGCCAGGTGTCGACCGAGACAGGCCTGCGCGCCTGCCAGCCGGCGACCGACCCGCGCGGCGGCGGTCTGGCGGTGACGGTGGAAACCGAACGCCCGCGCGAGTGAGGGCTCGACGCCCGTCCCAACACAGCTTCAAAAGACAGAGCATCATGAGCAAACAGCCGAAAGTGTCCAAGCGCGGCGCCATTCCCCCCTTCTTCGTGATGGAGGTGATGCGCGCCGCCGCCGAGCGGGAAGCCGCCGGGCTGGAGGTCCTGCACATGGAGGTCGGCCAGCCCTCCACCGGCGCGCCGCGCCGCGTGGTGGAGGCGGCGGCGACCGCCGTGGTCGGCGCCGATCCGCTGGGCTACACCGGCGCGCTGGGCATCCCGCCGCTGCGCGCGGCCATCGCCAAGTGGTACAAGGATCGTTACGGAGTCGCCGTGCCGGAGGGGCGGGTGGTGGTGACCACCGGGTCCTCGGGGGCGTTCCAGCTCGGCTTCCTCGCCGCCTTCGATCCGGGCGACCGGGTGGCGATGGCCTCGCCGAGCTACCCGGCCTACCGCCACACCCTGACCGCCATCGGCGTCGAGCCGGTCGAACTGCCGACCGGGCCGGAGCACCGCTTCCAGCCGACGGTGGAGCTGCTGGAGCGGCTCGACCGCCCGGTGCAGGGGCTGATCGTCGCCAGCCCGGCCAACCCGACCGGCACGATGCTGAGCCGCAAGGAACTGACCGCGCTGTCCGACTGGTGCAAGGCCAACGGCGTGCGCATGGTGTCGGACGAGATCTACCACGGCCTGACCTACGGCACCGACGCGGTCACCGCCGCCGAGGTGAACGAGCAGGCGCTGGTGGTCAACAGCTTCTCGAAATACTTCTCGATGACCGGCTGGCGGCTCGGCTGGATGGTGGTGCCGGACGACCTGATCCGCTCGGTCGAGTGTCTGGCGCAGAATCTGTTCATCTCGGCGCCGACGCTGAGCCAGGTGTCGGCGGTGGCGGCCTTCGACAGCACCGAGGAGCTGGAGGGCCACATCGCCCGCTACGCCCGCAACCGCGCGCTGCTGCTGGAGGAACTGCCCAAGGCCGGCTTCACCAAGCTCGCTCCGGCCGACGGCGCCTTCTACATCTACGCCGACGTGTCGGACATGACCGACGACAGCGAGGCCTTCGCCAAGCGCATCCTGGAGGAAACCGGGATCGCCTGCACGCCGGGCATCGACTTCGACCCGGCGCGCGGCCGTCGCTTCCTGCGCTTCAGCTTCGCCGGTTCGGAGTCGACCATCGCCGAGGCCGCGCGGCGGCTGATCGCCTGGAGGAGGTAGGGAAGGGGGATGGGCCCTCTCCCGCACCGGGAGAGGGCGGCATCGTCACGGCGCGAACTGCTCCTTCAGGATGCGTTCCTCGAAGTTCAGTTCCTGGTCGAACAGCAGGGTCAGGGACACCTCGCGGCACTCCTTGACCTCCACCCGCAGGACCTCGCGCACCTCGGTGAAGTCGGCGACGGCGCTGACCGGGCGCTTGCCTTCCTCGTGGATGTCGAAGGTGATCGTCGCGGTGTGCGGCAGCAGCGCGCCGCGCCAGCGCCGGGGGCGGAAGGCGCTGATCGGCGTCAGCGCCAGCACCCCGGCCCCCATCGGCACGATGGGACCGTGCGCCGACAGGTTGTAGGCGGTGCTGCCGGCCGGGGTCGCCACCAGGGCGCCGTCGCAGATCAGTTCCGGCAGCCGGACCACCCCGTCCACCGTGATGCGCAGCTTGGCGGCCTGCCGCGTCTCGCGCAGCAGCGACACCTCGTTGATTCCCAGCGCCTCGACCCGCTCGCCGTTCACGCGGGTGGCGACCATGCGCAGCGGGTGGAGTTGCACATGCTGCGACGCGGCGACCCGCTCCGCCAGATCGTCCTCGCGGTAGGCGTTCAGCAGGAAGCCGACCGAGCCGCGATTCATCCCATAGACCGGGACCGGCTGCGTCCGGTTGAGCGCGAGCGCCCGGTGCAGGGTCTCCAGCAGGAAGCCGTCGCCCCCCAGCGCGACGATGGCGTCGGCCTCGGCCAGCGGCGCGTTGCCATAGCGGTGGACCAGCCGGTTGCGCGCGGTCCGAGCCTCCTCGGTGTCCGCGCAGGCGAAGGCGATGCGCAGGGCGTCGGCCGTGGGAAACGCGGCCGGGGCGGCGGGCGTATCGACGGCGAGGGGCAGGGTCGGGTCGGTCATGCCGCGACCATAGCGCAGGTGGATGGGAGGGGGAAACGCCGCTCATCCGGTGTGCGGTGCGAAAGACACCAGTCCGGACAGCTTGCCGGGCAAAGAAAAAGGGGGCCACAAGGGCCCCCTTTTCGTCAGCTTGGCGATCCGGCCGGACTTACTCGGCCATCTCGTTGACCAACCCTTCCTCGTCGTCGTCGCCCGAGGTCCGCTTGGGACGGTTGCCCTCGGCGTACTCGAAGTGCGGCTTGTCGTCCTGCACCGTGACCTTGACGAGGCCGCCCTTGCTGAGCTTGCCGAACAGAAGCTCCTCGGCCAGCGGCTTCTTCAGGTACTCCTGGATCACCCGGCCGAGCGGACGGGCGCCGTAGAGCGGGTCGTAACCCTTCTTGCCCAGCCACTCGCGCGCTTCGTCGTTCAGTTCGATGGACACGCCGCGGTCTTCCAACTGCGCTTCCATCTGCATGATGAACTTGTCGACGACGCGGTTGATGACCTCCTGCGTCAGCGGGGCGAAGGGGATGATCGCGTCCAGCCGGTTGCGGAACTCCGGCGTGAACAGCTTCTCCACCGCCTCGACGTCCTCGCCGACCCGGCGCTCGCGCTCGAAGCCGATGGCGGGCTTCGCCATGTCCGACGCGCCGGCGTTCGACGTCATGATCAGGATGACGTTGCGGAAGTCGACGATCTTGCCGTTGTGGTCGGTCAGCTTCCCATGGTCCATGATCTGCAACAGGATGTTGAACAGATCCGGGTGGGCCTTCTCGATCTCGTCGAGCAGCAGCACGCAGTGCGGGTGCTGGTCGATGGCGTCGGTCAGCATGCCGCCCTGGTCGAAGCCGACATAGCCCGGCGGGGCGCCGATCAGGCGCGACACCGTGTGCCGCTCCATGTACTCCGACATGTCGAAGCGGGTCAGCTCGATGCCGAGCGTCATGGCGAGCTGGCGGGCCACCTCGGTCTTGCCGACGCCGGTCGGGCCGGTGAACAGGTAGTTGCCGATCGGCTTCTCCGGCTCGCGCAGGCCGGCTCTCGCCAGCTTGATCGCCGAGACCAGATTGTCGATCGCCTTGTTCTGGCCGAAGACCATGGTCTTCAGGTCGCGTTCAAGGTTGAGCAGCGTCTCCTTGTCGTCGCGGCTGACCGACTTCGGCGGGATGCGGGCGATCTTGGCGACCACCGCCTCCACGTCCTTGACGCCGATCTTCTTGCGGCGCTTGTTCTCCGGCAGCAGCATCTGCGCGGCGCCGACCTCGTCGATGATGTCGATCGCCTTGTCGGGCAGCTTGCGGTCGCCGATGTACTTGGCCGACAGCTCCACCGCCGAGCGGATGGCGTCGTTGGTGTAGCTGACCTTGTGATGCTTCTCGTAATAGGGCTTGAGGCCCTGGAGAATCTTGATCGCGTCCTCGACCGACGGCTCGTTGACGTCGATCTTCTGGAAGCGGCGGACCAGCGCGCGGTCCTTCTCGAAGTAGCTGCGGTATTCCTTGTAGGTGGTCGAGCCGATGCAGCGCAGCGAGCCCGAGGCAAGCGCCGGCTTCAGCAGGTTCGAGGCGTCCATGGCGCCGCCCGAGGTGGCGCCGGCGCCGATCACCGTGTGGATCTCGTCGATGAACAGGACCGCGCCCTCGGTCGCCTCAAGCTCGGAGACGACGGCCTTCAGCCGTTCCTCGAAGTCGCCGCGGTAGCGCGTGCCGGCCAGCAGCGAGCCCATGTCGAGCGCGAAGATGGTGGCGTTGCGCAGAACCTCCGGCACCTCGCTCTGGACGATGCGGCGGGCCAGCCCCTCGGCGATGGCGGTCTTGCCGACACCGGGATCGCCGACGTAGAGCGGGTTGTTCTTCGAGCGCCGGCACAGGATCTGGATGGTCCGCTCGACCTCCTGCTCCCGCCCGATCAGCGGATCGATCTTCCCGCCGGCGGCCTTCTTGTTCAGGTTTACGCAATAAGCCTCGAGTGCCTCACTGCCTTTTTTCACGACCTTCTCCGCCGCCGCCTCGTCGTCAGCGCCCGAGACACGCTTTGTTTCCGAGCGGCCCGGAGCCTTCGCGATTCCGTGTGAGATGTAGTTCACCGCGTCGAACCGGGTCATCTCCTGCTCTTGCAGGAAGTAGACCGCGTGGCTCTCGCGTTCAGAGAACAGGGCGACGAGCACATTTGCTCCCGTCACCTCCTCACGCCCCGACGACTGGACGTGGATGGCCGCACGTTGCAGCACCCGCTGGAAACCAGCCGTCGGCTTGGCATCATCGGGCCTGTTCGTGATAAGGTTCGCAAGTTCGTTGTCGAGGTAATCCGACAGTTCGGCGCGCAGGCGGTCCAAATCGATCCCGCAGGCGCGCAAGACGGCGGTAGCATCGGAGTCTTCGGTCAACGCGAGAAGCAGATGTTCGAGCGTCGCGTATTCATGCCTGCGCTCGTTCGCGTGGGCCAGGGCTCTGTGCAGCGTCTGTTCCAGGTTACGCGACAGCATGTGTGGGTCTAATCCTTCTCTAGCGTGCATTGCAGCGGGTGCTGGTGCTGGCGCGCGAAGTCCATCACCTGCGTGACTTTCGTCTCCGCCACCTCGTAGGTGAACACGCCGCACAACCCCACACCCCGCCGGTGTACATGCAGCATGATCATGGTCGCTTCCTCCCGCGATTTGCTGAAGAAGCGTTCGAGTACCAGAACGACGAACTCCATCGGAGTGTAGTCGTCGTTCAGCATCAAGACCTTGTACATCGACGGCTTCTTGGTCTTCGGCTTGGTCTTGATGACCACGCCGCTGTTGGTGCCCTCGTTGCCGTGCTTGTCGGAATCGGCCATGGTCTCAATCAAATGTCATCGCGATGCACTGTCTATAAGGATGATATGGGCAATCCGGGCGCCGAGGGAAGGGGCCGTTTGCGGATGCTCTCCATTTGGGAGAGCCTCCTTCGAAGCGGCGATCCCCGTCGTACCTCCGAATAGGAGACAACGGAGAGGGGCGGCGCACAATTGCCGGAAGCCCTAATCCCTTGTGCGGGTGCCGCAGGCGGTGCATGCGCGGTTGGGTGGAAAAGAAAAAACCCGGCAACCCGTGAGGGCTGCCGGGCTGTTCCCGAACGGAAGCTTCGCGGACGACGTTCAGGCGGCGGCCGGCTTGGAGAGGGTGCCGACCGTCAGGTTGACACGCTCGCTCAGCGGCGCCAGCGCCTCGTTGGCGATCTTGACCGACAGCTCCTGGAGCTTGGTGGTCTCGGCGACGAAGGCGTCGAAGCTGGCCTTGGCGTAGGCGTTCTGCAACTCGACCAGTTCCTGGATGGTCTTGACGGCCAGCAGGGCCTTGCCGGTCGACACGCTCTTCTCCAGCGAGGACTGGGTGAAGGCGGCGACCTGCTTGCCGGCCTCCTCGGCGCCCTTGGCGACGATGGTGCCGGACTTCACGACGGCGTCGACGTTGCCCTTGGTCAGGGTGGACAGATCGTCGTAGCTCTTCAGGATCTTGGCCGAGGCCTTCTCGACCTGCTCCTGCTGGGCCTTGACGAGGCCTTCCAGATTCTGCTTGGCGGTCGAGACGGCGTCTTCGATGGTCTTGGTGGCGGCGGCGAACTTGTCGGACATGGCTATGCTCCTCGCGCTCTCTCAGGGGTCAACCGCGCGGCCCCGACGATGCGGCAACCGGGCGCGGAGTGGGTTGAGTCCCTCGGACCCCGGTTGAGGGCGGGCGCCCGAGATATGCTGCAATGCAACATAGCCTATTATTAAGGCAGGTGGCCGGTGCTTGTCAAAGAGAATTTTTTGCGCTGCACAAAAATCTAAAGGCGAGTGGGCGCCTCTTCCGGGTGCCCCTCCCGCACGCGGAAGGGATGACTCGAACGGACAAGGCCCGGCGACCATGGGGATGGTCGCCGGGCCTTGCGGGCCGCTCGGGCGCTGCCAGTCACCTGCCAGGATGTCAGGCGGCGAGCGGCTTGGAGAGGGTCTCGACGGTGGCGGTCACGCGGGCGTTCAACGGGGCCAGCGCCTCGTTGGTGACCTTCACCGACAGTTCCTGGATGCGGCTGGCCTCGGCGACCAGCGAATCGAAGCTGGACTTGAAGAAGCTGTTTTGCAGCTCGACCACCTCTTGCAGGCTCTTGGCGGTCAGCAGGGCCTTGCCGGTGGTGATCGACTTGTCGAGCGCCGACTGGCTGTAGGCGACGAACTCGCGGCTCAGATCCTCGGCGCCCTTGGCGGCGATGCTCCCGCTCTCGACCAGGGCGGCGACGGTCGCCTTGTTGGCGGCCTGGATGTCCTCGTAGCTCTTCAGCAACTGGCTGGCGGCCTTGTCGAACTGCTCCTTGGCGACCGTGGCGGTCTGCTCGAACTGCTTGACGGTCTGCTCCTGCCCGGCCTTCACGAAGCCCTCGTACTGCTCCTTGGCCTGGGCGGTGACGGTCTCGATGGACTTCGGCGAAAACTTGGTCATGACGCGCGTTCCTTCCTGGGCTGATGCCGGCCCCGCGGTTCCGGGGTGTGGCTCCGGCCGCAGGAAGCGGGTCGCGAAGCCTGCCGGCAGCGGTTTTTCAAATCCCTGAACCAACGTGAGGCCCAGGAAATGCTGCACTGCAATATGAGCAAACTATGCGAGCAGGCGGCGGGAGTCAAGGGGCGCTTGGATGCGATGCACAATTCCCGTCGCGCGGGAAACCCCCCGTCCTCCGGGTCGCCCTGCCTTTATTCCTTAACGAAGGCTTTACCGGATATGCGACAAGTGTAGCGTCGCCATGCGCAAAACGCGCTTCGGCCAATGGTCAGAAGCGGCGCGTCGAAGCGCCGCATCCTAAAGACAGAATCCTCCACCCAGGCCGCTCAACCGGGACGCTCCCATGACCTACTGCCTCGGCATCAAGACACGCGACGGGCTCATCGGCCTGTCGGACGGCCGCATCACCAGCGGTTCCCAGCTCTCGTCGGCCCGCAAGGTGACGATGATGGGCAGCGGCGGCGACCGCTTCTTCATCATGAACTCCGGCCTGCGCAGCGTGCGCGACAAGACTCTGGCCTATCTGCGCCGCGACATGGGCAAGCGCCGGGGCGAATGCTACCCGACCATGCTCGACGCGGTGTCGGCCTTCACCGCCTGCCTGCGGCAGGTCGCGGCCGAGGACCGGGAGTCGCTGGAGGCGTCCAAGCTGCATTTCAACCTGCACGCCATCATCGGCGGGCAGCTCGCCGAGGACCGCGAGCCCTACATGTTCCTGGTCTATCCGGAGGGCAACTGGATCGAGGTGGACGAGCGCACGCCCTACCTGTCGATCGGCGCCACCGCCTACGGCAAGCCGATCCTCGACCGCGCGCTGTCCTACAACACCGACATGCAGACGGCGCTGAAGCTGGCCTACCTGTCCTTCGACAGCACGCGCTTCTCGACCAACGACGTCGGCTTCCCCATCGACATGGTGTCCTACCACGCCGAGCAGCGGACCTGGCGCCAGTCGAACTACGACTACGACGATCTCGGCGAGCAGCGCCAGTGGTGGAACCGCAACATCACCGAACTGGCCCGCCGCATGCCGGACGGCCCCTGGGTCGAGACGCTGGTCCCCGATGTCCTGCGCGTGCACGGCGAGGAAAAGGTCTGACCGGCGGCCTCAGCGTCTGAACAGGTTGGCGAGCGGCCCGTCGAGCCAGGCCCCGAAGGGGCGGGTCGGCCCGACGAGGCCGCCGTCGGCCACCTCCACCTCGAAATGGACGCCGCCCTCCGCCCGCTCCCCGGCGGGGGGCAGGCCGCGCGGCGCGTCCGCCGGGCTCGGCAGGGCGGGCAACGGGGGCAGGGAGGGGATGCCGGTGCCGTCCAGCGCCCGCATCGGCTCCAGGAAGCGCACGTCCGTGAAGCGGCCCGACGGGTAGGGATGGGCGGAGAAGAACCATTGCCCGCCCCGGCAGCCGTTGATCAGCCAGTAGATCCCGTTCGAGGACAGGCGCAGCCCGTCCGGCGGCGGATCGAAGGCGCCGGTGTCGCGCAGCCGGCCGATGAAGCTGGCGAACTGGTCCGGGTTCAACCGCACCGTCGCCGTGTGGCCGCGCGCGGCGGACAGCGGATCGAGCGGCGTCAGCCGGGCGAGGTCGGTCGCCTCGATCACGCGGGCCTCGACCTTGGCGCCGCCGCCGTCCTCGGCCGGGTCGCCGGTGATGTCGTAGGTGCGGACGTGCCGGTTGTAGTCGGCGTTGAACACCATGCGGAAACGGTCGGCGCCGGGCTTGCCGCAGGCGACCCGCAGATCGTCGCCGTTCAGGTAGCTGAACCAGGTCAGCTTGCGGGCGACCGGGTTGTCGGCCGGGCCGACGGCGGCGCAGCCGGCCAGCGCCAGCGCGCCGGCCAGCAGGGCGGCCGCCGGACCGGCGGGGAGGCGGGTGAGGACGCCGGGGAGGCCATGGCGGCGGAAGCGGCTGTGCGTGCGGCTCATCGTCTCTTGCCTCACCTGAGCGGCGTCTGATACGTGATCGGCCGGCGTCGTCCCGCGGCGCCGGAACGGGAACGCCGGCCGGGCTCCGCCGGTCCAGGCTTAGCCCGTCTGGCCGGGTCCTCCCCCCATTTTGGTCACAGACCGGCCGAAAAGCCAAAGCAAGAAATTAACGAATTCCTGCTAGACACTGATTTGGCACGAATTTACCATTGAACCAAGCGGCAAATATTAGCCTTTGGCGGGGCCATCATGACAGTAACGCGCAGCACCGTTCGTACCGGACTGTTTCCATTCGCTTTTCGTGCGGTGGAGACGGAGGGGGAGCGGAGCGCGAGGCGTTTGACGCGGACCCTGTTCGCCGTCGCCGCTCTTTCGGGGACCCTGCTGGCGTCTGCGCTGACCTCGACGGAGGCGTTGGCCGCCAAGGCGGCGTCGATCGTCGTCGACGCCCGCACCGGCGAGGTCCTGCACGAGCAGGACGCCGACGCCATCACCCACCCGGCGTCGCTGACCAAGATGATGACGCTCTACCTGACCTTCGACGCGCTGGACGACGGGCGGCTGACGCTGGACCAGGCGCTGCCGGTGTCGTCCTGGGCGGAGAGCATGTCGCCGACCAAGCTGGGCCTGCGCGCGGGTTCGACGCTGCGGGTGGAGACGGCCATCCTCGGCCTCGTCACCAAGTCGGCCAACGACGCCGCCGTCGTGCTGGCCGAGGCGCTGGGCGGCACCGAGACCCGCTTCGCCGAGATGATGACCCGCAAGGCGCGCGAGCTGGGCATGCGCCGCACCGTGTTCCGCAACGCGTCCGGCCTGCCGAACATGGAGCAGGTGACCACCGCCCGCGACTTCTCGATCCTGTCGCGCGCGATGCTGGACGACCACCCGAAATACTACCCCTATTTCAGCCGCCGCAGCTTCGTCTATGGCGGCCGGCCGCAGCCCAACCACAACCGTCTGATGTCCCGTTACGAGGGCATGGACGGCATCAAGACCGGCTACACGATCGCCTCGGGCTTCAACCTCGCCGCCTCGGCCGCCCGCGACGGGCGCCGGCTGGTCGGGGTGGTGATGGGCGGCAAGTCGGCGGTGTCGCGCGACAACCGGATGGAAGCGTTGCTCGACCAGGCCTTCGGCAAGCCCAACCGCGGGCGCGAGGACGGACCGCAGATCGCCAGCGTCGAGCGTCCCAGGAGCCAGCCCGAGGCCGAGGGGGACGACGACGACGAACCCGTGGTGAAGGGCAAGCTGCCGGTCCGCAAGGCGGCGGCGGCGGTGCAGAAGGCCTCCGCGCCGTCGGCGGCGCCCGTCGCCCCGGCCGCCTCCGGGGCGGGCAAGAGCGGCGACAAGTGGGGCATCCAGGTCGGTGCCTTCTCCACGCGGGCCGCCGGCCAGAAGGCGCTGGCCCAGGCCTCCAAGCAGGCGCCGTTCCTGCTGCGCGGCGCCCGCAACGCGGTGGTCGAGGTCAAGAACGGCAAGGACACCCTCTACCGCGCCCGCATGGTCGGTCTGGACGAGAAGACGGCGCGGCAGGCCTGCGCCACGCTGACCAAGAGCGGCCACCGCTGCGTCGCGGTCTCGCCCAACGACAAGTCGTAACCGGGCATCGCCCTTATCGGCCGGCCTGCGCGTCCAGATAGGCCAGGGCCGGGCCGTAGGCCGAGTCGAGCGTCCGCAACGCCGCGTCGAGCGCCGCTGGGTCGTCCCCGCGCTCCACCGCCGCTTCCAACGCCTGCGCGGCCCGGCGCAGGGCGACGCAGCCATATTGTCCCGACACCCCCGCCAGCTTGTGCGCCATCATGCTGGCCGCCGCACGGTCGCCCGTGGCCCAGGCGGCGTCCAGGCTGACGCGGTAGTCCCGCAGGGTCGCCGCCGTCCGTCCGATCAGAAGGGCGACGCGGTCGGCGGGCAGCAGGTCGCGCATCTGGCCGATGGCGCTTTCGTCGAACGCGCCGCCGCCGGCCTGCGGAGCGGGGGAGTCCGCCGTGCCGTCGCGCAGGGCGGCCTCCAGGGCGTCGAGTCGCAGAGGCTTGGTCAGGACACCGTCGGCCCCGCAGCTCCGGCAGCGCTCCAGCCCGTCCGGCGCGGCGCTGGCGGTCAGCATCAGGATGCGCGGGGGCGCCGCCGCGGCGGCCGCCGGCCGGGCCCGCAGTTGCCGCACCACCTCGTCGCCGTCGAGGCCGGGAAGGCGGAGATCCATCAGGACGAGGTCGAAGACCGTCCCGTCGGTCGCGGCCGACAGGGCCGCCGGCCCGTCCTCCACCACGACCACCGCGTGGCCGGCCCGGCGCAGCAGGGCGGTGGCCGCCATGCGGTTCACCACCTCGTCCTCCGCCAGCAGGATGCGCAGGGAAGGGAGGGCCGTCGCTGCGTTCGCTTGCATGCTCGCTCCGTCTTCGGGGCCGCCGGAACCGGAGCCGGCAGGACCAGAGCCGTCAGTCTAGCCGTTTCGCGCGCCGCGCGCATCGGACGGATGCTGCGCACGCTCACACATGGCGAAGGCGGCGCGATGAGCCTTCGGGCGATGGCGTTCAGACGATGGGCGTTCAGACGATGGGCGGCGCCTGGACGAACATCGGGTCCTCGATGCGGTGCAGCCGGCCGGCTCCGGCCAGGGCGGCGCGCAGGATCAGGGTCTTGCGGCGGGCGGGGGCCAGCTTCAGGAGCGGCGCCTCGCGCAGCACCTCGGCGCCATAGGCGTCGGCGACCATCAGGCCGCACTCCTCGGGGATCAGTTCGGTCGGGAAGGCGTCGTCCACCGCGAAATAGAAGGCGTCGCACCATTCCCGGTATTCCGGCCATTTCTGGTCGGAGCGGAAGTCGGGCACCCCGCTCTTCACCTCGACGATGACGACGGTGCCGGATTCGTCCATCGCCAGCACGTCGGCGCGCCGCCCGCAGGCGAGGCGGAACTCGGTCAGGCTGGCGAATCCGCGCTGGGCGAGCGCCCGGCGCACGCCCCGGAAGATGGGCACCGCGCCGCCGGCGGGCGAGCCGGCGTCGTCGTCGATTCCGGTCGCGCCGATCCCGGTCGCGCCGATCCCGGTCGCAAGGTCGGTCATGGGTGGGGATTGCCGGAACGGTTCAGGAACATCGCGGCAGAATGCCCGCTTCCGCCGGTCCCGCCAAGGGGCAAAAATGGAGCGCGCCAGCCGGTGACGCGTCAGCCGGCCGGGCGTGCCGCGACCGGCAGGGGCGGGCACAGCCTGCGGGGCAGGCTGCGCGCCGCCGGGAAGGTCAGCACGGCCGAGGTTCCGACGCCCGGCTCGCTGGCCATCTCCAGCCGGCCGCCATGCAGCTCGATCAGGCGCTTGACGATCGGCAGGCCGAGGCCGGTGCCCTCGCCGACGTTGCGGGCGATGGTGGCGTCGGCGCGCTCGAACGGCTCCAGCACGCGGGACAGATCGGCGGCGGCGATCCCGACGCCGGTGTCGGCCACCATGACGCCGATGCCGCCGTCCGGCATCAGCGCCGCCGTCATCATCACCTGCCCGCCATCCGGCGTGAATTTCACCGCGTTGGACAGCAGGTTGAGCAGCATCTGGCGGGTTGCCCGCGCGTCGCCCAGCAGCATCGGCAGATCGCCGGCGATGTCGGTGGTCAGCGCGATGCGCTTGTCCGCCGCCGTCTTGCGCAGCATCGTCAGGACCTGGGCGGTCACGAAGGGCAGGTCCACCCCCTCGTCCGACAATTGCAGCCGTCCGGCCTCGATGCGCGACAGGTCGAGGATGTCGTTGATCAGCGCCAGCAGATGGGTGCCGCTGTCGTGGATGTCGGTGGCGTAGCTGAGATAGCGCGGGTTGCCGAGCGGACCGAAGGTTTCCGTCATCAGAAGCTCGGCGAAGCCCAGGACGGCGTTCAGCGGCGTGCGCAGCTCGTGGCTCATCTGGGCGAGGAACTCGCTCTTGGCGCGGCTGGCCCGCTCGGCCTCGCGGTGGGCGGCGCGGGCCTCGGCCTCGCGGATGCGGATGCTTTCCTCGTTCCGCTTCATCGGCGTGACGTCGGCGTAGATCACCAGGACGCCGTCGTCCGGCACCGCGTGCTCGCTGACCAGCAGGCAGCGCCCGTCCCGCGCCCGCAGGGTGAAGGGCTTGTCCGAACGGCGGTGGTGGGCCAGCCGGGCCTCGACCCACAGTTCCCGCTCCGCGTCGGACGGCAGGTCGGCGTCGGTCCGGGCGGCGCGGCGCACCAGCGCCTCGAACGGCACGCCGGGAACCAGCAGGTCCGCCAGTTCCGGCAGGAAGCGCTTCAGCCGGCTGGTGGCGTGGACCAGACGGTCGGCGGAGTCGAACAGCGCGAAGCTTTCCGCGCTGTGCTCCAGCGCCGCCGCCAGCGCTTCCGCCATCGACGGGGCGCCGGGGCCGAGGTCGGCCAGCGTGGCGCAGACCCCGCCGGGAAAGGGCGAGGCGGACAGCCGCCAGCGGGTGCGCGGCGGGGCGTTCCGCCCGTCGCCCTTTCCGGCGCCGGGACCGGCATGGGCGCTGGGATGGGCACCGGCGCAGGCGTCGAGCGTCCGGGTCAGCGGCCCGTCCAGCGCGGCGGCGAGCGCGGCGAACAGTCCCGGACAGTGGTTGTCCATCCCGTCGGCGCGCAGACGCAGGCCGGCGAGCGGCCCCTGTCCGAACAGGGATTCCGCCGCCGGGTTGGCGGCTTGCCATTCGAAATCGGCGATCGTCCCATCGGGGTCGCGAAGTGCCGCGAAGGCGGCGACGGCGTCGGGCAGCAGGGCGAGCAGCGCGGCCGGCAGGGGCGACGACAGGGAAGCCAAGTCGAGAAGCGGCGGAGCGTCGGCGATCCCGCTCCCGGTGCCCCGGTTGCCGGAAGGGTGCCCCCTCAGCCATGCCTGCGCGCCAATATCCATCCGGGAATGGTTGCGCAGCATTCCTAAGAATCGATAAAGGCGGGTTTCGCGCAGGCGTACGAATATTTGTCGAATTGCGACAGGGTTTTGACGGAAAGGCGATTGCCGGATAATTTAATAAAATAGTATGCATCCCGGAGGCCAGGAATGGCGCCCCTTTGTGCCCGGTCTAACGAATGGATGGCTTCTCAGGGGCTTGGGCGACTCCTACTGTTCAGTACTCGGCGGCAGAAGGACAGGGTGCGACCGTGACCGAGAGCGGCAGCCAGAACGATGCCGGCCAAGCCGGCGGGGAAGCCTCGAACAGGCCGGCGGGCGCCGGCCATTCCCTGGTGTTCGACGCCGCCGGCCGGCTGCGGAACTGGACGCCGGGCATCGCGGCGCTTCCGGGCGCCGGCGGCCGTCTGGCTGCGGGCGCCGCGCTGGCGGATCTGGACCCCCTGTTCGAGGGCTTGGCGTGTGTCGACCGTCCGCTGGCCGACGGCGGTTTCCTGCGCATGGTCGGCCAGGGGGGCGGCCAGACGGCTTCCCCGCCGTCCGGCGACCTGTCGGGCCGGCTGTTCGCCGCGGCGAGCCACGATCTGCGGCAGCCGCTCGCCGCCTTGTCGCTGCTGATCGGGACGCTCGACGGCCGGGTGGCGGCGGATCGCGCCTCGCGCGATCTGCTGCGGTCGATGGCGCAGGCGGTGGAATCGATGCGCGGCATGGTCGATGGGCATTTCGATCTGGCGCGGCTGGAGGCCGGGCTGATCGAACCCGACATCCGGCCCCACGCGATCAACGGCGTGCTGATGCGGCTGGCGCTCGACGTGGCGCCTCGCTTCGCCGAGCGCGGGGTGCGCTTCACGGTCATGCCCTGCTCGGGCGTCGTCCGCACCGACGGCTCGTTGCTGGAGCGGCTGTTGCACGGGCTGGTCGCCAACGCGCTGCGCCACACGCCGCAGGGGCGGGTGGTGGTCGGTTGCCGGCCGCGCGGCGATTTCCTGCGCATCGAGGTGTGGGACACCGGACGCGGGCTGGCGCCCCGCCAGCTCGACGCCCTGCGCACCGAACTGGCCGGGCCGGGCGGCTACGGGCATGGCGCGCTCGGCCTCGGCCTGACCCTGGCGCGCGGGCTGGCCCGCAAGCTGGGCCTGTCGCTGGAGGTGCGGTCCATCGAGAAGCGGGGCACGCTCTTCAGCGTCACCGTGCCCCGCGCCGCCGACGGGGAGGGGGTGGGGCGGAGTTTCAGCCCGGCGCCCCGGATGGACGCGGACACGTCCGACCTCGACCGGACCCGCGTCCTGGTGATCGAGGACGATCCGATGGTGCTCGCCGCCCTGGAGGCGCTGCTGGGCCAGTGGGGATGCACCGTGCTCGCCGCCGAATCCTGCGACAGCGCCCTCGACCGGCTCGGGACCGCGCCGCAGGCGCCCGACCTGATCATCTCCGACCTGCGGTTGAAGGGAACGGCGAACGGCATCGTCGCCATCCGCCAGATCGTCCAGGCGCTCGGCCAGCCGGTGCCGGGGATGATCCTGACCGGCGACACCGATCCCAAGCGGCTGAGGGAGGCGCGCCTGTCCGGTTATCCCCTGCTGCACAAGCCGATTGCCCCGCTCGCGCTTCGCGCCGCCGTTTCGCGCCTCTTGGCTCGCGAGACCATGATAACGTAAATCTCCGGCCGGGCTTTTCCTCCAGATCTTAAATGTCTTCCCTGTAACATTGCGACGTGAGATCCGACAGATATCGACATTGACATTGAAGATGTTCTTCGGGGTTCGTTGCTTTTCTGGCTGATTTTGGAACGTTCCACTCTCTTTCGGAGGAAGAAAGTGTTTTCAACTGAGTAAGTTTGCTTTGGGTTTGCTATAGTCGTTCTGGGCAGCTTCGTCGCGGTCATCCCCAGGGGTGGGGACGTGACGACGGGGTGCGGGGGCGGCATGGCACCAATGGCGGGGTGGGCTGAGGGAGGCGCGCTGGTGGTGCCGGCGTTGGTGATTGCCGGTGTCCTGGTGTCGCTGGCGGCCTTCGTCCAGATCCGCGAGACCTCGCGTGCCGTCGAACGTGCTCTGGTCGAGAGTCAGGCGGCACAACTCCATGACGCGTTCAAGGAACGGCTCGACCGTCACGCGCTGCTGCTGCGGGCGCTGAGCGGACCATTGGCCGGTCCGGCGGCGATGACACCGGACGGCTTCGCCATGGCGGCCGAGCCGCTGCTTCCCCTGTATCCCAGTCTGGGCGCCGTGGCCTGGGCGCGCCGGGTCCCGGCGGGCGGAACCGCCGTGACGGGCCGCGACCTGTTCGTCACGGCGCTGGTCCAGCCGCGCCAGTTCGGCGACCGCCTGATCGGGCTCGACATCGCGGCGGAGCCCGATCGCGCGGAACTGTTGGCACAAGCCTGCCGGTCGGGATCGCTGGTTGTGACCAACGGGCCGTCCGCCGGTGAGCCGTCCGCCGATGAGCCATCCGCCGGCGAGCGGCCCGCCGAACAGGCAAATCCTGGCGACGACCATCCGGCCGACACCACCGCTCTCGTCCTGCCGGTCTATGCGCGCGGCACCGATTCCCCGGCCGCCCAGACCCTGGAGGGCCGGCCGGAGGAGGGGGGCGACCGTTGCGGCGCGCTCATCGGCTTTCTCTGGGCGACCTTCCGCCTGGATCACCTGCTGCGGGAGGCCGCCGCGCATGTCGGGCTGAGCGCCGGCGATGCCTATCTCGTCGACGAGCGGACCACCCGAGGCCCGCGCATCCTGGCGGTCCAGGCGGGGGGGCGGGAGCCCGGCGAGGCGTTTCATGCCCTGCCGGAAGCGGAGCTGGCCGGAACCCCGGCGATCGAGCGCCGGGTTGGCTTCGGCTCCGAATCCTGGCGGCTTGTGCTGGTGCCGCATCCGTCGCCGCTGGCCGATCCGCGCGACCGGCTCGCCTGGATGGCGCTGATCGCCGGGCTGCTGGCCACCGCCGGTCTGGCCGCCTATCTCCGGTGGGAGGCGCGTTCCAAGCGCCTGTTGCAGGAGGAGGCCCGCGCCCGCGCCGCCATGTCGCGCGCGCTGCGCGAGAGCGAGGAGCGCTTCCGCCTCGCGCTCCGTCACTCGCGGGTGGCGCTGTTCAGCCAGGACCGCAACCTGCGTTACCAATGGGTCTACAGCCCGCAGGCCACCCACCCGCCGGAGGATTCCATCGGCCGTAGCCACGCCGACCTCTACGGGCCGGAACTGGGCGCGCTGCTCGACGGCATCAAGCGGCCGGTCCTCGACACCGGCGTCGGGGCGCGGCGGGAGGTCCAGGTGACCGTCCACGGACACCGGCACGTCTTCGACCTCAGCGTCGAGCCGATGCGCGACGAGACGGGCGAGGTCTCCGGCGTCATCTGCGCGGCCATCGACGTGACGGAGGCGGCGGACATCCGCCAGGCCATGGCCGACGCCCAGGCCGAGGCGGAAAGGGCGAACCAGGCGAAGTCCCGCTTCCTCGCGGCGGCGAGCCACGACCTGCGCCAGCCCTTCCAGGCGATGAGCCTGTTCCACCACATCCTGCTCAGCAAGCTGACCACGCCCCAGCAACGGGAGATCGGCGCCAAGCTGGGGGAGGCGCTGGCCGCCGGCAACGCGCTGCTCTCGGCCCTGCTCGACACCTCGGCGCTGGAGATGGGCAACGTCACCCCGCGGGTGGTCGAGTTCGACATCCACGACATCACCTCCCGGCTGGCGACGGAGATCGCCGACCAGGCGCTGGACCGTGGCCTGAGCCTGCGCATGGTGCCCTCCTCGGCGCGGGTGCGCAGCGACCCGATCCTGCTGGAGCGGATGCTGCGCAACCTGCTGGTCAACGCGCTCCGCTACACCGAGCAGGGGCGCATCCTGATGGGCTGCCGGCGGCGCGGCGACCGGCTGCTGGTCGAGGTGTGGGACACCGGCCCCGGAATTCCCGACGACCAGATGACCGCCATCTTCGAGGATTTCTACCGCTGCGGCACCGACCAGCGCGACAGCGCCGGCGGGCTGGGGCTGGGGCTGTCCATCGTTCGCCGCACCGCGCAGATTCTCGACCACCCGGTGACGGTGCGGTCCCGCATCGGGCGCGGCACGGTGTTCGCCGTCAGCGTGCCGCTCGTCCTCCAGGTGGAGTCGATGGTCTGAAGCCGGAGTCCGGGGCGTCCGCCGATTGTCCGTGACGCGCCGCAAAATCGTGGCAATGCCGCTGCCGCCGGAGATTTCTTGAGTCCGGACGTGCAAGTTTCCGCTATGCTGCACACGCTCACTGTTCCGAAAAGAACCCAGTAACCTCATTGTAACAAGAGCTTAGTGCAGTCTTTTGACATAGGTCATTGGGGTGCGGCGTGCACCGCGGTATTTCTGGCGCCCGAAGAGCTTTGCCGTCGCACCCGCGGCAATGCTTGAGCGCCTTTTGGGTCGTTTTTGCTTCGGGTGTGAAGGAATGAACGAAGAAAGGTTCCGGCCTTCCCGTGAGCGAAGGAACCGGAATCGGGAGGACACGGCCCAGAACCGGACCGGGAAACCAGGGCTCCGGCGCCGCGATCCTTGTGAGGAGCTTGAGATGGACACCGCCACCGCCGCCTTCGCGTCCGACCTGTACGGCCGCAGCGGCACCGCGCAGAACGGCAACAACGGCAGCACCATGATCGAAAACATCACGTTCGACGAAATCCGCATCGGTCAGCAGGCCAGCCTGTCGCGCCGCCTGACCATGTCCGACATCGAGCTGTTCGCCACGGTGTCCGGTGACCTGAACCCCTCCCACCTGGACGAGAACTACGCCGCCGACCATCTGGTGGTCGGCCACAGCATGTGGTCCGCCTCGCTGGTCTCGGCGGTGCTGGGCACGCTGCTGCCGGGGCCGGGGACGGTCTATGCCGGCCAGGATCTGCGCTTCCACCACCGCGTCCTGCTGGGCGACGTCGTGACCGTGACCGTGACCGCCGCGTCGAAGGACGAGGCGCGCAAGACGGTGCTGTTCGACTGCGTCGTCACCAACCAGGATGCCAGGACCATCATCTCCGGCACGGCCGAGGTCGTCGCCCCGACCGAGAAGGTGGTGCTGGCCGCCGCCGAGCTGCCGCAGGTGCAGGTCATCCGGCATGACGGCCACGAGCTGATGCTGAAGAAGTGCGAGGCGCTGCCGCCGGTGCCGACCGCCGTCGTGCATCCCTGCGACGAAAGCTCGCTGCGCGGCGCCGTCGAGGCCGCCGAGGCCAACCTGATCGACCCGGTGCTGGTCGGGCCGGAATCCAAGATCCGCTCGCTGGCCGAGACCTACGGCCTGAACATCGCCCGCTTCCGCATCGTCGACGCGGCGCACAGCCACGCCTCGGCCGAGACCGGAGTCCGTCTGGCCCGCACCGGCGAGGTCGAGGCGGTGATGAAGGGCTCGCTGCACACCGACGAGCTGATGGGCGAGGTCGTCCGCAAGGAGACCGGCCTGCGCACCGGCCGCCGCCTGAGCCACGTCTTCGTGATGAACGTGCCGACCTACCCGCGGCCGCTGCTGATCACCGACGCGGCGATCAACATCTACCCGACGCTGGAGGACAAGGTCCACATCGTCCAGAACGCCATCGATCTGGCCAAGGTCCTGGGCGTGGACGTGCCGCGCGTCGCCATCCTGTCGGCGGTCGAGACGGTGAACCCGAAGATCGCCTCGACGCTGGAGGCGGCGGCGCTGTGCAAGATGGCCGACCGCGGCCAGATCACCGGCGGCATCCTCGACGGCCCGCTGGCCTTCGACAACGCGATCAGCCGCGAGGCGGCGATCACCAAGGGCATCACGTCGGACGTGTCGGGCAAGGCCGACATCCTGCTGGTTCCCGACCTGGAGGCCGGCAACATGCTGGCCAAGCAGCTCTCCTTCCTGGCCCACGCCGACGCCGCCGGCATCGTGCTCGGCGCCCGCGTGCCGATCATCCTGACCAGCCGCGCCGACAACGTGCGCACCCGTCTCGCCTCCTGCGCCGTAGCGGTGCTGTCGGCCGCCGCGCGCCGCCGTGGCGCCGCCCCGGCCGCCGAGTGAGGGGAGGGCGGGCCATGAGCGCTTCGAACAGCAAGGCCATCCTCGTCATCAACGCCGGCTCGTCGAGCCTGAAGTTCACGCTGTTCCGCGACAGCGGGCAGGGCGACCCGGCGGTCGCCGTCAATGGCCAGATCTCCGGCATCGGCACCGCCCCGGTCTTCGAGGCCAAGGATGCCGGGCGCCGGCCGCTCGTCTCCAAGGCCTGGCAGGCCGGCGAGGCGTCCGACCGCACGGCGCTGCTGCGCCACCTGCTCGACTGGATCGAGGAGCGGCTGGAGGGGGCGACGCTGATCGCCGCCGGCCACCGCGTGGTCCACGGCGGCGTCCGCCACGCCGCCCCGGTGCTTATCACTCCGGCCGTGCTGGAGGAGCTGGAGGGGTTGGTCCCGCTGGCCCCGCTGCACCAGCCGCACAACCTCGCCGCCATCCGCGCGCTGGCCGAGGCGCATCCGGAGCTGCCGCAGGTCGCCTGCTTCGACACCGCCTTCCACCGGGGCCAGCCCTGGCAGGCCGGCATGTTCGCCATCCCGCGCGAGCTGACGGACGAGGGCGTGCGCCGCTACGGCTTCCACGGGCTGAGCTACGAGTACATCGCCCGCCGCCTGCCGGAGATCGCGCCGGAGCTGGCCGACGGCCGGGTCGTCGTCGCCCATCTCGGCAGCGGCGCCAGCATGTGCGCGATCCACGCCGGACGCAGCGTCGACAGCACGATGGGCTTCACCGCGCTCGACGGGCTGCCGATGGGCACCCGCTGCGGCGCCATCGATCCCGGCGTGCTGATCTATCTGATGCGCGAGAAGGGTCTCGACGCCGGGGCGATCGAGAAGCTGCTCTACAACAAGTCGGGGCTGCTCGGCGTGTCGGGCGTGTCGAACGACATGCGCGCCCTGCTGGAAAGCGCCGATCCGCACGCCGAGGAGGCGGTGGAGCTGTTCTGCTTCCGCATCGCCAAGGAGACCGGCGGTCTGGCCTCCTCGATGGGCGGCATCGACGCGCTGGTCTTCACGGCCGGCATCGGGGAGCGCTCGTCCCCGGTGCGGGCGCGGGTCGGCGACAAGCTGGCGTGGCTCGGCGTGAAGATCGACGAGGCGGCAAACACGGCCAACGCGGTGAAGATCTCGACCGCCGACAGCCGCATCCCGGTCTACGTCATCCCGACCGACGAGGAACGGATGATCGCGCTGCACACCCGCAACGCGCTGGCGCGGTAGGGGCAGGGCGCGGAAGACAAGCGCGTCTCTTCACGTTTCCGTCATGCCCGGCCTTGAGCCGGCCATCCACGCGCACATCCCAAGCGCGCTCGTGGATGGCCGGGACAAGCCCGGCCATGACGAGACACCAGTCACCAAGCCCGCCGGGACATCGACGCCCGCCGAACCTCCGCCTGCTCCTCCTCACGCGCGCGCCAGAAACGCAGGCGCAGGCGTGGGGCCAGGAACCAGGCGATGGGGGCGGCGAAGACGAAGCTGCACACGACCACCAGCGGCAGCAGGGTCATGGCCTGTTCCATCAGATCCGTGGACAGAACCACAAGGGCGCCAGCCCCGAACAGGACGGCGTTGATCATCCCGAAAATCAGGGCTGCGATGCGGAAGCGCGTGGATAATCGCATGGGCATGGCGGGTCTCCGGAAAAGAGTGGTTCATCAGGCTTTTCCGTTTCAACCGCCGCGAATCGAAATTGTTCCTTCCGCCAGCAAGCCGGGTGTGGTTGGCGCATGTGCCCCCACCCAGGCCCTCCCCCGCTGAGCGGGGAGGGCCGGGGCGGTGCTTTACCGGTTGGCCCGCCACCACGCCATAAGGCCGGTGGTCGAGCTGTCGTGCGCGCCCTCCCTCGGGCCGTCCGTCAGCTCCGGCAGGATGGCGCCGGCGAGCTGCTTGCCCAGCTCGACGCCCCACTGGTCGAAGCTGTTGATGTCCCAGACGATGCCCTGGACGAAGACCTTGTGCTCGTAGAGCGCGATCAGCGCGCCCAGCGCCGCCGGGGTCAGGCTCCTGACCAGGATGGTGTTGGACGGCCGGTTGCCGGGGAAGACGCGGTGGGGAACCAGCGCCTCGACCTCCTTCGGGGCCTTGCCGGATTTCGCCATCTCGGCGCGGACCTCGTCGGCGGTCTTGCCGCGCATCAGCGCCTCGGCCTGGGCGAAGACGTTGGACAGCAGGATGCGGTGGTGCGCCCCGGCCTCCGCCCCGATCGGGTTGTGGCTGGCCGCCGCCGCGATGAAGTCGCAGGGAATCAGCGAGGTCCCCTGGTGGATGAGCTGGTAGAAGGCGTGCTGGCCGTTGGTGCCGGGCTCGCCGAACAGCACCGGGCCGGTGTCGTGGTCGACCGGCTCGCCGCCGCGCGTCACCGACTTGCCGTTGCTCTCCATGTCGAGCTGCTGGAGATAGGCGGCGAAGCGGTGCAGATACTGGTCGTAGGGCAGCACCGCGTAGGACGAGGCGTCCCAGAAATTCCGGTACCAGACGCCGAGCAGCCCGAGCAGCGCCGGCATGTTGCGCTCCAGCGGCGCGGTGCGGAAATGCTCGTCCATCGCGTGGGCGCCGTCCAGCAGCTCGGCGAAGCGCTCCGGTCCGATGGCGATGGCGATCGGCAGGCCGATGGCCGACCACAGCGAGTAACGGCCGCCGACCCAGTCCCAGAAGCCGAACATGTTGGCCGGGTCGATGCCGAACTTCACCACCTCCGCCTCGTTGGTCGAGACGGCGACGAAATGCCTGGCGACGTGCGCCTCGTCCTTGGCGCTCTCCAGGAACCAGCGGCGGGCCGAATGGGCGTTGGTCAGCGTCTCCTGCGTCGTGAAGGTCTTGGAGGCGATGACGAACAGGGTGGTGTCGGGGTCGAGCCACTTCAGCGTCTCGGCCAGATGGGTGCCGTCGACGTTGGAGACGAAGTGCAGCGCCACATGCGGGTGGGCGAAGGGCTTCAGCGCCTCCGTCACCATCACCGGGCCGAGGTCGGAGCCGCCGATGCCGATGTTCACCACGTCGGTGATCGGTTGGCCGGTGTAGCCGGTCCACGTCCCGTCGCGCACCGCCGTGGCGAAGGCGTCCATGCGCTCCAGCACGGCGCGGACGTCCGGCATCACGTCGCGCCCGTCGACCCGGACCGGCCGGTCGGAGCGGTTGCGCAGCGCGGTGTGCAGGACGGCGCGCTTCTCGGTGAGGTTGATCGGCTCGCCGGCGAACATGCGGTCGCGCCAGCCCTCGACGTCCTGCTGCCGGGCGAGGTCCAGCAGCAGGCCGAGCGTGTCCTTGGTGGCGCGGTTCTTCGAATAGTCGAGGAACAGCCCGGCGGCCTCCAGGCTGAAGGCGTCGAAGCGGCCGGGATCGGCGGCGAACAGGTCGCGCATGTGGGTGTCGCCGAACTCGCGGCGGTGCTGGGCGAGCGCCGCCCAGGCGGGCGAACGGGTGAGCGCGGTCATGATGCTTTGGACTCCTTGCGCGATGGTCCTTTGACGCGGCGCGCGAAGCCTAGCACCGACCGCCATGGGCGGCCACGCGCCAAAACGCGCGAGACCCGGCCCACCGATGGGCTAGGCAACTTGTCCAGGGGCGGGCTGTTGCTGGTCTGACCATGCAAAGGAGACACGTCATGTCGGACAAGCCCAGCGATACGGTCGGCGACGTCCCGCCGGTTCCCACGCCGGAGGAGCGCGAGGAGCAGCGCGAGCGCGACGACCGTCCCGACCAGATCGGCATCATCCCCGGCAAGGTGCCGGGCCGCCCGGTCGAGCCGGGCGACCCGCGCTTTCCCGGCAGCCAGCCGGATCTCGCGTAAGGGAGCGGAGCGCGGAGGGCGGGATCAGCTCCCGCCTTCCAGCGTCTTCGTCGGGGTGACGCCCTCCGGCCGGCCGACCAGCACGGTCAACAGAGTGGCGGGGTCGAGCAGCCGCTTGGCGACGCGGCGGATGTCGTCCTGCGTCACCGCGTTGATGTAGCGGTCGCGCTGGTCGAGATACTCGATGCCCAGCCGGTCGCGCTGGACCTGCAACAGGATGCGGGCGATCGACTGTGTCGAGCCGAGTTGCAGCGGGAAGGAGCCGGTGAGGTAGGTCTTGGCGTCGGCCAGTTCCTCGTCGGTCAGCCCGTCCTTGGCCATGCGCGCCCATTCCTGGCGGATGATGTCGAGCGCCTGCCCGGCCTTGGCGTTGACGGTGGAACCGCCGGCCATGACCAGCGCCGTGTGGTCCATCGGGATCAGGTAGCTGTAGACGCCATAGCTGAGGCCGCGCTTCTCGCGCACCTCCTCCATCAGCCGCGAGCCGAAGCCGCCGCCGCCCAGCACATAGTTCATCACGCTGGCGGCGTACCAGTCGGGATCGTCGCGCTTCACCCCCGGCTGGCCCATCAGCATGACGGTCTGCGCGGTCGGGCGCGGCGCCAGGATGGTCTCGCCCAGCCCTTTCGGCGCGACGTCCGGAATCGTCGCGACGCTGGTCTTGGCCGGCAGCCCGCCGAAGATGCGGTCGAGCGCCTTGGCCAGATCGTCCGGGGCGATGTCGCCGGCCGCCGCCACGACCAGCCGGTCGCGGCCGAACTGGCTCTTCACGAAGCCGCGCAGGTCGTCGGCGGTGATGCGCGGCAGGCTGTCGAGCGTGCCGCGGATCTCGCCGCCATAGGGGTGGTCGGGGAAGGCGGTGCTGTAGAACAGCCGGCGGCCGACATAGTTGGGGTCGGCGAGGTCGCGCTTCAGGCTGGAGAGCACGGCCGCCCGCATCCGTTCGATCGCCTCGGCGTCGAAGCGCGGCTCGGCCAGCGACAGGCGGGCCAGGTCGAAGGCCTCGTCGCGGCGGTCGCTGAGCGTGCGCAGCGAGCCGCTGAAGGCGTCGCGTCCGGCGCTGTAGCCGAGCGAGACGGCGCTGTCCTGGAGCCGTGTCTGGAAGGCCTGCGAATCATACGGGCCGGCGCCCTCGTCGAGCGTGTGGGAGGCGAGGTTGGCGAGCCCCTCCTTGCCCTGCGGGTCGGTGCCGCCGGCGCCCTCGAAGGCCCATTCCAGGGCGATGACCGGAACCTTGTGGTCCTCGACCAGCCACGCCTCGATCCCGCCGGGACTGACGACGCGCTTGATGTCGATGGCCCAGGCGGAGGGGGCGGCGGAGAGCACGGTGAGGACCAGCGCCGTGGCGGCGACGAGCGAAGTCCGGTAAAGCGCGTTCATCCTCAGCTGTCCTTTCCCTGGAGCGGCAGCAGCAGGCCGGTGACGTGGTTGGTCTTGCCCAGCACCGCCTTCGCGGCGGCGTTCACCTGGGCGGCGGTCACGGCGTCGATGCGCACCGGCCAGCTCTCCACGTCGTCCAGGCTCTGGCCGGTGGCGAGCGCCGCGCCCAGCGTCTGCGCCGGGCCGGTCAGGCTGTCGCGGGCATAGGCCGCCTCGGCCAGCATCCGCTTGCGGGCGGTGGCGACCTCCTCCTCCGTCACCCCGCCCTCGGCGGCCTTGCGCAGCTCCGCCCACAGCGCGGCTTCCAGCTTGTCCATCTCGACCCCGGCGGCCGGGGTGGCGCCGGCGCTCAGCGTGCCCATGTCCCAGGCGTCCGGGTTGTAGCCGAGCCAGGCCGAGGTCGCGATCTTCTGCTCCACCACGAGGCTGCGGTAGAGGCGCGATGTCGGGCCGCCGCTCATGATCTCGCTCAGCACCTGGAGCGGGTAGGCCTGCTGCTCGGGGTCGAGCCGGTAGGAGGGGGCGATCCAGATCCGCCGCACCGACGGCTGCCGCACCTCGGCGTCGCGCAGCGTGACGCGGCGCTCGGCGGAGATCGGCGGCTCGGTGACGCGGTGGCGTTCCGGCACCGGGCGGGCGGGGATGGCGCCGTAATACTTCTCGGCCAGCGGCTTCAGCTCCTCGGCCGAGACGTCGCCCGACACCACGAGGATGGCGTTGTTGGGCGCGTACCACGTCTTGTAGAAGCGCTCGGCCTCCTCGCGGGTCAGGTTCGCCATCTCCTGCGGCCAGCCGATCACCGGGGTGCCGTAGGGGTGGTGGACGAACAGGGTGGCGTTGATCTGCTCGCCGATGCGGTCGGCCGGCTCGTTCTCCACCCGCTGGCGGCGCTCCTCGATGATGACGTCGCGCTCGGGATAGACCACCGCGTCGGTCAGCTTGAGGTTCGACATGCGGTCGGCCTCCATCCGCATCACCAGCTCCAGCCGGTCGCGCGCGACGTTCTGGTGGTAGGCCGTGTAGTCGTAGGAGGTGAAGGCGTTGTCGCGCCCGCCATTCTTGGCGACGATGCGGCTGAAGGCGCCGGCCGGAACCTCGTCGGTGCCCTTGAACATCAGGTGTTCGAGGAAATGGGCGATGCCCGAGACGCCGCGATCCTCGTCGGCGGCCCCCACCTTGTACCAGACCATGTGGGTCACGACCGGCACGCGGCGGTTGGGGATGACCACCACCTGCATGCCGTTGGCCAGCGTGAAGCTTTCCGGGAAGAACACCCCCTTCTCGGCGGCCTGGGCCGGGGGGGCGAAGGCCGGCGGCAGCAGCGTGACCGTCAGGGCGAGCAGACCCGACGCGAGGACGCGGCGGGCGGACAGGGCGGCGGGCATGGAGGCTCCCCGAATGAAGGACGGGCCGGAAGGAAGGGCCCGAATCGAAAGGGGCGCCTTCCATCTGGAAGGCGCCCCCGGAAACTGGTGTGGCGGCCGGCTTAGAACAAGCCTTCCAGCGGCGCCTTGCGCTTGCGCTCGATGGTCGGGGTGGTGGTGCCGTCCACCGAGCGGCCCTGGGCCTGGGCCTCGCGCAGGCGCTGCTGCTCCTGCTTCGGGTCGACGATGGAGAAGGGCTGCTCCTGGCTCTGCCAGAACAGCAGGCTGTCGATCCAGCTCTTGTCGGCGACGATGAGCTGGGTGGTCTCCTGGTCGACCTTGTTGCGGATGTTCGGGTCGATGCCGTCCCGCGCGCTGGCCTGGGCGACCAGCGCGCTCTCGCCGGCCGAACCGCCCGTGGCCGGGGTTCCACGGCCGCGCGAGGAGCCGCCGAAGACGGCGCCGGCGGCGACCTGGGTCGGGGTGGAGTCCTGCGGCCGCGCCGCGCCGGGGCGCGGCTTGGGCAGGTTGGCCTGCATGCTGGGCGGCAGCGTCAGCGGCGCGCGGGAGACGACGGAGAACTCGTCCGGGCTCTGCCGGTCGAGCCCGATGGACCGGCGGACATCCGAGCAGCCGGCGAGCGCCAGCGCCGCGAGCGCCAGCCCGAGCAGGGGGCGCAGGGTCCGGGAAGGGGAGAAGGCGGAAGAGATGCTGGTCACGTTCGGATTCCGTCGTCAGTCAACTGGCCGCGGCCGGGGAGAGAGCCCGCCCCCTTATAGCGCTTTCGGTCGGGGATTTCTTACGACTTTTCGCGGCCGGCGACCAGACTGTCGATCAGCAGCAGGACGACGCCGACGCTGATGCCGCTGTCGGCGACGTTGAAGGCCCAGAAATGCCACGAGCCGACGTGGAAATCGAGGAAATCCGCCACCGCGCCGAAGCGCAGCCGGTCCACCACGTTGCCGACGGCGCCGCCGATGATGAAGCCGATGCCCAGCGCCACCAGCCGCCGTTCCGCCTGCCGCAGCCAGATCACGAGGCTGACGGTGATGACGGCGGCGATCCCGCTCAGCACATAGGGCATGTAGGACGCCCCGCTGGCGAAGGTGCCGAAGCTGACGCCGTAGTTCCACACCAGCACGAGGTTGAAGAAGGAGGTCACCTCGATGACGTGCGGCACGGGCTGCATCACCACGTCGAGGATCCACCATTTCGTCAACTGGTCGAGCGCCACCACGGCGATGGCGACGATCAGCCCGAACAGGGTGTAGGAACGGGGGGTGGCGGTCGTGAAGGCGTTCATGGCGCGTCTCCTCCTCCCTCTCCCCCCCGGGGAGAGGGGCGGGGTGAGGGGGATGCGCGGCGAGAGGCGTCCGGCAAGCCGAACCCCCTCACCCTAACCCTCTCCCCGGGGGGGAGAGGGGATAGACGCGCGGATGCGGAGGACCGGATCATTCCACCGCGTCGGAGCAGCGGACGCACAGCGTCGGGTGGGCGGCGACGGTGGAGACCTCCGGCAGGACCTTCCAGCAGCGCTCGCACTTCTCGCCCTCGGCCAGCGCCGGGGCGACCGCGATGTTCGCCACGTCGGGCAGGGTGAAGGCCCCGTCCGGCGCCCTCCCCTCGACGACGGTGATCGCCGAGGTGATGCAGACGTCCTGGAAATCGACGTCGGCCAGCAGCGCCCTGGTCGCCGCGTCGACATACACCGCCGGGTTGGCTTGCAGGGACGAGCCGATCTTCTTGTTGGCCCGTTCCAGCTCCAAGGCACCGGTGACGACGCGGCGGACGTTGCGCACCGCCTCCCACTTGGCGGCGAGATCGTCGTCGCGCCATTCGGCCGGGATGGCCGGGAAGCCGCGCAGATGCACGCTTTCCTCGTCCCAGCCCGAGCCCGTCAGCCCTTCCGGACGGGCCAGCCACGCCTCTTCCGCCGTGAAGCAGAGGATGGGGGCCAGCCACGCGGTCAGCGCCGAGAACAGGTGCTCCATCACCGTCCGCACCGACCGGCGGCGCACCGAATCGGGCGCGTCGCAGTAGAGGCTGTCCTTGCGGACGTCGAAGTAGAAGGCCGACAGCTCCACCGCGCAGAAATTGTGCAGCGCCACGAACAGGGCGTGGAAGTCGTAGGCCTCGATCTTCTCGCGGACCGTGGCGTCCAGCTCGGCCAGCCGGTGCAGGACCCAGCGCTCCAGTTCCGGCATCCGCGCCGCCTCGATCCGCTCGGCCGGGCTGTAGTCGGCGAGCGCGCCCAGCAGGTAGCGCAGCGTGTTGCGCAGGCGGCGGTAGAGGTCGGCCTGGGTCTTGATGATCTCCTTGCCGATCCGCAGATCCTCCGAATAGTCGGAGTTGATGATCCACAGGCGCAGGATGTCGGCGCCGTACTGGTCGCAGATCTCCTGCGGGGCGACGACGTTGCCCAGCGACTTCGACATCTTGCGGCCCTGCTCGTCGAGCACGAAGCCGTGGGTCAGCACCGCGTTGTAGGGCGCCCGGCCGCGCGTGCCGCAGCTTTCCAGCAGCGATGAGTGGAACCAGCCGCGGTGCTGGTCGGAGCCCTCCAGATAGAGGTCGGCCGGCCAGGCCAGCTCCTCCAGCCGCTGCTCCAGCACGAAGGCGTGGGAGGAGCCGGACTCGAACCAGACGTCGACGATGTCCTTGACCTGCTCGAACTCGTCGGCGCGGTAGCCGTTGCCGAGGAAGTCCTGGGGATCGCGGGCGAACCAGGCGTCGGCGCCCTCGCGCTCGAAGATGTCGGCGATGCGGGCGAAGACGTCCGGGTCGCGCAGGATGGCACCGTCCTCCTTGCGGACGAACAGCGCGATCGGCACGCCCCAGGCGCGCTGGCGGCTGATGCACCAGTCGGGCCGGGTCTCGATCATCGAGCGGATGCGGTTCTCGCCCTGCTCGGGCACCCAGCGGGTGTCGGAGATCGCCTGCAACGCCGTCTTGCGCAGGTCGTTCGTCTCCATCGAGATGAACCATTGCGGCGTGGTGCGGAAGATCAGCGGCGCCTTGGAGCGCCAGGAATGCGGGTAGCTGTGCTTGATGCGGTTGCTGGCGAGCAGCGAGCCGCTTTCCTCGAACTCGGCGATCACCGCCTTGTTGGCCGGGCCGGGCTTGCCCTGGTCGGTGTAGACCGCCAGACCGGCGAAGAGCGGGACGTGGGCGTAGTAGCGCCCGTCCTCGCCGACCGTCTGCGGCACCTCGATGCCGTGGGCCTGGCCGAGATGGAAGTCGTCCTCGCCGTGGCTGGGGGCGATGTGGACGAAGCCGGTGCCGGCGTCGGTGGTGACGAAGCCGCCGGGCAGCATCGGCACCTTGAAGTCGTAGCCCTTGCGGGTCAGCGGATGGTGGCAGAAGGTGCCGGCCAGCCGCGAACCGGGGAAGCGGTGCAACTGGCGCCACTCGGTGATGCCGGCCTCCGTGAAGACCGATTCGGCCAGCGCGGTCGCCATCACGAGCCGCTCGCCGACCACGCCCTTGCTGCCCTCGGCGACGGCCAGGACCTTGTAGGTGGCGTACTCGATCTCCTCGCCATAGGCGATGGCCCGGTTGGCCGGCAGGGTCCAGGGGGTGGTCGTCCAGATGACGATGCTGGCCTCGTCGATCTCCGGCGCCGACGAGCCCCACACCGCGAAGCGGGCGAAGACGGTGGTCGAGGTGTGGTCGTGGTACTCGATCTCGGCGTCGGCCAGCGCGGTCTTCTCGACCACCGACCACATCACCGGCTTGGCGCCCTTGTAGAGGCCGCCGTTGGCCGCGAACTTGTGGATCTCGCGGACGATCTGGGCTTCCGCCGGGAAGGTCATGGTGGCGTAGGGCTGTTTCCAGTCGCCCTCGACGCCGAGCCGGCGGAACTCGCCGGCCTGGATGCCGACCCACTCCTCGGCGAACTGGCGGCATTCGGCGCGGAACTGGATGATCGGCACGTCATCCTTGTTCTTGCCGGCCTTGCGGTACTTCTCCTCGATCTTCCACTCGATGGGCAGGCCGTGGCAGTCCCAGCCGGGGACGTAGTCGGCGTCGAAGCCCTGCATCTGGCGGGTGCGGACGATGACGTCCTTGAGGATCTTGTTGACCGCGTGACCGATGTGGATGTTGCCGTTGGCGTAGGGCGGGCCGTCGTGCAGGACGAACTTCCTGCGGCCCTTGGCGCCGGCGCGCAGCTTGCCGAACAGGTCCATCTCGGCCCAGCGCTTCAGCAGCTCGGGCTCCCTGGTCGGCAGGCCGCCGCGCATGGGGAAGTCGGTGCGGGGCAGGAAGACGGTCGATTTGTAGTCGCGGGTCATGTCGGATCCCTGGGGGGAAAAGGCGTCACCATCGGGCGGCGCAACCGGCCCCCCGACGCACGATAGGGTCTCGATCCCGGCCCTCCTCAGAGAGCCGGGCCGGTAATTCGCGCGCGAAGCGCAAGGATCCGCAGAGAGACGTCCATGGCGCGGGATATTAGCGGCGTGTGCGGTGCGGTCAAGACGGGCTCACGCAGTCTCAACCCCTTCCCGTTCCCGGAAAGGGCGGAGCGCCTGCCGGCGCTCGGCGGGCGGCCCCGCCGGTCGGCGCCATGCGCTTGGTCAGGTGGCGTCGGACCACAGCACGCCGCCGCTGGCCCAGTCGCTCTTCTTCACGTCCTGAAAGATGATGTCCACCGCCGAGGGCGGGCAGCCGAGCACCTTCACGGTGGCCTCGGTCAGCGCCTTGGCGTATTCGCGCTTCTGTTCGGGCGTCCGCCCCTCGAAGAGCTGGATGTTGATGGTCGGCATCGGGTTTCCTCCGGATTCGTTGGCGGTTGGGACGGTCAGCGCAGGCTGTGGACCGGGCGGGCGACGCGCAGCCGTTCCAGCGCCGCCTGGACGGTGGCCAGGCGCACCGCCTCGCGGTCGCCGGGGAAGGTGTATTCCTTGGCGCGGGCGTCGCCGCCGCGCACGGCGGTGGCGATGTAGACGCGGCCGACCGGCTTTTCGGCCGACCCGCCGCCCGGCCCGGCGACGCCGGTGACGGCGACCGTCACGTCGGCCCGCGACATGGCGAGCGCGCCGACCGCCATCGCCACCGCCACTTCCGGGCTGACCGCGCCGTGGGCGTGCAGCAGGCTGGCCGGCACCCGCAGCATCTCGGTCTTGGCGATGTTGCTGTAGGTGACGAAGCCGCGGTCGACGACCTTGGAGGAGCCGGCGATTTCGGTCAGCGCCCCGGCGATCAGGCCGCCGGTGCAGGATTCCGCCGTCGCCAGCAGGTAGCCGGCAAGCCCGTACTCGGCCAGCGTCTGGGCGGCGAGGTCGCGGATGGTGTCGGGAAACATCGGCAAGGCACTCCCGGAACGTCTCGTGTGCGCCCCCGCACTGTAGCCTGGACTTGGCTCAGCCCGGAAGGCGGATGGTGGCGGCCGCCTGGGCGGCGATGCCCTCGCCCCGGCCGGTGAAGCCGAGCCGTTCCGTCGTCGTCGCCTTGACGCTGACCCGGTCGGGCGCGATCCCCAGGATTTCGGCGACGCGGGCGGCCATCGCCGCGCGGTGCGGGCCGACCTTCGGGCGCTCGCAGATGATGGTGATGTCGGTGTGGGCGATGACGCCGCCGCGCGCCGCCACGAGGTCGGCGGCGTGGCGCAGGAACTTGGCGCTGTCGGCGCCGCGCCATTGCGGGTCGCTCGGCGGGAAATGGCTGCCGATGTCGCCGGCGGCGAGCGCGCCGAGGATGGCGTCGGTCAGGGCGTGCAGCCCGACGTCGGCGTCCGAATGCCCCTCCAAGCCCTGCGTGTGCGGCACCCGCAGCCCGCACAGCGTGACGAAGTCGCCGTCGGTGAAGCGGTGGACGTCGAAGCCGGTCCCGGTGCGGACGTCGCCCAAGGGGGCGCCCTGGGAAGCCGTCAGGACTCGCGCGGCGCGGGTCAGGTCGTCGGGGGTCGTCACCTTGAAATTCTCCTCCTTGGCGGGCACCAGCGCCACCGCCAGCCCGGCCCGCTCGGCCACCGCCGCGTCGTCCGTCAGCGACAGGCCGGCGGCGTCCCGGTGGGCGGCCAGGATGTCGGCGAAGCGGAAGCCCTGCGGGGTCTGCGCCCGCCACAGCCCGTCGCGGTCCACCGTTCCGGCCACCGTTCCGTCGGCGCCGCGCTTCAGCGTGTCGGCCAGCGGAACGGCGGCGATGGCGCCGGGGGCGTGCTCCAGCGCCGCGATCACCGCCGCGATGGTGTCGGCGTCGACCAGCGGGCGGGCGGCGTCGTGGATCAGCACGGCGTAGCAGCCGCCTTGCGCCGCCGCCAGCGCCTCCAGACCGTTGCGCACCGAGTCCTGCCGCGTGGCGCCGCCGGACACCGGTTCCGGCAGGCCGAGCCCGGCGACGGCCGCGTCGTACAGGTCGCGCCGGGCCGGATCGATGACGACCTGGACCGAGGACACCCGCGGGTGCGACAGAAAGGCCTCCACCGTGCGGCGCAGGATGGGTTTCCCGGCGAGGTCGAGATATTGCTTGGGGCGTTCGGCCCCGAAACGCTGGCCGGTGCCGCCGGCGACGATCAGGGCGATGCAGAGGGTCATGGTGAGAACCGTATATCCATGCGTCGAGGACACTTGACGGGAACGCGGCGGAGCCTAGCCTGTCGCCGTGGTTCCGCCAAGACCCGCGACCCGCCCGCCACGCCCCGTGGCCGGGCGGCGCCGTGGATGAGCCAGCGTGACGCGCAGGGTCGGGCAAGCCGGTCGGTGGCGGCGGACAACGGGAGTATGATCGCCCTCATGTCGCAGAATCTTCTCTTGAGCCTCACGGCGCTGCTCACGCTGGTGCCGGCCTCGGTCTATCCCTACCGCCGCGCCGGCGGGCAGGGGGGCGAGGGGCGGACGCCGGCCTTCTGGGGGGCGCTGCTGCTGGCCGCCGCCGGTCCCGGCCTGTGGGCGGTGACGCAGGTGGCCGGGCAGTGGCAGACCGGCTTCTCGACGGCGCTGTGGGTGACGGTCGCCGCCAGCATGGCGCTGTTCGTCGGCTTCAGCGCCCTGCACCGCAGCGCGTGGCGGCTGTCGCCGCTGCTCTTTCCCTATCTGCTGGCGGTCGGCGCGCTGGCGACGCTGACCGAGGACAAGCCGGCGCCGGTCCTGCGCGGCGGCGCGCCGGGCATCTGGATCGATCTGCACATCGCCATCTCGGTCTTCACCTACGCCCTGCTGACGCTCAGCGCCGTCGCCTCGCTCGCCGCCTTCCTCCAGGAACGGTCGCTGAAGGCCAAGCGCCCGACGCCGCTGACCCGCTTCCTGCCGCCGGTGGCGGAGAGCGAGCGGCTCCAGGTCGGGCTGCTGGTGGCGTCGGAGGTGGTGCTGGGCGCCGGTCTGGCGACCGGCATGGCCGTGCTGTATTTCGAGCAGGGGACGGCGCTCCGCATCGACCACAAGACCATGCTGTCGCTGGCGACCTTCGCGGTGGTCGGCGCGCTGCTGATCGCCCAGTTCCGCACCGGCATGCGCGGGCGCACCGCCGCGCGCATGGTTCTGATTGCCTATCTTCTGCTCACGCTCGCCTATCCGGGCGTGAAGTTCGTTTCCAACATCCTGGTCGGGCAACCGGCCTGGACCTGATCGCCTGCCGGGCGGGCAAGAACGCGGAAGGGTGCGGAAGGGGCCGGCGGAGGGGCGATCGGGCCTTCGCGCTTGCACACTGGCGCGTCCTTGTGCTAGTCTGCACAAAATCTCGGCAATTCGATTGTTTGCCCATCCCGCGGGCAGGTGCGGCAGGTACGAATGACCATACACATCGGCCCGATTGCGCTCGCCGGTCCCGTGATCCTGGCGCCGATGTCGGGCGTCACCGATCTTCCCTTCCGCCGTCTGGTCAAGCGCGCCGGCTGCGGCCTCGTCGTGTCGGAGATGGTCGCCAGCACCGCGATGGTCCGCGAGAACCGGCAGACCCTGCGCATGGTCCAGACGGAGCCGGAGGAGTTCCCGATGGCCGTCCAGCTCGCCGGCTGCGAGCCCGAGGTGATGGCCGAGGCCGCCAAGCTGAACGAGGACCGCGGCGCCGCCCTGGTCGACATCAATTTCGGCTGCCCGGTCAAGAAGGTGGTGAACGGCCACGCCGGCTCCGCCCTGATGCGCGACGAGATCCACGCCGCGCGCATCCTGGAGGCCACCGTCAAGGCGGTGTCCATCCCGGTGACGCTGAAGATGCGCACCGGCTGGGACGAAACCAACCGCAACGCCCCGGCGCTGGCGCGCATCGCGCAGGAGTGCGGCATCAGGATGGTGACGGTCCACGGCCGCACCCGCGAGCAGTTCTACACCGGTTCCGCCGACTGGAGCTTCGTCCGCAAGGTGAAGGAGGCCGTGTCGATCCCGCTGGTCGTCAACGGCGACATCACGACGCTGGAGGACGTCGACCGCGCGCTGGCCGAATCCGGCGCCGACGGCGTGATGATCGGGCGCGGCGCCTATGGACGCCCCTGGTTCCCGGCGCAGGTCATGCGCCACCTCGCCACCGGCGAGCGGCTGCCCGACCCGTCGCTGGAGGAGCAGCGCGATACGCTGCTGGAGCATTTCGAGGCGATGCTGGTCCATTACGGCGCCGAGGGCGGCCTGCGCGTCGCCCGCAAGCACGTCTCCTGGTATTCGACCGGCCTGCGCGGCTCGAACGAGTTCCGCCAGGAGGTCAACCGCCTGTCGGACCCCGAGGCGGTGCGCCGCCACATCCGCGCTTTCTACGACCCGGCAATCGAAAGGATGGCCGCTTGATGGATTCCGTGCCGACCGCAGCATCCGCGCCGCGCCGCCGTCCCCGCGCCGGCGGGGCGCGTCCGGGGAAGATCGACGCGTCCGTCGTGCTGAACGGGCTGCCCGATCCGGTCCTGGTGGTGGACGGGGAGGGCGAGGTCCGCTTCGTCAATCTGGAGGCGCAGGAGTTCTTCGACCTGTCGGCCAGCGTCCTGGAGGGCATGGCCCTGGCGGAGCTGCTGCCGCCCGACAGCCCGGTCATGGGGCTGATCGAGCAGGTGCGGCGCGGCAGCCGCCGGGTCTCGCAGGAAGGCGTCGTCATCGACACGCCCCGCATCGGCCCGCATCACGTGACGGTGCAGGTGGCGGCGATGGGCGACCCGCCGGACCATGTGCTGGTGACGGTGCACGAGCGTTCCATCGCGCGGAAGATCGACAACTCGCTGACCCACCGCCACGCCGCCCGCTCGGTCACCGCGATGGCGGCGATGCTGGCGCACGAGGTGAAGAATCCGCTGTCGGGCATCCGTGGCGCCGCCCAGCTCCTGGAGGAGAACGCCCACGACCAGGACCGCGTGCTGACCCGGCTGATCTGCGACGAGGCCGACCGCATCGTGGCGCTGGTCAACCGGATGGAGGTGTTCTCCGACGAGCGCCCGCTGGAACGGACCGCCGTCAACATCCACACGGTGCTGGAGCATGTGCGCACCATCGCCCAGAGCGGTTTTGCCCGAAAAATACGCTTTGTCGAGCGTTACGACCCGTCCCTGCCTCCGGTTTACGGCAATCGCGACCAACTTGTGCAGGTTTTTCTGAATCTGATTAAAAATGCGGCAGAGGCTGCCCCGGAAACGGGCGGCGAGATCACGCTGACCACCGCCTACCAGCACGGTGTCCGCATGGCGCTTCCGGGTGGCGACACCCGGCTGCATCTGCCGCTCCAGGTCTCGGTTCAGGATAACGGCGACGGGATTCCGGAAGACTTGCAGTCGAACCTGTTCGATCCTTTCGTGACCAGCAAAGTCAACGGGACTGGCCTTGGTCTTGCATTGGTGGCGAAACTCATCGGCGATCATGGCGGAACCATCGAGTTCGACAGCCAGCCGCGCCGGACCGTCTTCAAGGTGTCGCTGCCCATGTATGATGAATCGCAGATTTCCCAGGCCGTCTCGCGGGTTCGGGGCGTTCGGGGGGGGCGTTGATGACTGCGGCGACCATTCTGATCGCGGATGACGACCGCGCCATCCGCACCGTGCTTACCCAGGCGCTCGCCCGCCTCGGCCACGAGGTCCGCACCACCGGCAACGCCGCCACGCTGTGGCGCTGGGTGGCGGACGGGCAGGGCGATCTGGTCATCACCGACGTGGTGATGCCCGACGAGAACGGGTTGGACCTGATCCCGCGCATCAAGAAGCTGCGCCCCGAGATGCGCGTCATCGTGATGAGCGCGCAGAACACGCTGATCACCGCCGTCAAGGCGGCCGAGCGCGGCGCCTTCGAGTATCTGCCCAAGCCCTTCGACCTGAAGGAGCTGGTGTCGGTCGTCGAACGGGCGCTGAACTCGAACACGCCGCCGGCCCCGGTGGCGAACGGCGACGCCGACGGGGACGAGCAGCTTCCCTTGATCGGCCGCTCGCCGGCGATGCAGGAAATCTACCGCGTGCTCGCCCGCCTGATGGGCACCGACCTGACGGTGATGATCACCGGCGAGTCGGGCACCGGCAAGGAGCTGGTGGCCCGCGCGCTGCACGATTACGGCAAGCGCCGCAACGGCGGCTTCGTCGCCATCAACATGGCGGCCATCCCGCGCGAGCTGATCGAGTCCGAGCTGTTCGGTCACGAGAAGGGCGCCTTCACCGGCGCCACCAACCGTTCGACCGGCCGTTTCGAGCAGGCGCAGGGCGGCACCCTGTTCCTCGACGAGATCGGCGACATGCCGCTCGACGCGCAGACCCGCCTGCTGCGCGTGTTGCAGGAGGGCGAGTACACCACGGTCGGCGGCCGCACCCCGATCAAGACCGACGTCCGCATCATCGCGGCGACCCACCGCGACCTGCGCACGCTGATCCGCCAGGGGCTGTTCCGCGAGGATCTGTTCTACCGCCTGTGCGTCGTGCCGATCCGCCTGCCGCCGCTGCGCGAGCGGACCGAGGACATCCCGCTGCTGGTCCGGCATTTCCTGAACATCGGCATCAGCCAGGGACTGCCGGCCAAGAGCATCGACCAGGGCGCCATGGACCGGCTCAAGCGCTACCGCTGGCCGGGCAACGTGCGCGAGCTGGAGAATCTCGTCCGCCGGCTGGCCGCGCTCTATTCGCAGGAGGTCATCAGCCTCGACGTGGTGGAGGCCGAGCTGGCCGACGCCACCCCGGCCGTCCAGCCGGTCGAGGAACCGCAGAGCGAGGGCCTGTCCTCGGCCGTCGAGCGGCACCTGAAGGACTATTTCGCCGCCCACAAGGACGGCATGCCCTCCAACGGCCTCTACGACCGCGTGCTGCGCGAGATCGAGCGGCCGCTGATCTCGCTCAGCCTGTCGGCGACCCGCGGCAACCAGATCAAGGCGGCGCAGCTCCTCGGGCTGAACCGCAACACCCTGCGCAAGAAGATCCGCGACCTCGACATCCAGGTGATGCGCGGCATCAAGTGAGACGCCGGCCCCCAACCCTCCCCCGCTGGGCGGGGGAGGGTTGGGGTGGGGGCAACGTCAGTGCTTGAGCACTCCTCGCCCCAGGCGTGCCATTTTTGTGACAGGCCGGTCGTCCAGGCCCAACCCTTTGGGGCATGACGGCTGGCCTGTCCGAAAGGCAGAGCGGTTGTCGCTTGGCAGTGCAGCAACAGAAGTGTATCTTTCCGGCAACAGATTTGCGCCGGACCATGTCGTCAACCACCGAAACCCCCACGCCGCCCTCCACGCCGTTGTGGCAGCAGTTCCTCCGCTGGTCGTCGCGGGTCGGCCTCGGGAAGCGGCTGGCCTTCGCGCTGTCGCTGGCGGCGCTGGCCGCCGGCTTCGCGACCTACGCCGCGATGACCGAGAGCGGCCCCTTCGTCCAGTCCAACCCGCGCACGGTGACGCTGCTGCTGACGCTGGATCTGGCGCTGCTGCTGACGCTGGGCGTGCTGATCTCGCGGCGGATCGTGATGATCTGGATCGGGCGGCGGCGCGGTCTGGCGGGATCGCGGCTGCATTCCCGGCTGGTCCTGGTGTTCAGCCTGCTGGCGGTGGCGCCGGCCATCATCATGGCCGTCTTCTCCACCCTGTTCTTCTATGTCGGGGTCCAGAGCTGGTTCAGCGACCGGGTCCGCACGGCGGTCAATGAATCGCTGGCCGTCGCCAGCGCCTACCTGCACGAGCACCAGCAGAACATCCGCGCCGACGCGCTGGCGATGGCCAACGACCTGTCGCAGGAAACCCGCCTGTCGAGCGATCCGCAGCGCTTCGAGCAGATCGTCACCACCCAGGCGATGCTGCGCGCGCTGTCGGAGGCGATCGTCTTCAACGGCACGACCGGGGCCATCCTGGCGCGGTCCGGCTACACCTTCACCCTCGAATTCGACCCGATCCCCGAGGAGAAGGTGAACCTCGCCCGCCGCGGCGAGGTCGCCCTCATCATCAGCGAGAACGACGACCGCGTGCGCGCCCTGGTCAGCCTCGACCGGATGACCGACACCTTCCTCTATGTCGGCCGCATGGTCGAGCCGCGCGTGCTGTCGCACATGGCGTCCGCCGAGGGGGCGGTGAGGGAATACGCGGCGCTGGAAAGCCAGCGCGGCAGCCTCCAGATCACCTTCACGCTGCTCTTCCTGGTGGTGGCGATGCTGCTGCTGCTGGCGGCGGTGTGGGCCGGTCTGAACTTCGCCACCCGGCTGGCCAAGCCGATCAGCGCGCTGATCGGCGCCGCCGAGCGGGTGCGGGCCGGCGACCTCACCGTCCGCGTGTCGGAGCCGCCGGGCGAGGACGAGTTCGTCCTGCTGTCGCGCGCCTTCAACCGCATGACCACCGAGATCGAGGGCCAGCGGCGCGAGCTGCTCTCCACCAACCGGCTGCTCGACGAGCGGCGCCGCTTCACCGAGACGGTGCTGTCGGGCGTGTCGGCCGGCGTGCTCGGGCTCGACGCCGACGGCTTCATCAACCTGCCGAACCTGTCGGCCGCCCGCCTGCTGGGTGTGGAGGATCCCGACACGCTGGTCGGCCGCTCGCTGGCCGACCTGTCGCCGGAGATGGCGGAACTGCTGGAGAACGCGCCGAAGCGGCCGGGCCGGGTGTTGCAGGACCAGATCCAGATCCGCCGCGCCGGCAAGACGACGCTGACCCTGCTGGTCCGCATCGCGGCCGAGGGGCGGGGCGGCGAGGTGCGCGGCTACGTCGTGACCTTCGACGACATCACCGAGCTGGCCTCGGCCCAGCGCAAGGCGGCCTGGGCCGACGTGGCGCGGCGCATCGCCCACGAGATCAAGAACCCGCTGACGCCGATCCAGCTCTCCGCCGAGCGTCTGCGCCGCAAGTACCTGAAGGAGATCACCAGCGACACCGAGGTCTTCACCATGTGCACGGACACCATCGTCCGCCAGGTGGACGACATCCGGCGCATGGTGGACGAGTTCTCGGCCTTCGCGCGCATGCCGCAGCCGGTGATGAAGCCCTGCAACCTCAACGATCTGGTCCGGCAGGCGGTGTTCCTGCAATCGAGCGCCCACGCCGGGAAGATCCGCTTCGACCCGCATCTGCCGTCGGGGCCGCTGACCGTCGCCTGCGACAGCCGGCAGATCTCGCAGGCGCTGACCAACCTGTTGCAGAACGCGGCCGACGCCATCGAGGGGCGCGGCCCGTCCCCCGACGGCTCGCCCCTGCCGCCCGGCGAGGTCTCCATCGCCGTCGAGGGCGACGCGGAGAAGGTGACGGTGGTGGTCGAGGACAACGGCCGGGGCCTGCCGACCGACGAGCAGCGCGACCGGCTGACCGAGCCCTACGTGACGACGCGGGCCAAGGGCACCGGCCTGGGGCTCGCCATCGTGAAGAAGATCATGGAGGACCATGGCGGCGTGCTGACCCTGGAGGACCGCGTCGGTGCGGCCGGGGCCCGCGTCACCCTGGTGATTCCGCACCCTGTTGCGGCCGTGGCGGAGCCCGGCGGACGCGACGACAGGCCGGCGGAGACCGGCGAAGAGACGAGGCACGCAGCCCATGGCGCATGACATTCTGGTCGTCGACGACGAAGCCGACATCCGGATGCTGATCACCGGCATCCTGAACGACGAAGGCATCAAGACCCGCGAGGCGGCCGACGCCGACCAGGCGTTCGCCCAGGTCGCGGCGCGGCGGCCCAGCCTGGTCGTGCTCGACATCTGGCTCCAGGGCAGCCGGCTCGACGGCTTGCAGATCCTGGAACAGCTCATGCGCGACCACGCCAACCTGCCGGTCATCATGATCTCCGGCCACGGCAACATCGAGACCGCCGTCCAGGCGATCAAGGTCGGCGCCTACGACTTCATCGAGAAGCCCTTCAAGGCCGACCGGCTGCTGCTGATGGTCGAGCGCGCCATCGAGGCGTCACGGCTGAAGCGCGAGAACCAGGAGCTGCGGCTGCGCGCCGGCGGCGACGTCGAGCTGGTCGGCCGCTCCTCGCCGATCAACCAGGTGCGCCAGAGCATCGAGAAGGTCGCCCCCACCGGCAGCCGCGTGCTGATCACCGGCCCGGCCGGCTCCGGCAAGGAGGTCGTGGCCCGGCTGATCCACGCCCGTTCGCGCCGCAACACCGGCCCCTTCGTCGGGCTGAACTGCGCCACCATGCGGCCGGAGCGGCTGGAGATGGAGCTGTTCGGCACCGAGGCCGGGGTCGACGGCATGGGCCGCAAGATCGGCACCTTCGAGCAGGCCCACGGCGGCACGCTGCTGCTCGACGAGGTCGCCGACATGCCGCTGGAAACCCAGGGCAAGATCGTCCGCGCCCTCCAGGAGCAGGTGTTCGAGCGGGTCGGCGGCGGCACGCGGGTCGAGGTCGACGTCCGCGTCATCGCCACCTCCAACCGCGACCTCCAGGCCGAGATCGAGCAGGGGCGCTTCCGCCAGGACCTCTTCTACCGCCTGTCGGTGGTGCCGATCCGCGTGCCGTCGCTGGCCGAGCGGCGCGAGGACATCCCGCTGCTGGCCCGCCACTTCATGCAGCGCTCCGCCGAGGCGTCGGGCCTGCCGGTCCGCGAGTTCGGCGAGGACGCCATGGCGGCGCTCCAGGCCTACGACTGGCCGGGCAACGTGCGCCAGCTCCGCAACGTGGTCGACTGGCTGCTGATCATGGCGCAGGGCGACCCCAAGGAGCCGATCCGCGCCGACACCCTGCCGCCGGAGATCGGCGCCATCACGCCGACCGTCCTGAAGTGGGACAAGGGCGGCGAGATCATGGGGCTGCCGCTGCGCGAGGCGAGAGAGGTCTTCGAGCGCGAGTATCTGCTGGCGCAGGTCACCCGCTTCGGCGGCAACATCTCGCGCACCGCCTCCTTCGTCGGCATGGAGCGCTCGGCCCTGCACCGCAAGCTGAAGTCGCTCGGCGTCCACGGCAGCGAGAAGGGCAAGCTGTTCATCGAGTGAGAGAGCGGCCGGCTCACCGGAAGCCGGCCGGACCTCCGGTCTAGCCGACCGTGCGCCGGTAGAGGTGCCAGGTCGCGTGCCCCAGAACCGGCATGACCACGGCGAGCCCGACGAAGGCCGGCAGGCAGCCGACGACCAGCGCCGCGCCGACGATGGCGCCCCACAGCATCATCATCAGCGGGTTGGCCATCACCGCGCGGATCGAGGTCTGCGTGGCGATGATCCAGTCGACCTGACGGTCCAGCATCATCGGGAAGGACACGACGCTCAGCGCCAGCGCGACGATGGCGAAGGCCAGCCCGACGAGGTTGCCGAGCAGGATCATCCGCCAGCCTTCCGGCGTTTCGAGCATCAGGCGGACGAAATCGCCGGCCGAGGCCGGGTGCAGCGTGCCCAGCGTCCGGTCGTAGACGATCTGCGCCGCGCCCAGCCACAGCACGAACAGGGTCAGCATCATCAGCCCCATCGCCGCGATCGACCAGATCGCCGGGGAGCGGAAGACGTCCAGCGTGTTGAGCCAGGACACCGGCTGTCCGCGCTCGCGCCGCCGGCTCAGCTCGTAGAGGCCGACCGCGGCGAGCGGACCGACGAAGGCCAGTCCGGCGACCAGCGGATAGAACAGCGGCAGCAGGTCGCCGCCGAAGGCCGCCCGCCCGGCGACCAGACCGACCAGCGGGTAGATGACGCCGAGGAAGAGAAGCTGCGTCGGGGACGCCAGGAAATCCCGCCAGCCCAGCGCCAGCGCGTCCCGCAGGTCGCGGGCGCGGATGCGGCGCACAACGGGGTTGGTGGGGACCATCACCATGTCGGCCAGCCGCCGGCCGGGCATGTGGGGCATGGACCATCGTTGTGTCATCGTCCGACCTCCTTCATCCCGTAGCACCGCAACGGCCTGCGGCGCGGCGGGGAGTGAACGCGATGTCGCGGAGGGTTCGGTCCGGCGGTCGATGCGGGGCGGCGTGACGTCCGGCCGGCTGCCTTGGCACGGGGCTTGGTGCGGGGTGGACCGAACCACGATCACCGGCCAGCCTACTCCCGCCGATGGCGGCCCGCATCCGACAACGTTCGTATACGACCAATGCGCATGACGAACCGCGAGCATGGCGAGGAATGCCGCCGGCGGCTCCGTTCAGGCGGGAAGCGTGAAGGAGGTCGGCCGGTCTCCGCGCTGCCAGTCTTCCAGCATCCTGAGATAGGCCGCCTCCAGCGCCCGCGTGTAGGCCGGCATGTCGAAGGCGGGGTTGCCGTCGCGCCGGCTCCGCAAATCCTCCCGCAGCGCGCGAAGTTCGGAGCGCCGTCCGGCCCAGGAGCGCACCGTCTCCGCGTAGCCGTCGAGCGATCCCGCGACGAAACCGGACAGCCCGGCCGCGTGCAGCAGGCTGGCGCCCACCCGCGACTGGAAGGTCTCGCCCGGGCAGCTCACCATCGGCACGCCGACCCACAGCGCGTCGCTGGCCGTGGTGTGGGCCCCGTAATGCAGGGTGTCGAGCACCAGATCGGCCTGTTGCAGCCGCGCCAGATGGTCGTCGAGCCGTTCGACCCAGGGGGCGAGGATCAGGCGTTCCGCCGCGACGCCATGGGCCAGCGCTGCGCCGCGCAGGTTCCGCTCGGCCTCGGGGACCGGGCGGGGCAACCACAGCACCGCGTCTGGAATGTCGCGCAGCAGCGTCATCCACACCCCCCAGATGTCCGGGGTGATCTTGTGCGCGGCGTTGAAGCAGGCCAGCACGAAGGCGTCGTCCGGCAGGCCGCAGGCCGAGCGGGGCGGCGGGGCTCCGGCATGGTTGCGCCGGTCGCGCGGCAGGAAGCAGCCGGGCAGGCGGGCGACCGCCTCGCTGAATCCGGCTTCCAGCTCGGGCGGCAGCACCACGGAATCGGCGAGGATGCCGTCGATCCAGGCCGCCCCCATGGTTCCCGGATAGCCCAGATAGCCGACCTGCACCGGGGCCGGGCGCAGGGCGAGGATCTCCGGCCGGGCGCGGCCGGTGTAGCCTTTCAGGTCGACCAGGATGTCCACGCCGTCGCGGCGGATCGCCTCGGCGGCGGCCTCGCTGGGCAGGGCGTCGATGTCGACGAAACGGTCCACCCCCTCGCGGATGCGCCGCCGCTCCTCGCCCTGGTCGTCCGGGCCGTAGCTGTAGGCGACGATCCGGAACCGCGTCCGGTCGTGCAGGGCCAGCACCTCGGCCAGCAGATGGGCCACCGGATGCTGGCGGAAATCGTCGGAGAGATAGCCGACCGTGATGGTGGCGGCCCGCTTGGCCGCCTTGCGGCGCGGGGGGGCGGAAGGGATCGTCGCGGCGTGGGCGCGCGCCGCCGCCAGCAGCGCCGGGGGCCGGACCTTGTGGGAGAGCAGCATCGCCGCCTGCACCGGAAGGCCGCGCGTGGCGATCGCCTCCAGGGATGCCGCGTCGTCGTCGAAGCCCGACCAGTCGCAGGCCTGCTGCTTCGCCTGGATCAGCGCGACCTCGGCCGCCGCGTGGCCGGGGGCCAGCGCGAGCGTCCGGCGGTAGGCGGCGATGGCGTCGTCGAGCCGCTTCCGGCCCTTCAGGATGGTGCCCTGGTTGAACCAGACGGCCGGCGCCTCGGGAGAGACGGCGGCGGCGATCCGGCCGGCCCGTTCCGCCCGGTCCAGCGCGCCGAGCTGGAAGAGGGCCGCGGACAGGCTGCGCAGCGCCTCCGGGTTGCCGGGCTGGACGGCCAGCGTGTCGGCCAGGGCCGCCGCCGCGCGCTCGAAGGCGCCCATCCTCATCAGGCTGTTGCCGATGTTCAGCAGCACGCCGGGATGGGCGGGGTCGTAGCGGCGCGCGGCCTCGAAGCCGGCGAGCGCGTCGCGGAAGCGCTGTTCGGCAAAGGCCTGGTTGCCGATCGCGACCTGGAGGTCGCGACCGAAACCGGCCATCGACGGCGTCAGCGGCACGCGCCGCGCGGCCTGATCGAACAGCTTGGCGGCCTGGGCGAACCGGCCCTGCTGGGCGGCGGCGACGGCGCCGTCGAGCTTCTGCTGGGCGTCCCGCAGGTCGGCGGGCGTGGGCTGCTTCCCGGCTGGGCGCTTCGGGGTGTGCATGGTTCGACCGCTCCGACATCGTCACCGGACGCTGCGTAGCAGGACGTCCGGCCGGCGGCAAGCCGTTCGCGGGCGGCGCCATCCGGCAGCGAGGAGAGATCCTAGCGGTGGGCCTGCTCGATCACCAGATTGGCCCGCGTCAGCTTCTCGGCCAGCGTCGTCGCCAGCAGGCGGTGGAAGACGAAGGCCAACTCGGCGTCCTCGCGCTCCAGCCGGGCAAGGGTCGCGGCCGTCAGGCGGTAGATGACCGAGGGTTCGTCCACCACCACGTCGGCGGTGCGCCGCTGGCCGAGCAGCAGCGCGATCTCGCCGACCACGGCGCCGCCGGTCATCGTGCGCAGCCGCAGGCGCTGGCCATCGGGCCGGGTGGTCTGGACCTTCACGCGGCCCCGGCCGACGATGTAGACGTCGCTGGCCGTCTCGCCGGCCCGGATCAGCACCGCCTCCGGCCTCAGCCGCAGCTCGTCCAGCGCCGCGGCGGCGTCGGTCAGCCGAGGGTGCGGACCGATGGCCTCCTCCAGATGGTGGATCAGCTCGCCGTTCGCCGAGGGCAGGGCGGGCGCGGGCAGGGGGGCCGTCGCGAGAAGGCTGTTCTCGCAGGCTTCCAGGGCGTGGTCGATGTCGATGGCCTGGGTCAGCGCCGGATCGCCCTCCAGATCCGGCGCGGCCATCGCCAGCATGGCGGCCACCTTGGGCGGAAGGCCGCTGAGGACGAGGCGGACGCCCGCGCCGGCGGTCAGGTTGCGGATGCGGGCGAAGCCGGTCGCCGCCGCCGAATCCATGCCCTTGATGTGGGCGAAATCGACGATCAGGAAGCGGAGCGGCGGCGCGTCCGTGTCGGACAGGCGGCGGCGGACCCGATGGACGATCTGCTCGGCGGTGCCGAAGAAGAGGAAACCTTGCAGTTGCAGGATTTCGACGGCTCCGCCGGCCTCGGCCAGATGGTGCGTCGCCGCCGGGGAACGGTCGACCCGGCTGCGCAGCGCGCGGCCCGTCGTGCTCAGCCGGACCACCGGCAGGCGGGCGTAGGTGTAGACGAAGGTCGCCAGCGACACCGCCAGCCCGAGGAGGAGGCCCTCGATGAAGCCGATCCCGGCGATGGCGGCCAGCACCGCCAGAACGATCAGCCAGTCGCCGCGCGGCAGCCGCTTGCGCGCGGCGACCGCCCATTCCAGAAGCAGTTCGACGCCGAGGAACAGGATCAGCCCGGCCGTGAGGAAGACCGGGGTGTTCGCCACCAGCCAGCCGGCGAAGAACAGGCCGAGCCCGATGACGGCGGCCGTCGCGACGCCGGCCCAGCGGTCGGCGGCCCCGAGCCGGCCGGCGAGCAGCGTCATGCCGAGCCCGACGAAGCCGGACGGGCCGGCGAACAGCCCGGCGATCAGGTTGGCGCCGCCGGTGACGCGGAGTTCGGCGTTGGCGTCGATGTCGCGGCCGCTCGCCAGTTCGATGCCGCTGCTGTTGAGGAGCAGGCCGACGAGGCCGAGGACCGCCACCGACAGGATCGCCGGGGTGGCCGACAGCACCCGCGACCAGTCGGCCGCCGCGACGATGTCGGTGGGCAGCGGCAGGCTCACCGCGCCGTCGGGGACGGCCGGCAGCCATTCCCAGGCGCGAGCCTGGTCGGGGGTGATGCCCAGCAGGGCGGTCAGCGCGTGGAAGGCCAGCGCCGCCCCCACCAGCACGCCCGGCAGGATGAAGGGCGAGGCGCTGCGGCGCAGGGCGGCGACCAGCAGGACGGCGAGAAGCGCCGCCGGAACCAGCTTGGCCAGGATCGTCGGATCGGCCAGAAGTCGCGGGGTGGCGAGCGGCGCGTGGACCCTCGTCAGCATGGCGAGCGCGCCCTCCACCAGCAGCCAGCCCGACCCGGCGAGGAAGCCGGCGACGACCGGGTAGGGGAAGAAGCGGACGAGCGTGCCCAGCCGCAGCCGGCCGACCAGCCAGAACAGGGCGCCGGTGACCAGGGTGCTGGTTCCCAGGATCGCCAGGGCGGTCGCCACCCGGACGTCGGCGGGGGCGTCCGGCATGTCGGCGGCCATCGCCGCGATGGTCGCGGCCAGAACGGCGACGCTGGTTTCCTGGACCAGGGCGACGGTGTCGGGCTGCGTGCTGCGCAGGCCGACCAGCAGCGCCAGGATGGCGGCGCTGAGCAGCACGGCGCCGACGCCCATGCCCAGGCCGGAGGCGAGCGGGCCGGAAAACAGCAGGGCCGCGATCGCCAGCCCGTTCCCGAGATTGTCGATGCCCGCGACCAGGCCGATCATTCCGGAGGCCAGGATGGCGCGGCCGCCGCGCCGTTGCTGTTCTGTCGTGCTGGTGTCGGGCATGCTGTCCGGTGTCGTGCGGCGTTCCGCCGGATGGCGGCGGCCGTTCCCAATGGTTGTTCCCAGGACAGCCGCTGGTGGTTGCCCCATGCGTCACAATGACCGCAAGCACGGTTCCGGGCGCAAGCCAAAACAGCGGCTTGCACGGTTGCCGCGGCGTCGCGGGGCCGTCATGCCCGGATCGGGCCGGGCGGCGGGACCGGGGCCGTGGGGCCGGGCCGGACCGGGGCAGGGGTGCGCCACCTCCCCCCATTGAAAATCACCCCGTTTTCCGTCTACGGTCGCGCGTCCCTTCGGAGCGAGTGCATGCGCGATATCACCCCCATCACGGTCGCACGCGGCGACGGCATCGGCCCCGAGATCACGGACGCGGTGCTCCATGTGATGAACGCGGCCGGCGCGCGGCTGAAGGTGGAGGAGGTGCCGGCCGGCGAGGCCGTCTACCGGCGCGGCCATGCCGGCGGGCTGGACGCCGCCGGCTGGGGGTCGATCCGCCGCACCCGCGTCTTCCTGAAGGGGCCGATCACCACGCCGCAGGGCCATGGCAACAAGTCGCTGAACGTCACCGCGCGCACCACGCTGGGGCTGTTCGCCAACGTCCGGCCCTGCGTCGCCTACCACCCCTATGTCCGCACGCGCCACCCGCGCATGGACGTGGTGATCATCCGCGAGAACGAGGAGGACCTTTACGCCGGCATCGAGCACCGCCAGACCGACGACGTGATCCAGTCGGTCAAGCTGATCTCCCGGCCGGGGTCCGAGCGCATCGTCCGCTACGCCTTCGACTACGCCCGTTCCAACCACCGGCAGAAGGTGACGGCCTTCGTCAAGGACAACGTCATGAAGATGACGGACGGGCTGTTCCTGAAGATCTTCTACGAGCTCGCCGCCGAATATCCGGAGATCAAGGCCGACCATCTGATCGTCGACATCGGCGCCGCCCGCCTCGCCGACCAGCCGGAGCGCTTCGACGTCATCGTCACGCTCAACCTCTACGGCGACATCGTCTCGGACATCGCGGCGCAGATCACCGGCTCGGTCGGGCTGGCCGGCTCCGCCAACATCGGCGAGACCTGCGCCATGTTCGAGGCGATCCACGGCTCGGCCCCGATGATCGCCGGGCAGGGCATCGCCAACCCGTCGGGCCTGCTGATGGCGGGGGTGATGATGCTGGTCCACATCGGGCAGGGCGACATCGCCGCGCGCATCCACAACGCGTGGCTGAAGACGATCGAGGACGGCATCCACACCGCCGACATCTTCGCCCGCGGCATCGGCCGGGTGCGCGTCGGCACCCGCGCCTTCGCCGACGCGGTGGTCGAGCGGCTGGGCCAGATGCCGGTCACCATGCCGACCGTCGGCTACACCACGGCGCGACCGGCCTATGACGGCGTCAACCGCCTGTCGCCGCGCCGCGTCGCGGTCAAGGAGCTGGTCGGAGTCGACGTCTTCCTGCAATGGTCGGGCGGGGTGCCGAACGATCTGGCCGATCTGGTCGGGCCGCTCTCGACCGAGGCGCTGACGCTGGTCAGCATCTCCAACCGCTCGCAGCGGGTGTGGCCGGACGGCAACCTCGACGTCTTCTGCACCGACCATTGGCGCTGCCGCTTCCAGGCAACCCATGGGCCGGTCAAGCACGCCGCCATCGTCGAGCTGCTCGGCCGGCTGGCCGACGCCGGCATCGACTTCACCCAGACCGAGAATCTCTGCAATTTCGACGGCAAGGCCGGTTTCTCGACGCCCGGCTGAGTCCGGGCCGGGGGCCGAGGGAATAACCGGATGGGGGAGGGCGTCATGAACGGTGAGACCGCCCCCGATGGACCGGACATGAGCCCCCCCGAGATCGACGACCGCGCCATCGCCGCGCATGTGCCCCGGCTGCGGCGATACGCCACCGCCCTCGTCGGCAACCGGCACGACGCCGACGACCTCGTGCAGGATTGCGTGGAGAAGGCGCTGGCCAACCGCCACGCGCTGCGCGACCCGTCGCGGCTCGGCGGCTGGCTGATGACGATCCTGCACAACCTGCACATTTCGGGGCTGCGCGGCCGGCGCCGGCGCGGGCCGGAGGTGCCGGTCGAGGATCTGGCCGACGACCTCGCCCTCAGCGCCCCGCCGGCCGACCGCGGGGCGGTGCGCGACTTCGTTCGCGCCTTCGGACAGTTGACCGACGAGCACCGCACGGTCCTGCTGCTGACCGGGATGGAGGGGCTGTCCTACCGCGAGGTGGCCGAGGTGCTGGAACTGCCCATCGGCACGGTGATGTCCCGGCTGGCGCGGGCCCGCGAGCGTTTGAGGGTGCTGCTCGACGGTGGAATCGAGCAGACGGTGAGGAGGATCAAGTGATGACGAGCGGCCCCATCAATCCCGTGACCGAGGCCGATCTGCACGCCTGGCTCGACGGCGAACTGCCGGAGGAGCGCCACGCCGCCGTCGAACGCCATCTCGCCGACCATCCGGAGGAAGCGCGGCGCGTCGAGCGCTATCGTGACCAGCGCACCCTGATGATGCGGAGCTTCGGCCCGCTGATCGACCAGCCGGTGCCGGACACGCTGCGCCCGCCCTTCGCGGCGCGCGGGAAGGCGGCGTCCCGCTTTGCCGGATGGGGTTCCGCCGGGCGGGGCCGGATGTGGGCGGCGGCGCTGGCGGCCTCGCTGCTGGTCTTCGTCGCCGGCGGGGCCACCGGCTGGGTGGTGCGCGACCGTGCCGGCGGGCGCGGCGGCGATCCGCTGGGCGCCGCCTTCGTCACCGACGCCGTCGCCGCCCATCGCGTCTTCACCGTCGAGGTCCGCCACCCGGTCGAGGTCGGCGTCGACCAGGAGGCGCATCTGATCAACTGGCTGTCCAAGCGGATCGGCAGGACCATGCGTTGCCCGAAAGTGACGCAGGGCGGCTACGAGCTGATGGGCGGGCGCCTGCTGGCGGATTCCGACGGGCCGGTCGCGCTCTTCATGTACGAGGATGCGGCCGGTCGCCGCATCACCCTCTACATCCGCCCGACCCCCAACGCCGGGGGCACCGCCTTCCGCTTCGCCAAGGATGGCGGGTTGCAGGCGCTCTACTGGCGTGACAACGGTCTGGCGCTGGCGATAACGGGCGATATCGATCGGGCTACCCTTTCCGGCATCGCCGAGGAAGTGTATGGTGCCCTGAACTCCTAGGGGGCACCCCCCGACTTATGCACAGGAATGTTGCCGCGACCCCCTATCGTTTGCGGCATTCATCTGGTAGGTTCCTCCCCGGCTGGCACAAAATGTTGCGGCTTATGGAAAACGGCGTCAGACCGTGACCCAACGGCAGGCACTACCGGATCGGGAGTACTCGGGGATGAGTTGGACGGACGAGCGTATCCAGCGTCTCAAGGATTTGTGGTCCCAGGGGTTGAGCGCGAGCGAGATTGCCGACAGTCTGGGGGACATCAGCCGCAACGCCGTGATCGGCAAGGCGCACCGCCTTGGCCTGTCGGGCCGGCCTTCGCCGATCAAGAAGAAGCCGACCCGGGGCGCCACCATCCTGGCGCTGACCGAGCGCATGTGCAAATGGCCGGTGGGCGACCCCAAGCACCAGGATTTCCATTTCTGCGGCAAGCCCTCGCTGGCCGGGCTGCCCTATTGCGCGGAGCACGCCGCCCTGGCCTACCAGCCGACCGGCAGCAGCAAGAAGCGCGAGGACGAGCGCGAGCGCGAGCGCGACCGCAACGTCGGCGCCGCCTGATTCGGCTTTCCTGTCAGGTTCACGGGCAAATGGCCCGCCTCTCGGGGGAGAGGCGGGCCTTTTCGTTTCCTGGGCGTGGCACGGGAACCCGTTGTCGGGCCACGGCCGGATCGCCCCGATCGCCCTGGTGAACGGATCGACTTCGCCCGGGCTTGTGCGGCCTTGCGGCTGTCGCGCGACGACAGGCTTCGGCGGAGAGGATGGCCTGCCGCTTTCCTGCCGCTCTATGGCTGCCCGGCTGTCTGTCTGGACAGCTCCAGAACGATGCGGGTGCCGTCCGGACCGGAGACGATGGCAAGCCGGGCGCCGATGGTCCGCGCCCGCCGCCGCATGTTGGCAAGGCCGTAGCCGCCGGGGCGGTCGGACGCGCCGCCGCATCCCTCGTCGGAGACCACCACGCGCACCCCGTCGTCGGTCGGCCGGATCTCGATCCTCACCTGATCGGCCCCCGAATGCCTGGCGGCGTTCATCGTCGCCTCCTGGAGCAGGCGGAACAGCTCCAGCGCGGTCGAGGACGACCATCCGGCCCCCTCCGGCAGGGTGTGCATCTGCCAGTCCAGGGCGATGCCGAGCGCGCGGAGCTGGGGTTGGATGTGGTCCCGGAAGTTCGCCAGCATCATGCCGGGATCGTCGCCGACCTCGGCCATCGAGGCGATGACCAGACGCAGGTCGACCAGCGCCTTGCGGGCCGCGGTGCCGAAGTCGCCGACCTCGGCGTCCGCGCGGCGGCTGAGCGCCACCATCGACACCAGCTGGCCGGCGAGGCCGTCGTGGAGGTCGCGGGTCAGGCGCGAGCGTTCGGCTTCGAGCGCGATGGCCCTTTCCTGGGCCTGCTCGCGGGCCAGGCTGGTGCGCAGCGCCCTCTCCGCGTCGGCGATCTCCCGGCGCAGCTTGCCGTTGAACTGGTCCACCGCGTTCAGCGCCGCCGCGAAGCGCCACATCAGGATGGTGCTGACCACGCTCAGAAGCATGAACACGGGGATGGAGAACGGGTTGATGAACAGCCGCTTGCCCTCGGCGCCGTAGAGGATCGGCACCTCATGGAGGATCATCAGCAAAGTCAGCAGCGTGGCGCCCAGGATGATGTGGGCGCCGTCGTTGCCCTGCCGGAAAGCCGCGTAGAAGAGCACGCCAAGGGCGCAGCAGGACAAGGTCACGGCTACCGGCACGGCGACGTACCAGTTCAGAACGTGGAAGATTCCGGGAGGCAGGAGCAGAAAGGCGGCGGTGACTCCAATCGGCAGCGCCGCGAACAGGATGCTGGCCCGTGGCGGCCGGTGGTTGACGAAGCAGAAGGCGAACGGCACCAGCAGCGCCGTCACCCAGGAGAAGGTCAGGTTCGAAAGCGGCATGACCAGCGGAGAGACCAGAGACTCCGGCACGATGACGACGAGATTGCTCATCGAGTTGAAGAACAGGATGCCGGCATACAGAATGTAGGACCGTTCGGAGCGGCGGACCCCCCAGACGATCAGGAGCATCACGCTGAAGGCGAACTGCCAGGCGAACAGCAGTTGCGGCAGCATGACCAGAAGAAAGCGATGCTGCTGGTAGACCGGCCGCAGCAGGCTGTCAGGTCCGGCATGGATGCCGCCGAGATAGTTCTTCCGGCCGAACAGCATCACCGCGCGGATTTCTACGCTGTTGGCGCCGGCCCGCAACAGCGGCGCCGGGATCGCGATGATGTCCGGCCATATCAGGGTGGCGATCTTCCCCGAATGCGTCCAATCGCTGTCGTACAGCAGGGCGCCGTTGACCCGCACCAGAATGCGGCCGGAATAGTTCGGAATCAGCACGGACCATGGTTCGGCGCTGTCCGGGGAATGATCGAACTCCAGCCGGTAGAGTCCCCCGCCGAACCGGCCGGCGCCGGGCACCCGGAAGCTGTGGGGCAGGGACACGGCGGTTTCCGCGACATCGGCCGGACGGTCGAGGGCTTCCAGCGGCCGGAACATGGCGCGGTCGATGTCGATGCCGCCCTCGGGCGGCGACAGGGTGAGCTGCGGCGAGCCGACACCCACCACGAGAATGGTCAGATAGAACAGGCCGATGAGCAGGCGGCGGAGCAGGAGCGGTCGTCCACCGCCCCCGGTGGCCTCGATGAAGCCGGCGGCCACGCTTTCACTCTCCAAGCCGGATCAGCTTGCGCTCGATCGCCTCGAAGACCGCCTCCGAGCGCGAATTCACCTCCAGCTTGCGGTAGATGTTCTTGATGTAGGAGGGCACGGTCTGCCGCGACAGGCCCAGCCGGTCGGCGATGTCGTTGTAGGTGAAGCCCTTGGCGATGCCCCACAGGATGTCGGTCTCGCGCGGGGTCAGCAGCGGCGCCGGCTTGCGGTCCTCGCCGAACGAGCCGTCCTGCACCCGCCTGATGATGTAGCGGGCGATGGAGGCCGAGATGGGGGAGCGCCCCTCGATCAGGCCATGGACCGCCTCCACCATGTCCACCGGCTCGGAATCCTTGAGGATGTAGCCCGACGCCCCGGCGCGGATCGCCGTCACCACGCTGCTCTCGTCGCCCAGAACCGAGATCACCATGATCTCGGTGGCCGGATACCGGTGGCGGACCTCGCGGATCAGGTCGGCGCCGTGGCCGTCCGGCAATTGCAGGTCGGTGATCAGGACCGTGGGAAGGAAGCGTTCGCAGGCGTCACGCGCGGCTTGCAGCGTGCCGGCGGAGGCCAGGAGCCGGATGCCGTCGCAGGCGGCCAGGGTCTCCGCGAGGTGATCGCGCGTCGGCGGGTCGTCCTCCACCAGGACGACCGTGACGTGGCGTGAACCGGAAAGCGGTTCGTCGGCCGGGCGCGATGACATGGATTCCCTGCGATCCTCGAACGGCATGGCGCGGACCGGCCGCCGCCGCCGCCCTCATGCGTGGAGTGAAGGTGCCAGCCGACGATAATGGGCGCGTTGCGGACCAACAACCCCTTATCGGGGGCCGTCCCGGCCCTCTCCCATATTCATGGGAGGGCCGGGGCGGCGACCCTGGGATACCCCGTCCCCCATGAACATGGGGTGCCACCCCATCGGGGGGCCCCGTATCGTCCGGTGATACACAGGTATTCCAAAGCGACGCGCCGCAATCCTTCCTGGCCGCCTGCATCGGTGGGACAGCCGAGCCGGACATGCAGGCGTCGCCGGAGCGCCGCAAGGCGGAACGACAGGGGGCGTTGTGAGCGCGATGACGGGTCTTGCCAAGACTGCCGGTGTCCCGAAGGCGGCGCCTCGTGACGCCGTCCCCGGAGGGACTCCCTGGCGAACTCCGCCGCGGGTTTCCTGCCACCCGGCGTCCCGGCCTTCCGGCTCGCTCCTGGCCGGATCATTCCTGGCCGGATCATCCCCGGCCGCCCGATCCCTGGCCCGACTGTCGCTTGCGCTGATCACCAGCGTCGCCCTGATGGAGAGCGCCATTGCCCCGGCGGCGGCGCAGACGCTGCCGGCCGGCCCGTCGGTCGCCGCCGGGGCGGTGTCCATCGCCACTCCGTCGGGCACCAGCGTCATCATCGACCAGGCCTCCCGGAACGCGGTCATCAACTGGAACAGCTTCTCCATTGGGGCGGGGAACAGCGTCTCCATCAACAACGGCGGCGGCGCGACGTTGAACCGCGTCACCGGCAACATCCCCTCGCGCATCGACGGCTCGCTGACCGCCACCGGGTCGGTCTATCTGGTCAACCCGGCCGGTGTGGCGGTGGGGCCGGGCGGGAAGGTGCTCACCGGCGGCTCCTTCACCGCCTCCACCCTCGACGTTCCCGACGCGGCGTTCCTGAAGGGCGGGGACAAGAGCTTCTCCGGCACCTCCAAGGCGGCGGTGACCAACGCCGGGTCGATCGGTTCGCTGGGCGGCGACGTGGCGCTGATCGCGCGGGAGGTCTCCAACAGCGGCACCCTCACCGCTCCCAACGGCACGGTGGGCCTTGCCGCCGGGTACGAGGTGCTGGTGAGGGACGGCGCGGTCGAGGGCGGCAAGTTCCAGGTCAAGGTCGGCGGGGCCGACACCGCGGCCAGGACCTCCGGTCGGATCGCCGCGGCCGCGGCGGAGATCCGCGCCAATGGCGGCAACGTCTACGCGCTGGCCGGGAACACCGGCGGCGTGATCGCCGCCACCGGCACCGCCAGCACGGGGGGGCGCATCTTCCTGACCGCCGGCGACGGCGGCACCGTCGAAGCGGGTGGCACCATCGCCGCGACCCGGAAGGGGGACAACGGCACGGTCGAGGGCGGCGACATCCGGGTCTCCGGCGGCAAGGCCACGGTCACCGGCACGCTGTCGGCCAGCGGCGCCGGGAATCTGGGCGTCGGGAACCAGGGCGCCGGACGGAAAAGCGCCGGAGGAGGAAGCGCGGGCGGAAAGAGGGCGGCGGGCAAGGGCGGCACGGTGGCTGTGACCGGCACGGCGGTGACGCTGACCGGCACGGCCACGGTGGACGTCTCCGGCAGCCGTGGCGGGGCGATCGTGGTCGGCGGCGACTACCAGGGCGGCAGGGACGCGGCCCGCAAGACGCTGAAGGAGACGGTCGCGAACGCCAGAACGACCACCGTCGCCGCCGGGGCGCGGCTCGACGCCAGCGGGACCGCCGCCACCGGCACGGCCGGCGACGGCGGCAGCGTGGTGGTGTGGTCGGACGAGCGCACGGAGTTTCTCGGCGCGATCACGGCGCGGGGGACCGGCAACGGCGGCAACGCCGAGGTGTCGGGCAAGGCGACGCTGTCCTACCACGGCAGCGCGGACCTGACCGCGGCGGCGGGACGGACCGGGACGCTGCTGCTCGACCCCTACAACCTGACGATCTCGGCCGGGACGGACAGCAACCTCTCGGGCCTGTCCGCCGGCGGCAACGACAGCGTGCTGAACGCCTCCACCCTGACGGCCGCCCTGGCGTCGGCCAACGTCACGGTGTCCACCGGGGCGGGCGGCAGCCAGGCCGGCGACATCACCGTGGCGGCGCCGGTGTCGTGGTCGGCCGACACCGTGCTGACGCTGGCCGCCGACGGCGACATCGCCGTCAACGCCCCGCTCGCCGCCACCGGGGCGGCGGCGGGTCTGGTCCTCCAGCACGGCGCCGGCAAGGGGTACAACATCGGCAGCGCCGGCTCGGTCACGCTGGCGGGAGCCAACGCCACGCTGCGGATCGGCGAGGCGGGAGCGCTCGACAGCTACACGCTCATCCAGGACATGGCGGCGCTCGACGCCATCGAGACCACCGGGCTTTCCGGGCGCTACGCGCTGGCGAGAAGCCTGGATGCGGCGGGAACCACCTACAGCGCGGCCCTGGTGTCCGGCACCTTCACCGGAATCTTCGCCGGCCTGGGCAACAGCGTCTCCAACCTGACGATCACCGCCCCCACCACCGATTACGTCGGCCTGTTCGGCACGCTGGGCACCGGCAGCCTCCTGCGCGATTTCGGCGTGGTCAACCCTGCGGTGACCGGCAAGACCAGGGTCGGCGCGGTTGCCGGTGCCACCGTCGGCACCGTGACGAACGCCTCCGCCACGGGGGGAAGCGTCACGGGAACCGAGCGGGTCGGCGGCCTGATCGGCTCCGCCGCCGCGGTCTCCGCCATCGCCCAGTCCCGCGCCACGTCAAGCGTGTCGGGAGTGAAGGGCGTGGGCGGCCTCGTCGGCTGGAGCCAGGGCACCGTCACCCAGTCCCATGCCACGGGAAGCATCACGGGAACCGACGAGCGCATCGGCGGCCTGCTCGGCTACCATAACGGCACCGTTTCTGGCTCCTACGCCACGGGAACCGTGTCGGGAGCCGTGCATGTCGGCGGCCTCTCCGGCTGGAACGAGGGCACCGTCACGCAGTCCCATGCCACGGGAAGCGTGACCGGAACCGGCGAGAGCGTCGGCGGCCTCGTCGGCTGGAACGTCTCCAACATCACGGACTCCTACGCCACGGGAAGCGTGAGCGGAACCACCAAGGTCGGCGGCCTCGTCGGCGACAATTACCTCACCTCCAACGTCTCGCAGTCCTACGCCACGGGAGCCGTGACGGGAACCGAGCATGTCGGCGGCCTGGTCGGCTGGCACCAGAGCGGCACCGTGACGGAGTCCCACGCCACGGGAGGCGTGACCGGAACCGACAATGTCGGCGGCCTCGTCGGCTTCAACTCGGCCACCGTCACCCAGTCCTACGCCACCGGGACGGTGTCGGGAAGCCGCTATGTCGGCGGCCTCGTCGGCTGGAACCAGGAGACGGTCAGCCAATCCCACGCCACCGGCGGCGTGTCGGGATCCGGCGATGACATCGGCGGCCTCGTCGGCCACACCACCATCACCGTCTCGCAGTCCTACGCCACGGGAAGCGTGACCGGCGCCGGCAGCAACGTCGGGGGGCTGGCCGGCGCCAACTACGGCACCGTCACGGAATCCCATGCCACGGGAAGCGTGACCGGCGCCGGCGACAATGTCGGCGGTCTTGTCGGCAAGTCCCAGAACGGAACCTTCGAAACCGTTCACGCCACCGGGGCGGTCAGTGGCGCCAGCGGCGTCGGCGGCCTGATCGGCGACACCGAAAACGACAGGGTGACCAAAGCCTACGCGACCGGATCGGTGAGCGGGACGGCGACCGTCGGGGGGCTGATCGGCGCCCTGCGGGGCGGATCGGGAGCGCTTTCGGAGAGCTATGCCACCGGCGCCGTCACGGCGACGGACAACAAGGCCGGCGGTCTGCTCGGCGGGGTCGAGGACGCCACCGTCACCAGCGTCTACGCGACCGGATCGGTCACCGGCGCCATCGACGCCAGCGACGGCGAGCATTTCGTCGGCGGTCTGGTCGGCGACAATTACTACGGCACCATCACCAACGCCTACGCGACGGGACAGGTCACCCTGGCCGGCACCTGCACCGCCAGCGACTGCAAGGCGGGTGGCCTGGCCGGGCGGAACGCCGAGGGCAGCATCAACGCCAGCTATTGGGACAAGGGCACCACGGGGCAGGCCGATGGAAGCGGGACCGGCAACGGCGCCAGCAACAACGTCACCGGCATCGACACGGCCGACGCGTTCAGCGCGGCGACGTACGGCAATTTCGACCTGAGCAACCGCTGGTATCTCGTCGACGGTCAGACCCGGCCCTTCCTGCGCTCGGAGCACGCCACCAGCATCCACAACGCCCATCAGCTTCAATTGATGCAGCTCGATCTGGCCGCCGCCTACACGCTGGCCGTCGACGTCGATGCCGGCGAGACCGCGGGCGGCACCGCCGCCGGTTTGTGGAGCGGCAGCGGGGTCAAGCACGGGTTCGTGCCGGTCGGGAACAGTTCGACGCCGTTCACCGGCTCGCTGGACGGCCAGGGCCATGTCGTCCGGGGGCTGGCGATCAAGCCGGAAGATTATTCCGGGACGAACCAGGGGCTGTTCGGCGTCATCGGTGCCGCCGGCAGCGTCAGCAACCTCGGCCTGACCGACATCGCCCTCACCGGGGCCGGCTATATCGTCGGTGGCCTTGCCGGCGAGAACGGCGGTTCCATCACCAACGCCCACGTCACCGGGAGCGTCCAGGGGTCTTCCCTGGGCGGTCTCGTCGGCAAGAACACCGGCACCATCACCCGATCCTACGTTACGGCGACGGTGTCGCAACCCACGGTCGGCGGCGACCAGATCGGTGGTCTGGTCGGCGAAAACACCGGCACCATCACCCTGTCCTACGCGACGGGAGACGTGACGGGACGAAGCACGGTCGGCGGCCTCGTCGGCAAGAATTCCGGCGCCATCAACCTGTCCTACGCGACGGGAGCCGTGTCGGGAAGCATCGGCACGGACACCGGCGGCCTCGTCGCCGACAACTCGGGCGCGATCGCCTTCTCCTACGCAACAGGCGGCGCCGTATCCGGCAACATGTCGGTCGGCGGCCTCGTCGGCCTGAACACCGGCCTCATCACCCAGTCCTACACGACGAAAGCCGTGTCGGGATCGTCGATGGTGGGCGGGTTCGCCGGCTTTTTCGCCGGCGGCACCATCTCCTCGTCCTACTTCGACAGCACGACGGCCGGGATGGGTGCGCACGCCGGCTCCCAAGCCACGCTCACAGGGGTGACCGGCCTGACGACGGCGGAGTTCCAGAACACGGCCTCCTTCATGACGGGGGCGAGCGACTGGGACTTCGAAACGACCTGGGCGCCGTCGAGCAGCGGCTATTACCCGGTCCTCTACTCCATGGCGCCGGTCCTTCGAGTCAAGGAACTGTCGGTGACGTCGGTCTACGGCAGCAACTCGGGCACGGTTACGGGAGTGTCCGGGCAAATCAGCCCCACCACCTATGTCTTCGGCAAGGCTGGCGACAGCGTGTCATTGACCGGCGGGACGGTCGCGGTCGATCCGGCGGCCGCCGTTTCGGCGACACCGGCCACCACCGGCCTGGCCACGGCGAACACCACGGTCACCAGCGCCAAAGGAACCGACTACCGGGTGTTCTATTACGGCAACGTCGCGCAGACCGTGACCCCGGCGGCGCTGACCGTCAGCGCCGACGCCGCGCGCAAGACCTACGGCGACAGCGCCACGCTGGGCGGCTTCACCGCGTCCGGCCTGAAGAACGGCGACAGCGTGACCGGGGTGACGCTGGCCAGCACCGGCACGGCGGCAACCGCCGAGGTCGGCAGCTACGCCATCGCGGCTTCCTCGGCCCAGGGCAGCGGGCTGTCGAACTACACCATCACCTATGCGGGCGGCACGCTGACGGTCGATCCCGCCGCGCTGACCGTCGCCGCCGACGCGGTCCGCAAGACCTATGGCGACACCGCCACGCTGGGCGGCTTCACCGCGACCGGCCTGAAAAACGGCGACAGCGTGACCGGGGTGACGCTGACCGGCAGCGGCATGGAGGCAACCGCCGGGGTCGGCAGTTACGCCATCGCGGCTTCCTCGGCCCAGGGCAGCGGGCTGTCGAACTACACCATCACCTATGCGGGCGGCACGCTGACGGTCGATCCCGCCGCGCT
>NZ_JAGINM010000014.1 GCF_017876095.1 Azospirillum agricola
CTCCCGTGGACTCCCTGGACAACGGGCTTCTGCAACTGGAAGCGTGGCTGGAAATTGGACGCCGATGATGGCTGGTTTTTCGAGGCCGATTGACAGCACCGGAAACGGCAACTGCGTTTCCAGCCAGTCGAGATGCTCGTAGACGCCGTGCGGCTCCCATTCGGTATCAGCGAAGATCGCGCAGTCAGGCATCGGACCGACCTCTGCCGTCGCCGCCATCAGGGCCAGCGTGGTGGACTGGACCCCGGCGCCGAGGCTCAAGACCCGAAGCGGTTGCGTGGTGGTCTGGCTCACTTCGCGCCCTCCGCCTGTGCCGCGTCCCTGCGGGCCTTCTCGGCGCCGGGCTGCCACCGCATGTCCAACGCCGCCTCGATGGCGTGGAGCGCGCGTCCAGACTTAACTCCGATATCCACTCCATGGTCACCGTCCAGCGCGTAGTGGTAATCGGCGATGGCCTGACGGATCGGGGCGAGAGGGTCAGCCGACGGCGCAGGCGGCGCAGGCGAGGCGGCCTCCAACTCCTCAATGCGGGCGGCGGCTTCCAAGGCAAGTTTCGACGCGGGGAAATGCCGTTCGAAGAAGTCCTTTCCGTCGAGAAGCCCGGCCCCGTCGTTGACAGGGATGCGGACAACGCCGCGCAGGCGCTCGATCAGCGTTGCCGGGACAGGTGGCTTTTCGGTCATCAGCGGCCCTCCCCGGTGTGCTGGCGCGCGGCACGGAGGGCGGCCCGAGCGGCATCAACGCGGGGCTGGATGGCCTCGGCACACCCCTCCCAGCGATGGTCACGCTTGGCGGCGTCCCGCATGTTGCCCTGCGCGATGGCAACGTCGATGAGCAACTGGTCCAGCGCCTTCACCACCTCTCCCACCGCGTCGGCCGGATGGGGCTGCTGCGGGAGGGCGGCGCCAGGGGCCGGGGGCGAAACGTCCCAGCCGTGATGCCACGCGAAGGCGCAGTAGGCGGCCACGTCGCGCGGGTCGCCCTTGTGGACGTGGCGCAGCAGTTCGGTGACCAGTTCGTCGCGCCAGCCGTCACGCGACCAGTTGGCCGTCCAGCCGTACTTGATCTCGGACAGGCGGAGCTTGGCAGCCACGGCCTCCGCGAAGGCGGTGACCAGCTTGGCCGTGTCGGGATGCAGGCCCTGCGGAAGCGGGATGTAGCCGATGGGTAGGGCGTCCTGCGGCGCGGCGGCAGGGACAGCCCGCGCTGCTGCGATCCATGCGGATCGGCTCCTGTCACTAAATGAAGCCCACACGCTTTCGGCGGTGTGGCGGGTTTTGTGCGGATGGTAATCCTGCCAGTGAGCCCACGCGATGGCCTTCGCCCGCTCGGTCACGTCCTGGCCGGGCTGCTGCGCGTCCTTGAGGGCGGCGGGGCCGTCGTACCAGAACTGCGATCCCCAATCCGCGAGGATGGCGTAACCGGCCTCCATGGTCGGGGCGTCGTAGAGCTTCTTCAGGAAGTCCTGAAGGTCGCGGGTCTGGTCCTTCCAGAAGGTGGCGTCGGTATCCTGCGGCTGGCCGGGGGCGGAGGAGGAGGGGGCGAGCTTGTCGCGGATCAGCCGCGCCGAATGCCTGTAGGCGATGGAGGCCATCTTCCCGCCCTTGGGGTTGACGGCCATGCCTTCGAGGGCGGTCGCAAGCTGTTCGGGGGTGATGGTGCGGTTGCTGTCGGTCGTCATGGCGGTCACTCGGCGGGGGTGGCGCGGGCGATGGCGACCCGTGCCGCGACAATGTGCTCGTTGTCGAGCGGAATGCTCTCGCCACGCCGCGCATGGAAGAGGACGCATTCGGTCAAATCGTCCAATGCGGTCAGCAGGTCCGGCGCGGCGGCGATCAGGCGGGCGTTGGCTTCCGCCGGAAATGCGTCCGGCCAGTGCGGGGCCTTCTCGATCACCCGCGCAATCGGCGCGTCACCAGCGGTGGTGTCGGCCTGATCCTGCGGTCGGCGACCGATGCAAAGGCCTCCCCAACCGCGCATGTTGACGACGTACCAGGGGCCGGGGGTATGCTTGCTCATGGCTCAATCCTCCCGCGCGTCGTAACCGGCGATGTCGCAAACGCCCTCGATGAACTCGTAGGCGGCGACGATCACGCGATCGCACTGGGCGATGGTTTCGGGGCAGGTTATGCGCTGGGCGGAAATGAACTCGCCGCAGAAGGCCAGCAGCCGGGCCGCGCGATCATCGGTCGTCGGTGTCTCCGTCACCCCCAGCATGGCGTCGATCTGCTCGGGGGTCTCCAGGGCGTCAAACGATCCGCTTTCCGAAAGCACCATCGTGTAGCCGCTGGCGAAATACTGGGCGATGCTGTCGGCGTTGATGCGGCGGCGCGTGCCGTCCTGTGCATCGGTCAAGGTGATGAACTTGCTCATGATGCGCTCCTGCGCTCTGCGTGGCCGGTCGGACCGGACGCGGTTGGTGGGTTCAGCAGCCGGCGCGGTGCGCCTCGGCGTCCATGCGGACCAGCGCCAGGCCGAGCGCCGGCAGGCTGGGGATGTCGTCGCCATCGGCGGGCTCGGTCGCCGGCCGCAGGTGGTCGAACCGGTGCCGCTCGACGACACGGCGGGTCTGCGCGATCTCGCGCGAGCTGGGGCGGCGGGTCATTTCGCACCGCCCTTCAGTTCGGCGACGCGGCCGTCGATGAAGTCCGACCAGTCGGCAAACACGTCGTCCGGCATCGCCTTGATGATCGCGGCCCGCTCGGTCTTGAAGGCCGTCAGCGCGGCGATGTCGGCGCACTTCCCGGCGCCCTCGCGGAGCGCGGCGAGCGTGGCCGGCCAGTCGGTGGCGGGCTCGTCGGCCTGGGCGCCCGCCGGTGCGCTTCCCTCGATCACCTCGCCGGTTTCCGGGTCGTGCGGGGTCTCGTCCTGGCCATCGTCCTCGTCGTCGGCGTCATGCTCCAGCATGGTCGGGGTGACGAACGCGGCGAGTTGGCCCGCGGCAGTCTGGGGCGCCGGGGCGGGGAGTGCGGTCGCCTCGCGCCGCTTCTCGACCTCGTAGAGCGCGTCGTCCCGGTGGATCGTCCGCTCCAGTTCCTCCGACATCGGGAGCCGCTTGGCGAGCCGGCGCAGGACGGTCTTGCGCGCCATCTCGTCCCACCATTGCACCCACGGCCCCGAGTCCTTGCTGCGGCTGACGGAGCGCACCTTCTCCACGGCGTTGCGGTCCATCACCTCCAGCGACCGCTCGCCGTCCTTGGTCACGCTGACGGCATAGACCCCGATGATGGGGCCGCGGTCCTGGCCGAGCTTCGGCGGCTGGTGCGTGACGGTCGGCTCGAAGCCAAGCTCGTAATGGAACTCGTCGTTGGCGTAGACGCAGAAGGCGTCCAGCACCTTGATGGAGCCGCTGTTGAAGGCCAGCTTCCGGATGCCGCGGACCATCGGCATGTACTGGACCTTCTTGAGCCACACCTCCTTGCCGTTGCGCTTTTCCTTGGTGTTGAAGATCACCAGGGCCGCCTCCTTGCCGTTCGGCACGAGGCCGTCAGCAGCGCACTCCAGGCAGGAATTGAAGAGGGACCGGCGGTCAGCATCGACCAGATCCGGATTCTTGGCGATGGCGGTCATGACGATGCGGGTGAACCGCTCCGGGGTGACGTGCGCGGGCAGCACGGCGGCGAGCTGACCCTTCACGGCGTCCTTGGAGAACTCCGCCTGGAGTTCCTTGACCGGATCGCGTTGGGCGACGGCGTTGCTCATGATCAGATTTCCTTGATGGTGAGGGCGCCGCGGTACGGGCCGTTCTTGCCGTTCGCGTAAACCCAAGTCAGGTTGAAGCCGCTGGCCCTGGCCCGGATCGTCTCCGGGGCGTCGCCGAGCCGGCGCGTGATCTGCGCCTTGATGGCGCTGCGCTTCGCCTCGCGGGCCTTGATGTCGACGTCCTCGCGCAGGTACTCCGCGCACAGGATCGGCAGCTCGTTGTCGGTCGTCAGGTCGAGCGGTGCAGCGCGGGTCTCGGCGCCCAGCAACGACAGCTCGGCGACCGTGTCGAAGTCGGCGACGTCGAGCGGCGGGGTCTCGTCCTCGATGGCCTTCCAGAACGCGGCGACAGCGGCCTCGATGCGGGCGATGGTCGGCTCGTGTCGGGCGATCTGGCCCCGGTAGAGCTTGTTCCCGCCGACGCAGGCGACGATCCAGCCATGGTCGGCCCGCGCCCGGCCCTCGCACGCGATCTGGTGCATCAGCTGGAGCGTGATGTCGATCGGCGGCGCGGTGATCTGGTCGCCTTCAACCTTCCAGAGGTCGCGGAACACCAGATAGTCGACGTTCTTGATCTCGACCGGCGGCAGACCGGCTGCGTGTTCCTCGAAATCCCGGCTGGCGCCCATGCCGGCGACGGTCGGGTGGCGCAGGTAGCGGTGGACCTTGCGCAGCGGCCACGGGGCCCAGCGGTGCGCGGCCCACGCGGCGATGGCCGGCTCCAGGAACTGCCCGGCCTGGACCCGCTCGACTCCGTCAAGGTCGTCGGCCGGCAGCACGCCGCGCTTCTGCCAGTACAGCCGATAGCCGGTGGTGTGGCGGCTGACGCAGCCCAGGCACTCGGCGCCGGGGGGCGGGACCTCGAACATGTGGAGGTAGGCCAGCGAGCCGTTGACCAGGCGCCACAGGTAGAACAGGCTGGCGACCTCGCTGCCGCCGATGTGCTGGGCGCGCAGGGCGTGCCAGTCGGCGCGGTCCTTGGGGACGATGGCGTTCATGCCGACACCCCAAGGCTCTGGAGATGCCAATAGACGCGAGCGCAGGCGCGGACGTCGACCATGGCGTCGTGGGCGCCGTCCAGCGTCTCGCCCCAGAAATGGGCGACGCACTCCTTCAGCTGCGGCGGCTTCGGCTTGTTGAAGCCGGCAGCCAGCATCTTCGGCGTCGGCGGCAGGTTCACGATGCGCAGGCATGCCGCCATGGTGCAGAACTTCGGCAGGTTCTCGCGCGACGGCGCCTTCTCGGCCCGCTGGTAGGCGATCCGCACCAGCCGAGCGTCGAAGTCGATGTTGTGGGCGACCAAGGTCTCTGCCCGCTCCAGCAGCGCGTTGAACTGGTCGAGCGCATCGGCGCGGGGAACCCCCTCGTCCATGGCGCGCTCGTAGGAGATGCCGTGCGTCTTGAACGCCTCGGCCGGCATCGTGTCGTAGCCGTCGGGGCGGATGATGACGTTCATGCTGCCGGCCTCGGCGTCCGGGCCGGATTGCAGCAGGGCCGCCAGCTGGACGATGTGCGGCTGGCCGGGGGCGGAGGACGGCGACCGCCAGATGGGCAGGCCGGTGGTCTCCGTGTCGAAGGCGAGGATCATGACAGCTCCGCTCAGTAGGAGATCTTGACGGCGGGGACCTGCCCCTTGGCGATGGCGGCGATGATCGCCCGGGCAATCGCTTCGGCCTCGGCGGCGTTGCCAGAATGATCATTCGACATCGCGACGATCAGCGCCTCCATGGCGGCGCGGTTGATCCGGCCCCGGTGCGCCTTGTCGGCCTCGCGCTTGCGGGCGGCCTCTTCCTCGGCCCGCTTCTGCGCCTCGGCCCGCTGCCGCTCCCGCTCGACCGCCGCGTCGGCGTCGCGCTTCGCCTGCTCGATGGCGGCCAGCCGGTCGCGCTCGGCCTGGGCGGCACGCTCTTCCGCCGCGGCCTTCTCGCGCTCGACCTGCTGGCGCGCCTGCTCGACCCTCTCGAGTTCGGCGGCGGCGGCACGCTCGGCTTCCTGGCGGGCCTCGTCGGCGGCGCGCGCCTCGCGCTCCTTCGCCTCCCGCTCGGCCTTCTCGGCAGCCTCGCGGGCGGCGCGCTCCTCGGCCTCCCGACGCAGGCGATCCAGCTCGGCCCGCTCGGCGTCGCGCTGCTGGGCGGCGGCCAGCATCGCCTCCAGCTTGGCGACCGCGTCGGCCTTGGCGGCGTCGGCACGCGGCGTGAATTCCTGGAACGTGCTGGTGGCGATGGCCTGGGCGATGGTCAGCCGGTCGGCAATGGCGTCGGTGGTCGGCGTGCCATCGAACAGCGGCAGAAGGCCGATTTCGGCGAGCGCCGCCTCGTGACCCGCGACGCGCGCCTTCTCCGCATCCTCGAACTCGGTCAGCGGGGCCCGGAAGTCCTTCTGCAAAGCCTCCAGGCCGTCCCAGAAGATGTTGCGGATCGCCTGGATGCCGTTGGCCTTCTTCTGGTATTCGTCCTTCAGGCTCTTGGCGAACTTGTCGGCCGCCGTCTTGCTGCTGGCGATCTTCGCAGCCATGGAGCGGATGTTGTCCCGACCCTTCTGGGTGCTGACGTCCCGGTCGATCAGCATGATCTCGGCGCGCAGGCCGGCGACGATCTCGGTCGCCTTCTCGGCCGTGAAGATCTCGGGCGTCAGGTCGGCGATGATGGCGAGGCCCTTGCCGGGCGCGGGGCGGTCGATGGTGGCGGTGTCGGTCGTCATGACGCGTGGGTCTCCTGTTCCCAGCCCTCTTCCAGGGCTTCGAGGTGCTCTTCGAGGCTGGCCACTTCCTCAGCGGTCAGCGTGACGGGTTGGTGCCGCTCGGCCGCCCAGCGGATGTCGCGGCGGATCGGCGACGGCGTGTGGGTGTGCGGGGTCATGTGGCCTCCTGGGCGGCGGCGCGCTGTTCGAGCGTCGGGACGCCATCGCGGGGAAAAACCAGCCGTCGGCCATCGGTCAGCGTGGCTCGCACCAGCCCCTTGCTAAGGACCGTCTCGGCGATCAGCGGGTGGCCGGCCAGCGTTCCGGCGGCGGCGGAGAAGCCCTCATCACGCAGCCTGTCGAGCAGCGTCTCGGCGGTGTCTACCGACTTCACGCCCTGCTCGATCAGCATCCGCATGACGTTGGATTCGGACGTGCCCCAGTGGACGGCGAGGGTTTCGATGCGGGCGACCAGCCATGTCGGCAGCGCCACGTTTTTGCGCGGGTTCTTGGTCGCCATGGCTCACGCCCTCCCGAAGCCCCGCCCGACCTCGGCCATGGCGGTGTAGGCGTGCTGGAGGTCGTCGAAGCGGCCCAGCGTCCGGCCGGTCGGCAGGTGGACCAGGGCGACGTCGCCGCCGTCCGGGTGGATCCCGAAATCCCCGAAGACGCAGCCCTGCACCAGCAGCAGGCCCTGGGGGGTGGCGACCAGATACCGGGCGGCGCTGAGGTCGTCGCGCCCGGTGACGTCGGTGTTGAGGGTGGCGGACATGGTCAAGCCGCCCCCTTCAGCGCGTCGATGTTGGCGCGCTCAACGCGGAAACTGATCGCTACCACCCACGGGTTGGCGTCCCAAGCATCGGGGCCGTTGATGCTGTTCCAGAGGCGCTGGAACACCTCCTGATAGGAGCTGCTGCCGCAGCCAGAGACGCAGTAGCCGGCCGGATCGGGGAAGTAGGGATGGCGGCAATCCCAGTCGTGCAGACCGTTGACGACGCCCTCGACCTCCGCATCATCCTCACTGATGTCCTGCAACCGCTCGACCTTCACGCCTTCGACGATCAGCGTCAGGCGGCTCGCCCAGCGCGGCATGTGGATGGAGGGCTTCCATGGCCCGGTGTATTGGGCGCAGCCGTGCTCCTTGTGATGCAGTTCGCCGTTAGCATAGGCCAACGTCGATCCATCGGCGGCGTATTCCACACCAAGAATTTCCGGATAACCGTAGGCGTCAGACGTGGCGAAATTCTCCCGCACCCACAGCCGGTCGCCGGGCTGGACTTCGCGCCACGGGCTGTCTCGCCTGATCTTGGTGGCGAGAGGCTGATTGCGCTGCGACCGTACGTCCTGATGCGCCAGCCTCCGCGTCTGCGTCTTCCGGCCGTCGAGCAGGGCGCGCACCATCGGCGCGCTGAAGATGATGGGAATGTCGCGGGGCATGATGGTTCACTCCGCAGCCGCCGGCAGCCGCCGGGGCGATTCGAGTTCAGCGAGCGCGGCCGCAGCGAGGCGCCACGCGGTGAAGGACTGGGCCAGCCACTGGAGCTGGTAGCGCTGGATGGAGCCGTCCCGGACCCGCGCGCAGGCCGCGCCCAGCGCGTTGCGGTAGAGCCGGGCGTCGGTGTCGAGGCGGTTCCGCCGGTCGAGCAGCCGCAGGGCGCCGGGGGCGTTCTCCAGCGCGTAGAGCGACCGCCGGAACTCGCGAGCCGACAGGCCGGCGCGCAGCAGTCCCTCGAACTCGGCGGCGGTGACGGCGCGGCGACCCATGGCCTCTACTCCGCCGCCGCGAACAGTCGGCCAGCCTGCCGAGCCCGGTCGAGGGTGCGGGAGAACCACGCCTCCGCATCGCGGCTGCCCAGCAAAATCCAGCGGCGGGCGTCGGCGACCAGAACCCCGGCCACGGCCGGCGACACCTCGGCGGTGTCGATCACCAGCCGGTCGAGATGCACCCACGCGATTCCGTCGAGCACCTCCAGGGCGAGCCCCGGCGCGCCGAGCGGGATGGTGGCGGCGATGAGGTTCATTTGCCGTCTCCGGAGGCAGCCAGCCAGATCAGGGCGACCAGCAGGCTGGCGAGGATGGATGCGAGCGCGAGCAGCACGGTCACGCCACCTTCTCGGCCAGCACCTCAGGCTTGCCGGGGCGGACGCGGTCGAGCAGGTAGCAGCCACGGATCCCGTCGAGGAAGATGACGGCGCTGTGGCCGCTCAGGACGTAGGCCGAACTGCGGGTGATCGTGTGACGGGTCTCGCCGGTGTCGAGCCGGACCACAACCGGCGAGCCGATCGGGTGGTCGGCGTTCCATGCCTCGACTTGGGCCTGGAGTTGGGAGAGCGTGGGGCGACGGCTCATGGCTCAGGCCGCCTCCTGCTTGACCGCGTAGTAGCGGCCGTCGCGGCACTCCAGGCCGAGGCCCGACTCCCGGCAGGCCTCGCCGAGCGTGCCTCGGCACTCCTTCCAGCCGACGGCGTCGAGCATCTCCTCCAGGGTGACGCCCTCGGGCCGGCTGGCCAACTCGACCAGCAGCGCGCGCTTCGTCTGCTTGCGCTGTTGGCGACGGTCCGCCTTCCGGCCGGCGATCAGCGCGTCGATCTGCTCGGGTGTTTCGGCGTAGTAATTCGCGCTGTCGTGATCGATCAGCAGGACGCGCGATCCGCCTTTATTATTGGCGGTGTACCATGTGATGTGATCGGCGTTGACGCGGTCCTTGTTGCCGTCCGTGTCGGTCAGCGTGATGAACTTGGGGGTGGGCATCGGGGATCACCTCGGGTCGAGGGGGAAAGGGTCGAGGGGCCGGCGATCTACCTCACGCGCCGGTGCCGGCCAGGGGCCCGACCTCGGTCCTGCTGATGCAGTTTTCCCGGTCGGGCTGGCGCCGCGGCACCCTCTGACGCCCCAAGGCCGGCGACGGGCTTGCACCGTCCACCAGCCTGGAGAGGTGGCCGCCCCCCCCCCCCCCCCCCGCCGAGGGACCGGCCCGATACACCTGCCGCAATGAGCCTTTCATGGTTGGTGGATGGGGATCGGGCCTTGCACCCTGGTGGACGGCCTCCGCCGATGGGTTCGGTTGCCGGAGCCGCCGCACGTCGGTGGCAGCTCTGGGAACCGGCCGGCGGCCGGGCTGGGGTTAGGGGAGTCTCCACTGCGCGGGCGGGATGTGGGCACCGAGCGAGTAGTCGGTAGCGGCGGCCTCTTCGTAGCGGACCATCTCCTTGTCCTGGTCCCAGGTGGTTGGAACCATCTCACCGGTGATCGGGCTCTTCATTTCGACGGGCATTGTTCCGAAAAGCATGTCGTCGATCCTCTTGGAAAGGAGCCGCCGACCCTCTGAAGGCCGGCGGCAAGTCGGTCCGGGAAGCGCTGCGCCAGAGGGACGCGGTGCGGGTGGAGCGCCGAAGCGCGAAACTCAGGCGGCGGGGGGCTGCCAGTCGGGGCGGCCTTCGCGCTGGACGTGGTCGGGGTAGATCTTCAGGTCGGCGATGGTTTCGACCGGACCGCTGTAGATGCACCCGCCAGCCCCGTTCGCGTGGAACTCGCCAGCATGGATCAGACCGCCACGGAGCCCGCCACCGATGCGGCCTTCGGCGCAGATGGCCGTCTTCATGAGTTCGGAATATTCCTTGGGGTTCATCGGGGCCTCGGGGTGGGGTGGTGAAGAGATATTCGCGTTTTTACGCGATATCGTCAAGATTAAAAATCGCGTTTTTACGCGACTGCATTTCGATGGCTATCGGCTCAAACTGCATCGGTTGCGTTGAGCAGGAAACGCTCGCGCGTTCAGCGTCTGAGGAGGGAATGATGCGGAAATGGATTGTGGTGGCCGGGCTGGTCTTGGTCAGCACGGCTTCGCTGGCGGACACCTACACCAGGGGGTACGTGCGCCGCGATGGAACCTACGTGCAGCCGCACTTCAGCACGCCGCGGAACAGCAACCCCTTCGATAACTACTCCACCCGGGGGAACGTGAACCCCTACACGGGGCAGGCTGGGACCGTGAACCCCTACGCCGCGCCGGCGAACCCCTACAGCGGATACGGCAGCCAGCAGCGGACGCCGTGCTACGGGCTGAACTGCCGGTAAGGCGCAAGCGCCTTCAGCGCCCCATAACCGGAGGCAATGATGCGATCCACCCTCATGCTCGCCGCCCTGGCAATCGCCTACTGTCACGCCGCCCAGGCCGCAGAGCCCGCGCCGGGGAAGATAATTGCTGCCGGAATCGGCGGGGCCGTCATTGGCGGCATCTTCGCCGTCATCTACCTGCTTCGACGGCTTGTCGGGAGATGGCTTGAGGCTCGGCGCAACTCCCCATGAACCGCTTCCAGAGGCTCGACCGCAAGGTGATCACCCAGCAGGAGCACGACGAGCGGCGGCGGGCCATCTTGGGGAGTTTGTGAGCATGGCTGACCCATCCGACCCACCCGACAACATCGAACCCCTCGCCCGCGCGATCACGGAGCAGATCGCTCGCCGGGTGCCGTCGACCGAGGCGGAGATCGCCGCCTGGGTGGATGGGCACTGGCATTGCGCGGCGGCCGAGCTGGAGGCGGGGTTGATCGACGAGACCGGCGCCAAGATGCCCGGCTACACGGTCGAGGCCGGGTTGGCGGCGCTGCGAGAACGGTCGGCTAGGCTGGCAAGATGATGATAGGAGAAATAAAAATATATATGGAGACTATTCCATGCCAAACGCCTCTCTTAACTTCCAAACTCCATCATCGGTAAGTACGTGTGCGATGATCTCGATACTCTGTAGCTCATCACTACCACGCTGCTCATACAAAAAGTACCCACTTGTATCAGCCAACTCTTGCCCTGAAAGCTCAATTTTCCGGTTACTAAGCGGCGAGAGGCACAAAACTCGATCATTATCAATGTTTGTGCTGAAATAGTATCCTTCCATCTGAAACCTCCCGGAGAGATAATGTTAAAGCCCAAAACACACCGTGAAATGGCAAACCCACAGATAACCGCCCGCTTTCTTGCCGATTATATGGCAGCATCTGAAACCGCTAGACGCACCATCATCAGAGGGTGCAAATATCGGCCAATTGCCCGCCTCATACAGCACGATGAAGCCAAGGCAACCATAACAAATTTTATCCTTGATGAAACCATAAATCTTTCAAATATACTTGAGAGAGCACATCAAATAAGAAATAAAATAGCCGAAAGCGATTTTGAACGAGAACTTTTTCAACATAATGCTGATTACATAGAAACTTTTGCTAGTGTGTACGATAAAATCAATCTTCCGACCGCAGAAATTGGGCAGTCAGATCGAGCGCAACCTATCACTTTGAGCGGGACAAGAGTAACTATTGATTTCAACTTTAGACTTCGTCGTGTGACCAGAACAAACAAAGTGAAGGTTGGGGCAGCCTCATTTCGGTACTCAAAAGGAAAAGCACTTCCCAAGGAAGTTGCCAATTGGCAGAGCGCTTTCACGTACGGATACCTGAACGCCATTGGCGTTGATGAAAGCACCGAGGTTGAGCAGGCACTGTGCCTCACCATAGACGCGGTCACGGGCGCCGTTCATGCGGCCCCTGGGGACTCAGTCCGTTGTTTCAAGAACATGGAAGCAGCGTGCGCCTCCATTGCCGATCTCTGGCCGAACATAAAGCCGCCTCCCAAGGCGGTCCTGTAAAGGCAATCGCAAAAGCACCCCAGCCCGCCCGCACCCGCCGACGGGCTTTTCTGTGCCCTCACGCCGCCTTCCCCGGCCACGGCCACGGGCCGGCGTATTCCAGGTGCGGAGCTTTCGTGCCGCTGGCCGCGCCGCACGACAGGTTGCGCGGCTCCCCGAGGTGGATTCCCTCTGCCATGCCGCTCGCCCTGATGATCTCGTGCGCCTGGTCGGGCGAGGCCGCGTAGGCGCGGTAGACGACCGTCGGGAACTCGTCACCCTCGGCCGCGTAGCCCCGCACGCCGAACAGCATGACGCCCTCGCCCTGGGCGCCGTACAGTTCGGCGCTCGACTTGTACCTGCCCTCGGCCATCATTCCCTCCCCCGGTCCCGAGCCTCTGGATAGCCGGATGAGGGGTTGGGGTGCCAGCGACAACGGAGCGGGTCAGGCTGTTGCCCCAGCCTCTCCTGACACCGAGGCGTGGGCGGCGGCATCGACCGGATGTCCGCCGTTCGCCAGCGGGTTGCCAAAGCCATGCCCGGCGGCTGCATGGCCCGCCTCGGTAGCCGCTGCCCGGTAATAGCCGGCGACGAATGACCTGACGTCACTGGACAGATTCTTCGTTGATTGAGCGGCGATGCGGGAGATCAAGGCGTTGACCCTCATTCCCTCACGGTGAGCGATCTCATTGAGCGCGCTCCACATGAGGGGCTCCAAGCGCATGGATGTGCGACGCCCATCAATCGTCACGTTTCTCGCAATTAGGCTCATCGCTATCCCCGATCCAATTTTTTGGTGACGTTCGTATGATTTTCCCTCAATGGTAGAGGCCGAGGCAGTGAAATCCTTCACAGCTTCGGCCTGTGCCCATAACCATTGCATTTTCGAGAAATGCATACGGGGCTGTTCCGCGAGTTGTGGCCGCTCGTCACCATGCATTGGCGACTCCATCGGGAGCCGCATCAATGCATGGAGACATCAATGCACAGCTTTTCTTTCGACGCTCCCATTCGTCTGGCCGATTTTCCCGTCGCTTCCGGCCCGCTGGAAGGCTTGCTGACGGCGGCTCGCGATGCGCTTTGCGCCTCCGCGGAACAGGTCGGCGTGACGCTATGGATCAATCCGGACATGGAGGGGCTGTTGGAGGTCAACGCCCGCGCCATGGTTGAGGGGAGCTGGGACGCTATCCTGCCGGCGGCCTCGCCCCGTTGCCGAAAGCTGGACGCCAGCAACGCCTATTGGATCGACGGGCGTTCGCCGGAGGGCGAGACGGTCACGGTGCAGGCCGGGTTGCTCTACGACTGCCGGGAGCGCTCGCTCGGGCAACGCTTCGTCGACCTGACGGTGTTCTACGACGAGCCGACGCTCCAGGCGCCGGCCGGTGAATGGTGTGAGGTGTCCTCAGAGGCTGCGCTTGGCCTTGGCGGACGAGTGGTGTGGACCAACGCCGGCTGGACGCATCCGGATTGGCGCCGTGGCAAGCGGGGCCTGTTCAAGACCGCCCAGCGGGCGAACAAGCTGGCGAGTTGGCTGCTGTGGCAGCCGGACGCCATGGTGTCGGTGGTCGAGCCGCACATCGTGCCGGTCTGGGCCGAGAAGCACATGGGGATCCGGTACATGGATCCGGAAACGACCATCACGTATCACCAGATCGGCAACGGGACGTTCCCGATGCACTTCGTGCTGTTCAATCGGTCGCACTTCTTCGGTGACTTGGCGATGCTCGCCATGGAGGAGGTGTCGGCCGTCGCCTAAACGCCTGGCCAATCGATGACCGTCAGCAGCGCCTGCTGGCCGGTCGGTGACGTCCAGCCGACCAGCAGGTGGCTATAGACGACCGGGTGGGCGAGTCCGTGGATGACCAAATGGTTGTAGACGGGCTCGCCCCCTTGGATGGCCTCGTCGTAATGCGTGGCGAGCTGGATCGCGTACTCGGAATAGGGGTCGTCGTCGTTGGGTTTGCCGAGCTGCTGCCTGGCCCATTCGCGGCCCAGCGCCTTGACGGTCGCGTCGGCGATGCGCCGGAAGATCAACGGCCCGCCCGGATCGGCGCTGAGAAATCCGCAGTGGTGCAGCAGTCCGGCCTCTCGCAGATCGGAGCCCATGGTGGGCGACGGCTCCAAGCGGTGGGCACGCCAGTGGTCGAGCACGGCCACCTGGGCGTCGGCCGCGACGGCCAGCGGCTGCCGGTGGATCGTCACCGTTACCTCTGCCGGCGGCAGTGGCGGTGGCTCGCCCCGCGAGCGGATGATGGCCGGAGCGCCCAACCGCAGCGTGGGCAGCGTCAGTGAGCGAGCATCAAGGACAAGTCCGGTCATTTCGCCATGCGTGGTGAGAGCGAATCCCAGATTCGCTCTACTACGGACCGGCCGTCGGCGCCAGAAACGGAATGCGACTCCGCACTTGAGGGGAGTTCCTCGGCATCCTGCTCCATAGACGACACGGCCTTCGCGAAGTGGTCGGACGCCTCGGCGGACCGGTTGTCGGCCGCCACCAGCACGCGCTCGACGAGATTGTCGAAGGTCGGGCGCACCAGTTCCGGCAGCGCGCCGAGGTCGATCGCCGCGTCGGTCGCGTCGAGGAGGTTGATGAGCCGCCGCTTGAGCACATCGGCCGGGGCGCCGCCAAGGCCAGCCTCGACAAAGCCGGCAAGGCTGAGGATTACGGCGAGGTTGTCGCGGTCCGGTCCCAGCGGCCCTCCGCCCGACAGGCGCTGCCGCCTGGAAACCGCCACACGCTCATCTACCGCCTGAGGCATGCCCTTACTCCTTGGATCGCACCTCATCCGATCATGTCTGCGATGTTATGCGCGTGCAAGATGGAGAGTTACCTGGGGCGGGCAATTTCATATAGAGCGGCTCGATCGATTACCTGCGTCTTGCCACCCTGCGCGGCAACCAGCCCCTGCTGTCGAAACTGCCGCAACAGCCGGACGACGGTCTCCCGGCGCGTTCCCAGGCGGTGGGCAACGTCGCCTTGCGTGTGCTGCACCACCCCATCGCTGCCGGCCAGATCGAGCAGCAGGGCCGCGAGCCGCTCCGGCAGGCCGAGGGCGTGCGCGCCCTCACGTTCCGCCAGCCGGCCAACGAGATCGCAGACCGCATGCAGCGCCGCCAGCACAAGAGGCGGGTGGGCGGCAAGCGCCGCTTGCAGATCGTCGCGCTCGATCCGGATTGCCGTCACGTCGGTTTCGGCAATAACCGTCGCCGTCCGTGGAGCCCCTTGGATTGCCCCGACCTCGCCGACCGATGCGGGCGCCCCCAGTTCGTTCAGCCACGCATAGCGCCCGCCGCGCGTGGTCGACACGCTGACCCGGCCAGAGGCGATCACGTACAGGCAGTCGCCAGGGCTTCCAGCACGAAACAGCGTTTGGCCTGCGACAAAACTGCGCAGTTGCGATGCATTCGCGAGGGCGGAAAGAGCAGATTCGCCAGCCCCAGAAAAGAAAGGGCAGTCACGGATTGATGCAAATCGCTCTTCTGTTTCCATCTCGAAATGCGTCAGGCAAAACATCCACCCCCAATCCGCGAAAAATCGCAGGGGGTGGAACATTTGTTCCACCTGTTTTCCTTCCATCCGCTCTCATCCCTTGGACATACTAGGGTGTGTTCAAGTGCAGGGGAAAGCAATCAGCACGAACCCTAACGAATCTGTGGCGGGTTAAACCCGCAAGAAACGTGCGGTGCGCGGAGCGGCGTGAGAAATGCGGGTGTGGTGGGATGGGCGGATGGGACAGATGGAAGAGACGAGGGGGGTGGGGATGGTTGAGGCGGGCGGCATGGAGCAGGATGCGCGGGCAGATCTGGAGGAGCGCTTCTGGTCACTATGGAATCAGCTGACCTTCTCAGAGCAAGAGGATGCCCTTACTTCTCTTCGCTTTCATCTTGAGATTTCTCAGGAACAAGACTTTCCAGAAATGGGAGGGCCTTCTCCAACTGCTCCAGCGTCAGTCGGTCAATGAAAGCCGCAGCCTGATCCCGCAGCTTCGCCCCCTTCTCTTCCTCTTCATCCGATAACACCGGAGGGAGGCGTAGAGCGTCCGGGGTAACGCCGGGTAGAGAAGCTAATTTTCTATAGGTGAGTTCATTTAGACTGTCAGTCTTCCCTTTAATAAATTCCCGAACTCCAGACTCTGACGCTTTCGTTTGTGCGCACCAATTGCTTCGGCTCGTTATAAGGCCACGCTCCTTCAGCAGCGCAGTCCACTGAACGAGCGCAAGCCGGCGCTGATCGGACGTAGTGTTGGTGGAGCTTGTCATAGCTCCATTCTCGCTAAATCGCGTCAAAACGCGACCGCGTAGAAACGCGATCTCGCACATTGACTGATCGCGTAAAAACGCGATAATGCGTGCATGACGATCCAAGAAGGCATCCACCGCGCTCGCTCCTACCTGAAGGCGCCGGGCGTCAACCGAGCCAAGGTCGCGGAAGCCGCTGGCCTGAACTGGCACGCCGTCAACAACCTGCTGAACGGTGACGCGAGGGTGTCCACCGCGCTCGCGATCGAGCGGGTCATCCCCGCCGATTTCGTGGCCCCGCCGGAGGATGGCGCCACCACTCCCCGCCCCAGCGAGGCCGCCTGATGCGTGACCTCGCCGAAGCCCTCGCCATGGCCCATGCCCTGCTGCTGCTCGCCGCCTTCTCGGCGACGGTTGGCGCATGGGCGGCGCTGCTGATTGCCGTCCCGTCGATCGCGGTCGCGGGCTTCCTGACCTGCCTCGCCGCCCGCGACGCGGCTCGATTGCCCTGACCCCCAGACGCACGAACGCCGGCCGCAGATCCCCACCCGCGCCGGCGCTCGAAGATTGGAGAACCGATGATGCCTCTCGATTCCACCTCCGACATCTACCCCGCCAAGCCCACGCCCGTCCATGGCGCGGTCGGTGAAGTCGCCACCCCCGAATTGGGCACCACGCCCCGCCGCCGGGTGCGCCCGCTGGCGCCGGTGCAGGAGGCTGTTGCCCGGCTCGCCGCCGAGGGGCTGTCCAACAAGGAGATCGCCCAAATCCGCGGCATCAGCGAAGGCGCGGTGAAGATCCACGTCAAGGCGGCGATGAAGAAGCTCGGAGCGGTCCGCCGTCAGGGCTTCATCCAGCACTTTCCGCTCGCCGGCGGCGTGCCGCGCACGATCCCCACCTTCACCGCGCGCGAGGCGCAGGTGCTGCCGCTGATCGCGGAGGGGCTGTCCAACAAGGAGATCGGCGCCCGGATCGGCATCGCTGGGGAGACGGTCGCCTATCACGTCCGCACCACCCTCGAAAAGATCGACGCGCGCAACCGCACCGAGGCGGCGCGCTGGTACGCCGCCCAGCAGCTCGCCGCCCAGGGCTGACCGATGACCGGCCCGCGTGTCCCTCATCGTGTGGAGGCGTGAACTCATGCTGCGGATGCTACGCAACTCGCGCGCGCCGTCCACGGAAAGGCTCGTTCAAAAATTGAGCAGGCAACGGGGTGCTGGGGCACGGCAGGGCCTGTGGCTGCTGCGGGAGTTCGCCGCCGACGAGCGAGGCGCGCCCCGGGCGATGCTGGCGATCCACTCCATTGTCGGCGAGACCTTCGGCGTTTCCGACGCCACCGCCCGCCGCTGGGTCGAGGGTCACCTCGCGAGCCCGCGCTACCTCGAAGAGATGCGGCAGCGCTGGGGACTGGCCTTCGTCATCCACCTGTTCGACGACGCCAGCACGCCGGCCCGCCAGGAGGCCATCTGGAAGCTGCGCCAGCTCGACGACGGCGTCGCCGCCATGGTCCGCGAGCGTGAGGCCCTGCTGGTGCAGCTCGGCGCCGATCCGGAATCGCTCTTCCGCTCGGCCGCCGCCGTTCCGCCCAGCGTCCGCGCCGCCCTGGCCGCGCGCATCTTCGCCGATCTGGTGGAGACCGAACGCCGCGCCATCCCCATCACCATCCTCGGGCGCCTGCGCGCCCGTCTCGGGAGGACATGACCCATGTCGGACACCTTCCGCCGCATGGCGCGCCTCGCCATGGACGCGCCCATGCTGACCAGGGACGAGGAGCCCACCCTGATCGCCGCCGCCCAGGCCGGCAACCGGCGCGCCGCCGACCGCGTCATCCGGGCGCACATGCGCATGGCCGTCAAGGCGGCCACCGACTTCCGCCACGCCGGCCAGCCGTTGGAGGACCTGTTCCAGGCCGGATGCGTCGGCCTGTCGCTGGCGCTCGACCGCTTCGACCCGGCGCGCGGCACCCGCTTCGCAACCTATGCCGGCTGGTGGGCGCGGTCCGAGGTGCAGGACCTCGTCATCCGCAATAGCTCCCTCGTGCGCATCGGCACCGGCGCCACGCAGAAATCCATGTTCTTCAAACTGCGCCGCGAGCGGAGCCGTCTGGAGGTCGAGATGCCGGAGGCGTTGCCCTCCGCCATCACCGAAGCTCTGGCCGCCCATTTCGGCGTTCCCGCCGCCGAGGTCGAGCGCGTCGCTGCGACGCTCGATGCCGGGGACTGGTCGCTCGACGCGCCGGTGTCCGAAGCGGGCGACGTCTCCGCCTGGGTTGAGTTGCTGTCCGACGATCGGCCGACTCCGGAGGAGGCGGTGACCGACCAGCGCAATGCCGCCGACCAGCGGCGCCAGTTGCATCGGGCGGTCGACAGCCTGCCGGACCGGGAGCGCGAGATCGTCATCACCCGCACCCTGGCCGACGAGCCGGCGACGCTGGATGCGCTCGGCACCCAGTACGGCATCAGCAAGGAGCGCGTCCGCCAGATCGAGGTCCGCGCCGTCGGGCAGGTCGCGAAGCGCGTCCGCGAGGCGGTGCTGGCGTGACCGCCGTGCCCGAGGTCGCGCTCGCCACCATGCCGGGCATCGGCGATGTCTCCGCCGACCGGATCGCCCGCATGAAGTTGACGGATATTCTACCGCTTGCCCAGACGGAGGAGGACCTCCGCCGCGTGGCCGCCATCAAGGGCTATAAGCGCGGCTGGGTGCAGCGCGTGCTGAACGATCGGGCCGCCGCGAAGGCGCACGGCTACATGCAGCGGAGGTACGGATGACCCAGAACCGCAGCCACGCCGTCATGGCGCAGCGCGCCGAGCCGCACGACAGCTTGGACTTCTTCCCGACGCCGGCCTGGGCCACGCGGGCGCTGTGCTGGCACGTCCTGCGTGAGATGTTCGGCCCCACCGAGGATATGAGCGTCTGGGAGCCCGCCTGCGGTATCGGCGCCATGGTCCGACCTCTCCAGGAGCGGTTCCGCCGGGTCTACGCCTCCGACGTTCACGACTATTCCCACCTCTGGCCCGACCAGGAGCGCGTGACCGACTTCCTCCTGCACGGCTCGGAGAGCCCCTGCATCGAGGCGCAGGGCATTGACCTGATCGTCACCAACCCGCCGTTCCGGCTGGGCGTCCAGTTCGCCCGGCGCGCGCTGGAGGCTCCGTTCGTCCGGCGCGGCGTCGCCCTGCTGGTGCGCACCGCCTTCCTGGAATCGGTCGAGCGCCACCGCCTCTTCACCGATCACCCACCGACCGTCGTCGCGCAGTTCGTTGAGCGCGTGCCGATGGTCAAGGGCCGCCTCGATCGCACCGCCAGCACCGCGACCAGCTACGCCTGGATCGTCTGGGCGCGCGGCAACACCGACACCCGCCTGCGCTGGATCCCGCCGTGCCGCAAGGCGCTGGACCGGGACAGCGACTGGCCCGCCGAAGGATCCGCAGCATGACCACCACCGTCGACATCACCCCAGGCGTCCGGTTCTGCGCTGACTGGCTGCGCGCCAAGGCGCTCAAGGCTCGTGAGGATCAGCCGACCAGCACCGGCTGGTGGAGCGCCTATTTCGAGCTGGCCAACGACCTGGAGCGCGAAGCCCGCCGCCTCGCCCGCGACGAGGCCCGCGCCGCGCAGGCCGACCTTCTCACGCCGGCGGCGGAGTAGAGACCCATGGCCACCGAGTCCGCTCCCGATCCTCTGGTGCCCGCCGACGTGGATCTCCGTGATTTCCCGTTCACCCCGATCTTCCGGTCGCGCCTGTTCGGCTCGACGTTCCACGCCCGCACCAGCGATGGGGAATGGAGGGCCGGCGTCACGCTCTGGCTGAAGTCCTGGGATCAGGTTCCCGCCGGCACGCTCCCCGACGACGACATCGACCTCTGCCGGCTGGCCGAGTTGGGCCGGGACATCAAGACGTGGCGCAAGCTGCGGGCCGGCGCGCTCCATGGTTGGTTCCGCTGCTCCGACGGCCGGCTGCATCACAAGGTGGTGGCCGAGGGCGTGATGGAGGCGTGGGAGCGCAAGATTTTCCAGCGGTTCAAGACCGAATGCGCCCGGATCAAGAAGGCCAACCAGAGGGGTGCCGCCCTGCCGATGCCCACCTGGGAGGAGTTCGCCGCCGCCTTCGGAATCGCGGGACAAAGGGGCGATGTCCCCAGGGACACGGGCGCGGAGTCTCCGGGGACAAGCGAGGAATGTCCCGATCCCGTCCCCTCTCATGTCGTCGAGGACGTCCCCGCGCCGTCCCCAGGGAAACGCGCTCCAAGAGACAGGGATAGGGACAGAGACAGGGATAGGGAAGAAGGAAGTTCCAGAGTCGTAAAATCCTCGGCTGGCGGGCTTCGCGCAGGCGCGCGAGACGATGCCCGCCCGCCGCCCGATGGCTCGGAGGCTGGGATTTCCGCCGTCCAGCGAGGTGTCACGGCCGCCTTCGAGCGCTGGTTCGGGGATCAGGACCGACCGTTTGCCCCGGCCGACGACGAGCTTTTCGCCGCCTGGATCGCCGCCGGCGCCGAGCGGGGCCTGTCGCCCGCCGACACCGCGTCGGCCGTGGTCGAGGAGGTCCACCGCCAGTTCCAGCGCCTGGAGGCCAAGGGCTCCGGCCAGCCCCGCAGCCTGCGCGCTGTGCTCGACGACGACGTTCGCCGCGCCATCGCCGCCGCTCGCCCGGCCAAGGCCAGCAAGCCGCCCGCCACCGTGCCGGAACCTTACGCCGGTCACTTCGAGCCGGTCGAGTACGAGCGCTGGATCGCCCTGTGCCACGTCCAGGTCATCGACGGCGTCGGCTGCATCGCCGCCCCGAACCGGATGCACGCCGACTGGCTGACCCAGCGCCTGGAGCCCAAGCTCCGCCTCGCCCTCGGCGTCGACACGGTCGAGGTCGTCATCGCCACCAGCACCCCAGCCGGGAGGGATGCCGCATGAGCGTCGCCATCGCCAATCCGCCCCAGCCCCGCCGCCGTGTACCCGAAGGCCTGCGCCGCGCCCTGCCGATGCTGGTGCTGGTCCGTCGGATGACCGATGCCGCCATCGCCGCCGAGTGGGGGCTGGAGGCTTGGCAGGTCGCGTGCTCACGCTCCAAGCTCGGGCTGCCGAACCATGCGGGATGGCCCTGCTCCGACGACACCCTGCGCGGGCTGGTGACGGCCGAGCGGCTGACCGACGCCGAGATCGGCGAGCGCTACGCCGTCGGAGCCCGGACCGTCGAGGTGCATCGCCTGCGGCTGGGGTTGCGTCGTCCACACGATCCCCGACCCGAGGCGCGACGCACCGTGGTCACGATCCGCCGGCCGGAGCCGTCACCGCTTGACAGGGCGCTTGATGGGCTGGGGCGCAGGGTTCAGCCGGGCCGTCACGGAAGCTGGATGCTCGACGGGCGGCATGTGGGGGTTGTCGAGGTGCTTCGGGCCGGTGGTGTTGCCTGAGCCGTGCCCCATTGCGGATCCCTTGGGGACCGAAGTCCTTAATCGTACCAGCGGCCGAAGCCGCGGGCGTGGCGGTTGGGTCTTCCGCCCTCAACAGGCAACCCGGCGAGTGTAATTGTCCGGCCGTGTCATCGCAACGGCGGCGCCCGCAACACCTGCGAACCTATTGAGAACGCGCCTACCACGATCGAAGGTCGTAGGCATGGCGCTCACTCCGAAGAAAGCCCAGTTCGCACAGGAATACCTCGTCGACCTGAACGCGACGCGGGCGGCCACGGCTGCCGGCTACAGCGCGCGCACCGCGAAAGCGCAGGGCGCACGGCTGTTGACCGATGTAGACGTGCAAGCCGCCATCCAGGCCGGACAGGCGAAACGCTCGGAACGGACCGCCATCACCGCCGACCGCGTGCTGGTCGAACTCTGGGGCATGGCGACCGCCGACACGAACGAGCTGGTCGAGCACCGGGTGTGCTGCTGCCGGTTCTGCTGGGGCAAGGGCCACCTCTACCAGCGCACGCCCAACGAGATGCGGCAGGCACGCGCCGCCTATGAGCGAGACCTGAAGGCGGCCCAGAAGCAGGAGCCCCCCCCCGACCTGATTCCGCCCTTCGACGAGGCCGGCGGCGAGGGCTTCAACGCCACCCGTGAGCCGCACCCGAACTGCCCGGAATGCTTCGGCGAGGGCCACAGCCGGCCCGTCTTCCGCGACAGTACAACCGCATCCGCCGGCGCCAAGGCCCTCTACGCCGGGGTGAAGACCACCCGCGACGGCTTGGAGATGAAGCTCCACCCCAAGGACAAGGCGCTGGAGCTGCTCGGCCGGCACCTCGGCATGTGGAACGACAAACTGGAGATGTCCGGCGAACTCAAGGTGAAGGCGATGAGCGACGCCGACCTTGACGCCCGGATTGCGGAGTTGGCGGCGCGTGGCCGGAAAGGCGGTGGGGCATGAGCGCCGACCTGACCCGCACCGAGCGGGAGGAACTGCTGATCCTGCTGGAGGAACGGCGCCGCCGCCAGGATCAGCGCCTGTTCTTCTCGCTCTACCCCGAGACCGATTCCGTCTGGCCGGGCTCCACCATCATGAAGGGGTTGGTGACCGAGGGTCAGCTGCTGCACGCGCGAGAGAAATACCCCCGGCACCTGGAGTTCTTCCGGGCCGGCGCGTCGTTCCGCGAGCGCTGCGCCATGTGCGCGAACCGCGTCGGAAAGACCTTCGGCATGGGCGGCTACGAGACCGCCGCGCACCTGACCGGCCTGTATCCGGACTGGTGGGAGGGGCGGCGGTTCGCGACTCCGATCTCCGCCTGGGCGGCCGGCAAGAAGAACGAGACGACCCGCGACATCCTCCAGCTGACCCTGCTCGGCCAGGTCGCCCAGGACGGTTCCCGCAAGGGGCTGGACGGGCGCGGCGTCATACCCGGCCACCTGTTGAGCCGCCCGACCTGGAAGCAGGGGGTGCAGGACCTCGTCGACACCATCAAGGTCCGGCACGTCTCCGGCGGCTGGTCGGTGCTGGGCTTCAAGAGCTTCGACCAGGGGCGCGGCGCCTTCGAGGGCACCGCCCAGCACGTCGTTTGGCTCGACGAGGAGCCGCCCATGGACGTCTACGGCGAGGTGCTGATCCGCACCGCCACGACGCGCGGCATCGTGATGATCACGTTCACCCCGCTCGAAGGCATGAGCGAGGTGGTGATGCAGTTCCTTCCTTCCGAGATGAGGCTCAGCGAGAAATGAACGACCTCCCCATCTACCAGTGCCACAAGCGGGTGCAGGCCGCCGAAATCCGTCAGATGGATGTCGCCAACGGAACCGTCCGGGTCTATTGGGAGTTGCTCCCCGGCGGCCCCGAGTACATGGCGCCGACCGTCGCCGTCCCCAACGGCTTCTTCGCCCGCTCCACGCCCGCGCTGGGCGACTACCTCGTGATCTACGACGACGGCTACATGAGCCACAGCCCGAAGGCTGCGTTCGAGGCGGGCTATCAACTGGCGCCTCCGGTTTCGCCGGGCTGCGGCAACCCCTGTGTTGCGCCGACGAGCGGCCTCGACTTCGGCGCCGCCATCGCCGCCCTGAAGGCGGGCAAGCGCGTGGCCCGCGCCGGCTGGAACGGTAAGGGGATGTGGCTGGCTCTCACGCCCGGTTCCTCGATTCCGGCCGAATTCGCCCGCAGCGGCGCATGCAAGGCCCAGGTCGAGGCGGAGGGTGTGAAGGAGGTGGCGATCCTCCCGCATATCGACATGCGCGCGGCCGACGGCAGCATCGTCATCGGCTGGCGAGCCAGCCAGACGGACATGCTCGCCGACGACTGGCTTTTGGTCGGTTGACAGGAGGCGCGCCCATGGAGTCCTTGCCCGCGCTTCGCCTGACCGAGCCGCGCCCGACTTTCCTCGGCGTGCCGGTCCCGTTCCGTTCCTTCCTGCTCGCCAGCACCACGCCCCTGTGGGCGGCGACCGTGTGCCGGGAGGGTTGACGCGATGCTCCACCTCGTCGCCTTCGCCCTGCTGCTCCTCCTGCTGGCCGTCGCCGTCCCGTTCCGCCGGATCCTCGCCTCGGGCTGGCTGGCGCAGCACGACCGCCGCCGCTCCAGCCAGACCATCGCCCGCATCCGCAAGAGCGGGTGGGTGGCGTTCTTCGCCGTGGGAGGCTGAGCATGTCCGTCAACATGAACCTCCAGTCCTGCCGCGACTGCGGCGCCCGGCCTGGCATGCCGCACTTTGACGGCTGTCCGCTGGATGGCGTGCTGCAAGCGGTCGCCCCGCTCCCGTCGCCGAGCGTGCCGCCGTTCTCCAGCACCACAGCGCAGCCGGCGCCGCCACCGCCCCCGCCGAAGTATGCCGTCGGCACTCCGCAGGCCGACGCCCTCCACCACGCCATCCGGCACATGGGGGGCTGAGGTCATGCCGGCGATCAGCGATTCCCGCTACCTCGTGCAGGCCGGCTGGGACGATGTGCCCCATCTCGACGCCGACACCAAGCGCGAACTGCTGGCCTCGACGCAGCCCTACCTGCGCGACGCCCGCTCCAAGGGCATTCCGTCGCTGGGGGCCGGCGCCATCTACCCGGTGCCGGAGAGCGAGGTGATGGTCGAGCCGTTCGTGCTGCCCGCCTACTGGCCGCGTGCCTATGGCCTCGATGTCGGCTGGAACCGCACCGCCGCCATTTGGGGCGCCCACGACACCAACACCGATACCGTCTATCTCTATGCCGAGCACTACCGGGGGCAGGCCGAGCCGTCCGTCCATGCCGCTGCCATCCGGGCGCGCGGCGACTGGGTGCCGGGCGCCATCGACCCCGCGTCGCGTGGCCGCTCCCAAGTGGACGGACAGCAGCTCCTCCAGAACTACCTCGACCTCGGGCTCAAGCTGACCAAGGCCGACAACGCGGTGGATGCCGGAATCGACGACGTCTGGATGCGGCTCGCCACCGGCCGGCTGAAGGTGTTCCGGACCTGCCTCAACTGGTTCGCGGAGTACCGGCTCTACCGCCGGGACGAGAAGGGCAAGATCGTCAAGGCCAACGATCACCTGATGGACACCACCCGCTACCTGATCCGCACCGGGCTGGGGCTGGCCAGCGTCACGCCCGCACATGCCCGCACCGCCATCGCCCATCAGTCCATCGGAGACGCCCATGCCGGGTATTGACATGCCCCTCGCCGACGCGATGGACGAGCAGCAGGCGCAGGCCGAGGCGGTGCAGGCCCAGATGCGCCTCCAGGAGCGCGCCCGCCAGATCGCCAACGACCTCGACCGCTTGGCGAAGGACGCCATCAGCAAGCGCGTCACCATCGAGGACCGCTGGTACGCCGATCTGCGCCAGTACCACGGCCGCTACGACGCGGCCACCGAGACGAAGCTGCGTCAGGGCGATCGCTCGCGCCTGTTCGTGAACCAGACGCGACCTAAGACGAACGCCTGGAAGGCTCGGCTTTCGGACCTGCTGTTTCCGACCGACGACCGGAACTGGGGCATCCAGCCGACGCCGGTGCCGGAGTTGTCCACCGCCGCCAAGACGCCGGAGGACCACCCCGATCCACAGCAGGCGGAGGCCGGCCAGCAAGCGCGCCGGATGCTGGAAGAGGCGCAGGCCCGCGCCGACGCCATGCAGTCGGAGATCGAGGACCAGCTGACCGAGAGCCGTTACGGCATCCACGCCCGCGAGGCCATCGATGACGCCTGCCAGCTTGGCACCGGGATCCTGAAGGGGCCGGTGGTGGACAGCCGCACGCGACGCAGTTGGGGCAAGGTGCCGGTAGGGGGGCCGGACGGACAGCCGCTGGCGGTCGATGCGCTGGTCGAGGTGCAGGACCCACGCCCGAAGTACACCCGCGTAGACCCGTGGCGCCTCTACCCCGATCCCAACGGCAACCGGGTGGAGGAGTGCGAGTATTTCTTCGAGCTGCACCTCCTCACGAAGACGGAACTGCGTCGGCTGGCCAAGAAACCGGGCTTCTCGGCTGACGCCATCCGTCGGTTGTTGCGCGAGGATTCCCGCGAAGCGCCGCCGCCTTGGATGGCGCAGTTGCGCTCCATCACCGACGGCGACCAAGCCTCGGTCGAGGGCAAGTTCACGGTGTGGGAATACAACGGCCCGCTGACGGCCGAGCAGTTGCGGTGCCTCTACATGGCGCGGGGCGACGCCGGAGCCGCGGCGGACTACGACGAGATCGACCCGCTCGACGAGGTGCAGGCCGTCGTGTGGTTCTGCCAGAACGAGGTCCTGAAGTTCGGGATCCACATCCTCGACAGCCAGGACCCAATCTATTCGGCATTCTGCTTCTCGCGCGACAAGGGCAGCTTCTGGGGGCACGGCGTGCCGTCGCTGATGCGGGACACCCAGGCGGCCATGAACGCCGCATGGCGCATGATGATGGACAACGCCGCCCTCTCGACCGGGCCGCAGATCGTCATCGACCGCAACAAGGTGGAGCCGGTCGACGGCAATTGGGATCTGAAGCCCCGCAAGGTCTGGTACGCCAAGACCGACAGCATCGGTCAGCAGGGCTTGCGGTCCGTCTTCGAGACCTACCCGATCGACAGCCGTCAGAGCGAGTTGCTGAACATCATCAAGATCGCCAAGGAGTTCGTCGATGACGAGGTCAGCTTGCCGCTGATCTCCCAGGGCGAGGCAGGCGCGCACCAGACGCAGACCGCGAACGGCATGTCGATGCTACAGAACGCGGCCAACGTCATCTTCCGCGACGCGGTGAAGGACTGGGACGACGAGGTCACGACGCCCAACATCCGTCGGCTCTACGACTGGAACATGCAGTTCAACCCGAAGGAGTCGATCAAAGGCGACTTCGAGGTCGACGCCCGCGGCACGTCGGTGCTGCTGGTCCGCGAGGCGCAAGCGCAGAACCTGATGGCCATGTGCCTACAGTTCACGGCGCACCCGGTGCTCGGGCCGCTGATGAAGCCGGTGCAACTGCTGCGCAAGACGGTGCAGGCGCACATGCTGTCGGCCGACGAGTTGGTCAAGACCGACGACGAGATCGCCAAGGAGCAGCAGGCCCAGCAGGAAGCGCAGGACCAACAGCAGGAGGACCCGCGCGCCGCCATCGAGATGCAGAAGATCCAGGCGGACATGCAGCGCGCCCAGCTCGACGCCCAGACCAAAATCCAGGTCGCCGAGATCAACCGCGAGACCGAACTCGTCAAGCTGGCGGCTCAGCAGAACCTCACCATCGAGCAGCTGCGCGCCAAGGTGCAGATGCAGGAGACCGACCAGGCGCACAAGGAGCGCATCTTCGCCGCCGAGGTCGGCTTCAAGGATCGGCAGTCAGCGAAGGAACTCGCCGCGCAGGCGTTGCCCGCACCGGCTTCCGCCCAACCGTCAGAGCCCGCCGCCGGCACGAGGTTCGCGCCGTGACCAGGATCGACCAGCATTCCGCCACATGGGCGGCCGTCACCGCATGGGCGGAACGTGAGCGCGCCTCCATCCGCGACCAGATCGACAGCCCGGCCACCTCGCACGACCACACCCAGGTGCTGCGCGGCCAGCTGGCCGCCATCGCCGACCTGCTCGCCCTCGCCGAGGAGCGCCCCGCCATTGCCATCACCCAGGAGACCTACGGGCTATGACGACGAACACCACCCCGCCGGCCGACGGGCAAGCGGCCACCACCACGGATGCGGCGGCCGACAGCTTCGAGGCGGCCTTCGCGGAGTTCGCCGGGGCCTCCAGCACGGGCACCGAAGCGGACGCTGGCGTGGCTGCTCAAGCCGACACCCCCGCCACGACCGACGGCGATTCGACCGGCGGCGAGCCGTCGCACGTCGGCGAGCGACCCGCCTCCACCGATGAGGTAGGCGCGCCCGAAAGAAATGAACCCGGAAGGGGTGGAAATGCCCCGGAAGGAGACCTATGGTCATCCGCAAGCGAGCAGCAGCGGGCCGCCTACGAGGCCGCCCAGGCACAGCTGAAGACGCTGGAACACGACAGCCGCTCCAACCGGGGCCGCGTCTCGTCCCTGCAGCGTGAACTCGACACCGTCAAATCCCAGTTGGCCGCCCTGCAAAAAGGGGCCGCCGGTTCGACGGGCCAGGACCAAGGCGCCACCGAGGCCGACATCCGCCGGCTGCAGGAGGAATACCCCGAGGTCGCACGCCCTGTCCTCAAAGAGCTTTCGTCGTTGCGGACGCAGCTCTCCGAAACGCAGGCGCGCCTCAACCAGCGGGACTCCACGGAGGCTCAACGGGAGCGGGAACAGGCCCTCGACCGCGAGGAACAGGCCCTGGCCCAGCAGCACCCGGACTGGGCGCAGGTGGCGGCTTCCTCCGCGTTCAGCGACTGGCTGAAAACCCAGCCCCGCTACGTGGTCGAGGCAATCCAGCGCAACGGAGAGGCCATCCAGGACGCGGCCGAGGCCGGCGACATCATCGCCCGCTTCAAGGCCCACCAAGGGGTGGCAGGCACAGCAACGGCGGCACAACCCGCGTCCGGAGCCATGGCAACGGGCGCACCCGCGAACCTCGCGGCCCGCCGGCAACGCCAGCTGGAGTCAGGGGCTGCGGTCACGAGCCGAGGCGCAGGCCCGGCCGGCGGACCGCCCGACGACTTCGAGGCAGCGTTCAACTACTTCGCCGGGAAGAAGGGTCGCTAACCGACAGGGCACCGCCCCATGGCCACCGGTCAGACCACCTACGGCGACATCAACCAGCGCACCGCCGCGTGGGCCGCCTCCGAAATGCTGAAGCACGCCGAGCCGGTCATCGTGCTCGGCAAGTTCGGCATGACGAAGCCCATGCCGAAGAACAAGGCCGACACGGTGAAATTCCGCCGGCCAATCCCCTTCCCGGCGGCGACCACGCCGCTGGTGGAGGGTGTCACCCCCAGCCCGCAGAAGATGGCCTACGAGGACGTCCCGGCGCAGCTGAAGCAGTACGGCAAGCCGACCGAGATCACCGACGTCGTCGATGACCTCGCCGAGGACCCGGTCCTCAAGGACGCCTCCATGCTGGCTGGCGAGCAGGCCGCTCTCACCGTCGAGATGGTGACCTACGGCGTGGTCAAGGCCGGCACCAGCGTCTTCTACGCCAACGGCTCCAGTCGCTCGGCCGTCAACACGCCGATCAGCCTGAACAAGCAGCGGGCTATCACCCGCTTCCTGAAGGCCCAGAAGGCGCAGAAGCTCACCTCCATCCTCGACGGCAGCCCGAACTACGGCACCAAGCCCATCGAGGCGAGCTATGTCGCGGTCGCCCACACCGACCTGGAGTCGGACATCCGCGGCATGGCCGGCTTCATTCCCGTCGCGGCCTACGGCAGCCGCAAGCCGGTGTGCCCGGAAGAGATCGGTTCCGTCGAGGATGTCCGCTACGTCCTGTCGCCCGAACTGTCCTCGTGGCCGAACGCCGGCGGCGCCGCCGGCTCGATGGTGACGACGAGCGGCACCAGCGCCGACGTCTACCCGGTGCTCTACCTGGGCAAGGAGGCGTTCGGAACCGTCCCCCTCAAGGGCGCCGGCGCCATCACCCCGATGGTCCTGAACCCCGGCAAGCCGGACAAGTCCGATCCCATGGGGCAGCGCGGCTACGTCAGCTGGAAGACCTACTTCACCGCCGTCATCCTGAATCAGAACTGGATGGCGCGCCTCGAAGTCAGCGTCACCGCCCTCTAACCGGCTCGACACGGGCCGGCTCGCTCCGGCCCGTCGCTCCCCCTCGCGACGAAAGACCATCCCATGGCCAGCAACATCCGCACCGGCACCGTCAACGGCACCGGCGCCGCCATCAACGTCAGCCTCGGCTGGCAGCCCGACTACGTGAAGGTGATGAACATCGCCGACGCGGGGGCGCTCGACGCCATCATCGAGTGGACCGTCGACATGCCCGCCGCCGCCGGCATGAAGTACCTGCGCATCGTCGACAACGCCACCACCACCAACAAGAGCCACGCCTACGTGACCTCCGGCGGCATCAGCGCCTACGCCGGGAGCGCCTCGGCGGCCGAGGGCTTCACCATCGGCACCGACACCGACCTCAACGCGTCCGGCGAGAAGATCGTCTGGATCGCGATGCGCAGCCCGCGCGGCTGATCCTCCGGGCCGCTCTGGCGGCCCACCCCTTCGCACCGCCTGGAGCACCGCCCGTGTCCAAGGACATCACCGTCAAGATCGCCACCGCCACCGTTGAACAGCTCCGCTACCACGCAGGTGTGGTGCTGGGGCTGGATCTCGGTCCGAACCCCAACATCAAGGCTGAGACCCTGCGCGCCAAGATCTCGAGCGCCGGATATGGCCGCGACGAGATCGTCGTGCCCGACAGCCTGGGCGATGCGGGCGAAACCCCCGCCGCCGATCAGGTGCCGGCCCATGCGGTCGATCCCGGCAGCTACCAGCGTGGTCCGCGCGCCCAGATCCTCATCGAGCGTCAGGAAGGGCCCGGCGGCGACCGCGGCGTGTTCGTCGCCGTCAACGGCAAATCGATCATCATCCCACGCGGCAAGCCCTGCGACGTCGGCGTGCCCTACGTCGAGGCCCTCCAGAACGCCGTCCAAACCGTCTACGACATGGACGACGAGGGCAACATCAGCTCGCGCGACGTTCCGCTCTACCCGATGCGCGTCCTGTCCATGCCGGCGGCGGCCTGATCGGAGCGCCGGACCATGGCCACCTTCCTCGAACTCTGCCAGATGGTCGCGCGTGACAGCGGCACCGTCTCCGGCGCGCAGCCGACCAGCGTGACCGGGCAGACGGGCCGGCTGGCGAAGATCGTCAGCTTCGTGTCGCAGGCGTGGACCGACATCCAGAACAGCCGCAGCGCGTGGGAATGGATGCGGGCGGAGTTCGAGGGCGTGACCATCGCCGGCACCGGCGAATACACGCCGGCCGCCTGGAACATCGCCGACCTCGCCGAGTGGATCGTCGAGCCCGGCTCGATCACGATCTACGACCAAGCCGTCGGCCCGGCCGATGAGGGCGAGATCGAGGTCATCGGCTGGCAGTATTACCGCCGCCTCTACGGCCGGGGCGTCCAGACCGCCATGCGTCCCATCGCCTGCGCCATCAAGCCCAACGGGTCGCTGCTGCTCGGCCCGGTACCGGATGGCGTCTACGTCGTGCGCGGCGAATACCGGACCGTGCCGCAGGTTCTGGCCGCCAACGGCGACGTGCCGACCCTGCCGGCCCGCTTCCATGAGGCGATCAAATGGCGCGCCCTCCAACTGCTGGCCGAGCACGACGAGGCGCCCACCGCCATGACGACCGCCGCTGTGAACTACGCGCGCGTGCTGGCCGCCCTGGAGCGCGACCAACTGCCCCAGGTCACCATCGGCGGAGGGCCGCTCGCGTGAGCCAGACCACCGCGCACTTCTCGACCGTCGGCGGCCTCGACCTCGTGACCCCCGCCATCAAGCGCGACCCCGGCGCCGCGATCGGCGGCGTGAACTACGAGCCGCGCCTGGAGGGCTACACCCGCGTCGCCGGCCATGAGCGTGTCGACGGGCGCCCGCTCGCCTCCACGGCCTCCTACTGGGTGCTGCCTTTCACCACCGGCGCCGGCGCCATCACCGAAGGGCAGACCGTCACTGGCGCCGCCAGCGGCGCCACGGGAGAGGCGCTGATCGCCGCTGTGATCGAGAGCGGCACCTATGGCGCCGGCAGCGCCGCCGGCTATCTGGTGCTGACCGCTGTGACCGGGACGTTCCAGAATGGCGAGGCGCTGAAGGTCGGCGGCGTGACCAAGGCGACCGCCGCCGACACCGCGACCGAGCGCGGCGCCACGAACGACCCCGACGACCAGGCGTGGCTGCGCGACGCCGTCGAGACGCAGCGGGCCAAAATCGGGGACGTGCCTGGTTCCGGCCCGATCCGGGGCGTCTGGGGCTACGGCGGCAACCTCTACGCCTTCCGGAACAACGCAGGCGGCACAGCCTGCGTCATGCACAAGGCGACGGCCGCCGGCTGGGTGGCGCAGGCGCTGGGCAGCCGCGTGAAGTTCACGGATGGGACGGGCCTCATCACCGAGGGCCAGACGGTCGCGGGTGGGACCTCCGGCGCGACCGGCGTCGTTACGCGTGTCGTGGTGCGCGAGGGCGATTGGACTGCGGGCAACGAGGCGGTCGGCCAGCTGGTGTTCGCCACCATCTCCGGCGCCTTCCTCAACGGCGAGGAGCTGCGCGTCGGCGGCGTGAAGAAGGCCGTGGCCGATGGCGCCTCGTCGACGATCACGCTGCTGCCCGGCGGCCGCTTCGAATTCACGACCTACAACTTCACCGGCCTCGCTGGCGCCGCCCGCATGTACGGCTGCGACGGCGTCAACCCGGCCTTCGAATGGGATGGCGTGGTCTTCGCGCTGATCCTGACCGGCATGACGGCGGACATGCCCCGCCACATCGCCGCCCATTCCAACTACCTGTTTCTCGCCTTCGACGCCTCGCTCCAGTTCAGCGGGCTGGGCTCGCCCTACGAGTGGTCGGTGCTGGCCGGCGCAGGTGAGCTGTCGATCGGCGAAGCCATCACCGGCTTGGTCGCGGGCTACGCCGGTACGCTGGTCGCCTTCGGCCGCAACCGCATCGGCATCCTCTACGGCACGGTGTTCGGTGGCGGCACGAGCGCTGACGGCGACCTGAAGATCATCACGGAGGAGGCCGGTGCGGTCGAGTGGTCGGTGCAGGCCATGGCGCAGCCGATCTTCCTGGATGACCGAGGGGTGCGCAACCTCGCCAGCGTCCAGGAGTTCGGCGATTTCCAGGCCGGCACCCTGTCGCGTCTGATCAAGCCCTACCTCGACGCCAAGCGCCGGGCTGGCGCCACGGTGGTGTCCAGCCTGCGCGTGCGCGACCTCAACCAGTACCGGCTCTTCTGGTCGGACGGGACCGGGCTGGTGATGGATCTCAGCGGCACCGGCCCGGCCTTCATGCCGCTCGCCCTTGGCCGCGTCGTTCGCTGCGCTGTGTCGGTCGAGGGCGCGGACGGGGCCGAGCAGCTGTATTTCGGCTCCGACGGCGGCTTCGTCTACCGGCTCGACAGCGGCACCAGTTTCGACGGCCAGCCGGTCGAGGCCTATGTGCGCCTCGCCTTCAACCACCTCGGATCGCCGACGCTCAACAAGCGCTTCCACAAGGCGACGGTGGAGATCACGGCCGCCCCGAACACGACGCTCTACGCCTCGGCTGACTTCGATTACGGCAATCCCGATCTGCCGTCCGCCGCCGAGCAGGGCTTCGACGTCGCCGGCCGCGGTGGCTTCTGGAATGAAGCCGCCTGGAACGAATTCTACTGGTCCGCTCCAGTGGAGGGGCTTGCCGAGGCGTACATCGACGGCTCCGGCACGAGCATCTCACTGGCGATCGGCACCGAGGCGACGCACGAGGATCCGCACACCATCCACGGCCTGACCTTGCACACCTCAGCGCGGGGCCTGAAGCGATGACCAACGGCTTCTTCAACCACGACAATCCGGAATCGCGCCGCACGCTGGCGCGGGCTGAGAGCATCAACGCCACCTTTCAGGCGGTTCAGGACGGCTTCGACAAGCTCCCGACCGAGGATCAGCTGAAGCAGGGGCGCGCGACCTACGGCACCGACAGCGGCGCCGCGAACGCCTACGTCGTCACGCTGCCCTACGCGCCTGCCGCCTACACCGAGGGCATGGAGATCGTCTTCCGGCCGTTGGCTGCGAACACAGGCGGGCCGTGTACGGTCAATATCGTCGGCGTGTCCGGGCTGCTGGGCGTGAAGAGCATCAAGCGGCAGAACGGGGACTCGCCGCTGGCTCTCGATCTGGTCGCCGGAGGCCCGACCACGCTGCGCTACGACGGCACCACGTTCCGGCTGGCAGGCATCCAGGGCGGCGACATCGTGGCGGCAGCGAGCAGCGCGGCGGCGGCCCTGGCCTCAGAGCAGGCGGCAGCCGGATCAGCGGGCGCGGCGGCGGGCAGCGCCGGTGCTGCCGCGTTGAGCGCCGGAGCGGCGGCGGGATCGGCCGGCGCTGCTGCCGGCAGCGCCGGAGCGGCATCTTCCTCGGCGGGCGCGGCGGCGGGCAGCGCCACCGCAGCCGCCAACAGTGCGGTCCTCGCCGACCAGAACGCGTCGGCAGCCGGTGGCGCCGCCCCGTCCGCGCGCTTGTCCTGGGACGCTGGGACGTCGGCCACCGATCCCGGCGCCGGCAAGGTCCGCGTCAACAGCGCCACGCTCGCCAGCGTCACCGCTCTCCACATCTCCGAGACCGACGCCGCCGGCGCCAACCTCGCCGCCGTCTTCGCCTCATGGACCGCGTCGACGAACGCGATCAAGGGGCGGCTGCGCATCGCCCATCGCCTGAACCTGACCGTCTGGCTCGAAGCCGACGTCACCGCCGCGACCGACAACGGCGCGTGGTGGACGTTGACGCTCGCCAACCCGACCGGCCCCGGCGGGCTCGTCGCCGCCGATGTCGTGGCCGTGTCGGTCGCGCGCGCGGGCAACGTCGGTGCCGACGGGTTGTTCACCGCCGCCACCGGCGCCGAGGCCGCCACCGGCACCAGCACCACCAAGGCCGTAACACCGGCAGCCCTTGCCGGCTGGCTCCCGAACCTGACCGAGCTGACCGCGCTGAACATCGATCGGGAGGCGGACCGAATCCCCCTCTACGATGCGTCCGGCGCCGTGGTCCGGTGGGTGCGGCCCTCCAGCCTCGGTGGCCTCCGCTTCGCGGGGGTGGTGACGAAGGCGTCGGCCTACACCGTCACCACCGCCGATGCCGGCGTACTCATCCTGGCGTCCGGGACCTGGACCCTCGCGCTGCCTGCCGCCGCGAGTGCCGGCAATGGGTTCTCGATCCTGCTCAAGAACACGTCGTCGGGCACGATCACGGTTGATCCGGCGGGCAGCGAGACCGTCAACGGCAGCGCGACGATAGCGGTCCCGCATGGGGCATCGGCGATCCTCGTTTGCGACGGCGCGGGATGGCAGGCCATCGGTATCCCCGCTACGGATGGTAGCTGGACTTGGGACCCGACACAGATCGGGACCGGCTTGACGCTATCGTCTGCCAATACCGTTGTTTCTACAACAAGTTATGGCTCCGCTCTTGGCAACACCGCCATCACCGGCCTCAAGTATTTCGAGCTGACGGCGCTTGATGCGGGGGCCGGACAAAGGATTGCTGGCGTGTGTGTTGCTGGCGCGGCCCTGACGAATACAGCATTCATCGGAAACGCGCGGGGTTACGGGTACAACAGCAACGGCACCAAAGCGAACAGCGCGTCAGGAAACTCATTCGGCGCAACGTATACAACCGGTGACGTTATGGGGTTTGCAGTCAACACCAACACGCTCGGCATTTGGGCTGCAAAGAACAATGTGTGGCAAGGCGGTGGCGATCCTGTAACGGGGGCAAATCCCATGTTCACGCTGTCGCCCGGCGTCTATTACCCGGCCGGTTACATGGACGGCACAAGCGGTGCCCAATCCTGGAAAATCAATGCCGGGTTGATCTACGCGCCGCCCGCCGGCTTTACGCCGCTTTGAGGTGACTTCTCCCATGGAAATCTTCGAGAAAATCCGGACCTTCGACGCGGCCACGCACCGGCAGGCTGCCGCCTACACCGACACGCCGGACACGGACAACAACCGGGTCGTCCGCGTGTGGGCCATCGAGCCGATCCCGCCTGAGGAAATCGCCGCCGCGCTCGCGACTGCTCGTGCTGCCGCCGTGCTCGCCAACAACGCCGCCGCCGGCCGGGCGCGCGAGGCCTACCTGACCGCCGTGCCGGGACAGGCGACGACCTACGCCGCCAAGCAGGCGGAGATGATGCGCTGGGTCGTCTCGGGCCGCCTGGCCGACGTGACCGCCGATGCCTACCCGTGGGCTGGCGACCGGGCGCAACTGCGCGCCGTTACCGTCGCCGAGGTGCTGGCGGAGTGGGAAGCCGTTACCGCCGCCTGGGAGACGGTAGGCCGCCAAATCGAGGCCGAGCGCGAGCGCGTCAACCTCGCCATCGAGGTGGCCAGCGACATGCCGGCGATACAGGCGGCGCGGGACAGCGCGGACTACCCGTCGCCCGATCCGTCCTGACCCAACACCTACCCGCACACCCCGTTCGCAGATCTCCATGCGGAGTCCATCATGTTCGATCATCCCACCGACAACGCTGCCGCCGCAGTCACCCTCACCGCACCCGGCTGGGCTACCTTGCTCGCCGACGTCAACGCGGTGCTGACCACCACGTCGCTGCTGCTCGGCATCGCCTTCCTGCTGTGGCGGTGGCACCGCGCGAACCGCACGGGAGTCGACCAATGACCAGCCCCGTATGCGCCGCTGCCGTCGATCTGGTGAAGCATTTCGAGGGGCTTTACCTGACCGCCTACCGCTGCCCGGCCGGGGTGCCGACCATCGGCTTCGGTCACACCGCCGGCGTTACCGAGGCGGACATCGGACGGCGCCGGATCACCGCCGCCCAGGCGGACGCCTTCCTGTCCGCCGACCTGACCGCCGCCGCCGGACAGGTGGATGGGTTGGCCAGGGTGGCCCTGACTCCCGATCAGCGCGGCGCGCTCGCCTCCTTCGTGTTCAACCTCGGGGGCGGCAGCCTCGCCAGCTCGACACTGCTCCGGCTGCTGAACGCGGGCGACTACCAGGGGGCCGCCGGCCAGTTCGGCCGCTGGGTCTACGCCACCGTCGACGGCGTGCCGACGCAACTGCCGGGCCTCGTCAGTCGTCGCGCGGCCGAGGCGGCGCTGTTTCGGTCGGTCACCATCCCGGCCGTCCCAACCCCGCCGCTGGCTATGCCGCAGATGGGCCTCGCTCCGGCTGGGGCCGAGCGGAATCGGGTGCGTACCATACAGCGGATCGTCGGCGCCAAAGTGGACGGCATCTACGGTCCGGCCACCCACGCCGCCGTGGCGCGGTGGCAGGCCGTCCACTTCCTCAAGGCCGATGGGATCGTCGGGCCGAAGACGGCTGCGGCCATGGGCATTTCCTGAAACGGAGGGCACTCATATGAACCTCGCCACCATCAAGCGCGGCGGCATGCTCGCCGGTAAGAAGCGGTACCTGTTGCTGGCGGCGGTCCTCGTCGGGCCAGTCATCAGCTACCTGACCGGCGACCTCGACCTGCAAGGCCTGCTCGTGGCGACGTTGCAGGCGCTCGCCGGCTCTGCCCTGAACTGAGGAGGGCCACCCCATGGCCTACAGCCCAGCGAACGGCGGTGGCGCCACCTGGACGCCCGAGGACGACAAGGTTGATGCCGAGGTCTCCCGGATCACGTCCAAAGGTGGCCCGCTCATGCAGCAGGCCAAGACCGACGGGCTGGCGACGGCCCAGCGGCGCGGCCTGTTGAACAGCTCGATGGCGGTCGGCTCCAGCCAGGCAGCGGTGCTCAATGCCGCCCTGCCGATGGCCGCCCAGAACGCGGCGCAGACTGCGCAGAAGAACCTTTCGACGCAGGAATACGGCCAGAGCCGGGGGCTCCAGGAACAAAAATTCGGCTACGACAAGGACCTATCCTACCAGGACTTCCAGCAGAAATCGAACCTGTCCGACCAGGATTTTCGCCAGAACTCCTACCTGTCCAATCAGGGCTACCAGCAGAGCCGGGGCCTGCAAGAGCAGAAATACGGCTATGATTCCGCCCTCTCCACCCAGGACGCCACCCAGAAGGCGGGGCTCACGCAGCTCCAAGGCCAGTGGGATTCGCGCCTCCAGGGCGAGAAGGCGGCGACGGACGCGGCGCTGTCGGATCAGGATTTCCGCCAGAAACTCGGGTTGCTGAACGTTGACAACGCGTCGAAGGAGAAGATCGCCTCCTGGAACGTCTCGCAGTACGAGAAGGAGCGCGCGATGTCGGCGCTTACGGCCATGGAGCAACTTTACTCCAGCCAATTCAACGCCCTCGCCAACAACACCGAACTGCCGGCCGAGGCGCGCAACCTGTACCTCGGCCACATCGCCAGCCTGCGCGAGAGCAGCCTCAATCTGGTCGAGCAGATGTACGGGATCGACCTCAACTGGGCGTCTCCGGCCGCCCCAGCCTCACAGGTGTAAGCCATGGCGGACGAACGAGGGAGGGTGTCCCGGCAGGGTTTGCTGGTTGCAGAGCAGGCCGGGCGCGGCGGCGATCGTGTGCTCGGGCATCTGACTCCGGGCGAACTGGTGGTGCCGAAGTCCTGCCAGTCGCCGGAGCTGATGGAGGCGTTCGCCAAGGCCGCGCATGAGCGGGGACTCAACCCGAACCGCTTCATCGTCGGTTCGGAGGAGGCCAGCCGCAACCCCAAGACGGGTTTGGAGGAGTTCCTCGAAGGGGAGAGCGGCGGCGTGGGCGACACGGGCGGAGGTGGCGCGAGCGGCAGCTCCTCGTCAGGGTCGAGCGGGAGTGCTTCTCCGGGAAGCAACTCGAACGGCGCCGGCCCCATGGGCGGCGAGAACGCAGCGCATGGCCAGAACCAGTCATCGACGGCCGCTCGCGACGCGGCCTATGGCGCCGACGGCACAACAGACGGCGGCGGAGGATTCTTCTCGGATCCAATGGGGGTTCTTGAAGGAAGGCTTGCTGTGGACGGAAAGAATCCTGGGGCACTTGGCCTTGGCGTTGGCTTGCTCGGCGGACCGGTTGGGCTCGGGGTGAGCTATGGGCGCGAAGCGGCCGAGGCGATTGGCGGCATGATTGACCGGGGTTTGGCGTCCATCGGGCTCGACAGCACGGACAAGGGCTTCTCCGGTCCTGGCGATCCAGCCGGAACGACCGCTGGCGCCGGGCGGCTCGCTCCATCCACTGAGATCCGTCTACGCGCTCGCCGCGGCCTACTGCCGTCACGGAGGTCCTAGTGATCCGTCCCGCCAAGTTTGTGGATATCCTCCGCCTCGCTGAGCTGGCCGTCGAGATGCACGCGCGCAGCGTCTACGCCGATCGTGCGACGCTGGAGATCGACCGCTTCAAGAAACTGTGCGTCCCGGCCATCCAGAACCACGGCAAGGGCTCGTGCCTGTTCGTCGCCGAGACCGGCGGCCGGGTCGAAGGCTTCATCGTCGGCGTGATTGACCGGCTCTATGGCATCAGCCGGGAATTCTATGCCACCGACCTCTTCTTCTACGCCAGTCCAGCCGCCGATGTGCGCGCCGCCTCTCGGCTCGCCGACGCCTTTCTCGGCTGGGCGGAGGCGGTGCCGAGCGTGATCGAGGTGCGGCCGGGCGTGTCCGGCGCCATGGAGGCGTGGGGCCGGGCCGGGAAGCTCTGGGAACGCAAGGGATTGCGCCTCGACGGCGCCATGTATGTCAGGAGGCTCGGATGAGCGGTGTGGTGAAGGGTGTCGGCAAGGTGTTCAAGAAGGTCGCGTCCGGCGCGTCGAAGATCCTGCCGGTGGCGCTCGCCGCCGGTGCCGTGATGTTCACGGCCGGGAACGCGCTGGGCGTCACGTCGAGTTGGGGTGATGCGGTCAAGAGCGTGACCGACAGCCTGGGGGCGGGCAGCACGCTGTCGAACGTCCTCAGCGGGGCGATCACGAACGCTGGGTATGGGGCGGTTGCCGGGGCCGCCACCAGTGCGCTATCCGGCGGCAGCGCGATGCAGGGCGCGCAGTATGGCGCGGCGGCCGGCGCAGTGCTGGGCGGGGCCAAGGGAGCCTACGACAGCTACGCCGGAACCTCGCCCACCACGGCCGCGACCGAGGGCGGCGGGGGCGCAGCGACCGATGCGCGGGTGGACGCCAGCCCGCCGGCCAGCGACGCAGCGCAGGGCGGCGGCGGCAGCCTGATGCGCACCAACCAGCCGGGCTCGACCGCGACCTCCGCAGCCTCGCCCAGCAACGCCGCCACCGGCGCACCGTCCAGCACTACCTCGGCGGCGGCGAACCCCGGCGTCCTCGACAAGGGTGGTTGGGTCGAGCGCAACGGAACGCTGGTCGGCAACACCCTGACCGGTCTCGGCAAGGGGCTGCTGGCCGCCGACGGCGACGCCCAGGTGAAGGTGCTCCAGCAGCGGTCGGAGATCGTCCGCAACAACTACGGCGCCCCGCGCACTGGGCTTCTGACCGCCAGCAACGCGCAGCAGGCTTCTGCCGCCCAGGCGCCCGGCATGACGCCGCAGCAGCGGTTCAGCCAGGCCGGCGTGATGGGGCAATACGTCTACGACCCTGCCACCGGCCGCTACACGCTGGTGCAGCAGCAGGCTACGGCCTGAGGAGAAACATATGGCAGGACTTCTCAGTGCCCAGCAGGCGCAAGCCGCCCCGTCCGGTCCGCAGCGGCCTCCCGCCGGGGTGTCGGCCGGGACGCCTTCCGCCGGTGGATCGCTGCAACAGCAGGGCGCTTCCGATCAGGGCGGCGCGCAGTACGACCAGCCCAACGTCACGCCCGAGGAGCAGGCGCAGTACGACCAGTTCATCGATCGGGCGTTCCGGCTCATTTACGATCAGAAGAGCTTCCCGACGATCTTGAAGCGCTTGACCGCCACGCCCGATCCGGTCGAAGGGCTGGCGGCCGTCGTCGTGATGGTGGTGACCCGGCTGCGCGACTCCGCCAAGCAGCAGGGCGTCGAGATCAGCCCGGACGTGCTCTATCACGGCGGCGCCGAGCTGCTGGAGGACGTCGCCGACACCGCGGCAAAGGCTGGCATCTACCAGTACACCCCGGAGGAGATGGAGAAGGCTCTGTATCGCGCCCTCGACCTCTACCGGACGATGGAGCGGCGCGGCGGTGGCGACCCGAGGCCCTACCAGCAGGACTGGGATGCGCTCATGCAGGCCGACCAGCAGGGGCGGCTGGGCGAGATGCTGCCGCAGCTCGGGCAGGGCGGGCAGCCGCCGGCCAACCAAGCACCGCCGTCGCGCGGGCTCCTGCGTCAGCCGCAGCAGGGAGGGATGTGAGATGGCGGGCTTGTTGAGCGCGCTCGGCGGCACGTTGGCCGGCATCGGGCAGGGCATGACCGATCAGGCGGCCGAGGACGGGAAGGCCAAGCGCGAGGCGCGGCTGATGGAGTTGCAGCACGGCTATCGCATGACGGAGATGGGCGCGCAGCAGCAGTTCCAGGCCGGCGAAGCCCAGAAGGGACGCGACTTTCAAGCGGGGCAGTCCGACCTCGACCGCAAGTTCCGAACGGGTGAGCGCGAGGCGTCGCAGACCTTCCAGGCAAGCGAAAGCGAGAAGTCGCGAGGGTTTCAGGCGGGGCAAGCCGGCGCCGACCGGGCGTTTCGCGCGGGGGAAGCGCAGAGGGGCCGCGACTGGGAGCGCGAGCGTCTGGGCATCGCCAACGAACAACAGACTCAGCGCGACGAGCGGCAGTTCAGTCGGGAATTGGAGAAGATCGACCGCACAGCCGACGCCAAGGCGCGGGCGCGCCGGGACCTCTACGGCGACACCTCTGGCCTCAACGCCGACGATCAGCGCCAGTTCAAGGCGCTCGACGGGCTGTATGGCGACGATCCGGAGAAGATGCGGCAGGCCCTGGCGGCGTCCGGTAACCCCCGTCTGGCGGCGTTGGCGCAGGGTGGTGGGCAGGGTGGCTCCGGATCGAGCGCAGCGAAAAAGGCCCAGATGAGCGCCGATGACAAGCGGGTCTATGACTCGGTCGTGGAGCGCTACACGGATCCGATGTTGAAAAAGACCGACTGGGGCGCCGTCGGTCGCGACCTTCAGGCTGGGGGGCGTGACGATTTGGCCGCCTTCGCGTTCGGCTCGCCTGATCCGCAGGGCTGGGAGCGGCTGGAGATTCCGAAGGATCTGCGGCCTCCGGCGCGCGGCGGCAGTGGGGGTGGCTCGCCCGCCAACCGCGCCCAGACGGGGAATGTCGGCAGCCCGGTGGTGCAGCCATCATCCGCCGGTCAGCCGGCCGGCAATCCCCCATCCGGTAAGGGGACCCAGGCGGAACCGTTCCAGGCCGCGTCGCAAGCCGATATCGAGTGGTTCAAAAACTTGGCGCCGAAGGGTGCCGTGATCGTCGTCAACGGCAAGCCCTACGTGAAGTGAGATCGGCATGAATTTCGACGTCTCCGGCCTGACGCCGCTCGACACCATCGGCCTGCGCCCGGCTGGCGGTGATGCTCTCGACGTGTCCGGGCTGACCCCGCTGGACGCCTCGGGCCTCACGCCCATGGAGGAGCCACAGCGAGCGCAGCAGCCTGCCGGCCCGGCCGGCGGCGAGGAGGCGTGGAAGAACACCTCCCTCATCGACAAGGCGCTGAACCCGCTGACTGCTGGCGCGCTCAGCCTGAAGCAGGGCGCCGCCGGTCTCGGCGCCGACCTGTCGGGCCGATCGCTGGCCGTGATGGACCGGGTAGACCGCGGCGAAACTGTCCCCGACATGGAGGACCCAGTCGGCTACCAGCACATGGCGCCCGAACAGCGCGCGGCGGCACGGCGTCAGGCCGAAGCGGAGATCGGGCAATCCGCCGGCATGGCGGTGGAGACCGGACGGCGGATCGCCGACATTCCGCAGAACCCGGCGGCGCAGCGCATGATGGGCGCCAAGACCTGGGGCGATGCGGGGCGGGCGTTCTGGAGCGACCCGTTGGGCGTCATTACCTCGGTCGGCCTGCAATCGCTCCCGGCGACCGTTCCCGCGTTGCTGGCCGGGGCCGTCGGCGGGCCGGTGGCGGGCGGCGTCGCCATGGGCGCGTCGTCGGCAGGCACCGAATACCTCTCCTCCGTGCTGGAGGGGCTGGCCAACGAGGGCGTGGACACCAACAACGAAGCCGCTCTCGCGCAGGCGTTCCGCAATCCGGAGCTGATGGCGCGTGTCCGGGATCACGCCGCGACCCGTGCGGGCATCATCGGCACCGTCGATGGCGCCACCATGGGGCTTGCTGGCAAGACGCTGGTGCCGCAGGCGGTGCGGGGCCGCTTGGCGCGCGAGGCTCTGAACGTCCCGGCGCAGATCGCCGCGCAGGGGGCTGCCGGCGGCGCGGCCGAGGCGGGAGCCCAGATCGCCACCGAAGGCCGCATCACCGAACCCGGCCAAGTGCTGGGCGAGGTGGTCGGCGAGGCGTTCGGCGCGCCGGCGGAGGTGCTGGCGCTGCGCCATGCGGCCCGCCCGCCGGTCGACATCGCCCCGCCCAACGTTACCCCGGCCGACATCGCATCACCCATCCCCACGGACCTGATCTCCTCGGGCCGCGCCATCGTCGACGACCTGCTGGCGCCCAAGCCGGTCGGCGCCGAGAACGTCGCTGATCTGCCACAAGGGGCGGTTCCGGCGGAGGTGCTGCTCGGACAGGTGGAAGCGGCCGAGGCCCCTGCGCCCCTGCCACCGCCGGTCGAGGCGGCGCCCGCTCTGCCCGCTGCGGAGACGACGATTGCGCCCGAGCCTGCCACCCTGGATGTCTCCGGCCTGACGCCGCTGGAGCCGGGCGCCGCCCCGCTCTCGGTTGACGGGCCGGTGCCGCTGGGGGAAGCGCGGGCGCTCCCGCAAGCGGATGCCCAAAATCCCGAACTCGGGTCAAGCGCAATGCCGGAAACGGCTGTGTCGATTTTCCCGCCCTCGTTGGAGGCGGCGGAAATGAACACGCCCTCCACAGCGCCCGCCGCGCCGGCCCTCGATGTGACCGGGCTACGGGAGCTGGAGCAACAGGATGGGCGGGATGGATTTCCCGGCGCAACCCTGTCGGCGGCCGATATGGGAATTCCCATATCGGAACAGGATCAACAGGTTGCGTCGCAAGGTATGGACAGCCTGTCCACCCCCATGCAGCAGGATGGCGGCGCCGCCCCGCCCATCCTGACGAAGAACGGAAAGCCGTTCTCCACCGAGAAGGCGGCGGCGCTCGCGGCCCGGCAGCGGCCGGACCTCAAGGGGCGAGCGCTGGAGCCGGTGCGGGTCGAGGATGGGTGGGGGTTGCGGACAGTGGACCAGCCCGCCGCGCCGCAGCCAAATGTCGCCCAGCCCGAAGCCCAGGCGCAGCAAGGCTCTCAAGGCGCTGTGGACGAGATCACGCCGCCGACACCGGAAGTCGTCCAGCCGCCCGCCGCTCCACGCGACCTCGGCCAGCTGCTCCCGCCCCGGCAAACCCGCATCAACGACGCGGCCCGTTCGCCGGCCTTGCTGGAGGCATCGATCCGACGCGCCGACGAGACGCGCAACCGCGCTCGCCAGACGCCGGAGCAGCGCAGAGCGTCGGAAGCCGCCAAGGCCGATACCCTTCGGCAGTTCGATGAGGCCGCCGCGTCCGGCGTGCCCGACTGGAAGGCTCGCTCCAACGCCGAGCGGAACGCCCGGTCAGGGGCGGTGCGCCCGAAGGAATGGGAGCGGGGGTATTACTCGACCCAGGAGATGGAATACCGCACCGGCTGGAACGATGCCTTGGCCGGCCGGCCGTCTATCGACCCCGAGTTTCCGGCCGCCTACCGGGCTGGCGTGCTGGAGGCGCGCGCCTGGCTGGAGGAGAACCCGCGCCCGGATGGCGACGAGACCATCGACATCACGGCGCGCACCTCGCGGGGCCAGGAGACCCGCTACAACCTGCCGGCGGACGCCGACACCATCCGCACGGTGCGTGGCAATATCGAGAAGCTCCCGGCGGACCGCTTCTCCATCGAGCGGGACGACAGCGGCTTCGTTCGCGCGCCCGACGGCTCCCCTAATTTCGGCGAGATCGGCGCGGATGCTGCTACAGCCATTGGCCGACAGCCCGGTGCGATCCGCCTTCGGGAAGGCGACGCAGCCTCCGGCCTCGCCCACATCCGCGCAGGCCACACGGAAGACGCCCGGCAGCGCGGCTATGATTCGGTCGAGGCGATGATCGCCGACGTCGCTCGGAACTACGACGAGATCCATAAGGGGAAAGGGCGCGCGCTCATCCTCGTAAAGCGCGACGGGCGGCGGTCGGGCGCAACGTGGATTCAGCTTGAGCCGTCAGCCAACGGCGATTTCTACGACGTGAAGACGGCGACGCCGACTCGTATGGACTTCATGGGGAAGCAAGAGCCGGCCTGGAGGCGTTCTGCACGGCGAGACGCCACGGGCTCGAACGGTGGGGTTGCCACCTCGCCCGCCCCCTTCAGCGCAAGGGCCCAGGCCGGTGAGCCCAATGTGGCACCGGAGCGGCGGGACGGCAAGAGCGAGGCCGATTCCTTCCGCCTCGCGCCCGAGTTCGAGCAGGCGCTCCCAACCATCGAGGCGGACCTCCGGGCCCGTCTCCAGCGCTACGGCATCGCCGACCGCGTCGGCCTGCGGCTGGTGGACGCGATCCGCAACCGACTGACTGGGGAGCCCCTGCCCCCCGTCATCATCGACGGGAGGCGCTTCGATGCCAAGGGCCGCTACCTCTACGACCGCCGGATCATCGAGGTGGCGCTCGGGGCGGAAAACCGCACCTTCACCTTCGATCACGAGGTGATCCACGCCCTGCGCGATCTGGAACTGATCCGGCCGTTGGAGTGGCGGGCGCTGCAACGGGAGGTGCTTCAGGACAACAAGCGGATGGCTGGGGTGCGCGAACGCTACCCGGAGTATGGCCGCATCGGCGATCGACCCGAGCGCACCGACCGCATCGTTGAGGAGGCCGTCGCCGACCTGTTCGCCGAGTGGCAGGCCGGCCGTGTCCAGGCCAAGGGCTTTGTCCGCGTCACCCTGGAGCGCATCCGCGACTTCCTGCGCGCCGTCGGGCAGGCGCTGCGCGGCGAAGGGTTCCGGACCGTCGACAGCGTGTTCCGGGCCATCGACCGGGGCGCGATCGGGCGGCGCGGCGCCGAGGGCGAGGCGGCAACCAGCGGCCTGGCCGAAGCCCACCACGCGCAGATGCAGCCGCGCGACCAGCAGGGGCGGTTCATCCCCGGCGCGCCGGAGGACCGCTTCTCGTTGGAGGATCCGGCAGCCGCCCCCGCGCCGCAGGCCGCCGAAGCGCGCCGCTCCCTCATGACCCGGCTGGCTGGCGCCCAGCCCATCGACCGCGTGGCCCGCCTCCCCTTCGACCTGTTCGGCGGGCTGAACGGCCGGAATGAATGGAAGGGCGGCCTCTACCTGAACCGACAGGCCGCGCGCATCATCACCGAAGCGGAGTTTGCGGACGGTGGGCGCTTGGGCTGGATGAACGGCATTCTGCACAAGGCCCGCGCCGGCTTGATCGACCGCTACGGCCTCGACGCCGCCTATGTCGAGCGCGACCGGCAGCGCGGTCTCGACGAGCGCCGCATCATGGCGCAGGTGCCGGAGCTGATGAAGATGCTCGCCGACCAGGATGTGAAGCCGGAGGAAATGCAGACGCTCCAGGCGATCCTGACCGGCGAGGAGGTGGCTGACGCCCGGTGGGAGGGCATCGCCACCCCGATCCGGCAGGCCATCGACCAACTGGGCGCCGAGGCGGTCGAGCTTGGACTCTTGTCGCCCGAGGCCTTTGAGCGCTACCGGGGCAAATACCTGCACCGGGTCTACGCCAAGCACGAGGCCGACCAGGGCAGTCTGGTGGCCTGGGTGGACCGGAAGATGACCGGCCGGCGCCGCAAGGTCATCGGCGATCAGTTCAAGGGGCGCGGCTTGTTCATGGAGGTGACGCACAACACGCTGATCCGCTACACCGACGAGGCCCAGACGGCGCGGGCGCGGTCCGGCCAGTTGCGGGCCCTGGAAAGGCGCCGCGATGAGCTGCTGCGCCGGCGCGAGTTGGCGGAAGCGCGTGCCGATGAGCGGCGCGACGAGATGGGGGCGACGCTGGAGCGACGTGCGGACGCCAGGGAGCGCCTGGCCGATCCCGTCGCGGCGCGGGGGGCCGAGCGCAAGGTCGCTGCGTTGCGTGATCGCCGGGCCACGCTGGAGCGTCAGCGAGCGGAGGTCGCCGCCGAACTGCGGGCGATGTCCGGCGAATCGGAGGCGGTGCTTGGTCGCCGCATGAGCGTCACCGATGCCGCCCGCATCGACGGGCAGAGCGGCGCCTCGTCGGATCTACGGCCGAGTGCGTTCCAGAAGGGGCAAGCCCGCGAGCAGGGCGTGGCTCTGACGCGCCAATCAGCGAAGGCAGAGCGCGCCCGCGAAGCGCTGACCAGGCTCGATCACGAAATTGCGGCGGTTGACCAGCGCATCGAGCGGACGGGTGGCGACGTCGTCACAGACCGGGAGGGGATTGAGGGGCAGGTACGCGAGCAGGCCGCCGCCCTAACCCGGCAGAACCTGCGCAACCAGCGAGCCCGCGCACTGGTCGACCGCATCAACGGCCAGTTGGCCGACGTGAATGGCCGCATCGTCGAGACCGAGACGCGCCTGTTCGCCGCCGACGAGTTGAAGGCGGCCAAGGGCCAGCGATTCCGGGTACTCGACAAGCTGGGCGAGGCAAATGATGGCGAGCGGCCGCGCGTAACCCGCCGCGCGTATCTGCCGGAGGGCGCGGCGGTGCCGCAGGATATGGAGGGCTACCAGGACCGCGGCGTGTGGGAGGTGCGCGGCGAGAAGAACGGCAAGGTCGTGATCTGGCGCGACTTCGAGAAGGCCGAGCGCCAAGCGATGGGCGAGATCGTCGACGCCCGTTACACGGTCGCCAAGACCTACATGCTGATGGCCCATGACCTGTCCACCGGCCGGTTCTTCCGCGACATCGCGCAGAACGCCGAATGGTCACGCGACGGGCAGGACGAGCCCCCGTCCGCCACCTGGAAGGAGGCCGGAGAGTACAGCCGGTTCCTGGCCGATCCCGCCATCCAATGGGTGAAGGTGCCCGACACCAAGATCCCGAAGAGCAACACCAAGCGGTACGGCGCGCTCTCCGGCCGGTTCGTGCGGGCGGAAATCTGGCGCGACATGGCCGAACTGGAGGCGATGCAGAAGCCCGGCCTGTGGGACAGCATCATGCGGCAATGGAAGGCCAACAAGACCTACCGCAGCCCGGTCGTCCACATGAACAACATCATGTCCAACGTCATGTTCATGGACATGGCCGACGTCCGGGCCGCCGATTTGGTGCGGGCCATGATCTCCTTGCAGAAGCGCGATGACCTCTATCGTGAGGCGCTCGACCAGGGTGCCTTCGGCTCGAACATGCTGGCGCAGGAAATCCGGGAGGAGGTGTTGAAGCCGATCTTGGAGGAGATCGAGCGGCAGGGGCAGGCCAACATGGGGGCAATGGAGGCGCGCTTCGGGGTGGCCGGCAAGCTGGCGGACCGGCTGTTCGCCGGCGTGAAGGCCGCCGACCGGAAGATGATGAACGCCTACCAGATAGAGGACGAGGTGTTCCGCATGGCGCTCTACCTGCGCCGCCGCGACCAGGGCGCCTCGCCCGAGCAAGCGGCGCTGGAGGCCAAGGACACCTTCTTGGACTACGACATCCGCGCGCCCTGGGTGAACGCGGCCAAGCGCTACGCCTTGCCCTTCATCTCCTACACCTATCGGGCCGCGCCGATGATCGCCCGCACGCTGATGGCGCGGCCGTGGAAACTGGCGAAGTACTTCACGATGATGTACGCGCTGAACGCGCTCGCCTACGCCATCGACGGCGGCGACGAGGATGAGGAGCGCCGCTCCCTGCGCGAGAATGAGCAGGGCTGGGCCTGGACCGGCATCCCGCGCATGCTGCGGCTGCCCACCCACGACCAGCACGGCAACCCGGTGTTCCTCGACGTCCGGCGCTGGATCCCCGCGGGCGACGTCTTTGATACCGGGCAGGGGCAATCGGTGGTGCCGCTGCCGGGCTGGATGCAGCCGGGCGGGCCGTTGATGATCGCCGCGGAACTGCTGCTGAACCGCTCTGCCTTCACCGGTCAGGACATCAGCAACAAACTGACGGACACCGTCGGCGAGCGAATCGGCAAGGCCGCCGGTCACGCCTACAAGTCGTGGATACCGTCGGCCGCCTGGATCCCCGGAAGCTGGTACTGGGACCGGATCGGGAACGCCATCACCGGCGCGCGGGACTGGTCGGGCCGGCCCTACTCGGTCCCGCAGGCGGTCGCCTCGTCCGTCGGCATCAAGGTGAAGCCCCAGGATGTACAGGAGGGCTTTGCTGCCTGGGGCCGGGAGTTCGGCAAAGCCGAGCGCGACCTTCAGGCGGAGGCGCGCCGGGCCAGCAACGACCGGGAGCGGGGCCTGCTCAGCGAGACCGGCTTCGAACGGGCCATGGAGCGGCTGACGAAGAAGCTCGAGCAGCTGGGCGAGCGGCGGCGGGAGACGTTCGAGGGAATGCGATGAAATCTATCAGCGGATCGCGTTAGCCGCGAAAAAGACGCCGAGCGGGAAGCAGGCTATGGCCAGCAGCCCCGCTCCAAGCGCACAAAAGCGGAAGAAATTCCCCAAGGCGCGCCTCCCCTTGAAGTCATTGAAAAGAGCCTGTGTTATATAGGAAAGGCCAGATGCCACTATGCTTAGCGTAACTCCAAGCGAAAATATATTAATCGCTGGGTAAAGTTTCGAGATAATCTGATGTCCGGAAGGGTCTTTGCTCCAAATATGCCCCATGAAGGCAATCAGAGCGACAATGCCGCCGCCATTCGCCACGAACAGGCCGCGCAAAGCCGATAAGCCGAAGTCGATTTGTGCGCGCTCGTGTATCTGCCGCACGTTCAGCTTCTGCTTCCACATCTCCAAGCGCCGGTTGTTTCGCATCTGGCGCCCAAGAAGGGCATGCTGCTCGAACGCTTTATGGCTTTCAACCTCACACTGAAGTCGGGCTTTGAAGATCTCGAACTGCTGAGCATTAGTCAGATCATCTTGTTCGGATTCTTGACGCTCTGGCGCCAATTCAGGGGTATTCATTTGACACCAATGCGGTTGCTTCGCTCAACTTAGTATAGAAATTAGGACGCCCACAGCCAACCCCGCCCACGCACCCATGTCGGTCCGGTACCAGGGTGGCACGCCCCGCTGACGAAGGATGTGGCGGTCGAGCCGGTGCCCTGCGATCAGGGCGCCGCCGACCGTCCACAGCACGGCCCACCAGTCCATGGCGTCGCGCAGGCTGACTCGGGTGATGAGGTCGGACCACCAGGGCATACGGCAGGGTGCCTGCGGCGGGGGCGTCATGTCGAGGCGGATCGTTGTTCAGAAACTGTCAGGTGGGGATACCGTACCTTCGAGAAGGTGAAGGGGGATGCAGTAGGGGCCGAAAAGCGAAAGGGCGCCCGAGTCGCGGACGCCCCTCCCCTACCTTTCAAGATCCCCGCATGCATCCCCGTATCCCCGCCGCCCGAACCGAAACGAAGCCTTGTCAACCATGAATAAAGCGGGAATAATCAGAGAACTTACACCGAACATGACCCGGATATCTGCCCTCCGAAGGCAGAGGTCATGAGTTCGAATCTCGTCGGGTCCGCCATTTTCCCGCTTGCGCATCGGCAACCCAGCCACAGCTCCCGCGCTCCATTCCGCGCAAACTGTCGCAGAATGTCATGGATGCCAAAGCGCTCATGATCCAGGGCATGTTGAAATTCCTCGTCCTTTCCGCCTGCCTTCTTGCAGCCGGATGCGCCGACCTTCCCGGTTTCACCTCCGCGGGGCCGATCCCCAGCACGTCCTACGAGAGCGGCTATGGCCTCCGCCCTTACGGTCCGCAGTCCGCGGCGGACAGCCAGCTTGATTGGGGCTGGTAGCTCTCCGATCGACAACCGGGCATCGCGCGGCTCGACCGGATCCAACCGGCCGGCCTTCCTTCGCGCCGCCTTCCCCTCCCTGCCCTTCCTTCGCGCCAAACGCCTGCCGAACCGGTAAAGCCCCGTTCCGCGCAAGGAAAAGGGCTTGGGGACAGGCCCGCTACGCCATCCAATGGAACAGGGCGAAACCCGACAGCGTTGCGACGAAGGCCCCCGCCGCACCGCTGAGCATCGCCAGGGCCGATGGCCGGTTCCCCTTCGTGCCGTTGTCGGCGATGGCGCTGTCGAAGCCGCGCAACGTGGAATCCATGCGCACCAGGAACACCTCCAGCCCGCCGATCCGCTCGGTCAGTTCGCGGACCGCCTCGGCGAGCGCCTCCTGGCGGTCGGCCTGCGCGTGGCCGGCCTGGGCTCCGGTGGCGCGGTCAGCGGCAATCCCCTCGTTCAGGTCGCGCAGCAGACGCCCCACCCCTTGCTGGGCGGCGGCGAGCTGGCGTTGGTCGCGCCGCACCGAATCGATGCGTTCGGCGATCCGCTGGAGATGCGGGGCCAGCAGCCGGTCGAGCCGCTGCTCCTCGGCGTCGGGCTGGCGGAAGGTCTCGACCGCGCCGGTGCTGGGGGATCGGATGACGGCGACGACCCGGCGCGGGTCGCCGTCCTCCGGCAGGGCGGTCTCCGCCTCGAAGGCATGGCCGCCGTCGCCGATGCCGTTGGCGGCGAGGTCGGCGCGCGGACGGTCCGCGAGCACGCGGCCCAGCACCAGCGGCGCCCCGCCGTCGCGCTCCAGACGAAGCTCCACCTCCAACCGATCGTCGGGATGGGCGCGGTCCCAGGCCCAACCGAAGACGCGGCCCTCCTGGACGGCGTCGATGTGCCCCTCGATCGCGGCGGCGATGACGACGGGATCCGTGGCCGGGGTGTCGGCGGGCTGCGGGGCGACCTCGCGCAGTTCGACGATGGTGGCGGTGGCGGGCATGGTCGCGGTCTCCGGATGGCGTGTGCGGAAAAGGAAAAAGGCCCCCTCCCTGCTCGGAGAAGGGGGCCGCCAGGGCCGTCTTTATGCGGCCTTGCGCTCCACCGCCTTGCGGGCGGTCGGGCTCGGCATGCGGTGCGGGATGTAGTTCTCGTCGAGGAACTCGCGCATGTCGCGGTAGCGCGCGTAGTAGGTGCGGTTGAACGCCTCGAAGCGCGACTGGTCCCAGTACTCCTCCAGCACGAAGGGCTTGCCGGAATAGACGTTGTAGCAGGGGATGGCGAAGGTCTCGGCGAACTCGGCGGTGCGGCTGTCGTAGCTGAAATAGACCGACGGCGTGCCGTTCGACAGCGCCATCAGGTTGCCGTGCAGCCGGTAGCCGAGCACCAGATCCTTCGAGCGCACGAGGTTCTCGTAGTCGGCGACGACGTCCGAATACCACAGGCGCGAGCGGTACAGCTCGTCCATCTCCGCGTCGAAGTACCAGTTCTTCAGCCAGTCGCTGTCATGCAGCTGCCGCCACGCCTCGGCCTTCTGCTCCTCGGTGCCCCACATCAGCTTCTTCTCCTCGACCTCGCCCTGCATCATCAGCACGGTGTCGAAGCGGCGGGACATGTCCTTCACGAAGTCGCGGTGGCGCTCCAGATAGGTGCGGACGTCGGGCGAATAGTGGCGCGACACCTCGCGCCGCATGGTGATGCCGACCTTGCGCACGCTGTCGAGCGCCGGCAGGTCGATGCGCAGCTCCGGGTCGCGGTTGCGGAAGGCGGTCGGACAGCCGACGATGCGGGTGTTCTTGATGCCCAGATCCCACAGCACCTCGGCGGTGTAGGTGCCGCGCACGCCGAGCGTGGTCGATTTGTCGGCGAACATGCGCCAGATGCGCTTGCTCTCCTCCGACAGCTCCAGCTTGCCGGTGGCCGGCGCCTGGGCGCCGACGCCGAAGGCGATCACCGGGATGCGCAGCTTGGACAGCACCTTCTCGGTGTTGGCCGGCCAGTTGATCGAATCGTGGATGTAGTTGGAGCCGCGCAGGAACACGTAGTCGTATTCGGCGTTGGCGCGGTCCACGAGGTCCTGCTTGAACTCGCGGATCTCGACCACGTCGAGGCGGTCGTAGGTCAGCAGCTTCAGCGACGAGTCGTAGACGAAGGCGTCGCCGATGTTGTGGTAGTGGTCGATGCTGCCTTGAACGTCACTGTGATTGTACCAGCGCACACAGTCGTGATCGTAGACTTCGCCGGAAGGAATCATAACGAGGATGTTGGCCACGGCTGTTCTCCTGGAAGATGGAGCGGCTGGAAAGGGATCAGCGGTCGGCGACCGCATCGATGTGGATCGGCACGCGGACCAGATCGCGCTCGCGGGTCGGCTTGCAGCCGGACATCCGCAGACGCGTCAGGTAAAGGAAAGCGTCGCCGTCGGTGTCCTCGAAATTCCGTGACAAACTGTCGGGGTCGAGGATCGACGGGTAGTACAGGGTCTCGGCCGTCCCGCAGCGGTCCCTGTCGGTCATCAGCGGGGCCGCCCAGGCGAGGCGGGGCACCGACCAGGAGCGCAGGTCGGCGGAACTCGACACCCAGACGCCGGACACCGGCTCCGCCCCCGGCCGCTCGGCATGGCGGCCGGCCATGACGGCGAGGGTGAGGCCGCTCGGCGCGTGGCGGACGAGGCCGGTGACGGTGAAGGGCAGCCGGCCGGCCGGCATCGGCTGGCAGACATGGCCGGCGGGGGTCTCGGACGACGCGGAGGCGGCGTAGGGGTCGAGGAAGCGCACGGTGAAGTCACGCCCGTCCCAGCCGCGCCAGGAGCCGGGTGCCGACAGGTCGCGGGTCCGCATCAGGCAGACCCCGCGCTTCTGCGCCCCCGTCTCCTCGGCGAAGGCGGTGGCGTAGTACCAGCCGTCCTGCGCGACGATGTTGCTGGGGCCGAACAGCCCGGCGCGGCGGCCGAGGTCGCCGCGGAAGCGGTAGGGGATGCCGGCGACGTAGCCGGCGCCACGGAAGCGGCGCCCGCCATCCTCCGACACCGCCAGCGTCACGCTGTTCCACCAGCAGGCGGCGTAGTCGCCGGCCGGGCAGAGGGCGCGGCGCTCGTGCCCGTGGAACTCGTTGTGGACCAGCGCGTAGACGGTGCGGCCGTCGGTCGTGTAGGGGGCGGCGAGCCAGCCCCGGTCGTCGTAACGGGCCGGGTCGTCCTGGTGCCCGGAGTCGAAGACGACGCGGCAGTCCGGCGCCACGCGGTCGAGTGAGGGGCCGGTCAGCGCGCGGGCGGTGGTGTGGGCGGCCAGCAGATGCACGGTGCCGTCGGCGCTCCGCCACGCACGGGCTGGCGCGTCCGGCACGTCCCAGTCCTCGCAGGCCTGGGTGCGCCAGTCGAACACCGTCTCCGGGCGGGCGTCTGGCGGCACGATGGCGCGCAACTCGGCGGCGTGCAACTCGGCGGCGCGCAACTCGGCCGCGTGGCCGGGCACCGCCGCCGTCATGAGGAAAGCCGCCAGAAGAGCGCCGCGCATCACCGACACCATCCGTCCTCAGAACCGCTGCGCCACGGCGCGCTCGGGCAGCGCCGGGGCAGCGGCGGCTCCGCCAACCACGCCGCCACCGGCGGCGTTGATCAGCGCCTCGTAGACTCCGGCGTGCTGGCGGGCGCATTCGGCGCGGTCGATCGGGCGGCGGATGCGCAGGCGCAGGCGGTCCCACAGCTCCGGGCTGGTCAGCGCCTCGGTCATGCGGTCCACCAGATCCTCGACGCTGCCGCTGCGGAAGTTCAGGCCGTCGACGCCGTGCGTCACCTTCTCCGCCATGCCGCCGATGTTGCTGGCGATGATCGGGCGGCCGTGCAGGAAGGCCTCCTGGATGACGACCGGCGAGTTCTCCCACCAGATCGACGGGATGACCATCCAGTCGACGTCCTTCATCAGCCCCGGCAGCTCGGCCGAGCGGTAACTGCCGTAGAAGCGCACGCGGTCGCCGGCCTTCTCCACCGCGTCGTTGAAGCGCTTCTGGTAGGCTTCCGGCTGGCGTTCCAGGTTGCCGCCGAAGATCATCAGCGCGCCGTCCTCGCCCCACGCCTTGTCGGAGATGCGGGAGACCGCCTCGACCAGCACATGGGCGCCCTTGAACTCGGTGAGCTGGCCGAAGAAGGCGAAGCGGTTGCGCCGGCCGCCGCGCGCCAGCGGCCGGGGCGGCGCGATGCCCTCGACGGTCAGGCCGTTCTCGATCATGCGGAACTTCTCGCGTGGCAGCCCCCACTCGACGTAGCGGTCGATCAGGAAGTTCGACGGGCTGACGTAGAAGTCGGCCTGCTCCAGGAAGGTCTTGAGGAACAGCTCGCGCTTGAAGAACTCCGCCTCGCCGATGTGCGGGAAGCAGCCGGCGCAGTCGGCCGGGCTGGAGCGGTAGCACAGCGTGTTGCGGCTGGTCTTCACCATCTGGCCGTGGTGGTGGCAGATCGACAGATACTCGTGGAAGGTCACGACGATCGGCACGCGCGGCAGAGCCTGCCGCACCGCCTGGATCGTCTCGATGCCGAGGCCGAGGAAATGGTGGAAGTTCACCACGTCCGGCTGGAGGTCGCGGACGTAGCGGACGAAATCCTTGTCCAGCCCCGGCAGGTTGCGGTTCGACAGGCGGAAATGGTCGTAGTCGTTGGCGTAGTAGAGGACCTCCCGCTCCTTCTGGCGCAGCGCCATCAGGGCGGAGCCCCGGTGCTGGGCGATGGGCGGGGCGACGCGCGCCAGGTAATGGCTCTCCCAGCCCGGCAGATCGTGCAGGCCGAGATGCAGGTTGTAGGAGGCGACCTCCCCCCCGCCCAGCGAGAAGGAGGGGTGGCCATGGCTGATGATCAGGGCGCGCTTGGTCTGGCTCATGTCGTGGCCGCTCGTCTGTCGGGAGGGTTCTGGATGATTTCGGTCAGGCAGCAATGGCCGCCGACCAGCTTTCGGCGAAGCTCCATTGGTCGACCAGCGCGCTCATCCGGCGCCAGCGCGGGTCGTGGGCGTCGCGCGGCTGCTCGTCGAGCGCCACCAGACGCACGCGCGGCAGCCACAGGCAGGAGCCGCCGGCCGCGCGCACCCGCAGGCAGAGGTCGAGCCCCTTGTGGTCGGCGCCGAGATAGCGGCCGCCGGCCGCCAGCGCGCGGGCCAGCAGCTCGCGCGGCAGCAGGGCGCAGTCCGCCGCCGCCGCGTCGACCGGTGCCGCGTCCTTCTCCTTCAGCCAGTCGCGCGGGTAGCCGGCGAAGCGGCGCTCGTAGGTGACGGCGCCGTCCGGCCCCTCCACCGCGACGATGCCGGCGAAGCGGATCGAATGGTCCTCGTAGAGCAGGGTCGGGCTGACCATCACCGGTGCCATGGCGGTGTTGATGGCGGCACCGGCGGCCACCGGCTTGCGCATCGCCCGCTCCAGCGCCGACAGCCAACCGGGCTCGGTCGGCAGCACCGAGGGCGACAGCAGCAGCACCCGCTCGGCCCGCGCGTGCGGCAGGGCGGCGGCGACCGCCTCGAACGGGTCGGTGGCGGACGGCGCGGCGACGAAGCCGACGGCCAAGCGGTAGAAGGCGGCGGCCTGCCGCACCATGCCGGCCAACCGCTCGTGCGCGGCGGCGCCGGCGGCGACCAGGATCTCGGTGTCGGCGAAGTCGGGGTCGTTGGACAGCCGGGCGAGGTTGAGGTCGATGTCCTCGCGCCCGTCGGTGACCGGCAGGATGACCGAGACGCGGGGCGCTTTCACCGTCCGCCCCATCGGGTGGAGGATGGCGGCCGGCGACTGCACGCCGCCAGCGGCGGCGCGCAGCATCGGGCCGAGATGGGCGGCGACGATGCGGTCGATCGACGGGCTGTCCGGGTTGACCGCGCCGAGCATACGGCGCAGCGCATCGGGTGTCGGCGGCTGGCAGGGCAGCGGCAGGAAGGCGACGCCGTCGTCGAAGGCCAGTTCCAGATGGAACTCGGCGACCATCGGCAGTTCACTCGCCCCCTTGGCCGGTTCGCTGGCGAAGGCGGTGAAGCCGTGGGAATCGCTGCCGGGAACCAGCCGGCCGGCGATCAGCGGGTCGGCGGCGAAGGCCTCGGACACGTCGCGCCGCGCGCTGCGCATCCAGTCGCCGTCGAGCCGGACGGCGAGGCCGGGGCCCTTCAGCGTGACCGCCCGCACCAGCCGCGCCGGGTCGAGCAGCCAGCCGCAGACGAACAGCCCGGCGCCGGGAACCCGCAGCGCCATGTCGAGCCCGATGCGCACCGGCGCGTCGAGCTGCGACACCGTCTCCACCCCGTTGTAGCGGGCGGCGGTGGCGGCGGTGACGGCGCGGCGGGCGCCGTCGTCGCGCAGGTTGCCCAGCATGTCGCGGGCGTGGGCCGGCGCCACGCCGTCGGCCAGGAGCTTGCGGTGCTCGAAGATCGCCAGATGCCGCCAGCCGTCGGCGGCGCGGTAATGGATGCGGCGGATGCTGTCGGGCGGCGCCACCGGCCCGGTCAGCACGGCGAGCAAACCGGCGGCCTCGGACGGCAGGTCGGGGCGATGGAAGGACGCGGCGGCGGCGTCGTGCAGGCGGAGGTCGTCGGTCTCGACCAGCATCGCCTGTTCGCCGCCCGCCAACCCGTGCGACCAGCCCTGCACCATCAGCCCGCCGTCGCGGAAACGGCCGAGCACCTCGGCGAAGCCGTCGGGCTTCGACGCCTCCTGGACGAGCCCGGCGAGCAGCCGCAGCCGGCGGTCCGACGCGCCCTCCCCTCCCCGGCCGCCGGTGGCGGGCAGCAGGGTGCAGGCGAAGTCGAGCGCCGCCGACAGGGCGCCCGGCTGCTCCTCCTTCAGCGCGGCGACCAGATGCGCCGGGTTGGTGCGGACGTTGGACAGGCGGGGCAGCACCAGCCGCTTGGCCGTGGCGTCGACGATCTCGATGCGCGAGGGGCGCATCTGCGCCAGCCCGCCGACCCGGATGGCGCCGAGGAACCAGCGCTCGCCCTGCCCGTCGGTCCAGCAGCCGCCGACGAAACGCCCCTCGGTGGTCCCGTCGAGCAGGACGAGGCTGTCGGCCGGCAGGGGCTCGTCGGTGGCGCCGAACAGCAGCAGCGTGTCCTCGTCCAGCAGGACGGCGGCGGTGATGTCGGCCTTGGTGGCGGCGCGATCCTTCATCGGTTGCGGCTCCCTGAAGCGAGGGGTGGGGTGTCGGTGGGCTTGGTCGCGGTCATCAATTCGTCGTAGAGGGCGATGTGCGCGGCCGCGGCCTCCCCGGTGCTGCGGACCGCCGGGATGTTGGCGGACAGCCGCTCCCACAGGCCGGGTTCGGTCATCGCGCGGGCCATCACGCGGGCGAGGTCGGCGGCGTCGTTGGGACGGACGTGCAGTCCGTCGATTCCGTCGCGCACCGCCTCGGCCATGCCGCCGATGCCGCTGCAGATGACCGGGCGGCCGTGCTGGAACGCCTCCTGGATCACCAGCGGCGCGTTCTCCCACCAGACCGACGGCATCACCACCCAGTCGGCGGCGGCCATCAGGGACGGCATCTCCTCGCGCCGGTAGGGGCCGTGGGCGACGGCGGTGCCGCGCGCCGCCTCGAAGCCGTCGGCGACGCGCTGGCGGAAGGCGTCGGCTTGGTAATGGCTGCCGCCATGCACGGCGAGCGTGGGGCCGAGCCCCTGGCGGGCCAGCCGCGCCGCCGCGTCGAGCGCCACGGTGACGCCCTTGAATGGGTTCAAATTGCCGAAATAGGCGAAGGCGTCGCGCCGCCCGCCGGGAGCGAGCGTGCGCGCCGCCGCCGGCGCCACCGCCGGGCGGCTGTTCGCCATCACCTGGATGCGCTCGGGCGCCAGCCCCCAGGCGACGTAGCGGTCGCGCAGGAAGCGGCTCGGCGCCAGGAAGCGGTCGACGAGGCCGAACATCGCCTTGATGTGCTTCTCGCGCAGCAGGAACTGGTCGGCCGGCCGGTCGGGGAAGCAGCGGTTGCAGGCGTCGGGCGAGGCGCCGGTGCACAGCGCCTGCCCGGCCCCCCCTTGTCCGCCCGTGGTGACCATCTGCCCGTCGTTGGCGCAGATCGGGTAGTAGTCGTGCAGCGTGTAGACGATCTTCGCGTCCGGGCAGACGCGGCGGATCAGGAACAGCATTTCCACGCCCAGCAGAAGGGTGTGGTGGATGTGGACGATGTTGGGCCGGAAGGCGCGCAGCAGCCCCGACAGGTCGGGGACCAGCCCGTGCAGGTCGATCTGGCTCTGGTGGAACTGGTCGAAATGACCGGCCCACAGCAGCACCTCGTCGGCGCTGCGGCCCAGCGTCTGGAAGCCGGTGCCGGGGCGCGGCCGGCGGTGGGTGTCGTTGGTGCAGGCGAGGAACAGGGCCTCGGCCCCCGCCGCCTTCAGACCGCCGAACAACTCGTGCGCGAAGATCTCGGTGCCGCCCGGATGCAGGCTCGGGTGGTTGTGCGCGATCACCAGGACGCGCGGCGCCCGCGCCACGGCCGGGGTGGCGGCGGGTGCGGTGGCGGCGGTCACGCCGGGCGGAACCAGCGGCGGCAGGCGGCGGCGGGCGGCGCGGCTCATGCGGCGTCCCCTTTCCGGAGGACCAGCAGATCCTGGAAATTCTCGGCGTCGGCCCGGCCGCTCCAATGGCCGTGCAGCACCGGCCGGGCGAGGTGCAGGCCCTGCGCCGCGAACAGGTCGAGCAGGAACGCCTCGTCGTAGGCGACGGCGGCGTTCGGGTTGGCCGGGTCGGCCAGCAGCTCCGGGCCGGGCGCGTCGGGGAAGGGCGGGCGCGCGGCGCCCTTGGCCATGCCGGCCCGCGCCGTCGCGTCGACCAGGAACAGGCTGAGGAAGCAGCGCCCGCCCGGCTTCAGAACGCGGGCGATCTCCGCCGCGTAGCGCGCCGTCTCGGCCGTGCGCAGGTGGGTGACCACCGAGGTCAGGAGGACGAAGTCGTAGCCGCCCGCCGCGAAGGGCAGGTTCGCCGCCCCGCCGTCGAGCCGGCCGTCCGGGTTGTACAGCCCGTTGGCGACGTCGAGATGGTGGAAGCGGAAGGACGGGTAGGCCGGCGTGATCGTCTCGGCGCACCAGCGGATGCCGTCGAGCACGATGTCGATGCCGTCATAGGCGGAGTCGAGATACTGGGTCAGCGGCAGCGCCATGCGGCCGATGCCGCAGCCGATCTCCAGCACCCGGTGGTCGGGGCGCAGCCCGCCCAGCCGCACGAAATGGCGCAGGAACTCGGCGCCGATGGCGCGGAAGTCGCCGTCGCCGATGAACTGGCGCTCCTGCGGCGGCACCGGCAGGAAGCGGTTGCGGGCGATCTGGGCGCACAGCCATTCCAGATGCGGGTCGGTCCGGCGGCGCAGGACGGCGAGCTGGGGGTTGGGCAGAATCGCGTTCATCGGATCACCTGTTTCTTTCCGGCGCGCGGAGCCTTGCGCGTCGCCGTCCGGCCCTTGGCGGCGGGCCTGTCGTCGCCGGCCTCCCAGGGGCGGGCCATCAGATCGGCCATCTGGGCGGCCCAGCGGCGGCCATGGAGCCAGCGGTTGTGTTCGGAGGCGACGCCCCGCGTGTAGCCCTGGTGCCGGCCGATCGAGCGGCGCTCCAGATGGTACAGCTCGACCGCGGGGACGTAGCGGATGTCGAGCCCGGCCTCGCGGATGCGCAGGCAGAGGTCCGAATCCTCGAAATCGCCGATGACGTAATCCTCGCAGAAGCCGCCGACCGCCTCGTAGACGGCGCGCGTCGTCAGCAGGCAGGCGCCGGTCACGCCGGGGACGGAGCGCGCCCGGCAGGCCGGGGCGAAGTCGCGCGGCAGGCCCTTGAAGTAATGGTGGTTGTACCAGTGGCCCTGGAGGTCGCGCTCGAAATAGAGGCCGGCGTGCTGGAGGCTGTCGTCGTCGAACAGCAGCTTCGGCCCGATGGCGCCGATGCCGGGGGCGCCGATGCCGGGCCGCGCCTCCAGCGCCGCCACCAGCGGCTCCAGCCAGCCGGCGCGGTCGGGAATGACGTCGGAGTTGAGGAACAGCAGGTGCTGTGCGCGGGCGTCGGCGACCCCGGCGTTGTTGGCGGCCGAATAGCCGAAGTTGGCCGACTGCACCAGCAGGACCATCGGCAGGCCGTAGAGCCCGTGGAAGCCGCGCAGCAGATGCACCACCTCGTCGCGCTGCTCCGGGCTGTCGAGCACGAAGATCAGCTCGGCCCCGGCCATGCCCGGATCGGTGGCGAAGCTGGCGATCTGGAAGCGCAGGAACTCCAGCGTCCGGTAGAGCGGGATGATGACCGACACCGCCGGCTTGGCCGGCCGCTCGCCGAAGACCACCAGTTCGGGAGCCCCGCGCGTCGCCAGATGGGCGGCGTGCAGCGGGGCCACCGCCGGGGCGATCACGCTCTCCAGCAGCTCCGGCGTGGCGAAGCGCGGCGGCAGGCTGCCCAGCACGGCGGCGCGGGCGTCGGCGTGGGCGCGCGGGCGCGGCGGCGGCACCAGCCGGATGCTTCCGCCGGAGGCGAGCCGCAGCTCGGCGCTGACCTGGAGGGCGGCGGCCGGTTCGGGCGTGCCGGGCAGATGGGCAACGAAGCCGCTGCGGTCGATGCCGGTGTCGCCGTAGAGCTTGGCGACATCGGCGCGCGGGAAGCGGTGAACGAGGCGGTCGAGGTGCCGTTCGCCGCCGAAGGGCGTGTGCACCGTCAGCCCGGCGGCCAGCCCGTGCGGGTCGTGGATCCAGCCGGCGAGGAACAGCCCGCCATCCTCGGTCGGGACGGCGAGGTCGAGCGAGGCGCCGATCGGGCGCTTGGCGTCGGCCGCCTGCCGGCGGGGCAGCGGCGCCAGGGCCTGCAACTCGCCGACGGCCGAGGCGGCGGCCGGGTCGCTGAGGCCGCGCCGGGCAAGGCCGCGCAGCAGGTAGGGGCGCAGGGCGGCGTCGGCGTCGCGTTGGGCCGCCAGATGGTCCGTCAGGGCCGGCAGCGCCGCCGGCGGCGCCGGGAAGCGGCGGCAGGCAACGCCGTTGGCGCCCAGCACCACCAGCAGATTGCCCGGCGCGCAGAGCGCGCGGTCGATCAGCAGGTCGAAGACGGCGCGGTCGCGCCGGGGATCGGCGTCGCCGACGCAGACGCCGAAGGGCGCCGGCCCGACCGCGCCGGGGCCGACCACCACGGCGCCGGTCACCGCGCCGAAGCGGGCCGACAGCAGGCCGGAGCACAGCGTCAGGTCGCCGCCAGCCGTCGCCCGGACCGTCATCGGGGCCGGCGTCGGCGACAGCCCGAGCACCAGGGTCCGGCACAGGGCGGCGAAGCCGGCGTCGGCGCGCAGCACCGGGGTCGAGCAGGCGAAATCGAAGAGGAAGCGCAGCACGCGCAGCCGGGCCGCCGAATCGAGGCTGCCCAGCAGCCCCGCCGGGTCGAGGGCGTCGGCCCCGCTTTCCGCGCGCAGTTCGGCGATGACGCGGTCCCGCGCGATGAAGTGGATCGGCGTCGCCGGATCCTGCGGCGCCCGCAGGATCGCCAGCACCCGCCGGCCGCCCCATTCGGTGCGCAGGGTCAGTGTGGTGAAGGGCGGGCGGATCGCCCCGGAATCGATGCCGGGCTTGATCGGACCCTCATGGTCGTCAACCCCCGCGTCCGACGTCCAGGACGCGAGCAGGAAACGCCGGCCCAGCGCAAGGCTCTGCGCGGGGGCGATCGAGGCCGAGGTCGGCAGGACGGCGAGCACGGTCATGGAGGACGATCCCGGCGTTTCGTTGAAGTCTTCGAGGTCGGACCGGCGGCGGCTCGGCGCCGCCGGTCCTGTCCTCAGGCGAGGTCGGCGGATGGGAACCGCTTAGTGGATGACGAAGTAATCGTTGGGATGGGTGTGGATGTCGTCGGCCGACACCCCCTTCAGCGTGATGCTGTCGCCGTTGCCGAGGTCGATCACCGCGTCGCCGTGCTGGTCGGTGACGCGGCTGGCCAGATCGGCGGCGTCGGTCACCTTCAGGCCGTTGATGTTGCGGGCGATCTGCAACACGTCCTCGCCGGCCTTGAAGTCCAGGACCACGTCCTGGCCGCCGCCGCCGGAGAAGATGAAGACGTCGTGGCCCTCGCCGCCCGACAGGATGTCGTCGCCCTTGCCGCCTTCCAGGCGGTCGTTGCCGGCGTCGCCCATCAGGATGTCGTCACCGTCGCCACCGCGCAGGATGTCGTCGCCGGTGCCGCCGCGCAGGTAATCGTTGCCCTTGCCGCCGTCGAGGATGTCGTTGTGGCCGCCGCCCATCAGGGTGTCGTCGCCGGTGCCGCCGGTCAGGATGTCGTCGCCGTCGCCGCCGGACAGGACGTCGTCGCCCTTGCCGCCGTCGAGCATGTCGCGGCCTCGGCCACCGATCAGGACGTCGTCACCATTCCCCCCCAGGATGATGTCGTCGCCGTCGCCGCCGTCGAGCGTGTCGCCGCCGTTGCCGCCGAGCAGCACGTCGGCCCCGCTGCCGCCATGGACGTAGTCCGCACCGTTGCCGCCCAACAGGGCGTCGCGACCATCGCCGCCGAGCAGCGTGTCGGCGCCGTTGCCGCCGAACAGCGTGTCATCACCCACGCCGCCGTCGAGCAGGTCGCCCTTGTTGGTCCCGAAATGAAGATCGTCGTAAGTGCCCCCAGGAACCGTAGCCATTTTTGCTGTCTCCTTTGGCGAAGTGTTTGGACGTGGCCGCGGGAGCGACCTAACTCGAAATCGCGAGCCGTCTCTTTCGGTGTATCCAAAATCCTGCGGATGATCCTGTGATAAAACACGGTCACTCGAAAGAGAAAAAAGAGTCAAAATGCAAAATCTCTCAGACAACTGCATTCTCAATATTTTCAAAAAGACAGTAATATTGAACTCTTTCGAATTTCATTCCATTTTACGTTTTAAAAATGGCTGGCATGGCGGACGATCCATAGGTTGAAAGGGCGCTTTCAGACGTGCTGGACTCGCGAACTCTTCAAGCGAAAAGGGGCCGGCGCATGGTGCGCCGGCCCCTTTTGAAAACCGGGTCGGGAGATCGTTCCGCCCAGCCCGCCTTCGCGCATAGGCGCTGGCATTGCCAAGTCAGCCCCCACCTATCCTCCCCCGCCCAGCTGGAGAGGGGTGGGATGGGGGCTAAGAGCGCCTAGCAGAATTCCGTTTTCGCCATCGATGCCCCATGGAACCGGCATCCCCGCGAAGGCGGGGATCCAGGCTTTTCCCATTGGTTCCGCTCGGAAAACTCTGGATCCCCGCCTTCGCGGGGATGACGAGGCGAGAGACGACTCAAGCTTCTGTTAGGCGCTCCAACCTGCCAAAGCGCATCAATTCTCGCGGAAGGCGCGGTGCATGCCGTCGGTCAGCGGCGTCAGGAAATAGTCGATCGCCTTGCGGGCGTGGCCGTGGATCATCACCTCGGCCGGCATGCCGGGGTGCAGCTCGACGTTCGGAATGCTCTTCAGCGTCGCGGCGTCGAGGCTGACCCGCGCCGCGAAATAGGGCGCGCCGGTCCGCTCGTCCTGGAGCTGGTCGGCCGACAGCGCGATCACCGTGCCCGGCACCGGCGGCACCTGGCGCTGGCGGTAGCCGGTCAGCTTCACCATCGCCCGACCCCCGGTCTCGACATTCTGCACGTCGGAGGGCGACACGCGGGCCTCGACGATCATGCTGTCGTCCTGCGGCACGATGTCGAGGATGCCGACCCCCGCCGGGATGACGCCGCCCGGCGTGTAGTAGCGCAGGCCCGTCACGCGCCCGGCCTGCGGGGCGGTGACGGCCTGGCGCAGCAGCACGTCGTCGGCCCCGCGCAGCCGCTCCGACAGGTCGGAGACGGCGGCCTGCACGGCTTGCAGATCGGTCGAGACCTCCGAGCGGCGGGTGTTGCCGAGGTTGATCATCTCCAGCTCGGCGGCGGCGATGCCCTGCTCCGCCTTGGACTTGTTGGCCATCAGCTCGCCCAGCCGGCCGCGCGAATCGGCGACGTTGCGCTGGAGTTCGAGCAGGCGCGGCTTGCGCTCGTAGCCCTTGGCGAGCAGCGCCTCGACGACGCGCTGCTCGTCCTCGGTGTAGCGCAGCCGGTCGAAGGTCGCCGCCCGCTGGGCCTCCAGCGCGACGATCTCGTCGCGCAGCTGGGAGATGCGCTTGCGCTGGATGGCGAGCTGGCCTTCGTGACTGTCGCGGCGCGAGGCGAACAGCCGTTCCTCCACCGTCAGCGCCTCGGCGGCGACCGGGTTGTCGCGCGCCGCCGCCACCAGCTCGGCGGCGAAGGCCGGCTTGTCGGCGTCCGACTGCTCGGCGCGCAGCCGCGCCAGCCGGGCGAGCGCCGTCCAGTGCTGCCCCTGGATCTGCGAGACCACCGCCTGGCTCTGCGTCGAATCGAGCCGCAGCAGCACCTGCCCGGCGCTTACCATGTCGCCGTCCTTGACCAGCAGGTCGCGCAGGATGCCGCCCTCCAGGTGCGAGACGGTCTTGCGGTGGCTCTCCACCATCACGGTGCCGGCGGCGAGCGCCGCGCTGTCGAGGCTGGCGGTGAAGCCCCAGGTCAGGAAGCCGCCGAAGCCGATCACCACGGCGAGCGCGCCGGCCAGCGCGGTGCCGCGCAGCGAGGGTTCGACCGGAACGGCGTCGAGGGTCGGGGCCCAGGTCGCGGAGGCCATTGCCGGAGCCGGCGATGTCGTCATCGGAGTCGGAACGCCGCTCATCGTTGTTCTCCCGTGCGGAGCTGGTCGCCGGTGCGCAGGCGGGTGACTCCGGCGGGAACGCCAGGCTGCACCCGCTTCAGCACGTCGGCGCGGGCGCCGAAATGCTCGACCATGCCGTCCTTCATCACCACCAGCGTGTCGGCGACCGACACGATGGAGGGGCGGTGCGCGATCATCACCACCGTGGTGCCCTCCGCCCGGATTTTGCCGATGGCGTGCAGCAGCGCCTGCTCCCCCTCATGGTCGAGGTTGGAGTTGGGCTCGTCCAGCACCAGCAGGCGCGGGCGGCCGAACAGCGCGCGGGCCAGCGCGATGCGCTGCCGCTGCCCGCCGGACAGGGAGAAGGCGTTGTCGCCGACCGGCGTGTCGTAGCCGAAGGGCAGCCGGCCGATCATCTCGTGGACGCCGGCCAGCCGGGCGGCGCGCACGATCTCCGCCGGGTCGGCGTCGGCCATGCGGGCGATGTTCTCGCCGATGGTGCCGTCGAGCAGCGCCACCGCCTGCGGCACGTAGCCGACGTAACGGCCGAAGCTCTCGCGCTCCCACAGGAAGGTGCTGGTGCCGTCGAGGTAGATGCCGCCGGCCGTCGGCTGCCAGACGCCGACCAGCAGGCGGGCCAGCGTCGATTTGCCGGCGCCCGACGGGCCGATGATGCCGACCACCTCGCCCGCCTGGACGCTGAAGGAGACGTTGCGCAGCACCGGGCGGTTGAGCCCGGCCGGCACATGGGTGACGCGGTCGACCGTGAGGGTCCCTTGCGGCGGTGGCAGCGGCATGGTGGAGCGCTGCGAGGCCTCGTTGTTCAGCAGCTCGCGGATGCGGCGGTGCGCCTCCAGCGCCTTGATCCACTGGCGCCAGCCGTCGACGAGCTGCTCGAAGGGCTGGAGCAGCCGGGCGGTGATCAGGCTGGCGGCCATCATGCTGCCGGGGGTGACGAGGTTGTCGATCACCAGCGTGGCGCCGGCGGCGACGATCCCGACCTGGAGCATCAGCCGCAGCGAGCGCGAGGCCGACGCCATGGCGCGCGAGGTGGTGGCGCCGCGATCGACCAGCGAGGCGGAGCCGGTCTGCGCCGTCTGCCAGCGCCGCGCCAGGGCCGGCAGCATGCCCATCGCCTCGATCGCCTCGGCGTGGCGCACGGCGCCGGCGACGTCGGCGAAGGCGCGCGCCGACGCCTCGTTCGCCTGGGCCAGCGGCCGGCGGGTCAGCGCGTCGGCCAGCACCCCCATGGCGAGCAGCAGCAGCGCCGAGCCGATGGCGATCCAGCCATAGACCGGGTGCAGCAGGAACAGGATGGCCAGGAAGATCGGCGCCCAGGCCAGCTCCAGCGGGGCGGTCACCGCGCTGCTGGTCATGAAGCCGCGCAGGTCGTTGAGGTCGCGCATCGTCTGGCCGGCGTTGCGCGCGCCGCCGCCCAGCGCGTCGACGATGGAGGCCTCCAGCGCCGGAACGTTGAAGCGGTGGGCGATCACCGCCCCCGTCACCAGGAAGGCGCGGGCGCGGATGAAGTCGAGCACGCCGTAGAGCGCCAGCGCCCCCACCGCGATGACCGCCAGCATCGCCAGCGTCTCCAGGCTGCGGCTGCTCATGACGCGGTCGTAGACCTGCATCGTGTAGAGCGGCACCACCAGCATCAGGATGTTCACGAACAGGCTGAGGATTCCGGCGAGGAGGAGCCCCTGCCCGATCTTCCGGTACGCCTGGGTCAGCAGCGGCCGATCCGCAGAACTCATGGGTGGTCTTCCTTCCCGGTGGCCCGGTCCGCGATGGGATCGGGCGGTCGCGTGGGATCGGGGGGGGACGGTCCGGGGATCGGTGGAACCGGCGGTGCTGCCCGGACGCGGCGATGGAATCCGGGCGTGGGGGGAGCGCTTCCGGAATCCGTATGCCTACGCTTACGTCGAAGGCTTTTTAGAGGCGTGTGACAAGTTTCGGCCCCGCCCCGTCCAGCCGCTATCGAAAGGGGTAGAGGCTCTTCTATAACGCATTGATTTAAAATGATAAAACCACACTTCACCGAAGGTCGTAACGCTTTCGCACAGGCTTTTCCTGACCTCTGGCAAGAGCGCGCGGCAATCGGCATGCTGCGACGCGAAGGATGTCCGGGCTTCCCCCCGCCCGTTTTCCCCTTCCCTCCCCCTCCCGCCTCTGGGCCCAGGACCAACGTCCACCAACGTTCGAGGACATCGTCCGATGACCGACCCAAAGACCATTCTCGTGACCGGCGGCGCCGGTTACGTCGGCAGTCATTGCGTGGCGGAATTGCTGGAGCGCGGCCACCGCGTCGTCGTCTTCGACAATCTGCGCCAGGGCCACGCCGCCGCCGTCCCGCCCGAGGCCGCCTTCGTCCAGGCCGACCTCGCCGACGAATCGGCGCTGGCGCGCGTGTTCGGGCAATGGCGCTTCGACGCCGTGTTCCATTTCGCCGCGCTGTCGGTGGTCGGCGAATCGATGCGCGACCCGCACGCCTACCTGCACGGCAACACCGTCACCTCGCTGAACCTGATCCGTGCCGCGGTGGTGGCGGGCGTGCGCAAGCTGGTCTTCTCCTCCACCGCCAACCTGTTCGGCTCGCCGGCCCGCATGCCGATCGACGAGGACGAGGCGATCGACCCCGGCAGCCCCTACGGCGAATCGAAGTTCATGATCGAGCGGGCGTTGTACTGGGCCGACCGCTGCCACGGGCTGCGCTCGGCCTGCCTGCGCTACTTCAACGCCGCCGGCGCGCACCCCAACGGCCGGCTCGGCGAGGACCACAGCCCGGAGACGCACCTGATCCCGCTGGTGCTCGACGCGGCGGTCGGCCGGCGCGCCCACATCGAGATCTTCGGCGACGACTACGCGACGCCGGACGGCACCTGCGTGCGCGACTACATCCATGTCTGCGACCTCGCCGACGCCCATCTGCGGGTGCTCGACGCGCTGGAGGAGCGCAGCGTCCGCTACAACCTCGGCAACGGCACCGGCTACAGCGTCCGCGAGGTGATCGCCTCGGTCGAGCGCATCACCGGCCGCCGCGTCCCCGTGGTGGTCGGGCCGCGCCGCCCCGGCGACCTGCCGGTGTTGATCGCCTCGTCGGAGCGCATCCGCCGCGACCTCGGCTGGCAGCCGCGCTTCCCGGAGCTGGACGCCATCATCGGCAGTGCCTGGGCGTGGCGCAGCGCCCATCCCAGCGGATACCGCGGCTTGGCCGAGGCGGCGGAGTAAGCATGGCGGGACCGGTGACGAACGGCAACAGCCAGCGCTGGGACGAGCCCTCCTCCGAGGAATCGGGGGAGGGGCTCGACCTCGCCGACTATCACGGGCTCGCCCGGCTGATCGAGCGGATGCACCGCCGTTACCTCGACGTCGTGCGCGTCAGCCTGCTGAAGCAGGGCATCGAGGATGTCGGGCCGGTGCAGGCGCTGATGATCATGCTGATCGGCGAGGACGAGCTGTCGGTGCGCGACCTGATGGAGCGCGGCTATTACCTGGGATCCAACGCTTCCTACAGCCTGAAGATTCTGGTGGACGCCGGCTACATCAACCGTGCCGCCAACCAGCGCGACCGGCGGACGGCAAGGCTTCAGCTCACCGACAAGGGCCGTGCCCTGCGGGCCGAGCTGACCAAGCTGGAGCAACTCCAGGCCGAGGCGCTGGTGCGCAACGAGGCGGAGGTCCGCGACCTCAAGGCGGCCTACCGCACGCTGCGCCGGCTCGACCGCGTGTGGGGCGACATGGTGCGCTATTCCAGCCTGGATTTCGACTGATGGCCGAGACGGGTGACCCGATGACCGACCTTGCGACGCAGCCTCCCCCGAAGCCGGCCTCCCTCTCCTCCCGCGACGTCGAGCGCCTGCTGGCCTCGCCGTCCGCCGAGGCGCGGATCGAGACGATGCGCAAGCTGTTCGACGATCTGGAGGCCGGCGCGCTCAGCCCGGCCGAGCGCTCGCTGGCCATCGAGGTGATGCACTGCTTCGCCGGCGACGCCCAGACGGCGGTGCGCGAGGCGGTGGCCTGGCAGCTCCGCAACAGCCCGCTGCTGACCGGGGATCTCGCCGAGCGGCTGGTCCGCGACGTCGGGCGGGTCGCCTTCCCGATCCTGCGCGACACCGCCGGGCTGACCGACGAGCTGCTGCTCGACGTGCTGTCCGACCCCGATTCCGGCAAGCATCTGGCGGTGGCCGGCCGTGCCAGCGTCTCGGCGCGGGTGTCGGGCGCCATCGCCGAGCATGGCAACGTCATCGCGGTGACGGCGTTGCTGCGCAACGACGGGGCCGACGTGCCGGAGCCGGCGCTGCACCGGGCGCTCGACCGCTTCGGCCGCGTCCGCATGGTCAGCGAGGCGGCGGCGACCCGTCCCGGCCTGTCGCTGGCGGTGGTCGAGCGGATGGTCGCCTTCGTGTCGGAGTCGATGCGGGAGACGCTGACGCGGGCGCATGGCCTGTCGCGCGAGCTGGTCGAGCGGCTGGTCGAGCATGGGCGGGAGGCGGCGACCATGCGTCTGCTGCGCCCGGTGCTGCGCGGGGCCGAGGACGTCGATTCGGTGATCCAGTGGCTGCACGCCAACCGGCGCCTGACCCCGGCCCTGCTGTTCCGCGCGCTGTGCGCTGGCGACCTCGCGCTGTTCGCCGCCGGCATGGCCGCCCGCGCCGGCATCCCGCCGGAGAACGCGCGGGCGCTCGCCTGGGACGACGGCGAGCTGGGAATGGCGGCGCTGCTGAAGCGGGCGCGGGTGGCAAGCGGGCTGTTGCAGCCCTTCCAGGTGGCGGTCGGCGTCGCCAAGCGGACACGCTACGACGGCGCCGAGGCCGGTCGCGAGGATTTCCAGGCCGAGGTGATCGGCGAGCTGTTCACCGCCTGCACGCCGACCAACGACTGGATGGTGGACGAGTTGCTGGTGCAGCTGTTCGACCAGAAGTCGGACGCGGTGATTGACCGCGCGCTCGACCAGGCGGGGCTGCCCTTCGCGCCGGTGCGCATGGCGCAGTAAACCTATCGCGCTGGCGCGGTGAACCGGAGCGAAGGGCGGTTCCGCCCTCAGTCGGCGGCGAAGCAGTAGAGCAGCCCGGCGCCACCGGTGCTCTTCAGCGCGTCCTGGCTGCACCCGCCGCGCGAGGCGTGCGAGCTGTTCCAGGACTTGGCCGGCGGCTGCTCGTCCAGGCCCATGCGGTCGTGGTGGCCGACCATGACGGCGCCCTCGCTGCCGCTGCGGGTCCAGTTGCCGCAGGTCATGTCCTCGGCGCCGGCGAAGGCGGTGCCGTCCGTCTGCGAGCCGGTCAGGATGTCATGGGTGTTGGGCTGATCGCCCCGCCCGTTGACCACCGCGCCCTTCTCGGTCAGCGCCGTCTGCTTGTTCAGGTTGTTCGTGCCGTGCAGTTCCGCGACGTTGCGGGCGATGATCTCGCCCTTGGCGTTCTGCCAGGGACCGGAACCGATGCGGTCGCGCGCGTTGACCGCCGGCTGGCCGCCCGCCGCCTGGGTGCTGAGATAGGCGCGCCACGTCCGGCTGCCGGCGCCGGCAGCCTGGGCCAGCTGTTGGCAATGGCGGTCCGCCCCCTCCAGCCCGCCGAGGTCGGCGCCCTTGCCGGAGCCGGCGCTGGTGACGAAGAAGGACATGGCGGCGGCCCCGCCCTGCGACGTCTGGGTTTGGGCCTGGACCGATGCGCCGGCCCCCAGCATCAGCAGCGCCGCCGCGATCGGGGTCAGGATTTGCGTGCTCGTCATCTGTTCCTCCCTTGATTCCGCATTGGTTCGGTGGCTTTCGCCGGGGGTGGGACGCCCGGCGTCTCGGCTTTATTCCCCGCACCCGACCGCGTCGGCCCGCAGCACCCGGTCGCGTCCGGCCGCCTTGGCGGCGTGGAGCGCCTTGTCGACGCGGTGCAGCAGGATGCCCTGGCTGCGCGGGGTGTCGCGGATCGGTTCGGCGACCATGCGCAGCACCGCGTCCCCGGTTGGGTGGCCCCGCGCCGGTCCTTCATCGCCGCCATCGGGGCGTTGCGGGCGGTGACCGCGTTGACGACGACCAGCCCGATGTCGGTTTGATGGCGTCCTGGCCAAGCATCCGAAGCGGCCGAACCGGGGCCGGTGGCTTCCCGCCCGGCGGCCAGATCGGTGCTGGCCTCCAGGCTGGCCGGGAGTATCATGGGTCGAACCCCGCTCGCTGGAGCGGGAGCGGGCCTTGTCGCGCGATCCGATCGTTCCGACGCGGCGCGAGAAGTGTCCGCCTCTCGATCACAGTCACGAGGAGATCGCAGCATGTCCAACGCCGATCACGCTTCGCCGGACAAAGCCGCCGAGGCTTTCGCGCCGCCGGCCGCCGGGGGGCTGTTGACCCCCAAGGAACTGCGGACGATCACCGAGGAGCATGAGCGGGAGGTCGCCCGCAAGGCGGCCGAGGAGGAGAAGAGGAGGCAGGAGGAGCACGACGCCCTGCGCGACGCCTTCCTGCACCAGCACATCCGCGCGGACGCGCGGGATCGTTTCACCCGTGCCGTCCGCATCGCCGCCGAGAACGGCCTTCGCGAACTGCAACTCCTGCATTTTCCCAGCAGCTACTGCTCGGACGGCGGGCGGGCGATCAACAATTTCGAACCGGACTGGCCGCGCTCACTGACCGGCTACGCCCGCGAGATCCATGAGGCCTACGAGGCGAATCTGAGGCCGCTTGGCTACCGTCTGGAGGCGGCAATCCTCAACTACCCCGGCGGCATGCCGGGCGATGTCGGCCTGTTCCTGCGCTGGTGATGGAAGGCCCGTCGCAGGTCCGGGGTTTCCGGCCGGACTTGCGACGTCGCATAGCGGATTTTCCTCACGCGGCTCCGGCCGGCGCTCCGGCCTTCACGGCATCCCCGCGCCGCGCATCAGCCAGGCCACCCCGCCGAGGAGCAGGGCCGGCGTCCCCAGGCCGACCCAGGCCCGACCCGCGCTGGAGGCCGTGAAGACCCACAGGGTCGCCCCGGTGTGGACGGCGATCCCCAGCAGGGTGGCCGCCAGCACGGCGTCCCCGCGGCCGGACAGGTCGCCCTGCGCCAGGGCCTGCGGCAGGAGGGCGGTCGCCGCGGTGGCCAGAACATAGCCTCCGGCCACCGCGGCGATGATGCGCGAGAGCACCGCCAGTCGCTGGCGCAACGGCGCGGGCAGACGGGCCGTCACCCTGGCGGTCTTCCTGATCCTCGTCGGCATGGGGCGGTTCCGTATGGGCGTGGATTGTCCTTGCGGGTCGGGCCGGTTCACGGCTTGGCCGCGGTGCCAGCGACCGATCCCGCAAGGCGCCCGCTCCGTCGCGGCGGCGCTCACGGTGCGCCGGAAGTCCGCTCCCGGAAGTCCGCTCGTGCCGTGAACCGGCCCAAGCGGCTTCGGATGCCTTTCCAGGATATCGTAAATGCGAATGAGTATCAATATAATTTGTCCGGTTGCCTGCCGCTCCGCGGGAGGGACGCGGCGTGAGCGTCCAGCCGCCGCCGGCCGGTTCCGCGTTCCAAGGGTCCGACTCCGTGTTTTTCGTCCCGATCAGGGAAAGAACCACCGCCTGCATGGCTTCCTTCCGGGAATTTTATGATAGGGTCTTGGTGCCGGGGGCCATTCTGGGACTTCAGGCGCGGTGCAGGGCCCAGGTCACGGGACGCCCCGCCGCCGCCCCGGCCTTCGGGACGTGAAAGGGACCTGTCTTGAGCGAAGAGTTGAAAAACGTCACGGCGACGGTGAAGTGGTTCAAGCCGGAAAAGGGTTTTGGGTTCGTCCGCCTTGCCGACGGTTCCGGCGAGGCGTTCCTGCACGCCTCTGTTCTGGCCGCCGCCTCCCTCCCCAACCCGATGGAGGGCACCACCCTGGTCTGCGACATGGCGCAGGGCGCCAAGGGACCGCAGGTCGTCGCCATCCATTCCGTCACCCCGCCGGAAGCTCCCCCGGCCCCGCGCGCCCGCGCTCCGCGCCCGCCCCGCGGCGGCGCCCCGACGGCGGCCGAGACCGGCGAAGCGCCCGCCCCCCGCGCACCCAAGCCGCCGCGCGAACGCCGCGAGCGTCCTCCCGCCGAACCGGCCGGTCCGGCGGTGATGGCCTATGGCACGGTGCGCTGGTACAACCTCGACAGCCAGTCCGGCCTGATCGAGCCGTGGGAGGACGGGGCCGACGTGTTCTTCGACCGCGCCACCCTGCGCCTGTCCGGCCTGGACATCGTGGCCGACGGCGAGGACGTCCGCTATCTGGCGGTCGGGTCGGAGGACGCGCCGGTCGCCCAGCGGGTCGAGCTGATCTGAGGTTTGTTGATCTGAGGGCTGCGGCACGGGAGGTGCCGGCACAGGGGGGACCGGCGCCGTGGCTCTCCGGTGCCGGTCCCTGCCCTTGTCGAGCGGCATCGCCATCCACTGCGGCGCCGTCGGTCCATCGGTCGATGCACCTCTCTCCCCCTCATTAACTGATAGTGATTATCATTTGCAATAGGCGCCGTTCTGGAATAGGATGCGTCCATGGTTCGGAGATCATGGATCCGCCTCCTCGGATCCCTCTCCATCCTGCGGCGGCGCGGACGCCGGTTCCATGGTTCGGCGCGGGGTCCCTCTCTCCCCCGCGCCGGGCCCGGAGGGGGCCGGCGTCCGCGTGGGCGCCGTGTTGCGCAACCGCTCTGAAGGCGGAACCAACCCGGCGTCGGGGCCGTTGATCGGAAGCACTTTCCGACATCGCAAGAAACCCGAGGCGTCCGGCCGATGCGCACTCTTCCCGTGTCTTTCCCGACCCTGGCCGCCGCTCTGGCCGCCATGACCCTGGCCGCCACGACCCTGGCCGGCTGCGGCGAGCAGGCGACCCTGCCGGTGTCCGCCGGCACCGGCCCGAACCCGACGCTGCCGGAGCCGAAGGAGACCATGTTCCCCACCGTGAACATCGCGACGGTGGCCCGCTGGCCGGACGGCACCGCCCCGACCGCCGCCGCCGGGATGACGGTGACGCCCTTCGCCGCCGGGCTGGACCACCCGCGCTGGCTGCTGCCGCTGCCCAACGGCGACGTGCTGGTGGCCGAGACCAACGCCCCGCCCAAGCCGGAGGACGGCAAGGGCATCAAGGGCTGGGTCATGGGGCTGGTGATGGGCAAGGCCGGGGCGACGACGCCCAGCGCCAACCGCATCACCCTGCTGCGCGACGCCGACGGCGACGGGGTGGCGGAGACGCGCTTCCCCTTCCTGGAGGGGCTGAACTCGCCCTTCGGCATGGCGCTGGTCGGCGACACCCTGTACGTCGCCAACAGCGACGCGGTCGTCCGTTTCCCCTACCGCGCGGGCGACACCCGGATCACCGTCCCCGCCACCAAGGTCGTCGACCTGCCGGCCGGGCCGATCAATCACCACTGGACCAAGAACATCATCGCCAGCCGCGACGGCGCCAGGCTCTACGCGACGGTCGGCTCCAACAGCAACGTCGCCGAGAACGGCATCGAGGCCGAGCAGGACCGTGCCGCCATCCTGGAGATCGATCTGAAGACGGGCGCGCGCCGCGTCTTCGCGTCGGGCCTGCGCAACCCCAACGGCATGGACTGGGAGCCGCGCACCGGCGCGCTGTGGACGGCGGTGAACGAGCGCGACGAGATCGGCAGCGACCTCGTGCCCGACTACATGACCTCGGTGAAGGACGGCGGCTTCTACGGCTGGCCCTACAGCTACTACGGACAGCATGTCGACCAGCGGGTCACGCCGCAGCGCCCCGATCTCGTCGCCAAGGCGATCCCGCCCGACTACGCGCTGGGGCCGCACACCGCCTCGCTCGGGCTGGTCTTCGCCAAACCGGACGCCGGGCGGCCGGGCAGCCTGCCGCCGGCCTTCGCCGAGGGCGTCTTCATCGGCCAGCACGGCTCTTGGAACCGCAAGCCGCACAGCGGCTACAAGGTGGTCTTCGTGCCCTTCGCCCAGGGCCGCCCGTCCGGCGAGCCGGTGGACGTGCTGACCGGCTTCCTCGGCCCGGACGAGACGGCGCGCGGCCGTCCGGTCGGTGTCGCCCTTGCCCGCGACGGCGCCCTGCTGGTCGCCGACGACGTCGGCAACGCGGTCTGGCGGGTCAGCGGCGGCGGCGGGGCCGCTCCGCAATCGGCCGAGCGGCCGTAAGCCTTTTCCTCCCATTGCCGGCTCCGTGGCCCGCCGCGCCTCTCCCCCGGGGTAGCGCGGTTTGGCCCCGGCTGGAGTCTTTGGTCAAATTGCACGGACGATTTCTCCTTCCAAGCTTAGTAGGACGCTGTCCGCTTCGGAGAAATGATCCGTCATGCAAACAAACAGGTGTATGGCGAAAATAGTTTCGCTTGAAGCCGCCCGCTTCGTCGCGGCCCTTCTGGTGGTTCTGCACCACGCGACGCTGATTCCGGTGGAGCCCCGCTTTCTCGGCTACCAGCCGCTGAACGGCTACTTCTTCCCCGGCCATATGGGGGTGGAGTTCTTCTTCGTCCTCAGCGGCTTCATCATCATGCATGTGCACCAGGGGGATCTCGGGCGGCCGAAGCGGCTGGGGAGCTATCTCTGGCGCCGCGCCTCGCGCATCTACCTTCCCTACTGGGCGGTCCTGGCGGTCCTGATCCCCGCCTATCTGTTCACCGGCATGGGCACGGCGGACAAGCGCGACCCGCTCTATCTGCTCTCGTCGATCCTGCTGATCCCGCAGAGTTCGCAGCCGGTGCTGGGGGTCGCCTGGACGCTGACGCACGAGGTGCTGTTCTACGCGCTGTTCGGCCTGTTCATCCTGAATCGCCGATTCATGGTGCCGGCGATCGCCGGCTGGGTCGCGCTGATCCTGGCGAACCAGTATGTCTGGCCGTTGCCCTTCCCCGGCTCCTTCCTCCTCAGCCTGTACAACCTGCTGTTCCTGGCGGGGGTCGGCGGTGCCCTGCTGATCGCCCGCCGCGCCGTGCCGAAGCCCGCGCTGGTGCTGCTGCTGGGGGTGGCCGTGGTGGCGGTGGCCTGGGTGCTGGAACTGGGCGGTCATCTGGGCTGGGATGTCCAGCGCTTCGTCTACGGCGCCGCGTCGCTTCTGGTCGTTCTGGGGCTGGTGGAGCTGGAGCGGTCCGGGCGCCTGCGCGTTCCGTCCTGGCTCGGCGCGCTCGGGGCGGCCTCCTACGCCATCTATCTCGTGCACGCGGTGGTCCAGTCGATGGTGCTGAACCTTGCCTTCCACGGCCGGCCCGACGGGTGGCTTTCCGAAGGCACGCTGTTCGCCGTGCTGCTGCTTCTGCCGGTGGCGGCCGGCCTGGTCTTCCATCACGGCGTCGAACGGCCGCTGACCCGTCTGGTCCGCGGCGTCCCGTCGAAGCGCTCGGCGGGTGGCCCGGTCACCGCGGGAACCTGAGGGCGGCGCATCCGGACACTGGCTTTTGCATCGAAAGCCGGTGCCCGGGGAAGCGCCGGAGCCCCCTACGGCCTCATGGGCCGGGACCTCACGACTTGGCGGCGATGCCCAGCTTGGCCTGGACGGCGGCGAGGCCGTCCTTGCCGTCCAGCGTGGTGACGCCGGACAGCCAGGCCTTCAGCACGTCGGGGTTCTTCTTCAGCCAGGCCTTGGCGGCGGCGTCCGGCTTCTTGCTGGCGTTCATGATGTCGTCCATCACCGCGTTCTCCATCTCCAGCGTGAAGGACAGGTTGGCCAGCAGCCGGCCGACGTTGGGGCAGTCGGCGGCGTAGCCCTTGCGGGTGTTGGTGCTGACCGTGGCGCCGCCGAAATCCGGGCCGAACCACTCGTCGCCGCCGGCCAGATAGGTCAGCTCGAACGACTTGTTCATCGGGTGCGGGGTCCAGCCCAGGAAGGCGATGAACTTCTTGGCGCGCACCGCGCGCTTGACCTCGGCCAGCATGCCGGCCTCGCTGGACTCGACCAGCTTGAAGCCCTTCAGCCCGAACGCCTCGGCCTTCAGCATCTTGTCGATGATCAGGTTGCCGTCGTTGCCGGCCTCGATGCCGTAAATCCTGCCGTCCAGCTTGTCCTTGAACTTGGCGAGGTCGGCGAAGCTGGTCAGCCCGGCGTCGGCGGCGTATTTCGGCACCGCCAGCGTGTATTTGGCACCCTCCAGATTGACCCGCGTCACCTCGACCGAGCCGTCCTCGACCGCCGGCTTCAGGAAGGTCTCCATCGTCGGCATCCAGTTGCCGAGGAAGACGTCGAGCGACTTGGTCTTCAGCCCGGTGTAGACCAGCGGGACCGAGGTCATGGTGGTGGTCGGCGTGTAGCCCAGCCCCTCCAGCGTCACCGAGGCGAGCGCCGTCGTCGCCGCGATGTCGGTCCAGCCGACGTCGCCGAAACGCACCGCCTTGCAGGCGGCGGGATCGGCCGCCTGCGCCGTTCCGGCGAAGGCCAGCGCGGTCGCCGCCAGTGCCGCCGCCATCGCGGTCTTCGCCGCCAGGGCCTTCCAGGACGTCATGCTCGTCAACTCCTCGATCTGTGGGTAAGCGTGGTTGGGTCGATGCGGTTCAAGGCGCGCGCTTCAGGGGGCGCGTTTCAAGGGAGCGGCCCCGCTTTTTTCGCCATCGACGGGGCGGCGAAAAGGGCGCATGTGTTGGGTGGGAGGCCAAGGCTCCGGTTGCGGACCGCCTTGGCCGGACAGCGTTTTCGGAACCGTCGGACAGGCCGCATGCCCAAAGTTGGAATGGAACCGATCCGCCGCCGGCAGTTGATCGACGCCACCATCGCGTCGATGGGCAAGCACGGGCTGGCGGACACCACCGTGCAGACGATCAGCCGGGGCGCCGGCGTGTCGCCCGGCATCATCCACCACTATTTCGGCGGCAAGGACGAGCTGCTGGCCGCGACCATGCGCAGCATGCTGGTGCAGCTCCGCACCGACGTGACCGAACGGCTGGCCGCCGCCGGCCCGTCGCCGCGCGCCCGGCTGGAGGCGATCATCGACTGCAACTTCGCCGCCGAACAGTTCCAGCCGCAGGTGGTCGCCGCCTGGCTGGGCTTCTGGGCCCAGGCGCCGCACAACCCGGCGCTGTCGCGCCTGCAACGGATCAACGCGCGCCGTCTGCACTCCAACTTCCTGCACAGCCTGCGCGCCCTGCTGCCGCCCGAGCGGGCCGAGCGGGTCGCGGTCGGGCTGACGGCGATGATCGACGGGCTGTGGCTGCGCTTCGCGCTCAGCGGCGGCCTGAGCGGGGAGATGGACGGCCGCGAGGCGCGCGCCGTGGCGATCGGCTATCTCGACGCCGAGCTGGGCAAGTAGTCGCGGACCTGCCCCCACCCCACCCGGCGGGGGAGGGTTCGGGGCGGGGAGCAACGTCACCGCGCCTTCCCTCCCCTGCCGGTGCCGAAGCTCTGGGTGATGCGGTCGATCACCACCGCCAGCAGCACGACCGCCAGCCCGCTCTCCACCCCCAGCCCGATGTCGAGCCGCTGGATACCCTGGAGCACGACGTTGCCCAGGCCGCCCGCCCCGATCATCGAGGCGACGACGATCATCGACAGCGCCATCATCATGGTCTGGTTGACCCCGGCCATGATCGAGGGCAGCGCGTTGGGCAACTGCACCTTGAACAGCAGCTGGTGATCGCGGCAGCCGAAGGCGCGGCCGGCCTCGACCAGCTCCGGCGGCACCTGCCGGATGCCGAGCGCGGTCAGCCGCACGGCCGGCGGCATGGCGAAGATCACCGTGGCGATGATGCCCGGCACCCGCCCCAGCCCGAAGAACATCACCGCCGGGATCAGGTAGACGAAGGCCGGCATCGTCTGCATCAGGTCGAGCAGCGTCTTGCCCAGCCCGTCGGCGATCCGGCTGCGCGCCATCCAGATGCCGAGCGGCACCCCCGCCGCGAGGCTGAGCGCGGTGGAGGCCAGCACCAGCCCGAGCGTCGAGACCGTCGGTTCCCACAGATCCATGGCGAAGATGGCGGCGAAGGCCAGGGCCGTGAACAGGGCGAAGCCCTTGCCGACGCGCCACAGGGCCGCCGCCGTGATCGCTCCGCCGAGCGCCCAGGGCGGCGCCCCCAGCAGCGCCCCGTCGATGGCGCCGCCGAAGCCGTCCACCAGCGCGGCCACGACGTCCAGCGCCGGCTGGCCATGGTCGAGGATCGCGTTGACCAGCCGTTCCGACCACACCCCGATGCCGCCGCCGATGGCCGCGGCCAGATCCTCATCCATCGCCGAGGCTCCCGCGGTCGAGAGTCTCCAGCAGGGCGGCGCGCGAGACGACGCCGAGGAAAACCCCCTGCCCGTCCACCACCGGCAACGGGCAGGGCGCCGTCGCCACCCGGCGCAGCAGCGCGTGCACCGGCGCGTCGCCGGCCGCCGGCTCCACCCCGTCCAGCAGGTCGGCGCCGTCGCGCGACAGGACCCCCCGGAAGCGGCCGGCGCGGTCGCGGACATAGCCGTAGCCGGCGCCGAGTTCGCTCAGCCGCCGCAGCGCCGGGCGGCGGTCGTCGGCCTCGTCGAGCAGCACGGTGGCCGCGTCGCAGCGGGCGAGATCGCGCGCCCGCAGCACGCGGGAGGAATCCACCCCGCGGAAGAAGGCGCGGACATACTCGTCGGCGGGCTCGCGCAGGATCTCCGCCGGGGTGCCGATCTGGACGATGCGGCCGTCCTCCATCACCGCGATGCGGTCGGCGATGCGCATCGCCTCCTCCGCGTCGTGGGAGATGAAGACGATGGTGCGCGCCTGCTCGCGCTGCAACCGCAGCAGCTCGTTCTGCATCTCGGCGCGGATCAGCGGGTCGAGGGCGGAAAAGGCCTCGTCCATCAGCATGATGGTCGGGTTCTTGGCGAGCGCTCGGGCCAGCCCGACACGCTGCTGCATGCCGCCCGACAGCTCGCGCGGGTAGCGCCCGGCGTAGGCGCCCAGCCCCACCTGCTCCAGCGCCCGGAGGGCGGCGGCGCGGCGGGCCGCCTTGCCGACCCCGGCCACCTCCAGCCCGAAGGCGGCGTTCTCCAGCGCGGTGCGGTTGGGCAGCAGGGCGAAGGACTGGAAGACCATGCTCATGTCGCGGCGCAGCACCTCGACCAGCTCGCGCTTGGGCAGCCGGGTCAGGTCGCGGCCGTCCAGCCGGATCTCGCCGCGGCTCGGCTCGATCAGCCGGTTCAGCAGCCGGACCATCGTCGACTTGCCCGAGCCGGACAGCCCCATGATGACGAAGATCTCGCCGGCCCGGATGTCGAAGCTGGCGTCGACCACCCCGACATTGACGTTCAGCCGGCGCAGCACCTCGGCCTTGCCGGCGCCGGCCTCCAGAAGCGACAGGGCCGGGCGCGGGTCGTCGGCGAAGATCTTGCAGAGACGACGGACCTCCAGGCGCACTTCCGCCGGTCCCGTCGAAGACGAGGCGGTTTCGGAAGGCAGGATCAGCGTCATGAGGGCGGCCTCGGTCGCGATGATGTCCCGGAAACCGGGAAAGGCCGTAGATTGCCCCGAGCACCCCGTCGCGGTCGAGAGCGCGTTTCATCTGAATTGCATTTTGGTGATCGGGCCGTGGCGGCGGCGACAACAGGCCGCGCTTTGTTTTTTATTGAACGTTCAATCAAAAAAAGAGTCGTTGCGGGACGGGTCGCCGCTTCGCAAGAAATGGACAGATCAGCAAATATTCCAGGCAACCGCCTGCCCTGTTTCACCAGGCCAGCAAGTGAAAACTGGAAAATTCGTCCCGTCTCGGGGTTTTGCCTGACTGCTCAAAAAGGTCATTTGGCTGATAATCCGGGGAAGATGTTGCGTTTGTGCTTCCGTTGCCTGCGCACAATTTTTTCTCGGAGAAATTTGATGAAGGTTTCAACGAAGATATTGATGCCCGTCGTCATACTCTCCGGGGTGGCGGCGACGCTGGGTGGAATTTCCACGTGGGGTTTCCAGCGCACCGGCGACGCAACGCTGGCGCTGCTGCACACCAACCGGATGGTGCTGACCGCGTCGGAGCTGCGGTCGGTCAGCCGCGCCTTGCAGCGCGACGCGCTGAACCTGATCGACGAGGATGCGAAGGGGCAGGCGGAGCTGAAGGGCCGCTTCGCCGGGCGTCTGGAGGAGATGGAGCACGGCATCAAGGCGCTGGCCGGTTTCCTCGCCGACGGCGGGCGTGAACAGGACCGCGCCATCGCCGGCTTGCAGGCCAAGGTCGCCGGCACCCTGGCGCGCGTCCGCGACCTCGCGCTCGCCGGCAAGCGGGCGGAGGCCGAGGCGCTGTTCCAGTCCGACCTGCGCGCCGAGGAGCGCGCCGCCTCCCGGCTGACCGACCCGCTGATCGAGGAGGGCGCGCGGGAGATCGACCGGCTGACCGCCGATCTGGAGCGGGTCGAGGGCTTTGTCCGGACGCTGGTGTGGACGGTCGGGCTGCTGGGGATCCTGGCCGGCGTGCTGCTGTCGCTGCTGATCGCGCGCCGTGGCATCGTCCGGCCGCTCGGCCGGCTGACCGACGCGATGAGCAAGCTGTCGCGCAAGGAGTATGGCGTCGACCTGTCCGACGCGGCGCGCACCGACGAGGTCGGCACCATGGCCGGCGCCGTGGCGGTGTTCCGCGACGCCATGCGGACCGCCGACCGGCTGGAGGCCGAGCAGGCCCAGGCCCGCCTGGCGCGGGAACGGCGCGCCGCCGAGGTCGAGCGGCTGATCGCGGGCTTCGAGGCCGGAATCGGCGACATCCTGCACACCGTGACCGCCGCCGCGATCGAGCTGGACGCCACCGCCCGCAGCATGACCGGCATCGCCGAGCGGACCAACGCCCGCGCCGCGGCCACCGCCCGCGCCGCCGAGGAGGCGTCGGTCAACGTCCAGACCGTCGCGTCCGCCTCCGAGGAACTGAGCGTCTCGATCACCGAGATCAGCGGACAGGTCGCCCGCTCCACCGACATCGCCAACCGGGCCGGCGAGGAGGCCGGCCACACCAACGCCCAGGTCCAGGGGCTGGTCGAGCAGGCCCAGCGCATCGGCGAGATCGTCCGGCTGATCACCGACATAGCCTCGCAGACCAACCTGCTGGCCTTGAACGCGACGATCGAGGCGGCGCGCGCCGGCGAGGCCGGCAAGGGCTTCGCCGTGGTCGCCAGCGAGGTCAAGAGCCTTGCCAACCAGACCGCCAGGGCCACCGAGGACATCTCCGGCCAGATCGCCTCGATGCAGGGCGCCACCGACGGGGCGGCGCGGGCCATCCACGGCATCGGCCGCACCATCGGCACGATCCGCGAGGTCGCCGCCTCCATCGCCGCGGCCGTCGAGGAGCAGGGGGCGGCGACCGGCGAGATCGCCCGCAACGTCCAGGAGGCGGCGTCCGGCACCCAGGCCGTCACCAGCAACATCGTCAGCGTCAGCGAGGCCGCCAACCAGACCGGCGCCGCCGCCTCCCAGGTGCTCGGCGCGTCCGGCGAGCTGGCGCGCCAGTCGGATCGGCTGAAGGGCGAGGTCGAGCGCTTCCTGGTCGGCATCCGCGCCGCCTGATCCCCGCTTTTCCCGCCCGCTCCACCAGGGCGTCCCGCGTCTCCACGGTCGTGGGGGAACGGAAGGTTGCAAAAGGATAAAATTGCCATCAATTATCAGGAAAATTACACTGTATCCTGTGCGGATTCCATGATTGAATGTCCGAGCGTCATACTCCGTTATGCAATGTTCGTTCAACCGGACGTCTTGCGAATGGCGGCTTGCCCGAAAGGGCTGCGCCTGCTGAGTTCGGCGCAACGTCGGCATCGGGGCTTTTGGAGAGGGTGATCAAGAGATGAGCGCGGCTGTGTCCAATGGTCAGGTCCGGAGATTCTCGACCTTCTCCATCACCCCCGACGACCTCGCCCTGCTGCGTGGCAACCGCGATTTCGCGGAGCGGCAACTCCCCGGCCTGCTGGCGGAGTGGCACGGGCTGTTCGCGCAGTGGCCGGAGATCCAGGCGGCGCTGAAGCTGCCGGAGGTCCACGCCGCCCGCGTCGAGCATTGGACCCGCGCCGCCTCCGGCCGAATCGACGACGGCTTCGAGGAGTCGGCGCGGCGGCTGGCGACCGCCTTCTACCGGAACGGTGTTCCCGGCTATGCCGTGGCGCTCTGCCACTACACGGTCAGCGCCGGCATCATCCGCGCGCTGGATCTGGACGGCAGCCGGGAATCGGGGCCGATCGCCGGGCTGCTCGGCGGCGCCGCGCGCCGGACCCGCGCGGCGATGCGGGACGCGCTGACCAAGGTCACCTGGATGGACCTGGAACTGCTGATGGAGACCTACGCGTCCGCCGAGGCGGAGAGCCAGCGCGCCACCCTGGCGGAGCTGGCCGGCAATTTCGAGGGCAGCGTCCAGAGCATCGTCGCCGGCACCGTCGCCGCGTCGGACCGGATGCAGGGCCACGCCCGCCGGATGAGCGAGATCGCGTCGGCCGCCAGCCGGCAATCGACCGAGGTCGCCTCGGAGACGGAGCAGGCCTCGGCCAGCATGCAGACGGTGGCGAGCGCGTCGGAGCAGCTCGCGACCTCCATCGCCGACATCAGCCGCCACGTCAGCGAGACCTCGCGCATCTCCAACGCGGCGGTCGCCGAGGCGGAGCGCACCAAGGCCACGGTCAGCGGGCTGGTCGAGGCCGCCCAGCGGATCGGCGAGGTGGTCAGCCTGATCAACAGCATCGCCAGCCAGACCAACCTGCTGGCGCTGAACGCCACCATCGAGGCGGCCCGCGCCGGGGAGGCGGGGAAGGGCTTCGCCGTCGTCGCCAGCGAGGTGAAGAACCTCGCCAACCAGACGGCGAAGGCGACGGAGGACATCTCCAGCCAGATCACCGGCATGCAGAACGCCGCCGGCAGCGCCGCCGGGGCGATCCAGGACGTCGGCAAGACGATCACCCAGATCAACGAGATCGTCACCGCCGTGGCCGCCACGGTGGAGGAGCAGACCGCCGCCACCCAGGAGATCACCCGCAACGTGCAGGAGGTCGCGGTCGGCGCCCGCCGCGTCACCGCCTCGATCGGCAGCGTCACCCGTTCCTCGACCGAGACCGGCGACATCGCGCGCGAGGTGCTGGAGGCCGCCGGCACCCTGCACGGGCAGGCGGACGGGCTGAGCCGGGGCGTCGGCGACTTCCTGGCCCGCATCCGCTCGGTGCGCTAGCCTTCCGGGACCGGTTCCGGTCCGCGCATGGCAGCCGCCACGTCCGCCGGCACCCGCGCGGCTGGACGGGAACGCCCCCGGCCGGCACCATGGCGGCCTTCGATGGGCTGGGGCGTCTGGGGTTTGGAATGGGGTGGAAGAGAGCCGCCGGGCAATGGGCGGGGCTGTTCGCGCTGTCGGCCGGGCTGACGCTGGGGCTGGACGCCGCCGCCCTGCCCGCCGCCTGGCTGATCGGTCCGATGGTCGCGGCCATCGCGCTGGGGGTCGGCGGCGCGGCGATCCGGGTGCCGGGCAGCGGCTTCATCGGGGCGCAGGCGGTCATCGGCTGCCTCGTCGCCCACGCCGTCACGTCGGACATCCTGCTGTCCATCGTCCAGAACTGGCCGCTGATGCTGGCGACGGTCGGCGTCACCGTGCTGGTCAGCGGCGTCGTCGGCTGGCTGTTCGTGCGCTATGGCAGCCTGCCCGGCACCACCGCCGCCTGGGGCACCTCGCCGGGAGCCGCCGCGGCGATGGTCGCCATGGCCGGGGAGTACGGCGCCGACGCGCGGCTGGTCGCGGTGATGCAGTATCTGCGCGTCGTGCTGGTGGTGCTCAGCGCGTCCATCGTCTCGCACATCCTGATGGACGGGACGGCTCCGGCGGCGAACGCGCCGGTCGCGCGGGTGGAGGCGCTCGACCCGCTGGGGTTCGTCGCGACCCTGGCGGTGGCCGGGATCGGCGGCTGGGCCGGCACGCGCTTCCGCGTGCCCTCGGGGGCGCTGCTGGTGCCGATGGTCGCCGGGGCGCTGCTCCAGGCCGGCGGCGGCGTCACGCTGCAACTGCCGCACCCGCTGCTGACCGTCACCTACGCGGTGCTGGGCTGGAGCATCGGCCTGCGCTTCACCCGCGAGGTGCTGGGGCACGCCTTTCGCGCCATCCCGCAGATGCTGCTGTCGACCGGGCTGATGATCGCGCTGTGCGGGGTGTCGGCCTGGATCCTGGTGACGCTGCTGCCGACCGATCCGCTGACCGCCTATCTGGCGACCAGCCCCGGCGGGCTGGATTCGGTGGTGGTCATCGCGCTCGGCGCCAACGTCAACCTGCCGCTGGTGCTGGCGTTGCAGACCCTGCGGCTGTTCGTCGTCGTCCTGTCCGGACCGCCGCTGGCCCGGCTGATCACCCGCTACGCCTGACCCGGCCCGCCGGCCGGGTTGGTCTCACCCGCGCCCGGCGGCCAGCTCCGCCTCGATGATGGCGCCCAGATCCTCGATGCGGTAGGGCTTGGGCAGGACGCGGAACGTTTCCATCCCGGTCAGGTCCTCGTTGTAGCCGGTGGTCAGCAGCACCGGCAGGCCGGGGCGCAGGCGGCGGATCTCGCGCGCCAGATCGACACCGCTGACCGTTCCCGGCATGACCACGTCGGAGAACAGCAGATCGGCCGGCTCGCCGCCGCGCAGGCGGACCAGCGCCTCGTGGCCGCTGCCCGCATGGGCGACCGTGTAGCCCATCTCCTCCAGCGCCGCCCTCACCACCGGGGCGACCAGCGGGTCGTCCTCCACCATCAGGATGCGCAGGCCGCGTCCGGGCGGGGCGGCTCCGTCCCCGGCCATCGGTTCGCCGGTCGCGCCGCCGGCCTTGTTGCCGGTGGCACGCGGCAGCAGCAGGGTCACGGTGGTGCCCTGGCCGGGGGCGCTGTCGACCATAACCGTGCCGCCCGACTGGCGGGCGAAGCCGTAGACCTGGGACAGGCCGAGCCCGGTGCCCTTGCCGACCGGCTTGGTGGTGAAGAAGGGCTCGAAGGCGTGCGCCGCCACCTCCGGCGCCATGCCGGTTCCGGTGTCGGTGACGCGGATGCGCAGGAAATCGCCGGCCAGCCCGTCCGGTCCCGGCCCGCCGGTGGCGGCTCCGCCCAGCGTGACGTTGCAGGCGGCGATGACGAGGTGTCCGCCGCCCGGCATGGCGTCGCGCGCGTTGACGGCGAGGTTCAGCACCGCCAGCTCGAACTGCGTCGGATCGGCCTCCACCGCCCACAGCCCGGCGGCGAGATCCATCGAGGACTGGATGTCGGCGCGCAGCGCGCGCTCCAGCAGGCCGGTCATGCCGAGCAGCCGGTCGCGCAGGTCGAAGGGCTCCGGGTGCAGGCTCTGCTTGCGGGCGAAGGCCATCAGCTGCTGGACCAGCCGTGCCCCACGGTCCACCGCCTGCCGCCCGGCGTCGATCAGCGGCGCCACCCCCGGCCGCTCCCCGGCGCGCCGGCCGATCAGTTGCAGGCAGCCCGACATGGCCTGGAGCAGGTTGTTGAAATCATGGGCGATGCCGCCGGTGAGCTGGCCGATCGCCTCCATCTTCTGGCTCTGGCGGAGCTGCTCGCGGGCGCGTTCCAGCTCGGCGTCGCGCTCCTTCCCGGCGGTGATGTCGCGGGCGACGCCGTAGACAAAGTCGTTGTCGAGCACCGCCGCCCAGGACAGCCAGCGGTAGGTGCCGTCGCGGCAGCGCAGGCGGTTCTCATAGTTCAGCGTCGGCGTCCCGGCCGCCAGCCCGGCGACCGTCCGCCGGCTGCGCTCGTGATCGTCGGGGTGCTCCATCCAGGTGGCGGTCCGCCCGACGATCTCCGAATCCGACCAGCCCAGCGTCCGGCTCCAGGCCGGGTTGACGCTCAGAAGCACGCCGTCCAGGTCGGCGATGCACAGCAGATCCTGCGACACCGCCCAGATGCGGTCGCGCTCGCGCGTGCGTTCGGCGACGCGGGCCTCCAGCTCGGCGTTCAGCGCGCGCAGCGCGGTCTCGGCCCGCTTGCGTTCGGTCACGTCGTGCAGCGTGCCGACCAGCCGCACCGGGCGGCCGTCGCCGTCGCGCAGGAAATCGGCGTGGCGGGACAGCCAGCGCTCCTCGCCGGTGTCGGCGCGGCGGATGCGATACTCCACCGCCGTCACCGCGCTGCCCGCCGCCCGGCTGCCGTCGTTGGAGGACAGCGCCCGGTCCTCCGTCACCAGCATGCCCTCGAACAGGGCGGCCGGGGCGCTTTCCATCGGCTCCAGCCCCCACAGGCGGAAGAACATGTCCGAGCCGGTCACGGTGGAGCCGGCGATGTCGACCTCGAAGGTGCCGACCCGGCCGGCCTCCTGCGCCCGGCGCAGGCGGTTCTCGCTGGCGCGCAGCGCCTCCTCGATCGCCTTGCGCTCGGTGATGTCCACCGTCACGCCGGATATGCGCGGTGGCGCGCCCTCGGAGCCCGACAGGCGGCGCCCATGGCTGGACACCCAGCGCATCCCGCCATCCGAGAGCAGACGGTATTCGATGGTGAAGCGGCGGCCGTCCCGCATCGCCGCGTCCAGGCAGCGCCGGACGCCGTCACGGTCCTCCGGCAGGATGCCGTCGACGAAGTTGGACAGCGGCGCCCCGGCCGCCGCCGCCGCCGGATCGACCGAGAAGAGCCGCGCGTAGGCGGCGTCGGTGTGGACCAGGCCACTGCCGACGTCCCAGTCCCACACGCCGACCGCCGCCGCCGCGTCCAGCGCGTGGCGCAGCCGTTCCTCGCTGCGTTCGGTGGCGCGCATGGCGTGGATGCGCGCGGTGGTCTCGATGACGGTGCAGAGCACACCGGCGACCCGCCCGCTCTCGTCGGGAACCGGGCTGTAGAACAGGTCGCACCACACCTCCTCCGGCGCGCCGTTGCGCTCCAGCAGGAAGAGATGGTCGGTGTGGGCCTGCACCTCGCCGCGGAAGCCCTTCTCCAGGATGGCGCGGTTCCAGTCCCAGATCTCCGGCCAGACGCCGGGGACGGTGCCGCCCAGCGCCTGGGGGTGCTTGCCGCCGGCGATCCGCGCGTAGCCGTCGTTGTAGACCATGCGGTGGTCCGGCCCCCACATCAGCACCATCGGGACCGGGGAGTGCACCACCAGATCGACGACCGTGCGCAGGCTCCGCGGCCAGTCCGTGATGGGGCCGAGGCTGGTCGCCGACCAGTCGAAGGCCGCGACCAGCGCGCCGGTCGGGCTGTCGCGCAGCGACAGGAGATGCCGGTCCATGGCGTCGTGATGGTCTGGCGGGCGGTCCAGGGCGTGGTCTCCTCGGTCCAAGGTCCCACTGTCATAGCGAAACCGGCCGGGTCGCGGCAATCCAATCAAGAGCGGATAGACCGTCCGGGAAAAGCGACAAGCGCGGCGGCGCCCGCTATTCTTGGCTTTCCCTGCAAGGTTATTCCCCGATCTGGAGTTCCCCGGCGATGACCGACCACCCCCACCGTCCGGAGACCGTCGCCGCCGGCGCGCTCGGCTACGAGGACGCGGACAGCGGCGCCATCATCCCGCCGATCCACCCCTCCACCACCTACATCCGCGACCCCGACAACGCCTACGGCCGGGGCCGGGTCTACGCCCGCGCCGACAACCCGACCTTCGACACGCCGGCCCGCACGCTGAGCGCGCTGGAGAACGGCGCCGACACGCTGCTGTTCGCCTCGGGCATGGCGGCGGCGACGGCGGTCTTCCAGGCGCTCGACCCCGGCGACCATGTGCTGGTGCCGGACGTCATGTACTGGGCGTTGCGCAACTGGCTGCACGGATCCGCCACCCGCTGGGGCCTGCGGGTCGAGGGCGTCGACACCAGCGACAGCGACGCGGTGCGCGCCGCGCTCCGCCCCGGCGAGACCAGGCTGGTCTGGGTGGAGACGCCGGCCAACCCGCTGTGGACAGTCACCGACATCGCCGCCGTCGCCGGGCTGGCGCACGAGGCCGGCGCCCGGCTGGCGGTGGACAGCACGGTGGCGACGCCGGTTCACACCCGCCCGCTCGACCTCGGCGCCGACCTCGTCATGCATTCGGCGACCAAGTACCTGAACGGCCATTCCGACGTGATCGCCGGCACCCTGACCACCGCCCGCAAGGACGAGCATTGGGCGCGCATCAAGGCGGTGCAGGGCCAGCAGGGCGGCATCCTCGGCAGCTTCGAGGCGTGGCTGCTCCAGCGTGGCCTGCGCACTCTGTTCGCCCGCGTCCGCTGGCAGAGCGCGGCGGCGCAGGGCTTGGCCGAAAAGCTACAGGCGCACCCGGTGGTGTCCGACGTGCTCTACCCCGGCCTGCCCGGCTTCCCCGGCCACGGCATCGCCGCGCGCCAAATGACCGGCGGCTACGGCGGCATGCTGTCGATCCGCGTCAAGGCCGGCACCCAGGCGGCGATATCCACAGCCGCCAACGTCGGCATCTGGCGCCGCGCCACGTCGCTGGGCGGGGTGGAGAGCCTGATCGAGCACCGGTCGAGCATCGAGGGGCCGAACTCCCCGGTGCCGGGCGACCTGCTGCGCCTGTCGGTCGGTCTGGAGTCGCCCGACGACCTGTTCGCGGATCTCGACCAGGCGCTGCGTCGCGCCGGTTGACGTGCTTCTTGACGCGGATGAACACGGATTCCGGCTGCGACGGCTCACGGATGAACGGGATCGGGACGCAACGAAATCCGTGTTCGTCCTTGGATATCCGCGTTCATCCGTGTCTCGAGACGGCGCCCCTTGTGACCGCCACCGATCAACCGGCACGCGCCGGTTGCCTGCCTCGCGCCAGACGCGGTTGACGGGCTTGCCGTGCTTTCGGAGGATGGCGGCGAACGCGGATCCCGAATCCGCCCGCCGCCACGCAAGGACGCGTGGGTGAACGGCTGACCCAACGGCGAGGACCCAATCCATGGCGCACCGTCTGTCCACCTTGACCCGGGCCGCGCTGGTCGCGCTGGCCGTCGCCGCCCCGGTGGCGCTGCCGGCGGCCTCCGCCCTCGCGGCGCCGCCGGCCCAGCAGAAGACCCAGGTTCCGGGCTATTACCGGATGGCGCTGGGCGCCTTCGAGGTGACGGCGCTCTACGACGGCTACATCGACCTCGCCCCCACCCTGATGACCGGGGTCAGCGCCGGCGACCTGCAAAGCCTGCTCGCCCGCATGTTCCAGGAGGCGACGCCGGGCGTGCAGACGGCGGTGAACGCCTTCCTGGTCCACACCGGCTCCAATCTGGTGCTGGTCGATGTCGGGGCGGCCGGCGCCTTCGGCCCGACGCTGGGTGGCCTGCGCGACGCCATCCGCGCCGCCGGCTACGAGCCGGCGCAGATCGACACGGTGTTGCTGACCCATCTGCACGCCGACCACGCCGCCGGGCTGCTGACCCCGGACGGCAAGCCGCTGTTTCCCAACGCCGAGGTGCGGGCGGCCAAGGAGGAGGCCGATTTCTGGCTCGACGAGGCGACCGCCGCCAAGGCGCCCGACGGGATGAAGCCCTTCTTCAAGATGGCGAGCGACTCCGTGGCGCCCTACCGCGCCGCCGGCCGCTTCAAGACGTTCCAGGGCGGCGCCGAGCTGCTGCCGGGGATCACGCCGGTCGCGGCGTTCGGTCACACCCCCGGCCACACCGGCTACCTCATCGCGTCGGGCGGCAAGAGCCTGCTGGCCTGGGGCGACATCATCCACAACCACGCGGTCCAGTTCCCGCGGCCCGAGGTCGCCATCGAGTTCGACACCGACCAGCCCAAGGCGGTGGCGACCCGCAAGGCGATCCTGGCCGACGCGGCGCGCGACCGGCTGTGGGTGGCGGGCGCCCACCTGCCCTTCCCCGGCATCGGCCATGTCCGCGCCGAGGGGAACGGTTACGCCTGGGTCCCGGTGGAGCATGGGCCGCTGCGCGCCGACCGTTGAGGGAACGGGACGGCGGCACGCCCCGCCGTCCCGTCCCGCCGTCCCGTTCCGATCGTGATAGCCATAAGGCGGTTAGGGCTTGACAGTGCGAACGATTCGCGACGTTAATCCGTGAAAATCATTCGCACTTGCACAGGTTCACTCTCGCCCGCCCACGGGCTCACCGCCGTTCGAGGAGACCTCCATGTCGAAGCGCGCTGCCGGCCTTGCCGCCGTGGCCGTTGTTGCCCTGCTGCCCTTCGCCGCCCACGCCCAGACGGCCAAGCCGGCCTACAAGGACGTCGCGAAGACCTACGCCGACATCGCCCACGCCGCCTACGAGGATTCGGCCAACGGCGCCAAGGCGCTGAAGACGGCCATCGATGCGCTCGTCGCCCAGCCGACCGAGGAGAACCTCGCCAAGGCCCGCACCGCCTGGTTGAACGCCCGCGTGCCCTACATGCAGACCGAGGCCTTCCGCTTCGGCAACCCGATCGTCGACGCCTGGGAGGGCAAGGTCAACGCCTGGCCGCTCGACGAGGGCCTGATCGACTATGTCGACGAGAGCTACGGCGGCGGGGAGAGCAACCCCTACGCCAAGGCCAACGTCATCGCCAATCCGAAGATCACGGCCGGCGGCAAGACGATCAACGCCTCCAAGATCACCAAGGAGCTGCTGGCCGACAAGCTGCACGAGGCCGGCAAGGTCGAGGCGAACGTCGCCACCGGCTACCACGCCATCGAGTTCCTGCTGTGGGGCCAGGACCTGCACGGCACCGGTCCGGGCGCTGGCGAGCGCAAGGCGACCGACTACGCCAAGGGCAAGGACTGCACCAACGGCAACTGCGACCGCCGCGCGCAGTTCCTGAAGGTCGCCAGCCAGATGCTGGTCGAGGATCTGGGCGAGATGGTCGAGGCCTGGGGCGCCAAGGGCAAGGCCCGCGCCTCGATCGCCAAGGCCAAGGAGGAGGAGGGCGTCGCCCGCATCCTCACCGGCCTCGGGTCCTTGAGCTACGGCGAGCTGGCCGGCGAGCGCATGAAGCTCGGCCTGATGCTGCACGACCCGGAGGAGGAGCATGACTGCTTCTCCGACAACACGCACAACTCGCACTACTACGACCAGGTCGGCATGGTGAACGTCTATGGCGGCACCTACAAGCGGACCGACGGCAAGGTCGTGTCGGGCGCGTCGCTGTCGCAGCTCGTGGCGGCCAAGTCGGCCGAGGCCGACGCCCAGGTGAAGCAGGCGATGGCCGCGACCACTAAGTCGATGCAGGCGATCAAGGACACGGCCGACAGCCACAAGATGGCCTACGACCAGATGATCGGCGCCGACAACCCCGAGGGCAACAAGCTGGTCTCCGACGCGGTGGACAGCCTCGTCGCCCAGAAGAAGGCCCTGGAGGGCGCGGTCGCGGCGCTGGGCGTGTCGATCAACGTCCAGGGCTCCGACAGCCTCGACGACCCGTCGAAGATCGGCAAGTAAGGGTCCGACACGCCGTTTCCGGTCCCGCCCCCACGCCGGGACGCTTCCCTTCCCTTCCGAGCCGTCGCGCGCGGGAGGGCGGGGCCGGAAACCGTTTCCCTGTTTTTTCCCGTGCCTGTCCGGACGCCCGCCATGACGCATCCCTTCGAGTCCCGTTTGTCCCGCCGCAGCCTGCTGTGGGCGGGCGGGGCGGCTCTGGCGGCGTCGGCGGTGGGCGGCGGACCGGGTGGCGCCGCTTCCATCGCCGCCCCGCGCCCCGCAACGGCGGACGGCGACCTTGTCGAGGTGGAACTGGTCGCCAGGCAGCGGTTCCAGCGCATCCTGGCGGAACCGGCGGGCCCCTCGCCGCTGATCACCTACGCCGAACGCTTTCCCGGCCCGGTGATCCGCATGCGCAAGGGCCAGCGGCTGCGCGCCACGCTGGTCAACGAGCTGGAGGAGCACACCTCGATCCACTGGCACGGCATCCGCCTGCCCAACGCCGAGGACGGCGTTCCCTTCCTGACCCAGCCGGCGACCAAACCAGGCGAGCGGCACGTCTACGAATTCACCCCGCCCGATTCCGGTTCCTTCTTCTTCCACCCCCATTGCAACACGGTGGAGCTGCTGGGGCGCGGTCTGGCCGGCGCCCTGATCGTCGAGGAGGAGGGCGGCCCCGAATTCGACGCCGACCTCGTCTGCATGATCAAGGACTGGATCCTCGACAAGACCGGGGCGTTCGGTGCCTTCACCAGCGACCGCGGCGCCTCGCGCGCCGGGACCTTCGGCGGCGTTTCCACCGTCAACGGGCTGATCGAGCCGGTGATCGACGTGCCGGCCAACGGTGACGTCCGCGCGCGTTTCTACAACGTCGACAGCAGCCGGGTCATCGACCTGAAGGTCGAGGGGGCGGACGCCTGGATCATCGCGGTGGACGGCAACCCGCTGCCGCCCCGCCCGCTCGACGGCTGGCCGATGGGCCCGGCGATGCGGGTCGACGTGGTCTTCCGCGCGCCGAGGGAGGCCGGCAGGACGATCCGTCTGCTCAACGTCTATTCCGCCGAGCCCAAGCCGCTGGCCGTCTTCCGCGCCGCCGGCCCGAGCCTGCCCAACAAGCGCTTCGCCCCGCGAGCCCTGCCGGCCGCCGACATCCCGAAGCCGGATCTGAGGAACGCCCAGGTCATTCCGATGGCCTTCTCGGCGACCGCCGTGGCGCAGGTCTTCGACGAGGCGCTGCTGACGACCCTGCCCTATGCCGATTCGCTGTGCCTGTCGCAGAAGACCTTCTGGGCGATCAACCAGCAGAGCTGGCCGGAGGGCGGGCACGAGCGGCTGCCGCCGCCGATCACCACGCTGGAACTGGGGCGCAGCTACGTCTTCGAGCTGGCCAACCTGACGCCGCACCTGCACCCGATCCACATCCATGGCTACACCTTCTCGGTGCTGTCGTCGGACCAGCGCAAGGTGGTGCCGCATCACGCCGACACCGTGCTGCTGGAGCCGAAGGAGCGGCTGCGCGTCGCCATCAAGGCCGACAACCCCGGCGACTGGATGTTCCACTGCCACATCATCGAGCATCAGGACACCGGCATGATGGGGTACATCCGCGTTGCCTGACACCTTCTTCCTCTCCCCGTTCCGCCGATCCATGCGTCGTCTGCCGCTCGGCCTGACCGCCGCGTTGCTGTTCGCCCTGCCCTCCGGCGCGGCTCCGGCCGCCGACGGGCTCGACGCCCGCATCGGCGAGGGGCTGTTCCGCCGCATGTGGGTCGCCGCTCCCACCGCCACCCAGGCGGCCGACGGGCTGGGGCCGCTCTACAACGCGCGCTCCTGCGCCACCTGCCACCCGCGCGGCGGCGGCGGACGCCCGCCCGATCCGGCGGTGGAGGGCGACCAGGGCGTCGGCTTCGCCATCAAGCTGAACGACGACCCGGTCTATGGCCGGCAGATCCAGTCGAACGCCCTTCTCGGCCAGATCATCGAAGGCCGGCCGGGCGTCGCCTACCGCGAGGACCCTGTCCGCTTCGACGACGGCGAGATCGTCCGGCTGCGCCGCCCGGCCTACGAGGTGAAGGATCTCGGCTACGGCCCGCTCGCCGAGGCGACGGCGCTGTCGGCGCGCGTGGCGCCGCGCGTCCACGGCATGGGGCTGCTCGACCGCATCCCGGAGGCCGCGATCCAGGCCGAGGCCGACCGGCAGGCCCGCGAGGGCGTCGTCGCCGGCCGCCCCAACCGCATCACGATGACCTCCGTGGGGGAGACCGCGCCGCGCATCGGCCGTTTCGGCTGGAAGGCCACCCACCCGACCCTGACCCACCAGGATTCCGAAGCCTTCAGCCTCGACATCGGCATGTCGACCCCGGCCTTCCCCGACCCGTGGGGCGACTGCACGCCGGCGCAGACCACCTGCCGCGAGGCCAGGCACGGCGATTCCAAGCAGTTCGAGGGGCTGGAGATTCCTTCCACCGTCATCGGGCTGATCGACGTGTATCTGCGCTCCCTGCCGCCCGACGGCGGGCTGAAGGCGCCCAGGGACAAGGCCGGCGGCGACCTGTTCGCCGCGACCGGCTGCGCCGCCTGCCACCGCCCCTCCTACCCGGTGACGGATGGCGAGCCGGGCAAGGACGCCGGCCCGGCCGTGGGGACGATCTTCCCGCACAGCGATCTGCTGCTGCACGACATGGGCGACGGGCTGGCCGACGACGTGCCGATGGGCGAGGCGCGCGGGCGGGACTGGCGCACCACGCCGCTGTGGGGGCTGAACCGGCTGGCCAAGGACGACGGCCGCCTGTCGCTGCTGCACGACGGCCGCGCCCGCAGCGTGACCGAGGCGATCCTCTGGCATGGCGGCGAGGCGGAGAAAGCCCGCAGTAATTTCATGGATTTGCCCGCCGGGTCGCGGAAAGCGCTGGTGCGCTACGTGCTGGGTTTGTAAAGGAGACGGGTGGCCGGGACCGGCCCCGCCGAACGGCAACGAGGAAGAGAACATGCGCCGCCGCGTCCTGCTTGGTCTGATGTCCGCCGCCGCCGCCCTGGCGGCCCTGATGCCGGGACGCTCCGCCCTGGCCGCGCGGGAGGCGTCGAAGGACACCGGCTTCCTGGTCGGCCTGCTCCGCACCCACGCCCTGCCCCGCTTCGAGACGTTCGTCGCCGCGACGACCGCCTACGCCGACAGGCTCGACCGCTTCGCGGCGGCCCCCGACGCCGCCGGGCTGGAGGAGGCGCGCGCCGCCCACCGGGCCGTCACCGACGCCTGGGCCGGCATCCAGCATCTCCGCCCCGGCCCGCTGACCACCGACCTGCGCTCCGACCGCATCGCCTTCTGGCCGGAGCGCCCCGGCGTGGTCCAGCGCCAGATCGCCCAGATCCTGCGCGACCGCAACGCGAAGCTGCTGGAGCCCGGCGCCCTGGCCCGCCAGAGCGCCGCCGTGCAGGGGCTGACCGTGCTGGAGCGGCTGCTGTTCGACGAGGGCGTCACCGCCGACAGCTTCGCCGGCGACGACGCCAAGCGCTTCCGGGGCGCGCTGGCCGCCGCCGCTGCCCGCAACCTCGCCGCCATGGCCGCCGAGGCGCGCGACGGCTGGAAGGCGCTGGAGGCGCCGCTGGCCGCCGGGCAGGCGACCATTCTCGGCCCGACGCCGACCGAGGCGGTCAACACGCTGTTCTCCTCGGCCGTCACCGCCATGCAGGTGGTCGTCGACCAGAAGCTGATGGCCCCGCTCGGCACCAGCGCCGTCGAGGCCAAGCCGGCGGTGGTCGAGGCGCTGCGCAGCGGCCGTTCCTCGCGCAACATCGTCATCAACCTGGAAGCCATGCGGGCGCTGATGCTGGGCGAGAAGGGCGGCCCCGGCTTCGCCGCGCTGCTGCCCGCCAACGACGACGGCGCCACCGCCAAGCAGGCGCTCGACGAAAGCTTCGCCGCCGCCATCGGGGCCGCCGCCGCCATCCCCGCCCCGCTCAACCTCGCGGTCGCCGATCCGGCGATGCGCAAGACGGTGGACGGCGCGCTGCGCCTGATCAAGGCGGCGCGGGTCGAGATGCTGGGCACGCTGGCGCCGCTGCTCGACATCACGCTGGGCTTCAACGAGTTGGACGGGGACTGACCATGGCCCTGAATCGTCAGACAATGAACCGCCGGAACATCATGGGCCTGCTGGGCGGCGGCGCGCTGGGCAGCGGCCTGCTCGACGCCGTTGCCGGGCTGGCCCGCGCCTTCGGCGCCACGGGCGCGCCGGTCTACCTCAACGCCTACGCCACCGCCGGGGCGACGCCCGATTTCGGCGTCGCCGGGCTCGACAAGGCCGGGCGGGTTCTGTTCACCACCGCCACGCCGGGCCGCGCCCACGCCATCGAACCGCACCCGACCCGGCCGGAGGCGGTCGCCTTCGCCCGCCGGCCCGGCCGCTGGTTCATGCCGCTGTCGCTGACCGACGGGGCCGCCGGCCCGGTGGTGCGGGCGCCCGACGACCGCCGCTTCACCGGCCACGGCGCCTTCTCCGCCGACGGCGCGTTGCTCTATGTGGCCGAGGACGACGTCCCCAACGAGACCGGCGCCATCGGCGTCTACGACGCCAACGACGGCTACCGCCGGATCGGCGTGCTGCCGACCCACGGGCTCGGCCCGCACGAACTGCTGATGCTGGACGGCGGCACGGTGCTGGCCGTCGCCAACGGCGGCGTCATCACCCACCCCGACACCGGGCGGGCGAAGCTGAACCTCGACGAGATGGACGCCTCGCTGACCTACGTCGAGGCGGCGACCGGCCGGCTGCTCGACAAGGTGCGGCTGCCGGAGCGGCACGCCAACCTCGGCATCCGCCACATCGCCCCGCTGGCCGACGGCGGCGTCGCCTTCGGCGTGCAGGACGAGCGGCCGATCGGGGAACTCCAGCCCTTGACCGGCGCCCACCGTCCGGGCAGCGGCGCCGTCCGCCTGTTCGAGACGCCCGACGACATCCTGGTCCGGCTCGACGGCTACATCGGCAGCGTCGCCTCCGATGGGCACACGGTCGCCGCCAGCTCGCCCAAGGGCGGGCTGATCGGCCTGTGGGACGCGATGTCGGGCGCGTGGCTCGGCTCCACCGCCCTGCCCGACGGCTGCGGCCTGGCCCCCGGCGAGGGCGGCTTCAAGGCCACCAGCGGCCTCGGCGTGATCGAGACGGTGTCCGCCCCGACGGCGAGCGCCGCCGACCAGCGGCGCGACCCCGCCTTCCGCTGGGACAACCACCTGACGCGCCTGACGGGATGAGGCAAGACCGGGCCGGCCGTTCGTGGGCGACCGGCCAGGACTGCGGCAATCCGACGCAGGCGACTTCGGATCGGCCCAGACGCGCTCGACAGGGCGAGCCTCTCCGCCTCACCATGCGGCCGATGCCCGGATTTCCGAACCGGGGCGGAACGGGGAGGCTCGTGGCGACGATGGAAACCGGAACGAAGGCGGCGGTCGTCGAAACGGAGTTCGCCGCCGATCTGAACAAAGCTTTCGACATCGCCCGAGACGCCGGGCTTCTGCCGAACGTCCACGGCGTGGTGGCGGCCCGGGGAGAGCGGGTGCTTTTCGAACGCTATTGGGCAGGGCTCGACGCGGCCCGCGCCCGGCCGCTGGGCGTGGTGCGCTTCGAACCCGACACGCTGCACGATCTGCGCTCGGTCACGAAGAGCATCGTCGGGCTGCTCTATGGAATCGCCATGTCGCACGGGCAGGTTCCGTCTCCCGAAGCAGGGCTGGTCGCGCAATTCCCCGAATATCCCGAACTCGCCGGAGACCGGGCACGGGACGCCCTGACCGTCCGGCACGCGCTGACGATGACGCTCGGCACGGAGTGGGACGAAACCACCCTCCCCTATTCCGACCCGCGGAACAGCGAGATCGCGATGGACCACGCGGCCGACCGCTGCCGCTACGTGCTGGGGCGGCCGGTCGTCGAACCGCCTGGACAGCGTTGGATCTACAATGGTGGCGCTACGGCGCTGCTCGCGCGCCTGATCGCGAAGGGAACAGGGCGGCGGTTGGAAGCGTTCGCGCGCGAGACCCTGTTCGAACCGCTCGGCATCATGCGCACCGAATGGGAAACCGGAGCGGACGGAGAGGCGATCGCGGCGTCCGGGCTGCGTATGGCTCCACGCGATCTGACGCGGATCGGCACGATGATCCTGGACGGCGGTTTCTGGCGGGAACGGCGGATCGTGCCGGCGGATTGGCTCGCCGCCTCGTTCAGCCCGGCGGTGCCGCTGCCGGACGGGCGGCACTATGGCTACCAATGGTATCTGGGGGCCGTTCCGGCCGACGACGGCGCGGGCGGCGTGCGGTGGGAGGAGACCGTCCGCGCCATCGGAAACGGCGGACAGTATCTGTTCCTGCTGCCCCGGCTGCGGCTGGTGGTCACGGTCCTTGCCGGCAACTACGACGCCCCCGACCAATGGCGCGTCCCGATGACCGTGCTGCGCGACCTGCTGCTGCCGGCCTTGCGAACCGGAAGCCGCAACGCGCCCTGACCAATTGCCCGCCGGCGGATCGTCACGCTCCGCTCGGGGCGTCCACCGCAGCGCGGCTCTGCCGCTCGTGGGCCAGCAGCCAGCGTTTGCGCTCGATGCCGCCGCCATAGCCGGTGAGCGACCCGTCGGTGCCGACGACCCGGTGGCAGGGCACCACGATGCCCACCGGGTTCGCCCCGTTGGCGTGCCCGGCCGCCCGCACCGCCGCTGGCCGTCCGGCCCGCCGCGCCAGTTCCGTGTAAGTGATGGTGGTTCCGCAGGGAACGCCGCGCAGCGCCTCCCACACCGTCCGCTGGAAGCCGGTGCCGCCGGTGCGAACCGGCAGACGGTCGATGATCGCGAGGTCGCCCGCGAAATAGGTGGCCATCGCGTCGGTCAGCCCGGCCGGGTCATGCGCCGGGGTGAGGGTGAATCCGGTGCCGTAATGAAGCCGCAGCAGCCGGTGCATGCGCGGCTCGTGCTCGGTCCAATCGACGGCGCGCAGATGGCCGTCCGGATCGGCGACGACGATCAGTTCGCCGATGGGCGTGTCGGTCCGGTCGATCAGCAGGTGGAGCGGTTCGGCCATCGGCGGGCGGTCCGGTGCAGCGGAGGAGCCGGGGCAGGATTCCACGCGGGCCTTTCCGGGCATAGCCCCTTTGCGTGATCGGCCGGTGTGGTGGGCCGTCCTCCGGCTGCCGAAAAGCGAGGCATCCCCCCGGTCCCACAAGCCGTTGAACGGGTTGCGTTTCCTGCCAGCTACCGGCCGCATCCTCCCTCCACTTCCCGCGAACGCCGCAAAAGCAGGCGCCGAAAGGCTGAGTTGCGTGCAACGCGCATGGCTGCCATGATTGTCCAAAGCGTCAATTTCTGACCGAACAGTCAGCTTTTCCGCCCCTGCGTCGCCCTTGGTCCGGCTTGGCATGCGGGTTGCTGAGGCTCGGGACGCCACGCCCACATGGCGCAGGCCAATCCAGCGAGACACAAGCCAATCGATCACACGCCCAGCGACACACACGTCTAGCGACACAAGGGAAGCCATCCGCCATGACCCTGACCGCTGACACGCCTCCAACCGCCGACCGCCCGGCCTCGCCCTACGCCGACCTCACGCCGCCGCTGACCGCGGTGCAGGCGCTCGCCGAGGCCAACCGTTGCCTGTTCTGCTACGACGCCGCCTGCGTCCGGGCCTGTCCGACCGGGATCGACATCCCCGCCTTCATCCGCTCCATCGCCACCGGCAACCTGAAGGGGGCCGCGCGGACGATCCTGTCGGAAAACATCATGGGCGGCACCTGCGGCCGGGTCTGCCCGACCGAGACGCTGTGCGAGCAGGCCTGCGTCCGCAACACGGCGGAGGAGAGGCCGGTCGCCATCGGCCGCTTGCAGCGCCACGCCACCGACCGGCTTCTGGCCACCGCCGCCGCCCATCCCTTCGCCCGTGCGGATTCCACCGGCAAGCGCGTCGCCGTGGTCGGCGCCGGCCCGGCCGGCCTGTCCTGCGCGCACCGGCTCGCCATGATGGGCCACGCGGTCACGGTGTTCGAGGCCAAGCCGAAGGCCGGCGGCCTGAACGAATACGGCCTCGCCCCCTACAAGATGGCCGACGACTTCGCCCAGCGCGAGGTCGCCTTCATCCTCGGCATCGGCGGCATCACGGTCGAGCATGGCCGCCGCCTCGGCGCCGACCTGTCGCTGGAGGAACTGTGCGCCGGTCATGACGCGGTGTTCCTCGGCGTCGGGCTCGGCGGCAACAACCGCCTGAACATCCCCGGCGAGGAGCGCGCCGGCGTGGAGGACGCGACCGCCTTCATCGAGCGGGTGCGGCAGGCGACGCCGGAGGCTCCGCCGGCCGTCGGCCGCCGCGTGGTGGTGATCGGCGGCGGCAACACCGCCGTGGACGCCGCCATCCAGGCGAAACGGCTGGGGGCGGAGGAGGTGACGCTCGCCTACCGGCGCGGGCGCGCCCAGATGGGCGCCACCGCGTGGGAGCAGGAGTTGGCCCAGACCAACGGCGTGACGCTGCGCACCTTCGCCGCTCCGGTCGCCATCGGCGATGAGGGCGTCACCTTCGAGCGCACCCGGCTGGAGGAAGGCCGGCTCGTCGGTACCGGCGAGACCCTCACCATCGCCGCCGACCAAGTGCTGAAGGCGGTCGGCCAGATGCTGGCGCGGAAATCGCTGGCGGGGCTGGAGATCGCCGGCGGCAAGATCGCCGTGGATGCGGAGTACCGCACCGCGCTGGCCGGCGTCTTCGCGGGCGGCGACTGCGTCGCGACGGGCGAGGATCTGACGGTCCAGTCGGTGCAGGACGGCAAGCTCGCCGCCCTGGCCATCCACCGCCATCTGAGCGCTTGAGGAGGGAGCCGAACCATGGCCGACCTGCGCAGCACCCTCGCCGGAATCCGCTCGCCGAATCCCTTCTGGCTGGCCTCCGCTCCGCCCACCGACAAGCTGACCAACGTCGTCCGCGCCTTCAAGGCCGGCTGGGGCGGCGTGGTGTGGAAGACGCTGGGCGAGGACCCGCCCGTCGTCAACGTCTCCAGCCGCTACGGCGCCCATCTCGACAACGAGCGCCGGCTGATCGGGCTGAACAACATCGAGCTGATCTCCGACCGCCCGCTGGAGGTCAACCTCCAGGAGATCGTCCAGGTCAAGCGCGACTGGCCGGACCGCGCGCTGGTCGTCTCGCTGATGGCCCGCATCGAGGAGGAGGCCTGGGCCGGGCTGATCCGCAAGGTCGAGGCGACCGGAGCCGACGGGATCGAACTCAACCTCGGCTGCCCGCACGGCATGTGCGAGCGCGGCATGGGGTCGGCGACCGGACAGGTACCGGAGCTGGTGGAGCAGGTCACGCGATGGGCCAAGGCCGCCACCCGCATGCCGGTGATCGTCAAGCTGACTCCCAACATCACCAACATCCTGTGGTCGGCCGAGGCGGCCAAGCGCGGCGGCGCCGACGCGGTGTCGCTGATCAACACGGTGAACTCGATCGTCGCCGTCGACCTCGACGCCATGGCGCCGACCCCGGTGGTCGACGGCAAGGGCAGCCACGGCGGCTATTGCGGCCCGGCGGTGAAGCCCATCGCGCTCAACATGGTGGCGGAGATCGCCCGCAACCCGGAGACGCGCGGCCTGCCCATCTCCGGCATCGGCGGCGTCACGACGTGGCGCGACGCGGCGGAGTTCCTGGCGCTCGGCGCCACCAACGTGCAGGTCTGCACCGCCGCCATGACCTTCGGCTTCAAGATCGTCGAGGACATGATCGACGGCCTGTCCAACTGGATGGACGAGAAGGGCTATGAGGGGCTCGACCAGCTTTCCGGCCGCGCGGTGCGCAACGTGGTGAACTGGAACGACCTGAACATGAACTTCTCGACCAAGGCGGTGATCGACCCCGCCTTGTGCATCGATTGCGGGCGCTGCCACATCGTCTGCGAGGATACCTCGCACCAGGCGATCCGCATCGATCCGGGCGCGGGGCGGGAGGGGCACCGCCTCTTCACGGTGATCGACGCGGAGTGCGTGGGCTGCAACCTGTGCTCCCACGTCTGCCCGGTGCCGGACTGCATCACCATGCGGCCCGAGGAGAACGGGCTTCCCTACGTCACCTGGCCGGAGGACGCCCGCAACCCGCTGCGCGCCTCCCCGTCCCCTGTTCCTGCCGCCGCCGAATAAGCCTGGGAGACTACCCCGATGTCCTATCCTCAGAACGTCGCCGTGAACGGCTCCCGCCTGTGGCAGAGCCTGATGGACATGGCGCGGATCGGCGCGACGCCCAAGGGCGGCGTCTGCCGGCTGGCCCTGACCGACCTCGACCGCGAGAGCCGCGACCTGTTCGTGCGCTGGTGCGAGGAGGCCGGCTGCACCGTCAGCGTCGACCAGATGGGCAACATCTTCGCCCGCCGCCCCGGCCGCGACGACAGCCTGCCCCCCGTCATCATGGGCAGCCATCTCGACAGCCAGCCGACCGGCGGCAAGTATGACGGGGTCTATGGCGTGCTCGCCGGGCTGGAGGTGGTGCGCAGCCTGAACGATCTCGGCTACGTCACCGAGGCGCCGGTCGAGGTCGCGGTGTGGACCAACGAGGAGGGTTCGCGCTTCGCCCCGGCCATGGTGTCGTCCGGCGTCTTCGCCGGGGTGTTCGACCTGGAGTACGGTCTGTCGCGCGCCGACCTCGACGGCAAGACGATGGGCGGGGAACTGGAACGCATCGGCTACGCCGGCGACCTGCCGGTCGGCGGGCGCAAGGTCGGCGCCTATTTCGAGGCCCACATCGAGCAGGGTCCGATCCTGGAGGCCGAGGGCAAGACCATCGGCGTCGTCACCGACTGCCAGGGCCAGCGCTGGTACGAGATCACCTTCACCGGCCAGGAGGCGCACGCCGGCCCGACACCGATGGGCCGGCGCAAGGACGCCCTGCTGGGAGCGGCGCGGGTGGTCGAGGCGGTGAACCGCATCGGGCTGGCGCACGCCCCCTTCGCCTGCGCCACGGTCGGGCTGATGCAGATCCATCCGAACTCGCGCAACGTCATTCCGGGGCGGGTCTTCTTCACCGTGGATTTCCGCCACCCCGACGACGCGGTCCTCGCCGCGATGGACGCCGAGCTGCGCGCCGCCGTGGCCGAGATCGCCAGGACCATCGGGTTGGAAAGCGACCTCCAGCAAATCTGGTACTACGCGCCGATCAGGTTCGACGAGGCGTGCGTCGCGGCGGTGCGCCAGGGGGTGGAGCGGACCGGCCATTCCTTCCGCGACATCGTCTCGGGCGCCGGGCACGACGCCTGCTATCTGTCGAAGGTGGCGCCGACCGCCATGGTCTTCATCCCCTGCATCGACGGCATCAGCCACAACGAGATCGAGGAGACCACCCCGGAATGGGCGACGGCCGGCTGCGAGGTGTTGCTGCACGCCGTGCTGGAAAGGGCCAATGCCACCGAATGATGGTGTCCCTCTCCCGCCCCGGGAGAGGAAATCCAACAGAACGACAAAGGCGATGACACTGGACACCGACCCGCCCCCGACCTCGGCCCCCACCCAGGGGCGCATCCGCCGCGAGAATGTCGAGCGCATCCTCAAGGCGGCCGAACTCGTCTTCGCCGAGGCCGGTTGCGCCGGGGCGACCATGGCCGACATCGCCGACAGGGCCGGACTGCCCAAGGCAAATCTGCATTATTACTTCGGCACCAAGGAGGACCTTTACCGGGCGGTGCTCGACAACATCCTGCGGCTGTGGCTGACGCCGATCCAGGCGCTGACCCCCGAAGCCGACCCGGCCACGGCGCTGACCGCCTACGTCACCGCCAAGCTGGAGCTGTCGCGCACCCGTCCCCACGCCTCCAAGGTCTTCGCCAACGAGATCCTGCACGGCGCCACCCAGATCGAGGGTTTCCTGGCCGGCGACCTGCGCCGGCTGGTCGACGCCAAGGCCGCCGTCATCGACGGCTGGGTGGCGGCGGGCCGGATCGCCCCGCTCGACGCCCGCCAGTTCCTCTTCATGATCTGGGCGGTGACCCAGCATTACGCCGACTTCGACGTCCAGATCCGCAAGCTGCTGGGCCGCCGCGCGCTGACGCGGCAGGACTTCGCCCACATCACGGCCGGGGTCCTACAACTGGTCCTGCGCGCCGCCGGGCTGCCGGACGTCGAAACGCCCGAACTCAACCCTTCCCCGCCAAACGCATAAGGGAGCACCGTCCATGGGTATCGTCATTCGCGGTGGAACCGTCGTCACAGCCGAACAGACCTTCCGCGCCGACGTCTATTGCGAGGACGGAACGATCAAGGCGGTGGGGCCGGCGCTCGACGTGCCGGCCGGGGCGGAGCTGGTGGAGGCCGGCGGCTGCATCGTCATGCCCGGTGGCATCGACCCGCACACCCACATGGAGCTGCCCTTCATGGGCACCGTGACGACCGAGGATTTCTTCAGCGGCACGGCGGCCGGTTTCGCGGGCGGAACGACGACGATCATCGACTTCGTCATTCCCAACCCGAAACAGAGCCTGATGGAGGCCTACCACACCTGGCGCGGCTGGGCGGAGAAGGCGGCCGGCGACTATTCCTTCCACGTCGCGGTGACCTGGTGGGACGAGAGCGTGCGCGCCGACATGGGAACGCTGGTCGCCGACCATGGGGTGAACAGCTTCAAGCACTTCATGGCCTACAAGAACGCCATCATGGCCGACGACGAGACGCTGGTGAACAGCTTCCAGCGCTGCCTGGAGCTGGGCGCCATCCCCACCGTCCACGCCGAGAACGGCGAGCTGGTCTTCCAGCTCCAGAAGACTCTGCTGGCGCGCGGCCTGACCGGGCCGGAGGCGCACCCGCTGTCCCGTCCGCCGGAGGTCGAGGGCGAGGCCGCCAACCGTGCCATCCAGGTCGCCAAGGTGTTCGGCGTGCCGGTCTACATCGTCCATGTCTCGGCCAAGGAGGCGCTCGCCGCCATCGAGCGCGGCCAGAACGACGGCCAGCGGGTGTTCGGCGAGGTGCTGGCCGGCCACCTGCTGATTGATGACAGCGTCTACCGCAGCCCCGACTGGGACTTCGCCGCCGGCCATGTGATGAGCCCGCCCTTCCGCCCGAAGGAGCACCAGGAGGCGCTGTGGCGCGGGCTCCAGTCCGGGCGGCTGCACACGACGGCGACCGACCATTGCTGCTTCTGCGCCGAGCAGAAGGCGATGGGAAGGAACGACTTCACCCGGATTCCGAACGGCACCGCCGGCATCGAGGATCGCATGACCGCCCTGTGGACCCACGGCGTGAACACCGGCCGGCTGACGATGAACGAGTTCGTCGCGGTGACCTCGGCCAACGCGGCGAAGATCTTCAACCTCTACCCGCGCAAGGGCTCGGTCAGCGTCGGGGCGGACGCCGATCTGGTGGTGTGGGACCCGGCGGCGACGAAGACGATTTCGGCGAAGACCCAGATGCAGAAGGTCGGCCTGAACATCTTCGAGGGCATGACGGTCACCGGCGCACCGGCCTACACGCTGAGCCAGGGCCGGGTCGTCCACGCGCTCGGCGAAAGCCGCGCGGTGCGCGGCGCCGGCCGCTACGTGAACCGGCCGGCCTTCCCGCCGGTCTACGAGGCGGTGGCGAAACGCAACGCGCTGAACGTTCCCGTCGCCGTGGAGCGGTAGGAGCCAGGGGGGCGGGCGGCTCAGCCGCCGCGCCCCTCCAACAGGTCGCGGTCGCCGGTGAGCGCGGCGGCCATGAAATCCAGGAAGGCGCGGACCCGCCCCATCATCCGCAGGTCGCGGTGGGTCAGCAGCCAGACGCGGACGCCGAAATCCTCCACTGGCGGGCCGACGCGCCGCAGATCCGGCATGCGGTCGGCCAGGACGCAGGGCAGCAGGCCGAAACCCACCCCGGCCCGCACCGCCTCGACCAGCGTCGCCACCGAATTGACCCGGTAGACGATCCGCTCAGCCGGCACCGCCGCCTTCAGCCAGCGGGCCATGGCGGTGTGGTCGAAGCTCTCGTCCAGCCCGGCCCAGCCAGCCTGATCCGGGGTGGCACCGCCCGAGCGCTCCGCCAGCGACACCGCGCCATAGGGGGCGAAGGCGAGGCCGGACAGGGCGCGCCCGACCAGATTGTCGGGCGGGTGGGCGATCAGGCGGATGGCGACGTCGGCCTCTCGCCGGGTCAGGCTGAGGCTGGCCTCCGACACGCTGACGTCCAGCCGGATGCCGGGATGCAGGGCGCGGAAGGCGACCAGATGGCGCGGCAGCACATGCATCGCCATGATGTCCACCGTCGTCACCCGCAGGCTGCCTTCGAGCTGGGTGTCGCGCCCGGACAGCCGGCGGCTGGCCGCCGCCAGCGTCTCCTCCATCGCCAGTGCGCTGTCGCGCAGATCCTCGCCCGCCGCCGTCAGCACATAGCCGCGCGGCAGCTTGTCGAACAGCCGCACCCCCATCGCCGCCTCCAGCCCGGCGACGCGGCGCAGCACGGTCGAGTGGTTGACCCCGAGCAGCCGCGACGCCGACGACAGTGAGCCCTGCCGCGCCACCGCCAGGAAATAGCGGACGTCGTCCCAGTCGTTCTGTGCGTTCATGCAGACCCCTTATGCGACGAAACCGAATTCCCGCTCATTTACGCACACGCTAGCTTGAGCGGGAAGAGAGACGGCGCACCGACGCCGGTTTCTCACCAACACGGACCCGCGCCCCGCCATGACCGACCTGCTGCACGATCCCTTCGTCCAATCCAGCCTGCTGCCGCTGCTGCTCGGCGTGGCCGCGGTGGGGCTGCTGCGGCTGGCCGGGGGCCAATCCGGGCGGTCGTTGGCGCCGGCCGGCATCGCGCTGGCCTTCCTGCTGATCTTCGCGCTGGTCGTCGGCGTCCCGGCCTTCCCGCCGCCGTCGAGCATGGGCAAGCTGTTCTGGTCGGCCGCTGGCGGCCTGGTCCTCGGCGCCAGCCTCGACCTCGCCGGGGTCAAGGGCCGCGCGGCCTCGCTGGCGGTCGCCGGCTGGCTGGCGCTGGCGCTCGGCTGGATCGCCGGACCGGCCCTCGACTCGGTCGCCGCCGCATTGCCGCTGGCCGTGCTGCTGGCGGTCGGCGCCTGGGTCGCCTTCGCCGACTCGGCCGCGTCCGAGGACCGGCCCGCCGCCTCGGCCGCCGTGCTGCTGGCGCTTTCCCTGTCGGTCGGCGTCACCGCGCTGATCGGATCCTCGGCCTCGCTGGCCCAGCTCGGGCTGGCGCTGACGGCGGCGACCGGCGGCTTCCTGCTGTGGAACTGGCCGACCGAGCGTCATCTGTGGGGGGCGTCGGGCCGGATCGCGCTCGGCCTGCCGGTGCTGCTCGCCGCCATCCTCGCCCTCTACACCCAGGTGCAGGCCGCCACGCTTCTGCTTGCCCTGCCCGCCCTGGCCGCCGGCCCGCTGCGCCGCCGCCTGCCGATCCCCGACACCGGCTTCGGCCCGGCGCTCGGCACGGTGGCGGTGACGGTGCTGGCCGTCCTGCCCGCCCTCGTCGCCATCGGCGCCTCCTGGCTGCTGACCGGCGGCGAAGCCTCCCCCTACTGACGTCCTTCCTCCATCCTCCTATCCTGGGAACCCAAAGCATCATGAAGAAGATTCTGTCCGCCGCCGTTCTGTTCGCCTCGCTGACCACGGCCCCGGCCTTCGCCGCCCCGGTCGCCTACAAGATCGACCCGGGCCACCTCAGCGTCGCCTTCATCGTCAACCATCTCGGCTTCGCCAACCTGATCGGCCGCTTCAACACCGCCGCCGGCGAGCTCAGCTTCGACAAGGCCGCCGTCGAGACGAGCAGCCTGTCGGTCAGCATCGACGCCGCCAGCATCGACACCAACCACGCCAAGCGCGACGAGCACCTGCGCTCGCCGGACTTCTTCAACACGAAGGAGTTCCCCAAGCTGACCTTCAAGAGCACCAAGATCGAGAAGACCGGCGAGGCCACCGGCACGCTGACCGGCGATCTCACCATGCTGGGCGTGACCAAGCCGGTGGTTCTGAACGTCACCTTCAACAAGGACGGCGTCAGCGCCGCCTCGAAGCTGGAGACCGCCGGCTTCTCGGCGCGCGGCACGATCAAGCGCAGCGACTTCGGCATGAAGTACGGCGTCCCCAACATCGGCGACGAGATCCAGATCCTGATCGAGGCCGAGGCGGTCAAGTCCTGACCTCGCACGCCTGATCGCGTGTTGTGCATGAGGGGCGCGGCGGAGTCCTCCGCCGCGCCCTTTTCTTTTCCAAGCAGCGGGAGGGCGGGATGCCGCAACTGGTGAACGGCGTGTGGGTCAAGGGCGACATCGCCGCCGGGGAGATCAAGGACGGCGCCTTCCACCGCGAGCCGACGCGCTTTCGCGGCTGGATCACGCCGGACGGCGGGCCCGGCCCGCAGGGCGAGGCGGCGCTGCCGGCCGAGGCCGGGCGCTATCACCTCTACGTCTCCTACCTGTGCCCCTGGGCGTCGCGCACCCTGATCTTCCGCGCGCTGAAGGGGCTGGAGGACGTCGTCGGCGTCTCGGTCGCCGGACCGGTGATCGGCGAGGACGGCTGGGTCTACCCCACCGACGAGGACGCCGGCCCCGCCCTGCCCCGCTTCCGGTACCACCACCAGCTCTACACGACGAGCGACCCGACCTACACCGGCAAGGTCTCCGTGCCCGTGCTGTGGGACCGGCGGAAGGGGCGGATCGTCAACAACGAATCCGCCGACATCATCCGCATCCTGAACGGTGCCTTCGACCGTCTGACCGGGAACCGGCTGGACCTCTACCCGGAGTCCCTGCGCCCGGAGATCGACCGCTGGAACGACCTGATCTACCCGACGGTCAACAACGGCGTGTACCGCTGCGGCTTCGCCAAGAGCCAGGCCAGCTACGACGCGGCGTTCGACGCGCTGTTCGCGACGCTCGATACGCTTGAAAAGCATCTGGCCTCCAGCCGCTATCTGGCCGGCGAATGGTTGACCGAGGCCGACTGGCGGCTGTTCGTGACGCTGGTGCGCTTCGACGCCGCCTATCACGGCGCCTTCAAGTGCAACCTGCACCGCATCGCCGACCGCCCGAACCTGTCGGGCTATCTGCGCGAGCTGTACCAGTGGCCCGGCATCGCCGCGACGGTGCGGATCGACGCGATCAAGACCGGCTACTACACCAACCCGGCGATCAACCCGACGCTGATCGTGCCGAAGGGGCCGGCGCTGGATCTCGACGCGCCGCATGGCCGCGAACGGCTGCCGGGGCGCGGCATTCCGACGCGGGAGGGAGCTTGAGGAGTTCTGGAAAGACGGCAGCGCGGGCTTGACGATGCGGCCCCGTCGGTGGCCAAATCGCGGCCTTCTTCCCGTCGCCGACCTGAACCGGAACGCCCCGTCATGACCGCCACCAAGATGCCCTCCTCCAAGCCGCCGTCGCAGTGGGAGAAGCTGTTCTCCCTCGGTCACGTCACCTGCGTGGAGGATCTGCGGCGGCTCGCCAAGCGGCGCGTCCCGCGCATGTTCTACGACTACGCGGATTCCGGCTCCTACACGGAATCGACCTACCGGGCGAACGAGAGCGACTTCCAGAAGATCAAGCTGCGCCAGCGCGTCGCGGTCGACATGACCAACCGCACGCTGGCCAGCACGATGGTCGGCCAGCCGGTCGGCATGCCCGTCGCCATCGCGCCGACCGGCCTGACCGGCATGCAGCACGCCGACGGCGAGATCCACGCGGCGCGCGCGGCGGCCAGGGCCGGCATCCCCTTCACGCTGTCGACCATGAGCATCTGCTCGATCGAGGACGTCGCCGAGAACACGGACCGGCCCTTCTGGTTCCAGCTCTACGTCATGCGCGACCGCGACTTCATCGACCGGCTGATCGCGCGGGCCAAGGCGGCGCAATGCTCGGCGCTGGTGCTGACGCTCGACCTCCAGATCCTCGGACAGCGCCACAAGGACATCAAGAACGGCCTGTCGACCCCGCCGCGCCTGACCATCCCCAACATGCTGGACATGGCGACCAAGCCCTACTGGTGTCTGAACATGCTCCAGACCCGGCGGCGGACCTTCCGCAACATCGTCGGCCACGCCACCGGGGTGGGCGACCTGCGCTCGCTGTCCTCCTGGACCGCCGAGCAGTTCGATCCCCGGCTGAACTGGGACGACGTCAAGCGCATCCGCGACCAGTGGGACGGCAAGCTGATCCTGAAGGGCATCCTCGATCCGGAGGACGCCGCCGCCGCCGCCCACTCCGGCGCCGACGCGCTGATCGTGTCGAACCATGGCGGGCGCCAGCTCGACGGCGCCGTCTCCTCGATCGCGGCGCTGCCGTCGATCGTCGAGGCGGTCGGCGACAGGATCGAGGTCCACATGGACGGCGGCATCCGCACCGGCCAGGACGTGATCAAGGCGCTGGCGCTGGGCGCCAAGGGCGTCTACATCGGCCGCGCCTTCCTCTACGGGCTGGGCGCCGGCGGCGAGGCCGGCGTGTCGCAATGCCTGGAGGTCATCCGCAAGGAACTGGACGTCACCATGGCGATGTGCGGCCTGCGCGACGTCCGCGACGTGACCGCCGACATCCTGGCCGGCGATCCGCCCTACGGGCTGTAAGCCCGAGCGGCCGCAGGGCTGGCGCGGGACCGGGACGGGCCTCGCGTCAGCTCTTGGCGATCTCGCCGAGCACGTCCTTGGCCAAGCTCTGGATGTGACGTTCCATGGCGGCGCGGGCCTCGGCCGGGTCGCCGGTCTCCAGCGCGGCGATGACGTCGAGATGCTCGTCGCAGTCGGGGCGGATGCGCGACGGCAGGCCGGACAGCTCGAAGAGCCGCGTCGTCACCCGCAGGTCGCGGATGATCTGCGCCAGCACCGCGTTGCCGGACGCCTCGGCGATCAGGGTGTGCAGTTCCTCGTCGGCGGCCCAATGGTCCTCGAAGCGGATCTTGGGCTCGTCGCGCAGCCGCAGCATTTCATTCTTCATCGCCTGGAGGCGGACCGGGTCGATCCGCGGCGCGGCGGCGGCGATGGCCTCCCCCTCCAGGATTTCCCGAAGCCGCATGCTCTGGAAATACTCGCGGTTGGAGACCTCGCGGACGCGGTAGGGGCGGTTGAACTCCTTGCGGATCAGCCCCTCGCTGGCCAGCCGCACCAGCGCCTCGCGGATCGGCGTGCGCGAGATGCTGAGCGCGGTGGCGAGCCGGTCCTCGACGATCACCTCGCCGCTGGGAATGCGGCGGTCGAGGATCATCTCCAGGATGGTCCGGTAGGCCATGCTCGCCAGATTCACACCGGCGGCGGCCGGAGCGGCGGTTTTCGGGCTGTCCATGTCCATGCTCATACCAAGTCCTGCCACCTGACGCTGATCCCTCCCTAACAAAGCAGACGGATCGTTGTCCTGCAAAGCTTCTCAACGATCCGTCCGGCGGGCGGGGTGCGCCGCGCACGCTGCACTCAGTGTTGCAGGATCTTGGCGAGGAACTGGGTGGCGCGCTCCGAGCGCTGGGTTTCGAAGAACTCGGTCTTGGTGCAGTCCTCGATGATGCTGCCATGGTCCATGAAGATCACCCGGTGGGCGACCTTGCGGGCGAAGCCCATCTCGTGGGTCACGCAGATCATCGTCATGCCCTCGTTGGCCAGCTCGACCATGACGTCGAGCACCTCGTTGATCATCTCCGGGTCGAGCGCCGAGGTCGGTTCGTCGAACAGGATGGCGATCGGGTCCATCGCCAGGGCGCGGGCGATGGCGACGCGCTGCTGCTGCCCGCCGGAAAGCTGGCCGGGGAACTTGTGCGCCTGGCTGGCAAGCCCGACCCGCGCCAGCAGCGCCTCGCCCTTGGCCTCGGCCTCGGCGGTCGCGCGGCCCAGCACCTTGCGCTGCGACAGGGTCAGGTTCTGCATGATGGTCAGATGGGGGAACAGCTCGAAATTCTGGAACACCATGCCGACACGGGCGCGCAGCGCCGACATGTTGGTCCCCCGCCCGCCGACGTCGATGCCGTCCACCTTGATGCTGCCCGACTGGAAGGGCTCCAGCCCGTTGACGCATTTGATCAGAGTCGACTTGCCCGACCCGGAGGGGCCGCAGACCACCACCACCTCCCCCTTCCGCACGGTGGTCGTGCAGTCCTTCAAAACCTGGAAGGTGCCGTAGTGCTTGCTGACGTTCTCGATGGCGATCATGCGGCTTCTCTTGCGGATGGGCGGCGCCGCTGCGGCGCCGGAACGGTTGGAGGAAGGGAGGCGTTTCAGCGGAAGCGGTCGATCAGGAAGGGCGTCGGGTCGATGTCGGTGCGGCCGTCGAGCAGCAGGTCGGCAGTCATGCGGGCGACCACCGGGGCCAGGGTAAAGCCGTTCGACGTCACCGTGTTGAAGAACCCCGGCAATCCCGGCACCGGGCCGAGAATCGGCGCGCCGTCGATGTTGATGTTCATCGCCGCCCAGGCGCGCACCACATGCAGCCCGGCGACCTGCGGCAGCACATGGCGGGCGACCCACAGATTGCCCTCGATGCTGGGGCGCGACACCGTGTTGAAGCGGCGCGCCGGGTCGAAGACGGCGGTCCAGGCGCCGCCGATGATCAGCCCGCCGGTGACCGCCTGCTTCAGGCTGAGATGGCGGTCGGCGTGGGCGACGAGCTGGCTGACCAGCTTGGGCGCCGGCTCGGTGACGATCATCTGGAGCGGCGCGCTGTGCACCGGCACGTCGATGCCGACCAGTCGCCCGGTCTCGCGCGCCCAGGGGCCGCTGGCGTTGATGATCTGTTTCGCGCGGATGCGGCAGCGCGGGGTCTCGACCCGCCAGCCGCCGCCCTCGACCGCCGGAGCGGCGGCGATGCCGGTGACGTTGACCCCGCGCAGGAAGCGGGCACCCTGGCGGCGCGCCTGCTCCAGCACCGCGTAGGTCGCGCGCAGCGGGTTGATCTTCCCTTCCTGCGGGGCGTATTCGGCGCCGACCAGCCCGTCGGACAGGGCGGGGGCGAGGCGGCGCAACTCGGCGGCGTCGATGATGGCGTTCTCGACGCCGTACCGCCGCTCCAGCGCCGCCTTGGCGCGGAGGAACTCCATGCCGGCCGGGCTGTCGGCCACCATCAGCCCGCCGGTGACGGCCAGCTCGAAGTCGGCGCCGCAGGCCTTCTCCAACTCCCGCCACAGCCCGACGGAGCGCGGGCCGAGCGTCAGCGTCGCCGCTGCCGGGCCGCCGCCCGCCTCGGCCCGCGCGCCGAAGTCGAAGGACAGGAGTTGGACGTGCAGGCTGCCGGCGTTGGCGCCCGAGGCCTGGAGGTTGGTGTCGCCGCGCTCGACCACCAGCACGTCGCGGCCGGCCTGGGTCAGGTAGTAGGCGAGGCAGGCGCCGACCACGCCGCCGCCGACGATCAGGATCTCGGCCTCCTGGTCGGGCAGCGGGCCATCCTCCAGCGGGCGGGCGAGGTTGGGGGTGATGGCGCGCTGGTGGCCGCCCCATTCCGGCTTCTCGAAGGCGAAGGCGCCGGCCGGCGTCGGCTTGGCCGGCAGGCGCGGCGCCAGATACTGATCGGGGGTGCGTGGCCGGCCGGTGGCCTGCTCCAGCAGCAGGGCGGCGGTCGCCGCGCAGTAGCGGCCCTGGCAGCGGCCCATGCCGAGCCGGGTGTTGCGCTTCAGCGCCGCGAGGCTGTCGTGACCGGCGGCGATCTCGGCGCGGACACGGCCGAAGGTGACCTCCTCGCAACGGCACAGCATGGCGTCGTCGGGCACGGAATCGAGCCGCACCGGCGGCGCCCGGTAGATCGACCACAGCGCCGCCTGGAAGCCGTCGGCCCGTTTCAGGTCGGCCAGCGCCCGCCGGCTGTCCTCCGGAAAGCTGTCGGCCAGCCCGAGCTGGGTCGCGGCGGCGATGCCGGCGAGGGCCCCGCGCGCCTGCGCCACCCGTGAGCCGCCGAGATCGACGCCGTCGCCGACCGCGAAGACCCCCGGCAGGCTGGTGGCGCCGTCCACCGCCGTCTCGGTGGCGAGGTAGCCGAGATGGCGGTCGACCAGCCGGTGCGCGCAGCCGAGCGCGCGGGCGATCTCGGTCGAGGGGATGAAACCGTAGCCCAGGCACAGCGCATCGGCGGGAACGGTGACGGCCTCGGCCAGCCGGGGGGCGCCGTCGGCGCCGAGCGGGGCGTAGCGGACATGGTCCAAGCGCTCCCCGCCCGTCGCCGCGACGATCCCGTGCGACCACAACACCGGCACCCCGGCGCGGCGCAGCGTCAGCATGTAGCGCGCGCCGTCGCCGATCAGGCCGGGGGCCGAGCGCACGGCCTTGAGCAGGTCGCGCCACTGGCCGGGCGATGGGCGCGGCGCGCTTTCCAGCACGGCGACCACCTCGACGCCGCCCTCCACCAGCTCGCAGGCCAGTTGCAGGTTGAGCGGGCCGTTGCCGGCGACCACCACCCGGCGGCCGGGCGCCACCCGGTAGGCACGCGCCAGCGTCTGGCCGGCGCCGGTCGTCATCACGCCGGGCAGCGTCCAGCCCGCGAAGGGCGCCGGCCGCTCGTAGGCGCCGCCGGCGATCACCAGCCGGCGCGGCCGGTAGACGGTTTCGCGCCCGGCGACGACGGCGACCACCTCGTCGGGGGCGTGGGCGCCCCACACCGTCGCCTCCTGGACGATGGACGCACCAGCCGCCTTCGCCGCCTCGACCAGGGCGAGGCCGGCGCGGAACTGGCGGTCGGCCGGCCGGTCGGCGCGGTGCGAGGGGGCGAGCGGCTTGAAATACTGGCCGCCGCTCTGCGGCCGCTCGTCGAGCACCACCACGTCGGCGCCGCGCCGCGCCGCGGCCTCCGCCGCCGCCAGACCGGCCGGCCCGGCGCCGATGACCAGCAGGTCGAGCGTCCGTTCCTCCGGCGCCTTGCCCTGCGGTGGCGGCACCAGCGGGGCCAGCGGATCCTCCGGTGTGCCGGCCGGCGGCTGCGAGCGGATGGTCTGGCCATCCGCCACCTTGGTCAGGCAGGCGCGCTGGCTGGCCTTGCCGTCCACCGTCACCAGGCACTCGAAGCAGGCGCCCATGCCGCAATAGAGGCCGCGCCGCCCGCCGTCGCGGGTATGGCGGTAGGCGGCGACACCATGCGCCGCCAGCGCCGCCGCCACCGTCTCCCCGGCCAGCGCGGGGACGCGCTCGCCGTCATAGGTGATCTCGATGAAGGCGCCGTCGCGGCGGACGCTGGGATGTTCGAGGCGCATGGGTGGGGCGGCTTTTCCGGATTGCGGTGGGGAGGCGGTTTCAAGAAGGCGGCGGCGAGGGAAGCGGTTTTCGAGGGCTGCGTCAATTTGCGCTGGATTCCTGTATACAGATAGTATACGAGTAGTATTTAGGCAAGGTCAAAAATTAGGCAGGAGCTTGGGGAGACCCATGACGGCATTGCGCGGCACCTACACGGTCCTGATCACCCCCTTCACCGCCGACGGTGGTGCTGTGGACGTCCCCGCCCTGAAGCGACTGGTGAACTGGCAGATCGAGCAGGGCATCCACGGCCTGATCCCGCTCGGCAGCACCGGCGAGTTCCTGTCGATGACCCCGGAGGAGCGGGCCCAGGTCATCGAGATCTGCGTGCAGGAATCGGCGGGCCGCGTGCCCGTGCTGATCGGCACCGGCGCCGAATGGACCCGCGACGCGGTGGCCCACGCCAAGGAAGCGGAGCGGATGGGCGCCGACGGCATCATGGTGATCCCGCCCTTCTACAGCTCCCCCACCCCGGACGAGCTGTTCGAGCATTACCGCCGCATCGGCGAGGCGATCTCGCTGCCGGTGATGATCTACAACAACCCGGCGACCGCCAACGTCGACCTCACCCCGCCGATCGTCGCCCGGCTGAGCGAGATCGACAACGTGCTCTACATCAAGGAATCGACGCTCGAGGTGACGCGGGTCCGCGACATCATCGAGCTGTGCGGCGACCGCATGACGGTGTTCGCCGGCATCCTCGGCTACGAATCCTTCTGGCTCGGCGCCCAGGGCTGGGTCGCCGTCTGCTCCAACCTGATCCCGCGCGATTCGGCCCGGCTGTTCGAGCTGGTGGCCGACCACGGCGACAAGGAGCAGGCGCTGGCGCTCTACAAGAAGATGCTGCCGATCGTCCGCTGGGTCGGCGGCCACCGCTACGTCGCCGCGTCGAAGACCGGGCTGGGCATGATGGGCCTGCCGGTCGGCGATCCGCGCGCGCCGCGCCTGCCGCTGCCGGCGGCCGACGCCGAGGCCCTGCGCGCCGATCTGGCGGCGTACGGCCTGATCGATTCCCTGGGTGCCTCCCCCGCCGGGGCCGGGCGCTGACCGGGTGTGAGTGCTGGGCCACTCGAGTATGACGGCCAACCAACACAGAAGGTGACCATGATGACCATCCGCAAGCTGTTGATCGCCGCCGGCCTGACCCTGTTCGCCCTGCCGGCCGCCGCCCAAACCACCTGCAAACCGGCGGTCGCCGATTCCGAGCTGGTCAAGCCGGGCACGCTGGTGATGTCGATGAACCCGACCCTGCCGCCGATGCAGTTCGTCGATTCCAACGGCCAGTTGAAGGGCATGCGCGTCACGCTCGGCGACGAGATCGCCAAGCGGCTCTGCCTGAAACCGGAATATGTCCGCATCGAGTTCTCGGCGATGATCCCCGGCCTCCAGGCCGGCCGCTGGGACCTGATCAACACCGGCATCTTCTGGACCGAGGAGCGGGCCAAGATGATGCCGATGATCAACTATGAATCGCAGGCGATCAGCATCTCGGTCGCCAAGGGCAACCCGCTGAAGATCACCAAGCCGGAGGATCTGGCGGGCCGGCCGGTCGGCGTCGAGCTGGGCGGCTTCGAGGAGCGCAAGCTGCGCGAGCTCGACAAGATGCTGACCGCCAAGGGCCTGAAGGGCATCGAGATCAAGACCTTCGACAATTTCGCCACGGCCTACCAGGCGCTGCGCGCCGGCCAGACCGAGGCGTCGGTGGCGATCGACCCGACGGCGGCGGAATACAGCAAGCGCGGCGACTTCGACCGCGCCCTGCACGGCCTGTTCCCGACCCCGGTCGCCCTGGCGATGAAGAGCAAGCCGCTGAGCGAGGCCGTGGTGGCCGTCCTCAACGACATGCAGAAGGACGGGTCGTACAAGAAGCTGATGGACGAATACGGCCTGCTGCCCAACGACGGCGCCTTCAAGGTCAACGGCCCCGGCATGTGAGACGCGGGTGCCAGGCGGCGGCGGGGTGTGTCCCCGCCGCCGCCTGGCACGCCGGATAAGAAGAGCGAAAGGTTGATGGAATGACCAGCGGCTGGAACTGGGACGGCTTCTTCGAGTACCTGTTCAACGGGTATCTGCTCAGCGGGGCGATCACCACTCTGTGGCTGACGCTCGCGGGCATCGCCGGCGGCCTCGTGGTCGGCTGCCTGCTGGCGCTGCTGCGGCTATCGCCCTACCGCTGGGTGTCGGCGGCGGCCAAGGCCTACATCTGGGTGTTCCGCGGCACGCCGCTGCTGGTCCAGCTCATCATCATCTACACCGGCCTGCCGCAGATCGGCATCAAGCTGTCGGTGACGGAATCCGCGCTGATCGGCCTGATCCTCAACGAGGCCGCCTATCTGGCCGAGATCATCCGCGGCGGCATCCTCGGCGTCGCCGCCGGGCAGAGCAACGCCGGCCGCGCGCTCGGCCTCAACTCGGCCCAGGTGATGGTCTACATCGTGCTGCCGCAGGCCATCCGCATCATCATCCCGGCGCTGGGCAACAGCGTGAACGGGCTGCTGAAGACCACCTCGGTCACCTCGGTCATCTCGATGGAGGAGCTTCTGCGCAGCACCCAGCTGCTCATCCAGGAGCGCTTCATGGTGCTGGAGCTGTTCACGGTGGCCGCCCTCTACTACCTGCTGATGACCTCGCTGTGGGACATCGTCCAGCGCCGCATCGAGCGTCACTTCGGCCGCGCCTACCGCAACATCGCGATCGTCGACGGCCAGTAAGGCGCCCGCCGATGAGTCCTCCCCTCCCCCCGGCCGACCCGCTGTTCCCCCGACCCGCCAACCTCGGCGATCAGGCCCACGGGCATCTGCGCGAGCTGATCCTCAGCCGCCAGATCCCCGGCGGCGCCGAGGTGCCGGAGGGCCGGCTCGCCGAGCGGCTCAACGTGTCGCGCACGCCGATGCGCGAGGCGCTGGTCCGGCTGGTCGGCGAGGGGCTGCTGGAGCGCACCAGCGAGCGCAGCTACCGGGTCCGCGTCGTCTCGGCCCGCGAGTTCTTCGAGTGCATGCAGATGCGCGAGCTGCTGGAGTGCCACGCCATCGAAGCGGCGGTGCCGCTGGTCGGCGACGCCGACCTCGCCGAGTTGCGGCGCGGACTCGACGCGCTCGAAAGCGACGGCGAGGACGACATGCAGCACTGGCTCTACGACAACCACTTCCACAGCTTCTTCGCCCGCGTCAGCGGCAACGCGACGCTGGCCGACACCATCACGCGGATGCGGGTGGTCGCCCGTCTGTTCCGCATCTCCAGCACCTTCCATCGCAAGCGCGAGATCGACACCGAGCACCGGGCGGTGCTGGAGGCCGCCGAGCGGCGCGACATCGGCGCGGCCAAGGCCGCCATGCTGGCGCATCTGCGCAACCTCCAGGACGACGCCCGCCGCGCCATCGCCGCCGAGGCCAATCCGGGCGGCTATTTCCTGTGATTTGGAAAGCCCGCTCCATCGCCGTCTTTCGTCATGACCGGGCTTGGCCCGGTCATCCACGCGGAAACGTCAGGCTTGCCCATGGATGCCCGTGTCGAGCACGGGCATGACGCGTCGGAAAGCCGGAAGCATTCGTTCACGCGTTCCAAGGACCGCCCCTTAAGGACCAAGGAGAGTTCCATGCCGCAGTTCGACACCGTCATCCGCCACGGCACGCTGGCCACCGCGTCCGACGTGTTCGCCGCCGACCTCGGCGTGATCGGCGGCCGCATCGCCGCCATCGGCACCGGGCTGGGGCCGGGGGCGCGCGAGATCGACGCGACCGGCAGACTGGTGCTGCCCGGCGGCGTCGACGGCCATTGCCACCTCGACCAGCCGACCAGCGACGGCTCGCAGTCGGCCGACGATTTCGAGACCGGCACGCGCTCGGCGGCCTGCGGCGGAACGACGACGGTCATCCCCTTCGCCTGCCAGTTCAAGGGCCAGTCGCTGCGCGACGCGGTCACCGACTACCACCGGCGGGCCGACGGCAAGGCGGTGATCGACTACGCCTTCCACCTCATCGTCAGCGACCCGACCGACCAGCTGCTCGGCCAGGATCTGCCGGCGCTGATCCATGACGGCTACACGTCGTTCAAGATCTACATGACCTACGACGACATGAAGCTGAACGACCGGCAGGTGCTGGAACTGCTGAGCGTCGCCCGGCGCGACGGCGCCATGGCGATGATCCACGCCGAGAACGCCGACTTCATCGGCTGGCTGACCGACAAGCTGCTCGCCGCCGGCCACACCGCGCCGCGCTACCACGCCGACTCCCGGCCGATGCTGGTCGAGCGCGAGGCGACCCACCGGGCCATCGCCATGGCCGAGCTCGCCGACGTGCCGATCCTGATCGTCCATGTCTCCGGGCGCGAGGCGATCGAGCAGATCCATTGGGCGCAGGGCCGCGGCATGCGCATCTACGCCGAGACCTGCCCGCAATACATGGTGCTGACCGAGCACGACCTGCACGGCCACGGCATGGAGGGGGCGAAGTGCATCTGCAGCCCGCCGCCGCGCGACAAGGCGAACCAAGCGGTGATCTGGGACGCGCTGGCCGGCGGCACCTTCCACATCGTGTCGTCCGACCACGCGCCCTTCCGCTACCAGGACCCGAAGGGCAAGATGCTGCACGGCGCCAACACGCCCTTCAACTGGATCCCCAACGGCGTGCCGGGCATCGAGACGCGCCTGCCGATCCTGTTCTCAGAAGGGGTGAAGAAGGGCCGCATCAGCCTGCAACGCTTCGTCGAGCTGTCCTCGACCAACCCGGCCAAGATGTACGGCTTGCACCCGCGCAAGGGCAGCCTCGCCATCGGCGCCGACGCCGACATCGTGATCTACGACCCGGACCGCAAGGTGACGATCACCAACAGCCTGCTGCACCACAACGTCGACTACACGCCGTACGAAGGGCTGGAGGTGACCGGCTGGCCGGAGACCGTGCTGTCGCGCGGCGACATCGTGGTGGAGGGCGGCACCTGCGTGGCGCAGCCCGGCCGCGGTACCTTCCTGCGCTGCGACACGCCCGATCTGGCGCGGCCGAAGGTGGCGGCGGATTAAAAGAACACTTGCCCCCAAGAAACGAGGATCACCCAACCATGGACGCCCTGACCATCACCGCCGGCCCCTTCACCTTCGGCGCCCGCTTCGAGTCCGCCGCAGCGCCCAAGACCTGCGCCAAGTTCCGCAGCCTGCTGCCCTACGAGGGCCAGATCGTCCATGTCCGCTGGAGCGGCGAAGGCGTGTGGATCCCGCTGGGCGACACCGACTTCGGCCTCGGCTACGAGAACCACACCAGCCACCCGGCGCCGGGCCAGATCATCCTCTATCCGGGCGGCATCAGCGAGACCGAGATCCTGCTGGCCTATGGCGGCGTCCAGTTCTCCAGCAAGATGGGCCAGCTCGCCGGCAACCACTTCATCACCATCACCGAGGGGCTGGAGAATCTGGCGGAACTCGGCAAGCGCACCCTGTGGCAGGGCGCGCAGCCGATCCGCTTCGAACTCGCCCGCTGACACCGAAAAAAGGCGTCACACCGCGATGCGCTCGCCCGGCACGGCGAGCGCGATCCGGCCGTTCCCCGCGCAGGCCGCCAGCACCGCCCGCCGGTCGCGCCGGACATGGTAGAGGCGCAACGCTCCGATCCCCAACCGCTCCGGCGTGTCGGCCAGCATGGCGAAGCTGGCGTGGAAGATCTGGCTCGGGTCGGCCTCGACCGTAAAGCATTCGTGGAACAGCAGGTCGGCACCGCGGAACAATCCCTCCGATTCCGCCGTCGGCCGGCCGTCGCCGGAATAGGCGAAGACGCGCCCGCCCGCCTCCAGCCGGATCGCCAGATTGAGCGGACCACCGCCGGCGACACGCTTCCGGCCGTCACCACGACGGCATCCACCTGATAGTCGAGCGCCGCCATCGAGGCCCCGCCCAGCCCGTCGGCCGGCCCGCCACGGATCAGCAGCGGCTGCTTGCCGAGCCCGGCGAGGCCGCGTGTCAGGCTCTCGAACAGATAGGGCTGGAACGGCCCGTCGAGGTCGCCCATGACGACGCCGACCAGGTTGGTGCGGGCGGTGGTCAGGCTGCGCGCGATGACGTTCGGCCGGTAGGAGAGTTGCTCCGCCGCCTCCAGCACGCGCGCCCGCATGTCGGGCGAGACGCTGGCCCCGTCGGTGAAGCAGCGCGACACGGCCGACTGCGACACCCCGGCCAGCCGCGCCACCTCGACGGCCGTCGTCCGCTTGCGCATTGCCGGCCTGGGCATCGCCTTCGGCATCCTGGTCTCCGGCCTCCTGGCCCGTCGCGTTGCCGTGACTTGGGAGGCGGAACCCTAGCGCGTGCCACCGGCGACCGCCAGAGTCTCGAATGCGGCGTGAAGAATCGTCGATTTTTGTTTGGACAGGCCGTGGGATTTTTTCTACAAAGCGGCCCTCGACGCGCTGCACCGGCCGACACGGCCAACCGCGCAGCGCCGGATGCCCAGGTAGCTCAGTTGGTAGAGCAGGGGACTGAAAATCCCCGTGTCGGCGGTTCAATTCCGTCCCTGGGCACCATTTTCTCTTATAAATCAAAGAGTTAATGGCGAAGCGGGCAAAGCCGGCTTACCTAGCACAGACCCAGCGCAGTCGCAGAGGACAACTTTCCTCTCCCGCTAAGCCGTTGTTTTCTTCCATTTTTGAATGCCGATTTTCGCTGTGCTCGCACAGCCTCGACAGCAGTGTAGTTCCCCGGCATCATCAGGCGCTAGATGGGTCCATCCGCATTTTCGGTGCAGGGGGTCAGCGTGAACGGTACCATGCAGGCAGCTTCGAGGACTCGCTGACGCAGCAGGTCGAAGCCACCGCGACCGTTCATCGTGCGCCTGATCGTCTTCAGACTGCTGATCTGGCCCTCCACCGGGCCGGTGCTCCACAGCAACGACAAGGCCGCGCGCACCGCCGCCGGATCACGCTTCAGGCCACCGGCGAATCCCGCCATGGCCGTGCCGTCGGTTGCCAGCAGCCACGCCCGCACCGTCTTGCGATCGAGGCCGAGCGTCTGGGCGATGCGGATTTGTGACCAGCCGCAAGCGTCCAGCGCGACGACCTCCTCGAAACGGGCATGGCGGGCGGCTTGGATGGCTGCACCCCGCTGCTCGCGACGGGGCGGTGGTTTGCCATCCTGATCGGGCTGTGGCGCCTGCGCCTCTTGTCCGGTTCCGTCAACGGGAGCGACGGCCAGCTTGGCCGCCGCCCGCAGGTCCCGATGACGACCGGTAAGAATCTCACGCAACGCATCGGTGAGATTGTGCAGAAGATGCCAGCGGTCGGCGCCCCTTCCTTCGCGGCATGGGAACGGCGACCATGATGGCGGCGCCGGCTCGCCTTCCGGCTGGACTGCGGACGGGGGTAGGAACCGGTTCGCGGGGGCCGCGCCCCGATTTCCCAGGGAGCGAGCCGCCCCGCCGTCGCGGCCGATGCCGGAGCCGGACGTCAGGACGTTCCGGCCTTGTTGTCGGCCCTCTCCACCGTGAAGGCGATTTCCTGCCCGAAGGACAGTTCAAGCGTGTTGCCATCCGGGTCGGCGATGTAGGTCCAGAGACCGACGGGAGGTCCGGAATCGCGGGGAGCGGAGCGCAGGATGCCCCGGCGTCCGGCTTCGGCCGCCCGGTTCAAGACATCCTCGCGCGTCGCGCAGGCGACACCGAGATGCCCGAACGGTCCGAGCGGCGTGTCGGTCAGACGTGCCGATGCCACGAGGACGAGGGCGAACGGGCGCACCCCATCCGCCATCCACGCCACCTCCTTGACATCGCCACCCGCGGTCCGGCGATGAACCACCCGAAGATCGGCAAACTCCCGATAGAAGGCGATGCTGCTGTCGAGATCGCGCACGAGCAGCGCCACATGGGACAGCCCGAGATCCGGATTGAGGGATTGGGTCATGCTCACATCTCCTTTCCGGGACAGCTTGCTTCATCGATGAAAATTATGGAAATTAGAATGTGATATGCAGACCATGCACAGAAAGAATGATCTTCCGTCCTCCGACCTGAACCTGCTGCTGGTGCTCGAGGCCCTGCTCGAAGAGCGGCATGTCTCGCGCGCGGCGATGCGGCTGAACCGCTCGCAACCAGCGGTCAGCCATGCCCTTGCGAGGCTGAGGGACATCTTTGGCGACCCGCTGCTGGTGAGGGGCGAAGGAGGTTTACAGCCGACGGCGCGCGCACTCCAACTTGCCGAACCGCTGGCCGAGGCCCTTGCGCTGGTGCGTTCGATGGCCGATCCGCCGACCTTCGATATCGGGCGATGCAGCCGCCACTTCCGTTTGTCCCTGTCGGATTATGGGACGGCGATCCTGCTGCCGCCCCTGGTCGCGCGGTTGCGAAAGGCCGCGCCGCTCATCGATCTGTCCGTCGTGTCCTATGGCAGGGACCGGGCACTTGCGGCGCTGATCGACGGGGAGATCGATCTGGCCGTCGGTGTTTATCCCGAACTGGCGACGGCGGGTCGCCGCGATCTCAGGAGCGATCTTCTGTTCCAAGAGACATTCGCCTGCCTGTCCGATGAATCGGACCAACCGGGGGCGCTCTCGATCGAGCGTTACCTTGCGCGGCCGCATGTCAGGGTCACCGTCGCGCTGGAGGATGACAGCGAGATCGACGCGGCGCTTGCCCGCCTGGGCCACAAGCGCCGCATCGCCATCCAAATCCCGCATTGGTCCGCCGCTCCCGAGCTTGTCAGGGGCACCGATCTCGTGCTGACCGCGGCGAAGCGAAGCCTTGAGACTCTGGGGAAGGGAAGCCTCCGGTGCAGCGAACCGCCGTTCCGTCTCGCCGGCTTTCCATTCGTGCAGACTTGGCATCGTCGTCGCGAAAAGGACGCGCCGCATCGCTGGCTTCGGGAGGAAATCGCCGTGGCAGCCCGAGGGTCGACGGGGGTGTGAACGTGTTTTGCGGTTCCGTTGCACGGCCTGCCGGCAGGCGCGGCGTGCCGTGACGGCGGCATCAGATGGCGACACCGGACAGGCGGGCGACGAAAGCGGCTTGGGTCCCATGTCGTTGGCGGGAATGGCGCCGGCCTGCGGTCGGCTTCTCCTGCCCCTCGGGTTTTGTTGAATTGGCATTCACTTTCATGATGCCGCCACGCTGGCCAAACGGATTGATTGCGAGGCGTACAAAGGTCTTGACGTTCAGTGATGCCCGGCTTAGAAATGAAAATGAATTCATATTCATTTCGGTGGGAGGCTCATCGGGGGTGGTCAGGGCGATGCGGACCATCCATCACAACCGCTTCGCGCCACCGCCGTCTGCCACATCGCTCATCGAGGACAGCCCATCATGAGCCCCAAGCCCAGCCGCGCGCTCGACAAGAAGACCCAGATCCTGCGCGCGGCCCGCTCCGTCGTCATGGATGGCGGCTTTCGCGAGTTGCAGATGAACGCGGTCGCCGCCGCCGCCGGCGTGGCGGTGGGCACGATCTACCGCTACTTCCCGTCCCGGGCCGAGCTGTGCGCGGCCATCGTCAGCGTCACCTCCCAGCGCGAGGTCGACGTCCTGTCGGGGATCGCAGTGGCCGAGGGCGAGCCTTCCCGGAAGGTGCGGGACGCCGTGCGCACCTTCGCCGCCCGCGCGATGCGCGGCCGCCGGCTCGCCTACGGCTTGATCTTCGAGCCGATCGATCCGGAGGTGGAAAGCACCCGCCTGAAGTACCGGCGCGCCATCGCGCGGGTGTTCGAGACCATCATCCGCGAGGGCATCGCTGCCGGCGAGTTCCGGGATGTCGACGTCGAGGTCGCGGGCGCCTTTCTGGTCGGCGCCTTCATGGAGGGGCTGGTGGGATCGCTCGCGCCGGACACCGGCGGCATTCAGGAGCGGGCCGACGAAATCGCCGACGCGATCGCCGACCTGTGCCTGGCCGCCGTGGCAAAGTCCGGGCATCCGCTTCTGCACCACGCCCCCCGCACGGAAAGCGCCGCACAGGCCATTCCGCTGCGACCCTGACCCTGACCCAGTTCTCCTGACCACCGGCGTTGCCGTCATCCTCTGCGCTCACCCGGCGGTTATGACGGCGGTCATGGCAGCGCTCATGGCGGCGGCCCGTGGTGGCGACGCCGGACGAAGAATGGGGCGAGGGGCCGGTGGGCGTTCGTGGAACCGCGCGGCGGCGGGCACGATCCAGAAGAGCCTGCTCCGGAAGGCCAACCGGCACCAGGAGATCGCCGTCCTCCGCCATTTCACAGCGCATTCCTGCCGGCATGACGTGGCCATGCCGGCCGATCCGACCGCCGCGCCGGCCCGCGTCGGCGTGGCGCCCTCGACGGCCACGGTTCGGAACCTCTCGTGGAGTCCATCATGAGCAGCACCCTCTCCGCCGCCATCCAGACCGAGACGGCCGGCCGCTACAGCACGCACACGGTCCTCAACCAGGCGCAGCCCGCCAGCGGGTTCAACGCCTTCAGCGGCGACGCGGTGCTCCGCGCGGCCATCGATCGCGAGGCACCCTGGGCGGCGGACCGCTGCGCGGCGCTCGGCGCCGTCGCCGGCGACGAGGCCGTCCAGGAGTTGGCGCGCCTGGCCAACCGGCACCTGCCCGAACTCAAGACGCACGACCGCTTCGGCAACCGCGTCGACTGGGTCGACTTCCACCCGAGCTGGCACCAGCTGATGTCGCTGGCGTGGAAGCACGAAGTCCCCACCCTCGCCTGGCGCACCAACCAGAAGAATGGCCACGTCGCCCGCGCCGTGCTGTCCTACCTCTGGAACCAGGTCGAGCAGGGCACAGGCTGTCCCACGGGCATGGCCTACGCCTCCCACGCCGGTTTCGAGGCCGAGCCGGCCCTCGCCGTCTGGGCGGAAAAATCCAAGGGCACCGAGTATGAGTTCAGCCGCAGGGAGGTCGGCGACAAGCCGTCGGTCGTCATCGGCTACGCCATGACCGAGAAGCAGGGTGGGTCCGACCTGCGCGAGACCCAGACCACCGCGCGCTTTTCGCATTCGGCCGACTACCACGGAAAGACGGCGCACTGGTACGAGCTGACCGGCCACAAATGGTTCTGTTCGGTGCCGCAGTCGGACGGCTTCTTCACCCTGGCCAAGGTCGGTGGCGGGGTCACCTGCTTCTTCCTGCCGCGAACGCTGCCCGACGGGAGCTACAACCGCTTCTTCGTCCAGCGCCTCAAGGACAAGGCCGGGAACAAGTCGAACGCCTCCAGCGAGGTGGAGTACGCCGGGACGCTGGCGATCCGTGTCGGCGAGGAGGGGCGCGGCATCCGCGAGATCCTCTCGCACGCCCATCTGACCCGCCTGGACTTCGCCATCGGTTCGGCCGGGCTGATGCGCCAGGCGCTGACGCTGGCGCTGCGGCACACCACGACCCGTAACGCCTTCGGGACGACCATCGCCGACCGGCCGATGATGACCAACGTGCTGGCGGACATGGCCGTCGAGGTCGAGGCGGCGACGCTGATGGCGCTGCGCGTGGCCAAGGCCACCGACCAGTTGGCGGAGAACGAGCACGAGCGCCTGCTGGCGCGCGTGGCCACCCCGGCGGCCAAGTTCTTCAACTGCTCGCGAGCGCCGTCCATCGTCTACGAGGCGTTGCAGTGCCACGGCGGCAACGGGTTCATCGAGGAGAACCCGATGGCGCGCCTGTACCGCGAAGCCCCGCTCAACAGCGTCTGGGAAGGCACCGCCAACATGATGTGCATGGATGTCCGCCGGGCCATGATCAAGGACACGCGCACGATCGACGCCCTGTTTGACGAGGTCCGGCCGCTCGCCGGCCAGGACGCCCGCTTCGACGCCCTGGTCCGGCACACCGAAACCCTGGTGCGCGAGGCGGTGCGGGACGAGTTCCTGGCCCGCCCGATGACCGAGGCGGTGGCGCGCGTTCTACAGGGCGCTGAACTGCTGCGCCACAGCCCACGGGAGGTGGTGGACGTGTTCCTCGCCACCCGCGCGCCCGGGGCCGCGGGGGCCTGGGGCGCGCACTATGGGACGTTGGCCCTGACCGTCGATCAGCCCATGGCCCGGACGATCGTGCGGCGGGCCATGGTCGCCCCTGCCTGAGGAGGGCCGTCGGCGCGGCGGACGTCACCCGCCGCGTCCGGGCTCACCCTGCCTCAGGGTGTCGATCCGAAGCTGGACATAAGCCTCCATCAGCGCCGGGGCCGAGGCACCGAACATGCGGATGCGCCCGGTGTGCAGCAGAAGCAGCAGCCCGGTCGCGTGGGCGAAGACATCGACCAGGAGCAGGTCGGCGGCCGCCTTCGACGCGCCCAGCGCCTCGGCCGCGTCGGCAACCGGCCGGAGGGCGGCGTTCAGCGCCCGGTTCAGCTCCTCGTCGCGCTCGCGTCCCAGGCCCAACGGCTTCATGCCGCCACGGAACAGGTAGAAGCCGAGATCGAGGTCGCGCGGGTTGGCGGCGTAGAAGCCGAAGAACCCCATGGCGGCGGCGGCGAGGCGGTCCGCCGGAGCCTCGACCCTCGCCACCGCCTCGTCCACCGCCTGGCCCAGCGCGGCGAGCGATGTCCGCAGCACCTCGGCGTAAATCGCCTCCTTGGAATCGAAGTAGGAATAGAGCGCGCCGGGCGTGTAGCCGGCGCGCGTCGCGACGGCGCGCAGGCTGGCGCCTTCCAACCCTTCGGCCTCGAACACGTCGCGGGCGGCCTGCATGATCAGGCCACGCTTATGCTCGCTCACCGCTTCCCGCCGGCTGACCCGCTGCCGCTCCGCCACGATGCCTCCTCGAACGATCCCGAAGGAGACTCTATCGTTGATCATTTTTATGAACAATGTTCAAATTTTAGAACATTAATCAGGGAGGATCTCATGCTGATGACCGCCGCCGACTATCGGGAGTCGCTGCGTGCCTACAAACCGCGGGTGTTCGTCAACGGACGGGTCGTCGAGAGCGTGGCCGACGAGCCGCTTCTGGCGCCCGGCGTCAACGCCGTCGGCATCACCTATGACTTCGCCCATGCGCCGGAGCATCGGGCCATCATGACCGCCCGGCAGGGGACGTCGGGGAAAACGGTCAACCGGATGCTCCACATCAACGAGAGCTCGACCGACCTCCTCCACAAGCTCGAAGCCGTCCGGCTCGTCTGCAAGGTGTCCGGCTGCGCGCAGCGCTACCTGACGCACGACGCCCTGAACGGCATCTTCCAGGCGGCCAGGCGCACCGACGACGCGCACGGCACGGACTACAGCCAACGCTTCCTGAATTACCTCCACGAGGTGCAGGACCGCGACCTGACGCTGGGGGTGGCGATGACGGACGCCAAGGGCGATCGCTCAAAGCGGCCGGGCCGGCAGGCCAACCCCGACGTCTACGTCCACATCGTCGAGCGCCGGCCCGACGGCATCGTCATCCGCGGCACCAAGGCGATCGTCACCGGCGCCCCCTACATGCACGAGTTCCTGGTCATGCCATGCCGGACGCACAGCCCGGAGGACGCCGCCTTCGCCGTGTGCTGCGCCGTGCCGATCGACGCGCCGGGCGTCACCATCGTGGCGCGCCCGGCGGGACGGCCGGGCGAGGCCGCCGCCAAGTTCTCGGCGAAGTATGGGCAGTCGACCGGCGTCGTGATCTTCGACGACGTGCTCGTGCCGCACGACCGCGTGTTCCTCGCCGGCGAGACGGAGGAGGGCGGCTTCCTGACCACGACCTACGCCGCGCACCACCGCCACTCCTGCATCGGCGCCCGCGCCGGCTTCGGCGATCTGCTGATCGGGGCCGGTGCCCTGATGGTGGAGGCCAACGGCCTCGATCCCGAGCGCCACGGCCACATCCGCGAGGCGATGGTCGAACTCATCACCATCACCGAGAGCTTCTACGCCTGCGGCGTCGCCGCGTCGGTCTATTGCACCAAGGATCCGTCGGGGACGGTGATCCCGGAGGCTGTGTTTTCGAACATCGGCAAGCTGCTGCTCGCCACCAGGATCTACGACATGCACCGGATCGCCCATTACGTTTCGGGTGGGTTGATCGTCGCCCTGCCGGGTCCGGACGAGGACCACAATCCCGAGACCAAGGGGTCGCTGGCCGCGGTGCTGGGCGGCCGGACCGACATTCCGATGGAACAGCGCCTGGAGGTGTCGCGCTTCATCGAGGATCTGACCGTGTCCAACCAAGCCGGCTGGTATTCGGTCATCTCCCTGCACGGGGGCGGCTCGCCGGAAGCGATGAAGCGCGAGATCTGGCGCAACTACCCGGTGATGGAGAAGGTCGCGCTGGTCGAGAGCCTCCTCGACCGCGGGGTTCTCGACGAAGGACAACGAACGTCGAAGCAACCGGGGCGGTGCTGCCCGACCGGGTGTGACGTGCCAGAACGCCCCAGCGGTGCCTCCGCTGCTTCGAACCTTGTGGCGGACACGAAGCGGTTGACCAGCCCGTCCGCATGGTGAAGGCAAGGGATGGCGGAGTAGCGGTCCGCTGCCTGGGCCAGCCACCTGTTCGCTCCGCTGCCGCCGGCGGAGCAGATTTCCTCCCGCATCGGCGGGCCGATCCTGCTGGCGGCGGCCCCCTGCAGGGCGATGGTGTTCGTCTGAGCGGGGTGCCGGCCGCACGCCAGGTCGATGGCGCGCGCGAGGACCGTCGCGCCAGCGCGCCCGATCGCTCCACCGCAGTCGGTCGATGCCGCCCGGCGTGGCGTGGCGAAAAGCGCCGATCGCCATTTCGCCGATCACCATTTCATAACGGTCGGTCTCGTCCGTCAGCATCGCGAGAAGGGCGGGCCCATCGCTCCACCAGCCGAGCCCTGGCCCGGGCCGCCAGGAAGGCGAGAAGCCCCGGGTGGCCGGCTTCGGCGAGTTCGGCCATCCCGGCGCCGCCACTTCGAGCGTCGGCTGCTCCAGCCGGTCCGCCCGCATCTCCATGATCGGATCCCCGCGCCGTGTGATGCGGAGGGCGCAGGCGGTGAGCGGTGACAGGTCATGGAGGTGTTGGTCCCGCGCCGACTCGGCGCAGTGGCCGGCACCTGGATCTCGACGACGCGGACCATGATCGCCGGCCTTGAGCGCGCATCCTGTCATGGTTCACCCGATGCCGCCGCTTGGTGCGCCATCAAGAAGCGTACCTGTCGACATCCGTCGCCTTCATCCGAATCGCAGTGATCCGGCCGATGAGTCGCCGCCTCAGGCGGAAACAATCTTTTAGGACAGGTTTTTACAGGAAAAAGTCATCCATGGCTCCATCCTGGCCCTGGCCCTGGCTCTCGTCCGGGCAACCGCCACCGAAGAGTTGCGAGTGCGTTTTCCGCTCCCGTTCCGCGGTGTAGAGATTGGCAAACAGGCGATGCAGATCGTCGGCAATCCCGGAAGCGTGGATCTCCCCGATCTTGGAGGCCGCCTCCACCCGTTCGACAAAGCGCAGAGTGGAAGCCTCCAGCCGCTGCTCGATGGCAAGACGGTCTATGGTCCCGGTCAGAAGCCTCGACACCTCCAGGCAATCCCCGGTCAGAGCCGACAGGGAGCGCATCTGATCAGCGTGCAGCCGGTTCAGGCAATCCATCGAATTCGACATCTCTCCAGCCACTTCCCTGGCTGCCTGATGACTGGTGCCCGACCTCTGGTCCAGTGCGGCCGCGCGCCGGGTGGCTGACTGGATGGCTCCGGTGATCGCCTTCGACACGCCCTCGGTCCGCCGGCTGCACGCGCGCAACTCCTGCGCCACCACGCCCAGCCCGCGCCCCTCCGGTCCGAGACGCGTGCATTTCAACGTCGTGTTCAGCCCCATCAGGCGCATGTCGGTGTCGATGGAGCGGATGGCCAGGACATCCCGCCCCATGGCATCGAAGCCATGCGAAACCTCGAACACCCGCTCCCTGAGAGCGTCGTCGGACCGGCAATAGTGCTGCAACAGGCCCAGGGCGCGGTCGACATCGGTCGCGACATCCCCAAGCATGGAGCCGCCGGGAGTCTTGGCGGCACCTGGTGGATGATCGCCCCCGAGATGGCCACGCTCCGAACCGAACAGCGTCGCCGCTTCCCGTGCGATGGCGTCGGCATCCCGGACCAACGCCTCCAGATTGGCCTTCAGGGACGCAACCTGGCTGCTGAAATCACCGCTCGCCTCCTCGTATTGGCGGATCTGGAGCGCACAGATCGCCGCCGACAGGTCGATCCGGTGACGGTCGTCCAGATCCGCAAGCCACCGCCGCTCCTGCGGCAACGCCGCTGCCTGTGGCGTCTCGGCCAGCAGCCCAAGCACATCCAGCGCCGCACCGATGTGGGACAGCCGCTGACAGGTGAGGTCGCCGACCTGGAGCTCGCTGATGCAGCGGGCGATCCGCTGGCCGACCTCACCGATACGGTCGGCGAAACGGCGGGCAGCCTGCTGCGCGGTGCTGCGGCAGGCCGTCAGCTTGTCCAGACTGTCCTGCAACCGGCGCCCGACATCGACCAGGCGCATCCGGTTGTCACGTTGGAAGACGGCCGCGCCATCCTTGGCCGACGAGATGGCGTTCCGCAAAGCCCCGAGATGGCCGATCGCCTGTGTCGTCGCCTCCTCCGCCAACCGATGGAGGCGGTCGATCTCGCGATTGAAGACACTGAAATCATCGGTGCCGGAGCGGATCTGAACCGATTGGACTTTTGCGTTGATCGCCAGGGCGGTGATCTCGCCGATGATCCGGGACAGGTTGCCGAGCAGGGCCGCCATGTCGGCGCCCGCCTCGTCAAGGCCGGTCAGGTCAGCCAGCGTCTGTTCGAGATTCGCCGCCAGCCCGTCGGTCACCGCGCGAATTCTCCCCAGCCGGCCCGATGCATCGACGCCGTCTTCACTGTCGATCAGCACCGACAGGGCGCGAAACCGCTCGCCGATGGCCGCCATGCGGTCCAGAATCTGCGACAGGGTCTCGCCGACTGCCAGGAACGCCGTTTCGATCGGCGCCGATGCGTCGTGCAGCTCGGCCTTCAGCGACCGAACAACCCCGATGCCGAGGCCGGACGATGGAATCCCGGTGTCGGCGCGGGCAAAATCCCCGAAGGCGGCTGTGTCAAGGATGCTGTCCATGCCGAAGCCTTTGTGCGGTCAGATGTGTCGGAAGGAGAGCAGGCTGCGTCACGACCGGTCATGGCGCAGGATTTCGCGGGTGATCGAGGAAAGCCCGACCACCTTTCCAACACCGCCCCGGGCGATCGCCTCCTTCGGCATTCCGAACACGACGCAGCTCTCTTCGTCCTGGGCCAGCGTGAAGGCGCCGGCTTCGCGCATCTCGCGCATCCCGGTGGCGCCGTCGTCACCCATGCCGGTCATGATGACACCGACGGCATTGGCCCCAGCGCAGTGCGCGGTCGAGCGGAACAGCACGTCGACCGACGGCCGGTGGCGGGAGACGAGCGGCCCGTCCTTCACCGCCACCAGATAGCGGGCGCCGCTGCGTTGCAGCAGCATGTGCCGGTTGCCCGGCGCGATCAGAACCTGTCCGCGCAGAACCGTGTCGCCGTCGCGCGCCTCGCGCACCGTGACCTCGCACAGGCTGTCGAGGCGACGGGCGAAGGCCGCGGTGAAGCTTTCCGGCATATGCTGGACGATGAGGATGCCGGGGCTGTCGGCGGGCAACGCCTCCAGCACCTCGCGCAGGGCCTCGGTGCCGCCGGTCGAGGCGCCGATGCAGACGATGCGCTCGGTCGTGCGCGCCATCGCCCCTTTTCCGGGCGCCGGCATCATGACATCGGCGCTCAGCTTCGGCTCCGGGATGCGGGGGCTTGCGGTCGCCTGCGCGGCAACGGCGACACGCGGGCGCGGGCGGACGCGGGCGCGGGCCGCCGCCTTGACCGTGTCGCAGATGCGCACCTGGGCGTCGAGCAGGCTCTGGCGGGTGTCGATCCGCGGCTTCAGAATGACGTCGGCGGCACCGGCTTCGAGCGCCTGCATCAGGGTCTCGCTGCCGTCCTCCACCAGGGAGGAACACATCACCACCGGTATGGGGTGCTGGCTCATCAGCTTGCGCAGGAAGGTGATGCCGTCCATGCGCGGCATCTCGACGTCCAGGGTGATGACGTCCGGCGCCTCCTCCCCGATCCGGCGGACGGCGGCGTAGGGATCGGCTGCCGTCCCCATCACCTCGATCTCCGGATCGGACGACAGGATGTCCGTCAGGGTCCGGCGGACGGTCGCGGAGTCATCGACGATCAGCACGCGTATCCTCTGGCTCATCGCTCAACTCCGGATGAAGATTGCGGAGCCGGCCTGTTTCAGCGGCAGGTCCATGTTGGTGATGGTCTCGCTGTGGCCGATGAACAGGCAGCCGCCGGGGCGCAGATGGCCGCACAGCTTCTCCAGCACCTTTTTTTGCGTCGCCTTGTCGAAGTAGATCAATATGTTGCGGAAGAAGATCACATCCATGTCCGTTGAAACCGGATAGGCCGGATCCATCATGTTGAGTCGGCCGAAACGGACGGACTGGCGGACCGGCGGCACCAGCCTGACCGTGGCGTCCTCCGGGTCGCGCGACCGCATCAGATAGCGGGATGCGAAGGGCTCGGGCACCATCCCGGCCATATCGGCGGGATAGATGCCCATCCTGGCCGTGGCGAGCGCCTCCGTGCAGATGTCGGTCGCGACGATCTCGTGGCGGATCGGCATGCCGGCGCGTGCCTGCTCCAGCAGCAGCATGGCCACCGTGTAGGGTTCGGCCCCGGTCGAGCAGGCGGCGCTCCAGATCTTCAACGGGCGGTCGCGGCCGGGGTGATGGGGAAGGCGGGACAATGCCGGAATGGCGGTGCCCATCAGGTAGCGGAAATGGTCGATCTCGCGGAAGAAGTCGGTCTTGTTGGTGGTAACGGCGTCGATCAGGTTGACCAGTTCGCCGTCCAGCCCGCCGCCGTCCAGCACATGGCGGCAATAGGCGTTCAGGTCCGGCAAGCCCAATGTCCTCAGCCGGCGCCGCAGCCGGCCTTCCACCATCGTCCGCTTGGTCGGCGGCATGCGGATGCCGGTGTGGGATTCGATGATGACGGCCAGCCGGCCGAAATCCCGCGGCGACAGACCGTCGCGGGAAGACGGCGGAGCCGGTTCGCCGATGAACCGCGGGGCCTCGACCTCGCTCATCATGCCGCGTCCGCCCTGCCCAGCAGGGCCACGTCGTCCTGGGCGAACAGGCGGGCGATGTCGAAGACGATGACGAAGGTTCCATTGGAACGACCGATCGCCTGGATGCAGTCGGACCGCCAGCGCCCCCCCACCTGGGGCGGCGTTTCCAGCTCCTGACCGTCGAGCGACGTGACTTCGAAAACCCGGTCGGCGACGACACCAACGGTCAGCGGGCCCCCCCGCCCCTCGGCCGGCAAGCTCCCCTGCCCCTGCTGGGGCACGTCGAGCACGATGATCCGGGTGTTGGCGGTGGGCTGGGCCGCCGGCAACCCCAGCTTGACCCGCAGGTCGACGGTGGGCACCCCTTGTCCCCGCACGTCGATCATGCCGATGAGGAACGGGGGCGCGTGCGGCAGGCGGGTGATCGGCTGGAGGTCGAGGATCTCGCGCACGATGCCGACCTCTATGGCGAACACTTCGCGATCGATGCCGATCGTCACATATTGCGCCGGTTCGCGGGGCGCGGTCGCGCTGGTCATCTGCGGCTTCCGGTTCGGGGGGACGGGGGCTGCACTCCGGGGACGGCGCTCCGCGCGCCGCCCCCTCCCGGTGCGATCAGAACGCGCTGTAGCGGGCGTCCAGCTCGTCGGGGCCGTTGCCGCCTTCGAGCGCGATCTTCACCCCGCGGTCCTTGCCGTTCGGCTTCGCCGCCGGCTTGTGCGGCAGGGCGATGACCGAGGCGGGACGGCGGGAGGCCTGGGCTTGCGTCGGCCGCGCCTGGGCTGCCTGGACGGCCGGGCTCCGGACGGCGGACCGGGCGGCGGCCTTCTCCTCCACCGTGAAGTAGGAGATCGTCCCCTGCAACTGTGTCGCCATCGAGGACAGTTCCTCCGACGTCGCCGCCATCTGTTCCGACGCGCTGGAATTCTGCTGCGTCACCTTGTCGAGCTGCTGGATCGCCTGGTTGATCTGCTCGGCGCCGATGTCCTGCTCGCGGCAGGCGGCGCTGATCTCCTCGACCAGTTCGGCGGTCTTGCGGATGTCGGGCACCAGCCGGGCCAGCATCTGGCCGGCCTCCTGGGCGATCTTGGTCGATTCCGCCGACAGCGAGCTGATCTCCGCCGCCGCCCCCTGGCTGCGCTCGGCCAGCTTGCGCACCTCCGAGGCGACCACGGCGAAGCCGCGGCCATGCTCGCCGGCCCGCGCCGCCTCCACCGCCGCGTTCAGCGCCAGCAGGTCGGTCTGGCGGGCGATCTCCTGGACGATGCTGATCTTCTCGGCGATGGTCTGCATCGCCTGCACCGCCTTGTTGACCGCCTCGCCCGAGGACTGGGCGTCCTTGGACGACTGGCGGGCGATCTTCTCCGTCTGGGTGGCGTTCTCGGCGTTCTGCTTGATGTTGGCGGCCATCTCCTCCATCGAGGCCGACGCCTCCTCGGCGGCGGAGGCCTGTTCGGTGGAGCCCTGCGACAGCTCCTCCGAGCTGGCCGAGAGCTGCTGGCTGCCCGCCGCCACGTTGTCGGAGGCGGACAGCGCGTCGGTCACGACGCCGCGCAGCTTCTCCAGCATGGTTTCCAGCGCCATGCCCAGCGTGTCCTTGTCGGACAGCGGACGGGCCTGGACGGTCAGGTTGCCGCGGGAGATTTCCTCGGCCACATCCGCCGTCGCCCGCAGGTTGGCGGTCATGCTGTTGAGCGCCGTCACCAGATCCTTGATCTCGTCGTCGCTCGACACCTCGACCTTCTGGCCAAGGTCGCCGACCGCCACCGCGTCGGCCAGCCCGACCGCCTTGCCGAGGCCGCGGGCGATGGAAATCGCGATGTAGGCGCCGGCGGCGATGGCGATCAGCAGGGCAAGGGCGACGGCACCGATGGTGAGCGCGCGGATCTGGGCGTAGGTCGCCTCGGCCGCCTGCTTGTCCGCCGCCATGCCTTTTTCGGCGTCGGCGACCAGTTCGTTGGCGGCCAGGCCCAGCTTGCTGGCGGCCGTGCGAACCTCGCCGATGGACAGCGCCAGCGCCTTGACTTCGGTGTTCTTCAAGGCCAGGGCGACGGCATCGTTGGTGATGCGCTCGTAAGCGCGATAGCGGTCGAGGAAGCTGTTGAACGCCCGGATGTCTTCGTCGGCCGTCAGGCGGCCGCGGATGTAATCCTGCTGCTGGGAAATGTTCTTCAGAAGATCGGGCAGCGGCTTGAGGATCGCAGCGGTCGCCACATCGTCGGGAACAAGCAGGGAATTCCTGACGATGATGCGCGCATTGGCCCAGTCCGTCGTCATGCGCCGGACCAGATGGGCGATGGCGACCTGTTCCCCCGTCGCCTGGGACCCATTTTCCACCCGATCGAGCAGGGGCCGCAGGGCCTCCTGCGCCGTGGCGACCGAATCGTTGCCCGAACCGGTCAGCAGTTCGGCACCCTTGGAATTGGAGTGGATGCGGCCGATCGATCGGACCTTGTCCTGGGCGCTGGTGAACTCCGTCATCAGCGCCTCGATCTGAGTCGCCTTGCGGTTGCCTTCGGCATCGGCGATCCGGTGGAACTGCTCCAGGATCCCCTTGAACTCCTCCCGGCGGGCCAGCATCCCCTTGTCGAAGCGCTCCATGTCCTCTTCGTTGTTCGACAGCAGGAAGTTCTTTTCCTCGCGCTGGAGCAGATAGACCGTGGTCGGCATCTGCCGGGCGATGTTGATCCGCTGGGCGGAGACGCTGACCAGCTGTTCGATCTTTTCGTTCAGATCCGACAAGCCGTTCAGGGCGATGCCGGCGGTGGCGGCGGACAGCAGGATGACCGTGCCGAATGCCGCGACGATTTTGGCTTTGATGGAGATGCGCATGGTCGTTCCTTGCTGGTACGGCGCGCCCTGTTGGTGGGACGGGGCCGGTCGGGCGGTTTCCGTTGGCCGGAATTTCAGTGGGTCAGTGGGTCGTGACGATCCGGACGATGTCCGGAATGACGATGAAGTCGTCGCCGCGCTTGCCGATTCCCTTGATCAGGTCGGGGTTCCAGCGCATGCCGATGTCCGGGGTTTCCTCGATCGAGGCGCCGGCGATGCTGGTCACCTCATGGACCTTGTCGGCCAGCAGCCCGACCACGGTCGGTTCCCCGTCCAGCAGGATTTCGACGACGACGATGCGGGTGTCGATGGTCGGCGGCGTGCGGTCCATCCCGAACCGTATCCGCAGGTCGGCGAGCGGCACCACCTTGCCGCGCACGTTGATCAGATGGCTGACCAGCGGCGGCGCGCCCGGAACCTCGGTCTGCGGAACGATGTCCAGGATCTCGTGGACCGAATTGGCGTCGATGGCGAAGATCTCGCCGCCCAGCCCCAGGGTCAGCGCTTCGAAGGATCGGGTTTCGGTGACGGTCATGTCGTCCCCCTGAAGTCAGTCTCTTGAAGAGAGGCCGGCGCGGTGCCCGGCGGATGTCACGAGGCTTCGCGCCGCGGCTCCTGGATCTGTCCGGCCGCGACGATCTGGGCGATGTCCATGATCAGCGCCACCGACCCGTCGCCCAGGATGGTGGCGCCGGAGAAGTTGGCGACGTCGGCGTGCAGCTTCGACATCGACTTGATGACGGTCTGGTGGTCGCCCAGAACCTGATCCACCACCAGCCCGACCCGCTTGTCGCCGGAGGAGATGATGACGACCTTCTGGTAGAGATCGGGAGGATGGCGGACGCCGAAGCTGTCGCGAAGCCGCAGGAACGGCACCAGCGCGCCGCGTATGTTCAGGAAATTGCGGTTGGCGTGGCGCCGCTCGACGTCCGGCGGCAGCTCCACGCATTCCTCGACGGCGAACAGCGGAATGACGTAGCGCCCCTGCCCGACCCGGACCAGCAGGCCGTCGATGATCGCCAGCGTCAGCGGCAGGCCGAGGGTGATCTCGGTGCCGCCGCCGGCGGTGCTGGACACCTCGATGGTGCCGCGCAGCCCGTCGATCGTGCGTTTGACCACATCCATGCCGATGCCGCGCCCCGACACGCTGGTCAGGGTCCGCGCCGTCGAGAAGCCGGGATGGAAGATCAGCTGGAACAGTTCGGCGTCCGACAGCTTGGCGCCGGGCGGGATGAGGTCCTGCTCCTCGGCCTTGGCCCGGATGCGGTCGCGGTCCAGCCCGCGCCCGTCGTCGCGGATGGTCATCAGCACGCGGGTTCCCGCATGGCGCGCCGACAGGTGGATGCGGCCCTGCGGCGGCTTGCCCGCCGCGACCCGGTCGGCCGCCGGCTCCAGCCCATGGTCCAGACTGTTGCGGATGATGTGGACAAGCGGATCGTTCAACCGCTCGATCATCGTCTTGTCCAGCTCGGTCTCCTCGCCGGACATCGTCAGGACCACGTCCTTGCCGAGTTCCTGCGACAGATCGCGGACCAGCCGGCGGAACCGGCCGAACAGCGATTCCACCGGCACCATGCGGATCCCCATGGTGATGTCGCGCAGCCCGTTGGACAGCCGCTCGATCTCCTCGGTGACCGACTTGATCTGAAGATCGACGCCGTCGGAAATGAGCTGCTTCAGCCGGGCATGGGCGATCACCAGTTCGCCGACCTGATCCATCAGATCGTCGAGCCGTTCCGCCGGAACACGGATCGAATTGGTCGCCGGCTGCGCCCTTCCCTTCTCCGGCCCGGCCTCCGCCTTCGACGGGGCCGACGGCCGCGCCTGCGGAACAGCGTCAAGCGGCTCCTGGGGGGACGGGGCGGGCCCGTCGGACGCCATCGCCAGCACGGGCGCCGATACCGATGCCGATGCCGATGCCGATGCCGACAGGGGCTCGATCGTCAGCTCGGTCTCGTCGATCACGAAGATGAACACGTCTTCGATGGTCGAGCGCGGGTGGGCGGTGGTGAGGATCACGTCCCATGCGATGTGGCAGCGGGTCGGCTCCAACTCCTCCAGAGGCGGAACCCCGTCGGTCAGGGCGACGACCTCGGCCTCCCCCAGCTCGCGCAGTTCGTCGAGCAGCAGCAGCGGGTTTGTTCCGCGCTCGAGCACGTCGGGGGCGAGCCGGAAGCGGACGCGCCAGCTCGCCCGGCGTTCCGCATCGTCATGCTCCTGACGAGGGCACGCCGACAGCGTGGCGCTGCCGCTCTGTTCGACCAACCGGGCCAGGATGCCGTCGCCAGCCGCGGCGTCGGCGCTTGCCGGATCGTCGATCAGGATGCGGATGTGGTCCTTGGCGGCAAGGGCGATGCCGATCATGGCGGGCGTCGCGGCCAGTTCGCCCTTGCGCATCCGATCGAACGCGCTTTCCAGATGATGGGTGAAGCTCGCCGCGCCCTCGAACCCGAACATCGAGCCGGAGCCCTTGATCGTGTGCAGAGCGCGGAAGGCCGTGTCGAGCGGCTCACGGTCGGTGGGATTCTGCTCCAGCTGGAGCAGCGCGGCTTCGAGATCGGCCAGCAGTTCCGCCGCCTCTTCGCGGAAGATCTGGCCCGGATCGCCGGCGGTCATGCGCCGACGATCTTGCGGACGACACCCAGCAGCTGGTCCTGCTGGAACGGCTTGACGATCCAGGCGGTGGCGCCGGCCGTCTTGGCTTCGGCCTTCTTGCCGGTGTCGGACTCGGTGGTCAGGAAAACGATCGGAACGCCGCGATAGGCCGGCAAGGCCCGCAATTCGCGGATCAGCGCCAAGCCGTCCATGTTCGGCATGTTCAGGTCGGTCAGCACCAGATGGAAGGTGCCGGACTTGGCCTTGGTCAGCGCTTCGCGCCCGTCTGCGGCCTCCACCACTTGGTAGCCGGCGGAAGACAAGGTCAATTTGACCATCTGGCGCATGCTCGCGGAATCATCGACGGCGAGGATCGATTTCGTCATGTCTTTACACCCCCCCAGCCCAGAATGCCTGATCCGGACGCGGAGGCCCGGACTTCGCGACGAGGCCACTGCGCTCCAGTGCGTCGGAGAGCGTCCGGGCAAGTGGCTGCCGCAACCGCAACTCCACCCCACGCCGCTTGGCCACCACCCGAGCCGAGATGAGGGCTTGCAGAAAGCAGACATCCACCTCTGTCACCGCCCGGCAGTCGACCTCAACCACCGAGGCCGTCTGGAGCGCGTCATTCAAGTGATTGCAGATGGCTTCGATGGATATGATCGTCGCCGGCTTGTCAAAAACAACCGTGACGTGTGGGGTTGGGTCGGCCATTCGTCGGCTCCAGGAGGCGCGGATGTGTTCCTCCGCAGTCCTCCCTGCTTACCGCATATGTCGATATCGAAAATATCTAGGAGCAACCCCTATACAGCATTGAGATACTCCCTTGCACCGTGGTCACCCTGCCGCGCATCTTCGGCTTGACCGGCGACACGGCTTCACCGCCTTTCACCGCACGCCCGAATACAACTTTTGGTTATTTCAGAACCTTGCACGCTTCCTGCTGAACGTCCTTGCCAACACCTTTGTCCCGGACGAGCCGCCCGTCATCGGGGTCGAGCACACCCTGGAGCGGCGTCGTGGAACGCATGTTCGTCCAGCCAGCCATTGCTTTAATTCCGCCCGATCCTTGACGGAGCAGACAGTCACCAGCCGCGGGTTGCGCTGGACGACCGCTGTTCTACTGGTCGAGATTCCCATTACCAGTCATATCTGGGGACTCCCGGTGCTGAGCGCGCTGGTGCCGAGCCGCGCTTGGTGCGAAGCGCAGGGCCGACCGTGGCCTCGATGCCCTGCTCGGCGATCCCGCCACTCGTTGATCAAGACCGCTTGGAACTCAGGCGTACCAGCGGTTCAACGCGTCGTTCAGAGAATCTGGTCCGCACCGCTAGCACACACCCAGCACATGCTGCGTTGCAGCATATATGAAACAAGAACTTCACTTGGTTCGATTGCAATTGAAAATCCCCGTGTCGGTGGTTCAAATTCCGTCCCTGAGCATCATCCCCCTCTCCGTTCCAGAAATTACGTAAGCCCGGTTCCCACGGGACGTCAGCCCACCACCTCCGGCGGCGGGGTGCGGTCGAGCTTCGGGGTCATCGTCTCCAGCAGCGGCAGGGCGGCGCCGCCCAGCGCGGCGGTCAGGCGGCCGGTGGTGCCGGCGATCACGCGCGGCACGCCGCGGTGGCGCCGGCCGGCGACGGAGGTCGGCAGCGGATCCAGGGCGGCGATCAGGGCGGCGATGACGCCCTCGGGCAGGATCCCGCCGAAGACGATGGCCTCGGGGTCGAACAGATTCTCCAGCGTCACGATCTGCGGGGCGAGCCGGGCGGCGGCATCGGCGATCCAGCCCGTCACCACCGGATGGCCCTCGCGGTGCAGCCGGTCGATGGCGTCGCTGTCCACGGCCCCGATCCCGGCGGCGGCGAGTTGCTCCTCCAGCGCCTGTAGGGAGGCGTACTGCTCCAGGCAGCCCCGGTTGCCGCAGGCGCAGGCACGGCCGCCGGCCTCGACGACGACATGGCCGATCTCGCCGGCGTTGCCGAAGGCGCCGCCGAACGGCCGCCCGTCGATCATGATGCCGAGCCCGAGTCCCTGGCCGAAATAGAGGTGGCAGAAGTTGCGCAGGCTGCGCGCGGCACCGTGCAACCGCTCGCCGACGGCGGCGGCGGTGGCGTCGTTGCCGAGCAGCACCGGCTCGCCCAGTTCCGCCTCCGCCAGAGCGGCCTCGATCAGCGCCGCCGGGTCGAGCCCGTCCCAGCCCCCCAGCGTGGTCGGCCCGCCGGCGATCAAGCCATCCACCCCGAACGGCCCCGGCATCACCACCCCGACGCCGAGCAGGGCGGAGCGGCGGATCGAGCCGGTGGCGCGGATGGCCGCGACCTCCTCCACGATCAGCGGCAGGACATGGGCCGGGTCGGTGGCGGCGATGGGCCGCTCGCGCTGGGCGCGCAGCCGCCCGGCGAGATCGACCGCCAGCGTGGTCAGCCGGTGCGCGCCGATCTCGATGCCCAGCGTGACACCGCCATCCGGGTTGACCGCGAACTGGATCGGCGGCTGCCCGCGCCCGCTGCGCCGCCGGCCGTCCTCGACCAGCAGCCCCTCGGCGAGCAGTTCGCCGACGATGTTGGACACCGCCTGCGCCGTCAGATGGGCGATCCGCGCGATGTCGGTGCGGCCGAGCGGGCCATGCAGGCGGACGGCCTCCAGCACGACCCGGCGGTTGTGCGAGCGGCTGCGTCCGGGGTTGTTGCCGATGGCGTGCTGCGATGGCGGCGTCATTCTGGTCCTCGCGGCGTGGTGCGGAGCCTTCGCCCCCGGAACGGAGGATGCGGTCGTCTCATGAATAACTCAAGTTAGTTATCTTATTGACAGGGTCGTCGGGGGTGGGTCACCTTTGTGTCAGCGGCGCGGCAACAGCGACCGTGGGTGAACCAACAACGCTCGCAGGCCCGGCCTCGCGCCGCCGGCCCCGATGGAGGTGACGCATGCGGATGTCGAAACGGATTGCCAGGAATTCCTTCACCAAAAAGCTCCTCGCCGGTGCGGCCTTCGGAATCGGGTTGACGCTCGCCGGACAGGCCGGGGCCGTCGAGATCGAGTATTGGCAGTACATCTTCGACACCCGCGTCAAGGCGATGGACCAGCTGATCGGCAAGTTCCAGGCCGCCAACCCCGACATCAAGGTCAAGCAGACCACCTTCCCCTACGCCGACTACCAGACCAAGGTGTCGGCCGCCGTCGCCGCCGGCAACGGCCCCGACGTGGTCCAGCTCTTCTACGGCTGGCTCGACGGCTTCGTCGCCGCCAAGCTGATCCAGCCGCTGCCCAAGGATGCCTTCCCCAACGCGGCGATCGAGGCCGACTTCTTCCCCATCGTCTCGGCGATGAAGCGCGGCGACGACTATTACGGCCTGCCGACGGCGGTGCGCTCGCTGGCGCTGTTCTACAACAAGAAGCTGCTGGCCGACGCCGGGCTCGACCCCAACGCCCCGCCCAAGACTCTCGACGACCTCGTGACCATGGCCGAGAAGACCGTCAAGCGCGACGGCGCCGGCAACATCACGTCGGAAGGCTTCGCGCTCGACATGGCCGGGCAGGACCACCAGTGGTGGCGCGAGGTGCTGGTGCGCCAGTTCGGCGGCGCCCCCTACGCCGAGGGCGACCGCAAGGTGACCTACGGCGACGCGGCCGGGGCCAAGGCGCTCGCCTTCTACACCGACCTCCAGCTCAAGCGGAAGGTCGGCCAGCTCGGCTTCATGGACGAGGCGCAGGCCGCCTTCAAGGCCGGCAAGGCGACCTTCACCATCGACGGCACCTTCCGCCTCGGCGCCTTCTCCGCCATCAAGGGCTTCGAGTGGGGCGTGGCGGAGCTGCCGGCCAACGCGCAAGGGGTGCGCAGCAACTACGCCAGCTACTTCGCCAACGCCATCACCGCCAAGGCCGAGGGCGAGAAGAAGGCCGCCGCCGCCAAGTTCCTGTCCTACCTCACCTCGCCCGAGGCGATGGAGGTCTGGCTGAAGGTGGTGGGCGAGCTGCCGGCGCGCCGCGCGGTGGCCTTGACCGACGCCAACCTCGCCAACCCGATCCACGGCCCCTTCCTGGCCGGGCTGACCAACGCCCACACCACCATGTTCGTCGACGAGGCCGCCCAGCGGCAGATCACCATGGACATGGTCAACCGCGTGCTGCTGCAAGGCCAGAGCCCGGCCGACGCCGTGGCGGCGGCGGCGACCGCCGAGCAGGCGCTGATCGACCGCGTGACCAAGAAGTGACGGGGCTGGACATGCGCGAGGCTCCGGCAACGGCGCATGGAACGGAGGGGAAGGCCGGCCGCCTGTCGGACCGGCTCACCCTCTCCACCAAGCGCGTGCTGTGGGCGTGGCTGTTCCTGGCGGTGCCGGTGGTCTTCTACGGGGCCATCCGCTTCTGGCCGACGGCGGAGGCCTTCTGGATCTCCTTCACCGACTGGAACCTGCTGCGCCCCGCCCAGTTCGTCGGGCTGGACAACTACCGGCGGCTGCTCGCCGATCCGTTGTTCTGGAAGGTGTTCGCCAACACCTTCCTCTACCTGATCCTGGGAACGCCGGTCAGCCTCGTGCTGTCCTTCGCCATCGCCTACCATCTCGACCGCGTGCGCTTCCTGCACGGCTTCCTGCGCGCGCTCTACTTCCTGCCCTTCCTGACCACCGCCGTGGCGATGGCCTGGGTGTGGCGCTATTTTTTCCAGCCGGTGCCGATCGGGCCGATCAACAATCTTCTGGCCTCGCTCGGCCTGCCGGCGCAGCCCTTCCTGCGCTCCACCGTCCAGGCGCTGCCGACCATCCTGGTGCCGGCGGTGTGGGCCGGCATGGGCTTCCAGATCATCATCTTCCTGGCCGGGCTGCGCGCCATCCCGACCTCCTACTACGAGGCGGCGCGCATCGACGGCCTGAGCGAGCGCGCCATCCTGTGGCGCATCACCCTGCCGCTGCTGAAGCCGACGCTGGTCTTCCTGGTGGTGTTCGCCTCGATCGGCTTCCTGCGCATCTTCGACTACGTCTACAACATGAACACCAACGATCCCGGCGGGCCGCTCGATTCGACCAAGCCGCTGGTGATCATGATCTACCAGACCGCCTTCAAGTCCTACGACATCGGCTACGCGTCGGCCCAGACGGTGGTGCTGTTCCTGATCCTGCTGGTGCTCTCCCTGCTCCAGCTCCGGCTGATGAGGCAACCGACATGACCGCCCTTTCGAAGGCCCGGCCCGGCCAAGTGGTGGCCTGGACCCTGCTGTTCCTCGGCGGCGTCGTGATGGTGACGCCGATCCTGTTCATGTTCTCGACCTCGCTGAAGGATTCCTCCCAGGTCTTCGACCTGCGGCTGGTCCCGGCCGAGCCGACGCTGGACAATTACCGCACCATCCTGGAGGACGGGCGCTTCCTGCGCTGGTTCCTCAACTCGCTGTTCATCGCCGTGCTGGCGACGGTCTCCAACGTCTTCTTCGACGGGCTGGTCGGCTACACGCTGGCCAAGTTCCGCTTTCCCGGCCGCCGGCTGGTCTTCCTCGCCATCCTGTCGACGCTGATGATCCCGACCGAGATGCTGGTCATCCCCTGGTACCTGATGGCGAGCCGCTTCGGCTGGCTCGACAGCTATTGGGGCATCGTCTTCCCCGGCCTGATGACCGCCTTCGGCACCTTCCTGATGCGCCAGTTCTTCGAGACCGTCCCCGACGACTTTCTGGAGGCGGCGCGCATCGACGGGCTGAACGAGTTCACCATCTGGTGGAAGGTGGCGATGCCGCTGGTGACGCCGGCCCTGTCGGCGCTGGCGATCTTCACCTTCCTCGGCAACTGGACGGCCTTCATCTGGCCGCTGATCGTCTCGACCCGCGCCGAGATGTTCACGCTGCCGGTCGGGCTGTCGAGCTTCTCGGTCGAGCAGTCGGTCGCCTGGGAGATGATCATGACCGGGGCGGCCATCGCCACGCTGCCGACTCTCCTCGTCTTCCTCGTTCTGCAACGCTTCATCGTGCGCGGCGTCATGCTGGCCGGATTGAAAGGGTGATCGCGATGTCCGACCCACGCAGCCCCGACCCGCGCAGCCTCGACCCGCGCGGCGCGGACGACAGCCGCTTCCCCGACCCCGTCTACAAGGAGACGGTGCTGCGCCCGCTGTTCGACGGCGCCAAGGCGGCGCATGTCGAGGGCTTCCGCGCCATCGACCGCGCGCATCTGGTGATGCTGGTGGAGACCGGCATCCTCGACCAATCGACCGCCCAGGCCATCGCCCGCGCGCTGGAGGCCATCGACCGCGAGATCGACGTCCCCGCCCTGACCTACACCGGCGAGGTCGAGGACTTCTTCTTCCTGATCGAGAAGGAGCTGAAGGGCCGGCTCGGCCCCGACGTCGCCGGCCGGCTGCACACCGCGCGCTCGCGCAACGACATCGACCACACGCTGTTCAAGCTGGCGCTGAAGGACCGCATCGACGGCTTCCTGGCCCGCGCCTTCGCGCTCGCCGAGACGCTGCTGCGCGTCGCCCGGCGCGACCGAGACACCCCCATCGTCGCCTACACCCACGGCCAGCCGGCCCAGCCATCGACCTTCGGCCATTATCTGTCGGCGGTGATCGAGGTGGTGCTGCGCGACACCGCCCGCATGGCGGCGGCGCGCGGCATCGTCGACCGCTGCCCGATGGGGGCGGCGGCGATCACCACCTCCGGCTTTCCGATCGACCGCGCGCGGATGGCGGACCTGCTCGGCTTCGCCCGGCCGCTGGAGAACTCCTACGGCTGCATCGCCGCCGTCGATTACGTGACCTCGACCTATTCGGCGCTGGAACTGTTCGCGCTGCATCTCGGCCGCCCGATCCAGGATCTCCAGGTCTGGACCTCCTTCGAGGTCGGGCAGATCTACGCCCCCAACGCCTTCGTGCAGATCAGCTCGATCATGCCGCAGAAGCGCAACCCGGTGCCGATCGAGCATCTGCGCCACCTCGCCTCGCAGACGGCGGCGCGCGCCCACGCGGTCGTCACCATCATGCACAACACCCCCTTCACCGACATGAACGACAGCGAGGGCGAGTCCCAAGGCTTCGGCCACGAGGCCTTCGCCCAGGCCGACCGGGTGCTGGCGCTCTACACCGCGCTGATCGAGGCGGTGCGCATCGACCCGGCCAAGGTCGCCCGCAACACGCGGCGGAGCTGCATCACCATCACCGAGCTGGCCGACAGCCTGGTGCGCCGCGAGGATCTGTCCTTCCGGCAGGCGCACGAGATCGCCGCCGCCGTCGCCCGCGCCGTGGTGGCGGTGGAGGGCGACATCGCCAGCGACGGCTACGAGCCGTTCCGCGCCGCCTTCGCCCAGGCCACCGGCCGGGAGAGCGTGCTGTCCGCCGCGGATTACGCCCGCATCGTCTCGGTCGGGCATTTCATCGCCGTGCGCGACCGGCTGGGCGGCCCGGCCCCGGCGGCGCTCGACGCCGCCTTCGCCCGCTACGACGCCGAGCTCGCCGCCCTGAAGGCGGACGCCGACGCCAACGCCGCCCGCGAGCGCGACGCCGCCGAACGCCGCGCCGCCGCCTTCGCCGCCCTTCTCGGAGACTGATCCCATGGCCACGATCGCGTTGGAAAAGCTGGTCAAGCGCTATGGGCCGACCACCATCGTCCAGGGCATCGACCTGACGGTCGCCGAGGGCGAATTCGTCGTGCTGGTCGGCCCCAGCGGCTGCGGCAAATCGACGACGCTGCGGATGATCGCCGGGCTGGAGGACGTCTCCGACGGCCTCATCCGCATCGACGGCCGGGTGGTGAACCAGGTCGAGCCGAAGGGCCGCAACATCGCGATGGTGTTCCAGAACTACGCCATCTACCCGCATGTGACGGTCGCCGAGAACATCGGCTTCGGGCTCTACACCAGCACGCTGCCGAAGGCGGAGAAGCAGGCGCGCATCCAGGAGGTCGCCCGCTCGCTGGGTCTGGAGGCGCTGCTCGACCGCCGGCCGGCGCAGCTGTCGGGCGGCCAGCGCCAGCGCGTGGCGATCGGCCGCGCCATGGTGCGCAACCCCTCGGCCTTCCTGTTCGACGAACCGCTGTCCAACCTCGACGCCCAGCTGCGCGGCCAGATGCGCATCGAGATCAAGCGGCTGCACCAGAAGCTCGGCGCCACCTCGGTCTTCGTCACCCACGACCAGGTCGAGGCGATGACGATGGCCGACCGCATCGTGGTGATGCGCGAGGGCCGCATCCTCCAGATCGGCGCACCGATGGAGCTGTACGAACGGCCAATCGACGTCTTCACCGCCCGCTTCATCGGCAGTCCGACGATGAACCTGCTGCCCGGCGCCCTGGCCAGCCGCGACGGCGCCGACGGCGTGGCGCTGGAGGACGGCGGTGCCTTCGTCCGCCCCCCCATCGCGCTGACTGGCGGTGGTGGTGGGACAAACGTGCTGCTCGGCGTCCGCCCGCACGATCTGGTGCTGACGGGCTCGCCCGACGCCGGCGCCTTCACCCTGTCCGGCACCGTCGCCGTCGTCGAGACGCTGGGCACCGAGACGCTGGTCCATGTCGACATCGGCCGCCGCAGCGTCATTGGACTCGCCCCCGGCCGGGCCGTTCCGGTTCCAGGCCAGCGGGTGACGCTGGCCGCCGACCCGGCCGCCCTGCACCTGTTCGACGCCGCGACGGAGCGCGCCTTCCCGCGCCCCCTTCTCCAGCAGCCCTGACCCATGCCGACCAACGCCGACACCCACGGAATCCTATGCCTCGGGCGCCTCTATTGCGACCTGCTGTTCACCGGACTCGCCGCGATGCCCGAGCTCGGGCGGGAGCGCTTCGCCGAGGATTTCACCCTTTCGGCCGGCGGCGGCGCCTACATCACCGCCGCGCATCTGGCGGCGCGCGGCCGCCGGGCCTTCCTCGCCAGCCGTCTCGGGCTCGACTCCCTGTCCTGCGCGCTGGAAGCGGAATTGGCGGCGAGCGGCGTCGACCTCAGCCACCTGGAGCGCTCCGCCGGGGCCGGACCGCAGCCGACCGTCGCGCTGGTGCGGGGCAGCGAGCGGGCCTTCGTCTCGCGCCGCGCCGGCAGCGCGCGCCCGGCGACGCTCGACGCGGCGCTCGCCGACCGGCGGGTCCGTCACCTGCACATCGCCGAATACGCGACACTCCACGAGATCCCCGGCCTCATCGGCCAAGCCAAGGCGCGCGGCCTGACGCTGTCGCTCGACCCGAGCTGGGACGATGCGCTGATCCGCGACCCCGCCCTGCTGGCGGCCTGCGCCGGGATCGACCTGTTCCTCCCCAACGAGGAGGAACTGCGCGCCATCACCGGCTGCACCGGCGTCGAGGACGGGCTCGACCGCCTCGCCGATACCTTTCCGCTGACGGTGGTGAAGCGCGGCGGCGCCGGCGCGCTGCTGGCCGGGGCCGGCGGCCGGCGGCTGGCGATGGCGGCGGAAGCGGTTTCCGTGGTGGACACCACCGGGGCGGGGGACGCCTTCAACGCCGGCTTCCTCGACGCCTGGCTGGACGGGCATGGGCACCGGGACTGCCTCGCGGCGGCGATCGCCACCGGCAGCGCCTCGGTCGGCCACGCCGGCGGGGCGCCCCGTGCCCGGCGGCCTGAGACCTCCTGATGACGGGATGCGACCGATGACGACCACTCAATCGCTGATGCTGACCGAAACCAACGAATCGCCGGCCGTGGTCGCGGCCCTGCTCGATCGTGAGGTGGCGGTTTTCACCGAGATCGCCCGCCTGTTCGCGGCGCGGCGCCCGACGGTGGTGACCACCGCCGCGCGCGGCTCGTCCGACCACGCCGCGACCTTCTTCAAATATCTGATGGAGATCCGGACCGGCATCCCGGTCGCCTCGATCGGCCCGTCGGTGGCCTCGGTCTACGAGGCGCCCCTGCGGCTTGACGGCGGCGTCCACGTCACCGTCTCGCAATCGGGGGCGAGCCCGGACATCGTGGCGCTCCAGGCCGCCGCCAGGCGCGGCGGCGCCGTCGCCGTCGCCGTCGTCAACGTCACCGACAGCCCGCTCGCCCGCGAGGCCGACCTCGTGCTGGCGCTGCACGCGGGGGCGGAGCGCAGCGTCGCCGCAACGAAGTCCTTCATCGCCACCGGCGCCGCGCTCGCCGCCACGGTCGCCGCCGTTTCCGGGGACGATGCGCTGCGCAAAGGCGTCCATGCGCTGCCCAAAGCGCTCGCCGCCACGGCCGCCGTCGACAGCTCGGGGATCGCCGACGCGCTCGCCGAAGCGACCTCCTTCTACACCGCCGGTCGCGGCCCCGGTTACGCCATCGCCCTGGAGGCGGCGCTGAAGGCCAAGGAGACCGCCGGCATCCACGCCGAGGCCTTCTCCCTGGCGGAGCTGATGCACGGGCCGCTGCGGCTGGTCGGCGCCGGCTTCCCGGTCGTCGCCTTCGTCCCCGACGACGCCGCCTTCGACCACGGCCGGCAGGCCCTGGAACGGCTGACCGCCCTCGGCGCCATCGCCCGGCCGCTGTCGGCGAGCCCCCTGCCCGGTTCCGGCGGCACGGTTCCGACGACCGGCTTCGGCCTGATCGACCCGCTGGTGTCGATCGCCTGCTATTACCGGATGATCGAGGCGGTGGCCCGCCGCAGGGGGCTCGACCCCGACCGGCCGGCCAACCTCTCCAAGGTGACGTCGACGACCTGACCGCCGCGCGGCGCACCAAGAAAAACCGCGCCAGCTTTCGCCGCCCCGTCCGTGTGATGGATCACCCGCCCCCAAGGAGAGGATCCCATGCTCGACGCGAAGCCGGACGTGAAGCTGGGCAACATGCTGCTGCACGTCAATCTGCTGGCCCTGGGCACCTTGATGGCCAAGCTGATGGAGGAGCTGTTCCGCCAGTCGGGCGACCCGGCGGCCAAGGCCGACGAGTGGCTGCGGCTGTTCGAGGCGACCGCCGGCCAGATGACCTTCGCCAGCGAGACCCCGGAATGGAGCGACCTCGCCGCGCAGGAGTTCCGCGACATCCTGATGCAGCACATCCACCGCGCCCGCGCCGTGGCGCTGGGGCAGGACTGCGACCCGCGCGCCTACCTGAGGCATCACGGGGAGCACCCCGACGCCCCCGCCCGACCGCTGCTTCATGGCTGAGCCGCGAACGGCGCGCAGGTAAAGTCCGAACATCCGAAAGAAAAGACCGCACGCCGCCGCAGGAAATTCCCAACAGCCCCGTACAAGGAACAGGCGCGGTGAACTCACCGCCCATCATCCGACAGACGGGACGGCGACGGACCATGACCGGGAACGCGACACGGCAGACCGACAGCTTGCTGCGGCTGGCGGTTCAGCATCACAACGCCGGACAGACCGAGCGGGCGGAGCGGTTCTACCGCGAAATCCTGCGCATCGACCCGACCCACAGCGACGCGGCGCATCTGCTGGGCCACATCGTCTACCAGGACGGGCGCCGCAAGGCGGCGACCGCGCTGTTCGTCACGGCGGCGCGCGGCAACGCCACCGTCGGCTCCTACCATCTCGCGCTCGGCCAATCGCTGCTGGAGGAGGGGCGTGCCGCCCCGGCCCTCGCCTGCGCCCGGCGCGCCCTGGCGCTCAACCCCGACGACGCCGACGCGCTGTGCCTGCTGGGCGCCGCCGCCGGCCGGCTGGGGCGGCCGACGCTGGCGCTCCGCGCCTTCAACGCCGCCGTCCGGCTGGTCCCGACGGCACCGGAAGCCCGGCTCGGGCTGGGCCGCGCGCTCGAGGATCTGCGGCGGATCGACGCCGCGATCGGCTGCTACCGGCTGGCGGTGCGGATGCGCCCCGGCGACGCGGGCGCCTGGATCACGCTGGCCAACGCGCTGCGCCGCCGGGGCCGCCCGGCCGACGCCGTCCACGCCTACCAGGAGGCCCTGAAGCGCGACGTCGGCAACGCCTCGGTCTGGGCCAACCTGGGAGCGGTCTGGCAGACCCTGGGACAGACGGAACGGGCGCGGGACTGCCACGTCGAGGCGCTGCGCCGGCAGCCGGAGAATGTCGAGGCGCGCAACAACCTCGGCCTGCTGCTGCACGGGCTAGGACGCCACGCCGAGGCGCGCGGCTGCTTCGCCGCCGTGCTGGCGCTGGTCCCGCACCATGCGCCGGCCCTCATCAACATCGGGCTGGCCAACGCGGCGCTGGGCGCCTGGGGTCCGGCCGAAGCCTTCCAGCGGCGCGCCATCGCCCTCGACCGCCGGCAACCGGAGGCTTGGAACAACCTCGGCAACGTCTTGAAAGCCACCGGCCGCCGCGCCGAGGCGGCGGAGTGCTGGGCACGCGCGCTGGCGCTCAACCCCGGCTTTGCCGACGCGCTCGGCAACCTCGGGGGCGAGTTGCGCGACCAGGAGCGCTTCGCCCCGGCCGCGCTGCATCTGCGCCGCGCCTTGCGGCTGATGCCGGAGCACGCGCCGCTGCATGCGGTGCTCGCCTACGCGCTGAGCGGCGCCGGACGCCTGATCGAGGCGGCCCGCGCCTGCCGCACCGCCCTGGCGCTGGCGCCGGCGCTGGCCGACCCGCTCTGCACGCTGGGGCTGGTCGAGCAGCGCCTGGGCCGGCCCGGCGCGCACCGCCTGTTCGACCGCGCGGTCGCGGCCCTGCCCGGCCACGCGCTGGCCCGCTTCAACCGCGGCCTGCTGGCGCTCGAACAGGGCGCGTTGAGCAGCGGCTGGGCCGACTACGCCAGCCGGTTCCGGGCCGGGCGGGCGCGGCCGGAGCGCCGCTTCACCATTCCCGAATGGCAGGGCGAGCCGCTGGCCGGCAAGCGGCTGTTCGTCTGGCGCGAGCAGGGGGTCGGCGACGAGTTCCTCTTCGCCTCCTGCTACGCCGACGCCATCCGCATGGCCGGTTCGGTGGTGATCGAATGCGAGCGGCGGCTGGTGCCGCTGTTCACCCGCTCCTTCCCGCGCGCCCTGGTCCGCGCCGAGCAGCCGCTGCACGGGCTGACCGAGGCGGAGGTCGTCGATTGCGACTGCCACATCCCGGCCGGCTCGCTGCCCCGCCGGCTGCGCGACACGCTGGGGAGCTTTCCCGCGCGGTCCTCCTGGCTGTTCCCCGACACGGCGCTGGTCGCCGACTGGCGCGAGCGGCTGGAGGCCGACGGGACCGGGCTCCGGGTCGGGATCAGCTGGCGCAGCCAGCTGATGGCCGAGGAACGCCGGGCGTCCTACCTGCCGCTCGATCAATGGGGGCCGGTCTTCGCGGTGCCGGGCGTCACCTTCGTCAACCTGCAATACGACGAATGCCGCGCCGAGATCGCGCAGGCCGAGGCGCGCTTCGGCCGCCCGATCCATGGCTGGACCGGGCTCGACCTGCGCGACGATTTCGAGGAGACGGCGGCGCTGATCGCCAACCTGGATCTGGTGATCGCCCCGGCCAATTCGGTGGCCGAGCTGGCCGGGGCGCTGGGCGTCCCGGTCTGGCGCTTCGGCCATCGCGACTGGACCCATCTGGGCACCGCCAACCGCCCCTGGTACCCGTCGATGCGCGTGTTCCAGCCGCTGTCCGGCCAGGGGCTGGGGGATGTGCTGGCGCGCATCGCCGCGGAACTGCGCCGTTTGCCGCGGGTGGAGGGTGGAAAGAAGGAAAGCGGCCGGAAAAGGCGCTGACCCGTCACATCAGCCGTTTCGGCCGCTCCAGCTCCTCGTCGAATCCCCGGTCGGACGGTTCCGAGCGGAAGGCCGCCTCGAAGATGCGGTCGGCCAGCCCCGCCGGAGGCCCCGGTTCCGGCCGGCTCAACCCCAGCTCGACCGCCGTTGCCTCGTCCAGCATCCTCTGCGCGGGAATCGAACGCAGCAGAAGGCGCCGCGCGTCCCGCGCCGCCGGGGGCGGCCACAGGGCGAGGTCGCCGCCGAAGCGATCCAGATGGTCGCGGAACTCCTCATCCGTCATCGAACGAATCCTTGGCCGCCTGCGCGCTCGCCCGCAGCAGCAGGCGGAGCTGCTGGCGCGCGCGTTTCAGCAGGGACTCTACAGCACCCACGCTGATCCGCATAACGATCGCGATGTCCGCGTTGCTTAAATTCTCGTAATAAAACAGGGTCACGGCGGCGCGCTGCTGCGGCGTCAGCATTGTCTGGGCGTCGGCGAGCCGGGCGGCGACCTGCCGGCGCTGGATGGTGTGAACGGCGTCGGGAGCGACGTCGGCGGGTTCCGGCACCGCCTCGATGTCCTGGCCGACCGGGCGGCGCTTGTGGTCGATGCAGCGGTTCACCACCACGCGGTACAGCCAAGTGGTGAATTTCGCCCCCTCGTCGGTCCATTGAGCGCGGCGCTGCCAGACCTGGAGAAAGGCGTCCTGGACGATGTCCTCGGCCTCCGCCTCGTTGCCGCACAGGCGGCGCGCCAGCCCGTAGGTGCGCTTCAGGTGGCGGTGCACCAGGCGGCGGTAGGCCGTCTGGTCGCCGGCGCGGATCAGCGCCATCAGCGCCTCGTCCGGCTCCTCGCCCGTCGCGATGTTGACGCCCGCCGTGACCGGCCCGCGGTTCACGGCGCCGCCGCGCTCGTCAAGCCGAGATTCCGCCATGTGCATGATCCATCGTTCTCCCGACGACGGATGCATGCGGCCCTTTGGCCGTCGCACCGGCGACACTGGATGCCTCGCCGCGTTCTGCGGCGATGGACTGCCACGCCTTCAGCATGAAGGACAGCTGGCTGATGAGCGAGTCGCAGGCGGCCACCGGATCCCGCCGGCTCGCCGCTGCCCCGGCCTGGACGATGAGGCGGCGGTAGAACTGCCGCAGCGTCGTAGCCACATCCTCATATTTGTCGAAAATCAGAATGGAATCAAGGCCCGCGAAGATCATGACGGCGCGATTCACCGCGTCGTGATGCGCCTCGAACCGGCCCGCGGCGGCGGCGGCGCGCGCCGCGTACAGATGGGCCATCGCCCGTTCGTAGAGCCGCACCACGGCGACCAGCGGCGGCACCGCGCTGTTGGCGGTGGTGTAGGCGGAAATGGCTTTGTTGAGGAACGGGTTGCGCATGGCGCAGGTCCTTCTGTGCGGTCTGGCCGGAGGGAAACCGGCCGGGTGGAGGGGAGCGCCCGCCGTCGGTCGCCGTCTTGGCCGTCGTCAATCGTCGTCGTCGTTCGACTTGTAGGTGAGCTGCTTCAGCAGCAGCGCCGCGGTCTCGGCGGCGGCCTCCAGCCGGGCGTAGTAGGCGGTCAGGGTGGTGCGGTAGGTTTCCGCCTTGGCCCGGATGTCGTCGGACCGGCTTTGCAGCTCGGTGTCGTTGGCTTCAAGGCTGTTGATGATGGTGGCGAGGTCGCCGCTGTAGCGGTTGGCGAACTTGTCGATCGTCGTGTAGAGCCGGTCGGCCAGCCCCTGGGAGAAGTCGACGTCGACGCTGCCGCCTCCCCCGGTGTAGACCATGACGATGCCGTCGTAGATCGAGCCGGTGGCGCCGATGATGCGGTTGCCGCTGACCGTGAACAGCGAGCTGTCACCGCCGACGGACACCGAACCGAGCGACCCGTCCGAGCCGACCTCGATGTCCAGCGTGAAGGACGCGCTGGTCAGGCCGGTGTTGTAGCGCAGCAGTGAGATCTGGCTCGACGACGCGGTCATGTTCAGGCCGAGCAGCTGCCGGACCGCGTCGATGTCGCTGGTCAGGAAGCTGTTCAGCGTGTCCTCGTCCAGCTCCAGATTGTTGGAGCTGTCGAAGCCGATGCCGAGCGAGGCGAGCGACAGCACGTTGCCGTCGTCGGTGGCGACCGACGTGTTCAGCGCCGCATAGACCGACTTGGTGACCTGCCGCAGCAGGCTGTCGGCGAACAGGGTGGCGCTGTCGGTCTTGGTGCCGTTGCTGTTGGTCGCCTGCTGCTGCACCACGAAGTCGCGCAGCGCGTTGTAGGCGTCGACGAAGCCGGTGATCGCCGTCTTGATCGAGGACAGGTCGGTCGACACCTCCATCGACACCGCGGTGTCGGGACTGGCGGTGTAGAGGTTCAGCGTCACGCCCTCGATGGCGTCGGCGATGGTGTTGGAACTGCGGGTGATCGTCACGCCGTCGATCTGGACGATGGCCTCCTGCACGGCGACCAGCTCGTTCCTCACGTTGCCGGAGCCGTCGGTCAGCCCGAGCGCGCCCGCCAGCCCGCTGCCGCCGCCGTCGGTCACCGAGATCGCCTCGCCGGTGTTGTTGGCGGTCAGGATGAGCTGGTAGCTGCTGTTGCTGACCTGCACGATGCTGGCGGTGACGCCGCTCGCCGCTTTCCGCGCGTTGATGGCGTCGCGCAGGTCGGTCAGGCTGTCGTCGGCGTCCATGACGATCGTCACCGCGCTGCCGTCGGCCGCTTGCAGGGTGAAGCTGCCCGACTGGCCGAGCGCGCTCGTCTTGCTGCCGACCGCGTCGGCGCCGATCTTGTGCCTGGTGGCGAGCTGCTGGACGACCACGGAGTAGGTGCCGGTCTCGGTCCCGTCGGCCACCGTGGCGCTGAACACGTCGCCGTCGCCGATGTAGGCGGTGCGCTGGCCGAACAGGTTGCTCGACGCGCCGGTCGCGGTGGAGCGGTTGCGCAGGCCGTCCAGCGAACTGTTGACGGTCTGGAGGAGACTTTGCAGGTCGCCGTAGGCACTGACCTTCGCCTCGTTGGCGGTGATCTTGGCGTCGATGCGGTCGGCCCGCACCAGACGCGCCTGCACCTTGGCCTCGATCAGCAGCGAATAGTCGATGCCGGTGCCGGAGCTGCTGGAGGACAGGGCGGAATAGCCGGTGCCAGCCGAGGTCGATGTGGTCGTTGACGTCGAGGACACGGTCGTCATGGCGGCAAACCCATCCTGTGGCCAGCGGACGGCGGCGCGTCGGCGGCGGGGGTGCGGGCGAAGGGACGAAAGGGAAGTGACCGCCGGTCCGTGGCGGACGCCCGCCGTTTGCGAGGCGGCGCGGACGGTCCGGGTTTCCCTGGGGACCGGCGGTCGACGAACCGTCAGCGGAGCAGGGAGAGAAGCTGCTCGGGCATCGAGTTCGCCTGGGAAAGCACGGCGATGGCGGCCTGGGTCAGCACCTTGGTCGAGGCCAGCTTCGACTGTTCGGCGGCGACGTCGACGTCCATGATGGCGGACTGCGCCGCCTCGGTGTTCTCGATGGTCGTGTCGATCATGTCGCTGCGGAACTCGAAGCGCGAGATCAGCGCGCCGACGTCGGCGCGGGCGTCCGACAGGGTGGTGACCGCCGCGTCCAGCGCGGTCAGCGCGGTGGCGGCGTTGGCCGAGCTGGTGATGTCGTTGGTGTTGATGGCGAGCCCGGTGGTCGTCACGTTGGCGATCGACACGGTGATCTTGTCGTTGGCCGTGGTGCCGACGCGGAAATCGACGCCGGTCGCCCAGTTCTCGGTGCCGTCGAGCAGCGATTCGTCGTTGAATCGCGTGCCCGACGCGATGCCGTCGATTTCGTCCTGGAGCTGCTGGAACTCGGCGTCGAGATAGGTGCGCTCGTTGTCGGTGACCGAGCCGGACAGCGCCTGGGTCGCCAGCGAGCGCATGCGCTGCACGATGTCGGAGATGCTGGACATGCCGCCGTCGGCGGTTTGCAGGATCGACGAGCCGTGCGAGGCGTTGGTGGCGGCCTGGTTCAGCACCGTGATGTCCGACTGAAGCGAGGTGCCGACCGCCAGACCGGCCGCGTCGTCCGACGCCTTGGTGATCCGCGACCCGCTGGCGATCTTGGACACCGAGTTCGCCTGGTTGTCGGAGTTGATGTTCAGGTACCGGAGGGCCGAGTTGGAGGCGGTGTTGGTCGTGATGACGGGCATGGTGTGGTCTCCTGGATCGAACCGGGCCGTTTCGGCGACCCTCACAGGGACTCACGGGCGGTGGACCGAAAGCTGGCGGGGTTTTTCGCGGTGCCTTCGATTTTTTCCTCTCCCCCGAATTCCCTCCCCAGGGGCGGGAGAGGGAGGAAAAGCGAAGCCGTCACAGGTACTTGGACAGATTGTTCTCTTCGAGGATCTTCATCAGGCTCATCGTCGCCTCCAGCGAGGCCTGGAGCTGCGACAGGCGGGTGGTGGATTCCGCCAGATCGACGCTGCGGATGTCGTCGACGTGGCTTTGCAGCACGAGCTGCTCGTCGACGTGGCGGTCGATGGTGCGCTCCAGCGAGGCGCTGGCCGCGCCCAGCCTGGCCTGCGTCACCGCCAGCGCGTCGGTCGAATCCGAGGCGAGCCTCGTCACCTCGTCGAGAACGGCGGTGTCCACCGGATTGGTCGCCAGGTTGGCGAGCAGGTTGAAGGCGCGCAGCGCCTTCTCGAAGCCGGGCTCGTTCGCCGTCACGCCATAGGACAGGATCAGATCGTCGGCCGCCTGGAAATGCGCGACCGTCGAATCGCCCTGGTAATAGCGGGTGTCGGCGCTCGACGGCACGGTCGTCGCCGCCGGGTAGGCGGCGCCGTCGATGGTCACGGCCGGCTGGTCGGTGCGCCCGCCGGCGAACAGGTAGCGCCCCTCCTGCCGGGTGTTCAGCAGACCGGCGAACTCCTTCATCAGCTCCGCCGCCTCGGCGACGACGCCCTCGACCCCGGCGGCGTTGTTGCCCTGGAGCCCGACCACCAGCGCGCTGAGCCGCGACGTCAGGTCGGCCATGCCGCCGACCGCGTCGTACATGCTCTGGATCCGGCCGTTCACGACCTCGCCCTCGTCGATGTACCGCTCCAGCCGCCTGTAGTGGCTTTCCAGATTGACGAGCCGGCCGCTGTCCGTCGCGATGCCCTTGTAGTCGGTCGAGTTCAGACCGCTGGCCGAACGCACCTGTTCGGCGGCGACCTTCGCCTCCGCCTTCATCATGTACTGGACGAGCGTGTTCTGGTGGTTGTAGGTCGCGACCCGTTCCATCGCGGTCTCCTCTACTGGACCATGTTCAGCGCCGCGTCGAACATCTCCTGCAACGCCGACATCACCGCCGCGGCGGCCTCGTAGGCGGATTGCAGGGTGGAGATCGCCGCGGTCTCCTCGTCGACGTTGACGCCGCTCTGGGACGCGAAACTCGTCTCCAGGCCGTTGGCGTAGCTGCTCTGGCTCTCGTAGGCGGTCGCCGCCTTGGCGGCGAGCGTCGCCGCGCTCTGGATGACCGCCCCGGCGTAGCCGGCGAAACTGGTGCTGCGGCCGGCGAGCCCACCCGCCGCGTCGAAGCCGCGCGAGGCGGAGAAGGCGGCGCTGAGCGAGCGCGCCACCGACCCGTCGCCGCTGGTCAGCGCGGTGTCCCCCGCCGCCAGACCCGACGCCGCCGACAGCGCCCCGGTTGCCAGAAGCGCGCTGTTGGCCCCGACGGCACTGGAAATCCGGATGTCCGAGGCTCCGGAGCCGGTCAGCAGGTCGTTCATCCCGTAGGCGGCCGAAAACGCCCCGCCGTCGCCGCCGAGCGCGATGCCGCTGCCGGCGCCGTTGGCCGAGATGACCAGCTTGCCGTCGGTGGAGATCGAGGCGTTGGCGTTGCCCATCATGTTGATGGCGTCGACGACGTCCTGCATGGTCGCCATCGTCGACAGGTCGATGTCGAGCACCTCCGCCGCCGTGCCCGTGGCGTCGGTGACGGCGACGCGCAACGTGCCGCCGGTGACGGCCAGCGCGTCGGTGCCGGCGACTGTCGCGGTTCCGGTCAGACTCTGCGGCGGCGGGTAGGCGGTGCCCTGGTTCTGGATGGCGTTCAGCGACTCCTTCAGCGTCGTCGCCAGCTCGTCGAGCTGCGCCTGCTGCGCCGGCAGGTCGGTGTCGCGCAACGCGACCAGCGCGCTCAGCGTGCCGCCCTTCAGCGACGTCGTGATGTCGATGCCGTCGATCATGATGCCCTGGAAGCCGCTGGTCCCGGTCGGGCTGTAGAGCGTGCCGGCGCCGACCGAGGCCGCCGCCGTGTAGGACAGCGCGTGGACCGAGGAATCCAGCAGCGACTTGCCGGATGTCGTCGAGATGCGCATCAGGCCGTTGCCGTCGATCTGGTAGGTGACGCCGATGGTCTCGGCGAGGCCCTTCAGCGCCTCGTTGCGCTGGTCCTCCAGGTCGGCGGTGTTCTGGCCGAGCGCCCTGCCCTTCACGATGCGGCCGTTGAGGTCGTCGAGCGTGCCCAGCGACCGGTTGATGCTGTCGACCGTGGTGGCGATCCCGTCGTCGGCCTGCGCGCGCAGCGCCTGCACCGAGGCCGAGATGTTGCGCAGGCTCTCCGCCAGATCGGAGACCGACTGCACGACGGCCGCCTTGGCGCTCTGGCTTTCCGGCGAGGTGGCGAGCGTGGCGGCGACGTCGGCCACCGCGTTGATCATTGAGCCGAGGTCGCTGCCGCCGCTGTCCTCGTCGGCCGTCACGCTGCCCATCGCCGACTGGAGCTGGTCCAGGTAGCTGTTGCGGGTCTCCGCGGCGCCCAGGCCGGACATCGCCGTGACGATGGTCTTCAGCAGGAACTGGTTGACGGTGCTGCCGATCCTGGCGACGTCGACGCTGGCGTAGCCGACGGCGGTGTCGCTGGTGGCGTTGGACGCCACCTTGCGCGTGTAGCCGTCGGTGCCGGCGTTGGCGACGTTGGAGGCGGCCACCGCCATGCCGACCTCCGCCGTGCGGAGCGCCGAGGTGGCGATGGAACCCGCGACACGAAGGGACATGGCGGCGTCTCCGGAAGAACGGGGGGATGTGGGGGCGGGCTCGCGGCGTCAGACGGTGACGGCCAGCGCGTGGCGCACCGTGCGCTCCCCCACCCGCACGCCGTAGCGGGCGCTGGCGCCGTAGGACATCGCCGGGGCGGTGGAGGCGGCGCGCAGGGCGGCACCAATGGCAGCCTGCCGGTCGCGGTGAATGCGGATCCGCGCCTCCATCTCGCGCATCGGGTCGCGCAGCACCGGCAGCACGCGCGCGGCGGCCCGCCGGGCGGCGGCGCGGACGGCGGGCGGCACGCGCTTGCTGCGCGCCTGCCCCAACGCATCGGCCAGCCGATCCTTCCAGGCGGCGAGCAGCGACTGCATGGCGCCGGCCGCCAGCAGGGCGTCGCGCGCGCGGCCCTCGCGCACGGCCTTCGCCGCGGCGGCGGCGTGGGCGTCCAGCTCGGCGGCAAAGCCCTCCAGAACCTCCACCGGATCGACACGCAGGAAGACGGTGTTTGCCGGCGTGGTCGTCATGGCGGGGCTCCTTGGGTGGGGTCGAACGCTTCCTTGCACGGGTGGAGGGGAAGGAACTGGCGCGGTTTTTTCAGGGATGCGGAGACCGGGCGTCCGAACGCCCTCGCTCCCTGGTGACGCGCCCGCCGGGGAGGCCGGCGAACCGCGCCGTCGGCCATCCGCCGCGCGCCCAAGAAAAAGGCGACCGCGCCATGACGGCACGGTCGCCCCGATGAACCCGGCGGAACCGGCGGAGCCGGAGCCCCGACCGGTGAAGACGAAGGCCGGTCGGCCTGGGTCAGACGGGCATGGCCGCCGTCTCGGCGGCATCCTGGCCGATGCCGTTGTTCATCGCCCAGATGGCGGCCTGGGTGCGGTTGGAGGCGTTGATCTTGCGCAGCAGGCTCTTCAGGTGGACCTTCACCGTCGCCTCGGTGATGGCCAGATGGTTGGCGATCATCTTGTTGCTGTGGCCGCGCAGCAGGCATTGGAGGATCTGCCGCTCCCGCTGCGACAGTCCCTTGCGCGGGGCCGGTTCCTCGACCAGGGCCTCGCCACGGCCGCCGATCAGCAGGGCGGCGAGGTCGGTCGGGAACACCTTCTCGCCCATCGTCACCAGGGTCAGCGACTGCATCAGCGCCTCGCTGGCGATGTCCTTGCGCAGATAGCCGTCGACGCCGGCCTTCAGCGCGCTGGTCAGGCGCTGGGCGTCCAGTTCGCCGGTCAGCACCACGAGGCGGGCCTTCGGATGCGCGGCGCGCAGCGTCTGGACGGTGTCGGAGGTGAGGTCCTCCACCGGGTCGATCAGCAGGATCGCGGCCTGCGACGCGACGGTGGCGCGCGGATCGGCGGCCTCGCCGACGATCTGGAAGCGCGAGCCGTCGAACAACCGCTTCATTCCCTCGCGGAACAGACGGTTCGGGTCGACGAGGACAACGGTGGTCGGGGTCATGGCCGGGTTCCCTGCTGTGAAGGGCGGCCCCGCCATTCGGGGTGCCGCCGGTCTCGGTCGTGCCATCCAAAGCTAATTCGGAGAAAGCACCGGGAAAACAGGAGCTTGGTCGAAGAACGCTCGGAAATGCGTTCTACCGCCAACGGTCCGCCCCGCCCAGACTCGGCGGTTCCGCCGATCCGCCATGGCCAACGGCATAGGCCTCGCCACGCTGACTCATGCCGCGGCGGCGATACGCTCCAGACGCGCCGGAATGCCCTGGCGGACGGCCGTCCCCGCGACGGGATCGACCCACACCGACGCTCCCTGGCGGGTCGGGTCGGCGAGGCCGAGGTCGTTGAGGTTGACGCCCGCGCCGATCTCCGGGACCGCAGGCTGGCTTCTGCCGCCGATGACGTGCGGACGGGCACCGTACTCCTTGTGGCCGAAGCCGTGCTCCACCGCCAGCACGCCCGGCATGACACCGTGGCGGACGATGGCGGTCGCCAGCTCGGCACCGCCCGGTGTCGCGATGCGGATGCGGTCGCCGGTCTCGATGCCGAGGCTCCGGGCGTCTTCCGCGTTGATGCCGACCGGGTTCTCCGGGTGCAGATGGCGCAGGCGGCTGGCGGCGATGGTGTAGGCGCTGACCAGCACCGACTTCGAGCTGACCAGACGGAAGGGCCAGTCCGCCGGCCTGTGGACGCGGTCCACCGGCGTGCCGTCGGCGAAGACGGGCGCCATCCAAGCCGCCGTGCCGGTCCAGCGCCGGCCGGTGACGCTGCTCCTCGAGGCGCCGAGCGCCTCGTTGTAGACGAGCAGCGGCTTGGCGAAGCGGTGGGTCGCCTTGTCGCCCTCGAAGCCCTCCGCTTGGTTCTGGTAACGGCCGCCACGGGCAAGGATGAAGGCGACCTTGCGCCATTCCTCCGGCTTCAGCACCGTCTTCAGCGCGGGCAGCACGCGCCCGACCCCGGACAGCGCGATGTCCTCGTCGCTGGCGTCGGGCACCGGCTGCTTGCCCAGCCACGCGATGTTGGCGCCGCCGCGCAGGTACCAGTCCTCCGGCCGTTCCAGGGGATGCGTGTTGCCCGCCATGTCCTCGATGGCGTCCGGACCGAAGCCCGGCAGGCCGAGGCGCTTGGCCATGGCGATGAGGAAGCTCTCCATCTGGACGTGCCGCCCGTCCGCCAACGCGTCGGTGCGGGGATCGACCACCGGCCAGCGCGCGGTCGTCGTCTTGGTCGGCACGCCGGCCCAGGGCGCCGCCCAGCCCCAGGTCTCGTACAGCACCGTGTCGGGCACGAGATAGTCGGCGAAGGCCGAGGTCTCGTTGATGAAGGGGTCGATGGCGACGATCAGCGGCAGCGCCTTCGGGTCGCGCAGCTTCGCCTCCACCGCGGCGCGGATTCCAGGAATGCCGTAGACCGGGTTGCTGTTCCACAGCACCAGCGCCTTCAGCGGGTACGGGTAGCCGTCCACCAGGCCGCTGGTCAGATACTCGGTCGTCAGCTGCGGCGCGTTGGGGTACCAGGGCGCCCTGGACGGGTAGGGTTTGCCCGCCTCCTTCTTCGCCTTGAACTCGCTCGACCGCTCGTAGGGGACCGGGCGGCTGATGGCGATGCCCGAGGGCTTCACCTGACCGGGGAAGCTGGCGAGCTTGTAGCGCGGGCCGTCCTGCTCGTCCGGAAAGCGGCCGCCGCCGACGATGGTGCCGCCCTTCCAGTTCAGGTTGCCGATCAGCGTGTTCAGCGTCACCACGCCGAAGGCGTTGTAGAAGCCGTTGCCCGCCATCATGCCGCCATGCGCGTTGGCGGCGGCCTTCTTGCCATGGCTGGTGAACTCGTGGGCCAGACCGGCGATGACGTCGGCGGGGACGCCGCAGACCTCCGCGCAACCGGGCAGGTCCATCTTCATGGTTTCATCGCGCAGCAGGGTCAGGCCGGTCTTCACCGCCACCTCGCCCGACGGTGTCGCCACCGGACCGTCGTGGAACAGCGTCGCCGCCGCCGCCAGGGCGTCGTGCGCGACGGGCTTGCCGTCGGTGTCCAGCACCACGAAAGCGTCCTTGGCGCCGTAGCGCTCCGTCTCGTCCAGCGTCACCCAGCCCATGTCGGAGGCGCGCAGCAGACGTCCCTCGCGCGGGTGGCCCTTCCGCACGATCACCAGATGGGTGGCGTTGCACCAGCCCGCCTCGCCGGCGGCTTCCGCCGCCTTGCCGTTGGGCTGGGACAGGTACTTGGCGTCGATGCGCCCGTTCTCGAACATCCAGCGCATCATGCCCATGACCAGCGCGCCGTCGGTGCCCGGCCGGATCGGAATCCAGTCGGAGCGCCCGCCGACCGCGCGGTTGTCGGCGTTGGTCAGCACCGGATCGACGACGACGTAGTTCAGCACGCCGTCGGTGCGCCCCTTGGCCAGCAGCATGGCCTGCCGCTTGAACGGGTTGCCGGCGTTCGACGGGGCGGTGCCGATGAACAGCACGAACTCGGCGTTCTGGAGATCCGGCTTGGCGTGCGGCATCGCCTTGGCGTCGCCGAACACCGCGCCCGAGCCGGAACGGTAGGCGCCGCCGCAATAGGAGCCATGGCCGACGAAGTTGATGGTGCCGAACGCCTGGTTGAAGAAGCGGCGCACGAAGGGCTCGCGCCCGTCGTTCACCGAGGACAGCAGGGCCACCTGGTTGACCTTCGCGCCCAGCTCCGGCGCCGCCGGATCGATCGGCGTCTTCAGGTCGCGCAGGCTCCGCAGCCCCTCGACCGGCCCCTCGCCGAACAGATCGCCGCCCTCCGCGATCTCCTCGACCAGCCGGTCGAAGGCGATGGGCTCCCATTTGCCGGAGCCGCGCGGGCCGACGCGCTTCATCGGCGTGGTGATCCGGAAGGGCGAGGTCAGCATCTCCAGCGCCGCGTTGCCGCGCCCGCAGGCGGTCGAACGGCCCTGGAGCCCCTTCTCGTCCAGCCGCGACAGCGACCGGAAGCTTTCCTTGATGGGCGTGCCGTAGGGCAGGAACGGGTCGGTGGACAGCGGGTTGTAGGGGTTGCCGGCGACCCGCAGCACCCTGTTCCTCGCGACGTCGACCCGCACCCGCACGCCGCACAGCGTGGTGCAGCCGAGGCAGGCGACGTTGGCGACGATCTGGTCTGGATTGAGGGCGATGTCGCCGCTCGCCGGATCGACGCGGAATTCGGGCGCCGGCGCGTTGCCGGAGATCGGGTCGGCGGGCCGCTCCCCGGCCCAGGCGCCCCTGACCAGCTTGCGGCCGGTTTCGGAGAAGCCGCCGACGAAGGCGGCGAGAGCGCCGCCCGCGGCGGTGGTCTTCAAGAGGATGCGACGGGAAATGGATTTGGGGGAGATGGACATGGTGGAAACTCCTTTGATCCCGCGCCCGGTCATTCGGCGGCCATGGCGCGCAGCGGCCGGGACATCGGGCGCGACGCCGGATCGGGCGGGACCGGCAGGAAGGCGGTGATGACGAGAAGCAGGAAGAGCCACAGGCCGGCGGTGCCGACGATGCCGAGCAGGCCGTCCGGACCGGCCGGAAGCGCGTACTCGTAGAAGCCGGCGCCGGTCTTCGGCACGGTCTGCCCGCCGATGAACACGGTCCAGCGGAACATCCAGGCGCCGTGCACGGCGATCAGCCCGGTCAGCAGGCCGCTTCCCACCGGCCTGGCGACGGCGATCGCGAAGGGCACCACGGTCGCCAGCACGGCCCACAGCGCGGTGACGCGCCATGCTTCGGAGTTCGCCACGCTCTCCAGCGCCTCGGCGTGCGTCCGTTCGATCCCGGACAGGCCGAGCGCCAGCCACAGCCCGCCGAACAGCATCACCGCTCCCAGGAAGCCGGCGAGCAGCCGGTTGGCAAGCCGTTCGACGCCGCGGTCGTTGCCGGCGGCGAAGCGGTTCAGCACCAGCACCAGCCCGGCGGCCCCGGCCAGCGCGGTGGTCAGGAACTGGAGCGGCAGGATGGGCGTGTGCCACAGCGGGCGCGCCTTGACCACCGCGACCTCGACGCCGGTGTAGAGGGCGACCAGGGCCGCCCCGCCCAGGACGACGAGGCCGGTGGCGCGGATCAGCCGGTCGTCGCGCCCGCCGCCGAGCGCGGCCAGCCGGTAGAGAGCGGCGAGACGGCTGTCGACCCGGCCATGCTCCTGCAACTCCTCGCGCAGGCAGGCCCAGGCGTAGACCAGCAGCCCGGTGACGTAGAAGGGGATGAAGACCGAGCCCCACCACATCCAGGAACTCGGGCGGAACACGACGTAGAAGTGCCAGAAGCGGCCAGGCTGGTGCAGGTCGGACAGCAGCGCCACCGGCGCCGCCAGCCCGCAGGTCAGGGCCACCAGCAGGGCCAGCCGGCCGAGCCGGCGCCAGCCCTCCTGAGCAAAGGTGGTGGCGAAGGCGTAGCCGGGCAGGCTCAGCAGCAGGCCGCCGACCGACAGGCCGATCAGGAAGAAATACTGCACGGCCCAGGGAAGCCACGCGACCTCGCGGGTCACGTTGATGAGCTCGACGATGCTGGTGTCCATCACGCGTGCTCCTTCTCGGCGTGGGCGCGGTCGGCGTGCGCGCTGGGGCGCCACAGGGTCGGCGTGCCGTCCACCTTGCCCTGGAATTTCGGGTCGAGGCCGACGTAGAAGACCCGTGGCCGGGTGCCCTGCTCCGGCTTCAGCACCTTCGGGTCGGCCTCGCGGACGAGGCGCGACACGCTGCTGTCCGGGTCGTTCAGGTCGCCGAAGATTCGCGCGCCGCCGACGCAGGTCTCCACGCAGGCGGGCAGCAGCCCGGCGTCCACCCGGTGGACGCAGAAGGTGCATTTGTCGGCGGTCTGGGTTTCGTGGTTGATGAAGCGCGCATCGTAGGGGCAGGCCTGGACACAGTAGGCGCAGCCGACGCAGACGCTGTTGTCGACCACCACGATGCCGTCCCTGCGCTGGAAGGTGGCGCCGGTCGGGCAGACGGGGATGCAGGGCGCGTCCTCGCAATGGTTGCACAGGCGCGGCAGCATGGTGGAGCCGGCCTTGCCCCGCTCCGTCACCTCGTAGGTCGAGACGATGGTGCGGAAGCTGTTTTCCGGGACGTCGTTCTCCATGATGCAGGCGACCGTGCAGGCCTGGCAGCCGACGCATTTGCGCACATCGACCACCATGCCCCAGCGGTGCGCCGGATCGCCGCCCCGACGGGCCTGGATCGCGGCGGCCGGCGCCGGCTCCAGCGATGCCGCGCCCGCCGCCACGGCCCCGGCGCCAAGGCAGAAATTCCGTCGTGATCGGTCCATGGCCGGTCCCCTCGCGCCTGGATTGACGGGCGTCGCGCTCCGCGACCCCCTTGGGCGCCCAGGATAGGCGGACCGGTCAGCCGCCTCCCATTGGGGCTATCGCCAGAGTTTTTGGGGTTTTCCCCAGTGACGCCATGCCGCAGGGGATCACTGGGAGCCGGCCTCGATCAGCAACCGGGTCAGGTCGGCGACCGAGGCGACCTCCAGCTTCTCCATCACATTGTGCCGGTGGACCTCGACCGTCTTCAGGCTGAGATTGATCTCGGCGGCGATCACCTTGTTCAGCTTGCCGGCGACGACCAGATCGGCGACCTGCCGCTCGCGCGGGGTCAGGCGCGCCAGCCGGGCGCGGAGTTCCTCCTTGCGCGCCCGCACGGCCCAGGCCCGGTGCGAGGATTCCAGGGCCTCGTGGACCCGGTCCAGCAGCATCTGGTCGTTCAGCGGCTTCTCGATGAAATCGACGGCCCCCGCCCGCAGCGCCCGCACCGCCATCGGCACGTCGGCGTGGCCGGTGATGACCACCACCGCCAGCAGCGACCCGGCGCGGGCGAGCGTGTCCTGCAACTCCAGCCCGCTCATCCCCGGCATCCGCACGTCGGTCACGAGACAGCCCGGATGGTCCGGGCGGACGGCGCGGATGAACTCCTCGCCCGAACCGAAGCTTTCCACCGGCACCCCGAGCGACCCGATCAGCCAGGCCAGCGAGTGCCGCATGGCCGGATCGTCGTCGACGACGTAGACGACGCGGTTGGCGACGATCCGGTCGGCGGCGGCGCGGCTGGTGTCAGACGGCATGGCGCGGCTCCTTGCCGGCGATCCTTTGCCCGCCGGTCGCGGCGGGCAGGACGAAGCGCATCACGGTCCCCTCCCCCTGGTTGTCGGTGGCCCAAAGATGGCCGCCATGGGCCTCCACGATGGTGCGGCAGATCGACAGCCCCAGCCCCATGCCATCCGGCTTGGTGGTGAAGAAGGGATCGAACAGGCGGGACCGCGCATCGCCGGTCAGTCCGGGGCCCCGGTCGGCCACGGCGACCTCGACCCGCCCTTCCCCGTCGAGCCCGGTGCGGACCGTGATCGGCGGTGCGCCGGACGCCGCGCCCTCCAGGGCGTCGAGGGCGTTCTTGATCAGGTTCAGGACGACCTGCTCGATCTGGACGCCGTCCGCCACGACCGGCGGCAGGCCGTCGGCGAGGTCCGGCCGGATGGCGACGCCGTCGCCCCGCGCGCGGGGCTCGCACAGCAGGATCGCCGCGCGGACGGCCTCGTTGAGATCCATCGGCTCCGGCCGGGCGGCCCGCTTGCGCACGAAGCCGCGGATTCGCGCGATGATGTGCCCGGCGCGCTCCGCCTGCTCGGCGATGGCGCGGGTGATCTCCGCCAGCTGGGCGGGTTCCGCCGTCCCCGTCTCCAGGCGCCGGGTGCAGCCGCGGGCGTAGTTGGCGATGGCGCCGAGCGGCTGGTTCAGTTCGTGGGCGAGGTTGCTGGCCATCTCGCCGAGGATGGAGAGGCGGGCGACATGGTCCATCTCCTTCTGCCGCTCGCGCGCGGTCTCCTCGGCGCGGCGCCGCTCGGCCATCTCGTGCCGGAGGTCGCGGTTGGCCGCCCGCAACTCGGCGGTGCGCACCTTGATCAGATGCTCCACCCGCAGGGAATGCACCGCCCACCACAGCAGCGCCAGCGCGCCGGCGGCGAGCCATTCCCAATGCTCGCGCGCCAGCTCGACGAGCGAGACCTCGCGCAGGGAGCGGTACGGCCCGATGCGCAGGGAGCGGAACAGGGCGTGGACCGGCTGGTAGTCGAGCGGCACCGTCCAGCCGTCGTAGCCGCCGGCCTTGGCCGCCGGATGGTCGCCGGGCATCTGGAACAGGGCGACGACGACCGCCTTCGCCAGTTCCTCCGGCGTCGAGGCGAGCCGCGCCAGGGGCCAGTCCGGGTACAGGCCGGTGGACAGGGCGCAGCCGAAGCCCGGCGACGCCCCGCCCCCCAGGACCCGGAACCGGCCGGCGTCGACGCGGCCCTCCGCCGCCAGTTCCTCCAGCACGCAGGCCCGCAGGATGCCGGCGTCCACCTCCCCCTCGCCGACCGCGAAGGCGACCCGGTCCACCGGAAAGCCGGAGAAGCGCAGCTCCCTCAGGTCGCGGTAGGGATCGACCCCGGCCTCCAGCATCGCCCCCCAGGCGATCTGGAAACCGCCGAAGGCGTCCGGGTCGATCGCCATCACGGTCCGCCCCCTCAGGTCGCCCAGCTCGCGGATGTCCGAACGGTCGGCCCGGACGATCACGGCGGAGCCGATCGCGGCCCCCGACGCCCCGGCCCGCGCGGAGTGCAGCGTGGCGATGCGCGTCACGCCGTGGCGCGCCTCCAGCTCCACGTAGTTGCCGGTGTTGGTCAGCACGAAATCGACGCTGCCCGCCTGAACGGCGGTGTCCATGCCGAGCAGGTCCAGGGGAACCATCTCGGCCCCGCGCTCCGGAAAGCGCTCGGCCAGATAGCGGACGGTCGGCTCCCAGGCGGCGTTCGCGTGGTCGCCGCCCCGGTAGGCCAGCACGCCGACACGGATGGGCGGAGCGACGGCCTGCGCGGTGGCGGCGGTCTGGGCGGCAGTCTGGGCGGCGCTCTGGCCGGCAACGAGCCAGACCGCCAGCGCGACGAGCCGCAAGGCGGAGCGGCGGCGACGCGACGCGGGCTTGTGCCGCCGGACGCCGGGCCGCGTGATGGTCGACTCCATGGATGCCTTCGGTGTTCCCAGATCGCGGACAGGCGATTTCTGCCCCCATTCGCAAGGGGCGCACAATGGCGGATGTGACGGCGGCGGTGCCGTCCCGTGCCGCCGCCGCTTTTTTTCCGGTTGCCGGATACGCAAAAAGATTCGTTACTAAATAATTCGTCATACCAACTTTCAACAGCCTCCCGACACACCAGATTCCGTTCCGATGACAGGTGGAGACAGGACATGACCGACACGCGACCGACCGCCCCTTCGTCCCTTGCCGGCCTCCCCTACGAGGACCGGGTGTGCGCGATCGCGCCGTCCCAGGTCGTCGGCTGGCTGTGGAGGGGCTGGGCCGACATGCGGGCGGCCGGGTGGGTCAGCATGGCCTACGGCGCCCTGTTCGTCGCCATCGGCTTCGCGCTGACCGCCGGGCTGACGCTGGCGGGGATGGCCTATCTGATCGCGCCGATGATCGGCGCCTTCCTGCTGGTGGCGCCGCTGCTGACGCTCGGCCTCTATCAGGTGTCGAAGGATGTGGAGGAGGGCCGCAAGCCGCGCTTCGGGCGGGCGCTGATGGCGTGGCGGGCCAACCCCTATCACATCCTGACGGCCGGGCTGGTGCTGATGCTGTTCATGATGATCTGGATCCGGCTGAACGTCATCGCCTTCGCGCTGTTCTTCCCCTACGTGTCGATGACCCTGTCCAGCCTGCTGGCGCAGACCTTCACGCTGGACGGCATCGCCTTCACGCTGTTCGTCACGGCGCTCGGCTTCGCCTTCGCCGCCATCGCCTTCGTCACCAACGTGACGGCCCTGCCGATGATGCTCGACCGCCAGGAGGACATCTTCGCGGCGGCGCTGGTCTCGATCATGGCGGTCCTGAGGAATCCGCGCGCCATGATGCTGTGGGCCGGGCTGATCGTGCTGATCACCGGCATCGGGCTGGCCACCGCGATGCTGGGCCTGATCGTCGCCCTGCCGCTGATCGGCCACGCGAGCTGGCACGCCTACCGCGATCTGGTGAAGCCGGAGGCGTAGGCCGGAGACATGAAGCCGGAAAGCGGGCGGGAAACGCCACGCCGGTGGTTGCCACGCCGCCGGACCTCCACGATGGTTCCGGCATGACCTTCCTGCGCATCGCGTTGAGGCTGGCGTGGCGGGACCTGCGTGGCGGGACCGCCGGCCTGTGGATCGTCGTCCTCGGGGTGGCGCTCGGCACCGCCATGATGGCCGCCGTGGGTTCGCTCGGCGGCGCCGTGCTCGACGGGATGCAGGCGTCCGCCCGCGAGGCCGTCGGCGGCGACCTGTCCGTGCGCCTCTTCCACGCCCCGGCGACGCCGGAGCAGCGGGCCTTCCTGGAGGCGGCGGGCACGGTCAGCGAAACGGCGGAACTGAGACCGGCCGCCGGGACGGTGAGCGGCAGCGCCCGGATCCTGGTCGAGCTGAAGGCGGTCGACGGGGCCTATCCGCTCGTCGGCGCGGCAACCGTCTCCGGCGCGGCTTCCCTCGCCGCCGCCGTGGCCCATCGGGACGGGTTCTGGGGCGCGGCGGTCTCCGCCGACCTTCTCGACGCGCTGCGGCTGGGGATCGGGGACCGGCTGCGGATCGGCGTGGGGGAGGTCGTGATCCGCGCCGTGCTGGGGCATGAGCCGGACCGGGCGTTCCGCGCCTTCTCCCTCGGCCCGCGGGTCGTCGTCGCCCGCCCCGCCCTGGCGGCGACCGGACTCGCCGGCCCCGGAGCGCCGGTCTACTGGTACTACCGCCTTCTCCTGCCGGAGAAAGGCCGCTCCGGCACCGTCCTGCGTGACCTGGAGCGCCGCTTTCCCGACGCCGGCTGGCGGATCGTCGATGCCGCACACGGCATCCCCGGCGTCGACCGCACGGTCCAGCTCGCCCGCACCCTGCTGCTGCTGGGGGCGCTGTCGATCACCCTGGTCGGTGGCGTGGGGATCGGTCGCGCGCTGTCGGCGCATCTCGACCGGCGGTTGCCGGTGATCGCCGCGCTGAAGGCGTCGGGCGGTTCACCGCGCCTTCTCTTCACAGCCTTTCTGTTGCAGACCTTGTTCGTGGTCGCCGTCGCGCTCCTGATCGGGCTGGCGGCCGGAGCCGGCCTCGCCGGCGCGGTGGCACACGCGCTGCCGCTCGATTGGCTTCCGGAAACGGCGGGCGCCCTCCATCCGCCGGCCTTTCTGCTGTCCGCGACGGTGAGCCTCCTTGCGGCGCTCCTCTGCGCCCTGCCGCCGCTGGGCCGCGCGGTCGGAACGAGCCCTGCCGCGATCTGGCGGAGCCCCGGGAGCCCTCCCCGGCAATGGCGCGGATGGCGGCATGGATGGCGGATCCGCATGGCCGTCGGCGTTCTCGGGCTGTCGCTCGCCGGCCTGCTCGCCGCCTGGACGGGCATGCCGCTGGCGGTCGCGGGCTTCCTGTCGGTCGCCGGGGCGGTGGCGGCCGGCTTTGCGCTCCTCGGGCACGGCCTCGCCCTGGCCGCCCGCCGCCTGGCGCGAGGCCGTGGGCCGCTGGTCCGTCTGGCCGTCGCCAACCTCGGGCGGCCCGGAGCGCCGACGGTTCCGGTCGCGGTGGCCCTGGGCGTCGGGCTGACCGTGCTGGTGGCGGTCGGCGTGACCGGAACGGCGGCGGTCGAGCATGTCGAGGCGACGCTTCCGGCCGAAACGCCGTCCCTCATCTTCCTGAACGTCGCCCCCCACGCCGACCGCAACGTGCGGGAGCGCCTCTCCGCCCTGTCCGGGGTCGAGCGGGTGGAGACGGCGCCTTTCCTCCACGCCCGGATCAGCCGCGTCAACGGGATCCCCGTGACCGAGGCGGATGTCCCGCGCTCCGTGGCCTGGGCGGTGCGTGGCGACCGGGGCCTGTCCTGGCGCGACCGGCCCGCCGCGACGGACCGGGTCGTCGCGGGGACATGGTGGCCTCCGGCCTACGACGGTCCGCCGCTCGCCTCGCTGGACGCGCAGGTGGCCGGCCGGCTGGGTCTGGCGGTGGGGGACACCGTCACCCTGGCCCTGGCGGATGGTCCGCTGACCGCGACGGTCGCCAATCTCCGGCGCATCGACTGGACAAGGCTCGACCTGGACTTTCCGGTGATCCTCTCGCCCTTCGCCGAGCCGCCGCGCCACAGCCTCGTCGCCGCCGTCTGGTCCGGCGCGGCGGCCGTGCCCGCGGTGGAAGCGGCGATGGCGACGGCCGTCCCGGACGCCGCCGCGCTGCGCACGGCCGGGCTGCTGCGCACGCTCCGCTCGACCGTCGATCAGGTCCGCCGGCTGCTGGACGGCCTGTCGTTCGTCGCGCTCGGGGCGAGCGGCCTCGTCCTGCTGGGCGCCATCGCCAACAGCGCAAGACGGCGGCTCCATGAGATGGCGATCCTGCACGCCCTCGGGATCGGACGGCGTTCGATCGGCCTGGCCGTGGTGCTGGAGTTTTCCCTTCTCGGCGCGGCGGTGGCGGCGGTGGCGGCACCTCTGGGCTGGCTTGGCGGGACGGCCGTCGTCGCGGGCGTCACCGATGCCGGCTCGGCGGCCGGGGGGATGGTCGCCGTGGCCGCCTTCCTGGCCGCCCCGGTCGGCATGGCGGCGGCCGGGGCGGGGCTGGCGGCCGGCCTGCGCGGGACGGACGCGCTGCGGCGGTTGCGCGGCAACGCCCTGGACTGAACGGAACCGTCGCCGCGCGGCGACGACGCCGACGCCGACGCCTTTGAGCGGGAAAGGATCGGACCGGAGCCGCATCATATGGAAACGTTGCGGTCGGTGATGCACTCTGTCAGTGCCTCCACCCCGGAAGACACCGCTGACGATGCAGGATGACGCGATGGCGCCGATCACTCCCCAGCTTCCCGTGCTGGCGTTCGACCGTGGCGATCTTTCGGGGGGTGCGTGCTTCGAGCGGTGGCGGGACATCCTCTCGATCGTCTTCGACGTGGAGCTGGCCCATCGCGACGACGCCGACGGCTTCACCGGATCGATGCGGACCTACCATCTGGGGGGGCTGCTGCTGTCCGACACCGCCGGTTCCGGAGTGCGCTTCCACCGCGACGGCGCCACCATCGCCCGCGGCGCCATCGAGCATTATCTGGTCCAGGTCTATCTGGAGGGCGGCTACGCCGGCACGGTGGGGGGGCAGGAGGTCACGATGCGGACGGGCGACGTCTGCGTGCTCGACATGACGCAACCGCTGTCGACGCGGGCCAGCGACTTCCGCAACCTCACCATCGTCGTCCCGCGCGAGAGCCTCGCCCCCCTGGTCAAGGCGCCGGACGCGCTGCACGGCCTGATCCTGCCGGGGGAGTCGGCGATGGGCTCGCTGCTGGGCGACCATCTGCGCACGCTCCACGACCAGATTCCCGCCATGACCGCCCGCGAGGCCCAGGCGGTGGCGGGCGGCACCGCCGGTCTGGTCGCCGCCTGCCTGGGGCCGGCGCTCGACGCGCGAGAACGCGCGGTCGCCGACCTGCACGCGGCGACGCTGGCGCGGATCAAGCGCTTCATCGACGAGCGGCTCGAAACGCCGGACCTCGACAGCGATGCCATCGGACGCCACTTCGGACTGTCGCGGTCCAGCCTCTACCGCCTGTTCGAGCCGCTGGGCGGGGTGGCGGCCCATGTGCGCGGGCGCCGGCTGGCGCGGGCGCTCGCCGACCTCGTCGCGCCACGGGCGGGGCGGACGCGGGTGATCGACGTCGCGCTGCACTGGGGCTTCGGGTCGGAAGCCTCGTTCAGCCGGGCGTTCCGCGCCGCCTACGGCCTGTCGCCCAGCGAGGCGCGCGACACCGCCGACGCCATGCGCCGCCTGCTGGCGCCCAAGGACGCCGGCGCCGCCGACCGCGTCCTCCGGCACTGGATGGGCTCGCTCAACCCGGTGGAGCCGGCCGGGCCGGCCTGACCGCCCGGCCCCGGTCAGGAGGGGGCGCTCTCCAGCAGTTGCCGGCGCGCCAGCGCGCGGAAGGGGCCGTCCTGCTCCATCAGCTCGCGGTGGGTGCCGCGCTGCACGATGCGGCCGCGCTCCATCACGCAGATCAGGTCGGCGTGGACCACCGTGCTCAGCCGGTGGGCGATGACGATCCGGGTGGCGTTCAGCCGCGCCAGACTGTCGGCGACGATCGCCTGGGTGCGGTTGTCGAGCGCGCTGGTCGCCTCGTCCAGCAGCAGGACGCGCGGGCGGCGCACGATGGCCCGCGCGATCATCAGGCGCTGGCGCTGACCGCCCGACAGCGTCGCCGCCCCGTCCGACAGCAGGGTGTGCAGACCCATCGGCATCGCCTTGACGTCCTCCTCGAGCCCGGCGAGCCGCACCGCCTCCCAGGCGTCGTCGAGGCCGAGCGGGGCCGAGCCGACGATGTTCTCCAGGATGCTTCCGGGCAGCAGCGCGCCGCGCTGGAGCACGACGCCGAGCTGCCGGCGCACCGAGGCGGGATCGACGTCGGCCAGCGACCGCCCGTCGTAGGACACCGCCCCCCGCTCCGGCGTCTCGAAGCCGAGCAGCAGGCGGAACAGGGTCGATTTGCCCGAGCCGGACGCACCGACCAGGGCGACGAAGGACCCCGGCGGCGCGTCGAGGCTGACGTCGTCGAGCACCGCCGGCCCGTCGCCGTAGCGGAAGGTGACGCCGCCGACCGACACCGCGCCATGCAGCGCCGCGATCTCCGGCTTGTCGTCGGTGCTTTCCGGCACGGCGTCGAGGATCGGCCGCATGCGCTTGAGGATCGGCACCGCGTCGAGCGAGGCGGTGAGCGCGGTCACCACGCCCAGCGCGGCCCCGAGGAACTGCCCGAAGGCGGCGTTGAAGGCGACGAAATCGCCGACCGGGATGGGCTTGGCGGCCGACGCGACGACCAGGAAGAACACCAGGGTGGACAGCAGCGGCACCAGCGCGTTGAGCACCGCGAACACGGCGCCGGCCAGCCCGACGCGGAAGCCCTCCCGCCGCTGGGCGGCGAACAGGCGCAGCCAGCGGGCGAACAGCCGGTCCTCCGCCCCGTTGACGCGGACGGTGGGCAGCGCGTTCAGCACGTCGATCAGCGCCGATGAGGTCTCGGCCGCGCGCTCGACCGAGCGGCGCTCGAAGCGGAGCTGCACCAGGCCGGTGAGGGACAGCAGCAGCGCCGCCACCCCGGCGACGCCCAGCGCCGCGACGGCGAGGCGGGAATCGTAGGTCAGCATCAGCGCGAAATTGACCACGGAGAAGACGCCCGACAGCCCGGTGGACAGCAGCGTGTCGGCGACCACCCGGCGGAGCTGGGTGGGGGCGAGCGCCCGCATCAGCAGGTCGCCGGTGTGGAAGCGGCGGAAGAACCCCGCCGGCAGACGGAGCAACCGGTCCCACACGGCGGCCTGGAGCTGGGCGTCGGCGCGGCCCTCGAAGCGAAGGAGCAGCAGGGCGCGGGTCAGGGCGAACATGGCGCTGCCCACCGCGATGGCGGCGAGGCCGAGCGCCATGTGCAGGATGCTGGCGGTCTCGGCGAAGGGCACCGCCTCGTCGACCAGCACGCCGGTGGCGACCGGGGTCAGCAGGCCGAGCAGCACCGAGACGAGGGTGAGCAGCACCGCCCCGCCGACATCGCCGCCCGAGCCGTGGAAGGCGGCCGAAAGCAGGTCGAGCGGTGTCAGCGCGCGGGCCGGCAGCGGGCGGTAGAGGGCGATCCCGCCCGGCGCCAGCCGGCGGGCGACGTCGGCGGTCACGGCGTGGCGGCGACCGTCGGCATCGATGGCCTCGTAGCGTCGGACGCCCCGGCGCAGCACGGCGCAGGGCGCCCCGTTCCCCGCGCCGCCGTCCGCCCCCTCGCCTCCGGCCCACGAGCCGACGAAGGACGGGATGTCGCGGCGCCACCAGCCCGTGGGCAGGGTGATGGCGCGGCAGCGGAAGCCGCCGCTGCGGGCATGGCGCTGAACCACGGCCATCAGGTCGGCGCCGGCCCCGCCCTCCGGCGCATGGCCCGCCGCCGGTCCCTGGCTCTCCGGCGGGGGGCGCAGCGGGATGCCGAGGTCGTGCGCCACCCGGTGCAGCGCGGCGGCGGCGGGGTCGTCGGGAATGGCGGTCGCCTCGACGGCGGCCGCACCGCCCAGGATGCCGGCGGCGGCGCGCAGCGCGCCGTCGATGGCCTTGCGGTCGTGCTCCCCGCGTGTGGCGATGCCCTCGCGGGCCTCCAGCCCGGCGACGCCGATCTCGGCGGCGAGCCAGAGCAGGGCCTCCTCGCACACCGCGTCGACCGGCGCCCAGCCGTGGCGGGCCACCATCGCCGCCGTGGTCAGCCCCTGCACGGCGCGGCCGGCCTCCACCCGATGCCAGGAGCGCTGCGTCAGCAGATGGGGCGTGGGGTCGCCCTCGACCTCCGCCCACAGAACGTGGTGGCCGACCAGCGTCCGGGCCTGATCGAACCGCCACGTCTCGCCGGGCCCGACGCGCAGCGCCCCCGCCGGGATGCCGGTCGTCGCGCGGGCGGCGCCCAAGGCGGCCAGCACCGCGTCCAGCCGGCCGGCCTCGCCCGGTTCCGGATTTTCACGCGGCCAGGGAACCGCCCGGGCGGCGCCGATGGCGACGGCGAACAGGCCGATGCCGGTGCCGCGCCGCGGCCAGCCGGGCAAGGCGTCGTCCGCGCCGACGGTGACGACATGCCGGCGGGTCCCGGTCGGCCCGCCACCCGCGTCGAGGTGGATCGCGAAGACGGAGACCCGCCCGTCCGTCACCCGCAGCGGGTGCCGCGCCCCATCGAGGCGCAATGGCCGGTTGCCCAGCAGGGTCAGGGGCTCGCCACCGATCCGGATCGCGTCACCGAGCATCGCGGTCACTCCGCCCCCATCAGGCGGCGGTAGGCGCCGTCGCGGGCGATCAGCGCGTCGTGGTTGCCGCGCTCGACCACCCGGCCACGGTCGAGCACGAGGATCTCGTCGGCGTCGCGCACCGTGCTGAGCCGGTGGGCGACGACGATGCAGGTGCAGCCGCGCCGCCGGATCGCCTCGTCGATGCGCTGCTCGGTCAGCGGATCGAGCGCCGACATCGCCTCGTCGAGGATCAGGACCGACGGGTCGCGGGCGAGCGCGCGGGCGATGGCGAGGCGCTGGGCCTGCCCGCCGCTGAAATTGGCGCCCCCCTCGTCGATCAGCCCCGACAGGCCGCGCGGGCGGGCCGTCACCACTTCCATCACGTCGGCGTCGGCCAGCGCGCCGGCCAGCGCGCGGTCGGGCAGCGTCGGATCCCACATCGACAAATTCTCGCGCACGCTGCCCGACAGGACATGGATCTCCTGGCCGACCACCCCGACCGAGGCGATCAGGGTGGAACGCGGCACATCCTCCATCGGCACCCCGTCGAAACGGATGACGCCGTTCCATGGCCGGTGCAGGCCGGCGATCAGCTTCGCCACCGTCGACTTGCCGCTGCCCGAACCGCCGACCAGGGCGACACGGGCGCCGGGCGCGACCTCCAGATTGAAATCCTCGATCAGGGGCGGCGCGTGGCGCTGGTAGCCGAAGCCGACACCCTCCAGCGTCACGCGGCCCTCCAGGCGGCGCGGCTCCGCCCCGGATTCGCCGACCGGCTCGGCGAAGGGCCGCGCCTGCGGATGGCGCATCACGTCGCCGACGCGGGCGAGGTCGGCCTTGGCCTCCACCAGCGTGCCGAACACGGCGACCAGGGCGGACAGCGGCCCCATGAAGCTCTGCACCAGCATCTGGAAGGCGACCAGCGTGCCGATGGTCATGTCGCCCTCGACCACGCGCAGGCCCCCCAGCCCCAGGATGGCGGCGGTGGTCAGGCCGCCGATCAGCGGCTCGACCGCGCCGGTGGCGAGGCCGTAGCCGCCGAGCTGGCGCTGGTTGGCGTTGTGGTTGGCCTGCAAGCCCGACCAGCGGGCGAAATAGTCGTCGTCGGTGGCAGTGGCCTTCAGCGTCTCGATGGCGAGGATGCCGGTGACGGTGGCGCTCTCGAACCGGCCGAGATCCTGGGCGAGGCGGCGGCCGGCATCCTCGCGCCGGCGGGCCAGCAGCTTCCACACCGCGAGGTTCGTGGTGCCGAGCGCGATGCAGGCCAGCGCCAGCGGCGTGTCGAGCGACAGCATGACCAGGGCGTAGAACAGCGCGGTGACGGCGTTGACCGCGCTGGCGCCCAGCTGGTTGGCGGCGATCCCGGCCAGCCGGTCGTTGGCGGCGACGCGGTTGGCGACGTCGCCGGTGTGGCGCTGGGTGAAGAACTCGACCGGCAGGCGCAGCAGATGCCACAGGAAGCGCGCCGAGCCGCCGACGGCAAGCGCCGTCTGCGCCCGCAGCAGGACGAGCTGCTGCAACCAGCTGAGCGCGCCATAGACCAGTGCGGTGACGATCATGATGGCGATCAGCGGGCGCAGCCAGTCGGTCTTCTCGTGGATCAGGACGTCGTCGACGAAGACCTTGGTGAAGGCCGGGATCAGCAGCCCCGGCACGATCAGCAGCAGGCTGATCAGCACCGACAGCGGCACCGCCGACCCGGCCTGCCGCAGCAGCGGCACGAACTGGCGCAGCGTGCCGGCCGGCCGGGCGTCGCGGCGGAACTCCGGGCCCGGCTCGACGGTGAGGGCGATGCCGGTGAAGGCGGCGTCGAACGCCTCCAGCGTCACGCGGGTCGGCCCGGTGGCCGGGTCGTTGAGGAAGACCCTGCCGCCCCGCACCCCCTCCACCACCAGGAAGTGGTTGAAGTTCCAGTGGGCGATGAAGGGAAAGGGGAGTTCCAGGGCGGCGGCCGGCTCCAGCCGCATGCCCTTGGCCTCGCAGCCGTAGCGGCGGGCGGCGCGCAGGATGTCGCTGGCCTTGCTGCCGTCGCGCGACACCCCGCATTCGACGCGCAGCTCCTCCAGCGGCGGGTGGCGGCCATGGTGGTGCAGGACGATGCCGAGCGCCGCGGCGCCGCACTCGACCGCCTCCATCTGGAGCAGGGTCGGCGTCCGCACGCGGCGCCCGAACCAGTTGGCCATCTCAGGCCCCGATCAGCGAACGGAGGAAGGGCAGCACCAGCGAGGCGGGCGCCTGTTCGCGCACCGACACGGTGAGGCGGGCGAGCGTGCCGGGCTCGATGCGGAAGTCCGGGCCGCGCCCGCCCGCCCAGCGCAACCCGGAGACGCCCTCCCCGTCCGTCTCCAGATCGGCGCGGACGATGACCGGCGGCCCCTCCTTCATGAAGAGGCGGACCAGCTCCTCGTTGTGCAGCATCGCCGCCAGGGCCTCGCGCGAGGCCGGCAGGTCCGACACGGTGCGGACACGGCCCAGCACGGCGCCGTACTCCTCCTTCTTCGCCACGCCGGGCTCGACCTGGACCGCCATGCCGGGCCGGACCTGCTTGGCCTTCAGGGGCGGCAGGAAGACCAGCGCGTCCATCGCCGCCGCCTCCTGCACGATGCGGAGCACCGGGGCGCCGGCGGCGACGACGTCGCCCAGCGAGGCGGCGAGCTCGGTGACGATGCCGTCCACCGGCGCCTCGACGGCGGAGTTGGCGCGCAGCTCAAGCTCCACGGTCTTCAGCTTGTCGCGCTGGCGCTTGACGTCGTTCTCGTGGTCGAGCAGCTTGAGCCGCCATTCGGCCTGCCGCGCCATCTCGTCGGAGGTCAGCGACAGCGATTTCTGCTCCAGCCCCTCGATGCGCTCGGTCAGGTCGTTCAGCTCGCGGTCGCTGTCGAGCACGCGGGCGCGGGTGGTGAATCCACGCTCCATCAGCGCGCGCTGGTCGGTCGCCTGGCCGCGCACCGCCACCAGCCGCTCGCGCGCCCGCTGGAGCTGACCGACCAGCGCGATCTTCTGGGCGACGATGATCTCGGCCCGGCGGTTGCCCTGGGCGCGGTCCTCGGCGACGAGGTCGGCTTGGCGCGCCTCCATCTGGGCCAGCGTCGCGGCCTCGGCGTCGCGGCGGCGCACGGCGAGGGACTGGTCGATGACGGCCAGCGTCTGGCCCGCCGAGACCCGCTCGCCGGGCTGGACCAGGAACTCCCGCAGGGAGCCCGGCCCCTTGGCGGCGGCGGAGAACACCTCGCCGCGCGCGCTCAGCAGGATGCCGTCCCCGGCGACGCGGGTCGGCAGCCGCCCGATCAGCGACCAGGCCACCGCCGACGCCACCAGCAGCGCCAGGGCGAGAAAGGCGATCCAGTAGCCCGGCGAGGCCGCGACGAACACGGTGTCGAGGCGCTCCGGGCTGGACAGGCGGTCGAGGGCGCTTTTGCGGAACAGGGACATGTGGGCTCGTTCGGGGGCCGGCTCAGGGAATCCGGGCACCCAGCTTCTGGGCGATTCCGACGGCTCCCCCGGCGAAGGCGGGGATGGCGACGATGGCCAGCGTGACGGCGAGGGCGCCGAAGGTCAGCGCGAGGCTGCCGCCCGTGACCTGGTCGAGCTGTTCGTGCTCCAGCTCGGCCGCCGGCCTGCCGGCGCGCTCGGCGCCGATGCGGGCGACCTCCGCGACCTCGTCGTCGGTGACGCCGTAGCCGTCCCGGCGCATCCGCTCCGCCACCTCGGCGGCGGTCGACAGGGAGCGGTAGCCGTCGGCCAGCGCCGGATCGGCGCGCAGGTCGGTGGTGAAACGCTCGAACTCCTTGAGACTCATGGCGTGCGCTCCCAGGCGGAATTGGTGGTGGGCGTGGCGGGCTCAGCCGGCCTTCGGCGGCGGCTTCACCCCATGGACGATGGCGAGCACCGCCACCGTGCCGAAGGTGGCGACCGCGCCGACCGCCGTCAGCGCGCCGAAGACGAGGCCGAGCGCCCCGCCGGTGACCCGATCGAGCTGCTCGTCCGACAGGGTCCGGCCCGAACGGGCGGCGTCCTCGAGCTCGGCGTCGCTGACGTCGTAGCCGTCGGCGCGCAGGCGGGCCGCCATCGCGGCGGCGCTGCCCAGATCCTTGTAATCCTGTGCCAGCGCGGGGTTGTCGCTGACGGCCGCGGCGAAGCGGTCCAATTCGGTCTGGCTCATCGTTGCTTCTCCGGTGGGTCGCGGTCCGGCGGTTCGGCGACGCGGTTCGCCGTGCCGATGCGTTGCTGCAATTGGGCGAAGAGGAGGTCGAGCGTGCTGGGCGCCACCGGCGACGCGGGCGCCGGATCGTCCCGGGCCGTGACGGCGGGCGCCCGGCGGAGTTCCGTCTGGCTCATGCGCGTGCCTCCTTTCCGGTGTCCGGCCCGACGGCGGGTCAGGCCTTGGGCAGCGTGCCCCTCCGGGCGGAGTCGGCGACGATCCCGGCGACGGCCCCGACGAGCGCGCCGCCCAACCCGAGCGCGAAGAGATTCGCCATGACCGTCGCGACGACGAAGCCGCCGGACACCCCGTCGAGCTGCTCGTCGGACAGTTCGCTGCCGCCGCGGTGCGCCGCCGCCAGCTCGCCGTCGCCGATGTCGTAGCCGTCGGCGCGCAGCCGGGCTGCCAGCTCCGCCGGGGTGGCGGCCGTCCCGTAGGATTCGGCCAGCCCCGGATCGGCCTGCACCGCGGCGGCGAACCGCTGAAGCTCCGCCTGGCTCATGGGGGTGTCGTCCTTTCCTGTCGGATGGTTCCGGTCGGGTGCTTCAGGACCGCCAGCCGATCCGGTAGCTGCGGGGATCGGGGGTGGCGGGGGCGGATTGCCCGGCGCCCTGGGCGATGGTGGCCACGGCCCAGATCCAGGTGCCGGCGACGCCGGCGGCGAACAGGGCGCCGGCCCCGACCGCCACGCCGATCGCGGCGGTCGCGAGGATGCTGCCGCCCGACACCTGGTCGAGCTGCTCGTCCGAGAGCTCCCGGCCACGGCGCATCCCGGCCTCGACCTCGTCGCCGCTGACGTCGTAGCCGTCGGCGCGCAGTTGGGCCGCCACCTCCGCCGGGCCGGCAAGGCCGGCGTAGCGTTCGAGCAGATCGGGCGTGGTTCGGATCGCGTCGGCGAAACGCTGAAGATCGGTCTGGCTCATGTCCGGTTCCCCCTTGGTGTCGAAAGTGTCAGCGCCCGCCGAGCGGCCGGCCCGCCCTGGCCATCTCGAAGGCGGCCCAGCCCCCCACGCCGATCAGCCCGGTGATGGCGACGACGGCCAGGGCCGTGGCGGCCACGCCGACGGCGACGAGAACGCCGCCTCCCGACACCTGGTCGAGCTGCTCGTCCGAAAGTTCCCGACCACGCCGGATCGCCGCCGCGATCTCGTCGTCGCTGACGTCGTAGCCGTCGGCGCGCAGCCGCGCCACCAGGGCGGCCGGGTCGGCGATGTCGCGGTAGGCGTCGAGAAGCGACGGGTCGGCCTGGACGGCGGCGGCAAAGCGTTGGATGTCGACTTGGCTCATCCCGGGGACTCCGATGCTCGGGAAACGGGGTGGTCAGAACCGGATCATGTTGAGAAGCAGGGCCGGCGTCGGACGCTGCTTGAGGCCGCCGGACACCCTGTCCAGCTCCCCGTCCGACAGCTCCCCATCCGGCCGCTCCTCATGGAGGCGCCCAATGTCCGGCCCTTCGGCGAGGCGGGACGCGGTTTCGGCGATCTCGTCGTCGCCGACGTCGTAGCCGTCGGCGCGCAGCCGCGCCGCCAGCTCCGGCAGATCGGCCGCCGCGCCGTAGGACTCGGCCAGTTCCGGGGTTTCCCGGATCGCGGCGGCGAACCGCTCGATCTCGGCCTGACTCATGTTCGGGACTCCTGTCTCGCCTGCATGCCGCCGGGAATGCTAGAGGCCGGGCCGGGGCGCCGCCCGCCGCCGCGTCCCAGAAACTTGCCGCGGCGTCTCATCGGGGCGCGATTCCGCGGGCCCTGGTTCAATGGGGATAGAGCTTGGAGGCGAAGTTGCGCAGGGCGTCGTTGATCACCGCCGGCCTGCCGGTGACGAGGTTGTTGATCCCGTCGGCGGCGACCACGGCGCCGAACACCAGCCCGCCGACCAGCGCCAGCCCGCCGAGGCCGAGCAGCACCCCGGCGCCCCCGCTGACCTGATCGAGCATCTCGTCGGGCAGCTCGACGCTGCGGCGGTGGGCGTCCGCGACCTCGGCGTCGGTGACGTCGTAGCCGTCGGCGCGCAGCCGCGCCGCCAGCTCGGCGAGGTTGGCCGCCGCCGCGTGGCGCTCGGCCAGCGCCGGCTCGTTCAGGGCCGCGGTGGCGAACCGCTCCAGTTCCGCTTGGCTCATGGCCGTCGTCCCCCGGTTGATGATCGCCGGGAGCTTAGCCGGGACGGTGGGCGCCCACCCTTCAAGGCGTCCCAGAAACTTGCCCGGCCGTCTCAAATGGTCACGGGCCGGCGGTGGAAGCCGGCTTGACAGGAGCCGGGTGCAATGATGGTGCTATGTCGGGGAACTGGCGTGAGCGCGTTCGATGGCCGACACCGGAGGGGAAGCGTCCCCCGTTCTTCGCTTCGACAGCGCCGGCATGGCGCCGGAGGAGGGATTCTGGCTCTGGCGCGATCAGATGTCGCCGATCTTCGAGATCAGCGTTCCCGACCGGGACGCCGTCGGCGCCTTCCATGGCGTGCTGGAGACCTACCACATGGGCAGCGTGCTGCTGGGCCGCTGCGCGTCGGTGACCCAGAGCTTCGAACGCAGCCGGCCGATCATCGCCCGCAGCGGCATCGATCATTATCTGGTCCAGTTCCAGCACCGGGGTGGTTCGCGCGGCCGAATGGGCGCGCGGGAGGTCGACGTCCGCACGGGCGACGTCTGCATCCTGGATCTGGCGCAGACGGTCAGCACCGTCGACCACGACATCGACACCCTGACCCTCTGCCTGCCGCGCGAGATGCTGGCCCCGCTGGTGGTGGATCCCGACGCGCTGCACGGGCTGGTGCTGCCCGGCCGCAGCCCGCTGGGCGCGATGCTGGCCGGCCATGTCCGATCGCTGCACCGTGTCGCGTCCACCCTGTCGGCGCGCGAGGCGCTGAGCGTGGCGCGCGGCGCCGCCGCCTTCGTCGCCGGCTGCCTGGGGCCGACCGTCGACGCGCTCGATCTCGTCCGGCCGGAAATGCAGGCGTCGCGCGTAAGGGCCATCAAGCGGCACATCGACAGCCATCTCGGCGATCCGCAGCTGGATGCGGCGCGCATCGCCGAGGCTTTCCGCATGTCGCGGCCGACGCTGTACCGGCTGTTCGAGCCGATGGGCGGGGTGGCCGCCTACATCCTGCAACGCCGGCTCGCCCGCAGCCTGGCCGACCTGATGGCGCACCGGCCCCAGCGCATCGCCGACATCGCCCGGCGTTGGGGCTTCAGCTCCGAAACCGCCTTCAGCCGCGCCTTCCGCGCCGCGTTCGGCATGGCGCCGCGCGACGCCCGCGCCAGCTCGCAGCGGGTGAGCAACTCGCCCACCAACGTCTCGGATGCGTTCAAGCGCTGGTTTCATGAACTCGCCGTGCTGTGAGCCGGCGGGCCGCGGCGTCCGGCGTCCGCTACCGCCGCAGCCCGCCGGCCCGGCCATAGGCCGTCGCCGCCGTCCGCGCCGCGTCGCCGCGCCGGATCGTCACGCCGAGCGCCGCCCTGGCCTCCTGCAACCGCTCGATCAGCGTCAGCAGGTCGTCGGCGAGCGCCAGCCGCTCCGTCCGCGTCGACGGTCCGACCAGCAGCCGCCGCGCCCGCGCGACGACGCGCCTGTGGTCGAGCAGCAGCGCGTCCTGCTCGGCGAAGCGGTCCGGATCGGCGTCCATGCCCCGGCCCTCACCGCTTCATGGCGATCAGCGTGTCCAGCATGTCCTGCGCCGTCGTCACCACCTTGGAGGCGGCGGAATAGGCCTGTTGCGCGGTGATCATCCGGCTGAACTCATCGGTCAGCTCGACCGTGGAGCTTTCCAGCGAGCCGGCGGCAATCTCGCCCGCCTTGCCGTCGCCGGCGGTGCGCAGCTGGTAGGCGCCGGACTCGTAGGTCTGGGTGAAGGTGCTGCCGGTCTCGCTGTCCAGCCCGTCGGCGTTGGCGAAGGTCGCGATCGGGATCTGGTAGATCGCCCGCGTCTCGCCGTTGTCGAAGGTGGCGCGGATGACGCCGCTGTCGTCGATGGTGGTGCCGGTCAGCGTGCCCGGCGCGTAGCCGTTCTGCGCGCTGCTCCAGTCGCCGACCGACGGATCGCTGTCGCCCGACGCGTACTGCGTCAGCCCGTCGGTGCCGTTGGCCGTTCCCAGATCGAGCGTGACCGCGCTGTCGGTGGCGCCGGTGGTCCACCCGCCGACCGAGAAGGAGATCGCCGATGGATCGACCGACACCATGGTGCCGGTGCCGTCGTCCTGCGTCGCCGAGGCCAGCGAGCCGTCGCTGTTGAAGCTGATCGACAGCGGAAAGCCCGCCATCGTGCCGGTGGTCACCGTGCCGTCCGACGATTTGGCCGGGTCCGACGCGTCGAGCGACCATGTGTTGTCGGCGGTCTTGGTCCAGCTCAGCGTCACCGAATGGCTGTTGCCGAGCGCGTCGAACATCTCGACGTCGGTGGTGAAGCTGTCGCCGGTCTCGGCGTCGGACGGCAGGTTGGCCTCGACCCCCAGCGTCGAGGTCGCCTTGGGCGTGCCCTTGATGCTGGTCAGGTTGACCGCCTCCAGGCTGTCGGTGGAGGTCTTGTTGCTGGCGGTGATCTTGCCGCTCTCGTCCAGCTTCCAGCCGTAGAGGTAGTTGCCCTCGTCGTTCTTCAGGTAGCCCGACGCGTCGGCCGAGAAGGAGCCGTTGCGGGTGAAGGCGATCCCGCCGTTCGCCGAGGCGTCGGAGATGACGAAGAAGCCCTCGCCATTGATCGCCATGTTGGTGGTGGTGGCGGAGGACTGGATCTCGCCCTGGCGGTTGATGTTGCGGGTGTTGGAGGCGATGACGCCGCCGACCTGCTCGTCGACCGTGGTCGTCTTGTTGATGTAGGAGGTGAAGCTGGTGACCGTGCCCTTGAAGCCGGTGGTACTGGAGTTGGCGATGTTGCTGGAGATCGAGGCGAGCGCCTTGCTCTGGGCGGTCAGGCCGGACATGGCGCTGTACATCGCGCTGGTGATGCTCATGGCGGCACCTGTCGATAGATCGGGAAATTCGGGTGGATGCGGCAGTCAGGAGATGGCGGCCAGGAGATGGCGGTCAGGAGATGGCGGTCAGGAGATCGCCAGCACGTCGTCGGCCGAGACGCTGACCCCGCCGACGTCGAGCACGGCGGATCCCGAGCTGCTGTCGACGCCGGTCACCGTGCCCTTGATGCGGGTGGTGGCGCCGACGGCGCTGCCGCTGGAATCGAAGGCGGTGACCGCCAGGGTGTAGGTGCCGCTGGTGTAGGAGCTGCCGTTGCTGCCGGTGCCGTCCCAACTCAGCGCATGGGTGCCCGACGACGTCTCGCCACTGGTCGTGTAGACCGTCTTGCCCGAGGAATCGGTGACGGTCAGCGTGACCTTGGAGGCGGTGGAGTCGAGGTCGTACTCCCACTCGGCGCTGCCGTCCTGGAGCGCCGTGGTGTCGCCCTCGGCCTCCACCGTGCGTCCGAGATAGCCGATGGCGCTGCTGCCGGTGCCGAGCGCCGAGACGGCGGTGGTCAGATCGTCCAGCTTGTCGCCGATCGACATCTGCTGCTCCAGCGAGGCGAGCTGCACGAGCTGGCTGGTGTATTCGCTGGCGTCCACCGGATCGGTCGGGTCCTGGACCTCCAGCTGCTTCAGCAGCAGGGTCAGGAAGGACTGGTAGTTCTCGGCCAGCGAGGCCGACGAGCGGCTCGACGAGGAGCTGGCCGTCGCGGTCGAACTGGTCGCGTATGTGGAGCTGAGTGCTGACACCGACATCGCCTTCTCCACCCAAATCGCGGCCCGTTCGCGGACTCCGGGTCGGGTGTCCGCGGCGGCGAGGCCGGTGTTGTCCAGGGAAGGGCCGCGCGACGGCGCCGCCCGTTCGTTCTGTGGGTATCCACGGGGCGGGGCGGGAAAGCTGGCGCGGTTTTTTTCGAAAAAGAGCCGGGGCAGCAAAAAGGCCGCCGTCCGGCTGGACGGCGGCCTATGGCCGGGCTGGAAGCGGGTGCGGCGGCGTTACGCCGCGTCGCCCCAGAAATGCGGCATGGTGGCGTCGGCGCCGTAGCCGTCGCTGCCCATCGACGACCAGCTCAGGTCATGGATGCCGTGGGAGAGCGCCGCCGCGTCCTCCTTCAGCGAATAGTCGCCGTTCGCGCTGTCGGTGAAGCCGGGATTGAACACCGCGTCGTTCGGCCCGTAGCCCTTCCCGTTGGCGGCGAGGTTGCCGTCCATCAGGAAATTTTGGCCGGGGCTCATCAGCTTCCAATACTGTTCGATCGGCATGTCGCCGGCCGTGAGGTTGCGGATGATGGTGGTGTCGTCGGGGCGCGCCTGGTCGCCGGCCTTGGGCACCCACTCGACGCGGATGAAGGCGTGGTCCGGGTCGCCGACGACGCCGAAATTGTTCTCCAGCAGGTTGCCGTCGCCGCCATGGACGTAGATGCCGCCCCAGGAGAAGCCCTTGACGAAATTGTCGCGCACGGTGACGCCGCCGGTCAGGTCGTCGAGCGAGATGCCCCAGCCCTTGTGGTCGGTCAACCAGTTGCCATCCGAGTCGGTGGCAAGACCGCCGGTGTCCTGCACGTCGTTGCCGCGGATCACCGAGCCGGTCGGGGTGCCGGAGCGGCCCAGCATCTCGATGCCGCCGCCGTCGGCGGTCTCCTGCCCGACATGGTGGATGCTGTTGAACTCGACCATGTTGTTTCGGTTGATCTGGCCGTCATCCCACTCCTTCAGCGACACGCCGTAGCGCGGCGCGTGGGAGATGTCGTTGTGGCTGATGACGCTGTCGCTGCTGCCGACGCCCCCGACCCCGGCCCCGCCCTTCACGATCTCGCCGATGTGCTCCATGCGGTTGGCATAGATGTGGTTGCCGTTGGCGGCGTTGCTCATGGTGATGCCGCTGGAGCCCAGATGCTCCATGGCATTGCCGCCGATCAGGCTGTTGTCGGTGCCGTTCAGGGCGATGGCGGTGCCGACATTGACAAAATGGTTGCCGCCGACCGCGTTGCCGTGCCCGCCGGTCAGCGACAGCGCCGCGCCGTCGTATTGCCCATCGGTGAAGGTCAGGCCGGTGATGGAGAGGTCGCTGGCGTCCTTGGCGCTGATCAGCGTGCCGAGCCGCGCCACCACGGCGCCGTCCTTGAGCAGGGCGGCGGCATCCTCCGGCTTCACCACCAGGGCGTCGTCGCCGGCGCGCCAGCCGAACTCGCCGGCGTCGCGGATCAGCGCGGCGTCGTTCATCACCCGGTAGGTGCCGCCGGAGCGCAGCGCGTAGGAGGCGTCGTCGGCCAGCGTGACGCGGTCGCCGTCGATGGCGCGCACCGCCGTGATGTCGTCCTTCAGCCGCTCGGTGTCGAAGGTCTGGACGACCAGCCCGTCATGGGTGGTCAGGTCGGCCGGGATGTCGCCGTCCTTGGCGGCGAAGACGGTCTTGCTGGCCCCGCCCTCGGCGGCGCGCAGGACGTGCCAGCCGCTGGTCGGGTCGGCCGGGTCGACGTCGCCGGTCTGGGCGACCGTCTGGCGGACGCCACCGATGGTCAGGTCGAGCCCGCTGGCGTGATCGAGCTTGGCGGAATAGAGGCCCCTCCCCTCGGCGGTGAAGCCGCGCACCAGCTCGCCGCCGCTGATCACCGGCGTCTCGCCCTCGTAGGCGGCGAAGCTGTGGCCGCTGTCGCGGGAATCGAGGGTGAGCGTTTCATCGAGGCGGTAGGTGCCGCCACGGACGTGGGTGGTGTCGGTATCACCCGCCCGCATCGCATCCCGCGCCTTCTCCAGGCTGGCGAAGGGGCCGTCGGTGCCGTCGGCGTTGGGGGCCGCAAGCCGGCCGGACCAGCTGTCGTTGCCCTGCGTCGAAACGTAGAAGGCCGTCTGGTCGGTGGTCGTCATGGTCAAGTCCTCCAGTGCTGTGGGCCGGAGGAAACGCTTTTATGGTTAATTTTTCCTTTCCCGCTGGAGTACCCCAAATGGGGAATAATTGTCGGCGGACAAAAATGTTTGCACATGGACAAAAGAGCTGGTCCCCGTTTCCCGGGACCAGCTCAGCCCTGCGGACCGTGGCCCGAATGCTTGGCGGCCAGCTGTTGCACGACCAGCAGCGCGACCTGACGGAACGAACGAATGGCCGGGGTTTCGTTCATCCTTTGCCAGCCCAGCGCCACATGCACCGGTGCGTGGGCGTCCTCCAGGGTCAGGGTCCGAACCCCGGTCATATGGAGATTGCGCGCCACCTCTGGCACCAGCGCGACACCCATTCCGGCGCCGACCAGACCGACCACGGTGTGGATTTGCGTGGCGTTCTGAACGACGCGCGGCGCGAAGCCGACGGCCTCGCACATCCGCATGATCCGCGAATGGAACAGCGGACTCTCCCGTTGCGAGAACATGATGAACGGTTCCTCGGCGACACGGGCGAGCGGCAGACTGTCCAGACCGGCCAAGGGGTGGCTGGCCGGAACCGCGAGCTGGAAATTCTGGGTCAGAATTGTCTGAACCTCCAGCCGCGGGTCGGAGGACGGTGGGCGCAGCAATCCGATGTCGATCAGGCCGCGCCCCAGCGCATCGAACTGCTGCGCGATGGTCATCTCCCGCAACTCCAACTCCACATCCGGGTAGAGGTGGCGGAACCGTTCGAGGATCGCCGGCAGCAGATCGTAGGTCGAGGAGTGGATGAAGCCGACGACCAGATGACCATACTCCCCCATGCCGACACGGCGGGCGTCGGTTCGCGCCTTCACGAGATCGTCGAGGATGCGCGCCGCACGGTCGAGGAACAGAGTCCCAGCCGGTGTCAATTCCACGGTGCGTTGTGTCCGCTTCAACAGAACAACACCGATGTCCTCCTCCAAATTCTGAATTTGGCGGGAAAGCGCCGGTTGCGCGATCCGTATTCGCGCGGCGGCGCGCCCGAAATGCAACTCTTCAGCGACTGCCTGGAAGTAGCGGAGCTGGCGAATGTCGATCATTTGATAACAGGACGGTATCAATCGGGGCTCTACAATATATTGGACCATGAATGCATTGTGAACCAACATTCTGGGCGTAGGACAACAGTCGGCGCCGTCGGCGCCCAGTGGGGAAGCTCCAGGATGACCATTGGTTTCCGGATCGAACGCGCACCGTCGCGTCCGTCACACGATCTCGTCGCCGCGTTCAGGACCGTTCCGACGGCCATCGTCAGCGACAACATGAACCGCATGTTCGCCGGCGGCACGGCGTTGCGGCCCATTCATCACAGCGGCATCCTGTGCGGACCGGCGCTGACCGTCCGCACCCGTCCGGGCGACAATCTCATGGTCCACAAGGCGCTCGACCTTGCCCAGCCCGGCGACGTGATCGTCGTCGACGCCGGCGGCGACACCACCAATTCCATCATCGGCGAGATCATGTGGTCCTACGCCCGCACCCGTGGCGTGGCCGGCTTCGTGATCGACGGGGCCGTGCGCGACACCGCGGTCCTTGCGGCGGGCGACCTGCCGGTCTACGCCCGTGGCGCCACCCATCGCGGCCCCTACAAGGACGGTCCGGGGGAAATCAACGTCACGGTGTCGGTCGGCGGCATGGTGGTCGCTCCCGGCGACATCATGCTCGGCGACGAGGATGGCCTGTTGGTGGTGCCGCAGGCCGACGCCCCGGCCATCCTGGCGCTGGCGCGCGCCCAGCAGGAGCGCGAGGGCGGCATCCTGCGCAGCATCGCCGACGGCACCGTCGATCGCAGTTGGGTGGACCGCATGCTGGCCGAGCGGGGGCTGGCCCCATGAGCGTCCGCGTCCCGCACGACCGGTTGGCGGCTTATTGCGGCCGCGTGTTCATGCGTGCCGGCGTTCCTCCCACGGTCGCCGCGACGGTGGCCGACAGCCTGGTCTACGCCGACCTGCGCGGGGTGGAATCGCATGGCGTCGTGCGCACCGGCATCTATCTGAAGCGCGCCGCCGAGGGGATGGTCGACCCTCAGGCCCCGGTGACGCTGGTGCGGGACGATGGCTGCACGGCGCTGGCCGACGGCGGCAACAATTTCGGCGCCCATGTCGGCGCGGTGGCGCTGGATCTGGCCATGGAGCGGGCGAAGCGGCACGGCGTCTGCGCGCTGGGCGTGCGCCAGTCCAACCATTTCGGCACCGGCGCCTATTATGTCCAGCGGGCGGTGGAGCGGGGACTGGCGCTGATCGTGCTGTCCAACGCCTCGCAGACCATGCCGCCGGCCGGCGGTGTGCGGCCCTTCATCGGCACCAACCCGATCGCCTTCGGCTTTCCCACCGGACGGCCGGTTCCCTTCGTGCTGGACATGGCGACCAGCCTCGTCGCGCGCGGCAAGATCATCGTCGCCGCCAAGCGGGGAGAGAGCATCCCGCTCGGCTGGGCGGTGGACAAGGACGGCAACCCGACCACCGACGCGGAGGCCGCGCTGGACGGCGCCGTGCTGCCCCTGGGCGGCGCCAAGGGGTCGGGGCTGTCGATGGCCATCGACATCCTGGCCGGCGTGCTGACCGGCGCCGGCTACGGCCCGACCGTCAACAACATGTACGACAATTGGGCCGAGCCGCAGAATGTCGGGCATTTCTTCATCGCCATCGACATCGAGCGGTTCATGCCGCTGCCCACCTTCACCGAACGGCTCGGCGGCTTCATCGACCTGATGAAGGCGGAGCCGAAGGCCCCCGGTACCCTGGAAATCCTGCACGCCGGCGAGGTGGAGCACCGGCTGGAAGCCGCCCGCCGCCGCGACGGCATCGAGCTTCCCGACCGTGTCGCCGAGGAACTGATCGCGCTCGGCCAACAATACGACGTCGCCTGGATCCAATGAGCGTCCGGCGGCCAGGAGAGTTCATCACATGAGCACCGGAATTCCGTCCTTCAGCTATCACATCCCCACGGCCATCGAATTCGGCTGGGGCGCTTTGTCCCGCCTGCCGGGGATCGCCCGCGACCTCGGCGGCAGCCGGGTGCTGGTCGTCGGCGACCCCGGCGTCGCCCGCGCCGGCATCGTCGACCGCGTGGTCGCCACCCTGACCGAGGCCGGCATCCCCGCCGCCGCCTTCACCGAGGTGGAGAGCGATCCCGACGTGTCGTCGGTCGAAGCCGGCGCCCGCCTTGCCAAGCAGCAGGGCTGCGATCTGGTGGTCGGCGTCGGCGGCGGCAGCGCGCTGGACACCGCCAAGGCGGTCGGTCTGATGCTGACCAACCCCGGCACCATCCGCGACTATGTCGGCATCGGCAAGGTCGGGACGGCCGGCGCCCCCGTCGTCGCCATCCCCACCACCGCCGGGACCGGCAGCGAGCTGACCATCTGGTCGGTGCTGTCCGACAAGGCGAACAAGGTCAAGATCAGCGTCGGCAGCGTGCTGAACTGCCCGCGCGTCGCCCTGCTGGACCCGGCGCTGACCATGTCGCTGCCGCCGGCCTTCACGGCGGCGACCGGCATGGACGCGCTGACCCACGCGCTGGAATCCTACGTCAACACCGCGACCCAGCCGATTTCCGAGGCGATGTCGGAACAGGCGATGACCCTGATCGCCCGCAGCCTGCGCGTCGGCGTCGCCCAGGGCGGCAACGCCCAGGCGCGCGGCGATCTGCTGCTGGCCAGCACCATCGCGGCGATGGCCTTCAACAGCACCCGCCTCGGTCTGGTCCACGCCTTCGCGATGCCGCTCGGCGCGCGGTTCCACATCCCGCACGGTCTGGTCAACGCCATCCTGCTGCCGGCGGTGATGCGGTTCAACCTGCCGGGCAACCTGCCGAAATACGCCCGCATCGCCGAGATCTTCGGCGAACGCGTCGCGCATCTCAGCCTGCGCGAGGCGGCGGAACGCTCCGTCTCCGCCATCGAACAGCTCAAGACCGACATCGGCATCACCGCCAAGCTCGGCGATTTCGGGTTGACCGAGGCCGATTTCGACAGCGTCGCCACCGAGGCGATGCAGTCCGGCAACGTGCCGGTCAACCCACGGCAGCCGACGCTGGAGGACATGAAGTCCCTCCTGCGCGCCGAACTCTAACCGGTTGGAACAACGTCCATGGACATGCAGAGCTGGCTGAACGGCGCCGTCGGCGGCCGTTACGGCAACATCATCGACGGCGTGGCCGAGGAGGCCAACGGCAACGCCTCCGCCATCCACAACCCGGCGCGGCGCGACCAGTGCCTCGGCCATTTCGCCGAAAGCTCGAACGACGACGTCGACCGCGCCGTCACCGCGGCCCATCGCGCCTGGAAGACGTGGCGCGAGGTGCCGGGGCCCGAACGCGGCGCCCTGCTGTTCCGCGCCGCCGACCTGCTGGAGCAGCGGGTCGAGGAGCTGGCCTTCATCCTGTCGGCCGAACAGGGGAAGGTGCTGGCGGAATCGCGCGGCGAGGTGATGCGGGCCGCCAAGGAGCTGCGCTTTTCCGCCGGCGAGGCGAGCCGCATCGACGGCACCACCCTGCCCAGCGAGAAGCGCAACGGCTTCGCCATGACCATGCGCGCGCCGGTCGGCGTCGTCGCGGCCATCGCGCCGTGGAACTTCCCGATCGTGACCCCGGTGCGCAAGATCGGTCCGGCGCTGGCCTATGGCTGCACCGTGGTGCTGAAGCCGGCCAACCTGACGCCCTGGTCGGCGGTGCGGCTGATGGACGTGTTCCGCGACGCCGGCATCCCGAAGAGTGTCGTCAACCTCGTGCTCGGCTCCGGCCGGGGCGCGGGGGAGGCGCTGGTCCGCCACCCGCTGGTGCGCGGCGTCAGCTTCACCGGCTCGACCAGGACCGGGGCGGACATCAACGCCCAGCTCGCCCGCCGCTTCGTGCGCGCCCAGTTGGAACTCGGCGGCAAGAACCCGGCGGTGGTGCTGAGCTACCGCGACGTCGGCCCGGTCGCCAAGCAAATCGCCTCGGCCGCCTTCGCCTGCACCGGCCAGCGCTGCACCGCGATCAGCCGCGTCGTCGTGCTCGACAGCCTCGCCGACGAGGTGACGGAGGCGCTGACCGCCGAATTGGCCGCCATTCGCGTCGGCCCGGCCTGGGACCCCGCCGCCACCATGGGGCCGCTGATCACCGAACAGCACCGCGTCTCGGTCCTGCGCAACCTTGCCGCCGGCCTGGACGAGGGCGCCCGGCTGCGCTTCGGCGGCGGCGTGCTCGACCAGGGCGCCCTGGCATCCGGCCATTTCATGGAACCGACGCTGCTCGACCGCGTGCAGCCCAACACCAAGCTGGCGCGCGAGGAGGTCTTCGGCCCGGTGCTGTCGGTCATCGCCGTTCCCGACGCCGACCGCGCCTTCGAGGTCGCCAACGCGGTGGAGTATGGTCTGGCCGCGTCGATCTTCACCCGCGACGTCGATCAGGCCTTCCGTTTCATGCGGGACAGCCAGTCCGGCATGGTGCACGTCAACCACGGCACCGCCAGCGAGGCGCATCTGCCTTTCGGCGGCGTCAAGGGGTCGGGCTACGGCGCCTACTCCATCGGCCACAGCAACCAGGATTTCTTCACCGAACTGAAGGCCGCCTACGTCCAGGCCTGACCGACACCAAACAACAACACGACACGCCCCATCCGGGAGGAAAAAACGATGACCTTGAAATCCATTCTGTTCGCCGCCGTCGCGGCGACCGCCCTGCTGCCCGGCGCGGCCTTCGCGCAGACCGTTCTGAAGCTGGGCCATGTCTGGCCGCAGACGGAAATCCACGCCAAGGCGGCCGAGATGTTCGCCGAGGACGTCGCCAAGGCGACCAACGGCGCGGTGAAGATCCAGGTGTTCGGCGGCAGCACGCTGGGCAGCGACCGTGAACTGGTCGAGGGGCTGAAGTTCGGCACCGTCGATTTCTGGGTCGGCGGGGCCGGCGTGCTGTCGGCCGCCTCCGACACCGCGAAGATCTTCACCATCCACTTCATGATCAACGGCATCGACCATTTCAAGACGATCTACAACGGCCCGGTCGGCACCGAGATCACCGAACGCATCAAGAAGGAATCCGGCTACCAGGTGGTCGGCTACTGGCTGCGCGGTCCGCGCTGGCTGACCACCAAGAGCGCGGTCAACAGCCCGGCCGACCTCGCCGGCCGCAAGATCCGGGTGCCGGACAGCCCGGTCTTCGTCAAATCCTGGCAGGCGCTGGGCGCCGCGCCAACGCCGATGAATTTCGGCGAGGTGTTCACCGCCCTGCAACAGGGCGTCATCGACGGGCAGGAGAATCCGCTGTCGCTGATCCTGAACTCCAAATTCTCCGAGGTGGTCAAGCATCTCGTCCGCACCGAGCATGTGTTCGAGCCGATCGCCGTGGTCATGAACAGCAAGCGCCTTGAAAAGCTGCCCGAGGACCAGCGCAAGGCGATCATCGACGCCGTCAACGCCCGTGCCAAGGAGTTCGCGGCGGCCGAGGTGTCGCGCGGCGAGGCCGATTTCCTCAAGCAGCTCCAGGCCCAGGGCATGACGCTGATCGAACCGGACAAGGCGGCCTTCCGCGCCAAGGTCGAGCCGGTGGTCGACCGCGATTTCCCGTCCCTGAAGCCGATCTACAAGAAGGTGGTCGATGAAAGCGTCGCCGTTGCCCGCTGACGGGCATGGCGCGGTGGGGCCGGCGCCGGTGAGCGCCGGCCCCGCGCCGCTTCCGCCGGCCCTGCGCCGGGTCATCCGCGTCGTCGACGGCTTCAACGCGGCGCTGCTGGCTGTTCTGTCGCTGGGGCTGGGGGTGTTGGCCTGCCTGGCGCTCGTCCAGGTGATCGCCCGCTACGTCGTCGGCGAACCGCTGATCTGGTCGGAGGAGCTGATCCGCTACGCGCTGATCTGGATCGTCTTTCTCGGCGCCGGGATCGGCGTCCGTCGCGGGCTCCTGGCCTCGGTGGAATTGATCGCCCAGACGGTTCCCCGTCCATTGCGGCGGGCGTTGTCGCTGGTCTGCGCCCTGGTCTCCGCCCTGTTCTGGGCGGTGCTGCTGGGTTACGGCGTCGCCATCCTCGACGCGGTGGAGGGCATCACGTCGGGCAACATGGAAATCCCGATGTCGGTCGTCTATCTCGCCGTTCCCATCGGGGCGGCCCTGGCGCTGGTCAACACGCTCATCGTCGCCATCGACCCGCCACCGCCATCGCTCGACGGCATCATCGACTGAGGAGGCTCCGACCATGACACCGATGGCCTTCGGCGCCATTCTTCTTCTGCTCTTCGCCGCCGGCATCCCCATCGCCGTCGCGCTGGGCATGACGGCGGCCGTGTCGATGCACGGATCCGGCATTCCGCTGGAGGCGATGGTCCAGCGCATGTTCGCGGCGCTGGATTCCTTTCCGCTGTCGGCCATTCCCTTCTTCGTGCTGGCCGGTGCGCTGATGGAATCGGCCGGCATCTCCAACCGCCTGATCAACTTCGCGCAGTCGCTGGTCGGGCGGGCGACCGGTGGTCTCGGACTCGTCACCGTCATCTCGGCGATGTTCTTCGCCGCCATCTCCGGGTCGAGCGCCGCGACGACCGCGGCCATCGGCAGCATCCTGATCCCGGCGATGACCGTGCGCGGCTATCCCAAGAGTTTCGCCACCGCCGTGCAGGCGGCGTCGGGCGAACTCGGCGTCATCATCCCGCCGTCGATTCCGATGATCATCTTCGCCTTGACCGCCGGGGTGCCGGTGTCGATCGGCGATCTGTTCGTGGCCGGCGTCATTCCCGGCGTCATGATCGGCGGTTCCCTGATGCTGACCGTCTCTCTGATCAGCAGGAAGCGCGGCTATGGCCTCGGCGCCGCCGGTGCGGACCATGGCCTCCGGGCGCTGGGCGACCCGCCGCCCAAGGGCCGGGCCTTCCGCGAGGCGTTCCTGCCGCTGCTGATGCCGCTCATCATCCTCGGCGGCATCTATGGCGGCGTCTTCACCCCGACCGAGGCGGCGGTGGTCGCCGTGTTCTACGCGCTGTTCCTCGGCGGCGCCGTGTACCGGACGCTGACGGCGGCCAGCGTGATGGCGGCGCTGCGCGCCTCCCTGCTCAGCACCGTGGTGATCCTGCTGATCATCTCGGCGGCCAGCGTGTTCGGCTGGGTGCTCACCGCCAACCGCATCCCGGACATGATCGCCCAGGCCTTCGTGGCGTTCTCGCAGGAACCCTACGTCTTCCTGCTGCTGGTCAACCTGCTGCTGCTGATCGTCGGCATGTTCCTGGAGACCGGGGCGGCGATCATCATCCTCGCCCCCATCCTGACGCCGGTGGCGGTCAAGCTGGGTGTCGATCCGGTCCATTTCGGCATCGTGATGATCGTGAACCTCGCCGTCGGCATGACCACGCCGCCGGTCGGCGTCAACCTGTTCGTCGCCTGCCAGGTCGCCGGCCTGCGCATCGAGCAGATCCTGAAGGACATGCTGCCCTTCTACCTCGTCCTGCTGCTGGACATCCTGATCCTCACCTACCTGCCGCAGATCACGCTGTGGCTGCCGGGGGTGCTGAAATGATCCCGCTTCCGGATCGGGATGACGGCGCCCGGCGGTTCCTGCGCGGCTGCTTCGACCGCGCGGTGGAGGTCTGCCGACCCGACCGCATCCTCGGCGGGCACCTGCCGCCACCGCCCGCCGGGCGCACGGTGGTGGTCGGGGCCGGCAAGGCGGCGGCGTCGATGGCCGCCGCGCTGGAGGCGCATTGGCCCGGCCCCTTGGACGGTCTGGTCATCACCCGCCACGGCCACGGCCACCCCTGCGCCCGCATCCGGGTGGTCGAGGCCGGCCACCCCGACCCCGACGCGGAGGGCGAGCGGGCGGCGGCCGAGCTCCTGCGGCTGGTCGACGGGCTCGGTCCCGACGATCTGGTGCTGTGCCTGCTGTCCGGCGGCGGCTCGTCGCTGATGATGCTGCCGCCCGACGGGCTGACCCTGGCGGAGGTCAAGGCGGTCAACGGCGCGCTTCTGCGCAGCGGCGCCCCCATCGGCGACATGAACCGGGTGCGCTCGGTGCTGTCGCGGCTGGGCGGCGGGCGGCTGGCGGTCGCGGCGTGGCCCGCCCCGGTGGTGACGCTGGCGATCTCCGACGTGCCGGGGGACGAGCCGGCGACCATCGCCTCCGGCCCCACGGTGCCGCCGGTGTCGAGCCCGGCGCTCGCCCACGCGGTGCTGGACCGTTACCGGATCCCGGTGCCGGAACGGCTGGCCGCCTTCCTCGCCTCCGACGCCGCGCGGCCCCCTGCCGCCGATCATCACGCCTTCGGGGCTGGGCGTTTCCATCTGATGGCGTCCGGCCTGTCGGCGTTGAACGCGGCGGCGGAGGCGGCGCGGACGGCCGGCATCGAGCCGTTGGTGTTGGGCGACGCCATCGAGGGCGAGGCCCGGCAGGTCGGCACGGTCATGGCCGGCATCGCCCGCTCCATCCGCCAGGGCGGCACCACGGCGTCCCGCCCCTGCCTGCTGCTGTCGGGCGGCGAGACCAGCGTGACCGTTGCCGGTCAGGGGCGCGGCGGCCGGAACGCCGAGTTCCTGCTGTCCTTCGCGCTCGGCATCCAGGAGGTGGAGGGCATCGCCGCCATCGCCTGCGACACCGATGGCATCGACGGGTCGGAGACCAACGCCGGCGCGCTGGCCGACGGCGCCACCGCCGGCCGGGCCCGCGCCGCCGGTCTTGATCCCGCCGACCGCCTGGGCGACAACGACGCCTACACGGTGTTCGCGGCGCTCGGCGACCTCGTCGTCACCGGGCCCACCCTGACCAACGTCAACGATTTCCGCGCGGTGCTGATCCGATGAGCCTTGCAGACGACACCTCCCCCGTGATCGCCCCCGTGATCCCCCCCGTGATCGTCGTTCTGGATGGGGCAACGCTGGCGCCGGGAATCGCCCTGCGCCGCCCCGCCGTGCCGCATGTCTGGCGGAATTTCGACCGCACCGCCACCGGGGAAGCGGCGGAGCGTCTGCGCGACGCCACCGTCGCGGTGGTCAACAAGGTCCGCCTCGACCGCGCGGCGCTCGACGCCGCGCCCCGGCTGCGGCTGGTGCTGGTCGCGGCCACCGGCATGGACAACATCGACCTCGCCGCCTGCGCGGAGCGCGGCATCGTGGTGCGCAACGTCGTCGGCTATGGCGCCGCGACGGTCGCCGAGCATGTGTTCGCCCTGCTGCTGGCCTTGCGTCGCAATCTGATCGCCTACCGTCAGAGCGTGCTCGACGGCCGGTGGGAGGAGAGCGGGCAGTTCTGCTACCACGACTTCCCGGTGCGCGAGCTTCAGGGATCGCGCCTCGCTCTGGTCGGCGGCGGGGCCATCGGCGGCGCCGTCGGCCGCATCGCCGAGGCCTTCGGCATGGAGGTGGTGGTCGCCGCCCGCAAGGGCCAGGCGGCGGCAGAGGGGCGCATCCCCTTCGAGGAGGCGCTGGCGACCGCCGACGTGCTGTCGCTGCATTGCCCGCTGACCCCGGAGACGCGCGGCCTGTTCGACGCCCGGGCGTTCGCGCGGATGGAACGCCGGCCGATCCTGATCAACACCGCGCGCGGCGCGCTGATCGACGGACCGGCGCTGGTCGCCGCGGTCGGCAGGGGGCAGGTGTCCGGCGTCGGGCTGGACGTGCTGGCGGTGGAACCAATCACGGCCGACGACCCGGTGCGCGCCATTCTGGGCCATCCGAGCGTCATCGTCACGCCGCATGTCGCGTGGGCTGGGCGGATCGCCCAACAAAGGATCGTGGATGCGCTGTCGGATGCGCTTGATGAATTCCTGAAGGTTCACGCTCTGCCGGTGGCCGATTCCCAACCGCGTTGAAATCCGCTTTGGCGGATCGGCACCGTCAACGTGTCGATGACCGGACAGAGTGAAGGCGCGGCGGCCAGGAACGGTTTGCTGATTGGGCGGCCAGTGGCGCGCCGGCCGTTGCGGCCCAGACCTGGAACGCCTGGGTGCGAACCTCCCGATCGTCGGCGGCAGGGCGGCGGTCGCGACGAAGGTGGAAGAGGTTGGCGATCGGGTCGTGGAGGATAGGAAGCGCTGGACCTGGGCGGGCTCCTTGAAGCGCTTCCTCTGCCGCTCACGCCGCCGGGTGGATTGGTGGGAGTTCTCCGCCCGGTTGTTCAGCCCCCTGTGCTGGCGGTGTTCCCCGCCCATGGCCAGCTCCCGCTTGGCGGCGTGGGGTTTCAGCTTGTCGGTGATCAGCATGCGCGGTGCCCGGCCCTGCTTCTTCAACAGCTTGCGCGAGCCAAGCGCTTGGCTGCCTTGATGTCGCGCCGACTCTGGAGCAGGGTGTCGAGAACGAAGCCGTCCCGATCGACCGCCCGCCAGAGGTAGTGTTGGCGGTGGACCCGAACTCAAGGCCCTGGCCGACGGTCACGCATGAAGCATGCGCCGCAACTGAGCAATGAGCCGCGCGCAAGGTGTTCAATGGGCAGTTAACCGCGCGGGTTGTGCCAGCGATCGGCTGGCCCGATCGACTCGGGCACAGCGCACGCCGGCCGGGCCGGTGGCCGAGGCGCCTCGGAATCACATGGCTTGGGCCAGAGTGCTGCTGGCCGATCCGCCTCCGATCAAGAGAAATATCGGGAGCCATCGCCCGAGGGGGTATCGCGGAACTGCTGCTGGATGGCCGCGATGGCGCTCATGTCCGTGAGCAGCGCCGCAACACAGTCCGGATCGAACTTTCGGCCCGCCTGCTCCCGGAGGAAAGCCGCCGCAGCCTCGTTCGTCCAGGCCCCCTTGTAGGGACGTTCCGACGTGAGCGCGTCGAACACGTCAGCGACCGCGACAATGCGGGCCTCCAATGGAATGGCCACCCCGGAAAGGCCGTTGGGATAGCCGGAGCCGTCAAAGGCCTCATGGTGACAGGCCACCACATTGCGCAAGATGGCGACATGCGGCAGGGCACCAAGGCCATGGTCGTGAATCATCGAGTTGATGATGTCCAAGCCCTTGGTCACATGCGTTTTCATGACCTCGAACTCGTCCGGCGACAGCTTGCCAGGCTTGAGCAGGATGCTGTCCGGTACCGCCACCTTACCGACATCGTGCAGAGGGGCATACTGGAGAACATACTCGATGAACTCGTCCGAAAGGCCGTGCTTCGATGCGATTCTCGCTGCGACAAGCTGGGCGTAGCGGCTCATGCGGTTGAGATGGGCACCGGTCTCCTCATCACGGTAGTGGCTGACCTCGAGGGCCGTGTGCACGGCCGCCAGCATGGCGCGTGTGCTGGTCATCTCGGACGCAACGAGCACACCGATCACCCGCCGGTACGGAATGAGCGCCGACACGATGGGTTCGGTGAAGAATCCCTCCTTCCTTGAGTTCAGGAACAGGAATCCATACAGGTTGCCCTGCCAGTGAATGCGGCTCACAAAGCGCGAGCGGAAACCCTGCCTCAGCAACTGGCCGCCCGGACCGGTGGAACCGGGGGCTGACGTGATCGCATTGTCAATCCACGGACGTCCCGTCTCGGCGACCGCCTTTAGAAGAGGATGATCGCACAGCCTGCGGGAAAGGGGATCGAGGGGCCGTGGACCGACGTTGCTGTGGACGAACGTCCGGACCCGCTCACCCCTGGCATCGTAGGTCGCCACGGCGACCCGGTGCAGATGCTCCAGTCCGGGCCATTCGCGGATCTCCTCATGCAACGATTGCAGCCGCTCCTCAAGGCCTCCAGTCTGCTCCATCCAAGGATCTTCACCGAACCCGCAGAAGAGACTGCCCACTCTCACTTGCCCCATTTGGTTCAAAGAACATCTCCCGGATGACATGACCTAGAAATCAACTATTTGCCAGGGCAGCAATGGGTGTATCGCGCTATTTTTCCACTGCATGCGTGTGAAGGGTTAGCCGAAAGACAGGGAAACCCGTGAGACGACCGTCACCTTGAAGGGTATTAGTTGGCGTTGATTTGCGTCAAATCCCTGAACAAATATGGAGGATCATGGGTCCGAACCAGAGATTGAGGGCGGGGCTCCGCTATCTCCAGGGAGCGCTTGGCAGCACGATCGATGTGAACCGCTCCGGGTTTGTCTGAGCTGGCCCCTGAGCTGGCCCCCGTTTCCCGGACAGTTCGCTAAGCTTGGTTCGCCCAGGAAGAAGGACGGACCCGATGACGGGAAAACGGAAACGGTATTCGGCGGAGT
>NZ_JAGINM010000015.1 GCF_017876095.1 Azospirillum agricola
TCGCTGCCTGCCGTCCTCGTGGACCGCGTCGGCGTCGTTCGCGTCGGGAGGCGCTTTATAGGCGGACAGACCGAACCCGGCAAGCGCTTTTTTCGCCCTCGCTGCATTTTTCTTCGTCAGAAGGCAGCGTTGGGGATTTCGTCCTCATGCCACGTGCGGCCATCGCGCTCGATGAGGGCGATGGCCTGGGACGGCCCCCAGGTGCCGGCGATGTAGGGTTTCGGCAGGTCATGACGCGCTTTCCAACCATCCAGGATCGCCTCGGCCCACTGCCACGCCGCTTCGACCTCGTCGCGGCGCATGAACAGGGTCGGGTTGCCGCGCACCACATCCATCAGCAGGCGCTCGTAGGCATCGGGGAAGCGGCCACCGAAGGTTTCGGCGAAGCTCAGGTTCAACGGTGCCGGGCGGACGCGCATGCCACCGGGGCCTGGCTCCTTGGTCATCAGATGCAGACGGATGCTTTCGTCCGGCTGGAGGCGGACGATCAGACGGTTGGCCTGCAACTCGCCGGCGCTCTGCGGAAAGATCGAGTGCGGGATCGGCCGGAACTGGATGACGATCTCCGACATCTTGGCCGGCAGGCGTTTGCCGGTGCGCAAGTAGAAGGGGACGCGCGCCCAGCGCCAGTTGTCGATCTCCACCTTCAGCGCGACGAAGGTCTCGGTGCCGCTGCCGGCGGGAATGCCCGCCTCGTCGGCGTAGGCCGGCACGGCGCCGCCGGCAACGGCGCCAGCGCGATATTGGCCGCGCACGGTGCAGCTTGTGATCTCGTCCTCGCCGATCGGCTTCAGGGAGCGCAGCACCTTGAGCTTCTCGTCGCGCACCGATTCCTGGGCGAGCGAGATCGGGCATTCCATGCCGACCAGACAGACGAGTTGCAGCAAATGGTTCTGCACCATGTCGCGCAACGCGCCGGAATGATCGTAATAGTCGCCCCGCCCCTCGACGCCGACCGTCTCGGCGACGGTGATCTGGACATGGTCGATGTGGTTGGCGTTCCACAGCGGCTCGAACAGGGAATTGGCAAAGCGCAGGGCCAGCAGGTTCTGCACCGTCTCCTTCCCGAGATAATGATCGATGCGGTAGATCTGCGGTTCGGCGAAGACGGCGCCGACCCGTTCGTTGATCTCCCGCGCGGAGTCGAGATCGCGGCCGATCGGCTTCTCCAGCACGACGCGGGCGTCCGGCGTCACCAGCCCGGCGGCGCGGAGCCCGTCGCAGATCGGGCCGAACAGGCTGGGCGAGGTCGCAAGGTAGAAGATGCGCACCGGCCCGTCGCGGCCTTCCAGCCGGCCAGCCAGCTCGCCCCAGCCGCTGTCGGTGGTCGCGTCCACCGGCACGTAATCGAGACGCGCCAGGAAGCGGTCGAGCAGCCCCTCGTCCAGCTCGTCGGGCGCCACATGGCGGCGGATCGCCGCGTCGGCCCGCGCCCGGTAGTCGGAGGGGGCGAGCGCGCTGCGCGACACGCCGATGATCCGGCTGCCGGCGGCGACCTGCCCGGCGCGGTCGCGCAGATAAAGCGCCGGCAGCAGCTTGCGCAGCGCCAGATCGCCGGTGCCGCCGAACACCGTGTAGTCGAAGGCGGGCAGCGGTGCGGCGGCGGCGGTGCGGGTGTGCGGCATCGGTCTTCGGCCCTCCGGTCGATCTTGGGGGTTCGGTGGCCGCGACCGGTCGGCCGGCGGCCAGCAGGGACAGGACGGCGTCACCACCGGCACCTGTGCGGCATCGTGCCACAGCGTCCGGCCCACGACAACCGCATCGGCGAATCCGGTCCGGAATTCAAAAGCTTCGCCGCGCGGCCCGGCCGCCTGTCCAGGCTATTGGTTGACCAGGATCTCCCGGCTCGGGCTGTAGTTGAGATGGAGCGGCAGGATCGCCGCTCCCAGGGCCGCCGCCTGCCGCCCGACCTGCCCGAGCCGCAGCGGCGGCGGCCGGCGCGCCTCCGGCACCGCCTCGTCCAGGCAGCGGTTGAGGCGGGATTCCAGGTCGCGCCGCACCTCCATCGGCAGGTCGGCGTCGATGACGATGGCTTCGACGTCGAGCAGGCAGGCCGCCGACAGCAGCGGCATCACCAGCGCGTCGGCGGCGTCGTCCAGCCATTCCGCCACCAGACCGGGGTGCAGCGGGATGGCGCGCTCCAGCTCGCTGCGCAGGACCACCTCGACGCCGTTGGCCCGCAGATGGCGGATCAGCGAATTGATCGAGGCGCGCGTCAGCAGGATGTCGCAGCTGTGGGTCGGGCGCGGGGCGGAGGCAAGACGCGACGGCCCGACCGGCATCAGCCCGATGTCGCCGGCGTTGCCGGTGACGCCCCGGTAATACTCGCCGTTCAGGACCAGCCCGCCGCCGATGGCCGAACCGATGAAGAGATAGGCGAAGGTCTGAAGCTCGCGGCCGCAACCGCGGAACATCTCGGCGACGGCGGCGGCGGTCCCATCATTCTCGCGGAACACCGGCAGGCCGGTCGAAGCGCCGAGCCGGGCGGCGATGTCCACGTCGTTCCACACCCTGTAGGCGTCGACGCGGATGTCCAGCTCGCGCCGCCAGCTTCCCATGTCGTAGGGGGCGGCGACGCCGATGCCGGCCAAGCGGTCCTTGGCATCGGAAGGCAGCGCGTCGCGCATCGCGGCGATGTCGCCCAGCGCCAGCGCCAGCGATTCCTCCGGCATCGGGAAGTCGCGTTCGTGGTGGCGGCGTTCGACGACATGGCCACGGAAGTCGACCAGCAGCGTGTCGACCGAACGGCGGCCGACCTTCACCCCGATGGAGTAGGCGCCTTCCGGGTTGAGCGACAGCAGGGTCGCCGGCTGCCCACGGGCACCGGACCGCTTGCCCTCGCTGCGGATCAGGCCGCGCTCCTCCAGCTCCTTGACGATCACGCCGGCGGTGTTGCTGGTCAGGTTGACGGAGCGCGAGAGATCCGCCTTCGACGCCTGCCCCAGCCGGCGCAGCGCGTTGAGGATCACCCGCTCATTGAACTGGCGCACGTTGACCGAGTTGCTGCCCTGACCGTTCCCGGCTCCATGGCCTGCCCCGGCCCCCGCCACGACGCCGGCCGCGCTGTTCACGCACATGACGTTGGACAACCCGACACCCTCCCCCGACCGCCCGTCCGTTGCGGTTCATTATGGCCGAATCCATGAAACCGGGTGAGCGTCTTGAACGCAACCGTCCGCATGACCACCGGCGTCGGGCGCCGTCACGGCCGGCCGCGCCCGCCGGCAGCCTTTTCCGAACGGCGGGCGAGCGCCGCCTCGATCTCGTCGCCGCCGGCGCCGAGGACCGCCGCCGGATCGACCGCCACCTCCAGGTCGGCCGGAGCGGGGGCGGATGCCGTTCGGCGGCCCCCTTCGCCGAGCAGGACATGGGCGATCACGGCCAGAACCGCCATCCCCGGAATGACGTCGGTCAGCGCCACGAAGGGGTTGGCGAACAGCAGCGCCGCGGCGGTGGAGCCGGCGAGGCCGCCGCCGATCTGGAGAAAGCCGGTCAACGCCGACGCCGCCCCGGCGATGGTCGGGTAGCCGGCCAGCGCGTCGGAGGTCGCCCCCGGCATGACCAGCGCGATGCCGAAGGCCCACAGCGCCGCCGGCCCCATGACGGTGGCGAGCGACGGCGGCAACAGCCGCAGCCCCACCGCGAAGCCGAGCGCGCCGAGCAGGACGAGGGCGAGGCCGGCCGGAATCAGGCGCCGCGCATCCACCTTGTGCAGCAGACGCCCGCTGAGCGCGGCGCCGGCCGTGTAGGAGCCGGTCTGCAACAGCATCGCCATGCCGAAATGGGTCGGGGTCATCCCGACCGTCTCGATCATGACGAAGGGCAGCAGGGCGGCCAGCGTGTAGAGCCCGCCCAGCGTCAGGCCGAGCACCAGCCCGGCCCGCATGAAGCGCCGGTCGGCCAGCAGGGTGGCGTAGTTGCGCAGCACCCGCGACGGGCGGGCGTTGTCCGGGTTGCGGGCGGCGTTGGTTTCCGGCACCCCGGCGAACAGCAGCAGCACCACCAGGCCATAGACCGCCATCACCAGGAAGATCGCGTGCCAGCCGACGGTCCCCAGGATCAGGCCGCCCAGCGTCGGCGCCATCGCCGGGGCGATGGCCAGCATCAGGCCGATCAGGTTGAGGATGCGGGCCGAATTCTGCCCGGTGAACTGGTCGCGCACGATGGCGCGCGAGATGGCGATGCCGGCCGCCGCCCCCACGCCCTGCAACAGCCGCCCGGCGAGCAGCCAGTCGATCGAGGCCGACAGCGCCGCGACGACGCTGCCCAGCGCGTAGACGGCGAAGAAGCCGAGCGCCACCGGCCGCCGGCCATAGGCGTCCGACAGCGGGCCGCAGGCGAGCTGGGAGAAGGCGAAACCGAAGAAATAGACGCTCAGCGTCAGCTTCACCGCCGCCGGGGTGGTGCCGAAGGCCTCCACCAGCATCGGCATCGCCGGGGTGTAGAGCGACAGGCTCAGCGGCCCGAGCGTGACGATCAGCGCGCCGACGACCGCGGTGCGCATTTCCGACATGACCGGTTTCATGGAGTCTCCGTTGGGCGCTGGGCGGAGCGTTCCCCTGGGCGTTTCCCTGGGCGTTCGTCATCCAGCAGCCGGGCGCGCAGGCGCAGCAGCATGGCCTTGCAGGCCGCGATCTCGCCGGGGGTGAAGTCGGCCAGCACCGTCTCCCGCGCAGCGCCCAGCACCTCCAGGGCGCGGGCCAGCAACGGTTCGGCGGACGGGGCCAGACGAACGGTCTTGGCGCGGCGGTCGGACGGGTCCGGCTCGCGCACGACCAGCCCGTTCGCCTCCAGCCGGTCGAGATAGCCGACCAGGGTCATCGGCTCGACGCCCATGACGGAGGCCAGCGCCGCCTGACGCGCTCCGGGGTGGCGCTGGGCGTAGATGAGGGCGCGCGCCTCGCCGGGCGTCAGCCCCAGCCGGGCATCCGTCAGCGCGCGGTCGTAGCGCGCGCGCAGCAGCCGCGCGGCGTCGATCAGCGCGAGGCCGAAGGGAATGTCGTCGTCCATGGTCATTTCATAAGGGACCCTTATCAAATGACGCAACCGCTCGGCGGGCGGGGCTGGCATGCGCCCCTCTTCGTCGCGGGACTGGAACCGTCAGGCCGGCGCGGCGGGCCGGGCGCCGTCCAGGAACAGGGCGATCGCCCGCCGGACGTAGCGGTCGACCTCCTCCATGGGAAGCGGCCGACCGGGCAGGATCAGCCGACGCCACAGGATGTTCCCGGAGATCATTCCCATGAAGGCCTCGGCGGCGGTCTCCGGGTCGTCGATGCGCAGGGTCCCGGCGTCCGACAGGCGCTTCAGATAGTCGGACAGGCGGCGGATGGTGGTTTCCGGGCCGATGTGGAAGAAGGATTCGGCGATGTCGGGGATGCGGGCGCCCTCCGACACCAGGATGTGGACGATGGAGACCGTCCGGTCATTGAGGAGGATCTGGACGAAGCGCAGCGCGAACTTGGTCAGCCCGACCTCGGGCGAGGCGAGATCGTCGGCCTGGGCCTCCGACAGCCCTTCCAGGATGTGGAGGCTGTTCTCCTCCATCATCGCGCGGAACAGCCCCTCCTTGTCGCCGAAATGCTCGTAGAGGGTCGCCCGCGACCCGCCGGCCCGGTTGATGATGTCGGTCAGCGTCGTCTTCTCGAAGCCCTTCTCGATGAACAGGAGCGCCGCGGCTTCGAGGATCGCCTGACGGCGCGCCAGCCCGCGCGGGCCGACCGTCGGGCCGCAGGGCGGCGTGACGGTCGAAGAGTCCTTGTCGCTGCTGCTCATCCTGTCTTCCTTCGACCGGGATTCCGGCCCCTCCGGCCCGCCATGTGACACGCCGGCACGCTAATGCAGAACACCGGCACGGGATAGGTCATCGACGCGCCGGCGGGAGAACGATCCTTGGCCCCCGCCCCGGCCCTTCCCCGCCCAGCGGATGAAGGCCGGGGCGGGGGCTCGCGTGCCAGCCCTTACCGCGACAGCAGGATCGGCACGTCGGCCCGGGCGAGGACGGTGCGGGTGGCGCCGCCGAAGACGAACTCGCTGATCTTGGAGCGTCCGTAGGCGCCCATCACCAGCAGGTCGGCGTCGAGGCTGCGGGCGCGCTCCAGCAGGATGCCGCCGGCGTCCGTCCCCGGACACTGCTCCAACACCACCTCGACCCCGTGGCGGGCGAGGTGGCGGGACATGTCGGCGCCGGGCTCCGCCCCCAGGCTGTTCTGCGCGCCCGGCACCACCACCAGATGCACGGACTCGGCCGCGACCAGGAAGGGCATGGCGTTGGCGATGGCGTTGGCCGCCTCCCGGCTGCCGTTCCAGCCGACGATGACGCGCTGGCCGACCCGGTTGGACGGCCAGCCGGCCGGCAGCAGCAGGGTCGGCCGGCCCGACGCGAAGATCACGTCCTCCGACAGGCTCAGCATCCGCCGCGGCCCCGCCGGGCGGGCGGGCGGACCGACGATGGCGAGGTCGGCGTGGCGGGCGTGCAGCATCAGCGCCTCGCCGTCCTCGTTCTCCGACAGGCGCCACTCACTGGAGACCGTGCCACGGTCGGTCAGGCTCTCGAACGCCTTGCGGGCGCGCGTCTCGGTGTCGCGGACGGCGGCGCGGTGCTTCTGCAACAGCGCCTCCACCCCGCTGCCGCGGGCGAAACCGTTGCTCGGGTGCAGTTCGATCCGGTTGGCGACGAAGGTCGCGATCAGATGGGCGCCCCAGCGTTCGGCGAGCGCGGCCGCGAAGGCCATGCGGCTGATCCGCGTGTCCTCTTCCTCGATGAAAACGACGATGTCCTTGGGAGTCACGGGCCTTGGCCTCTGTCGGCGGGTGAAGGGGAGATCGGGAGCGGAACGGACCGGGCGGCGCTCTCACCCGGTCGCCGGCACGCCCGGCGCGGGTCCGACCCCGCGCAGGAACATCCGGACGGCGGCGCGGACCTCGCGCTCCAACTCGGCGGGCGCCACCGGTTCGGCGGGAAGGATCAGACGCTTCAGCAGCAGATTGCCGGTGATCATGCCGGTGAAGGCGCGGGCCGCAACGTCCGCATCCTGGATGCGGATCCTCCCCAGCGCGGCGAGCCCGCGCAGGCAATCGGCCAGCCGCCGGTTGGTCTCCTCCGGGCCGGCGCGCAGGAAGGACTGCGACAGGTCGGGGATGCGCCCGCCCTCGGACACCAGCGTTCGCAGGATCGCCATCGTCTCGGGTGCCGCCAGGGTGCGGGCGATGTGCAGGCCGAACTCGTTCAGCCGTTCCTCCGGATCGTCCCGCGGCGTTCCCGTCGCAGCGGCGGGAGCCGCCATCCCATTGAGGACACGGGCGCAATGCTCCTCCATCATGCGGCGGAAGAGCCCCTCCTTGTCGCCGAAATGCCGGTAGAGCGTGGTGCGCGAGCCGCCGGCCCGCTCCAGTATGTCGGTCAGCGAGGTGGCGGCGAAGCCCTTCTCGACGAACAGCGCCGCCGCCGCGTCCAGCAGGGCGCGGCAGCGCGCCCAGCCCCGTGGGCGGACATCGGAGGAATGAAGATCGGCCGGATGAAAATCAGGCGGCCGGGCGTCGATTTCCGCGACGATTTCGGCAGGCCGGTCCGTATCAGCCACTGCGAACCCCCCTTGCGCGATGGGTCGATCTGAATGTATCGTCGAGTACAGTGTACTGTATGAGACAGTACTAAGAAAAGCGGTTTGTTTCGAGTGCAAGTTTCGGGCGTCCGGGGTCTCCGGCTCCCGCCCTGTTGAGGTCCCGCCGCACATCGCCCCAGCGCCCTTCGCGCGGCGGGGGCGCCTGACGAGGAAGCAGATGTCGAGAGCGAACACAGCATTGTCCCTGGCCGTGGCGGCCGCGCTGGCCGTGGCGCTCGCCGGGTGCCAGCAGAAGGCGAAGACCAGCGGCCCGCCGCAGGCCGGACCGGCCGAGGTCGCGGTGGCCACCGTCACGCCGCAGCGCCTGACGGTGACGACCGAGCTGCCCGGCCGCACCACCGCCTACCGGGTGGCGGAAATCCGGCCGCAGGTCAGCGGCATCGTGCTGAAGCGGTTCTTCCGCGAGGGCAGCGACGTCAAGGCCGGCGACCAGCTCTACCAGATCGACCCGGCGACCTACGAGGCGTCGCTGGCCAGCGCCCAGGCCGAGGTGCAGAAGGCCGAGGCCAATTTGCAGGCGGCCCGCAACAAGGCGTCGCGCTACAACGACCTCGTGCGCAACAGCGTCGTCAGCAAGCAGGACTTCGACGACGCGCAGGCCTCGCTGAAGCAGAACGAGGCGCAGGTCGCCGCCGCCAAGGCCGCCTACAACCTCGCCCGCATCAGCCTGGACTACACCCGCGTCTACGCGCCGATCTCCGGCCGCATCGGCAAGTCGGCGGTCACCGAGGGCGCGCTCGTCACCGCCAACCAGGCCACCGCGCTGGCGACCGTCCAGCAGTTCGACCCGATCTACGTCGACGTGACGCAGACGGCGACGCAGCTGATGCGCCTGCGCGACGACATGGCGAGCGGCCGCATCCGCCCGGCCGAGCCCGGCAAGATCCCGGTCACGCTGTTCCTGAACGCCGCCGAAAGCCCCTACCCGCAGCGCGGCGAGCTGCAATTCTCCGACGTCACCGTCGATCCGGGCACCAGCTCGGTCCAGCTGCGGGCCGTGTTCCCCAACCCCAACCAGGAGCTGCTGCCCGGCCTGTTCGTCCGCGCGCAGGTCGAGCAGGGGGTCGCCGACGGGGCGATCACCGTGCCGCAGGCGGCGGTGTCGCGCGGACCGGATGGCGGCGCGCGGGTCTGGGTGGTCGGCGACGGCAACAAGGCCACGCTGCGCCCGATCAGGACGGAGCGCGCCGTCGGCAACGCCTGGCTGGTGTCGGAAGGCCTGACCGCCGGCGAGCGCATCGTCGTCGAGGGCTTGCAGAAACTGAAGCCGGGCGCCGAGGTGAAGCCGGTTCCGGCGCCGAGCACGGTGGCCGCCCTGCCCGCCTCCGGACAGCCTGCTTCCGCCCAGCCCTCCCAGCCCGCGCCCAAGGCGCCGTAAGCCGGGAGCCGCAACCATGTCGAAATTCTTCATCGACCGGCCGGTCTTCGCCTGGGTCATCGCCATCGTCATCATGATGGCCGGCGCCCTGGCGATCCTCGGCCTTCCCGTCGAGCAGTACCCGAAGATCGCGCCGCCGACGGTGTCGATCACCACCAGCTATCCCGGCGCCTCGGCCAAGACGCTGGAGGACACGGTCACCCAGGTCATCGAGCAGAAGATGACCGGGCTGGACCATTTCCGCTACATGTCCTCCAGCAGCGATTCGTCGGGCAACGTCAACATCACCCTGACCTTCGAGCCGGAGGCCAACCCCGACATCGCCCAGGTGCAGGTGCAGAACAAGCTGCAACTCGCCGTGCCCCTGCTGCCGCAGGAGGTCCAGCAGCGCGGCCTCCAGGTGTCGAAGGCGGGCAACGACTTCCTGATGGTGGTCGGCTTCGTGTCGACCGACGGGCGGCTGACCCAGGGCGACATCGCCGACTACGTGTCCTCCAACCTTCAGGACACCATCAGCCGCGTCGGCGGCGTCGGCGACGTCACCGTCTTCGGTCCCCAGCACGCCATGCGCATCTGGATCGACCCGGAGAAGCTGAACAGCCACCAGCTCACCACGCTGGACATCACCGCGGCGATCAAGACCGAGAACGCCCAGGTTTCCGCCGGCCAGCTCGGCGGCGCGCCCGCCGTCCCCGGCCAGCGCATCAACGCCACCATCACCGCCCAGACCCGCATGCAGACGCCCGAGGAATTCGGCGGCATCCTGCTGCGCGTCAACCCCGACGGCTCGCAGGTGCGGCTGCGCGACGTGGCGCGGATCGAGATCGGGTCCGAGACCTACGAGATCACCGCGCGCTACAACGGCAACCCGGCGGCCGGCCTCGGCATCAAGCTGGCGACCGGCGCCAACGCGCTCGACACCGCCGCCGCCGTCAAGGCCCGCGTCGCCGAGCTGGCGGCCTACTTCCCGGCCGGGCTGGAGGTCATCTACCCCTACGATTCGACGCCCTTCGTCAAGATCTCGATCCACGAGGTCGTCAAGACGCTGTTCGAGGCGATCATCCTCGTCTTCGTCGTGATGTACGTCTTCCTCCAGAATTTCCGGGCGACGCTGATCCCGACCATCGCGGTCCCGGTGGTGCTGCTCGGCACCTTCGGCATCCTCTCGGCCTTCGGCTTCTCGATCAACACGCTGACCATGTTCGGCATGGTGCTGGCCATCGGCCTGCTGGTCGACGACGCCATCGTCGTGGTCGAGAATGTCGAGCGCGTCATGAGCGAGGACGGCCTGCCGCCGCGCGAGGCGACCCGCAAGTCGATGGACCAGATCACCGGCGCCCTGATCGGCATCGCGCTGGTGCTGTCGGCGGTGTTCGTGCCGATGGCCTTCTTCGGCGGCTCGGCCGGCGCCATCTACCGCCAGTTCTCGCTGACCATCGTCTCGGCGATGGGGCTGTCGGTGCTGGTGGCCCTGGTGCTGACCCCGGCGCTCTGCGCCACCATCCTGAAGCCGATCAAGCCCGGCCACCACCACGGCAAGCGCGGCCCCTTCGGCCTGTTCAACCGAGGCTTCGACGCCAGCAGCCGGGTCTACCTGCGCGGCGTGCGCGGGTCGGTGACGCGGCTGGTCCGCTTCGGCCTCGCCTATGTCCTGATCCTCGGCGGGCTGGCCTACCTGTTCCTACAGATGCCGTCCTCCTTCCTGCCGGAAGAGGACCGTGGGCAGCTCTTCGTCCTGTGGTCGGCGCCGCCCAACGCCAGCATCGAGCGCACGACCGAGACCGCCCGCGCCGTCACTGCCCATTTCCTGGAGAAGGAGAAGGACAGCGTCGAGGGCCTGTTCACCATCGTCGGCTTCAACTTCTCCGGCCGCGGCCAGAACGCCGGCATGGCCTTCGTGCGGCTCAAGGATTGGAGCGAGCGCGAGGCGCCGGAACGCAAGCCCGCCGCCATCGCGCGGCGCGCCATGGGCGCGCTGTCGGCGGTGAAGGACGCGATGGTCTTCGCCTTCCTGCCGCCCTCGGTGCCCGGCCTCGGCAACGCGACCGGCTTCGACATGCAGCTCGTCGACCGCGCCGGCCTCGGCCACGAGCGGCTGATGCAGGCGCGCAACCAGCTCCTCGGCATGGCGGCGCAGAATCCCAAGCTGGTCGGCACCCGCCCCAACGGGCTGGAGGACACGCCGCAATACCGGCTGGAGGTCGACCGCGAGAAGGCGAGCGCGCTCGGCCTGTCGCTCGGCGACATCAACACGACGCTGTCGGCGGCCTGGGGCTCGACCTACGTCAACGACTTCATCGACAACGGCCGCGTGAAGAAGGTGTATCTCCAGGCCGACGCGCCGTTCCGCATGCAGCCGACCGACGTCGACCGCTGGTACGTCCGCAACAACGCCGGGCAGATGGTGCCCTTCTCGGCCTTCACGACGGCGCGCTGGACCTACGGCTCGCCGAAGCTGGAGCGCTACAACGGCGCCTCATCGGTCAACCTCCAGGGCTCGGCCGCGCCGGGCATCAGTTCGGGCGAGGCGATGGCCGAGATGGAGGCGATGGCCGCCAAGCTGCCGCCGGGCATCGGCTACGAATGGACCGGCCTGTCCTTCGAGGAACGGCTGAGCGGCTCGCAGGCGCCGGCCCTCTACGCCCTGTCGATGATCATCGTGTTCCTGTGCCTCGCCGCCCTCTACGAGAGCTGGTCGGTGCCGGTCTCGGTGATGCTGGTGGTGCCGCTCGGCGTCATCGGCGCGGTGCTGGCAGCGCAGTTGCGTGGACTGCCGAGCGACGTCTATTTCCAGGTCGGCCTGCTGACCACCATCGGCCTGTCGGCGAAGAACGCCATCCTGATCGTCGAGTTCGCCAAGGCGCTCTACGACGAGGGCATGGAGCTGAAGGAGGCGGCGATCGAGGCCTGCCGCCAGCGCCTGCGCCCGATCATCATGACGTCGCTGGCCTTCATCCTCGGCGTGCTGCCGTTGGCGATCAGCAGCGGCGCGGGCTCGGAAAGCCAGAACGCCATCGGCGTCGGCGTGATGGGCGGCATGATCGCGGCGACGGTGCTGGGCGTGGTGTTCGTCCCGGTCTTCTTCGTCGCCGTCTACCGCCTGTTCGTGCGCCGGTCGGCCAAGGGTTCCGGCGAAACCGGCCCCGGCGACGCGCCGGGCGCGGCGGAGCCCGTCCACCAGCCGTAACGGGGGCGCCGCATGCCCCCACCCTGCCCCTCCCCCGCCCGGCGGGGGAGGGGCAGGGTGGGGGAGCCCGTGGCCGGACTCCGCTCCGGACCTGCCTAGCGGTCCGCCACCGGCGTCGCGTAGAGGTCGAGCCGGTAGCCCTTCAACCGGTAGCCCAGCCGGTCGGCGACCTCGGCCAGCAGCGCCGCCACCTCCGGCGCCTGGAATTCCACCACCCCGCCGTCGGTCATGTCGAGCAGGTGGTCGTGCGGGGTCTTGTCCGCCTCCTCGTAGCGCATCGTCCGGTCGCCGAAATCCAGCCGCTTCAGAACCCCGATCTCCTCGAAGATCGTCAGGGTGCGGTAGACCGTGGCGAGGCTGATCGAGCGGTCGAGCGCCACCACCCGCCGGTGCAGGTCGGCCGCGCTCAGATGCCCCTCCGCCTCGCTCAGCACCCGGATGATCAGCCGGCGTTTTCGGCCCATCGACAAGCCGTGCTCGACGCAGCGTTGCTCCAGGCTCTTCATTCCATCCCTCTCCCATCCCGCCCGGACGGAAGCCCGACCAGGATTCCGCCACTTCAGATAAGACGGTTGGAAGGGGGCCGGCTTTCATGCAAAAAAGTGAATCCGGCCGAAAAGACTCCCGGCCGGGCTTCCGCACGGCGATCCGCATAGTCCGTTCGGCGGAGTCGGAGGCGTCAGTCGCGGGGCGTCAGGCGCCATCCTCCAGAATCGACCGGCGCAGGGCGTTGCGGTCGGCCTTGCCGGTGCGGCCGAGCGGCAGATCCTCGCCGATGTGCAGCGCGTCCGGCAGCTTGAACCGCTCGATCCGCCCGGCCGCCCAGGCCAGCAGGGCGTCGCGGTCGAGCCGCGCGCCGGGGCGCGGCACCAGCAGCACATGGATGCGCTCGCCCAGCAGGGGATCCGGCACGCCGGTCGCGAGCGCGGCGGCGACGTCGGGGTGGGCGGCGAACAGGCGGTCGATCTCCAGCGGCGCCACCTTGTTGCCGCCGCGCGAGATCAACTCCTTGGACCGCCCGGCCAGCTCGACGAGGCCGTCCGGCCGCTGCCGCGCCAGATCGCCGGTGCGGAAATAGCCGTCGGCGAAGGAGGCCGCCGTCAGCTCCGGGTCGTCGAGATAGCCCAGCATGCCGAAGGGGCTGCGGATCAGCAGCTCGCCCACCCCGCCATTTCCGCCATCAGCGCCGGCCCCGCCCTCCGCGATGGCGATGCGGTGCTCCACCCCGCCGGTCGGCCGGCCGATGGTCCCCTGCCCGGCCGCCGAATCGCCGGGCGACAGGCAGAAGTCGCAGGAGCCGGTCTCGGTCAGGCCGTAGAGGTCGAACACCCCGGCCCGTGGCCAGGCGGCGGCGATCCGCTGGCCGAGCCCGCCGCCGAGCGGCTCGCCGCCGGTGAGGATCTGGCGCAGGGCCGGTGCCTCCCCAGCCCCCCCGGCGTCGGCGAAGAGGGCGCGCATCATCGTCGGCACGAAGGCGGCGGTGGTCGCCCCGTCGGCCAGCGCCGCGCGCGCCAGGGCCGGGGTGAAGCGCGGCATCATGCGCAGCCGGGCGCCCGACGCCAGCGCCAGCAGCCCGACCCAGATCCCGAAGATGAAGGTGATCTGCAACGGCAGCAGCACGACCGAGTTCTCGGAGAAGCCCAGCATCGCCTGGAGGGCGCGGATCTTCCCGGCGAAGCGCTCATGCCCCAGAACCGCGCCCTTGGGCGCGCCCGTCGATCCGGAGGTGAAGATGACCAGCGCGGCGCCGCGCAGCAGCGGCCGGGCGGGCGGCGGATCTCCCCCGGCGGCCAGTTCGCCCGTCGTCCCGTCGACCGTCAGCCGCGCCCCGGTGCGCCCGCGGATGTCGCGGGCGGTGGCGTCGAGCGCGCGGGCGTGCAGCGGCACCACCACGCCGCCGGCCAGCCAGACGCCGAGAAAGCTCGCCAGATCGGCGGCGCTGCTCTCGACCCGGACGATCACCGGCTCGTCCGGCCGGATGCCGGCGGCGCGCAGCCGCTCGGCCACGGTGCCGGCGTGGGCGGACAGCTCGGCGGCCCGCAGGGTCCGCGCCGGATCCTCGACGCGGGGGTCGCGCCCGGCGGCGAAGGCGTCGAGCAGCAGGGCCGCCAGCGGCGGCGGCGCGTCCGGTCGCGTCGTCATGCCTTGCCCCCGTCCGTCCAATCCTCCGCCGGGAAACGGGCGTCGCGCCAGGCGAGCGCCGCGCGCAGCCCCTCGCGGCGGGCGACCTCCATGAACCGGATCTTGTCGGGGCAGCCCTCGCCCTCGATGTGCAGGTCGATGTCGAGCGCCGCCTCCAGCGCCTCCCCCATGCCCATGATCTGGAAGGTCCGGTTCAGCGCGTGCTTGGTCTGGCGCATCAGCGACGGATCGACGGCGGCGACGTGGCGGGCGAGCGTCAGGGCGGTGTGTTCCAAAGCCGCGCCGGGGACGACGCGGTTGACGATGCCGATGCGCTCGGCCCGCTCCGCGGTGATGCGGTCGGCGCCGGTCATGATGATCTCCTTGGCCAGTTTCGGCCCGACGATCCAGGGCAGCAGCATCACCACGATGCCGGCGCCGAACTTCAGTTCCGGCTCGCCGAACAGGGCGTGGTCGGCGGCGACGGTCACGTCGCAGGCCAGCGCCAGCTCGAAGGCGCCGGCCAGGCAATGGCCGTTGACGGCGGCGATGGTCGGCTTCGGGAAATGCCAGAAGCGCATCACCGTGTCGAAGTCCTTGCGCAGCAGGCCGCGCCACTGGCCGACGCCCTGCGGCCGCAGTTCCATCTGGTCCTTGAGGTCGAAGCCGGAGGAGAAGGCACTGCCCGCCCCGGTGACCACGAGCGCGCGCAGCCCGTCATCGGCCGCCACCGCGTCGAGCGCCGCGTTGATCTCGTCCAGCATGGTCTGGCTCATCGCGTTCAGCCGCTCCGGCCGGTTCAGCACCAGCCACGCGACCTCGCCGCGCGCCTCCAGGCGGATGGTGTCGTAGGTCATGCCGTCGCTTTCCTGAGGATGGGGTGAAGAGAGGGCGGCCATCAGCGGCGGCCGTTGGCGATGCGGACCGCCGCCGGATGGGCGCGCAGCCGCAGCATCGCCAGCGTGCCGAGGAGCGGCCCGATGGCGAGGACGGCGAAGGCGTAGCGCCAGCCGACCCAGGCCACCGCGTAGGGGACCAGATGGATGCTGACCAGTGTCAGCAGGAAGCCCAGGCAGGTCTGTAGCGTCAGCATGGTGCCGATCAGCGAGCGGTCCGACAGCTCGGCCACCGTCGCCGAGAACTGGCCGGAATCGGCGATGACGCTGATTCCCCAGACGAGCCCGACGGCGACGATCGCCCAGGGCGGCCCGCCGAACAAAAAGCCGATGACGAGCGCGCAGCCGCCGCTGACCAGCATGGAAACCGAGGTGACCAGCGTCCGTCCCCAGCGGTCGGCGCACCAGCCGCCGCCCAGCGCGCCCAGCGCCCCGGCCCCGACGATGGCGAAGGTGGCGAGCTTGGCCGCCGGCCCTCCGCCGTCCGGCATGACCAGGGCGAAGCTCTCGTTGAGGAACAGGGCCAGCCACGCCCACATGGCGTACAGCTCCCACATGTGGCCGAGATAGCCGAGGTTGGCGAGGCGCAGCGGATAGTTCCGCCACGCCTCCAGCGCGTTGCCGGGCCGCAGCGGCGGCGCCTTGGCGACGTGCGGCCCGATGCCGACGAAGCACACCGTCACCGCCGCCAGCAGCGCGCCGGCCGAGGCGGCGACGTAGGGCACCCGCCAGTCCACCCCGCCCAGCACCGCCAGCAGATGCGGCGAGGCCGACCCCAGCGTCAATGCCGCGATCAGCAGCCCGATCAGCAGCCCGAGGTCGCGCTCCGCCCAGGTCGCCGCCAGCTTCATGCCGACCGGATAGACCCCGGCCATGCACATGCCGGTGACCAGCCGCAGGACCGGCAGCAGCGGGTCGGTCGGCTGGAGCGCCAGGATGGCGAGGTTGGCGACCGCCGCGACCAGCGCGCTGGCGGCGAACAGCCGGCGCGGGTCGAGGCGGTCGGGCAGGCTGAGCAGCGCGCTGACCAGCGTGCCGACGACGAAGCCGGCCTGCACGCTGCTGGTCAGCAGCGCCTCGTGGAACGGACCGAGCGTCCAATGCGCCTTGATGTCGGCCAGCGAGGCGGTGGTGGCGAACCACACCGACATCGCCGACACCTCGGCGACCAGCAGCAGGACCAGCGAGGCGGCCTTGCCCTTGGCGGTCCGGCCCTTGGCGGCGGTGAGGGGAACGGCGTCCATCGGTCGGCCTCTCGTCTCGTTCCTATTGGTTTTCCGCTCTCACTTGCTGGCGGCCACCAACGGGCATTCCGAGGTGGCGAGCGGCCGGAAGGCCTGATCGCCGGGGATCGTCTGCACCAGCTTGTAATAGTCGTAGGGGCCCTTCGACTCCGACGGCTTCTTGACCTCGAACAGGTACATGTCGTGGATGGTGCGGCCGTCGGCGCGGATGCTGCCCTTGCCGAACAGGGGGTCGTCGGCCGGCAGCGCCTTCATCGCCGTGACCGCCTCGCGGCCGGAGCGCGCCGCCTTCTTGTCGGGCATCGCCGCCACCGCCTTCATCCAGTGCAGCACCGACGCGTAGGTGCCGGCCTGGTTCATCGTCGGGTAGCGGCCGTTGGTGCGCTGGACGAAGCGCTTGGTCCAGGCCCGCGTCGCCTCGTTCATGTCCCAGTAGAAGGCTTCGGTCAGCAGCAGACCCTGCGCCGTCTCCAGCCCGATGGAATGGACGTCGGTCAGGAAGACCAGCAGCCCGGCCAGCTTCTGGCCGCCGCTGGTGATGCCGAACTCGGCCGCCTGCTTGACCGAGGCCACCGTGTCGCCGCCGGAGTTGGCGAGCGCGATGATCTTGGCCCGGCTGCTCTGCGCCTGGATCAGGAAGGAGGAGAAGTCGGGGGTCTGGAAGGGCGTGCGCACCGTGCCCAGAACCTTGCCGCCGTTGGCCTTGATGATCTCGGCGGCGTCGCGCTCCAGCGAATGGCCGAAGGCGTAGTCGGCGGTCAGGAAGTACCAGCTGTCGCCGCCCTGCCCGATCACCGCCTTGGCGGTGCCGTTGGCGAGCGCCCAGGTGTCGTAGGTCCAGTGCACGTTGTTCGGCGTGCAGGCCTTGCCGGTGAGGTCGGAGGTGCCGGCGCTGGCGACGAGGAACACCTTGTCCTTGGCCTTGGCGATCTCCGAGACGGCGAGCGCGATGGAGGAGGTCGGCACGTCGGCCACCACGTCCACCCCCTGCTGGTCGAACCAGGCGCGTGTGACGGCGGCGCCGACGTCGGTCTTGTTCTGGTGGTCGGCGGCCAGGATCTCGACGCGGAAGCCCTTGGTCTCGGGCTTGAAATCCTCCACCGCCATCCGCGCCGCCTCGACCGAGCCGAAGCCGGCTATGTCGGAATAGAGGCCGGACTGGTCGTTCAGCACCCCGACCCGGAACACCGGCAGATCCTGCGCGGCGGCGGGCAAGGTGGCGATGGGGGCGGCGAGGACCGACAGGGCCGTCAGGGCGGCCGTTGCGAAAGGACGCATGCTTTCCTCCCATGGTGTGACCGATCGCGCCGCTCCCCGGAAGTGACGGGGGCGGATGCCGCCGGCACCGGAGCCGGGGCGGTCCGGGGACTGGGGCGGGCGATGGGCGGCGGAGCCCACGGCCCCGCTCTTTTATGTCTGGGTCGGGACAGTTGGCCCCACAAACCGACATTTGTCAAACGAATAAAAAGATGTCTTTTTGCGGCCCGCGCGCCCATGTATCCTGCCAAGCTGGGACCGCTTGCGGGAAGGGAAGGACGGACGGCCATGCCGGTGGAGTTCGAGAACGTCGTCACGACGAGTGCCGCCAAGCAGATCGCCGACACGCTGCGGGCGGCGATCATGGACGGTCGGTTGCAGGAGGACGAGCGGCTGCCGACCGAGGAGGAGCTGGCCCAGCGCTTCAAGGTGTCGCGCCCGACGGTGCGCGAGGCGCTGAAGCGGCTGGCGGCCCAGCACCTGATCCGCTCGCGGCGCGGGCCCACCGGCGGGAATTTCGTGGCGAGCCCGGCGCCGGAGGACGCGGCGCTGTCGCTCGCCAACGCGACGACGCTGATGGTGGCGGCCGGCGCCATCCAGCTCGACGACATGGCGACCGCCCGGCTGGAGCTGGAGGGCATCTGCTGCCGGCTGGCCGCGACGGCGCGCACCGACGCCCAGCTGGAGGCGATGCGGGCGGAGCTGGCGCGCCAGCGCGACGTATCCCTGACCGACGAGGAGTTCTGCGCGTCCGACGTGCGCTTCCACCGCGCGCTGGTCGACGCGGCGGGCAACTCGCTGCTGTCCTTCCTGATGCACGCCGTGGTCGAGGCGCTTCAGCCGGTCAGCAACATGATCATCTTCCGGGTGCGCGAGCGTCAGGCCATCGTCGCCTTCCACGAGCGCATCCTGGGCGCGCTGGAAAGCCGCGACGCGGAGGCTGGCGTCGCCGCTCTGGGCGATCTGGTCGCCTACACCCGCGACCGCTACCGCGACGCGCTCGACCGCCGCGCCGAACGCGCCGGCTGACCGAACCCGGTTCGACAGGCACAGCCTTTGGCGGGTCCTGCCCCCGCTCTCGGCGGACCGAAGGTCCGCCGAGAGCGGGGGAGGATGGGTGGGGGTCTAACCTGCCAAAGGTCGCGCCAATCAGGCGGTCAGGTCGAGGACGGCGCGGCCGCGGATCTGGCCGGCGACGATCCGCTCCGCCAGCCCCGGCAGCGCGTCGAAGGGATGGACCTCGTACATCGCGGCAAGGTGCTTGCGGTCGAGATCGCGCGCCAGACGCGCCCAGGCGGCGGCGCGGCGGTCGGCCGGGGCCATCACCGAATCGATGCCGATCAGCGTCACGCTGCGCAGGATGTGCGGGATCACCGTGCCGGGCAGGTCGGCCGAGCCGGCCAGTCCGCAGGCGGCGATGGCGCCGCCCCAGACGGTCTGCGCCAGCGCGTTGACCAGCGTCGTGCCGCCGACCGAATCGACGCCGCCGGCCCAGCGCTCCTTCTGCAAAGGCCCGCCCTTCTCGGCCAGCGCGGCGCGCTCGACGAAGCTGGTGGCGCCGAGCCCGCGCAGATACTCGTGGGTTTCCGGGCGTCCGGTGGAGGCCGTCACCGCGTAGCCGCGCTTGGCGAGCAGCGCCACCGCCACCGAGCCGACGCCGCCGGCGGCCCCGGTGACCAGCACCTCCGCCCCGCCGGGCTTGATGGCGCCCCAGCTTTCCAGCGCCTCGACGCACAGCGCCGCGGTGTAGCCGGCGGTGCCGATGCCCATCGCCTCCTCCAGCGAGAAGGCGTCGGGCAGGCGGATCAGCCACTCCGGCTTGACGCTCTGGTAGCGGCTGTAGCCGCCGTTCTGCGTCTCCGACAGGCCCCAGCCGTTGACGACGACGCGGTCGCCCGGCGTCCAGTCCGGGGAGCGCGATTCCACCACCGTGCCGGCGAGGTCGATGCCGGCCACCAGCGGCAGCTTGCGGGCGATCCGGCCCTTGCCGCTGACGGCGAGCCCGTCCTTGTAGTTGACCGTCGAGTAGGCGACCTCGACCAGCACGTCGTTGTCCGGCAGGTCGGCGCGGGAGATCTGCTTGAAGGCGCCCTTGGGCTTGCCGTCAACGTCCTCGATGACAAAGGCCTTGAAGCGTTCGGTCACGGTGGCTTTCACGGTGGCATGTCCCTTCAGCAAGGAGAATGGCGGGCGGGGCATGGAGCGCGTCCGGGCGGAAACGCCCGTCGCCGCGAGGCTCCCACCCCAGCTGATTCCGACGATGACGTCGGACCCTCTATTTGTCAAACAAATATCCGTCGGTCTCTTGCCGTGGCACGCCCCGCCGGCGAACCGGCAAACGAAAAGGGCCGGCCCGCTTGCGCGCGGCCGGCCCGGAACGGACGGATGAAACGAGGATGTTCAGCGGAACGGGAAGTTCATCTGGACGCTCACGCCCGAGGGCGGGGGCGGCGCGTAGACGACCGCCGGCGGGGGCGCGTAGACGACGCGGGGCGGCGGCGGGGCGTAGACCACGGCCGGCGGGCGCTGCATGACCACGACGGGCGGCGGCGCCTCATAGACAACGACCGGCCGGTCGCGGTGGTGCTTGTGGTGCCCGTAGCCATGCCCATGACCACGCTTGTGGTCATGGGCCGAAGCCGGAGCCGCAAGGACCAGAGAAGCGGCGACCGCCATTACCGCCACGCCCAAACCACGAATCACACGTCCGGTGCCCACACTGTCCTCCCTGGCGCTTTCCAAAGCCGGCCTGAACCGCAGGCTTTCCCCTTTATGCTCAGGCTGACGTTTGCCCGGTTGGGACATTTTTGCGCACTCGCTGCCGTGAATCCTACAGTTTCAACATGTTGAGGCAACAGGAGGCTGTCCACCCCGTCGAAAGCGGTAGCGGCGCGGCGCAAGGGAGGCATCACCCCGCCCGCATGCGGCCGACCAGCGTGTCGACCTGGGAGCCCAGCGAACGCACCTCGTCGGCCACCGTCGAGGAGGCGGTCAGCACGCGCCCGGCCGATTCGCCCGATTCCACCGCCGAGCGCGCCACCGTGTCGATGGTGGAGCGGACATGCTGGGTGCCATCGGCGGCCTCGCCGATGTTGCGGGCGATCTCGCGGGTGGCGGCGCTCTGCTGCTCAACCGCGGCGGCGATGGTGGCGGCGATCTCGTTGATGTCGCCGATGGTGCCGGCGATGGAGCGGATGGCGTCCACCGCCTCCCGCGTCACCGCCTGCATCGCCGCGATCTGGGCCGAGATCTCCTCGGTCGCCTGACCGGTCTGGTTGGCAAGGCTCTTGACCTCGCTCGCCACGACGGCGAAGCCCTTGCCGGCCTCGCCCGCCCGCGCCGCCTCGATGGTGGCGTTGAGCGCCAGCAGGTTGGTCTGGCTGGCGATGTTGTGGATGAGCTGCACCACCTCGCCGATCTTGTTGGCGCTCTGCGCCAGCCCCTCGACCGTGCGGTCGGTGCGCTCGGCGTCGTCGGCGGCCTTGCGGGCGATGCGGCTCGACGCCGTGACCTGGGAGCCGATCTCCTGGATCGAGGCCGACAGCTCCTCGGTGGCGGCGGCGACCGCCTTGACGCTGCCCTCGGCCTGCTGCGAGGTGCTGGCGGCGGTGGCCGCCTCGCCGGTGGTCGCCTCGGCGTTGCGGCTCATGCGCTGGGCCATGTCCTGCATCTCGCCGGCCGCCCGCGACACGCGGTCGAGCACCGAGCGCACGCTGCTCTCGAAGGTCTCGGCCATCTCGACCATGGCGCGGCGGCGCTCGCCGGCGGCGCGGCCGCGCTCGGCCTCGGCCCGCGCGTCGGCCTCGCGGGCCTGGTTGGCGGTGTCGCGGAAGATGGTCAGGGCGCGGGCCATGTCGCCGATCTCGTCGGCGCCGGCGTTGGGGATGGGCGTGTCCAGCCTGCCGCCGGCGATGGCGCGCATGGCGTCGGAGAGCTGCCCGACGCGCGACGCGATGCCGCGTCCGGCGACGAACCAGGCCAGCGCCACGGCGACGACCAAACTGGCGGCGGCGAACAGGACCAGCATCAGGCGGCCGGAATCGATGGCGGCGGTCGCCCCGGCGGCGGCGCTGTCCGCCTCGGCCTTCATCGCGGCGATCTGGCGGTCGACGGTGGCGGCGAACTCCTCGGCCAGCTTGCGGCTCTGCGCCAGCACGCCGTTGTTCTCGCGCTGGGCGGCCAGCTCGGCCCGGCGCAGGGCGAAGACGCTCGCCTCGCCCCGGCCGAAGACGGCGAGCGCCTCGGCGGCGGCGGCCAGACCGCGGACATCGCCCTCACCTTCACTCCCGCCGCCGCGCCCGACCCGCGCCAGCCGGGCGGCCAGCGCCATGGATGCCGCGGCGTGGCGGCGCTCCAGCACGGCCAGACGCTCCTCGTCGGGGGCCAGGGCCGCCTCGTTCAGCGCGCTGGTCACGGCGTCGCCCTGGGTCGAGAGTTCCAGGAAGGCACGGAAGCGGTCGAGCCCGTTGCCCAGCAGGTCGGTCATGGACTCCTGGATCTGCGAGCGCACCTCGAAGTTCGCCCGCTTGATCTCGGACTTCACCGCGCGCAGAGGCGGCTGGAGCTGTTCCAGCAGCACGCCCGAGCGGATGCGCGCGTCAGCCAGCCGGGCGAGGATGCGCTGGTCGAGCGCGGACCGCCCGCCCTCCGGCCCGTCCATCGCGGCGCGGCGCAGGTCGAAGACGCTCTCCTGGCCGTAGCCGAGCTGGAAGAAGGCGTCGAGCGCCCCGGCCGTCTCGGCGCCGAGCCGTTCGCGCAGGCCGTCGACGGCGGTGGTCGCCTGCGACGAGGATTCCAGGAACGCCTGCTGGTTCTGGGTGATGGCGGACACGGTGGGAGCGGTTCCCGCCCGGCTCATCGCCTCGGTGGCGGCGAGGATGTCGCCGCGCAGGTCGTAGAGCGCGATCAGCGCGCGCAGCGCCTCGGACAGGACGGACATCCGCTCCTCGGTGCCGGCGTCGAGCGCGTCGCCCCTGGCGCGCAGGGTGACGCCGGCCCCCTCGACCAGCGGCTTCAGCGCCACCAGGAAGGCGTCGTAGCCCTTGGCGACCGCCCCCATCGTCTCCTCGCGCTTGGCACGGACGGTCAGGTGGCGATCGACGGCGGCGTCCTCCGTCTCCAGCGTCGCGATCAGTGCCTTGGCCTTGTCGCGCACCGCCGGCAGCAGGGGATCGCCGGGGCGCCGGGTGCCCAGCTCGTCGACCAGGGCCAGCAGTCCCCTGGCCCGCTCCATGATGCCCGCGTTCAGCGTCTCCCGCTCCTGCTGGCTTTCCGCCGAGGCCAGGGTCGGCGCCGCCGCCGCGAGAACACCGCTTTCCCCCGACAACCGGGTCGCCAGTTCCATCTCCGGCAGGCTGGTGCCGACGATCCGGGCCAGCGGCCCCTCCACCGCCGAGAAGGAGGTCAGCCCGACGACGCTGGCGGCGACCGTCATGCCGGCCATTCCGGCGAAGGCCAGCATCAGCTTGGCGCGCACCCCGAACCGGAAACCGGCGCGGGGCGGGGTATGAAGGGCGGTGGTCATGCGGGCGCTGTCCCCATGGGCGGGTTCGGGTTGATGGAACGGAGGGCGGCCCACGCCGGAACGACGCACGCACGGACGCAACCCGGCTACCGGCTCGGCGATCGGGGGGTGCCTTGCGGAGGTTGTTCCTGTCTGCGACGTTAAGCCTCACCAGCCGTGGGCCGATGGTTCCGTGCATGGGCGGAGTACGTCAATCGCCATATTCCATTCAGAGAAAAAATTATCCCGTACTTTCCTCCAAGCAAAATCCTTGTTCGGAGGAAGCTGGATAAATTCCACTCAACGACATTTTTTGCATTTGCTTCAAAATGATGGGACGGGCGGACGCGATCCACCGAACTCCCGCCCGGTCCCAGTTCCGCTGGTCCGGTTTCGATTGGCCCGGTTTCGATTGGTTCGGTTTCGACTGAATGAAACGGGGTCATCGCCGGCCGCAGCGACCGGCCCGTGCAGACATGGGAAAAACGGGAGCGGGCGCCCATGCCCCGCCCCCGGCGCGGTGATCCCGCCTAGCGCAAAGCGCGGGCCAGTTGGTCGCCGCGCGTGGCGAGGTCAGCCAGCAGGGCCCGCGCGTCGGCCTCGCCGGTCCAACGGGCGACCGCCGTGACGCCCTCGCCGTCGTCGGGGGCGCCGTCACGCCCGCCGGCCTCGTCGGTCGGCACGCCGTAGACCCGGCCGCCGCGTGTCTCGACCACCGCGTAGCGGCCCTGGCAGGCGACCAACCGGAAGCTGCCATTCTCCGCGACCACCGTGACGTCCTTGCTTGCCCCGCTCATCGTCAACCTCCGTCCGGGTTCCAGTCATGCCCGCGTCAACCGCCGGTGGGGCGGAAGGTTGCGCGGCATGCCGACGGACGCGGCACCGGAGAGGATGGGGCGACGAGGCTAGCCGACGATCTTCCAGGACCCGTCGGGCTGCCGGCAGGCGGTGCCATGCGCCTGCTCGCTGCGCCCGCCGACCACGATGGTCTGCTGGAACTCGCGACAATAGGCGCCACCCTCGGCGTAACCGTCGCGCACCGGAACGATGGTGCCCTGGTTGCCGGACTGCGGGTTGTTCCAGCGGATGGGCTGGCCGATCGGCGAGTTGTAGGCGCGCACCGCCGCCTGGTTGGCGTATTGCTGGTCGGCCCTGTCGAGCGAGGAACCGATCTCCCGGCCGACAAAAGCGCCCAGCAGCGTGCCGACGCCGACCGCCACCAGCTTCCCGGAGCCGCCGCCGAAACGCGACCCGATCAGGCCGCCGGCCACGGCGCCGCCGACGGTGCCCACCCCTTCCTTGGTGCCCATCGAGCCGGTCTGGCAACCGGCCAGCGTGGTGGCGAGCAGAGTGGCGATCAAAGCGGCGGACAGGGTGGAGCGCATCGAAGAACCTCGTGATGGGCATGCCTACGCGCCGGCCTCGGCATGGCGGCACTGTGGTTCCGTATGACACACGGGCACGCACCGCGGGTCAATGGGGCACGGCGGCCGGCAGCCGATTCGGGCCGGGGACCGCGCCCCGAACGGCGCCCCGAACGGCGCCCCAAGCGGCGCAACGATCAGGCGCCGCTCCCGCCCGGCCGGGGGAGGACCGCGCGCCGTCCGGCCAGGGCGCGCAGGTCGCGCAGCGCCGCCTCGAACACCGGCTCCCAATCCTCGTCGGGGCCTTGGCGGTACAGGCGCATCGACGGGTACCAGGGCGTCGTCGTCCCCGACCGGCCATAGACCCAGTAAGGCACGTGCTGGAGCAGGTTCCACACCGGCGTGCCCAGCGATCCGGCGAGATGGGCGACCGAACTGTCGGTCATGATCACCAGGTCGAGCCGCTCGACCACCGCCGCCGTGTCGGCGAAATCCTCCAGCTCAGGCCCCAGCGGGACGATCGGCGTGCCCGGCGGCAGCCTGCCAAGCTCCTCCTCGGGCGGCCCTTTCTGCAAACTGTAGACGGCGACGCCCGGCACCTCCAGGAAGCGCAGGAACCGGTCGAGGGTGGTGGCGCGGATGGCGTTGCTCGAAAAGGCGGCGTTGCCCGACCAGACGACGCCGACCCGCAGCCGGCCGTCGTCCGGCCCCAACAGGCGGGCGGCCTTGGCGCGCGCCTCCTCCGGGACGGCCAACCGCACCGGAGGCGGCACGCTGTCGAAGCGGGTGCCGAAGCGGAGCGGCAGGCTCATGATCGAGCTGTGGACGTGGTAGAGCGGCGTCGGCGCCGCGTTTTCCGCGATGAAGGCGTCCACCCCCTCCATCCCCGCGAACAGGCGGCGCAGTTCGTCGCGCAGTTCGACCATCACGCGCCGCGCGCCCAGCGCCTTCAGCATCGGCAGGTAGCGGGCCATCAGCAGCGTGTCGCCGAATCCCTGCTCCAGCGTCACCATGATGAACTTGCCGTCCAGCGGCGCCCCGTCCCAGCGCGGCCCCCGATGAAGGCGATAGACATATTCGGGCAGCCAATAGCGCGATTCGTAATCGGCGAAACCACCCTCGTAATCCGCCCGGTGCAGGCGGATCTGCGACCGCCCCCACCGCATGACCGGGTTGTCGGGCTCCAGCCGGACCAGCCGCGCCAGCACCGCCAGTTCCTCGTCGAAATCGCCGGCCCGGTAGAGCGTGTTGGTGAGGTTGAGGCTGGCCAGCGGACTGTCCGGCCAGAGGGCGACCGCCACCCGGTTGCAGGCGACGGCCTCGGCGTGGCGGCCCCGCGCCGTCAGGCCCGCCGCCCGATGGGCCCAGGCCAGTTCCCGGGTGGGATCGACGACCAGGGCGCGGCGGTGGCAGAGGGCAGCCCGGTCGCCGGTCTGATCCGGCATCGCGCCCAAGAGGATCCAAGCGTCGGCGTCGGCCGGATCCCCCACCAGCCGGTGCCACGGATGGACCGGAACGGATGGTGCCGATTCCGGCGCCGGCGCACTCGTCGCCACGCCGTCCGAAACGAGTCCCGGCCAGGGAAGCGGGTCAAGCATCGGCGTCCCCATGCCGCCTTCGCCGGGAGAACGAGCCAGGGACGACCGGGCCGGGGGATATCATGCCGGCACCGCCGCACCGGCCGGGGCCGCCGCCGGATGCCCCTGGGGGAACCAGGCCATCTGGTAGAGCGGAGGGGTGACGTCCGTCACCCGGAACCCCAGCCGTTCATAGACCTGCCGTCCATGCGAACCCATCATCGGGGTGGACAGCGTGATCGGCAGCAGCAGGCCGGTCGCCGCCATCTGAAGACCGCGCAGCACGTCGGAGCCGATGCCCCTGCCCCGAGCCCCGATCGAGATCTGGAGCTCGGACACCCGCCAGTCGGAATAACCGAGATCGACCGTCAACCGGCCCACGCGGTCGCCGGCCTTCTCGATGACGAGGTCGATGTGTTCGGGATAGAGGCTCTCCAGCCCGGCCCGCATCGTCGCGTACTGCTGCTCGTGCAGCATGCGCAGGAAATCCCGGCTGCCTTCCGCCCAGGAGAGCCAGGGGCGGGCCTCGATGAACAGCTGGAGAAGGAAATCCTCGTCGGACGGGGTCGCGAAACGCGCCCCCAGATTGCCGGGAAAGGTGAAGGCTCCGGTAAAGCCGGTCATGCGTCGGCTGTTCCCTGGTTGGGGCGCCGTCCGTCCCGCTGGCGGCGGAGCGGACGGCGCCGGTTGCGGCGTCAGTTGAAGATGATCTGGAAGCAGGCCGTCCCGGCGTCGGCGGGAGCGGTGAGGATCCGCTCCACATGCAGCGGCCCGAGGCTCCCGACCACCGGATGGCGGAGCGTGAAGGCGGCGCCGTTGAAGAAGGGCAACCCCTCCGCCGGGCATTCCAGAACGAGGTCGAAGGCCGTCCGCGGGCTGCCGCGCATGGTGCTGCGCGGCCTCTCCTGGCAGTCGGTCAGGGTCGCCGCGATCTCGAGCCCGTCCTCCGAAACCATCGTGAAGACGGTGTTCAGGTGGGGCGTGAAGACGGCGGCGGACAGGAGGTGCAGTTCCATCACGGGCGGTTCGGATAAAGGCCTTGCATGGCGATGACGAAGTTCAGCGCGAGGAAGGGCTGGATGAGCGAGACGGCGGCCGAGCCACCGGCGGGACCGATGCTCACCGCGCCACCGACGACGCTGTTGATGGTGGTGGTCTGCTTGGGAAGGCTGGGGGAACCGGAGACGCTCATCGTCAGGCCGGACAGCGGCACGTTGGTTCCGCCGGCCGGGCCATACATCTTGATGCTGGTCGACGAGGGAGCGCCCAGCCAGGTGTTGGAGCCGCCGGGAATGTTCGTGGCGGTCGTGTTGGTGGTCGCCTCCATGGTCCCGGCGACGGACAGGTTCCCCGCGACCGCCGGAAACTCGATGGTCGTCGGGCTCACGACAGGGGTGAAGCCGGCTCCGTGGGTGTGGGCCGGCAGGTTCGCCTGCGAGAGGGTGACGCTGGCGTCGCCGCCCGCCTGGCCCGTGGGGAGGTTGCTCCAGGTGGCGGTGCCGGTGCCGACCGGCGCGCGCCCCTGGAGGTCCGGAATGCCGAAGGTGTTGAAGTGGTCACCACCATAGGTGCCGCCCAGCAGGGCGAAGAGGGCCTGGTATTGGCGGGTGGACAGGATCTGCCCCGCGCAAAGCAGCGTCCCACGTGGTGCCCAGTCCCAGGGAACGATGAAGATCATTCCGATGGTCATATCCATGCACAAGCCCTCCAGCATTGACGATAAGAAAATCAGTCAAGACGATGTCCGTGACGCCGGCTTCAGCCCCCTGGTTTCCCCGCGGTTCCTTGCCGCACGGCGAAGCGCCGGAACGGCCACGGTCATGCGTCGGCTGTTCCCTGGTTGGGGCGCCGTCCGTCCCGCCGGCGGCGGAGCGGACGGCGCCGGTTGCGGCGTCAGTTGAAGATGATCTGGAAGCAGGCCGTCCCGGCGTCGGCGGGAGCGGTGAGGATCCGCTCCACATGCAGCGGCCCGAGGCTCCCGACCACCGGATGGCGGAGCGTGAAGGCGGCGCCGTTGAAGAAGGGCAACCCCTCCGCCGGGCATTCCAGAACGAGGTCGAAGGCCGTCCGCGGGCTGCCGCGCATGGTGCTGCGCGGCCTCTCCTGGCAGTCGGTCAGGGTCGCCGCGATCTCGAGCCCGTCCTCCGAAACCATCGTGAAGACGGTGTTCAGGTGGGGCGCGAAGACGGCGGCGGACAGGAGGTGCAGTTCCATCACGGGCGGTTCGGGTAAATGCCTTGCATGGCGATGACGAAGTTCAGCGCGAGGAAGGGCTGGATGAGCGAGACGGCGGCCGAGCCACCGGCGGAACCGATGGCCACCGAGCCGCCGACGACGCTGTTGATGGTGGTGGTCTGCTTGGGAAGGCTGGGAGAGCCGGACACGCTCATCGTCAGGCCGGACAGCGGCACGTTGGTTCCGCCGGCCGGGCCATACATCTTGATGCTGGTCGACGAGGGAGCGCCCAGCCAGGTGTTGGAGCCGCCGGGAATGTTCGTGGCGGTCGTGTTGGTGGTCGCCTCCATGGTCCCGGCGACGGACAGGTTCCCCGCGACCGCCGGAAACTCGATGGTCGTCGGGCTCACGACAGGGGTGAAGCTGGCTCCGTGGGTGTGGACCGGCAGGTTCGCCTGCGAGAGGGTGACGCTGGCGTTGCCGCCCTTCTGGCCCGTGGGGAGGGGGCTCCAGGTGGTGGTGCCAGTGCCGATCGGCACCCGGCCCTGAAGATCCGGAATGCCGAAGTTGGAGGCGTTGTCGCCACCGTACCGGAAGCCCAGCAGGGAGAAGAGGGCCTGATTCTGGTTCACGGACACGGTCTGCCCCCGGCAGTAGGCCGTATCCCGCGGCGCCCAATCGAAGGCGACGACGAATATCATACCGATGGTCATATCCATGCGAAACCCCTCCCAAATTGATACCGGAAAGCCATTAAGACAATTTTGATGGCGTCGGCGACCCTTGGATTTCCCTTGGATCGTGCATATTCGGGATATCATTGGAAATTTAAAAAGTCGACAGGTTTTACCACGTTTCTTCCCAAACGATCCGCAGGACACAGCCATTGCGATGCAGCAAGAATACATTCTGCAAGATGTTACGAAACAGCCATGAGGCCTCGATGAACCTGATTCATTTCGTTTCAATATACTTCTAGTGGCAGGCACAACCTGCAACTGCCCGGAAACCGCCCGGTTCTCCGACGGTTCTTCACACGCGGACGGCTGACGGCGGAGCGATACGGGAACACCCGCCCCCGGCCATGGAGACGTCGCCACCTTGCGCAGCCACGGGCCGGAGCGCCGCTCGCTGGTGCTGCGGCGAAGCCCGCCCGCCTCACGCACGACGTGAAATTTGTCACAAGCGACCTGAAGGATAAATGTGCACCTTCGATCGCCATACCCGCGTTACGCTGCAATTTGGCACAGTTTGTCGTATATCTGTATGTTGCATGCAACGCGCGGCTTTTCTATAAATCAACGCTTGGTTTGAAGTCTTTTGTTCCCTGGCTACCGGCGGGCGATGCCATGAAGTCGATGTTCACGCTGTTCGCGAGCGAAGCGAAACCCGAAACCTCGCGTGGCCCGGCCCGGACGGCGGGAACCAGGCCGCCCCTGGCCTTCGCGTTGGAACCGCGCTTCATGTTCGATGCCGCCGGGGCAGCCACCGCCGACCCCGCGGCGGCCGACCACGCCGCCGACCCGGCCGCCGCCACGCACGACACCGCCCATTCCGCCGACCAGCCGCAGACCGACGCGCTCGCGGCCGCCGCCGCCCCAGCCACCGCCCCGGTCGCCCCCGTGGAAATCCGTGCAGCCGACCCGGCGCTGAACGGCGGCAGAAAGGAAGTCGTCTTCGTCGAATCCGACGTCGCCGATTATCAGACCCTGATCGACGGCGCGAAGGCCGGCGTGGAAGTGGTTCTGCTCGATTCGACCAAGGACGGCTTGTCGCAGATGGCTCAGTGGGCACAGACCCACAGCGGTTATGACGCCATTCACATCGTCAGCCACGGCGCGGAAGGGTATGTCTATCTCGGCACCGCTACGCTCAACGAATCAACCGTGGCCGCCCACGGCGCCGACCTCGCCACCATCGGCGGCGCCCTCACCTCTGATGGCGACCTGCTGGTCTACGGCTGCGACATCGCCAAAGGGGGCGATGGACTGACTCTCATCGGGAATTTGGCGTCTCTGACCGGCGCCGATGTCGCCGCTTCGACGGACAGGACGGGCGCCTCCGCGCTGGAGGGGAACTGGCAGCTCGAGCGATCCGTCGGTGACATCGAAACGAATGTCGCATTCCGTGATCTCACCGGCTACGACCATCTGCTCGCCAATGTCACCGTCGCCCCCGAAGCAACCCCAAACGCCGGGATAACGGTGAATGGGACTGCGGGTAGCGATGTATTTGTCGTCGACTACACATCCAATGGGGAGTTTAGTCGCGGAACTATCGTGAACGATAACTCAGGCGCTACACCGGACCAGTTGACGATAAAAAACATTATTATAGATTTCCAAGCCAACACTGACAAAATGTCATTCAGCAGCTATATAGCTGATTTTGATGTTTCCACGTTTGCATTCGAGAAACAAGCAACCTATCTGGCTCCAGACAATGGATCAAGAGCTTCGGCAGATCCAATTGTCGTGGTTACTCCTGGAAAACTCCAATCAGGCTCCGCGTCCACCACATATTCGAATGGGACAGACGGAACGATTGCCGTTATTTATGACGGGATCAATCTTTATCAATTCTTCTTGTCGGGCGTCACCTACACCGATTTGTCCTTGAGCAATTTCTATGTGGAACCCAACGTCGCCCCTGTTCTCGACGCCAACAAGACTCCGGTTCTGACAAACGAGAACCAGTCGGCGGCCGTCTCCACCCCGACGGGCGCGGTGGGCACCTTGGTGTCCAGCTTGGTCAGCATTGGCGGGACGCCCGGCAACGTCACGGACAGCAACGCCGGCGCGGTGACCGGGATTGCCCTGACCGGCACGGCCAACAGCAACGGAACCTGGTATTACACGACCGACGGCGGCGCGAACTGGTCGGCGGTCGGCACCGTCAACGCAGCGAACTCCCTGCTGCTGGCGGCGGATGCGAACACCCGGCTGTTCTTCAAGGCCAACACCGACTACACCGGCACGATCACCAACGCCATCTCCTTCCGCGCCTGGGACCAGACGTCGGGCACAGCGGGCAGCAAGACATCCACGGTCACGACCGGCAACGCCACCGCCTTCTCAACCGCGGCCGACTTCGCAGACATCACGGTCGTCGACGATGCACCCGTGATCCTGTCGGTGTCGGTGCCGTCGAACGGCACCTACAAGGCCGGCGACGTCCTGACCTTCACCGTCAACACCTCGGAAAGCGTCACGGTCACCGGAACGCCGCGGCTGGCGCTCGACATCGGCGGCACCGTGAAATACGCGCAATACACCGCCAGCGGTTCCACGGCCACCGCCTTGAAGTTCACGTACACCGTGGAAAGCGGATTGTCGGACACCGACGGCATCAGCGTCACCGGCGCCCTGCAACCCAACAATGGCACGTTGCAGGAAATCACCACCAACCATTCCGACCTCACGACGACGCTGAACAATCTCGGCAGCCTGACGAACGTCAAGGTGGATTCGGCCGCCCCCAGCTTCGACGTCCTCCCATCGGCGGTCAGCGTCACCGTCTCCGGATTCACCCCGTCGGCGAGCATCGACGAGGCCGGGACGATCTATTACGTGGTGGTCGCCAGCGGCGCCACGGCGCCGAGCGCCGCCCAAGTGGTGGCCGGCCACAACGCCAGCGACACGACGCCGTTGGCGGCAAACAGCCAAGCGGTCGCCTCCGGCCCCTACACCAGCAGCTTCAGCGCCGTCACCGGGCTGTCGGCCAGCACCGCCTACGACGTCTACATGGTGGCGGTGGACAACCTGAACAACATGATGTCCAGTCCGGCGATGGTCACCATCACCACCGCGCCGGCCGCGCCCGGCACACCGACGCTCGACTCCGCGTCGGACAGCGGCGCCAGCGGCGATGGCAAGACCAACGTCGCCACGCCCACCTTCACCGTCACCGGCGTCAGCAACGGCGCCACCGTCACGCTGTTCAACGACGCCAACAACAACGGCGTGGTGGACGCGGGCGAGGAGCTCGCCAGCGGCACCGCCGGCGGCACCAGCATCTCGCTGACCGTCGGGTCGGCGATCCCGGAAGGCACCTACGCCAACATCAAGGCGATCCAGACCATCGGCGGCCAGCCCAGCGCCGCCTCCACCGCCACCAGCCTGACGATCGACACCACGGCGCCGACCATCGGAATCTCCGTGATCGCCACCGACGACCGGATCAACGGCACCGAGGACGACTCGGCGGTCACGATCCAGGGCACCACCTCCGGCGTGGAGGACGGCCAGACGGTGACGGTCCACATCGGGACCGTGACCAAGACGGTCACCGTGTCGTCCAACGGCTGGTCGACAACCCTGACGAGCGGCGAGGTGCAGGCGCTGAGCGAAGGTTCCATCACCGTCACCGCCGACGTGTCGGACGTGGCGGGCAACGCCGCCACCCAGGCGACCCGCTCCATCACCTACGACCGGACCGCGCCCACCGTGAGTTCGGTCGGCGTGCCGACCGACGCGACCTATCGCGCCGGCCAAACCCTGAGCTTCACGATCAACGCACCGGAGAACATCACCGTCACCGGGACGCCGCGAATCGCGCTGACCATCGGTTCCAGCACGGTCTACGCCACCTACCAGTCGGGCGGCGGCGGCACGGCGCTGGTGTTCAGCTACACCATCCAGACGGGGGATCTGGACGCCGACGGCATCACGGTCGGCGCGCTCGAGCTGAACGGCGGCACCTTGGCGGATGCCGCCGGCAACGCCATGACGCTGGCCTTTACCGCTCCGGGCACGAGCGGAGTCCGGGTGGACGGCGTGGCGCCGACCGTGACCTCGATCACCTGGCAGACCCCGTCCACCCTCCACACCAACGCCGACACGCTGGTGTACCGGGTCACCTTCTCCGAGGCGCTGGCCGCCACGCCCAGCGCCTCGGATTTCTCGGTGTCCGGGACCACCGCCACGGTCACCAGCGTCACCTCGGTGGGTGGAAACGCCTACGACGTGACGGTGTCGGGGGGCGACCTCGCCGGCTACAACGGCGACGTGTCCCTCGGCTTCGCAAACAACCAGGGCATCACCGACAGCGCCGGCAACGCCCTGACCGCGACCACCCCGACCGGGACCGACCAGCGGCTCCACAAGCTGGACAACACCGCTCCCGGCGCCCCCGGCACCGCCATCGCCCTGGCATCGGGCAGCGACACCGGCTCCTCCTCCTCCGACGCGATCACCAGCGCGACGGCCCCGGTGCTGCGCGTCTCCCTGAACGCCACCAACGCCGTGGCGGGCGACACGCTGGAACTGCTGCTGGGGGGCGGCGCGCTGACCCACGCGACAGCGAAGGTCCTGGACGCCACCGACATCAGCAACGGCTATGTCGACTTCACGGTGACGAGCGGCGATCTCGGGGCGGACGGCGCCAAAATCTTCACGGCCCGGGTCACCGACGCCGCCGGCAACGTCGGCAACGCCGGCGGATCGCTGACCGTCACGCTCGACACCGCCGGACCGACCACCTCGGTGACGCGGCCGACCCTGAGCAGCCCGTCGGGAAGCAGCGCCTTCACCGTCACCGTGACCTATTCGGAAAACATCGACGCCTCGACCGTGTCGGCCAGCAACGTCACGATCACGGGACCGGCGGCGCTCACCGTCACCAACACCAGCGTGTCCGGCAACACGGTGACCTACACGGTCACCCCGAACAGCGCGTGGAATTCGGCGACCGACGCCGGCTCCTACAGCGTCGCGCTCGGCGCCAACCCGGTGAAGGACACCGCCGGCAACCCCGTCACCACGCTGACCCACAGCTTCAACGTCACCTACAACGCCGCGCCCGTGATCGGCAACCTGGCCGCCGACAGCGTCGCCTGGGCCGGGGCCGGCAACACGGTGGCGCTGGATCTCGGCGGCAACGCCACGGTGTCCGATGCCGAGAACAACAGCGTCGGCTGGGGCGGCGGCTCGCTGACGGTGCAGCGGGTGACCGGCGGCAGCGCCGACGCCACCGCCAAGGACGTGTTCTCGCTCAACGGATCCGGCTTCACCGTCGACGGCACCACCCTGAAGGACAGCGGTGCCGTGATCTTCGGCAACGTCACCACCAACAGCGGCGGTGTCCTGACCATCACCTTCAACGCCAACGCCACCTCGGCACTGGTGCAGACGGTGATGAGAAACGTCCTCTACGCCAACGACACGCCCTACGGCAACGCCACCATCCGCTTCGCGCTGTCCGACGGCAGCGGCAACACCACCGACGCCGACGTCACGGTGACCAGCAGCACCATCTACGTCGACCAGGCCACCGACGACAGCAACGGCAACGCCGCCGACGGCTTCTCCCTGCGCGAGGCGCTGGCGCGCAGCGTGGCGCAGACCGGCACCCCCGACACCATCGTCATCGCGATCGCCGACAGCAGCAGCATCACGCTGGGCAGCAACGTGACGCTTGGAAGCGGCGACACGCTGGACTTCGGCACCACCAGCGGCGTGACCGTCAGCGGCAGCGCCATCCAACTGGCGGGAAGCGCCACCGTCATCGTCGCCAGCGACAAGACCGCGACGGTCACCAGCACGGTGTCCGGCGGCACCTCCCTCACCAAGGACGGGGGCGGAACGCTGACGCTGTCGGGGTCGGGCACCAACAGCTACGCCGGCACCACCATCAAGACGGGCACGCTGGCGGTGGCCGGCGACGGCAACCTTGGCACCGGCACCGTGACTCTGCAAGGCGGCACCCTGGCCGTCACCGGCGCCACCACCATCGACAACACCATCACCCTGACCGCCAACAGCACCATCCGGACCGATGCCGCCGTCACCGTGTCGGGCAACATCTCGGGGCCGGTCGCCGGGCTGACCAAGACCGGCAACGGCACGCTGACGCTGACCGGGCACAACACCTACGGCGGCGCCACCACCATTTCGGCCGGCGGACTGACCGCCAACAGCGCCACAAGCGCGATCGACGACACGTCCACGGTCACGGTCGCCGCGGGCGCGACCTTCACCGTGGAGAAGGACGAGGCGATCGCCTCGATCGCCGGGGCCGGTTCGGTGGTGCTCAACGCGGTCCTGACCACGGCGGACAACACGAGCAACGAGGTCTCCGGCGTGATCTCGGGCAGCGGCAGCCTGATCACCGAGGGCACCGGAACGCTGACCCTGTCGGGCGCCAACACCTACACCGGCACCACGACCGTGCAGTATGGCGGAACGCTGGTCGTGGCGGGCGACGGCAACCTGGGCGGCGGCACGCTGACGCTGAACGGCGGCACGCTGACCGTGACCGGAGCCGGGACGATCGACAACGGCATCGTCATCGGAAGCCAGGACGCCACGGTCAACACATCCGCCGCCGTCACCCTGTCGGGCGTGATCTCCGGCAACAACCTGACCAAGACCGGCAGCGGGACGCTGACCCTGTCGAACGCCAACACCTACACCGGCAGCACCACGGTGTCGGCGGGCACGCTGCTCCTCACCGGCAGCCTCGGCAACGGGGCCGTGTCGGTGGCGTCCGGCGCGACCCTGGGCGGCACCGGAACCATCGGCGGCAACGTGACCGTCGCCAGCGGGGCGACCCTGGCGCCGGGCGTCGCGGGAAGCAGCAACGGCATCGGCACGCTGAGCGTCGGCGGCAACCTGACGATGAACGGCATCCTGGCGATCGAGCTGGCCGGCGCATCCAGCTACGACAAGGTCAGCGTCTCCGGCACCGTCACGATCAACGGCAGCAGCAGCGGCACCACCGGCAACAACTTCATCAGCGTCACCCGCGTGAACGGCTACGCGGCGACCAACACCACCTACGCGGTGATCAACAACACCGGCTCCAGCCCCATCAGCACAACCTTCCCCAGCCTCGCCGAGGGCGGCACCCTGACCACCAACGGCGACCTCTACACGGTCAGCTACGCGGCGGGCACGGGTTCCGACGATCTGGTTCTGACGGCGGTGGTCAACCCCACCGTGACGTCGGTGTCGGCGACGACCGCCGACGGCACCTACAAGGCGGGTGACACGGTGACGATCACCGTCACCTTCAACCGGGCGGTGACCGTGACCGGATCGCCGACCCTGAGCCTCGGCACCGGGCGGACGGCGACCTACACCGGCGGTTCGGGCGGCACGACTCTGAGCTTCACCTACACCGTGCAGGCCGGCGACAGTTCCGCCGACCTGGATTATGCCTCGACCACCGCGCTGTCGCTGAACGGCGGCAGCATCGTCGACGGCACCACCAGCATGGCCGCCACCCTGACGCTGGCGGCGCCGGGGGCAGCCAACTCGCTGGGCGCCAACAAGGCGATCGTCATCGACACCACCACCCCGGCGGTGACGGCGGTGGCGGTTCCGGCCGACGCCACCTACGCCACCGGCCAGACGATGGACTTCACCGTCACCTTCAGCGAGGCGGTGACCGTCACCGGCACCCCGACCCTGCCGATCACCCTCGACAACGGCGAGGTGGTGCAGGCGACCTACCTGTCGGGCTCGGGCGGCACGGCGCTGACCTTCCGCTACACGGTGGGCAGCGGCAAGCTCGACACCGACGGCATCGTCCTCGGCTCGGCGCTGAGCGGCGGCACCATCGCCGACGCGGCCGGCAACGCGGCGACCCTGACGCTGGCCAACGTCGTCGCCACCGCCGGCGTGCGCATCGACAGCGTCGGCCCGACGGTCGCCGCGGTGTCCTCCTCGACCGCCGACGGCACCTACGGCACCGGCGACACCATCACCATCGAGGTCAGCTTCTCGGAAGCGGTGACGGTGTCGGGCACGCCGACGCTGACGCTCAACACCGGGCGCGTCGCAACCTACAGCGGCGGCTCCGGCGGCAGCGTGCTGACCTTCACCTACGTGGTGCAGGCCGGCGACACCACCGCCGACCTCGACGCCGGCAGCCTCGCCCTGAACGGCGGAGTGATCACGGACACCACCGGCAACCCCGCCACCCTGGCCCTGCCGGGCGGCGGCGCCTCGCTCGCCGGCGGCAAGGCCATCGTCGTCGACACCACCCCGCCCAGCGTCGTCGGCGTCAGCGTCCCGGCCGACGGGGCCTACACCGTCGGCAAGACGCTGAGCGTCACCGTGCAGCTCAGCGAGGCGGTCATCGTCAACGGCACGCCGACCATCCTGCTCGACATCGGCGGCGTCCAGCGCGTGGCGGTCTACAACCCGGCCGGGAGCAGCGGAACGGCCCTGCGCTTCGACTATGTGGTGCAGGCCGGCGACAACGACGCCGACGGCATCACCGTCAAGGAACTGGCGCTGAACGGCGCCAGCATCACCGACGCCGCCCGGCTGGCTCTGCCGGCGACCCTGGGCGGCATCCCCGGCACCCAGGGCGTGCTGGTCGACACGCTGGCGCCGGACGCCCCGTCGGTCCCGGTCCTCGCCGCCGGGCAGGACAGCGGCAGCTCGGCCACCGATGGGCTCACCAACGTCGACCGGCCGACCATCGGCGGCACCGCCGAGCCGGGCTCCACCGTCACCGTGATGATCGACGGCGTCGCCCGCGGCACCACGACGGCCGGTCCCGGCGGGGCGTGGAGCTTCACCGTCACCGACCCGTTGACCGACGGCGCCCACTCGATCACCACCACGGCGACCGATCGGGCCGGCAACGTCAGCCCCGCCTCGCCGGCGCTGGCGCTGGTCATCGACGCCACGCCGCCGGTGCTCTCGACGCCGTCGCTCGCCCCCGGCTCCGACAGCGGGGTTTCGGCGACCGACCGCATCACCGGCGTGACGCGCCCGACCCTGACCGGAAGCGCCGAGCCCAACAGCAGCGTCCGCGTCATCCTCGACGGGGTGGTGATCGGCACGGCGACGGCGGGGGCCGACGGGCGCTGGAGCTTCACCGTCGCCGACGCGTTGGCCGACGGCGACCACAGCGTGGCGACCGAAGCGACCGATGTGGCCGGCAACACCGGACGGTCGGCCAGCCAGACCTTCACGATCCGCAGCACGGCGCCCGGCGCTCCCTCGGCTCCGACGCTCGCCTCGGGCGACAGCGGCGCCTCGGCCACCGACGGGCTGACCAGCACGACCCGGCCGGTGCTGACCGGCATCGCCCCGCCCAACGGCACGGTGACCGTCTATGTCGACGGCACGGCGGTCGGCACCGTGCGGACCGACGCGACGGGTGTCTGGAACCTGCCGCTGAACAGCCCGCTGACCGACGGCACCCACCAGGTGCAGGCCAGCGCCACCGACGCGGCCGGCAACGTCGGCACGCAGCGGTCCCAAGCGCTGGTGCTGACGATCGACACGCAAGCCCCGACCGTGACGGCGGGCGGCACGTCGCCAAGCCTGACCAGTGGCGGGACCGTGGCGGTCGGCGCCGGAATTTCGCTGTCCGACGCCAACACGCTGGACCGGGTGGTGGTCAGCCTGACCAACGCGCAGGCCGGCGACGAGCTGGTGATCGGCGCGCTGCCGGGCGGCATCACGGCAAGCCGGGACGGCAACCGGATCGTGCTGTCGGGCGTCGCCTCGGCGGCGGACTACCAAGCGGCGGTGCGGGCGATCGGGCTGCGGTCGAGCGCCGCCGACCCCAGCTTCGGCGGCACGGCGACAAGCCGGTCGATCACGGTGTCGGCGCGCGACGCGGCCGGCAACGAAAGCGGGGCGACGACGGTGTCGGTCAGTGTTCCCGCCACCGCGGTGCCGCCACCGCCTCCGGCGGCGACTCCGGTGACCACGATCTCCGGCAATGGCCCGTCGACCAACACCTCTTCCGGTTCCAGCTCCACCGGCAGCACCTCCACCGCGCTGCCGAGCCTGCCGGGCGGAAGCGGCGCAGCCAGCGGGAACGGCCCGATGATGGGATCCTCCGGCACCGACGCCGGCCGCTCGGTGACGCTGGGCAGCGTCGGCGGCTCGTCGGCCAGCACCGACGCCGGCCGCTCGGTGACGTTGGGCAGCGTCGGCGGCGCGTCGAGCAGCACCGACGCCGGCCGCTCGGTGACGCTGGGCAGCGTCGGCGGCCAGAACAGCGGCGGCTCCAGCAGCAGCTCCAGCGGCCTGTCGGGCGGCAGCGGCAGCACCGGCTCCAGCGGCGGCAGCCCGCTGGCCGGCGGGTTCGGTGGCGGGTTCGGTGGCGGCTTGGGCAGCGGTCTGGGAGGCGTGATCGGCGGGGCGCAGAGTCCATTCTCCGGACCGATCGGCCCACGCACCGGCCTCCAGCCCTCGGCCGGCGCACCGCAGAACGGCAACGCCCAGGGGCCGGGGACCAACGGCCAGCGCACCACCCCCAATCCGGGCAACGCCCCGGCCGGCGACGGCCAGAACCGGGAACCGCAGGGCCAACCCCAGGACCAGCAACCGCAGGGTCAGCAACCGCAGGGTCAACCCGAGGGCGGCGAGGGCGGCGACGACGCGCCGGGCGGAACCGCACCGCAGGGCACGGGAGCCGACGGCAAGCCGGCCGACCGGGCCGACGCGGCGCCGGTCGGCCGGGTGGCGCCGGGCTTCGCCCAGCAGGTCGCCCGTGCCCATGGCGGTCCGGCCGGAGCCTCGGCCCTGCTCGCCGCCCTCGCCAACCACACCCTGCCCGGCAGCCGCGCCGCCTGATGGCGGCGCGGATTCCCGTCTTCCTTTCCGAACGCTCCCGCCCAGCCTCTCCAACGCAAAACGGATCCAACCGTCCCATGAAGATGCCGTCCGCCCGCCTCCGCCGCCGCCCGCTCTCCTCGGTGTTTCCGCTCGTCGCGCTGTCCGCCTCGCTGCTCGCCGCCGGCTGCGCGGTGTCGCCGGAACCGCTGACGACCGAGGACAATCTGGCGCGCGTGCGCAAGGATCTCAGCGTCGTGTTCGCCCCGCAGGAGCCGGTGACCAGGGCGATCTCCATGCACGAGGCGATGGCGCGGGCCATCAAGTACAACCTCGACGAACGCGTGAAGATCATGGAGACGGCGGTCGCCAGCCAGCAGCTCGACCTGTCGCATTACGACATGCTGCCGCGCGTCGTGGCATCGGCCGGCTATGTCGGGCGCAACAACGACAGCGGTTCCGAGAGCCTGAACCTCGCCACCGGCCGGCGCACCGGCGAGAGCACCACGGCGGTCGACAAGCACCGCCGGGTCGGCGATCTCGGCTTCACCTGGAACGTGCTGGATTTTGGCGTCAGCTACCTGCGGGCGCGGCAGAACGCCAACCTCGTGCTGATCGCCGACGAGCGCCGCCGCCGCGTCGTCCAGGGCATCCTCCAGGACGTGCGCACCGCCTACTGGCGGGCGGTGGCGGCCGAACGGATGCTGGAGCGCATCGCCCCGCTGGAGGCGCGGATCGAAGGAGCCCGGCGCGACGCCCGCACGCTGGAGGCGCTGCGCGTCCAGGCACCGTTGCAGGCGCTGGGCTACACCCGCTCGCTGGTCGAGACGCTGCGCCAGTTGCAGTCGCTGCGGCGCGAGCTGGTCGCGGCCAAGTCGCAGCTCGGCGCCCTGATGGGCCTGCCGCCGGGCGAACCCTTCGAGGTCGAGCTGCCGGCCAAGGACGGCACCAAGGCGCCGCCCCGGCTGGAGATCCCGGTGGAGGCGCTGGAGACCTACGCGCTGCTGCACCGGCCGGAGCTGCTTGAGGAGAGCTACAACCAACGCATCTCGGCCGACGAGACGTGGCGGTCGATGCTGAAGCTGCTGCCGGGGGTGGAGCTGAACGCGGCGCTGCGCTACGACAGCAACAGCTTCCTGCTGAACCAGCGCTGGGCCGATTACGGCGCGCGGGTGAGCTGGAACCTGATCAACCTCGTCTCGGCCCCCGGCACGCTGTCCTACGCCAACGCGCAGGAGGAGCTGGTGACCTTCCGCCGGCAGGCGCTGAGCATGGCGGTGTTGAGCCAGGTGCGGGTGGCGATGCTGCAATTCAGGGAGCTGAACCAGGAATTCGGGCTGACCGCCGAGCAGGCCGATCTCGACACGCGCATCCGCACCCAGTACGCCAACGTCGGAACCGCCGGGCAGATCGGCGAGCTGGGAGTGATCCAGGCCGAGGTGACGGCGCTGCTGTCGGACCTGCGGCGCGATCTGGTCTACGCCGACCTGCACAACGCCTACGCCCGCGTGATGGTGTCGGCCGGTGTCGATCCGCTGCCCGAAACCGTGCCCTCGGCCGATCTGGCGACGCTGACCCGGGCGGTCGACCAGGGGCTCGGCTCCTGGCAGGAGCGCGCCAACAGCGCGCTGCGCGTCAAGGACCTCGCCAAGGGAGCCGATCCCAAGACCGAAGCCGCCAAACCCGAACCGGCGAAGCCGGAGACGCCCGCCACCCCGCCGGTCGCCGAAGCGAAACCCGCGCCGATCACGATCGCTCCGATCGCCAGCGGACCGGCCAGCGGGCCGTCGAAGACCGCTCCGGCCGTCGCCGCCGCCTTCTCCCCCGTCATCCAGGTGGAACTCGGGGCCTACACAAGCCACAGGATGGCGCAGAGCGATTGGGATACACTCGCCAAACGGTTGGGTCCGGCGGCCGACGGCAAGGGGGCGTTGTTCGTCACCACCAGCCGCAGCGCCGGCGGCCGGCCGATCGTCCAGTTGCGCGTGGGCGGCTTTACCGACCACGCCGACGCCGAGCGCTTCTGTCAGGATGTGAAGGGTAAGCAGCAGCGATGCACCGTCCGAACCGTCTCCGCCATGCAAGGCGCCCCGGCCGTGGCCGCCTCGTGATCCGTCCCGTCGCGGCGGCCGTCGCGGCGGCGCTCGCCGCAACGTTGCCCGGCTGGGCCGGCGGCGCGGCCCTGGCCCAGGACGCCGCCCAGGGGCAGGTCCGCGCGCTGGTCGAGGCCAAGCGGCACGCCGTGCTGTCGGCCGAAATCCCCGGCCGCATCGCCCGGCTGGGGGTCGAGGCCGGTCAGGGCTTCAAGGCCGGCGAGGTGCTGATCGCCTTCGATTGCGCCAGCTATCAGGCCGAGCTGGACGCCGCGCGCGCCCAGTTGAACGCGGCGGAGGTGACGGCGCGGGTCAACCGCAAGCTCAACAGCCTGCGCTCGATCGGCGAGGCCGAGGTCCAGTTGGCCGAGGCCAAGGCGCAGGTCGCCCGCGCCGACGTCCGCAAATACGACGTCCAGGCCAAGCGCTGCGAGATCCGCGCGCCCTTCGACGGGCGGGCGGTCGAGCGGCGCATCCAGGAGCACGAGTCGGTCCCCGCCGGGGCGCCGCTTCTGGAAATCCTGTCCGACCGCGACCTCAAGGTGGAGCTGATCGTGCCGTCGTCCTGGCTGGTCTGGCTGAAACCGGGTCAGCGCTTCGACCTGCGGGTGGACGAAACCGGGGCGTCGCTGCCCGGCGAGGTGGTGCAGCCCGGCGCCAAGGTCGATCCGGCCAGCCAGTCGGTGAAGGTCACCGCGCGGCTTCTCGGCGACAACGGCCCCGCCACCGGTCTGACCGCCGGGATGAGCGGCACCGCGGTCTTCCCGCTTCAGGCGCTGTCCTCCCTGCCCGCCAAGCCGGCCGCCACTCCGTGAGCTTGGCCCCGATGAATCCAGCATGAGCGAGCCGGGCATGAGCGGCATCAACCCGTCCGCCGCCAACCCGGTCAACGGCCTGCTGCTTCTGCTGGAGTTGCAGCGGCAGGCGTGGCGGCTGACGGCGGCGGCGGAGCTGCGCTACCACATCGTCAACCAGACCCGCCGGCTGATCGCCTACCGGCAGGCCGCCTTTCTGGCCCTTCCGCCCGGACGCAACCGTCCGGCGCTGGAGGCGGTGTCGAACATCGCGGTGCTGGAGCCGAACGCCCCCTTCGCCCGCTGGCTGGAGGACGCCGCCCGTGCCGTCGCCGCCGGGCCGGAGGGCCGGACCATCCACGTCGTCGATCCCGCCGCGCTGCCCCCGCCCGTGCGCGCCGCCTGGGGCGAGTGGGGACCGGCCCAGGCGCTGTGGTGCCCGCTGGCGGGGCCGGACGGCGTGCCGCGCGCCGGCCTGTGGCTCGGCCGCGACGAGCCGTGGACCGACGGCGAGCTGCTGCTGCTTGGGCATCTGGCGGAGGGTTACGGCCACGCCTGGTGGGCGCTTGCCGGCAAGCGGGCGCGCAAGCCGGGGCCGCGGCGCGCGGTGCTGCCGCTGCTGGCGCTGGCGCTGACCGGCGGGGTGCTCGCGCTGCCGGTGCCCATGTCGACCCTGGCGCCGGCCGAGATCCGCGCCAGCGACCCGGTGATCGTCGCCGCCCCGCTCGACGGGGTGATCGAACGCTTCCACGTCCAGCCCAACGAGACGGTGGCGGCCGGCCAGCCGCTGTTCAGCTTCGACGCCACCGTGCTGCGCAGCCGCCACGAGGTCGCCGCCAAGGGCCTGACCCAGGCCGAGGCGGAGCTGCTGACCGCCTCCCAGGCCGCCTTCGCCGACCCGCAGACCAAGGCGCGCGTCGGCCAGCTCCGCGCCCAGGTCGAACTGCGCCGCGCCGAACTGGGGCTTGCCCGCGACCTGCTCGACCGGGTGACGGTGCGGGCGGAGCGCGCCGGGCTCGCCGTCTTCACCGACACCAACGACTGGCTCGGCAAGCCGGTGGCGGTCGGCGAGCGCGTGCTGACGCTGGCCGACCCGCAGGCGCCGGAGATCGACATCCAGGTGGCGGTCGGCGACGCGCTGGTGCTGGAGGAGGGGTCGAGGGTCGAGCTGTTCCTGAACGTCGATCCGCTGCGCCCGCTGCGCGCCCGGCTGACCCACGCCAGCTACGAGGCCGGCCTCTCGGCGGCGGGGGTGCTGTCCTACCGGGTCAAGGCGGCGCTGGAGGCCGACCCCGGCCAGCCGCCGCCCCGCATCGGCCTGCGCGGCACCGCCAAGATCCTGGGCGAGCGGGTGCCGCTGGCCCTCTACCTGTTCCGCCGCCCGCTCGCCCTGCTGCGCCAGACGCTGGGCATCTGAGCGCGCGACCGCCCGAAAGGACGCCGCCTTGTCCATTGCCCTCACCGGCAGCGCCGCTGCTCCTTCGCCCAGCCGCAACCCGCCGGACAAAGTCCGGCTGCCGGCGCTGCGCGACGACCTGGCGCTGCTGCCGGCCCCCGCCGGGCTGGACGGGGCGCCGGGCTGGACCATCCACGACCCGGTGCGCAACCGCTACTTCCGCATCGGCCCGCAGGCCTTCGCGCTGATCGCCCACTGGCATCTCGGCGCGCCGCGCGCCATCGCCGCGGCGGTGGCGGCGGAAAGCCTGTTCGAGCCGACCGCCGACGACGTGATGGGCTTCTACCAGTTCCTCGCCGCCAACAACCTGACCGTCACCGCCGACACCGCCTATCTGGCGCGGCAGGCGGCGGCGCGCGAGACCGGCTGGTTCTGGTGGCTGGTCCACAACTACCTGTTCTTCCGCGTTCCCCTGTTTCGGCCCGACCGCTTCCTGTCGGCGACGGTCGGCTGGGTGGCGCCCTTCTACAGCCGGGCATGGCTGATCATCGTCCTGCTGGCCGGGGTGGCCGGGCTGCTGCTGGCGGCGCGGCAGTGGGACGCCTTCCTGCACACCTTCCAGCATTTCTTCAGCCCGGAGGGGCTGGCGCTCTACGGCGTCACGCTGCTGGGCACCAAGATCTGCCACGAGCTGGGCCACGCCTACACCGCCAAGCGCTTCGGCTGCCGGGTGCCGACCATGGGGGTGGCCTTCCTGGTGATGTGGCCGGTGCTCTACACCGACACCACCGACGCCTGGAGGCTGGTCTCGCGCCGGCAGCGGCTGGCGGTCGGCGCCGCCGGCGTGCTGACCGAGCTGACCATCGCCGTCTTCGCCACGCTGGCCTGGAGCTTCCTGCCCGACGGGCCGCTGCGCAGCGCCGCCTATTTCCTGGCGACGGTCAGCTGGGTCACCACACTGGCGATCAACCTCAGCCCCTTCATGCGCTTCGACGGCTATTACCTGCTGTCCGACGCGCTCGACGTGCCGAACCTCCAGGACCGCGCCTTCGCGCTCGCCCGCTGGAGGCTGCGGGAATGGCTGTTCGGGCTGGGCGAGCCGGCACCGGAGCCGATGCCGCCGCGCCTGCGCACCACGCTGCTGGTCTATGCCTACGTCACCTGGGTCTACCGGCTGGTGCTGTTCCTCGGCATCGCGCTGCTGGTCTACCATGTCGCCATCAAGGTTTTGGGGATCCTGCTGTTCGCCATCGAGATCGGCTGGTTCGTCGCCCGCCCCCTGTTCGCCGAGTTCCGGGCGTGGTGGGGGCTGCGCGACCGTTTCCGCGCCAACGGCCGCACGCTGCTGACGCTGCTCGGGCTGGCCGGCGCGGTCGGGCTGGCGGTGCTGCCGGTGACGACGACGGTGTCGGTGCCGGTGGTGTGGCGGTCCTCCGGCTTCGCGACCATCTACGCCCCCTTCCCCGCCCGGCTGGAGGAAACGCTGGTCAGGCCCGGCCAGACCGTGGCCGAGGGCGAGCTGCTGTTCCGCCTCGCCGCCCCGGACCTGGACGGCAAGCTCCGGCAGGCGACCCTGCGCATCGACTGGATGCAGGACCAGATGGCGAGGCTGTCGTCGAGCCGCGAGCAGCTCGACCGGCTGCGGGCGATGGAGGAGGATCTGGCGGCGGCTTTGGCCGAACGGCAGGGGCTGCTCGACAGCCGGACCCGGCTGGAGGTGCGGGCGCCGCTGTCCGGCACGGTGACCGACCTGGAGGACGCGCTGCTGCCCGGCCGCTGGCTGGGTCCGAAGCTGCCGCTGGCCACGGTGGTGTCGCCGGGGGCGGGCGAACTGGTCGGCTATGTCGGCGAGGGCGATTTCGACCGGCTGCAACCGGGGGCGGCGGCGCGCTTCCATCCCGACGACCCGCTGCGGGCGCGGCTCGGCGCGCGGGTGCGGGCGGTCGATCCGGTCAGCGTGGCGGTGCTGGACGTGCCGGCCCTCGCCTCGCTCCATGGCGGCTCGGTGGCGGTGGAGGGGCAGGCCGGCCAAGCGGGCTCGGGGACGGGACCGGGAGCCGTCTCCAGCCGCGCGGCGCTCACCCCCGTGGAGGCGGTCTACCGCATCGCCTTCGACGTCGAAAGCGGCGGCGACGCGGCGAAGGGGCCGCCGCACGTCACCCGCGGCGTCGCCCGTGTCGAGGGCGAGGCCCGCAGCCTTGCCGAACGCTTCTGGCGCGCCGCCGCCGCCGTCCTCATCCGTGAAACCGGGTTCTGACCGCCGCACGGAACCGCCTTGCGGAGCGGCGGAAGCGGCGGCGCCGTTCACCGCGCGGCCCGGCCCGTGGGTTCAGGTCGCGAACTCCAGCGTCACCTGACTGCCCTGGCCGGGGCGGCTGTCGATCCGCATCTGGCCGCCATGCGCCTCGATCAGCGACTTGACGATCGACAGGCCGAGCCCGGTCCCCTGCCCCGGACGGGTGGTCAGGGCCGATGCCTGGCCGAAGGGCACCACCGCCTGGCGCAACTGCTCCGCCGTCATGCCGACTCCGGTGTCGGTGATGCGCAGGACGCAACGCCCGCTCACCCCGCGCCCGATGGCGATGTGGATGCGGCCGCCCTCCGGCGTGAACTTCACGGCGTTGCTCAGCAGATTCAACAGCATCTGCTTCAGCGCGCGCTCGTCGGCGACGACCGGGGGGATCGCCGGCGGGCGGCTGATCTCCATGCGGATGAGCTTCGGCTCGGCCTGGGGGGTCACGATGCGGACCGCCCATTCGACGACGGCGACCGGATCGACCGGCTCCAGATGCAGCTCCATCCTGCCGGCCTGCAACCGCGACAGGTCGAGAATGTCGTCGATCAGCGTCAGCAGATGCCGGCCGGAGGCGTGGATGTCCTTGGCGTAGTCGGTATAGCGCGGCATCGCCTGCGGCCCCAGCATCTGGTCCTTGATGACTTCCGAAAAGCCGAGGATGGCGTTGAGCGGGGTCCGCAGCTCGTGGCTGACACGGGCCAGGAAGTCGCGGTTGACCGCCAGCGCCGCCTCCAGCCGCTCGGCGTTGCGGTGCTGGGCCAGCAGGAAGCCGGCGACGGTCACGATGGACAGGCTGAGCAGCGCCGCGATGGCCAGCATGTGGCGGCGCAGCCCGGCGACGGCCGTCTCCATGTCGACCAGCGCCGCGCCCACGGCGATGACCAGCGGATAGCCCTGGACCTGCCGGTAGGCGTAGGCGCGGCGCTGGCCGTCGGCAAGGCTGGTCTGCCAATAGACGCCGATCGGCGCCGCGCTCATCGCCGCCCACATTCCCGACCGGCTGATGGACAGGCCGACTCCGTCGTTCCCCCCCTGCTTGACCCCCCGCGCGCGGATGACATGATCGAGCCCGACCAGCGACACCACCCCGTGCGGGCCGATGTCGGCCTGCCGGTAGAAGTCGGACAGATAGTCGGGATCGACGTTGGCCGCGACGACCCCGGCGAAGCGGCCGTCGGCGTCGTCGATCCGGCGGGTGAAGCGCAGCAGCGGCCGCCCGGTTTCCGACCCGGCATAAGGCAGGCCGACGCGCATCAGCGAGCGGCCCACCCCCTGGTGGAAGGGAAGGATGGCCTCGTCGTCCAGCAGCTCGTCCCGCCTGTGTCCGGCGCTGCGGAAGACCAGGGCGCCGGTGCGGTCGAAGACGCTGAAATGATGGATCAGGTTGTGGTCGTACAGCCCCTCGTCGACGATCCGCCGCGCCTGCGCGAGACCGCCCTCGGCATGCTTCGCGACGAAGTTCTTCAGCGTGATGTCGATCTCGTGCAGCGTGCGGCCGGTGCTGCTCTCATAGGCGCGGGCGGTGGTTTCGGCCCCGGCGATGGCGTCGCGCTTCTGGCTCTCGAACAGCGCGTCGGCCATCTGGAAATAGCCGATCCACACCACCGCCAGCGCGATGGCCGCCGCCAACGGCACGCCCAGCCGGAAGGGCACCGGGTTCCTCACGCCGTACGCTCCACCGTTCCATGCCTCCCCGACCGGATTGCTGGGACCGGACCGCGACCACCCCGACCACATCCACGGGCCATGCGCCCCGCGGGGCGATGGGCCAGGGTCGATCGGGCGGAGCGTCGCCGGATCCGTCAGAGGATCCGACAATTCGATTTCAATATAAAATTGGCTTCCCCACCCGGCTGTCAAGGGAAGCGGCGGCGCAGCCTGTCGATGGCGGCGTCGAGCACCTCTTCGCGTTTGGAGAAGCAGAAGCGGATGCAGCTCCGCGGCGCGTTCTCGACGAAGAAGGCGCTGACCGGGATGGCGGTCACCCCGGCCTCGGCGACCAGACGGCGGCAGAACTCCTGGTCGTCGCCCTCGAAGCCGAAGCGCGCGACGTCGGCCACCACGAAATAGGTGCCGGCCGACGGCAGCACGTCGAAGCCGACGGAGCGCAGCCCCTCGGCCAGCCGGTCCCGCTTGGCCTGGAGCCCGGCGGCCAGCCCGGTGAAATAGGCATCCTCCTTGCCCAGCCCGTAGGCGACGGCGGTCTGGAGGTTGGGCGGGGTGGTGAAGGTCAGGAACTGGTGGGCCTTGGCGACCGGCTGGAGCAGATGCGGAGCGCCGGTGACGTAGCCGACCTTCCAGCCGGTCAGCGAAAAGGTCTTGCCGGCCGAGCCGATCTTCAGGCAGCGGTCGCGCAGGCCCGGCAGGGTCATCAGCGGAATGTGGGCGCGGCCGTCGAAGACCAGATGCTCGTAGACCTCGTCGCAGACCGCCAGCGTGTCGAAGCGCAGCATGAACTCGGCGATCAGCTCCAGCTCCGGGCGGCTGAACACCTTGGCCGCCGGGTTCAGCGGGTCGTTGACCAGGACCAGCTTGGTCTTCGGCGAGAAGGCGGCCTCCAGGTCGGCGCGGGTGAAGCTCCAGTCCGGGGCCTTCAGCGAGACGAAGCGCGGCACGCCGCCGGCCAGACGCACGATCGGCAGGTAGCTGTCGTACATCGGCTGGAACAGCACCACCTCGTCGCCGGGGTTGATCAGGCCGAGCAGGCAGGCGGTCAGCGCCTCGGTGGCGCCCGACGTCACCATCGTCTCGGTCTTCCAGTCGACATCGAGGCCGTAGAAACGCTTGGCGTGACCGGCCACGGCCTGCCGCAGATCCGGCGTGCCCATCATCGAGGGGTACTGGTTCCAGCCGGTCAGCAGCGCGTCGGACGCCGCCGCCAGCACGTCGGCCGGACCGCCGTCGTCGGGGAACCCCTGGCCCAGGTTGATCGCGCCATGCTCCTCCGACAAACGGGACATGACCTCGAAGATCGTGGTGCCATAGCTCGACAGAATCGCGTTGCCCGACTTCACCGGTGCCTCCAAGCCTCAAGCGGACGCACAAGATGGAGGCGGCGGCGGGTGGATGTCCAGCGTCACGGCCCTGCGCGGGGCTCAGCCCTGCATGCGCTTCTTCTGGCGGCGGACGCGCAGCTTCACCCGGAAACGCTCGACCGGGCCGAGCACGCGCGGATAGCGGCGCTTCATCCGCACGAACAGGCGCCGCGCGTCGGCGGAGTTGCGCAGCACCAGCACGCCGCCCAGCAGCATGACCGGCAGCCCGCCCGGCCCCGGCAGCGGCGAGATCAGCACGCCCAGCGCGATGATCGTGCAGCCGGTGCCGATCAGCGCCAGCTGGCGCATGCGGGCAAAGGTGGGAATCGACGTCTCGGTGTCGCTGCGAGGCATCGCGGGTTCGAACGCTCCAAATGGCCGGTCACCGCCATATGGGGAGGAACGCCGACGTGAAAAGAGCCCCCTCCCCCTTTGGACGGATTCGCCGGCGGGAAGTCCGTCAATGCAGGGCGTGGCCGGGGACCTTCGGCTCCCGGTCGAGCCGGGCCGGGTCGAGCCGGCTCAGCACGGCGTTCAGCTCGGCCGGCTTCGGGTCCCAGCCGAACTCCCGAGTCAGCAGGTCGCGCGCGGTGCCGGCGCGATGCGCCAGCGGATCGCGGTCCGGACACGCGGCGGACGGCGGACGCCGATCGACGCAGCTTTCCAGCATCAGCCGGATCATCCGCTCCCGCTTGGCGGCGTCGACGAAGCCGGACTTGTCGAAATAGAGCTTGGTGAATTCCATCTCGGCCAGCCGGGCCGAACTCTTGGGGTCGCCGACCAGCACGGCGGCCACCACCTCGACGCAGCGCCCGGCATAGGCCGGCAGGGGCGCCGTTCCGTCGTCCGCGCGGTCGAGGAGCCGCGCCGGCAGATCGACCAGCCGCCCGGAAACGTCCTTCACCAGATACCGGCGCCACACCTGCATGGTTCAGCCTCCCGCCCGGCCGAGCCGGTCCATGGGCCCGCAAGACCCCAAGCCTACACCAGTCGGCGGGGAGACGGAACCTGCCAAAGCGGCCGAGCCCGCGCTTGCCGGCGCCGGGCCTTGAGTTTCATGCGTTCAATAAGAAACGCATGAAACTCCAGCCTTGTGATGACGAGCGGATTCACGCTTCAAACCGATTCCGGTTTTGCGCGATCCGCTCTAGCGCGGCACCAGCGGCCAGAACAGCGCGATGGCGGCGGTGCCCAGCACCACCACCATGATCGACAGCGGCAGTCCGAGCCGCCAGTAATCGCCGAACCGGTAGCCGCCCGGCCCCATCACCAGCGTGTTGCACTGGTGCCCGATCGGGGTCAGGAAGTCGCAGCCGGCCCCGACCGCCACCGCCATCAGGAAGGCGTCGGGGCGCAGCCCGAGATGCTCGGCGAGGCTGGCGCCGATCGGCGCCATCACCAGCACGGTCGCCGCGTTGTTCAGGAAGGGGGTGACCGCCATCGCCGTCATCAGGATCAGCGCCAGCGCCCCGACCGGCGGCAGCCCCTGCGCCGCGTCCGACAGGGCGCTGGCGATCAGCTCGGTGCCGCCGGTGGTGCGCAGCGTCTCGCTGACCGGGATCAGCGCGCCCAGCAGCACCAGGATCGGCCATTCGATGGCGTCGTAGGCCTCCTTCGGCGTGACGACGCCCAGCACGGTCATGGCGACGGCGGCGCCGAAGAAGGCGATGGCGACCGGCACCGTCCCGCTGGCGACCAGCGCCACCGTGACCCCCAGCACCGCCAGCGCGATGGTCCGCTTCGGCGTGCGCCCGATGGCGAGGTCGCGCGCGGCCAGCGGCAGGCAGCCCAGCCCGGCCAGCGTGTCCGGCAATGTGGCGGCACGGCCCTGCAACACCACGAGGTCGCCGGGCTGGAGGCGGACCCGGCGCAGGCGCTGGCGGATCGGCCGGCCCCGGCGGCTGAGCGCCAGCAGGTTGACGCCGTGGCGCTCGCGCAGCGCCACCTCCTCGATGCTGCGGCCGATCAGGGGGGAGCGCGGCTCGACCACCCCCTCGGCCACCGCCATGTCGGCCTCGTTCTCGACGCCCTCCAGCTCCTTCTCGTGCATCATGCGCAGCCCGGCGCGCTTGACCAGGTCGGCCAGCGCCTGGGTGTCGGCCTCCAGCACCAGGATGTCGTTCCCGTACAGCACCCAGTGGCCGGAGGGGACGTAGCGGCGGTGCTTCTCGCGGATGACGGCGGCGACCGTCACCTCGCCCTCGCCGAACCCCTCCAGATCGGCGACCGTCTTGCCGACGAAGGGCGAATCGATGGGCAGCCGCGCCTCGGCCGTGTAGTCGTCGATGGAGAAGACCGGACCGGCGGCGGCGGCGCGCCCCTGCGGCAGCAGCCGGTAGCCGACCGCCAGGAAGGCCACGCCGGTGACCGCGATGACCAGCCCGACCGGGGTGAAGTCGAACATGGCGAAGGGCTCGCCGGTCATCTCGGCCCGCACCCGCGAGACGATGATGTTGGGCGAGGTGCCGACCAGCGTCATCAGCCCGCCGAGCAGCGAGCCGAAGGCCATCGGCATCAGCAGCAGCGACACCGGCGTGCCGTTGCGCCGGGCGATCTGCAACGCGATCGGCATGAAGATCGCCAGCGCGCCGATGTTCTTGACCACCGCCGACAGCAGCGTCACCGCCCCGGTCAGCACCACCACCTGGGCCCAGACGGTGCGCATGCGCGGCGCCAGCGGCCGCATCGCCGCCTCCACCACGCCCGATCGGCCGACCGCCGCGCTGACCACCAGCGCCGATCCGACGATGATGACGATGTCGTCGGAAAAGCCCTGGAACGCCTCCTTCGGCTTGACGATTCCGACGGCCAGCGCCGCGAGGAGAGCGATCATGGCGACGAGGTCGTAGCGCAGCCGGTCCCAGATCAGCAGCGCGATCACCGCGCCGATGATGCCGAACGAGAACATCTGGTCGATGGTCATGGAGAGGGCTTCACGTCCTTCTTGCTTGTGGTGTCCCGCCGGGGCGCCGGGGCCGTGTCACCGGCCGCTGCCGGCCGGGGCCGGCTTGCGGTCGGCCGCCGAACCGCCGGAGGCCTTGTCGTTCCTGCCGGCGCCGGGCTTGCGGGCGTCGCGCACCAGTTGATCGCAGTGTGGCTGCTCGTCGCTGCCCGGGTCAAGGAAGGGCAGCACGCCCGCCAGCGGGGTCAGCAGCGCGCCGAGCGCCACCGCGGCGGCTCCCCGCGCCGCCGATTCCGTCGGATCGATGCCGATCTCGGGGTCGCCGAGCTTGCCCTGCACATGCACCGGAATGTGGGTGGCGAGGAACTGCGGCGACTTGGCGTTGCCGACCACCCGCAGATCCAGCCCCTCGTTGCGCAGGTTGATGGTGCCCTGCCCGGTCACCAGCGTCTCCGGCGTGTCGAGCACCAGCGCCTCCGTGCGGGCGATCCCCTTCTCCACCGACAGGTTGGCGACGAGGCAGGTGAAGGGCAGCGGCTGCGACCCCGACAGCACGACGCCCAGCGTCTCCAGGATGTTGGTCTTCAGCCCCTTGACCGCGAGGCTGGAGATCTTGCCGCCGTCCACCGCCGCACCCAGCTTGCCGTCCGACGAGGCCAGCAGGTCGGCCACCGTGGTGCCGCTGCCGGCGAGCTGGAGGCGCCCCGACACCGTGCCGCCCATCTGCCCGGCGAAGGAGGTCTCGCGGAAGAAGGCCGAGAGCTGCATCTTGCGGATGTCGAGGTTGGTGCGCAGCACCGGCACCTTGCGGCTGCCGTCGACCTGCACCGTCCCGGCGATCCGCCCGCCGCCGATGCCGAGCGACAGCGGGTCGAAGCGCAGGTCGCCGGCGTCCAGCCTGATCCGCATGTCGAGGTCGTCGAGCGGCGCGAAGGGCGACTCGACCCGCTGGCCCTTCAGGCGGATGTCCATGTCGGTGTTGCGCAGCTTCTCGACGTTGACGGGGGTGGCGGGGATCACCCGGTCCTTGGCGCGGGTCGGGTAATCGCCGTTGCCGCGCGGCGAGGCGCCGACCAGGCCGGCCAGATCCTGCGCCGCCAGCCGCTTGGAGGTGAGATCGCCGGTCACCTTCGGCCGCTCGCCGGCGGTCTCCACCGCGACGCTGCCCGACAGGTCGCTCTCGCCGACCTTGCCGTGCATGCCCTCGAACGACCAGCGGGTGCCCTCGTAGCCGAGATGGCCGGAGATGCTGTAGGGCCGCGTCTTGGGCGTCGGAATCCCCAGGATCGGGAAGATCTCGGCCAGGTCGTCGCCGCGAAGGTCGACCGACAGGTCGATGCCCTGCATCTTGACCGGTTCCGCCACCGATCCCTCGATCCTGCCCCTGGTCTTGCCGACCGCCGCCTCGATCTTGATCGGGTAGGGTTCCGGGTCGTCGCGCAGGGTGAGCAGCGAGCCGCCCTCCGCCGCCAGGGTGAAGGGCTTGCCGGCGAAGCTGCCCTTGCCGTCCAGCTTCACCGTCTGGGTGTCGTTGTCGCCGGACGCGGTGTTGATGGTGTTGGCGATGTCGATGTCGCTGGTTGGATCGCGGTAGCGGATTGCGCCGTCGGCGATGGCGAGCTGGCCGATCACCGGGATGTCGCCGCGCTTGTCGGGGGTGGCCGCCTCCTTCGCGACCTCCTTGGTCGGGGTCGGCGCGAAGGTCCAGTTGTTCTCGCCCTTGTCGTTCTTCTCCAGCACCAGCTTGGGACCGTCGACGCGCAGCTCCGGCAGCTCCCAGTTGCCTTTCAGGATCGGCCAGGGCAGCAGCGTGGCATCGAGAACGCGGATGGCGAGCATGTCCTTCTCATCGCTCCACGGCGCGTTGGCGATGCGCAGCCCTTCGAGATGGATGCGGATCGGGTTGCCGAGCCGGACCTTCAGGTCGCCGTCGATGGCGACCTCGCGGCCGAGCGCGGCGCTGGCCCGCTTGGCGACGAATCCGCGCGCGTCGTTCCAGTCGAAGAGCAGCAGGAACGCCCCGATCCCCACCACCACGAGGCCGACCAGCCCCAGCAGCCCGTAGCCGATCCATTTCACCGCCGCCATCGCCCCGCTCCTCCTCCGTCCGCAACCGCCTCGATAAGTTAACGAAGGACCGGGCGATCCGGACGGGGATGGAGCGTAGGGTTAGCCCCAAGGATCCGGCTCCTGCCCGAACGTCATAGAATTCAAGCGCGAGATAGATTGGATTTAACGCAAAATTCAGGGTGTCGGCCCTGTAATGTCTCATCTCTTTTCCGCAGGCACGACCGGCTCCCCATGCGTTCCCTCACCAATTTCGCCCCCTCGACCTTCGAGGACCGCGGCGCCGCCGTCGCCTTCACCACGCCGGTGCTGGCCCAGACCCGTGTCCGCAAGGACAGCCGCGAACAGCTCGAGGTGCTCGTCCCCAACCTGTCGGAAGGGCGCGGCGTCTATGTGGTGCCGTGGAAGTCGCTGCCGCTGGCCTTCCCGATGACGGTCCACGACCGCATGCTGCACGATCTGATCGCCAAGGGGGAGGGCTGCTCGCCCGACGACATCCGCAAGGCGACGCTGGAGGCGGCGCGCTGCGGCCTCGCCGGCCCCGACGCGGTGGCGGCAGCGGAGGCGGCCCTGCGCGACGACGACGAGCAGCGGCTCCTCATCAACTACCAGCTCATCGTCGAGGCGCTGAAGGCGGTCGGGCTGGAATCGACGGAGATCCTGCGCGCCGGCCTCGCCTCGGCCGAAGGGCAGCGGCTGACCCGCGACCTGATGTCGAAGGCGGCGCACAGCCTGGGGCTGGAGCCGACCGAGCTGTATTCGCGCATCGCCGAGCTGGCCGCCTACGTCGAATCGATCGGGCTGGCGACCTCGCCCAAGCCGGCGCGGCTGCGCCGCCTGATGCGCGACCTCCAGGGCTTCCGCGACAGCATGACCGACTGGGCGACCGACAACGTGTCGGAGGCGGCCCCCATCGGCGGCTTCTGCGCCGAGGTGGCGGAGCACACGGTCAACCACGCCCGCACCGTGATGAAGCAGCTCGACCAGGCGGTCGCCTCCTTCGAGGTCCTGATCCGGCAATGGGACGTCAAGCGGGTCGTCGTGCGCAAGGCGGCGACGCGGCTGTCCTGGCTGCTCGACGGCTGGGAGTACCTGATCGCCCTGTGGGCCGATGCCGTCGCCAAGAGCCGGCACGAGCAGGATTTGACCGTCCACGAGATCTTCCGCGTCATTCCCCTGCTGCCCAAGAACGAGGGGCAGGGCGATCAGGCGTCGGCGGCCGACGCGCTGATGCAGAACAACCGGCGGTCCGTGCGCGCCTACGTCGACTGGCGCAGCGGGCAGCTCGACGTCGATCTCGTCATGAGAATCGAGACGATCAAGGGAAAGGCCGCCTGACGCCATGGAGATCCGGGATCTGCTCGCGCTGGGCGACCAGCTGCTCCACATCGACGAACCCAAGTTCCGGCAGATCGTGCAGCTGCTGGAGCAGATGGGCGACCATCCCGACATCCAGCGCACCATCGCCGTCCTCCGCCCGCGCATGGCGGAGCTGCGCATCAACCGCCGGCCGACGCTGAAGCGCCTGTTCTGCGACCCGTTCGAGGATCTGTTCGAAACCTTCGGCAAGAGCGAGCCGGCGCCCCTCAGCGTCATCGAACGCTCGCTGATGAACAGCCTGTGGTCGATGGTCGAGGCGCAGATCGGCAAGGACCGGCTGAAGGGCTACCGCGGCGCCCTCCAGGAGGGACCGCAGCAGAAGGCCGCCACCGAGGCCTTCTGGGCGGAAACCGCCGCCGTCGTCGCCGACATCGCCGCCGAGATGCAGGCCGGGCGGGTCGCCGAGGCGTTCCGCCTGCGCGTCACCCCCGACCGGGTGCGGGCGGTCGCCGACATCGCCACCATCCTGTCCATCGCGCCGGACATCCGCGACCTGAAGGCGGTGCTGTCGCCCAAGCCGGTGACCAAGCTGCACCAGGACCATCTCGACGGCATCCAGGACATCGCCCGCCGCATCGCCCGTGGCCGGCCGGACGCGCTGAAGATCTTCATCCTGGTCGCCGCCTCGCGCCTGTCCGAACCGGCGGTGCTGCTCGGCGGGCTGTGGGACATGGATCTGGGCCGCGCCGACCGCGCCGCCCTGTTCATGGATCTGTCCGGAACGGTGATGGCGCAGATCGAGGGCCGTTCCCGCTCGCTGAAGGGGGGGCCCGGCGCGGCCCCCGACCGGCTGGCGGTGGCCGATCTGGCGGTCGATCTGGTCGCCAGCCTCGACGCCACCCGCGACGCCATGGAGCGGAGCCGCAACAAGTCCTTCGACCAGCGGCTGAAGGAGGTCCGGGGATCGGTCCACGAGATGGTGCGGACCCAGGTCTTGCAGGGCGCCGACGGCGGAATCGTCACCGCGCTCGACGGGCTGGGGGACGGAACCGGCGACCGGGCGCAGATGGCCCAGGCCGAAAACCAGGCGCGCGCGCTGCGCAAATGTGCCACCATCGCAGACCAGCTCGGCCTGCGCGGCGAACTGAAGGCGGTGACGCAGAAGACGACGGCGACGCTGACCGACAAGGCCAGGGCGGCGCTGGGGCGCGGGCCGGCGGGGCCGGCGTCGCGGACCGGCTACACCGCCATCCGCATGATCGAGCTGATCGCCGGATCGGCGGAGGCCAACAAGGTCATGGACGAGATTCTGGGCGGCGGACGCCGTTGAACGGCAGAGGCTGAACGGAAGACACCGAGCGACAGGGGGCGGCATGGCGACGGGATACACGGGATGGCAGTTGCCCGACGACGAGCGGAGCCGCCTGCTGGCGCTGTTTCCCCCACGCTACGAGCGGCTGGTCGCCGACCATGTGACGCTTGAGTTCGGTGTCCGCCCCGACCATCCGTTGCCGGCGGCGACGTCCGGCGAGGTGGTCGGCAGCGTCGACGACGAGGCGGGCGTCCAGGCCCTGATCGTCGCCATCGACGGCAGCAGCGACCGCCCCGACGGCTCGACCCTCCACCTCACCTGGTCGCTGGCGCCGGGGCGCAAGCCGGCGGACTCCAACACCGTCATCGCCGAATTCGGCTGGCGCCCGGTGGAGCCGGTGGCGGTCCGGCTGATGCCAAGATTCTTTGGCCGCTGAGGGCGGGGCAGCCCGACTCCCCTTTCCGTCATGCCCGGCCTTGGGCCGGGGATCCACGCGCAAATCTCAGGTGCACTCGTGGATGACCGGGACGAGCCCGGTCATGGCATGGGTGGGAAAACGTGGGAGAGGAAACCGGCGCGGCTGCTTCCGCCCGTTGCCTACACGTGGTCCGACGCCGCCCCCGCCGCGGCCCCGCGCTTCAGGCTCTGCTCGCGGTGGAAGATGAACAGGCCGCTGCCGATGATCAGCGCGCCGCCCAGCGCCATCCGCAGGCTCGGCTGCGTTCCCCAGACGGCGAGGTCGAGCAGCACCGCCCACAGGATCGACACATACTGGAACGGCACGACCACCGCCGCCGGGCTGAGCTGCAATGAGCGGTTGATCATCGCGTGCCCACCCAGCGCCGTGATGCCGAGCAGGCCGAGCAGGAAGAAGTCCAGCCAGCCCGGCGTCGTCCAGGAAAACGGCAGCGCCGCGCCGCCCAGCACCAAGCCACCCAGCGTCTGATAGGTGACCAGCGGCAGGGTGCCGGCCTCGCGCAGCAGCCGGGTGAAGATCAGGCCCGACGCGAAGATGGTGGCGCCCAGCAACGCCACCAGCGACGGCAGGAGATCGAACTGGCCGGTCGGGTTGAGGACGATGACCACCCCGGCGAAGCCGACCACCACCGCGACCCAGCGCCGCCAGCCGACCGTCTCGCCGAGGAACAGCACCGACAGCGCGGTGACGATCAGCGGCGCCGACATGTAGATGGTCATCACGTCGGCCAACGGCAGATAGGCCACCGCCCAGTAGAAGCAGGCGATGTCCAGCGTCACCAGCAGCACGCGGACCAGATGCATCGGCAGCCGCTTGACCGCGAAGACGGTGCGCACGCCCTCGCGCAGGATCATCGGCAGCAGCACCGCCGTGCCGAACAGGCTGCGGATCGCCAGCAGCATGGCGACCGGGTATTCGGTCACCAGCCACTTGCCGAGCGCGTCGTTCAGCGTGAAGAACGTCATGCCGCCCAGCATCAGGAGGATGCCGAGGCGGCTGTCAGTGGCGGCGGCGGGGGTCGCGGTCATGGTGGGGGCTTGGTACTTTGGAGTGAACGGGACCGCACCCTACCCGCTCAGACGACGCCCTTGTCGCGCAATTCCGCGATGTCCGCCGCGCTCAAACCCAGGGCCTCGCCCAGTACCGCGTCGGTGTGCTGGCCGAGCGTCGGCGGGGCGGTGTCGTGGACCAGCGGGGTCGCCGAGTAACGGATCGGGCTCGCCACCGTCGGGACGGTGCCGAGATCCGGGTGCGGCAGATCCTGGCGGATGTTGCGGGCCTGGACGTGGGGGTCGGCGAAGACCGCCGCCAGATCGTTGATCGGGCCGCAGGGCACGCCGACCGTCTCCAGCGCGGCCAGCCAGTCGGCGCTGTCGCGGGTGCGGACGATCTCCTCCAGCAGCGGCACCAGCTCCTTGCGGTGGGCGACGCGGGCCGGGTTGGTGGCGTAGCGCTCGTCCTTCGCCAGTTCCGGCCGGCCGGCGACCTGGGCGAACTTGGCGAACTGGCCGTCGTTGCCGACCGCCAGGATGATGTGGCCGTCGCGGGTGGCGAAGGCCTGGTAGGGCACGATGTTCGGGTGCGCGTTGCCGAGCCGCTGCGGCGGCTTGCCGCCGACCAGCGCGTTCATCGCCTGGTTGGCGAGCACGGCGACCTGGACGTCGAGCAGCGCCAGATCCACCTGCTGGCCCTCACCGGTGCGGTCGCGGTGGGCGAGACCGCCCATGATGCCGATGGTGGCGTAGAGCCCGGTGAAGATGTCGGTCACCGCGACGCCGACCTTGACCGGGCCGGCGCCTGGCTCGCCGTCGGGCTGGCCGGTGATGCTCATCAGCCCGCCCATGCCCTGGATCATGAAGTCGTAGCCGGCGCGGTTGCGGTACGGCCCGGTCTGGCCGAAACCGGTGATCGAGCAGTAGACCAGCCGCGGGTTGATCGCCTTCAGGCTGGCGTAGTCGAGGCCGTACTTGACCAGCCCGCCGACCTTGAAGTTCTCGACGACGACGTCGGCCTCGGCCGCCAGCCGGCGGACCAGCTCCTGGCCCTCCGGGCGCTCGAAGTCGATGGTGATCGACCGCTTGCCCCGGTTGGTGGAGAGGAAATAGGCCGACTGGTCGCCGGCCCAGGGCGGCCCCCAGGCGCGGGTGTCGTCGCCGGCGCCTGGCCGCTCCACCTTGATCACGTCGGCGCCGAGATCGGCCAGCGTCTGCGCCGCCCAGGGGCCGGCCAGCACGCGCGACAGCTCAAGCACCTTGATGTGCGACAAGGGTCCGGCCAACTCCTGCTCCTTCCGTTCGTTCGTCTTCCCCCTCCCCCGCTGGGCGGGGGAGGGGGATCAGGCTCACGCCGAGACGAGTTCTTCCAGCGAACGCTCGATGATGTCCAGACCTTCGTCGATCACCGCGTCCGACGCGGTGAGCGGGACCAGCACGCGGATCACGTTCGCGTAGGTGCCGCAGGACAGCAGGACCAGACCCTTCTCCGCCGCCTTGGCGACCAGCGCCTTGGTCAGGTCGGCGGCCGGCTCCTTGGTCTGGCGGTCGGTGACCAGTTCCATGGCGACCATGGCGCCGAGGTTGCGGACATCGCCGACGACCGGCAGCGAGTTGCGCTGGCCCATGGCGCGGAAACGGTCGGCGATGCGCTCGCCGATCACGACCGCGCGCTCGCACAGCTTCTCCTCCTCGATGGCGTCGAGGACGGCCAGCGCCGCCGTGGTCGCCAGCGGGCTGCCGGCGTAGGTGCCGCCGAGACCGCCGGGAATCGGCGCGTCCATCAGGGCGGCCTTGCCGGTCAGCGCCGACAGCGGGAAACCGCCGGCCAGGCTCTTCGCCATGGTGATCAGGTCGGGCTCGACCCCGGCGTGCTCGACCGCGAACATCTTGCCGGTGCGGGCGAAGCCGGTCTGGATCTCGTCGACGATCATGACGATGCCGTGCTTGTCGCAGACCGCGCGGATCGCCTGGAGGAACTCCGGCGAGGCGATGTTGAAGCCGCCCTCGCCCTGCACCGGCTCGACGATGATCGCGGCGACGCGGGCCGGATCGACGTCGGACTTGAACAGGGTGTCGAGCGCCTTCAGGCTCTCGGCGACCGAAATCTCACGATACGCGTTGGGGAACGGCACATGGTAGATGTCGGCCGGGAACGGGCCGAAGCCGACCTTGTAGGGCACGACCTTGCCGGTCAGCGCCATGCCGAGCAGCGTGCGGCCGTGGAAGCCGCCGGAGAAGGCGACGACCGCCGGACGGCCGGTGGCGGCGCGGGCGACCTTGACGGCGTTCTCGACGGCCTCGGCGCCCGTGGTGAAGAAGGCGGTCTTCTTCGGGGTGTCGCCGGGGACCAGCGCGTTCAACTTCTCGGCCAGCTCGACGAAGCTGTCGTAGGGCGTCACCATCATGCAGGTGTGGGTGAAGCGGTCGAGCTGGGCCTTGACCGCCTCCATCACCTTGGGGTGGCGGTGGCCGGTGTTCAGCACGGCGATGCCGGCGCCGAAATCGATGTAGCGCTTGCCCTCGACGTCCCACATCTCGGCGTTCTCGGCGCGGTCGATGTAGATGGGCAGGCCGGCGGAGATGCCACGGGAGACGGCGGCCTCGCGGCGCGCGACCAACGACTGGTTGCTCATGATCGATGTCCTTGGGAGTCGTGCGTGAGCGTCAGGCGCCGAGGCCGACGCAGAGATACTTGGTTTCCATGAAGTCATCGAGGCCGTACTTGGAGCCCTCGCGTCCGATGCCGGACTCCTTGACACCGCCGAAGGGAGCCACCTCGGTCGAGATGATGCCCTCGTTGATGCCGACCATGCCGTATTCCAGCCCCTCGGCGACGCGCCAGACGCGGCCGATGTCGCGGCTGTAGAAATAGGCGGCGAGACCGAATTCGGTGTCGTTGGCCATGCGGATGGCCTCCTCCTCCGTCTCGAACTTGAACAGCGGGGCGACCGGGCCGAAGATCTCCTCGCGGGCGACCCGCATCTCGGTGGTGATGCCGGTCAGGATCGTCGGCTCGAAGAAGGTGCCGCCCAGCGCGTGGCGCTTGCCGCCCAGCGCGACCTTGGCGCCCTTCTCCAGCGCGTCGCCCATCAGCTCCTCGACCTTGGCGACGGCGTCGGCGTTGATGAGCGGCCCCTGGGTGACGCCGGCCTCGGTGCCGTCGCCGACCTTGAGCTGCTTGACCGCCTCGGCCAGCTTGGCGGCGAAGGCGTCGTAGACGCCGGCCTGCACCAGCAGCCGGTTGGCGCAGACGCAGGTCTGGCCGGCGTTGCGGTACTTGGACGCCATGGCGCCCTTGACCGCCTCGTCGAGGTCGGCGTCGTCGAAGACGATGAAGGGGGCGTTGCCGCCGAGTTCCAGAGACACCTTCTTGACCGTGCTGGCGGCCTGCCGCATCAGCAGCTTGCCGACCTCGGTCGAGCCGGTGAAGCTGACCTTGCGGACGATCGGGCTGTGGGTCAGCTCGTTGCCGATGGCCGCCGGCTCAGAGCCCATGACGATGTTGATGACGCCCGCCGGGAAGCCGGCGCGCTCGGCCAGCTCGGCCAGCGCCAGCGCCGACAGCGGCGTGTCCTCGGCCGGCTTGATGACCACGGTGCAGCCGGCGGCGAGCGCGGGCGCGCATTTGCGGGTGATCATGGCGATCGGGAAGTTCCACGGCGTGATCGCCGCGACGACGCCGATGGCCTCCTTCAGCACGACGATGCGCTTGTTCGCCGCGAAGGTCGGGATGACGTCGCCGTAGGCGCGCTTGCCCTCTTCCGCGAACCACTCGATGAAGGAGGCGCCGTAGGCGACCTCGCCGCGGGCCTCGGCCAGCGGCTTGCCCTGCTCGGCGGTCATCAGCCGGGCCAGATCCTCCTGGGCGGCCATGATCAGCTCGTACCAGCGGCGCAGCACGGCGGCGCGCTCCTTGCCGGTCTTGGCCTTCCAGCCCGGCAGGGCGGCGTTGGCGGCGTCGATGGCGGCGCGCGTCTCGGCGGCGCCCATGTCGGCCACTTCGGTGATGACCTTGCCGTTCGCCGGGTTGGTCACCGCGAAGGTCTTGCCGGAATCGGCCGCGCGCCACGCGCCGTTCACATAGCCCTTGGTCTGGAGGAGGCTCTGGTCGTTCAGCGACAGCATGTTGGTCCGCCCTGGATGCAGCCTGGAATGGGAAAGGGTGCGTGGAGGCCCCTGGGCTTCGCCTGAAGGATCACCTTCGGCGATCGACCTGGGAGGCATTGCTTGATCCACGAACCGAAGCCTACCATGTTTAATAAATTAAACAACCCCTGTTTAGCTGTTCATATTTTGATGACGGGGTTGCGCGGATCCGCTATTGCTTAGGGTTGAGGAACCAGGAGTCGGGTGATGGATTTCGACGTCGGCACGCGGTTGAAGCAGATCCGCGAGCAGCATGGGCTGTCGCAGCGGGCGTTGGCGCAGAAGGCCGGCGTGACCAACGGCACCATCTCGCTGATCGAGCAGAACCGCAGCAGCCCGTCGGTGTCGTCGCTGCGCAAGGTGCTGCAAGGCATCCCGATGACGCTGGCCGAATTCTTCTCTTCCGACGACCTTCCCCCTCCCGAGCAGATCTTCTTCAAGAACAGCGAACTGGTCGAGCTGGCCGGCGAGTTGAAGGGCACCGTCGGCAAGGTCTCCTTCCGGCAGGTCGGCGACCTGCGCGGGCGCAACCTGCAAATCCTCCACGAACGCTACGCCCCTGGCGCCGACACCGGCCGCACCATGCTCCAGCACGAGTCGGAAGAGGGCGGCATCGTCGTGCGCGGCCAGATCGAGCTGACGGTCGGCGACCGCAAGGAACTGCTCGGCCCCGGCGACGCCTATTTCTTCGACAGCCGCATCCCCCACCGCTTCCGCAACGTCGGCGAGGAGGAGTGCGAGCTGATCAGCGCCTGCACCCCACCCTACCTGTAAGCCACCTACGCCACATTCCCCTTCAGCCGCTCGTTGCGGCGGCGCAGCAGTTCGATCATCGTCAGCAGGCCGATCGAGATCACCGTCAGCACCACCGCCACCGCGGTGATGGTCGGGCTGATGTTCTCGCGGATGCCGCTGAACATCTCCCTGGGCAGGGTGCGCTGGTCCGGCCCGGCGAGGAACAGCACCGTCACCACCTCGTCGAAGCTGGTGGCGAAGGCGAACAGCGCGCCCGACGCCAGACCCGGCAGGATCAGCGGCAGGATCACCTTGCGGAAGGTCAGCAGCGGCGGCGCGCCCAGCGAGGCGGCGGCGCGCGCCAGCGTCATGTCGAAACCCTGGAGCGTCGCCGACACGGTGATGACCACGAAGGGGGTCGCCAGCGCCGTGTGCACCAGGATCAGGCCCAGATAGTTGCCGGTCAGCCCGAGCGGCGCGAAGAAGAAATAGACGCCGACCGCGGTGATCACCACCGGCACCACCATCGGCGACAGCACGACGGCCAGCACCAGCGGCTTCCACTTGCTCTTCCACTGCGCCAGCCCCAGCGCCGCCAGCGTGCCCAGCACCATCGACAGGATGGCCGAGGCGACGCCGATGATGGCGCTGTTCTTCAACGACAGCATCCAGCGCGGCGAGCTGAGGAAATCCTCGTACCAGCGCAGCGACAGGCCGGGCAGCGGATAGGTCAGGTAGGCGCCCGAGCTGAAGGACAGTGGCACGATGGCCAGGATCGGCGCCATCAGGAAGAAGAACACCAGCACCGAGGCGACGATCGTCGCGATCCAGGCGGCGCGCTGGCTGGCCGTGCGGGGGGAATGGTTCGCGCTCAACTCTTGAGTCCTCCCGTGGTCTGGCGGCCGAGCGCCAGCTTGCCGTAGACCAGCGCCAGCACCAGCGTGGACAGCAGCAGCACCGCCCCCAGCGCCGAGGCGAGGCCCCAGTTGACGGTTTCCGTGGTGTAGAAGGCGATGAAGGCCGAGATCATCTGGTCGCCGGCGCCGCCGACCAGCGCCGGCGTGATGTAGTAGCCGATGGCCAGGATGAAGACCAGCAGGCAGCCGGCGCCGATGCCGGGGATGGTCTGCGGCAGGTAGATGCGGAAGAAGGCGGTGGCCGGGGGCGCGCCGAGCGAAGCCGCCGCCCGCATGTAGGCCGGCGAGATCGAGCGCATCACGCTGTAGAGCGGCAGGATCATGAAGGGCAGCAGCACATGGGTCATCGCCATGTAGACGCCGAACCGGTTGTAGATCAGCCGCAGCGGCTCGTCGATCAGACCCAGCCATTGCAGCGAGCCGTTGACGATGCCCTCGCTCTGCAAAATCACGATCCAGGCGCAGGTGCGCACCAGCAGCGAGGTCCAGAAAGGCAGCAGCACGAAGATCATCAGCAGGTTCGACTGCGCCGTCGGCAGGTTCGCCAGCAGGTAGGCGACCGGGAAGCCGAGGATCAGGCAGAGCGCGGTGACGCCGAAGCCGATGGCGAAGGTGCGGCCGAAGACGTCGCGGTAGATCGCCTGGTCCTCCGGCGACGCGATGATCGCGCCATCCGGGTCGCGCGTCAGGTCGACGGCGGCCAGCAGATAATAGCTGGTGACCGGCCCGCTGGCGCTCCTGATCGCCGCCCAATGGGCGTGCTCGCCCCAGGCCGGGTTGATGCCGATCAGCGTGTCCTTGGCGGTCCCCGGCTCCGGGAGGGCCTTCAGGTTGCGCGCGGTCGAGGTCAGGACGGTGCGGTAGCCGTTGACGACGTAGTTCAGCCGCTTGGCCGCGACGCCGATCGAACCCGACGCCCGCGCCGCCTGGAGGTCGCGGGCCAGCGCCGCGTAGGCCGGCTCGTCGGGCAACCCCTGGCCGTTCCAGCTCGACAGGGCGGCGACGGTGTGGGGCAGCACCTGCGGCACCTCCCAGTCGTCCACCGAGCGCCAGATCATCCCGGCGATGGGACCGACGAAGGTGAAGAGCAGGAACAGGAGAAGCGGAAGCACCAGACCCAGCGCGCGAAACTGCCGGGCCCGCTCGGCCCGCCTCAATCGACGCTTCAACGGCACGTCGGCGCCGGCAACGAAAGCGGCTGTCATCGGGGTGTCCTGTCGAAATCTGCGATCGTTTCCCTCTCCCGCCCCGGGAGAGGGAGGGGACCCGCGAAGCGGGGAGGGTGAGGGGCAATCGGACCATGAAGTCCGTGGCCTCACCCGCTGGCCTCTCACCCTTCCCATGCTCCGCATGGGCCCCTTCCCTCTCCCGGGACGGGAGAGGGAGCAACACATCAGCCCGTTACTTGGCCGCCCACTTGTTGAAGCGCTCGGTCAGGCGGTCGATGTTCTCCAGCCAGAAGTTCACGTCGATCTCGACCGCGTTCTTCATGTTGGCCGGCGAGGTCGGCAGGTCGGCGAGCACGGCCGGCTGCAATTTGGCCGGAGCACCCTTGTTCGAGGTGCCGTAGGCGATGCCCTGCGACAGCTTGGCCTGGTTTTCGGCCTTGCCGACGAAGTCGAGGAACTTGTGCGCGGCCTCGACGTTCGGGCTGCCCTTCAGGATGACCCAGCTGTCGATGGTGAACAGCGCGCCGTTCCACACCATGCCGAAATTCTTCTTCTCGGCCTTGTTGGCGGCGTCGATGCGGCCGTTGTAGACCGAGGTCATCGCCACCTCGCCCGACGCCAGCAGCTGCGGCGGCTGGGCGCCGGCCTTCCACCAGACGATGTCGTTCTTGATGGTGTCGAGCTTCTTGAAGGCGCGGTCGATGCCGGCATCGGTGGCCAGAACCTTGTAGACGTCGGCGGGGGCGACGCCGTCGGCCATCAGGGCGATTTCGAGGGTGGTCTTGGCGCCCTGGCGCAGGCCGCGCTTGCCCGGATACTTCTTGGTGTCGAAGAAGTCGGCCCAGCTCTTCGGCGCGTCCTTGATCTTGTCCTTGTCGTAGCCGAGCACGAAGTCATAGACGATGGCGCCGACGCCGCAGGCGTTGACGGTGGCCGGCAGATAGGCCTCCTCGCCGCCGATCTTCGAGTAGTTGATCTTCTCGAACAGGCCCTCGTCGCAGCCCAGCGCCAGCTCCTCGCTCTCGACCTGGACGACGTCCCAGGTGGAAGCGCCGCCCTGGACCTTGGCGCGCAGGACGCCGACGCCGCCGTCCCAGGATTCGTCGCTCATCGGGGTGCCGGTCGCCTTGAACGGCTCGAAATAGACCTTCTTCTGCACTTCCTGATAGGCGCCGCCCCACGAGACGACGGTCAGATCGCGGGCGCTGGCGGCCGAGGCCAGCGCGGCGATGGCGGTGAAGGTCGCGACGAAACCGAGAGCCACCCTAAACTTCGACATGATCCCCGTCCTATGTCTGTGGTTGTTGTTCGACGTTTTTGAGACCGGCGTGGGAAAGCTCCTCAGACCGGATCCAGCGCCCGGCAATCCTCGGGCCGGAAGGCGATGGTCACCGCCTGCCCCTGCGCCAGCCCCGCATGGGCACCGGCGGGCAGCTTGACCATGAATTCGTCGTTGCCGGGGACCGCCAGCATCGCCAGCGTGTGGTCGCCCAGATAGATCAGGTCCGTCAAAGTGGCCGGCAGCCGGTTGAAGGCCGGATCCCCGTCGTCGCCGGTGCTGATCGCCACCCGCTCCGGCCGCACCGACAGCGAGGTCCGCGCGCCCGGCCCGGCGACGTTGACCGCCAGCGCCAGCACCGACCCGCCGGCGTCGAGCGCGACGCGGGCGTATCCGTGTTCGATATTTTCGACAGTGCCGTTCAGCACGTTGCTCTCGCCGATGAAGTTGGCGACGAAGCTGTTGACCGGGCGTTCGTAGAGCGCGTCCGGCCGGTCGATCTGCTGGACGATGCCGTCGTTGAACACGGCGATGCGGTCCGACATGGTCAGCGCCTCGCCCTGGTCGTGGGTGACGTAGACGACGGTGATGCCCATCGTCTCGTGCAGCCGCTTGATCTCCAACTGCATGTGCTCGCGCAGCCGCTTGTCCAAAGCGCCCAGCGGCTCGTCCATCAGCACCAGCGCCGGGTTGAAGACCAGGGCCCTCGCCAGCGCCACGCGCTGCTGCTGGCCGCCGGAAAGCTGGCCAGGATGGCGGGTGGCGACATGCTCCAGCTTGATCATCTTCAGCGCGTCGGCGACACGCGATTTGGCCTCGGCCTTGGGAACGCCGCGCACCGACAGCGGGAAGGCGACGTTCTCCTCGATGGTCAGGTGCGGGAACAGCGCGTAGTTTTGAAAGACCATGCCGATGTCGCGCTTGTGCGGCGGCGTGTTCTTGATCGAGCGGTCGCCGAGGAAGATCTCGCCGTGGGTCGGCACCTCGAACCCGGCCAGCATCATGAGGCAGGTGGTCTTGCCCGATCCGGAAGGGCCGAGGAGCGTCAGGAACTCACCCTTGCGGATGTCGAGATCCAGGCTCTTCACGACGAGATGCTCGCCGTCGTAGGTCTTCTGCACACCCACGAAACGCACCAGAGACTGCGTCGTCGCGATCATCCCACCGTCCATCGTCCTCTCCCGTCAGAGGGGGGCGGAAATCCACGGGCCAAGCCGCGTTTCCGTCCGTCTTGATGGCCCCGACGGTAACATGCGTTTAAGAAAATAGACAAGCAGATTGCTTATGTTGTGATCGCTTCAACAGTCTGATGGTTTATTGTGCATGTGCGAACGGTTTGCACAAGGGCCGACCGGCAGTCTGCGCTTTCAGCAGGCGATTGAGAAGGCGAATGATGGGCGGAACGGACGGACATACGGACGCATCCGGTCGTGCCGTAGGGCGGCGGGGGCGAATCGCCGCCCCCGCCCCTTCCCCTGCCCCCGCCTTACCGGCGCTGGGCCGACTGGCTGTAGACGAAGGCGTCGAAGCCGTTCTCGGCGACGCGGAACCACAACCGCTCCTCCTCCAGGAAGGGCTTCCACGCGTCATAGACCTTCTTGAAGCGCGGGTTGGTCGCCGCGAGCTGGTCGTACAGCTCGTAGGCCGCCTTCTCGCAAGCCTGCATCATCTCGCGCGGGAACAGGCGCAGCGCCGCCCCGCCGCCGACCAGCCGCTTCAGCGCGGCGGCGTTCAGCGTGTCGTACTTGGCCAGCATCCACGTGTTGGCCTCCCAGCAAGCCTGCTCCAGGATCACCCGGTACGACGCCGGAAGCTGCTCCCACGCCTGCATGTTGAAGAGCAGAGGGATCTGCGCCGAACCCTCCCACCAGCCGGGGTAATAATAGTTCTTGGCGACCTTGTAGAAGCCGAGCTTCTCGTCGTCGTAGGGGCCGACAAACTCGGCGGCGTCGATGGTGCCCTTCTCCAGCGCCGGGTAGATGTCGCCGCCGCCGATCTGCTGCGGAACCAGCCCGAAGGGCGTCAGGATCTGGCCGACGAGGCCGCCGATCCGCATCTTCAGGCCCTTCAGGTCGTCCAGCCCGCGGATCTCCTTGCGGAACCAGCCGCCCATCTGGGCGCCGGTGTTGCCGGCCGGGACGTGGATGACGTTGTACTCCTTGAACACCTCGCGCATCAGCTCCAGCCCGCCGCCGTGCATCATCCAGGCGACGTGCTGGCGGGTGTTCAGGCCGAAGGGCATCGCCGTGTCGAAGCAGAAGGTCGGGTCCTTGCCGACGTAGAAATAGGCGGCGGACTGCCCGCACTCGACCGTGCCGTTCTGCACGGCGTCGAGCACCTGGAGCGCCGGCACGATCTCGCCCGCCGCGAAGGGGCGGATCTGGAACTTGTTGTCGGTGGCGGCGGCCACCCGCCTGGTGATGAACTCGGCGGCGCCGTAGATGGTGTCGAGGCTCTTGGGGTAGCTCGACGCGAGGCGCCACTTGATCTCGGGCTGGCTCTGCGCGATGGCCGGGGCCGCGAGCGTGCCGGCGGCAACGCCGACGCCCGCGCTGGTGAGGAACGCACGCCGTTTCATGGTTGGAGTCTCTTCCCGACTTTATGTTGGTTGGCCGGCCATCATACTCCGTTCGCGCCGCCGATCGGCAAGCCCGGTTCGCCGACCCGGCAGGTCATTTTGCGGATTGTCGACACTCGAAACGAAAAATCCAGCCGCCAGGGCTGGATTTTCTGCGACGCAGCATTATCTGCTTTTTTGACCGCCTTATCAGGCGTTTCCTCCCTAAACTCGGGCCGCGGCTGTATAGCTAGCGGCCTTTTCCTTTTTACGCAATATGCTGAACGTCAGTATCACCAACGTTCCAATTTCCGACGTTGCCGCCAACCCGTCCGCGCCCGTGATATAGGACGGTCGGGATTCACGCCGGTTCCTTAAACCTCTCCGATCAGGCATAAGAAAAAAGACGAGACGGAGTCCGGAAGGTTCCCCCATGAGCAGCTTGGGCCTGCGCGCCACCGTGGCCGCCACCACCGCCATCCTGGTGCTCGGGCTCACGCTGGCGAAGGGCCTGTTCGTGGGCTCCCAGGCCGAGCAGGTGCTGACCCGCGAGATCGGCGATTCCATGGCCGAGCTGTCGCAATCGCTGGCCCGCCAGCTCGACGCCACCATGTGGGCGCGGGCCAACCAGATCGCCGCCCTGGCCCAGATCGACTCCCTGAAGGATCCGGCGGTGGCCCAGGCGACCATCGACGAGTTGAAGCGGCGCGACCCGACCATCGCCTGGATGGGGGTGACCGACCGCCAGGGCAACGTGGTGGCCGCCAGCGGCGGCCTGCTGCTCGGCAAGAACATCGCCACCCGCCCCGTCCATGTCGAGGGCATGAAGGGCCTCTTCGTCGGCGACGTGCACGAGGCGGTGGCGCTGAAGGGCAAGGTGCCGCACCTGCCGGGCGAGACGCCGAAATTCGTCGACGTGTCCGCCGCGCTGCGCGACGCCGATGGAACGGCCGTCGGCGCCTTCGCCGTCCATTACAGTTGGGAATGGGCGCGCGCCACGCTGCGCGACCTGATCGCCTCGCTGCCCGGCCGCGAGGGGCTGACCCTCTACATCCTGTCGGCCGACGGCACCGTGCTGATCGGCCCGGACGAGGCGGTCGGCACCGCCCTGCCCATCGACCGCAACAAGGAGGGCTGGAGCCTCGCCCGCTGGCCGGACGGCGGCAGCTACCTGACCGGCATCGCCCGCGGCCGCGGTCTTTACGACTACGCCGGGCTCGGCTGGACCGCGGTGGCCCGGCAGCCGGCGAACGTGGTGTATGGCGAGACCGGGCGGCTGCGCCTGACCATCATCGTGGTCGGTGCCGGGCTGGCCGTGCTGTTCAGCGTGCTGGGCTGGCTGGCCGCCGGCCGCATCGCCCGGCCGCTGGTCGCCATCGCCGACGCGGCCGAGCGCATCCGCCGGGGCGAGCAGGGGGTGGCGTTCCCCAACGTCGGCGGCACCACCGAGATCGGCCGGCTGTCGGCCTCGCTGCGCGACCTGATCGACAGCCTGACCAACAAGGACGCCGCGCTGATGCGGCTGGAGGACATCGCCTACGAGGACCGGCTGACGGGCCTGCCCAACCGGCGCTATTTCGAACAGTATGTCGACGCCTCGACCAGCGGCAACGGCGGCGACGGGTCCGCCACGATGATGTATCTCGACCTCGACGGCTTCAAGCCGATCAACGACCGGCTGGGCCACGACGCCGGCGACGTGGTGCTGCGGCAGGTCGGCCGCCGTCTGGCCGCCATCTTCCGCGACGACGACGTGGTCGCCCGGCTGGGCGGCGACGAGTTCGCCGCGATCCTGCCCCGCCGCACCGGCCGCACGGCTCCGGACACCGGCGTGCTGGCCGCCCGCATCATCGCCACCGTCAACGAGCCGGTGTCGGTCGGCGGCGAGACGGTGCGGGTCGGCTGCTCCATCGGGCTCGCCTCCTGGCCGGACGATTCCACAGACATGGCGACGGTGATGCGCCATGCCGACGTCGCGCTCTACAAGGCCAAGCGCGACGGGCGCAACCGCGCGGTCCGCTGGACGCCGGAGCTGACGGACAGCGACGCAGCCTCCGGCTGACGTCACGGGCCGGCCTCCGCCGCTCAGAGGGCGCGGACCAGCCCGTTCATGAAGCCCAGCTTTTCGATCACCGCCGGCGACAGGATGAAGGGGTAGAGGTCGGGCTGGCCCATGCTGCGGTTCAGGCTGTTCACCGCGTAGGTCAGCGGCAGCCAGGGCTCGATCAGATCCTCGATCCGCCGGGCCTTGTGCGGGTTGAAATCGACCTCGGCCTCCAGCTCGGCGCCCTCGCTGACGCGCGGGCGGATGCGCAGGCCGAAGGCGCGGGCGGTTTCCAGCGTGTCGACGATGTGCAGGTAATGCGCCCAGGTCTCGGCGAAATCCTCCCACGGGTGGGCGGCGGCGTAGCCGCTGACATAGTTGAACTGCCAGTCGGCGGGCGGGCCGGCGGCGTAGTGGCGCTTCAGCGCCTCGCCGTAATCGTCGCGCTCGTCGCCGAACAGCGCGCGGAAGCGCTCCAGCGTCGCCGGATCCTCGGACACCAGCCGGTCCCACACGTAATGGCCGATCTCGTGGCGGAAATGGCCGAGCAGCGTGCGGTAGGGCTCGCCCATCTCGGTGCGCCGCCGCTCGCGCTCGGCGTCGTCGGCCTCGGCGACGTTGATGGTGATCAGCCCGTCGGCGTGGCCGGTCAGCACCGTGGTGACGCTGCCGTCGGGGTTCACCGTGTCGGACAGGAAGTCGAAGGCCAGCCCCTTCTCCGGGTCTTCGGCGCGGGTGCGCAGCGGCAGCTTCAGGTTGGTCAGGGTATAGAACAGATGATGCTTGGCGAGTTCCAGCTTGCGCCAGCGCGTCAGGTTCTCGGCGTCGGACAGGTTGGGGATGGTGCGGTTGTGGCGGCAGGCGTCGCAGTGGGATTCCTCCGCCCCCTCCTCCAGCAGCCAGTTGCAGGCATCGAGCCCGGCGTTCCGGCAGAACTTGAAGCGCTTGCCCGGAAAGGCGAGCGCGGTCCACACGCCCTCCGTCTCCGTCGGCTCCAGCGCCGTCATCGTGCCCGGATCGGGCATGTAGCCAAGCCGGTGGCCGCAGCGCTCGCACAGCGTGTTCTCGAAATAGAGCGGCTGGTGGCAGTGCTGGCATTCGAACAGTTTCATGGCGGAGCGCTTTTCGGTGAGAAGAGGGGGTGGGGGCGGGAGAGCGCGCCGGACCGGGCACGGGCCCCGACCCCGAACCTCCCCCGCAGGGACGGGAAAGGGTTGGGTGGGGGCCCGTGCGCCGCCGCTCAGACGGCCGGTTTCTCGACCGGCCTCACCTCGGCATCCTCCACGCTCCCCACCTCGGGCTCGGCCGCCACCGCCGCTTCCTCGGCGACCGGCACCGGGGCCGGGCTCTCCGCTACCGACCGGAGGGCGCGGGCGGCGCGGCGCAGGGCGAAGGACGACTTGCCTTCCGGTTCAAGCGCCAGCAGCAGCAGCGAGCGGCCGGTCACCATGTAGGCGTCGCCGGTGTTGACGCGCGGCACCTCGTCGGGATCGGTGATGTTGGTGTCGACCAGACAGCGCCACACGCTGCCGCCGTTGACCTCCGGCAGGGTGAAGCTCACCACGTCGTGATGCGAGTTCACCACCAGCAGCAGCGTGGCGTCCATCGCCGGCCGCTTGATGCCGGTCGCCTGCGCCCGGCCGTCCAGCAGCATGCCCAGGCACCTGGCGTTGCCGTCGTGCCAGTGCCCCTCGGCCATCTCGTCGCCGGCCGGGGTCAGCCACGTCACGTCCTTGACGTCGAACTCGGCGTTGTAGTTGCCCGAGAGGAAGCGCCCGCGCCGCAGCATCGGGAAGGACTGGCGCACCGCGATCACCCGGCGGACGAACTCGACGAGCGACTGGCCGTCCTCGTCGATGCCGTCCCAGTTCAGCCACGCCGTCTCGTTGTCCTGGCAATAGGCGTTGTTGTTGCCGGACTGGCTGTTGCCGAACTCGTCGCCGGCCAGCAGCATCGGCGTGCCCTGCGACAGCAGCAGCGTCGCCAGCAGGTTGCGCTTCTGGCGCTCGCGCAGCTCCTTGATCTCGGGGTCGTCGGTCGGCCCCTCGGCGCCGTGGTTCCACGAGATGTTGTGGGAGTGGCCGTCGTTGTTGCCCTCGCCGTTCGCCTCGTTGTGCTTGTCGTTGTAGGACACGAGGTCGTTCAGCGTGTAGCCGTCGTGCGCGGTGATGAAGTTCACGCTCGACCACGGCTTGCGCCCGCGCTTGTCGAAGACGTCCCCCGATCCGCACAGGCGCGGCGCCAGCTCCGGCAGCTTGCCCTCGTCGCCCTTCCAGTAGGCGCGGACGGTGTCGCGGAACTTGTCGTTCCACTCGGCCCAGCCCGGCGGGAAGTTGCCGACCTGATAGCCGCCGGGGCCGCAGTCCCACGGCTCGGCGATCAGCTTGACGCTGGAGAGGATGGGATCCTGGAGGCAGCTGTCGAGGAAGCCGCCGCCCTCGTCGAAGCCGTAGGGCTCGCGCCCGAGGATCGTCGCCAGATCGAAGCGGAAGCCGTCGACGTGCATCTCGGTCGCCCAGTAGCGCAGGCTGTCCGTCACCATCTGGAGCACGCGCGGGTGGCTGAGGTTGACCGTGTTGCCGGTGCCGGTCTCGTTGATGTAGTAGCGCTTCTCGTCCGGCATCAGCCGGTAGTAGGAGGCGTTGTCGATGCCCTTGAAGGACAGGGTCGGCCCGCGCTCGTTGCCCTCGGCGGTGTGGTTGTAGACGACGTCGAGGATCACCTCCAGCCCGGAATCGTGGAGATGGGCGACCATCTCCTTGAACTCCTTGATGCTGTTGCCGCTGGCGGAATAGCGCGGCTCCGGCGCGAAGAAGCCGATGGAGTTGTAGCCCCAGTAGTTCGACAGCCCCTTGTCGACCAGATGCTGGTCCTGGACGAAGGCGTGGACCGGCAGCAGCTCCACCGAGGTCACGCCGAGGCTCTTGATGTAGTCGATGACCTCCTTGATCGCCATGCCGCCGTAGGTGCCGCGCAGGGCGTCGGGCACCGCCGGGTGCAGCTTGGTGAAGCCCTTGACGTGGGCCTCGTAGAAGATCGTCCGCTCCCACGGCACGGCCGGCGACGCCTCGCCGCGGCCCCAGGTGAAGGCCGGGTCGATCACCCGGCATTTCGGCATGAAGGGCGCGCTGTCGCGCTCGTCGAAGGTGGTGTCGTCGCCCGATTCCATCACATAGCCGAAATGCGCCGGGTTCCAGCGGATCTCGCCGGCCAGTTCCTTGGCGTAGGGGTCGAGCAGCAGCTTGTTCGGGTTGAAGCGGTGTCCGTTCTCCGGCTCGTAGGGGCCGTGGACGCGGTAGCCGTAGAGCAGGCCGGGCCGGGCGTCCGGCAGATAGCCGTGCCAGATCTCGTTGGTGAATTCGGGAAGCTCGATGCGCTCCAGCTCCTCCTCGCCGCTCTCGTCGAACAGGCACAGCTCCACCTTGGTGGCGTTTGCCGAAAACAGGGCGAAGTTCACGCCGATGCCATCCCATGTGGCGCCCAGGGGAAAGGGCCGCCCTTCACCGAGCCGTGTCGCCTGTTTCAGTATGTTCGCCATGATCCGCCTTTTCGCCGTGACCCGAGGGTATGGCTTCAAACCCGCGGGGCCTGCGCTTGTTCCTCGGCTCCTTTGGCCTCTCCGTTCGGTGTGGAGCCTTCTGAAAGCGGCCGCTTCTAAAGGCAGGGGCGGATGTAGGGCCGGTTGACCTCCCACAGCTCGTCCAGGATGGCGACGGCGGCGTCGGTCGAGGTGATGACCGGATCGATCAGCAGCGCCTGGAGGGCCAGTTCCCTGGAACCGCGCAGGGCGGCCTCGACCGCCATCTGCTGCACCCCGGCCTGGACCGACAGCAGCCTGAGCACGCCGTCCGGCAGGCGGCCCAGCGCCACCGGATGCACGCCGGCCGCGTCGGCGACCAGCGGCACCTCGACCGCCAGCTCGTCGGGCAGGCCGGGCACGACGCCCCGGTTGACGACGATGCCGGATTCGATGAAGCGCTTGCGGTTGTGCAGCATGCCCTCGATCACCGCGACGGCGCGCTCGCCCCAGGAGGGTCCGGTCCAGTCGTCGGGGATCGGCTTGCTGCCGTCGATCACCCCGTCCATCAGATCCTTCAGGATGACCCGGCCGCGCTCGTCGTTCTCGAAGTCGAAGCCGTGCTCCCCGCCCTCCCAGCCGTAGGGAAGATACTCGCCGACATGGTCGTCGCTGCACGTCACCCACAGGCCGAAGGCGCGGAACAGCCGGCGGGTCAGCGGCGTGAAGGCGGGGTCGTGCAGCGCCTCGCGCTCGCGCAGCAGCGGGTAGAGATCGCGGCCGGTGGCGCGCTCGCGGATCGCGGTCAGCCATTGGAAATGGTTCAGACCGGCGCCCCAGACATCGACCTCCTTCTCCGGCATGCCGAGGATCTGGCAGACGAACCAGCGGGCCAGGAAGATGCCGTGGCACAACCCCAGCGCCCGCACGCCGGTGCAGCGCGACAGCCCCAGCACGATGCGGCTTTCGGGATTGGACAGGTTGATGAACAGCGCGTCCGGGCAGATCGCCTCGACGTCGCGGGCGATGTCGACGATCAGCGGCAGGGTACGCAGCGTGAAGAACAGCCCGCCGGGGCCGCCGTTCTCGCCCAGCGTGTGGCGGACGCCGTGCTTCCTCGGCACCTCGAAATCCAGCCTCCACAGGCGGTTGCGGTCCACCGCGACGGCGCACAGCACGAATCCCGCCCCCTCCAGCGCCGCCTTGCGGTCGGTCGCCGTCTCGATGACCAGCCCGGCGTTGCCGCGCCGGTTCAGCACGTCCGCCAGCGCCGCCATGCGGACGAGCGCGTCGGGGTTGGTGTCCACCAGGGTCAGGGTGCTGCCGGCCAGCTCGCTGGAGGAGAACAGGTCCTGGAACAGGCTGAGGCCGAAGGCGGCGCTGCCCGCCCCGATGAAGACGATCTTGGTGACGTTCGCCATGGCGCTTCCTCCCGAGCAGAAGCCGGTTTTCCAGGATTCTACGCCCGCGCCCCGTCGCCGCCCAGCCCCGGCGTCATCCCCTGCGCCACCACGTCGCGGAAGCATCCGCGCCATGGCGGACCCCTCCGATTTGAGGCATGCTAACAAAAAACGAAGACCCGTCCGGGAGGACAACCGCATGACGTCGCTGACTTTCCCGCCCGGCTTCCGCTGGGGCGCCTCCACCTCCTCCTACCAGATCGAAGGCGCGCTCGACGCCGACGGGCGCGGCGCTTGCGTGTGGGACGTCTACACCGCCGCCGGCCGCATCCAGGACGGCAGCAACGCCGCCACCGCCTGCGACCACTACCACCGCTTTCCCGAGGACATCGCGCTGATGAAGGCGGCGGGCTTCGACAGCTACCGCTTCTCCATCGCCTGGCCGCGAATCCTGCCGGCCGGCAGCGGCGCCGTCGAGACGCGCGGCCTGGATTTCTACGACCGGCTGGTCGATGCGCTGCTGGAGGCCGGCATCACCCCGATGGCCTGCCTCTACCACTGGGACCTGCCGCAGCCGCTGGAGGATGCCGGGGGCTGGCAGGGGCGCGGCGTCATCGGTCCCTTCGCCGACTACGCCCGAATCGTCACCGCCCGGCTGGCCGACCGGGTGAAGGAATGGATGATGCTCAACGAGCCCAACGTCGTCGCCATCCACGGCTACGGCACGGGCGAGCACGCCCCCGGCCACCAGTTCGGCGAGGAGGGCGTGCTGCGCGCCCTGCACCACCAGAATCTCGCCCAGGGCGCGGCGCTGCGCGCCATCGCGGCGGAGCATTCCGGCCTGACGCTGGGCACCGTGCTGAATTTGCAGCCGGCGGTTCCCGACAGCGACCGGCCGGAGGACGTCGCGGCGGCGGCCCGCTGGGACGCGGTGTGGAACCGGGTGCCGCTCGACGGGCTGATGCGCGGGGAGATCCCGGCGCTGCTGGCGGAGCGGATGGCCGGCTTCGTCCTGCCCGGCGACGAGGAGGCGATCCGCTACCCGATCGACCTGCTCGGCATCAACTACTACTCCCGCATGACGATGAAGCACGAGGCGGGCCGGCTGTTCGACGTCTGGTGGGGCGAGGCGCGTTGCGAGCGCTGGACCGGCATGGCCTGGCCGGTGCAGCCCGAGGGCCTGCACGAGCTGCTGAGCGAGCTGCGCACGGAGTACGGCAACCCCGCCGTCTTCATCGCCGAGAACGGCTGCGCCTACGACGACGTGGTGTCGGAGGATGGGGAGATCCACGACGACCAGCGCGTGCTGTTCTTCCGCGAGCATCTGGAGGCGGTGGCGCGGGCGGCGCGGGAAGGCTGCGACGTGAAGGGCTATCTGTGCTGGAGCCTGCTGGACAATTTCGAGTGGGGCTTCGGCCTGTCGAAGCGGTTCGGCATCGTCCGCGTCGATTACGACACCCTGGCGCGGACGCCCAAGGATAGCTACCGCTTCCTGAGCAGCGTCGCGAAGAGCGGGAAGCGGTGACGTTTTGCGTGCTACCCCCCTGTTCGCGCGATCGACGCCACCCCATTCGTTGGTGATACGGAGGATCCGCAAGCCGAAAGCCCCGCGATGGACAGCATGACCGACGGCGCGGGCCGCGAGCCCTCCGGCTCCGCCCCATCCCAAACCCCGCTGGCCCACCACCCCCCGCCCAGCTTCACCCGGCGCTTCCTGCGTTTCGCCGGCGGCTACTGGACCGGGGAGAACCGGGTGGCGGTGTGGCTGCTCACCACGGCGCTGGTCGTTCTGACCGTCGGGCAGGTCGTCGTCCCGGTGCTGATCAACATCTGGAGCGAGCGGCTGTTCGACGCGCTGGAACAGCGCTCGATGGACCGTTTCGTCACGATGGTCGGGGCGGTCGGCCTGATCATCGCCTTCAACATCGTCAACGCCGTGCTGCACCTGCTGGTCAAGCGGCGCCTCCAGCTCGGCTGGCGGCGCTGGCTGACCGCCAAGCTGATGGAGGACTGGCTGCGGCGCGGCCGGCACCACCAGATCGCCTATCTGCCGGGCGACCACGACAACCCGGACGGCCGCATCGCCGAGGACATCCGCATCACCGCCGAGATGGCGATCGACCTCGGCCATTCGCTGACCTACTGCGCCATGCTGCTGATCAGCTTCACCAACATCCTGTGGATGCTGTCGGGACGCATCTCGGTCGATCTGTTCGGCACGGAATGGTCGGTGCCCGGCCATCTGCTGTTCATCGCCCTGCTCTACGCCGCCATGGGCACCACCATCGCCCTGCTGATCGGCACGCCGCTGGTCAACGCCGTCAACCGGCGCCAGAGTTACGAGGCGGATTTCCGTTTCGGCTTGGCGCAGGTGCGCGAGAACGGCCAGGGCATCGCCCTGCTGCACGGCGAGACCGCGGAGCGCGGCCGGCTCTCCAGCCTGTTCGAGGGGGTGACGCTGGGCTGGCACGGCCAGACCCGCGCGCTCAGCCACATGATGCTGTTCAGCGCCACCTATTCGGTGCTGTCGGCCGCCTTCCCGATCCTGGTCGCGGCGCCGCGCTACATCGCCGGCACCATCTCGCTGGGCGTGCTGATGCAGACGGCGCAGGCGTTCCAGCAGACGGTCGGCGCGCTGTCCTGGCCGATCGACAACCTCGCCCGCGCCGCCGAGTGGCGCGCCTCGGTCGAACGGATGCTGCGCCTGCACGAAGCGCTGCAACAGCTCGACCGCGAGGTCTGCGGGGACGGCGCCGACCACATCGTGGTGGAACGGTCGAAGGGGCACAGCGGCCTGAGCTTCCGCGGGGTGTCGATCGACGACCCGGACGGCAAGCCGGTCGTCCACGGCTTCGACCTGGAGGTCCGGCGCGGCGACCGCGTGCTGATCGTTGGCGACCCGGCGGCGGCGGTGCGGCTGTTCCGCGCGGTGGCCGGGGTCTGGCCCTGGGGACGCGGCCACATCGCCCTGCCGGCCGACACCCACGTCTTCTTCATGCCGGAGCATCCCTATCTGCCGCGCGACAGCCTGCGCGCCGTGCTGGCCTACCCCGGCGCGCCGTCCTCGGTGGACGACGGCAAGGGGGTGGAGGCCCTGGATGCGGTCGGGCTGGCGCACCTGTCCGGCCATCTCGACACGGTCGACCGCTGGGACGAGGTGCTGTCGGTGCCGGAATGCCAGCGGCTGAGCTTCGCCCGCCTGCTGATCCGCCGCCCCGACTGGATCTTCCTGGAGGACGCCACCGATTCCCTGGACGCCCAGGGCGAGGCGGACCTGATGGCGCTGATCGAGCGGACGCTGCCCGCCGCCACGGTGCTGACCATCGGCAACCACGCCGGGCTGGCGCCCCTGCACCAGCGCCGGCTGGTGCTGGAGCGCACCAACGGCGCCGTGACCCTGCGCGAGGATCCGCAGAACCAGCCCACCGCCGCCAGCGCCGTGTGACGCGGAACGGCGCGGCCCCGGAGGACCGCGCCGCCTCTCGTTCCCCGTGTTTCAGGCCGGCGGTCCCTCAGACCCAGGAATCGTCGCCGCCGCCGTTGTCGCCGCCGTCATCGAAGGACGCATCGTCGGTCTGATAGTCGGCGTCCTGCTGGTAATCCACGTTGCGCGCCTCGGGCGCGGCGCTGTCGCCGTAGAAGTTGTTGATGACGGTCTCCCCGCCCGGCACATGCGAGGCGGCCGACGCGGCGGCGTCGCCGAAGGGGCCGGGCGAGTGGCTCAGCATCGAGGAGATGGCGCTCGCCGCCAGCATGCCGCCGGCGACGCCCGCCGCCGTCGTCGCGGCGTTGGCCAGGAATCCGCCGCCGGCGCGCTGCGGGGCGAATCCCGGCTGCTGCGGATAGCCCGGCTGGCCGCCGCCATAGGCCCCCATCGGCGGCGCGTAGCCGGGTTGCGGCGCCCCGCCCCACGGGCTGCGGGAGGGTTGGGGCTGGACTTGCGGCTGCGGCGCCGGGCGCGGCTCCTCGGAACGCCCGCCCCAGGGGCTGCGGCCAATTCCCAGCGCGTTCGACAGGAAGCTGCCGCCGGACGGGGTCGGGGCGGCCGGCTGGGCGGCGCGGCTCTGCGCCTCCCTGAGTTGACGCTCCAGCTCCTCGATTCGGCTCTGGGCGGCGGTCAGGGCCTGCTGCTGGACCAGAACGGTCTGCGCCATGTAATAGGCGGACAGCGGCTGGCTCTGCACCGACTGGCGGATGAAGGATTCGGCCTCCGCGTCGCGCGGCTGACCTTCCACCTCGCGCAAATGGCGGAACAGGTCGGAAAGAAGCGTGCGTTCCTCGGGGGTCATGGCGGTCTCCTGAACACGTCGTCATCGCCGCGAGTCGGCGGCCATGCAGCCTATGTGTTCCGCCCGCTCCCCGGAAACAAGATCCGCCGCCTATCCGGACACGCCTATGCGCGACGGGCGGTGGTTGATGCTTTGGTCCTGCGACCTTCCGTGTGTTGCCGCCGCCCCGAAAGAGCGGCTAGACTCGGCCGTATGCCCCGCAAGCGCGGGAAAGAGCCGCGAAGACGGCTCGTGCGTCGCGCAGGACGCCGAATGCGGAAATCCAAACCGCCAAATTCAAATCAAGGGAGAACGCCCATGTCGGTCCTGGAGACGACTCCGGATCTGTACCGCGCGCCCGAGACGAGCCAGCTGGCGCCCGATGAGATCGCCGTGATCGCCCGGCACGAGCATCTGACCCCCGCCGAGGCCGCCGTGCGCGGCGCGGAGATGCTGCGCGAGCCCTGGGGGCACGCCGCCATGCGCCAGATGGTGTGGGACTGTCTGTGTGAGGCGAAACGCCGCGCCGACGCGGCCGAAACCGCCCGCCTGACCGACCTGTACCGCCGAACCTGCCGGCGCTACGCCTGCCCGCACGACCGCCGCGTCTCGCCGACGCGCGAAAAACACCCGTTTCCCTTCGGCGGCGGGGGCTGACGACCGCCCGCCGCCGCCCCCTATCCATATTATCCGTGCAATGCGGCGGAACCGCCTATGGCTCCGCCGTATTTGTTATAGGACGTTGACGCGGGTGCATTTTCCCGCCCATCTGTCGCAAAATCCGCGACGCGCCCACCGGGCGGCGCTGACGATCCTGACGACAAGGGGGCAAGGCGCCGAGCATGGTGGAGTTGACCGACCTGGAGCGCGACGCGCTGACCGAGTTGGTGAACATGGGCGTCGGCCGGGCCGCGACCCATCTCAGCCGCATGGTTTCCGACCAGGTCCTTTTGTCCGTGCCCTCGGTTGACATCGTCAGCCGCGACGCCGCGACGGAGTTCCTGACCACCCGCGAGCGCTCCGGCCTCGTCGCGGTGGAACAGCAGTTCCAGGGCTCCTTCGCCGGACGGGCGCTGCTGATCTTTCCCGAGGCCAACAGCCTGGAGCTGGCGCGCGCCGTGCTGGGCAGCGAGCTGACCCTGGCCGAAATCGTCGACCTGGAGCAGGACGCGCTGGCCGAGATCGGCAACATCATCCTGAACGGCTGCCTCGTCGTCATCGCCAACACGCTGAAGGACCGGCTGTCGATCTCGCTGCCCGCCGTGCTGCGCGGCAGCGGCGGCAACATCTTGCAGGACAGGAATGGAACGTCCGACGAACTGGTGCTCTTCCTCTACATCGATTTCTCGATACGCAGCCGCAGCATCCGCGGCTACATCGCCCTGCTGATGGGAGTCTCATCGCTGGAATCGCTGAAGCTTCTCATCCACGGGTTCATTGACGGAATCGCCACGCCGGCGCCGTCCGTCGAGGCCTCCAGGAACCAGCATGGCCCCGATCCCCTCTGACCATCCGGCCTGGGCCGAGGATGTACTGAACGCGCTGGACGCCGGAATTCTCCTGCTCGACCGGCATGGCCATGTCCGCTACTGGAACAACTGGATGGAGCGCGCGTCGGACGTGCCGGCCCGCGACATCCTCGGCCACGACCTGTTCGACGCCCTGCCGCACCTGCGCGAGTCGCGGCTGCACACCGCCGTGCGCGACGTGCTGGCGACCGGGGCGCCCGGCGTGCTGTCGAACACGCTGAACCCGATGCTGTTCCCCCTGCGCCTGCCCGACGGGCGCAGGATGGTCCACAACGTGCTGATCCGACCGCTGCCGCCCGACAGCGAGGCGCGCTGCCTGATCCAGGTGACCGACGTCACCGCCTCGGTCAACCGCGAGCGGGTGCTGCGCGAACAGCGCGACGCGCGCTACCGCGCCATCGTCGACACCGCCCCCGACGCCATCATCACCACCGACACCCGGGGCACGGTGCAGTGGATGAACGGCGCCGCCGCGCAACAGTTCGACTACCGCCCCGACGAGCTGATCGGCCGCAGCATCCACACCCTGCTGGACAAGGACGCCCCCGACTGGGTGGAGCTGTCCGAACACGGTCTCGACGGCCAAGGCCCCGACCGTTCCGGCGAGACGGTCGAGCTGGTCGGACGGCGGCGCGACGGCAGCCGGATCGACCTCGAGCTGTCGATGGCGCGCTGGATGTCGGAGGGCCGCAGCTTCATCACCGGCATCCTGCGCGACATCACCGAGCGCCAGCGCACGCGGGAGGAGCTGCGCGCCAACGCCCTGGCCATGCGCCAGCTCGCCGAGCAGACCAAGGCGACGCTGGACGCGCTGCCGGCCTTCATCGCCGTGCTCGACCCGGCCGGGCGCATCGTCTCGGTCAACCGCGCCTGGGCGGAAGCCGGGCCGGAAACCGAGTTCCTCGGCCAGGGCTGCATCGTCGGCGACAATTATCTGGAGATGTGCGTGCACGACGGCGCGGAGGCTCTCCCGCATGGGGAGGATCCGCAGGGCGAGGCGGTGCTGGAAGGGCTGCGCACCCTGCTGGCCGACGGCGGGCTCCCCCTGTCGGCGGAGTATGCCGGGCGCGGCGGAGCCGGCCACCACTGGTTCCGCTGTCTGGCCGCGCCGATGACCGCCGGCCCTTTCGGCGGCACCGTGCTGATGCACATCGACGTCACCGAGATCAAGTCGATGGAGGCGGCGCTGCGCAAGCTGGTCGGCCAGAAATCGACTCTGCTGCGCGAGGTCAACCACCGGGTCAAGAACAGCCTGCAACTGGTGTCCAGCCTGCTGACCCTGCAAACGCTGAGCCTGCCGGACGAGGCGGCGCGCGCCCATTTCCAGGATGCCCGCAGCCGGATCGAGGCCATCGCCCGCGTCCACAACCGGCTCTACCAGGCCGACCAGTTCCAGACCATCGAATTCGGGACCTATCTGCGGGAGCTGTGCGAGGATCTGGCCCGCGCGTCGGGCGGTGGCGAGCTGTGCGACGTGACGGTCCGCTCGGACATCGTCGATCTGCCGATCGATCAGGCGGCCCCGCTCGGCCTGATCGCCAACGAGCTGATCACCAACGCCATCAAGCACCGCGGCAGCGGACCGGCCCGTGTCGACGTCGCGTTCCGCCGCGATGCCGGCGGGCTGGTGCTGACCGTCTCTGACCAGGGTCCCGGCCTGCCGCCGAACTTCGACATGCGCAGGGGCCGCAGCCTGGGCATGCGGCTGATCGCCAGCCTGAGCGGCCAGATCCGCGCCCACGTCGCCATCGTCCCGTCGGAACGCGGCGCGGCCTTCCGCATCGAACTGCCGATGCCGGAGCCGGACCCGACCCTGGAGACCATCGCCGCCGGGGAGGGCGGGAAATGAGAATCCTTCTGGTCGAGGACGAGGTCCTGATCGCGATGGAACAGCGCCTCTACCTGGAAGCGGCCGGGCACGAGGTTCTCGGCCCGGCGGTGACCGCCGCCGAGGCGGTGGCGATGGCGGCGGAGGATCCGCCCGACCTGGCGCTGGTCGACGTCCATCTCGCCCGCAACTCCAGCGGCATCGACGCCGCGCAGGTGCTGACCCGGCAGGGCGTGCCGTGCCTGTTCATCACCTCCTTCCGCGACGAGATGCGGCAGGCCGGCATCCCGATTCCCGGCATCGGCTGCCTGCCGAAGCCCTTCTCCGAGCATTCCCTGCTCGGCGCCGTCGAGGTCGCCCGCACGATCCTGACCGGCGGGACGCCGCGCGACGTGCCGAAGACGATGGAGCTGTTCGACAATTGACCGTCCCGCCGGGAACCGCCGGTCACAGCTCCCCCAGCGCCTCGTGCAGGCCCTCGATCTCCTGGATGCGTGCCCGCCCGGCGGCTCCGGTCAACCGGATCAGCTCGGCGGCCAGCGCGTGGATCACCGCCATCACCGCGACATGGGTGTCGAGCGGCGCCAGGCTGCGGGTCTCGCAGCGGAAGGTCAGCGGCGGAACCAGCTCCTCCAGGGGGGAATGGCTGTCGGCGATCAGGATGGTCGGGATGCCGCGCTGCCCCGCCGCCTGAAGCACCCGGACGATGGCCGGCGGACGGCGCCGGATGCCGACCAGCAGCAGCGCATCCTCCGTCCCGAGATCGGCCAGCGTTTCGGCCAGCGTCTCTCCGGCGGCGACCATCTGGTGGACCTGCGGCCGCACCTGGATGAACTGCCAGCGGGCATAGCCCGCCAGGAACACGCTGTTGCGCGCGCCGCAGACCCAGACGCGCCGGGCCTCCGCCAACAGGCGGGCTGCCTGCTCCAGCGCCGCCGGGTCGATGCGCCGGGCGGTCGCGGCAATGGCCTCGGAGCTGTGCTGGAAATGCGCCTCCACCGGCGGAGCCGCCGCGTCCCCCGCCTCCGCCCCTCTCCCCGGCCCGTCGGGCTGGGCCAGCAGATAGAGCGGCGATCCCCATTCGGTGCCGCGCCGCGAGGCCAGCCGCGCCTCCTCGAAACTGGCGAAGCCGAGCCGGCGCACCAGCCGCGACACCGTCATCTTGGACACCCCGGCGCTCTGCGCCAGCTCCGTCGCCGAATAGCCGGACAGCTCGCCCGGACAGGCGAGGATGACGTCGGCCAACTGGCGCTCCGTCCGGCTGAGTTCGGCGTAGCGGCCGCGGATGCGGACGGTCAATGCCTGTTCACTGGGCTTTTTGCTTGTCCGGTCGGTCATCTGCGCATCGATTGGGCAAGGGTCGAGGCCGTCGTTTGGTTACGACAGTAACGCATTGGCCAATTTCTGGGATAAACGTAACAGTTCCGCCGCCTTAGGCCAACCGGCCCATCCCTCCCCCGACGTGGCACGCCGTTTGAAGTAGAACCGCACAACCCTCTTTCGGCTGGAGATCAGGTCCCATGCGGTTTGCAACGATACTCGGTGCGGTCGGCTTTGCCACGGCCCTTCTGACCGGCGGCCTGAACGGCGGTCTGATGGCGACGGCCCACGCCGACGCGCTGGAACGGATCACCAAGGACAAGGTGCTGCGCGTCGCGGTGCCGCAGGATTTCCCGCCCTTCGGCTCGGTCGGCACCGACATGAAGCCGGTCGGCTACGACATCGACACCGCCGCGCTGCTCGCCAAGGAGATGGGCGCCAAGGTCGAGCTGGTCCCCGTCACCAGCGCCAACCGCGTCCCCTACCTGACCACCGGCAAGGTCGACCTGATCATCTCCAGCCTGGGCAAGAACGCCGAGCGCGAGAAGGTCATCGACTTCTCGGTCGCCTACGCGCCCTTCTTCAACGGCGTCTTCGGCCCGGATTCGGTGAAGGCCGAGACGGTCGCCGACCTCGACGGCAAGACGGTCGGCGTCACCCGCGGCTCGGTCGAGGACATCGAGCTGTCGAAGCTGGTCTCCGACAAGGTCAACGTCCGCCGCTACGAGGACAACAACGGCACCATCTCGGCCTTCCTGTCGGGTCAGGTCGAGCTGGTGGCGACCGGCAACGTCGTCGCCGCCGCGATCATGGAACGCAAGCCGCCGCGCCTGCCGAACCTGAAGTTCCTGGTCAAGAACTCCCCCTGCTTCATCGGGCTGGGCAAGGACGAGGGGCCGCTGCTGGAGAAGGTCAACGCCATCCTGACCAAGGCGAAGACCGACGGCTCGCTGGCCGCCATCGCCGAGAAGTGGCTGCACGCGCCGCTGCCGAAGGATCTGTAAGCGGCGTCCGCTCGCCACCGAAGAGCCCTTCTTCCCTTACGGGAAAAGGGCTTTTCCCTCCCCTCCCGGCACGGACGGTCCCATGGCCTATCGTTTCGACTTCACGTCCCTGTGGGACTACGCGCCCGTGCTGGTCCACGGCGTCGCCACCACGGTCGGACTGACCGTGGCCGGCACCGTGCTGGGGGTGGGCATCGGCATCGCCGGGGCGGCGGCGCGCAACTCCGCCAGCCGCCCGCTGCGCCTCGCGGTCGGCGCCTATGTCGAGCTGATCCGCAACACGCCCTTCCTGGTGCAGCTCTTCTTCATCTTCTTCGGGCTGCCGTCGCTCGGCATCCGCATGCCGGAATGGGCGGCGGCGGTGCTGGCGATGGTGGTCAACCTCGGCGCCTATTCGACCGAGATCATCCGCGCCGGCATCGACGCGACGCCGAAGGGCCAAGTCGAGGCCGGCGCCAGCCTCGGCATGACCGGCCCGCAGATCTTCCGCTACATCATCCTCGGCCCGGCGATGGGCAAGATCTGGCCGGCGCTGAGCAGCCAGATCGTCATCGTCATGCTCGGCTCCTCGGTCTGCTCGCAGATCGCGGCGGAGGAACTGAGCTTCGCCGCCAACTTCATCCAGTCGCGCAACTTCCGCCCCTTCGAGGTCTATTTCGCGGCGACCGCGCTGTATCTGGCGCTCGCCGTATTGACCCGCTGGATCCTGGCCCGGCTGGGCGACCGCCTGTTCCTGAAGGGAGCCGCCCGTGCTTGAGTTCTCCTTCTGGGACATCCTGTCCAACCTGCTGCTGGCGGCGCGCTGGACCGTGCTGCTGTCGGTCATCGCCTTCGTCGCCGGGGGTCTCGCCGGGCTGCTGGTGCTGATGGCGCGCGTCGCCCCGGTGCCGCCGCTGCAACGCCTCGCCAAGCTCTACATCGAGCTGTTCCAGGGCACGCCGCTGCTGATGCAGCTCTTCATCGTCTTCTTCGCCCTGCCGCTGGTGGGCATCGAGACCTCGCCCTGGACGGCCGCCGCGCTGGCGCTGACGCTGTTCACCAGCGCCTACCTCGCCGAGATCTGGCGCGGCTGCGTCGAGGCGGTGCCGAAGGGCCAGTGGGAGGCCTCGGCCAGCCTCGCCATGGGCTTTTCCGAGCAGATGCGCTGGGTCGTGCTGCCGCAGGCGCTGCGCATCGCGGTGCCGCCGACGGTGGGCTTCTCGGTCCAGGTGGTGAAGGGGACGGCGGTCACCTCGATCATCGGCTTCGTCGAGATCACCAAGGCCGGCACCATGATCACCAACGCCACCTTCCAGCCCTTCCTGGTCTACGGCCTCGTCGGGCTGCTCTACTTCGCCCTCTGCTACCCCCTCTCGCTGTCGGCCAAGGCGCTGGAAAGGAAGCTCAATGTCGCTCGTTAAGCTCTCGGGCATCCGCAAGTCCTTCGGCTCCGTCGAGGTGCTGAAGGGCGTCGACATGACGGTCCGGGAGGGCGAGGTCGTCGCCATGATCGGGCGCAGCGGCTCCGGCAAGAGCACGCTGCTGCGCAGCGTCAACGGGCTGGAGCGCATCGACGCCGGCGTCATCGAGGTCGACGGCGAATGCGTCGATCCCGGCCAGATCGACCTGCGGGCGCTGCGGCTCAAGGTCGGCATGGTGTTCCAGCAGTTCAACCTGTTCCCCCATCTGTCGGCCGGCGAGAACGTGATGCTGGCGCTGAAGGTGGTGAAGAGGATGGGCAAGGCCGACACCCGCGCCGCCGCCGAGCAGGCGCTGGCGCGGGTCGGGCTGGGCCACAAGTTCGACGCCTACCCTTCGCAGCTTTCCGGCGGCCAGCAGCAGCGCGTCGCCATCGCCCGCTCGCTGGCCATGCAGCCGAAGGTGCTGCTGTGCGACGAGATCACCTCGGCGCTCGACCCCGAGCTGGTCAACGAGGTGCTGTCCGTCGTCCGCAAGCTGGCCGAGGAGGGCATGACGCTGATCCTGGTGACGCACGAGATGCGCTTCGCCCGCGAGGTCTGCGACCAGCTCGTCTTCATGCATGGCGGGCGCATCATCGAGCAGGGGCCGCCGGTCGCGCTGTTCGACCGCCCCTCCACCCCGGAGCTGGCGCAGTTCGTCGGCATGGTCGAGGCGCGCTGACCCGCGCGGGAAGACTTGCGACGTTTGACCGCACCCGCGTCCTGCCCCAGGATGCGGCCATCCTTTCGCTCATGGAGTTCGATCGTGTCCTTCACAGACGGTTGCCGGCGCCTCGCCTTGTCCTCCCTCCTGCTGCTGGGGCTCGGCAGCGCCGCCCAGGCGGCGGAGCCGGTCAAGGTCAAGGTCTTCGTCGGGGCCATGTTCGAGATCGGGAAGAACACCGGCGACCGCGCCGGCGAGTTCCAGAACTGGTACGAGCGCTACTGGCAGACTGCCGAGCCGCTGACCGTCAAGGGCGCGCTCAACCCGGTCTACTGCAACGCCGACGGGGTGTGCGGCGCCGTGCTGGGCATGGGCAAGGTCAGCTCGTCGGCCTCGATGCAGGCGATCCTGCTGAACCCGCAGCTCGATCTGTCGCATGCCTACTTCATCATCTCCGGCGTCGCCGGCACGCCGCCGTCGCGCGGCACCATCGGTGAGGTCAACTGGGCGACCTGGCTGGTCGATTACGACCTCGGCCACCGCTGGGCGCCGGAGGAGAACAAGCCGGGCGAACCGACCTTCATGCCGCGCAAGGGCTATGAATCGGTCCGCCTGTTCCAGATGAACCCGGCCCTGGTCAATTGGGCGATGAAGCTGACCGCCGACACGCCGCTGAAGGATTCCGAATCCGCCCGCACCTACCGCCAGCGCTACCCGCAGGAGGCCGCGCGCCGCGCCCCCTTCGTCGGCACCGGCACCCACATGACCGGCGACACCTTCTTCCACGGCCCCGGCATGTCGGAGCAGGCGCAGTACATCGCCAAGCTCTACGGCGCCGACGACTACGTCATCACCGAGATGGAGGCGGCGGCGATCACCCTGGTGATCAAGCGGCTCCAGGGCTCCGACCGGGTGATGAGCCTGCGCGGCGCCGTCAACTTCGACCAGGGCAACCCGAACGAGACCACCCTCCAGCACCTCGACCCCAAGCCCGGCGAGACGGCCGGCGGCTTCGCCGAGACGGTCGAGAACGTCGCCACGGTCGGCGCCCGGATGACCGACCACATCGTCGCCAACTGGAGCCAGTGGCAGGCCGGCGTCCCGGCCCCGTAAGCCTGACAGCCCCCTATTGTCCTATAATCAGGGACAATCATGTTCACACAGGCATGATTGTCCCTGAACGGGTCGTTGCCACATGATGCGTCAACGAAACGGCCCACTGGGCCACGGCGCAAGGGGCACCGGGCCACGGCCCGGGGGGCAAGGAGGACTGTCATCATGATCACGATCCGTCATCGGGACGAGCGCGGTGTCGCCAACATGGGCTGGCTGAACAGCAGCCACAGCTTCTCGTTCGGCCACTACCACGACCCGCGCCAGATGGGGTTCCGATCGCTGCGCGTCATCAACGAGGACCGGGTGATTCCCGGCGCCGGCTTCCCCACCCACGGCCACGCCAACATGGAGATCGTCTCCTACGTGCTGGACGGGGCGCTGGAGCACAAGGACTCGATCGGCACCGGCTCGATCATCCGGCCCGGCGAGGTCCAGCGCATGAGCGCCGGCCGCGGCATCCGCCACAGCGAGTACAACGCCTCGCAGGAGAAATCCGTCCATTTCCTGCAAATCTGGATCCTGCCGGAAGCCCAGGGCCTCGCCCCCAGCTACGAGCAGAAGGCGTACCCGGAGGCCGAAAAGCGCGGAAAACTCCGTCTGGTCGGCTCGCGCGACGGGCGTGACGGCAGCGTGACGATCCACCAGGACATCGATCTCCACGCCGCCCTGCTCGACGGCGACGAGAGCGCCAGCCTGGAGATCCGCCCCGGCCGCCACGCCTGGGTGCAGGTGGCGCGCGGTCAGGTCCATGTCAACGGCACCCTGCTGAAGGAGGGCGACGGCGCCGCCTTCAGCAACGAGCCCGTGGTGACGCTGGACAAGGCCGATCTCGCCGAAGTGCTGGTGTTCGATCTGGCCTGAGTCCTTCCCCCTCCCCCGCCCAGCGGGGGAGGACCGGGGTGGGGGCACGGATCGACCATTCTCCCACCCCATTCTCCCCCCCCATTCTCCCACCCCAATCGCCGCACCCCACGCGCAAACGCTGGCCGGAGCCGTGAAAAGCGCGTACATCTGCGCTCTCGCGAACGCGAACGATTCGCATTTTCCATGAGCGCTCCATGATCCCGCCCGACATCGCCGCCGTGACCGATTACGAGGCGCACGCCCAGGCCCGCATGACGGAACAGGCGTGGGCCTACATCGCCGGCGGCTCGGCCGACGAGATCACCGTCCGCTGGAACCAGGAGGCCTTCGCCCGCCTGAAGCTCCAGGCCCGCGCCCTGCCCGATGTGCGCGACGTCGACACCCGCGTCGCACTGTTCGGGCAAACGCTGGCCCACCCGATCCTGCTCGCCCCCACCGCCTACCACAAGCTGGCCCACCCGGACGGCGAACGGGCGACGGTGCTGGCCGCCGCGGCGCTGGAAGCCGCGATGGTCGTCAGCACCCAGGCCAGCGTCTCGCTGGAGGACGTCGCCGCCGAGGCGCGGAGCGCGCAAAGCCAAGCGCCCCTGTGGTTCCAGCTTTACCTGCAAGCCGACCACGGACTCAGCGGCGCGCTGGTGCGGCGGGCCGAGGCGGCGGGCTATCGGGCCCTGGTGGTGACGGTGGACGCGCCGGTCAGCCTACGCAACCGCGAACAGCGCGTGGGCTTCACTCTGCCGCCGGGGATCGAGGCGGTGAATTTGCGCGGTCAGCCCGCGCCCCCGGCGCCTGGGGACGCACGCGACGCGCTGCGCCATCTGCTCGCCACCGCCGCCGGCTGGCCGGACATCGCGTGGCTGCGCGGCTTCACCAAACTGCCGATTCTGGTGAAGGGCATCACCAACCCGGAGGACGCCGAGCGCGCCGTCGCCCACGGCGCCGACGGCGTCATCGTGTCGAATCACGGCGGGCGGGTGCTCGACACCGTGCCGGCGACCATCGACGTCCTGCCCGCCATCGCCGACCGGGTCGCCGGGCGGGTGCCGCTGCTGCTGGACGGCGGGGTGCGGCGCGGCACCGACATCGTCAAGGCGCTGGCGCTGGGGGCGTCGGCGGTGCTGATCGGGCGCCCATACCTGCACGGGCTCGCGGTCGGCGGCGCCGTCGGGGTCGCGCATGTGCTGACGATCCTGCGCACCGAGCTGGAGGTCGCCATGGTTCTCACCGGCCGCCCGACCCTGGCCGCCATCGACCGGACCGTCCTGTGGCCGGAGGGTTGACGGAAGCGTTCCGCCCACGAAAAAGCCCACCGGCGCGGCTGCGCGGGTGGGCTTTTATTTCGTTTGGAACACACGACGCCTGTCGGTTCGACGGGTGTCTCCTGTGCCTGAGCGACCTGGCGGCGACCTACTCTCCCACGCCTTAAGACGCAGTACCATCGGCGCAGAGGCTTTTCACGGCCGAGTTCGGGATGGGATCGGGTGTTTGACACCTCGCCATGACCACCAGGTCACCGAGGCACAAGACCGACACCGCCTTCCGAACCAACTCGCTTCGCGTGTCCGCAACGGAGCGCTTATGTACGCGCCCGGCTCCGCTGGGTCAAGCACGAAAACGCGGCCGTCGCACGAATCCCGTCAGTCGCGGCCATCCGCCGGCAGCGGGGTCTTGCCGAGCACCATCGAGGTTGATTCCAGCGCCTCGATCATGCCGGCGCGGGCGGGGGCGCCCGGCCCGGTGACGCTGCCCTGCCAGGCCTCCCGTCCGGCGCGCAGGTCGTTCTGCACATGGGTGACGCCGGACACGGCCTCGGCGATGTCCTCGGCCCGGTGCCTGGAGGCGCGGTCCTCGACCGTGCCGGCCAGCGTCACCTCGCCCTGCGCGACCGAGACGTCGATGTCCGTCGCGTCGATGCGGGGGTCGTCGGTCAGGCGGTCGATGATGTCCTCGCGGATGCGTTCGTCGGAGCGGCGGTAGCCGCGCGGCCCGACACCGCGGAAGTTCGCCGCCGGCCCCTCCCGCTCCCAGTCCTGACGATGCATGGGATCGCTCTCCTTTGCCTCTGATTGTCCTTCCGCTGGCCGTCAGCCGCCGTGGGCGTGATGCTCGGCGTTGCGCTTGCGGGTCGCCGCCGCCTTTTTGGCCGAGGCCGACCGCTCGGCCGCCGTGCGCGAGGCCGACGCCTCGCCGCCCTTTTCCCCGCCCTTGTGGGCGGCGGGGTGGCCGGTGTGGGCGCCGCGTCCGGACCCGCTCTTCTTGCCGCCGCCGTCGTCCTTGTTGACGGTGGCCCAGGCCCGGCGCTCGGCCTCATCCGCTGGGACTCCGCGCTTCTCGTAGCTTTCCTCGATGTGCTCGGCCTTGCGGATCTGCTTGTCCGTGTAGGCCGACTTGTCGCCGCGTGGCATGGCCGTCTCCCTTGCCGCGAAATGCGATGGGTTCTTCCCCGTCAACAGGACGGCGCGGCGGCGGGTTCCGTGCGACGTTCAGCCCGCCCCGCTTCCCAGCGCCCCAAGCTGGTCGCGGAGCGCCGCCAGGATTTCCGCCGACAGCTCCGGCTCGGCCCGCGCGGTGGCTCGGGCCAGCGCCATGCCGCCGACCAGGGCCGACACGATGGCGATGGCGCGGGCGCGGCGGCCGGTCTCATCCGCCTCTCCGTCCGGCAGGCGTTGCGCCACGACCTCGAGGAAGCGCTCGACGCCGACGCCGAAACGCTCCTGCACCGCCGGGTCCAGCCGCCCCACCTCCATGGCGAAGATCGACATCGGGCAGCCGCCGTCGGGGCGGTCGCGGTGCAACTCGCTCAGGTAGCGCGTCAGGAAGGCATCGAGCGCCCCGTCCGGCGACACCTCGTCGGCCGGCAAGCGGTTCAGGCTCTCCGCGAAGGCGGCCTCGCACGCCTCGGCGGCCAGCGCGTCCTTCGAGGCGAAATGACCGTAGAAGCCGCCATGGGTCAGGCCGGCGGCCTTGGTGATCTCCGCCACCCCGACCTTGTCGAAGCCGCGCTCGCGGAACAGACGCCCCGCCGCCTTGACGATGGCGGCGCGGTTCTCCGCCGCCTTCTCCTTCGAAACCTTCACGTCCTCACCTCGCGCATGGCTGCCGCGCCTCCGGGGAGGGGGCGCCCGCGGTTATTCATGATGGACATCATCAATAACCGTATTCATGATGATCATCATCATAACTCATCGGGCATGGAGCGGACAATGATGGACATGAGCGGCGGCGTCGCCCTGGTCACCGGCGGCACCTCGGGCATCGGGCGGGCGACCGCGCTGGCCTTCGCCAAGGCTGGAGCCACGGCGATCGTCACCGGCCGGCGCGAGGCCGAGGGTCTGGAGACGGTGGAACTGGCGGCGCGGGCCGGCGGCCGGGCGGTCTTCGTGGCGGCCGACGTCGCCGACGCCGCGTCGGTCGCCGAGCTGTTCGCCCGCATCGAGCGCGACCATGGCCGGCTCGACTACGCCTTCAACAACGCCGGCATCCATTTCAACCGCGCGCTGGCCGAGACGACCGAGGACGACTTCGACCGCATGGTCGCCGTCAACGTCAAGGGCGTCTGGCTGTGCCTGAAGCACGAGCTGCCGATCATGCTGCGGCAGGGCAAGGGCGCCATCGTCTCGACCGGCTCGGTGCTGGGCCAGATCGGGCTGACCGGCAACAGCGTCTATTCGGCCAGCAAGGCGGCGGTCGAGGGCATGACCCGCAGCGCCGCCATCGAGGTCGCCAAGTCGGGCGTGCGGATCAACGCCGTCTGCCCGGCGATCATCCAGACGCCGATGAGCGCCGGCTCCTTCGGCGGCGAGGAGGCGGTGAACGCGGCGCTCGGGCCGCTGCACCCGGTCGGCCGGGTCGGCCAGCCGCGCGAGGTCGCCGACACGGTGGTCTGGCTGTGCTCCGACGCCGCCTCCTTCATCACCGGCCAGTCGATCAACGTCGACGGCGGCTTGACGGTGCAGTGACCCCCACACGCTTCAGGGAGTTCGCGATCATGGATGTTACCGATCCCGTCGTCATCGTCGCCGCCGCGCGCACGCCACTCGGCCGTTTCCAGGGTGAGCTGTCCGCCCTGCCCGCCCACGCGCTGGGCGCTCACGCCGTCCGCGCCGCGCTCTCTCGTTCCGGCTTGGCGCCGGAGCGCGTCGACGAGGTTCTGCTCGGCTGCGTGCTGCCCGCCGGCCAGGGGCAGGCGCCGGCCCGGCAGGCGGCGCGCGCCGCCGGCCTGCCCGACGCCACCGGCGCCACCACCATCAACAAGGTCTGCGGATCGGGCATGAAGGCGACGATGCTCGCCCACGACCTGATCCGCGCCGGCTCGGCCGACATCGTGGTCTCCGGCGGCATGGAGTCGATGTCCAACGCGCCCTACCTGCTGGCCAAGGCGCGCGGCGGCTACCGCGTCGGGCACGACCGCATCCTCGACCACATGATGCTCGACGGGCTGGAGGACGCCTATGAGGGCGGCCGGCCGATGGGCGATTTCGGCGAGGCGACCGCCCAGCTCTACGGCTTCACCCGCGCCGAGCAGGACGATTACGCCGTCGGGACGCTGACGCGCGCCCGGACCGCCATCGAAAGCGGCGCCTTTACCGCCGAGATCGCCCCCGTCACGCTGGCCGCAAAGGGCGGCGATCGGCTGGTGGCGGACGATGAGAACCCGCTGAAGGTCTCGCCGGAGAAGATCCCCGGCCTGAAGCCGGCCTTCCGCCCCGACGGCACCATCACGGCGGCCAGTTCGTCCGCCAACGCCGACGGGGCGGCAGCGCTGGTGCTGACCCGCCGCTCGCTGGCCGAACGCGAGGGGCTGCCGGTGCTGGCGACCATCCTCGGCCACGCCACCCACAGCCAGGACCCGGCCTGGTTCACCACCGCGCCGATCCCGGCGATCCGCAAGCTGCTCGACCGCGTCGGCTGGGGCGTCGGCGACGTCGATCTGTTCGAGATCAACGAGGCGTTCGCCGTCGTCGCCATGGCCGCCCAGCGCGACCTGGGGATTCCGCGCGAGGCGCTGAACGTCAACGGCGGGGCCTGCGCGCTCGGCCACCCCATCGGCGCCACCGGCGCGCGGCTGATCGTGACGCTGCTGCACGCGCTGGCCGCGCGGGGCTTGCGGCGCGGCGTCGCCTCGCTCTGCATCGGCGGCGGCGAGGCGACCGCCATCGCGGTCGAACGGCCCCTCTGACCTTTCCCGCCAGACCGGATTCCCATCCATGCTGTCCTCCCCCGTCGCCGCCGCGCTGGCGCGGCGCAACATCCATTACGGCTGGGCCGTCGTCGGCGTCACCTTCCTGACCATGCTGGTGTCGGCGGGCGCGGTCGGCGCCCCCGGCGTGCTGCTGCTGCCCTTGCAGCGCGAGTTCGGCTGGTCCACCGCCGACATCTCGGTGGCGCTCGCCATCCGTCTGCTGCTGTTCGGCCTGATGGGGCCGTTCGCCGCAGCGCTCATCAACCGCCACGGCGTCAAGCGCATGGTGCTGTCGTCGCTGACGCTGGTCAGCGCCGGGCTGCTGCTGTCGCTCGGCATGAGCGAGGTCTGGCAGTTGATCCTGCTGTGGGGCGTCGTCGTCGGCTTCGGCACCGGGCTGACCGCCATGGTGCTGGGCGCCACCGTGGCGACGCGCTGGTTCAGCCAGCGGCGCGGGCTGGTCGTCGGGCTGCTGACCGCCAGCTCGGCCACCGGGCAGCTCGTCTTCATGCCGCTGCTGTCGATGCTGACCGAACGGATGGGCTGGCGGGTGGCGCTGGCGCTGCTCTGCGCGCTGCTGTGGGTGGCGGCGCTGGCCGTGCTCGCCCTGATGCGCGACCGGCCGTCCGACCTCGGGCTGGCCGCCTATGGCGAAGAGGGCGGAGCGGTCGCCCCGCCAGCCCCGGCCGGGTCGGTGGTCGCCGCCGCGCTGGGCGCTTTGCGCGACGCGTCGAGGACGCGGGTCTTCTGGGTGCTGTTCGCCACCTTCTTCATCTGCGGGGCGAGCACCAACGGGCTGATCCAGACCCACCTGATCCCGCTCTGCGTCGATTTCGGCGTGCCGGAGGTGCAAGCCGCCGGGCTGCTGGCGCTGATGGGAATCTTCGACTTCGTCGGCACCGTCGCGTCGGGCTGGCTGTCCGACCGCTACGACAACCGCTGGCTCTTGTTCTGGTATTACGGCCTGCGCGGGGTGTCGCTGCTGTTCCTGCCCTATTCCGACTTCACGCTGTACGGCCTGTCGCTGTTCGCGGTGTTCTACGGGCTGGACTGGATCGCCACCGTGCCGCCGACCGTCCGGCTGACGGCGGAACGTTTCGGGCGGGAGCGCGCCAACCTCGTCTTCGGCTGGATCTTCGCCGGGCACCAGATCGGCGCCGCCTGCGCCGCCTTCGGGGCCGGCTACGCCCGCAGCACGCTGGACAGCTACCTGCCGGCCTTCTTCATCGCCGGCCTGCTCTGCCTCGTCGCGGCGCTGCTGGTTCCGACGCTGGGCCGCCGCCCGGAGGCCGCCAAGCCGGTGCCGGCCACCTGACGCCACCATTCACCAAAGCCCCATCGACTTCGGGCCGGGTCGTGCTTAGATAGGCGCACCCGGCCCGTTCCGTTTCCGCGACGCGCCGCCCAACACAGTCGCCCCCTACAGTCGATGGACCGCCCATGGACAAACTGCACGCGATGCGCGTCTTCGTCCGCGTCGTCGAGGTCAACAGCTTCACCAAGGCCGCCGACACGCTGGGCCTGCCGCGCGCCTCGGTGACGACGACCATCCAGAACCTGGAGGCGGCGCTCGGCGTGCGCCTGCTGCAACGGACGACGCGCAAGCTGAGCCTGACGCTCGACGGCGCCGCCTATCTGGAGGGCGCCACCCGCATCCTATCCGACCTGGAGGAGATCGAAACCTCCTTCACCAGCGCCCGCAAGACGCCGCGCGGGCGGCTGCGGGTGGACATGCCGGGCTCCGTCGGCCGGCTGATCATCATCCCGACCATCCACGAGTTCCACGCCCGTTATCCCGACATCGAGATCATGATCGGGATGAGCGACCGCCCCATCGACCTGATCCAGGAGGGGGTGGATTGCGTGCTGCGGGTCGGCGATCTGGCGGATTCGAGCCTGATCGCCCGCCGGGTCGGCGCCTTCCGCCCCGTCACCGTCGCCAGCCCGTCCTACCTCGCCCGCTACGGCACGCCGACGACCATCGAGGAGCTGGAGGGGCACGTCGCCGTCAACTACTTCACCCGCACCGGCAAGATGCACGAGATGAGCTTCGAGCGCGACGGCATCACCCACGAGGTGAAGCTGAACGGCCCCGTCTCGGTCAACGACGCCGACGCCTACGTCACCTGCGCGCTGGAGGGGCTGGGCATCGGGCAGGTGGCGCGCTTCATGGCGCTGCCGCACCTGCGCAGCGGCGCGCTGGTCGAGATCCTGAAGGAGTGGCGGCCGGAGCTGATGCCGATCTCGGCGCTCTACCCGCACAACCGCCACCTGTCGCCGAAGGTCCGCGCCTTCGTCGACTGGGTCGCCGAGCTGTTCGAGGGCTGCCCGCTGATGCAGGGCGAGGAGATCGAGGGCTACGACTGCCCGGAGCGGGCGGCCAAGAAGGAGACGCAGAAGGAGCCGCAGAAGGCCCCGGTGACGGTGGGCACCGTCGCCCTGGATTCGGAAACCGCCTGCCTCTGCGTGGTGTGACGCCTTCTGGCTGAGCCCTCTCCCCCCGGGGAGAGGGTTGGGTGAGGGGGACGCGTCGCATGCCGTGAACCGGAAGCCATGGCTGAGCCATCGTTTTTTCCGCCCTGCCGGGCGTAACGCCCCCTCACCGGTCCTTCGGGCCAGAGGTCGCTCGCAAGTCTCGCGACCGCGCTCCACCTCTGGTCACCTTCGGTGCCCAGCCGGCCTTCGGCCGGCCGGTTCCACGCCTCTCCCCGGGGAGGAGAGGGTTAAGGTTGCAGTGCGTCCAGTCGCCCCCGATTGTTCATTCCATCCGAATTGTGTTGGCGTTGACCGCGTATTTATTCCGATCCCGCTGGCGACCACACTCCATCCTGTTGCAATGCGGGAGGGGTGCCGAGGCACCAGCGGATCATGGGTCGGTCATCGGACCAGTCGAAAGCACATAAGCCAAGCGCGGCGGGCTCCGGCTCCCCCTGCCCGCTCACGGTCGATGAGCGGACCATCGCCGGCCACGCCCAGGACATCCGGCTGCGGCTCTACCGGCCGCTGATCGGGCTGACCGTCCCGGCCCTGCTCTACCTGCACGGCGGCGGCTTCACCTCCGGCTCGCTGGAGGAGGCGGAGAGCGCCGCCGCCGCCATTGCCGAGAGCGTGCCGGCGCTGGTCGTCTCGGTCGGCTACTCGCTGGCCCCGGCCCACTGCTTCCCCACCGCCGCCCACGACGCCCACCGCGCCGCCCTGTGGACCGCCGCGTCGGCCCGCGAACTGAACGTCGCCAAGGGCGGGATCGGCGTCGCCGGGCACGACGCCGGCGGCCATGTCGCCGCCTCGCTGACCTTCCTGGCCCGCGACCAGGGCGACGTGGACATCCGCGCCCAGGCCCTGCTCGGCCCGATGCTCGACCCCAGCCTGACCCGGGCCGGCGACGCGCGATTGGTGCAGTCCGACGTGCCGGCCGCGACCTACGCCCGCTGCTACCGCGCCTATCTGCCGGACGCGGCGCAGCGGCTGCACCCCTACGCCGCGCCGCTGGATTCGCGCCGGCTGGCCGGGCTGCCGCCGGCCCTGATCGCCACCGCGCAGAACGACGTGCTGCGCATCGAGGCCGAGCATTACGCCGCCAACCTGATCGAGGCCGGCGTCTCCACCGAGGTCGTCCGCTTCCCCGCCATCTCGCACGCCGCCCTGCCCGGCCACCGCCCGGCCCTGCTGGCGGTCGCCGACTTCTTCCGCCGCCGCCTGTCCCCCGCGGACCGCGCCGGCGCCATCGCTTGACTCCCCCAGGAGATTTCCCAATGACCTTGTCCCGTTCGAAGCTCGCCATCCTGCTCGCCGCCGGTGCCGCCACCGCCGCCGTCACCGGTTTCGCCACCACCCAGGGCCACGCCGACGCGCCCGCGGCGGCCACCGCCGCCCCGCCGCCGCCCGAGGTCGACGTCGCCCCGGTCGTCGCCCGCAAGATCACCGACTGGCAGTCCTACTCCGGCCGGCTCGAAGCGGTGGATCGGGTGGAGGTGCGCCCGCAGGTATCCGGCGCCATCACCGCCGTGCATTTCCGCAACGGCGCGCTGGTGAAGAAGGGCGACGTCCTCTTCACCATCGACCCGCGCCCGCACGTCGCCGAGGTGGCGCGCGCCGAGGCCCAGCTCGCCGCCGCGCAGTCGGCGGTGCGCTTCACCGCCGCCGACCTCGACCGCGCCCAGCGGCTGGTTCAGAACAACACCGTCTCGCGCCAGACGCTGGACGAGAAGGACAACACCGCCCGCGAGGCCGCCGCCAACCTGAAGGCGGCGCAGGCCGCCCTCGACCTCGCCCGCATCGACCTGGAACACACCCAGGTGACGGCGCCGATCTCCGGCCGCGTCTCGCGCGCCGAATTCACCGTCGGCAACGTCGTGGCGTCGGGCGCCTCGGCGGCCCCGCTGACGACGCTGGTGTCGGTCTCGCCGATCTACGCCTCCTTCGACGTCGACGAGCAGACCTACCTGCGCCACATCGCCAGCGTGAAGGATGCGGCCGACGTGCCGGTCCATCTCGGCCTCGCCAACGAGAGCGGCTATTCGCGCGACGGCGTCGTGGAGCATGTCGACAACCGGCTCGACGCCGTGTCCGGCACCATCCGGGTGCGCGCCAAGTTCGACAACCCGGACGGCATGCTGGTGCCCGGCCTCTACGCCCGCATCAAGGTCGGCGGCAGCACGCCGCACGACGCGCTGATGGTCGAGGACCGCGCCATCAACACCGACCAGGACAAAAAGTTCGTCCTCGTCGTCGGCGGCGACGACACCGTGCAGTACCGTGCCATCGTCCCCGGCTCGGCGCAGAACGGGTTGCGGGTGGTGCAGAGCGGGCTGGCGGCCGGCGAGCGGATCGTCGTCAACGGCACCCAGCACGCCCGCCCCGGCGCCCGCATCACCCCGAAGCTGGTCGCCATGGGCACCCCCGCCGACGCCGTCCAAACCGCCTCCAAGCCATGATCCGGGTCCCGCCGGGAGAGCCATCATGAACATCTCGAAATTCTTCATCGACCGCCCGATCTTCGCGGGCGTGCTGTCGGTGGCGCTGTTCCTGGCGGGAGCGATCTCGCTGTTCCAGTTGCCGATCTCCGAATATCCGGAGGTCGTCCCGCCGTCGGTCGTCGTCCGCGCCCAGTTTCCGGGCGCCAACCCCAAGGTCATCGCCGAGACGGTCGCCTCCCCGCTGGAGGAGCAGATCAACGGCGTCGAGAACATGCTGTACATGCAGTCGCAGGCCAACAGCGACGGCAACATGGCGCTGACCGTGACCTTCAAGCTGGGCACCGACCCGGACAAGGCACAGCAGCTCGTGCAGAACCGGGTGTCGCAGGCGCTGCCGCGCCTGCCGTCCGACGTGCAGCGGCTGGGCGTGACGACGGTCAAGAGCTCGCCCACGCTCACCATGGTCGTGCATCTGCTGTCGCCCAACGACCGCTACGACATGACCTACCTGCGCAACTACGCCATCCTCAACGTCAAGGACCGGCTGAGCCGGATCTCGGGCGTCGGCGAGGTGCAGGTGTGGGGGGCCGGCGACTATTCGATGCGCGTCTGGCTCGACCCCAACAAGGTCGCCCAACGTGGGTTGACCGCGTCCGACGTGGTGGCGGCGATCCGCGAGCAGAACGTCCAGGTCGCGGCCGGCGTCATCGGCGCCTCGCCGTCGCTGCCCGACACACCGCTCCAGCTCTCGATCAACGCGCAGGGCCGCCTGAAGACGCCCGAGGAGTTCGGGTCGATCATCCTCAAGACCGGGGGCCAAGGGAGCAACGCGCAGGGCGGTGTCACCTACCTGCGCGACGTCGCCCGCGTCGAGCTGGCGGCGGCGCAGTACGGCCTGCGCTCGCTGCTCGACAACAAGCCGGCGGTGGCGCTGGGCATCAACCAGTCGCCGGGCGCCAACGCGCTGGCGATCTCCGACGCGATCCGCGCGACGATGGCCGACCTCAAGGCCGACATGCCGGACGGCGTCGATTTCTCCATCGTCTACGACCCGACGCAGTTCGTGCGCTCCAGCATCGACGCGGTGATCCACACGCTGCTGGAGGCCGTGGCGCTGGTCGTGCTGGTGGTCATCGTCTTCCTGCAAACCTGGCGCGCCTCGATCATCCCGCTGCTGGCGGTGCCGATCTCCATCGTCGGCACCTTCTCGCTGATGCTGGGGCTCGGCTATTCGATCAACGCGCTGTCGCTGTTCGGCATGGTTCTGGCCATCGGCATCGTGGTGGACGACGCCATCGTCGTCGTCGAGAACGTCGAGCGCAACATCGAGAACGGCCTGTCGGCCAAGGAGGCCACCTACCGCGCCATGCAGGAGGTCAGCGGCCCGATCATCGCCATCGCGCTGACTCTGGTCGCCGTCTTCGTGCCGCTGGCCGCCATGTCCGGCCTGACCGGCGAATTCTACAAGCAGTTCGCGATGACCATCGCGATCTCCACCGTGATCTCCGCCTTCAACTCGCTGACCCTGTCGCCGGCGCTCGCCGCCGTGCTGCTGCGCGGCCACGACCAGCCTCAGGACTGGCTGACCCGCGCGATGAACAAGGTCTTCGGCGGCTTCTTCCGGCTGTTCAACCGGGTCTTCCACCGGGCGTCCGACGGCTACGGCCGCGGCGTCGGCGGGGTGGTGCGCCACAAGGGCCTGATGATGGTCGTCTATGTCGGGCTGCTCGCCGTCACCGTTCTGCTCGGCCGCGCCGTGCCGATGGGCTTCGTCCCGGCCCAGGACAAGGAATACCTCATCAGCTTCGCCCAGCTTCCCAACGGCGCCTCGCTCGACCGCACCGAGGCGGTGATCCGCCAGATGACCGACATCGCGCTGGCCCGCCCCGGCGTGCAGAGCGCCGTCGCCTTCCCCGGCCTGTCGGTCAACGGCTTCACCAACAGCTCCAGCGCCGGCATCGTCTTCGTCACGCTGAAGCCCTTCGCCGAGCGCCACGACCCGTCGCTGTCGGCGGCCGCCATCGCCGGCGACCTGCAAAAGCGCTACGCCGGCCTGAAGGAGGCCTTCGTCGCCATCTTCCCGCCGCCCCCGGTGATGGGTCTCGGCACGCTGGGCGGCTTCAAGATGCAGTTGGAGGACCGTGGCGCGCTCGGCTACGAGGCGCTGAACGCGGCGGTCAACGCCTTCGTCGCCAAGGCGATGCAGACTCCGGAGCTGGGGCCGAGCTTCTCCAGCTACCAGATCAACGTGCCGCAGCTCGACGTCGATCTCGACCGCGTGAAGGCCAAGCAGCAGGGCGTCGCCATCGGCGAGGTGTTCGACACCATGCAGATCTATCTGGGTTCCCTCTATGTGAACGACTTCAACAGCTTCGGCCGCGTCTACCAGGTCCGCGTCCAGGCCGACGCGCCCTTCCGCGCCGAATCCGCCGACATCGGCCTGTTGAAGACCCGCAACGCCCAGGGCGACATGGTGCCGCTCTCCTCGCTGGTCACGGTCAAGCAGAGCTACGGGCCGGAGATGGTGGTGCGCTACAACGGCTACACCGCCGCCGACATCAACGGCGGTGCCGCGCCCGGCTACTCCTCCGGACAGGCGCAGGCGGCGGCCGAGCGCATCGCGCACGAGACCCTGCCGCGCGGCGTGCGGTTCGAGTGGACCGACCTGACCTATCAGGAGATCCTGGCCGGCAACGCAGCGCTGTGGGTCTTCCCCATCAGCATCCTGCTGGTCTTCCTGGTGCTGGCGGCCCAGTACGAGAGCCTGACCCTGCCGCTCGCCATCCTGCTGATCGTGCCGATGAGCCTGATGTCGGCGCTGGCCGGGGTGTGGCTGACGGGCGGCGACAACAACATCTTCACCCAGATCGGCTTCATGGTTCTGGTCGGCCTGTCGGCGAAGAACGCCATCCTGATCGTCGAGTTCGCCCGCGAGCTGGAGCATCAGGGGCGCAGCGTCGTGCAGGCCGCCATCGAAGCCAGCCGGCTGCGGCTGCGGCCCATCCTGATGACCTCGATCGCCTTCATCATGGGCGTGGTGCCGCTGGTGACCTCGACCGGGGCCGGCTCCGAGATGCGCCACGCGATGGGTGTCGCGGTGTTCGCCGGGATGATCGGCGTCACCCTGTTCGGTCTGGTGCTGACGCCGGTCTTCTACGTCCTGCTGCGCAAGATGGCGGGCGCCGGCAAGCCGGCAGCGGCGGAGCCGTTCGGCGGGTCGCTGGCCCACGGGCATGGGGACGATTGAGGGCAAGGGAGCCGCCTTCCCCTGACACAAAAGGTTGATTTGAGAAGCGACGGGCGGGCGCGGCAGGATGCCGTCGCCCGCTCCGCCGTTTTCCGCCGTTGACGGGCCGAACCTTCGAGGTGGGCCATGACCGACAAGACCTACAACGTGCTGTTCCTCTGCACCCACAATTCCGCGCGCAGCGTCATGGCGGAATGCCTGCTGCGCCGCTGGGGCGCCGGGCGCTTCAACGCCTTCTCCGCCGGCAGCTTTCCGTCGGGCACCGTCAACCCGCACACCATCGCCACGCTGAAGGCGTTCAATCACAAGACCGACGGCCTGCGTTCCAAGAGCTGGGACGAGTTCGCCACGCCGGACGCCCCGGTGATGGATTTCGTCTTCACCGTCTGCGACCAGACGGCCGGCGAGCTCTGCCCGGTCTGGCCGGGCGCCCCGCTGACCGCCCATTGGGGAGTCGAGGATCCCGCCGCCGCCGAGGGCGGCGAGGACAAGGCGATGAAGGCCTTCCGCCGCGCCTATGTCGAGCTGGAAAGCCGCATCAAGATCTTCTCCAGCCTGCGGGTCGAGGCGCTCGACAACCTGACCCTGCAAAGCTCCCTGCACCTGATCGGCACCGTGCGCGGCCCGCAGGACGAGGCGCAGCCCACCGGCGCCTGATCTCCGGCACCGGCAAGGACAGGGGGCCGCGCCGGCCCCCGCTGTCGTTTCGATGAACCCGCCCGCTCACGCGGAATCACGACCGGCGGGGAGGCGGCCGCCCCCGATCCCGTCGGACCGCCGGGAAGGCGGGTGGAACCCGTCATCCCTCGTCAAACCGCCACAAACGGCGTCATAGAAGGCGCTGTCGAACACGTGGTCGAAGCGGTCGCGCAGATCGAGAAACGGATCGCCGCTGCGGAAGAAGCCCGACATGGCCGGCATGCCGGCCCAGCGGTTCAAGGGAACCGTCTCCAGCTTTGCAATCGATCTCGCCTTCCCCACCGTCCACGGCGCGGCGTGCGGCCTGCTGGGCAGCGCGTTGGGCGGCGTCTGCGTCGGCATGGTGTCCTCCATCGCTGGATGTCACCCGGCTCCCGGAGCACGGCATCCCCGGCGCCAGCGCACCCGAGCCGTTCGAGGCGGAAGTGTCCGCCGATCACGGACCGATGAAAAGATCCTCAAAGGCGCTAGAGGCACAAGGTCGCACCCGGTTCCGGCCCGCGGATCGCCCGCCGCCCCGGCCCTCCCTGGCGCTTGCCGGAAGCGGTCCATGAAAGGGCTTGACAGCCCCGCCCGAAGACCGGATGGTTACTTTGTCGGACAAACGGATAAACCGATATCCGGCCAAGCGGAACGCTTGCGGCGAAAGCACCAAACAAAAATCTGGGGAGTAAACGGCTATGAAGCGATACGGCGCCCAGCTTCTCGGTCTGGCGATGCTCGCCTCCGCACCGGCGGGATCGGCGATTGCCGAGATTCCCGAGCGCGGGATCACGATCGGCGTGCTGACCGATCTCAGCGGGGTCTACACCGACCTGACCGGCAAGGGATCGGTCGAGGCCGCCAGGATGGCGGTGGAGGATTTCGGTGGAACCATCAACGGCAAGCCGATCCGCATCCTGGCGGCCGACGGCCAGAACAAGGCCGACGTCGGCGCCGCCATCGCCCGCAAATGGATCGACGAGGACAAGGTCGACGCCATCGCCGACACCCCCAACACCTCGATCGCGCTGGCGGTGCAGGAGATCACCCGCAACACCAACAAGGTCCTGCTGAACACGGGCGCCGGCTCGACCATCTTCACCAACAAGGCCTGTTCGCCGACCGCCTTCCAGTGGGTCTACGATTCCTACGCCATGGCCTACGGCACCGCGAAGTCGGTGATCGCCGAGGGCGGCACGAGCTGGTACTTCCTGACCGCCGACTACGGCTTCGGCCATTCGCTGGAGAAGGACGCCAGCGAGGTCGTCAACGCCGCCGGCGGCAAGGTGCTGGGCAGCGCCCGCCACCCGCTCAACAGCTCCGACTTCTCCTCCTTCCTGCTCCAGGCCCAGGCGTCCGGCGCCAAGGTGATCGGGCTGGCCAACGCCGGCGGCGACTTCATCAATTCGATCAAGCAGGCGCGCGAGTTCGGCATCGGCGGCGAGGGGCAGCGGCTGGCCGCCATGATCACCTTCATCACCGACATCCACGCGCTGGGGCTGGAGGCCTCCAAGGGGCTGCTGCTGACGACCGGCTTCTACTGGGACATGGACGAGCGCAACCGCGCCTGGTCGGAGCGCTGGTCCAAGCGCATGGAGGGACGCAAGCCGACCATGCTGCACGCCGGCGTCTATTCGGCGGTCCTGCATTACCTGCGCGCCGCCAAGGCCGCCGATTCCACGGCCGGCGACGTCGTCGCCGCGAAGATGCGCGAGCTGCCGATCGACGATTTCTTCGCCCGCAACGGGGCGATCCGTGCCGACGGCCGGATGATCCACGACATGTATCTGGCGCAGGTCAAGACCCCGCAGGAATCCAAGGGGCCGTGGGACTATTTCAAGATCCTGCGCACCATCCCGGCGGCCGAGGCCTTCATGCCGCTGTCGCGCAGCGAGTGCCCGATGGTCAGGAAGTGACCGCGGCCAACTGACCTCAAGAGGATAGAACAGCCATGACCGTGGCCATGACCGCGCAGGAAGACGGCGGAGCCTTGCCCACCAACGGCTTCGGCACGGCCGAGCTGGAACGGCACCTCGCCGGCGCGGTGCCGTCCTTCCAGGGTCCGATCACCCTGGAGCGGATCTCGGGCGGGCAGTCGAACCCGACCTTCTTCGTCACCTCGCCGACCCACCGGCTGGTCCTGCGCAAGCAGCCGGCCGGCACGGTCCTGCCCTCGGCCCACGCGGTGGACCGCGAGCACCGCATCCAGGAGGCCCTGCGCGGCAGCGACGTCCCGGTTCCCCGCATGGTGCATTTCTGCGGCGACGCCTCGGTGATCGGCACGCCCTTCTACGTGATGGAGCGGCTCGACGGCCGGGTCTTCGCCGACTGCCGGCTGGCCGAAGCGCCACGGGAGGAGCGGGCCGCCATGTACCGCTCGGCGGCGGAGATGCTGGCGCGCCTGCATGCGGTGGACTGGCGCGCCGCCGGGCTCGACGGCTACGGCCGGCCCGACGGCTATTTCGAGCGGCAGGTCGCGCGCTGGACCCGGCAATGGACCCAGTCGCGCACCCGCGAGCTTCCGGAGATCGAGCGTCTGATCGAGTGGCTGCCCCGGCATTTCCCGGCCGCCGGGCCGGCCACCATCGCGCACGGCGATTTCCGCATCGGCAACCTGATGTTCCACCCCACGGAGCCGCGCGTCGTCGCCGTGCTGGACTGGGAGCTGTCGACGATCGGCGACGCGATGGCCGACGTCGCCCATTTCGCCCTGACCTGGGAGACGCGGCCCGACGAGTATGGCGGGCTGCTCGGCGAGGATCTCGCCGCCCAGGGGCTGCCCTCCCAGGCCGATTTCCTGTCCTGGTACGGCGCCGCCGGCGGGCGGGCGGAGCGTTTCACCCTGTTCCACACGGTGTTCGCCCTCTTCCGCTTCGCGGTCATCTTCGAGGGCATCGCCGACCGGGCCAGGAACGGCAACGCCGCCTCGGCCGAGGCGGCCGATGTCGGCCGGCTGTCGGCGAACTTCGCCCGGCGCGCGGTGGAACTGACCGGCGGCGGCGGCCGGCCGCGCTGACGCCAAGGCCCCGAACAAGAAACACGAGAAAGGAAGACGGGATGGATTTCGCCTATTCGGACAAGGTCGAGGGGTTGCGTGCGCGCCTGGACGACTTCATGCGGACCCATGTCCTGCCTGCCAACACCGCGTGGCACCGCGCCGTCGAGGACGGCCGCTACCCGCTGGAGCTGGTCGACCGGCTGAAGGCGAAGGCCCACGCCGAGGGGCTGTGGAACCTGTTCCTGCCGGCCCTGCGCGACGACGAGCCGGGCACCCGGCTGACCAACCTGGAATACGCGCCGCTGGCCGAGATCATGGGCCGGCTGCCCTGGGCGTCGGAGCTGTTCAACTGCAACGCCCCCGACACCGGCAACATGGAAATCCTCCACATGTTCGGCACGCCGGACCAGAAGGCCCGCTGGCTGGCGCCGCTGCTCGACGGCTCGATCCGCTCCTGCGTCGGCATCACCGAACCGGACACCGCCTCGTCGGACCCGACCAACCTCCAGACGACGATCCTGCGCGACGGCGACTCCTTCGTCATCAACGGGCGGAAATGGTTCACCACCGGGGCCAGGCACCCCAACGCCCGCTTCGTCATCGTCATGGGCCTGTCCGACCCGCGCCCCGACGCCGACCCGCACGCCCGCCACTCGATGGTCATCGTGCCCTTCGACACGCCGGGCGTCCGCGTCGTCCGCGACGTGCCGATCATGCACCACCACGCCCCGGAGGGGCATTGCGAGCTGCTGTTCCGCGACGTGCGCGTGCCGGCCGCGAACCTGCTGGGCGAGGAGGGCAAGGGCTTCGCCATCGCCCAGGCGCGGCTCGGTCCCGGACGGGTGCACCATTGCATGCGCACCATCGGCCAGTGCGAGCTGGCGCTGGAGCTGATGATGGAGCGCGCGCTGGAGCGCCGCACCTTCGGCCGCCACCTGGCCGATTACGCCAACATCCAGGACTGGATCGCCGAATCCCGCATTGAGATCGACCAACTGCGGCTCCAGGTGCTGCGGGCGGCGTGGCTGATGGACCGCGCCGGCAACCACGCCGCGCGCGTCGAGGTGTCGGCGATCAAGGTCGGCGCGGCGCGTCTCCAGACCCGCGTGGTCGACCGGGCCATGCAGGTGTTCGGGGCGATGGGGCTGACGCCCGACACGCCGCTGTCCTTCCTGTGGACCTGGGGCCGGGCGCTGCGCTTCATCGACGGGCCCGACGAGGTCCATCTGCGCACCATCGCCCGCGACGAGCTGAAGAAGGCCAAGGGGCGGCGCGGGGAATCGCTGGCCTATCTGGTCACGCCGCGCGAGCATCTGGCGTGAAGGACAGCCCGGAAAAAGGAGGAACGCCATGAAGGCCTGGACCGTGGAGCGCATCACCGAGGACGGCGCGATGGCGTTCACCGAACAGCCGCGCCCGGCGGCGGACGGCGACGGTTGCGTGATCCGGGTCGAGGCGGCGGGGGTCAACTTCCTCGACACGCTGATGATCCGCGGCCAGTACCAGGTGAAGCCGCCGCTCCCCTTCACGCCGGGGATCGAGGTGGCCGGCACGGTGGTGGAGGCCGGCCCCGGCAGCCCTTACCGCGAAGGCGACCGGCTGTGCGCCCTGCTCGACCATGGCGGTTTCGCCGAATACGCGCGGGTGCCGCGCGTCGGGTCGGAGCGCATCCCCGACGACTTCCCGATGCGCGAGGCCGTGGCGTTGCCGATCATCTACCCGACCGCGCATCTGGCGCTGCGCCACCGCGCCAACCTGCGGGCGGGGGAAACGGTGCTGGTCCATGCCGGGGCGGGCGGCGTCGGATCGGCCGCCATCCAGCTCGCCAGACATTGGGGGGCGCGGGTGATCGCCACCGCCGGCGGGCCGGACAAGACGGCGCTGTGCCGGGAGCTGGGCGCCGATCTGGTGATCGACTACACGGCCGAGCCGCTGGTCGAGGCCGTGCGGGCGGCGACCGGCGGGGCCGGGGTGGACGTGGTGGTCGATCCGGTGGGGGGCAAGGTGGCGACCGACAGCCTGCGTTGCCTTGCCTGGGGCGGCCGGCTGGTGATCGTCGGCTTCGCCGGCGGCGCCATCGCCGACCTGCCGGCCAACCGGCTGCTGCTGAAGAACGCGGCGGCGCTCGGCGTCTTCTGGGGCGAGTACCGGCGCCACCACCCGGAACTGATCGCGCCGCTGTTCGCCGAGCTGTTCGAGCTGCGCCGCGCCGGCATCATCAAGCCGCTGATCCGCGACGTCTTTCCCCTGGCCGACGCACCCAAGGCGCTGGAGGCGCTGGGCGCCCGCCGCACCGTCGGCAAGGTCGTCCTGGTGCCGTGAGGGGGGCTCCGACCATGGCGTTCGATCCCGACCGGCTGCGCGCGCTGCGCTTTCCGGCCGTCGAGCAGACCCTCACCGAGAAGGACTGCATCCTCTACGCGCTGGGCGTCGGCTACGGCAACGACCCGGTGGATGGGGAGCAGCTCCCCTTCGTCCACGAACAGGACGGGCGCGGGCTGCGGGCCGCCCCGACCATGGCGAGCCTGCTCGGCTATCCCGGCTTCTGGTACCGGGATCTCGACACCGGGCTCGACGCCGCGCGGGTGGTGCACGCGGCGGAGCGGATCGAGCTCGACGGCCCGCTGCCGACATCCGGCAGGCTGCGCTCGGAAGGCGGCGTCACCGCCGTCATCGACAAGGGGGCGGCGCGCGGCGCCCTGGTGGTCAGCGAGCGGCGGATCACCGACACGGCGACCGGCCGCCGGCTGGCGACCGTCACCCAGACGGCGCTGTGCCGGGGGGACGGCGGCTTCGATCCCGATGGGCCGGCCGCCTCGCCGCCGCGTCCCGCACCGCCGGGCCGGCCGCCCGACGCGGCACTGACCCTGCCGACCCAACCCCAGGCGGCCCTGATCTTCCGCCTCAGCGGCGACATCAACCCGCTGCACGCCGATCCCGCCGCGGCGCGCGCGGCCGGCTTCGAGCGCCCGATCCTGCACGGGCTGGCAACCTACGGGCTGGTCGGCCACGCTCTGGTCCGGCTGGCCTATGACGGGCAACCGGAACGGCTGCGCGGGATGGAAGCCCATTTCACGGCCCCGGTCCTGCCCGGCGAGTCCGTCCGCACCGAGATCTGGCGCGACGACGGCCACACGCGCTTCCGGGCGCTGGTCGGGGAACGGGTCGTGATCGACCATGGGCGGGCCTGGGGCGTGGGCGGCTGGGGGGCCGCCTGCTGAGAGGGAAGGCCCCTCTCCCTCGGGGAGAGGGGGGCAAGCCAACGATACGAACCACCGGCCGGCCGCCCGGCAACGGTGGATGACAGGAGGGAAACAGCATGATGATCCGCCGGGAATCCCATTTCGGCCGCGTGGTGCCCTGCCTCGCCGAGCGCCCGCCGTCCGTCGACGCCCTGTTCCGCGCCGCCGCCGCCGCCGCCCCGGCGGCCCTGGCCGTCATCGACGGCGCCCGGCGCCTGACCTACGGCGACCTCGACTGGTGGGTCGGGCGGCTGGCCAACGGGCTGGCGGCACGGGGCCTGCGCAAGGGCGACCGCCTCGCCACGCTGATCGGCAACCGCACGGCCTTCGTCGAGCTGTCGCTGGCCTGCGCCCGCCTCGGCCTCATCCATGTGCCGCTGAACACCCGGCAGCGCCGGCCCGAGATCGAATACGCCCTGACCCAGAGCGGCGCCTCGGCGCTCGTCCACGAGGCGGCCTTCGCCGCCGAGCTGCCCGACCCGGCGGCGGTTCCCGGCCTGCGGCTGCGCTTCGCCGTCGACGGCACGGCCGACGGGTCGGAACCCTACGAGGGGCTGATGGGGGATGCTGAGGGCGGAACCGCGGCGTCGCCGGCCGGGGAGGAGGATCCCGTCTGCATCCTCTACACCTCCGGCACCACCGGCCGTCCCAAGGGGGCGGTGCTGTCGAACCTCGGCGTCGTGCAGTCCTGCCTGAACTACCGCGACGCGCTGGGTCTGGGGCCGGCCGACCGCATGGTGCTGGCCGTCCCGGCGGCCCATGTCACCGGGCTGGTCGGCGTCGTCCACGCCATCCTGGGGGCCGGCGGCTGCCTGATCGTCATGCCCCAGTTCAAGGCGCGGGCCTTCCTGGAGCTGGTGGAGCGCGAGGCGGTCACGGCAACGCTGATGGTGCCGGCCATGTACAATCTCTGCCTGCTCGACCCCGAGTTCGACCGCTTCGACCTCTCCTCCTGGCGGGTCGGCGCCTTCGGCGGCGCGCCGATGCCGGAGGCGACCGCCCGGCGTATGAAGGACAAGAGCCCCGGCCTGACCCTGTTCAACGTCTACGGATCGACCGAGACCAGCTCGCCGGTCACCATCCTGCCCAGGGATTCCGGGCCGGAACGCCTGAACTCGGTCGGCACGGCGCTGCCCACCGTGGATGTGCGGATCATGGACGAGGAAGGACGCGAGGTCCCGCCCGGCGAGCCGGGCGAGCTGTGGATCGCCGGCTCCACCGTGGTTCCCGGCTACTGGAACAACCCGGAGGCCGACGCGTCCGCCTTCGTCGGCGGCTACTGGAGATCCGGCGACATCGGATCGATCGACGAGGCCGGCTTCGTCCACATCCTCGACCGCAAGAAGGACATGATCAACCGGGCCGGCTACAAGATCTACTCGGCCGAGGTCGAGGACGTGCTGACCCACCACCCCGGCGTCGCCGAGGTGGCGGTCGTCGGCTACCCCGACCCGGTGCTCGGCGAGCGGGTCCAGGCCTTCGTCGTCACCCGCCGGGACACCAGCGAGGAGGAGCTGCGGCGTTTCTGCGCCGAACGGCTGTCCGACTACAAGGTCCCCGACCGCGTCACCTTCGTCGAGGGCGGCCTGCCGCGCAACCCGAACGGCAAGCTGCTGAAGACCGCGCTGCGCACCGCCTAGATCATATCCCCCAGGATCATCTCCATTGTCGGACAAGCGGATGATGTGGCAGGATCATTCCCTTTTTCCAAGGCTGCGGCACCCGTCGCGCGCCGCAGAGCCGCCCGAGGATGCCGGATGCAGAGCATGGACAACGACCCCGAGGACCAGGATGGCGGAGCCGACACGGGGGCCGGGAACCGCTTCGGGCCGATCGCCGCGTCGCCGGCCTACAAGCTGGTCGCCGACGCCATCGAGCGGCAGATCGTTTCCGGCCGCGTCCGCCCGGGCGAGGCCATCGGGACCGAGGCGGATCTGGTCAAGCAGTTCGGCGTCAACCGCTCGACGGTGCGCGAGGGCATCCGCCTGCTCGAACAGGGCGGCCTGATCCGCCGCGACTCCAGCCGGCGGCTGTACGCCAGCGTCCCGCGCTACGACCGCCTCGCCACCCGCATCAGCCGCGCCTTCGTCCTGCACGAGGTCACCTTCCGCGAATTGTGGGAGGCGACGATGGCCATCGAATCCGCGGTCGTCGAGCTGGCGGCGGACCGCATCTCGGACGAGGGGCTGGGCGAGCTGGACCTCAACCTGCGCAAGTCGCGCGCCGCGATCGACAAGCCGTCCGAGCTGGCCATTCTCGACATCGAATTCCACACCATCCTGTGCAAGGCCGCCGGCAACCGCGTCCTGCAACTGGCGCGCGAACCGGAGAACAAGCTGTTCTTCCCGACCACCGAGATGCTGTTCCAGAAGAACCCGCAGGCGGCCCGGCGCAACGTCGACGCGCACGGCGCCATCGTCGCCGCCCTGCACAGGCGCGACAAGGCCGACGCGCTCCTGTGGATGAAGCGTCACGTCAACGACTGGAAAAAGGGCTTCGAGCTGATCGGCAAGTCGATCGACGAGCCGATCGACCGGGTCTATGCCCAGCACGTCCTGGAATCGAACCTGTGATCCGCAGGGGCCGCGCGTTCCGCGGCCCCTTGCGGAAACCAACCGCCGTCCGGAGCGTTTCCGCTCCATGATGGACAGCGCCGCATTCCAGGACCCGCCCCCCGCCACCTCGCCACCCTCCTCCACCCCGCAGGAGGACGCCGCCTGCGCCGGGCTGCTGTACGTCTCGGACGACGAGCCCGGCATCCGCCGCCGCCGCGCCGGCAAGGGCTTCGCCTACCGCTGGCCCGACGGAACCCCGGTGCGCGAGGAGGAGACGCTGGCCCGCATCGCCCGGCTGGCGATTCCGCCGGCCTACCGCGACGTCTGGATCTGCGCCGACCCGGACGGCCATCTCCAGGCCACCGGGCGCGACACGCGCGGGCGCAAGCAGTACCGTTACCACCAGCGCTGGACCGAGCTGCGCGAGGGCACCAAGTTCGGCCGGATGCTGGAGTTCTGCCGCGCCCTGCCCGGCCTGCGCGCACGGGTCGACGCCGATCTCGGGCGGCGCGGCCTGCCGCGCGAGAAGGTGCTGGCCGCCGTGGTGCGGCTGCTGGAGGCCACGCTGATCCGCGTCGGCAACGAGAGCTACGCCCGCGACAACCGCAGCTACGGCCTGACCACGCTGCGCGACCGCCACGCCGCCATCGAGGGCGCGGAGCTGCGCTTCTCCTTCAAGGGCAAGTCGGGCAAGGCGTGGAAGGTGTCGCTGCGCGACCGCCGGCTGGCCCGCGTCGTGCGCGCCTGCCGCGACGTGCCGGGCGACGAGCTGTTCCAGTATGTCGACGGCGACGGCGCCCGCCACGCGGTGACGTCGGGCGACGTGAACGCCTATCTGCGGGCGGCGACCGGCGAGGACTTCACCGCCAAGGATTTCCGCACCTGGGCCGGCACCGTGCTGGCGGCGATGGCGCTGACCGAGTTCGAGAGCTTCGACAGCGCAGCCGCCGCCAAGCGCAACGTCACCCGCGCCATCGAGCAGGTGGCGGCCCGGCTCGGCAACACCCCGGCGGTCTGCCGCAAGAGCTACGTCCACCCGGAGGTGCTCGGCGCCTATCTCGACGGCAGCCTGCTGGCGGCGCTGAAGCGCGAGGTCGAGCACGAGCTGCGCGACCAGCTCGACGGCCTGGACGGCGAGGAGGCCGCCGTGCTGGCCTTCCTGCGCGAACGGCTGACGCGGGAGACCGAGTCCCGCGCCCGCGAGGGCGCGCGGCGGCGCAGGACGAAGACCGGCTGAGGAACGAAGGCCCTCAGACCGTCTCCGCCGCCTCCGCCACCGGCAGCAGGCGCCGCAGCACGAGACAGACCAGATCACCGGCCACGCCCTCCGGCCCGGCGTGGGCCTGGACGGAGCGCAGCACCAGCTCGGCGCGGTCGCGGGCGGACAGGCCCCGGCTCTGCTGCAACAGGGCGACCAGCCGCTCCTCGCCGAACGGCTCGCGCCGCGCGTCGACCGAGCGCAGCAGCCCCTCGGTGCAGAGGAACAGCGCGTCGTCCTGGCCCAGCACGCTCGTCGCCTCGCCGTAGGGGGAGCCCTTGCGCACGCCCAGCGCCGGGCCGCCGGCCTCGCTCAGCGGCTCGACGGTGCCGTCGGCCAGGATGCGGCAGGCGCCGCGATGACCGGCGGCGGCGTGCTGCACCGCGCCGGTCGTCCGGTCGTAGATGGCGACGAAGGCGGTGGCGAACCCGTCGAAGGGACTCTCGCCGCACAGCCGGTCGTTGGCGCCGGTCAGGATGGCGGCGGGGGTGGCGTCCGGGCGTGCCAGCTCGCGGATGGCGCCGCGCACCATCAGCATCAGGAAGGCCGCCGGCACGCCGCCGCCCGACACCCCGGCGGTGACGAGCAGCGCGCGGTTCTCGTCCAGCTCGATCACGTCGTAGAAATCGCCGCTGACCGCGTGGGCCGGCACCAGCGCGCCGTAATACTGGCTGTCGCGGCCGACGGGAAGCTGGCGCGGCAGCAGGTTGGCCTGCACGTCGCGGGCGGCGCGCTGCTCCTCCTCCAGGATGTGCTCGGCGATCGCCAGCTTCTCGGTCTTGGTCTCCAACTCGGCGCCGCGCATCAGGAGCTGGGCGTCGAGCGTCTCCTCGCGGGCGGTCGCCTCCATCGCCATGCGGCGGAAGACGCGCGACAGGCGGCCGAACTCGTCGTCGCGCTCGGTCGCCTCGTTGAGGGTGAAGGGGTTGAAGCGCCCGGCCTCGACCGCCTTGACCGCCTCGCTCAGCCGCTCGACCGGGGCCATCTGGTCGCGGGCGAAGCGGACCGACAGGAACCCCCCGAGCCCGAGCACGAAGACCCCGATCAGCCCGCCGATCTTCAATTGGCGGCGCAGCATGATCCCCGGCTCGTCGCCGGGCAGGCGGACGACAGCGACGGCGGGCGCGCCGCTCCCCGCCGCCTTGATGGGAGCCAGCGCCAGCAGGCTGCCGCCATCGGCGGCAACCTGAACGGCGTCGCCCCCGGCCAGCGCCACCGTCCTGGCGGTCTCGGTGCCGAAATCGGACAGCGGGCCGCCGCCGGACTCGCCGATCACGGCGCCGCGCGCCACCACCCGGCCGTCGCGGTCGAGCAGCCATGCCGCCTCCACCGCGCGGGTCGCCAGCAGCGCGTCGATCAGCCCGTCGGCACCGGCCTTCTTCGCGATGTCGGCCAGCCGGCGGACGTCGGCGCCGACCTGGACGATGCGCGGCTTGTCCACCCCGGCGACGCCGGCGAACTTCATCAGCTTGCCGCCCTCCACCGCCGCGTCCGACACCAGCGTCGCCGGCGATCGGTTCAGCAGCCCGGTGTAGGCGCTGTGGCGCGGCCCGCCCTTGGCGTCCTGGCCGAACAGCGGGTCGGGGCCGGGCACGTTGTGCAGATAGGCGCGGCCACGGTTGTCGGTGATCCAGATCTCGTCCGGGCCGCCCTGTTCGGCGACCTGTTTCAGCCGGTCGGCGATGGCCTTGGCCGGCTGCTTGGCGGTGGTCTCGGCGAGCGCCACCAGATGGGCGGCCAGCACCGCCTCCGACAGCAGCCGCTCGCCCAGCATCGCCTCGACGTCCTGCGGGATGTCGCGCGCCTGCGACGCGGCACGGGCCAGCAAACCGGCGGCCATGCGGGCGTCGGTCTCGATGCGCGCGGAGAGGGCGCCCTGCGTGGTCCAGGCGAGCGCGGCGGTGATCGCAACCACGGCCAGAACCACCAGACCGGTGACCAGCAGGATCAAACGCTGTTGAAACGTCATGGGAAAGCGCCCGTCTTCGTGCCTGTTCCCTCCGCTTCTACCGGTGTGCCGCCCGCAAGTCCAGGCGCCGGGGCGCCGCAGCGGGGCGACGGCCGTCATGAGACCCCCTTCCCGGACACCCGCCCCAGCGTCCCGCAGGGGAGGCATACCGGAGTGACGGAACCAAAAGTTTACAGTGTAAACCATCTGTTTACGTTCGCGTGCCGCTATGCCCTCCCTCGCCCGCCCCTTTTTGGAAGGGGCGGGCCGGGACGGGGCGCCATCGGAAATGGTCCCCCGTTCCGCTCCATCCTGCCGCACACCATCGACGAAGGCCCCCCATGCCCCTCCACCGCTGGTTCTCCGACCGGAAGCTGGTCCACAAGCTCCTCATCCCGGCCCTGATTCTGCTCGCCGTCATGGGCAGCGTGGTGTGGACGGCGCGCTCGGCGATCCTCGACCTGACCGCCTCGACCAGCCGCGTCACCGAGGTGGTCGCCGACCGGCTGGCCGCGACCATCAGCATCCAGTCGGCCTTGGGCGACGCCATGGACGCCGAGGCCAACGCCATCGTCGCCGGCTCGCGCGCGGCGATCGACGTCGCCCAGGCGCTTTACAAGGCCAACATCGCCAAGGCCCTCGACGCCATCGACCAGCTCGCCGCCAAGCACGAGCAGGCCGCCGACCGCGAAAGCATCCTCGCCGTCAAGACCATCATCGGCGAGTATGAGCGGGTTTCGCAGAAGGCCATCGATCTGGCGCGCGGCTTCGACACCGACAGCGCCATGCGGGTGTCGGTCGATGTCGGCCGCCCGGTGCGCCAGAAGCTGACCGCCGCGCTGGCCGAGCGCGTCGACCAGAGCCTCGTCGAAACCAGCGAGGCCCAGGAGCACGCCGTCGCCCTGTCGGCGAGCGTGATGATGCGCCTGTCGCTCGTCGCCGGCATCGGGTTGCTGGTCGCCTTCGGCCTGTTCGGCTCGATCGTCGTGCTGTTCGTGGTGCGCCCGCTGAACCGCCTGACCGCCGAGATGACCAGCATCGCCGGCGGCGACCTCGGCGTCGCCATCCAGGGGACGGAGCGCAGGGACGAGGTCGGGCTGCTGGCCCGCGCCCTCCAGGTCTTCAAGAACAACAGCCTCGACATCCAGCGTCTCCAGGAGGAGCGCGAGGCGCAGAAGCGGCAGGCCGAGGCCGACCGGCAGGCCGCCATGCGCGCGCTGGCCGACCGCTTCGACGCCGACGTCCAGGGCATCGTCCAGGCCGTGGCCCAGGCCGCGCGCCAGCTCCAGACCAACGCCCGCGGCATGACCGGGGTCGCCGAGCGGACGACGGAGCAGGCCAGCTCGGTCGCCGCGGCGACGGAACAGGCCTCCGCCAACGTGGCGACGGTCGCCGCCGCCTCCGAGCAGCTCGGCGGCTCGATCGGCGAGATCGGCCGTCAGGTGAACGGCGCCGCCACCATCGCCCGCAACGCGGTGGCCGAGGGCGAGCGCACCAACGCGCTGGTGACGCGGCTGGTCCAGGCGGCGCAGCGGATCGGCGACGTGGTCAGCCTGATCCAGAACATCGCCAGCCAGACCAACCTGCTGGCGCTGAACGCCACCATCGAGGCGGCCCGCGCCGGCGAGGCCGGAAAAGGATTTGCCGTGGTCGCCAGCGAGGTGAAGGCGCTCGCCAACCAGACGGCCCAGGCCACCGAGGAGATCGCCAGCCAGATCGCCGAGATCCAGACGGTGACGGACGGCACGGTGACGGCGATCCACACCATCGGCCGGACCATCACCGACGTGGACGCCATCGCCGGCGCCATCGCCGCCGCGGTCGAGGAGCAGACGGCGGCCACCCACGAGATCGGCCGCAACATCCAGCAGGCGGCGCAAGGCACGCAGCATGTCTCCGGCAACATCGCCGGGGTCAGCGCCGCGGCCGGGGACGTCCGCCGGGCCGCCGCCGAGGTGCTCGACGCCGCCGACAGCCTGTCGCGCGATTCCGACCAGCTCCGCGACCAGATCCAGAGCTTCATCACCCAGGTCCGCGCCGCCTGAGGCGACGGCCGCGACGCCTGGCCTCCCCGCCCGTCCTTTCATCGGGAGCTGGTTTCGGTCCAGGCGATGAATCCGGGAGGGTCGCTTGACCGCGCTCATGCCGTCTGACGGACGAGCGCCGTCAAGCGCAAGGCATCCGCAAGCGCCGCGGGTCGGGGCGAGTGGCATTTCGCGGCGGACGCCCGCGCGCGACGCGTCGATGCCGCAGCGGAACGCGGGCGGAGTCCCTCTCGTATCGGAATAAAATACCAAACGGTAGGTTTTTCGTGCGAAGCTTCGCCGTCGCCCGTCAAGCGCCGTTTTCCGCACGGCCCTTGCCAAATTTATTCGGACCCGCGCAAGATAAATTTGTTTGTCGGCTTCATCCAACCTTCCAGGCGCGCAACGATGGCCCGTCGCCCCACCTTCTCCGATCAGGACATCATCACCGCCGGGCAGCGGCTGGTCGCCGCCGGCCGGCCGGTGAACAAGTTCGCCCTGCGCAACGAGGTGGGCGGGGGCAATCCCAACCGCCTGCTGGAGATCTGGCAGGCGCACCAGAGCGCGCGGTCAATGGAAAGCACGGCGAAAGGCGTGGCGGAGAGCATGGCGCCCCCGCACGCGGCCGCGAGGCCGCCGCGCGGAAAAGCCCCCGGAAAGGCGCCGCCGCGCAGGAACGATCCGGAGGGCACGCGGCGCGAGGTGCTGGAGGCGGCGATCTCGGAATTCACCGAGAAGGGCTACAGCGGCGCCAAGGTGGCGGCGATCGCCGCGCGCACGCGCACGACCAAGAGCATGATCTACTATTATTTCGGCGGCAAGGAGGGCCTCTACATCGCTGCGCTGGAGGCCAGCTACGCCCACAACCGCCAGTTCGAGCAGAGCCTGAGCCTGGAGGATCTGCCGCCGATGGAGGCGCTGCGCCGTCTCGTCGGCGTGACCTTCGACTACCACGACAGCCACCAGGAGCGCAGCCGGCTGGTCAGCGTCGAGAACATCCATCAGGCCCGGCACATGAAGAAGTCGGCCTCGATCGGCACCATCAACCTCAGCATCATCGACACCATCCGCACCATCCTGGAACGGGGCGAGCGCGACGGGGTGTTCCGCCCCGGCATCGAACCTGTCGACCTGCACATGCTGATCTCGTCCTTCTGCTTCTTCCGCTCCTCGAACCGCTACACCTTCTCGTTCATCTTCAAGATCGATCTGGCCGACGCCAGGATCCGCGAGCAGCACCGCCGGATGATCATCGAATCGACCCTCCGCTTCGTCCGGGCCGACGGCGCCGGCTCCCAGGCGGCCTGACCCTTCCATCGCGGACCGGCTCCGGCTGTTTATTTGTTTGTTTCTCCATCCGCCGACCATCCCTCCAAGCGGATTTATTTGTTTGTTGAGTGCCGCCAAAATCGGGCATCCTCTCACAGCCTCACCCAAATCACTGATTAATCGATATTTTCGTGCGTATGTTCGTGGCAAACCGATGGATTGGTTCGTTGGACGCACAAATTCCATTGACACTGACCGTCCGGTTGGTTTACCAATCGATCCACAGAACGGGACACCGCCGCGGCGCCGGCCCCGCCACGTTCCCCTCAGGCCGCCTCCGGGCGGCCGCGGCGAACAGGACGGGCCCAACGAACGGCCCGCCACAGGGAAACGGTGGACACAAGGGAGCGGAGGAGGCGCCTTGGACTACACACTCGACTTCAGCGTCGTGGCCGACGCGCTGCCGGAACTGCTCCAGGGGTGCCTCGCCACCATCGGGCTGGCGCTCGCCGGGATGACGCTGGCGCTGGTCATCGGCATCGGCGGGGTGGTGATGCGCGGCTCGAACCGCCGCTGGCTGCGGCTGCCGGTCATCGTCTTCGTCGAGGTGATCCGCAACACGCCCTTCCTGGTGCAGATCTTCTTCCTGTTCTTCGCCCTGCCCAACATCGGGCTGACGCTGAACCCGACCGTCACCGCGATCATCGCGCTGGGTCTGAACGGCGGCGCCTACGCCATCGAGATCATCCGCGGCGGCGTGCAGAGCATCGACAAGGGACAGATCGAGGCCGGCCTCGCGCTCGGCCTGCACAAGAGCCAGGTCTTCCGCATGATCGTGCTGAAGCCGGCGCTGCGCGCCATCTACCCGTCGCTGACCGGCCAGTTCATCATGCTGACGCTGACGTCGAGCATCTGCTCCGCCATCGCCGCCTACGAGCTGACCTCGGTCGCCCAGCGGATCGAGTCCGACAGCTTCCGCAGCTTCGAGGTCTATTTCACCATCACGCTGATGTACCTCGGCATCTCGTGGCTGATGATGACCGGCTTCTCGGTCTTCTCGCGCCGCTACTTCCACTACCCGACCCGATAGGAGCGCCGGTGATGGGCAACAGTTTCGGGTTCGGCGAGTTCACCTTCCTGATGCACGGGCTGAGCTGGACGGTCCTGCTCGCCGCCATCGCCTTCGTCGGCGGCGGGATCGGCGGGCTGGGGGTGGCGCTGGCGCGCACCTCGACCTCGCTGGTGGCGCGCCGGATCACCGCCGGCTACATCGCGGTCTTCCAGGGCACGCCGCTGCTGATGCAGCTCTTCGTCGTCTATTACGGGCTTGGGCTGCTCGGCCTCAACCTGCCGGCCTGGCTGGCGGTCGCCATCGGCTTCACGCTGCACGCCAGCGCCTTCCTCGGCGAGATCTGGCGCGGCGCCATCGAGGCGCTGCCCAAGGGGCAGACCGAGGCGGCCAAGGCGCTCGGCATGCACTACCTGCCGCGGATGCGCGACGTGATCCTGCCCCAGGCCTTCCGCATCGCGCTGCCGGCGACCGTCGGCTTCCTGGTCCAGCTCATCAAGGGCACCTCGCTGGCCGCCATCGTCGGCTTCATCGAGCTGGCGCGGGCCGGGCAGATCGTCTCCAACCAGACCTTCGCGCCGCTGCTGGTCTTCGGCGTCGTCGGGTTGGTCTACTTCGCGCTCTGCTGGCCGCTGTCGCTCTACGGCTCGCGCATCGAAAACCGGATGGCGCGGGCCACCGCCCGCTGACCGGCTCCCGAAGAAACAACCGCCGGCAGCAACCGCCGGCGGGGCTCCAAAGACACGCCATCAAAAACGGAGGAAACCCAGCATGACCGACACGCCCGTCTTCCGCCCGTCGCGCCGCAGCCTGCTCGCCACCGGACTGGCCGTGCTGGCCGCTCCGGCCGTCCTGACGATGAGCAGCCGCATGGCGGCCGCCCAGTCGCTGGCCGACATCAAGAGCAAGGGCAAGCTCGTCGTCGGCATCCAGGGCGACAACCCGCCCTGGGGCTTCCTCAACTCGCAGGGCGTGCAGGAGGGCTACGACGCCGACATCGCCAAGCTGCTCGGCAAGGAGCTGGGGCTGCCGGTGGAGTTCGTGCCGACGGCGGTCGCCAACCGCATCCCGGCGCTGGTGACCGGCCGGGTCGACGTGCTGTTCGCCACCATGGGCATGTACCCCGACCGCGCCAAGGCGATCCAGTTCTCCAAGCCCTACGCCGCCAACGACATCGTGCTGGTGGCGCCCAAGAGCACGGTCATCAAGACCAACGCCGACATGAAGAATTTCATCATCGGCGTGGCGCGGTCGAGCGCCCAGGACACCGCCGTGACCAAGGCGGCGCCGGAGGGCACCACCATCCGCCGCTTCGACGACGACGCCGCCACCATCCAGGCGATGCTGTCGGGGCAGGTGCAGGCGGTCGGCGCCAACCAGTTCTACCCGCTCCGCCTCAACAAGGCGCAGCCCGACACCTACGAGCGCAAGCTCGACTTCGTCCGCCAGTACAACGGCGCCGGCACCCGGCTGGGCCAGAAGGAATGGAACGCGACGATCAACGCCTTCATCGACAAGATCAAGGCCAACGGCGAACTGGCCAAGGTCTACCAGACCTGGATGGGCTTCGCGCCGCCGGAATTCCCGGAAACGCTGGAAGGCATCCCCTTCACCGTCGGCTGACGCGGCCCTTGCGGGCGCCCGCTCTCTTGGGCGCCCTTCCTCCCCGACATCGCAGGGACTTCCCCCGTGCAGGACATCAACGCCACGCGCCCAACCGCTCCCGGTCCGTCCCCCGCCTCCCTTCCGGCCGCCGGCGATCCGCTGATCCTGATGGAGGACGTCAACAAATGGTACGGCGCCTACCACGCGCTGCGGAACGTCAACCTCGCCGTCCGGCGCGGCGAGAAGATCGTGCTGTGCGGCCCGTCCGGCTCGGGCAAGAGCACGCTGATCCGCTGCATCAACCAGCTCGAGACCATCAAGGACGGCCGCATCACGGTGGACGGCACGCGGCTCGACGACAGCACCCGCAGCGTCGACGCGGTGCGCAGCGAGGTCGGCATGGTGTTCCAGAACTTCAACCTGTTCCCGCACATGACCGTGCTCCAGAACTGCACGCTGGCGCCGATGCGGGTGCGCGGCGTCACCGCCGCCCAGGCGGAGGCCACCGCCCGCCGCTTCCTGGAGCGGGTCCGCATCGCCGAGCACGCCCACAAATACCCGGCCCAGCTCTCCGGCGGCCAGCAGCAGCGCGTCGCCATCGCCCGCGCGCTGTGCATGGAGCCCAAGGTCATGCTGTTCGACGAGCCGACCTCGGCGCTCGACCCCGAGATGGTCAAGGAGGTGCTCGACACCATGGTCGGGCTCGCCCGCGACGGCATGACGATGGTCTGCGTCACCCACGAGATGGGCTTCGCCCGTCAGGTCGCCGACCGCGTGATCTTCATGGCCGACGGCGAGATCCTGGAGGAGGCCGAGCCGGAGACCTTCTTCCGCACCCCGCGGCACCCGCGCGCCCGCGCCTTCCTCGGCGAGATCCTGGCCCACCATTGAAACGCCGGACGACCCTGCGCCCCTCTCCTCCGGTCCCCGTCATGCCCGGCCATGACGGGAGAAGACGCAATCCCAGCACGTCCCAGTCAGAAGGATGACCTCATGAGCCGCCTCGTCTATGTCCTGAACGGTCCCAACCTGAACCTGCTCGGCAAGCGCCAGCCGCACATCTACGGCCACACGACGCTGGCCGACGTCGAGGCCGAGTGCCGCGCCCTGGCCAGCGAACTCGGGCTGGAGATCCGCTTCCACCAGAGCAACCGCGAATACGAACTCATCGACTGGATCCACGAGGCGCGCGAGACCGCCGGCGGCATCGTCATCAACCCGGCCGCCTTCACCCACACCTCGGTGGCGATCCTCGACGCGCTCAACACCTTCGACGGGCCGGTGATCGAGGTCCACATCTCCAACGTCCACAAGCGCGAGGAATTCCGCCACCACTCCTTCGTCTCGCTGCGCGCCGACGGCGTCATGGCGGGTTGCGGCACCCAGGGCTACAGCCTCGCGCTGCGCCGCGTCGGCTGGCTGATCGACGAGAAGGCACGCCAGGATGGCTGAGGCGGCGCAGGCCGGCATGGGCGGGCCGCCGGTCCGGCTGGCCGTGCTGGGGGCGGGGCTGATCGGCAAGCGCCACATCGAGCAGGTGCTGGCCCGGCCGGAATCGGAGCTGGCCGCCATCGTCGATCCTTCCCCGGCGGCCGAGGCGCTGGCCGCCGAGTTGGGCGTCCCCTGGCACCAGAGCTTCGCGGCGATGCTGCGCGCCGGGCGGCCGGACGGCGTCATCATCGCCACGCCCAACCAGATGCATGTCGGGAACGGGCTGGAGAGCGTCGCCGCCGGCATTCCGGCGCTGGTGGAGAAGCCGCTCGCCGACGACGTCGGCGGCGCCACCCGGCTGGTCGAGGCGGCGGAGGAGGCCGGCGTGCCGCTGCTGGTCGGCCACCACCGCCGCCACAACCCGCTGATCCGCGAGGCCAGGCGGGTCATCGAATCCGGCCGGCTCGGCCAGATCGTCTCGGTGCAGGGGACCTGCTGGTTCTGCAAGCCCGAGGAGTATTTCGAGGCGCCCTGGCGGCGCGAGAAGGGGGCCGGGCCGGTCTTCCTGAACCTGATCCACGACGTCGACCTGCTGCGCCACCTGTGCGGCGAGGTGGTGGAGGTCCAGGCGCTGGAATCCAACGCGCTGCGCGGCAACGCGGTGGAGGAGACCTCGGTCATCCTGCTGCGCTTCGCCAGCGGCACGCTCGGCACCGTCAACGTCTCCGACGCCATCGCCGCCCCCTGGAGCTGGGAGTTCACCAGCGGCGAGAACCCGGCCTACAGCCACACGCAGGAGACCTGCTACACCATCGGCGGCACGCGGGGCTCGTTGACGGTGCCCCAGCTCGACCTGTGGCACCATCCGACCCGGCCGAGCTGGTGGGAACCGATCGCCCGCGAACGGCTGCCGACCAGCGTCGAGGATCCGCTCGGTCTGCAAATCCGCAACCTGTGCAACGTCATCCGCGGCGTCGAGGCCCCCGTCGTGTCCGGCCGGGAGGGGCTGAACACGCTGAAGGTCGTCGCCGCCGTCAAGCAGGCCGCCGCCACCGGCCGCCGGGTCGAGCCGGCCTGCGCCTGACGCCCTTCCGTCCCTCCGCCCTTCCCCTGCCTGGGCCATGACGGGTCTGGCCAACGGATCGTTCCTCCATCCGGACCGTAACCTGCAGCCCCGCCGCCGTCGCGACGGCGCCGGCAGACCGAGGCAGGGGTTCTTTGCCCCGCATCCAGGAGCCCACCGCATGGGAGCCCACCGCATGCCCGCCGCCCCCTTCACCTTCGCCAAGTCGATCGCCACGGTCTCGCTCAGCGGCACCCTGCCGGAGAAGCTGGAGGCGGCGGCGGCCATCGGATTCGACGGGGTCGAGATCTTCGAGAACGACCTGCTGACCTTCGACGGCTCGCCGGCCGACGTGCGGCGCATCGCCGAGGGGCTGGGGCTGGAGATCACCATCTTCCAGCCCTTCCGCGACTTCGAGGCGATGCCCGACCCGATCCGCGCCCGCAACCTCGACCGCGCCGAGCGCAAGTTCGACGTCATGCAGGCTCTCGGCACCGACCTCGTGCTGGTCTGCTCCAACACGCAGGCCGCCGCCATCGACGACCCGGCGCGCGCCGCCGCCGACCTCGCCGAGATGGCCGAGCGCGCCCACAGGCGCGGCCTGCGCGTCGGCTACGAGGCGCTGGCCTGGGGCCGCCACGTCAACCGCTGGTCCCAGGCCTGGGACATCGTCCAACGCGCCGGCCACCCGGCGCTGGGTCTGATCGTCGACAGCTTCCACACCCTGTCGCTCGGCGACGACTACGCCGGCCTCGCCGATGTGCCGGGCGGGAAGATCTTCTTCGTGCAGCTCGCCGACGCGCCGAAGCTGTCGATGGACGTGCTGTCCTGGAGCCGCCATTTCCGCAACTTCCCCGGCCAGGGCCAGCTTCCCGTCACCGGCTTCCTCAAGGCGGTGCTGGACGCCGGCTACCGCGGCCCGCTGTCGCTGGAGATCTTCAACGACGAGTTCCGCGCCGCCCCCGCCCGCCTGACCGCGCTCGACGGACTGCGCTCCCTCATCCATGTCGAGGCGGAGGCCGGCCACGGCCCCGGCCTGCCGGCGCCGCCCGACTGCCAGGGCGTCGAGTTCCTCGAATTCGCCGTCGACGCCACGGCGCGCGAAAAGCTGGCGGCGCTGCTCGGCACGCTGGGCTTCCGCCACGCCGGGCGCCACCGCTCCAAGGACGTCGATCTCTACCGCCGGGGCGGCGTCAACCTCGTGCTCAACAGCGAGGAGGATTCGGCGGCGTCGGAGCATTTCCAGATGCACGGCCCCTCGGTCTGCGCCATGGCCTTCCGGGTCGACGACGCGCAGCGCGCCATCGCGCGGGCCGAGGCGCTGCGCTGCGTGCTGTGGCGCGAGCGGGTCGGCGACGGCGAGCGCCACATCCCGGCGCTGCGCGCCCCCGATGGCACGCTGATACATCTCGTGGAGGGCGACCCCGCCGGCCGCAGCATCTGGGAGGACGACTTCCATCTGCTGCCGGGCGCGGCGGTGGAGGACGATCCGGCGACGACCCTGACCGGCATCGACCATGTCGCCCAGGCCCTGCCCTTCGGGCGGATGGACAGCTTCGTGCTGTTCTACCGCGCGGTCTTCGGCTTCGTCCCGGAGACCCTGTGGGAGCTGCCCGACCCCTACGGGCTGATCCGCAGCCGGGCGCTGGTCAGCCCCGACGCCGGGGCCGGGCGCGGCGTGCGGCTGCCGCTGAACATCTCGGAGAGCCGGCGAACGGCGACCGGCCGCTTCGTCAGCGCGACCGCCGGGGCCGGCGTCCACCACGTCGCCTTCGGCACGCCCGACGCCGCCGCGCTGGTCGAGGCGCTGTCGGCGGCCGGCGCCCCCTTCCTGCCGATCCCGGCCAACTACTACGACGACCTCGCGGTCAAGCACCCGCTCGACGACGACGAGCTGGCGCTGCTGAAGCGGCGCGAGCTGCTTTACGACCGCGACGATCACGGAAGCGGGGGCGGGGGCGGCGAGTTCCGCCACGCCTACACCGACAGCTTCGCCGACCGCTTCTTCTTCGAGGTGGTCGAGCGGCGCGGCGGCTACCGCCAGTTCGGCGCGGTCAACGCCCCGGTCCGCATGGCCATCCAGGCCCAGCTCCGCGAGGGCGCCCGCCCGCAGGATTATCTCGACTAGGGGAGGCGGGCGGCCGAACCCGCAGCCCCCTCCCGGCCGGCGCCGCCCCCGACCGGACCCATGTCTTTCCCCAGTGAGGCCTCATGACCGCCGCGCCCGCCACCCCGCCCGCCAAGGCGCACCCCTCCACCCCGCCCGCCTCCGTCATCGTCGGCCTGATCGGCGCCGGCATCCAGGCGTCGCGCACCCCGGCGATGCACGAGCGGGAGGCCGACGCGCAAGGGCTGCGCTGCATCTACCGGCTGATCGACCTCGACCGGCTCGGGCTCGGCGCCGACGCCCTGCCGGAACTGCTGACCTCGGCCGAGCGCATGGGCTTCACCGGGCTGAACATCACCTTTCCCTGCAAGCAGGCGGTCATCCCGCTGCTCGACGACCTGTCGGACGACGCCCGCGCCATCGGCGCCGTCAACACGGTGGTCTTCCGGAACGGCAGGCGCATCGGCCACAACACCGACTGCTCCGGCTTCGCCGCCGGCTTCCGCGACGGGCTGCCCGACGTGCCGCGCGACCGGGTGCTGCTGCTGGGGGCCGGCGGGGCCGGTGCGGCGGTCGGCCACGCCGCACTCCAGCTCGGCGCCGGGCGCGTCACCGTCGTCGACGCCGACCCGCGCCGGGCCGAGGCCCTGGCCGGGCAGCTCGACGCCCGCTTCGGCGCCGGCCGGGCGGCGGCGGCCAGCGACCTCGCGGCGGCGATGGCGGCGGCCGACGGGCTGATCCACGCCACCCCGACCGGCATGGCGAAGTTCCCCGGCCTGCCGCTGCCGGCCGAGCAGCTCCACGGCGGGCTGTGGGTCGCCGAGATCGTCTATTTCCCGCTGGAGACCGCGCTGCTGCGCGAGGCCCGGGCACGCGGCTGCCGGACGCTGGACGGCGGCGGCATGGCGGTCTACCAGGCGGCCGACGCCTTCCGCCTCTTCACCGGCATCGAGCCCGACGCCGCGCGCATGCGCCGGCAATTCCTGTCGATGGACGCGCAGAACCAGGGCTGACGGCAGCCTCCCCTCGCCTCGCCGCCCGATCTTGTACGAAAGTCCAATTATTGCGCAGGCGGACGAAGTTTATCGTGGGCGCGCCGGGAGCCGGACCGGAAGCAGGGGGGAAGCGATGGGCGGGGCGTTCATGATCGCGGGCGGCGCACTGCGGGGGCTTGCCGCGCTGATGCTGGTCTCCATCGCCGGTCCTTCCGCCGCGGCGGCCGATCCGCCCGATCCGCCCGATCCGCTGGGATCGGTCATGTGGGAGGCGCTGCGCGACCAGTATTTCGGCGACGCGCCACTCCGCTTCGACGATCGCGTCAAGGTGAGCGCGCCGGCCGACGCCGAGGACACCCGCGCCGTCCCCATCGCCATCGACGCCAGCGCGCTGCCCGACGTGGTCGAGATCGTCGCCATCGCCGACCTCAACCCGTTTCCGCTGGTCCTGCGCTACCACCCCCACGGGGCGGCGGCGACCATCGCCACCCGCATCAAGATTCAGCAGGCGACCGCCGTCCACGGCGCCGCCCGCACCGCCGACGGGGTCTGGCACGTCTCCGGCGTGCTGGTGGACGCGGCCGGCGGGGGATGCAGCGCGCCGCCCGCCACCTACGCGCAGACGGACTGGGCCGACCATGTCGGGGAGGTGCAGGCCCGCGCCTGGCCGGCGCGCGCCGACGGCACGGCACGGCTGCGGCTGCGCGTCCGCCACCCCAACGACACCGGCCTCGTGGCGGGCATCCCCGCCTATTTCATCGAGACGCTGAGCGTCCGCGCCCATGGCGCCGCCGGTCCCGGCCCCGAGCTGGCCCGCATCGACAGCCTGGAGCCGGTGTCGGAGGATCCGGTCTTCTCGCTCGACCTCCGCCCGCCGCCGGGCAGCACGGCGCTGACCTTGAGCGGGCGCGACAACCAGGGCGGCGTCATCGCCGCGACCATCCCGCTGCCGGCGCCCGTTCCCACCGCCGCCGCCGACCGGAGCCTCGGCCAATGACGCCGCGCAGCCGCCTCCTGAAAAGCCTGCTTCTGGCCGCCGGCGTCCTGGCGGGGAGCCTCCTGTCCGGCACCGCCGGCGCCCAGGGGCCACGGATTTACGGGCTGACGCCCAAGCCGATCGCCCCCGACACCTACGTCTTCGAGGGCTCGACCGAGCATTTCACCCGCGACAACGGCGGCAACATCCTGAACGCCGCCTTCATCGTCACCGCCGACGGGGTGATCGTCATCCAGACCGGCCCGTCGCGCCGCTACGGCGAGGAAATGCGCGCCGCGATCCGCCGCGTCACCGACAAGCCGGTCCGCAAGACCTACATCAGCAACCTGCACCCGGACTATTTCCTGGGCGCCCAGGCCTTCGCCCCCGAGGCGCCCGTCGCGGCCCTGCCCGGCACCATCGCCGGCATCCGCGAGGAGGGGCCCGGCATCGCCGAGAACATGTACCGGATGATCGGCGACTGGATGCGCGGCACCGAGGTGGTGATCCCGGACGAGCCGGTGTTCGGGTCCACCGTCGTCTTCGGCGACCACCGGCTGCGGCTGATCCCGCTGCACGGCCACACCGCCGCCGACCTCGCCCTGTTCGACGAGACGACCGGCGTGCTGTTCGCCGGCGGGGTCGTCTTCTGCGGCCGCACGCCGACCACCCCGCACGCCGACGTCGCCGACTGGCTGAAGGCGCTGGACGCGGTCGAGGCGCTGGACGGCGTCCGCCTGCTGGTGCCCAACCACGGCCACATCCGCCCCGACAAGGCCTGCGTCGCCCAGACCCGCGACTGGCTGACCTGGCTCGACGCCACGTTGCGCGCGGCGGTGGAGGCCGGGCTCGACATGACCGACGCGCTGGAACTGCCGATCCCCGAGCGCTTCCACGGGCTCGGCGTGCTGCGCGCCGAATACCGCCGCTCGGTCGCGCATCTCTGGCCGCGGATCGAGCGGGAAAGCCTGCCCCGCGTCAACTGACGGGCAGGGGGTCTTCGGACAATCGCATGACGGAAAAAGCCTCTCTCCTTTGCGGGGAGGGGCTTTGGACGGTTGCCCATCGGGTTTCCCGGACCGAGAAGCGCGGGCTAATCCCTGCGGGCAGGGCTTGCGCTTTGGAAAGAAAGCTCCAGTTCTGGAATCGCAAAAACGATCGCATACCGCTTAATTCACGAACAATCAGCACCCGCATCGAAATTCCCGCCGCCAAGAAGAGGACCAGCATGCGCGCCCCCCGCTCCATCCGGCGGCCCGTCCGATCCCTCGCCCTTTCCCCCGCGACCGCCTTTCTGCTGGCCGGACTGCTGAACCTGCCCGGCAACCCGGCGCTGGCGCAGAAGACCGAGCGCGATCCCGACGGCATCTTCTCCGTCATCGTCGAGAACGACCTGTTCGCCAACGACGACCGGCACTACACGAACGGCATCCAGTTTTCCTACACCCCGGCGCAGCCCGGCCTGCCGGGCTGGGTCGACGGGCTGGCCGACGCCCTGCCGCTGTTCAACCAAGGCACCAAACGGCGGATCACCTACGCGCTCGGCCAGAAGATGTTCACCCCGCGCGAGATCGAGCCGCCGGTGCCCGATCCCGGCGACCGGCCCTACGCCGGCTTCCTCTACGTCAACGCCGGCCTCGCCTCCGAGACGGAGACCACGCTGGACCGCCTGAACCTGACGCTCGGGGTGGTCGGGCCGGCGTCGCTCGCCGACGAGACGCAGAAATTCGTGCACCGGCTGACCGACTCCCGCAAGCCGCGCGGCTGGGGCCACCAGCTCCGCAACGAGCCGGGGGTGGTGCTCAGCTACAACCGCGCCTGGCGCGGCGTCTACGCGGCCTCCCCCTTCGGGCTGGCCTTCGACGCGACGCCGGACCTCGGCGTCAGCCTCGGCAACGTCTACACCCTCGCCTCGGCCGGGCTGACCCTGCGGATCGGCGCCGACCTGCCGCAGGATTACGGCCCGCCACGCATCGCCCCGCCCTTCCAGGGCACCAGCTATTTCGAGCCGGACCGCAGCTTCGGCTGGTATCTGTTCGCCAGCGTCCAGGGCCGCGCCGTGGCCCGCGACATCTTCCTCGACGGCAACACGTTCCGCTCCAGCCCCAGCGTCGACAAGAAGCCGCTGGTCGGCGACCTGCAACTCGGCTTCGCCGTGACGGTCAGCGACGTCCGCGTCGCCTACACCCACATCTTCCGCACCAAGGAGTTCGACGGCCAGGACAAGGCCGACACCTACGGGTCGCTGTCGGTGTCCGCGCGCTTCTAGGCGCCGACGCCGGGGGCCTCCGCCGCCATCCCGCCGGGGATGGTGGGCGTCCCCAAAAGCAAGCGAGAGCGTTTCCATGGGTTTCTTCCCGACCGAGACCGCAAGCCGCGCCAGGGCGGGCGCCGCCACCCTGGCCGCGGCGCTGCTGCTGGCCGCCTGCTCCTCCTCGCAGGTCACGCGACCGGCGCGGACGGCGACGGAGCAACTCCTCATCTCGACGGCGGCCGACAAGGCGGCGGAGCGGCTGGCCCAGACCCTGTCGATCCAGGGCAGCGTCTATGTCGACGCCGCCAGCGTCGAGGGCTACGACAACAAATACGCCGTCTCGGCGATCCGCGACGCCCTGCTGCGGCGCGGCGCGCGCATCCTGTCGTCGCGCGACGGCGCCGACACGGTCGTCGAACTGCGGGTCGGCGCCCTGTCGGTGGACAGCGAAAACTCGCTGGTCGGCATCCCCAGCATCAACGTGCCGCTGCCGATGACCCAGAACGCCACGACGCCCGAAATCTCCCTGTTCAAGAAGGAGCTGACCCAGGGCGTCGCCAAGGTCGCGGCGACCGCCTACGACCGCAAGACCGGCGCCCTCGTCGCGTCGAGCGGCCCGCAATACGGCTTCTCCAACAAGGCGGAATGGGTCCTGCTCCTGCTGCTGCGCTGGGGCAGCAACGACCTGCTGCCCTCCGGCGAGCGGCCGGCGCCCGTCCCCTGGGAGACGATGGAGGCCGTGCCGCCCGACCCGTGATGCCCCGGCCCCTGAGGCCCCGGCCCGTAACGCCGCCGGCGCTCAGGCGAGCGCGCGCAGCTCGGCCAGCTTCGCGGCACCGAGCGGGATGCCCTCCGCGTCGGTGCGGGCGCGGTGGACGTGGCGGCGGTCGCCGGGCATGCGCATCTGTCCGGCCGCGCGCACGCGGTCCGTCAGGGTCAGAACCCGCTCGGCGAAACCGGCGTTTCCGCCGCGCGCCGGGTCGATGAGGATGAGGAGCTGGCCGGTGTGCGGGGTTTCGGCGCCCGGATGCGCCGACCAGTCGACCTCGAAGGAGAATTTCCCGCCGGTCAGCGCCGCCGAGAGCACCTCGATCAGGAAGGCGATGGACGAGCCCTTGTGACCGCCGAAGGGCAGCAGCGCGCCGCCGTCGAGAACCGCCCTGGGGTCGGTGGTGGGAACGCCGTCGCGGTCCACGCCGTAGCCCGGTGGCAGATCGTGCCCCTCGCGGGCGGCGATGCGCACGTCGCCGTTGGCCATGGAACTGGCCGCTTGGTCGAAGACGATGGGCTCGCCGCCGGCGCAGGGGGTGGCGAAGGCCATCGGGTTGGTGCCGTAGACCGCCGAATGGCCCCCGTGCGGCACCACGCAGGCGAAGCTGTTGACCACCGACAGCGCCACCAGCCCTTCCCGCGCGAAGGGCTCGACGTCCGGCCACAGCGCGCTGAAATGGTGGGAGTTGCGGATCGCCAGCAGGGCCATGCCGCCGGACCGCGCCATCTCCATCAGCCGTGGCCGCGCCGCCTCCAGCGCCGGCTGGGCGAAGCCGTTGGCGGCGTCGGCCCGCAGGAAGGTCGGGCCGGCCTCCTCCAGCACCGGCACGGCCCGGCCGTCCACCCAGCCGCTCGTCAACGAGCCGACATAGCCGGGGATGCGGAACACGCCGTGGCTGAAGGAACCGTCGCGCTCGCAGCCGGCGCAGTTCGCGGCGAGGATCCGCGCCACCGTCTCCGAACAGCCGTGGCGTTCGAAGATGCGCGCCAGCAGGTCCACCAGCGCGTCGTGGCGGATCAGGCTGTCGCCGGTCGGGGAGAGGTCGGTCATCGTCGGCACCATCGGCAGGTCGTGGAAAAGGGCCGGAACGTTCGGCCCGGACGAGGGCGGGCGTCAAGCCCGGATGCCGGCGGCCGGCCTGACGGTTGGGAAAGAGCGCCGGTTTGTGGCACGGCTCACAGCGGGGGATCCGGAGCGGGGTTAGTGTCCGGTCATCGAGACGGTGACAGGGCAGACGGCCAGGACGGCCAGCCACCGCCGGCCTCGCCTCCCTCCTCCCCGCCCCTTATTCCCGCCCCTTATTCCCGCCATGAAGGAAGACGCGCCATGATCCGCACCGCCCTGTTCGCCGGCTTCGCCACCGTCGCCCTGCTGTCGGCCCCGGCCTTCGCGCAGAACGTCAGCACGATCTCGAACACCGCGGCCGGCGTCGGCAACGTGGCGCTTCAGTCGGCGATGACCCGGCAGGCGACCGGCGGCAGCATCCTCGGCACCGCCAACACCGCCGACGTCAGCAACATGGCCGCCGGCGTCGGCAACGTCGCCCGCCAGGGCGTCACCGTGATGCAGGGCGGCCCCGGCCGCATCCTCGGCGCCCCGCTGGTCGGCGGCGGCTCCAACACCGCCATCGTCGGCAACACGGCGGCCGGCATCGGCAACCGCGCCTCGCAGAGCGCCCTGGTCCAGCAGTTCGGCAGCCGCTCCCCGCTGCCCGGCGGCGGCAACCTCGGCAACGTCCAGAACCTGTCGGCCGGCATCGGCAACCTCGCCGGTCAGCGCGCTCTCCTCCAACAGCGCTGAGCCTTTCCCGGCCCCTCCTCCCAAACCCCTCCCGCAGCGCCCCGGCCGGTCCTCCGGCCGGGGCGTTCCGCCGTGGAAGCGGAGCCGGCTACAACACCTGCTTGGGCAGCGACAGCAGTTCCTTGCGGATGCGGTTCAGGCTGGGGCGGTTGTCGGGGCCGAAGGCGATGGGGCGGCACAGATGCATGGCGGTGATGCCGACCCGCGCGGTCAGCAGCCCGTTGATGACGCCCTGCCCCATCCGCGTCGAGACGGCGGCGGCCAGCGAGCCGCCCAGCGCTTCCACCGCGACGTGGTGGGCGCTTTCCGCCACCCCGGCGACGGCGATGTTGGCGAGCATCCGGCGCAGCAGCCGCAGCGACCCGACATAGCCCGGCCGGGCGCCGTAGAGGGCGGCGATCTCGCGCACCAGCTTCAGGTTCCGCCACAGCACGACAGCCAAGTCGAGCACCGCCGCCGGACTCAGCGCCGTCGCCACCGCCGTGTCGCGCGCGGCCCGCAGCACCCGCTGGTAGGCGGCGCGGTCGAGCGGGGCCAGCACCTCGCGGTCGAGCAGCCGGACGATCTCGCCGTCGTCGTGGGCGTCGGTGACGTGGTCGCGGACCCCGGCCAGCGCCATCTCCAGATCCGGCCGGGCGGCGTAGAGCGCCACCAGCGAACCGGCGAAGCGCTCGGCCTCCCCCTGGCGGCTGTCGATGGTCAGGCGCTCGGCCTCGACCCGCAGCGCCTCGATGCGGCGCAGACGGCGCAGAGACAGCAGTTCGCCGACCAGCAGGGCGACGGCGGCGACCCCGGCCATGGCGACCAGCAGCGCCACCAGGATGCCGAGCGCCAGGCTGGTCGCGAAGGCGCGGCCCAGCAGGTCGGCGGTGTCGAAGCCCAGCGCCACCAGCACCAGCGCCGCCACCGCCCCGATCAGCCAGCGGCCGATCCGGCGGCGCGGCGGCGCCGGCCCGTCCGCGACCGGAAGCAGTTCCGCCGCCCGCCCGGCGATGATGGCCTCCTCCTCCGCCACCGGCACGGGCGCGGCGCGGGCGGGGTCGAGCTCCATCGGCGGAACCCAGTGAGAGGTCCGCTCGTTCATTCCAGATAATCCCCCAGCAGGAATTGCAGCGCCTGATCGACCCGGATGTGCGGCAGCCCGCGCGGGTCGCGGCCGAGATCGGCCGGCGGCCGGAAGGACAGGAAATTGTAGGGGCGCTCGCGTTCCGACGGAAAGGCGTCGGCGTCCTCCGGGATCTCGCCGGGGAACAGCACGGTCGGCCGGTCGCGCCCGACCGGCACGCCGCGCACGCAGCGGAGCTGCCGGCCCTCATGCTCGGTCGTCACGCTGTCGGTGCATTTCAGCGCTGCGATGGCCATCGTCTCGACCGCCGCCCCCTCGAAACGGATCGAGGAGCGCGCGTCGGCGACCAGCCGGTCGAGCAGCGTGCGGAGCTGCGCGTGCTGGTGGGCGGCGATGTGGTCGGCCTTGGTCGCGGCGAACAGCACGCGGTCGATCTTGCCGCCGAACAGCCAGTCGAACCAGCCGGCCCCGCCGTGGCGGAAGGGCTCCAGGCTGAGTTCCAGGGCGCGCTTCATGTCGGCCATGCCGGACGGCCCGGCGTTCAGCGCGCCCAGCACGTCGATCAGCACGATCTGGCGGTCGAGCCGCGCGAAATGCTCGCTGAAGAAACGGCGGACGACGTTGGTTTTGTAGGCCTCGTAGCGCTCCTCCATCAGCGCCCACAGGCTGCCGCGCCCGCGCGTGGCGCCCGGCAGCGGGCAGAAGGTCAGCAGCGGCGCGTCCTTCATGTCGCCCGGCTCGACGAAGCGGCCCGGCTGGATCAGGCTGAGCAGCGTGTCGGCCCGGCGGCAGGCGTGCAGATAGTCGGTGTAGAGCGCCGCCCCGCGCCGCGCCGAATCCTCCTCCGCCGGGGTGGCCGGGTCGATGGTGGCGAGCCAGCCGCGCCAGGATTGGGACAGTTCGTCGCGCGGCGGCCGGGCGGCGAGGTCGAGCGTCAGCGCGCTCCACTCCGCGAAGCTCTGGCGCAGCAGCGGCAGGTCGAGCAGCCATTCACCGGGATAGTCGACGATGTCGAGGTTGAGGGTCGCCACCGGCTGCACCGCCCGCTTCAGCGACGACCCCGGCCGGTAGCGCAGGGCAAGCCGCAGCTGGCCGATGCCGCGCGTCGGCTCCGGCCAATGGGGATCGGGGCCGGTCAGCGCCGCGAGATGCCCCTCCACGTCGAAGCGCGGCACGTCGGGGTCGGGCTGCGGGCGCAGGCGGGAGGCCTGGAAGCGGCCCGACGACACCACGTCCAGGAAGGGCAGCCGCCCGGCCTTCAGCAGATTGTCGACCAGGGTCGAGACGAACACCGTCTTGCCGGCCCGCCGCAGGCCGGTGACGCCGAGGCGGACGTTCGGCTCCAGCAGACGGGCGCCGGCATCGACGACGCCGTCGAGAACGCTGTTCAGAGGGGGGATGCGCAAGGGCGGACGCTCGGGCCAGAGGACGAATCGCCCTTATATGGGGATGGCTTCCTGGCGATCCCAGTGGCGCCGTCGGCGGGCGAAAACGCACGCAATAAGTGTTGAACGCCAATGAAATCCCCTTAAGATCGCATTAATCACACCAACCTCAATGGACAGACGACCATCATGATGCGTTTTGCCATGCTCGCAGCCCTGTGTGTCGCCGCCGGCCTGGGGCTCGCCCGGCCAGCGCTGGCCGACGACGCCACGGCCCCCGCCGCGACGCTGATCGGCAACGCCGCCGCCCTGGCGCAGAAGCTGGCGAAGACGCAATATGTCCACGAGACGAGCATGCTCGGCGCCGTCATCCGCCCCTATGGCGAGGGCCGGCTGGACATCGACGCGGACTGCTCGGGCTGGGTTTCGCACAATCTGGAACGGCTGCCGCTGCATTACGAGGCGGTGCGCGCCTACCAGCCGCAGGTCGCGGGCGAAGCCGGACGGCCCTACCCGCGCGCCACCGTCTACCGCCAGTATTTCGCCAACCTCCCGGCCGGCGCGCCCTTCCAGGAGGTGAAGACGCTGGCGGCGGTGCAGCCCGGCGACATCCTGTCCTGGTGCCTGCCCGGCCATTGCGGCGAACCCTACAGCGGCAAGCCGGCCGACGACACCGGCCACGTCATGGTGGTGATGAGCAAGCCGATCCCCAACGGCCCCGGCGGTGCCTTCCTGATGGTGCTCGACGCCTCGTCGGTCACCCATTACGGCTTCGCCACCCTGCCGCCGGCGGTGCAGGCGGCGCATCCGGAACTCCAGACGCTCTACGCCAATTACCCGACGGTGCGCGAGCAGAGCGAGCTGGTCGACGGCAAGACCCGCACCGTCACCAGCGGGGTCGGCCCCGGCTTCATCCTGTTCGGCACCAACCCGGACGGCAGCGTCGGCAGTTTCCAGTTCGGGCCGGGCGACAGCGTGAACAGCGAGAACATCCGCTTCGCGGTCGGCCGCCCACTTCCCACCCCCTTGGTCCGATAACCCCCCACCGGCTTGGCGGGATTGATCGGCCGGCCCGCAGGGGTGGCGCTACGAACCGACGTAATGCGGCATCAGCTTGGCCTGATCGCCGACATGGACGGTGCAGCGGCTGTCCTGGTTGTGAAAGAAATAGACCTTTCCGGCCTGCCGCTTCTGCTGCGGATCCTCCAGGTTGGCGCCGCCGGAAAAGGCCACCCCGTAGCGCCGGCCGGGCGTCACCGCCCAGTAGAAGCCGTCGCTGCTCTGGATGAAGGCGCCGCGCTGGCACAGGTGCGACAGGGTGCGGTCGAGCGTCGCCAAGCCGTCCAGGCCGTTGGGGAACACGTAGACCTTGCGGCTGTGGGTGTAGCGCATGCGGGGCGGCACGAACTGGCGGGGCGGGTGCACGCGGTATTCCTCGTGCCGCTGGCTGCTCGGCCAGTCGGTCGGCGGCACGTCGCCGGCCGCGACGCCGCCGGCAGCGAGGCCGCCGGCCAGAAGCGCCAGAACCACACCGCCCGGCATGAACCACGGCCGCCGCATCCCGAACTCCCTTCTGCTGCCGACAGGGCCGGCGTCAGGCGGTCGGCGCCTTGAGGAAACCGGCAACGACCGACTGAAGCTCCTTCGGCTTGACCGGCTTGGGCATATGCGCGTCGAACCCGGCATCGGAAAGCCGGCGCCTGTCGGCGTCCGAGGCCAGATTGGTCACCGCCACCACCGGCGTCGCCGCCAGATCGGCGTCGGCGCGGATCTGGCGGACCACCTCGATCCCCGACAGGTTGGGCATGACGATGTCCATCACGACCAGATCGGGCCGCAGATCGCGCATCCGCTCCAGCACGGTCCGCGCGTCGGTCGCCTCGGCGACCTCGTAGCCGCCCTCCTCCAGGCAGCGGACGAAGAGCTTGCGCATCAGCGCGTTGTCCTCCACCACCAGGATCGACGGCGCCGCTCCGCCCCTGTCCGCTCCGCCTCTGTCCATGTCCATGCCGCCGCGCCTTCGCCGTTGGAAAACCGGCATCGGTTCCGGTCCGGTGGCGTTGTCCGGGACCATCACCCGTCACGACGGAGTCTCTAGTGAAAGAAGCGGGACCGGTCAAGCCGGCCCGCCCGGCGGGGCTGCGACACGTTCCACGGCGTTTCCGCTGGCGCGGGCTTGCGGTTTCCGGCCATGGTTCTCCCAACCGCGGCACGACGCCGCGGAACCGGAAAGGGAGACCAGAGACCGTGACCGCCGCCTTCACCCTCCACGGCAACAACAACTCGCAGCCGGCCTTTCGCATCGCCCTGTTCTTCCGCCTCGCCGGCATCCCCTTCACCTACCGCCATGTCGATCTGCGCAGCGGCCAGCAGAAGACGCCCGGCTATCTGGCGATCAACCGCTTCGGCCGGGTGCCGACGCTGGTCCATGGCGACCTCGCTTTGTCGGAATCCAACGTCATCCTGCCCTATCTGGCCGAGCAGACCGGAAAGTTCGGCGGCCGCGACCCGGTCGAGAAGCTGCGTCTGGCCGAATGGCTGAGCTGGCTGGCCGACGTGCTGCTGCCGGTGCAGCGCGCCCGCGCGGTGCGCAAGTTCAACGGCGACGCCAACGCGCTGCCCTGGATCGACGCCTCGGCCGCCTCGGGACTGGCCCTGTTCGACCAGCATCTCGCCGGCCATGACTTCATCGAGGGCGGGCGCGTCACCATCGCCGACATCTTCGCCTTCCCCTGGATCGACCTGCTGGAGGAATCGGCGGTCGACGCCGCCAAATACCCCAACATCCAGGCCTGGGCCGCCCGCATGCGCGCCCTGCCGGGCTTCAAGCCGCAGTATGAGCTGATGCCGACGCAGGACGCCGACTGCTGAGGGCACGGGGGCGCTTGCCCCCTCACCCGGCGACCGGCAGCGCGACCGTCATCCGGAGACCGCCCGACGGGCGGTTCTCGGCGCGGACCCGGCCGCCGAACGCCTCGATGTTGCGGCGGACGATCCACAGGCCGATCCCGAAATGGGTGGACCCGGCCTGCTGGGCCGCCGCCTCGTCCTCCGGCATGCCGCGCCCCGGCTCGCGCTGGGAGAAGTAGCGCTCGAAGATGCGGTCCAGGTTGGCCGGATCGACGCCCGGCCCCTCGTCCTCGACCACCAGCTCGGCCCAGGCGCCGACACGGGTCAGCCGCACGCTGACGGCGCCGTCGGCGGGGGAGAAGCTGACGGCGTTCTCCACCAGATTCTCGACGATGGTCTCCAGCGTCTCCTCGCTGGCCCGCACCACCAGCCCGGCGTCGATCCGCGAGCGCATGTGGAGCTGCCGTTCGGCGAGCAGCCCGGTGTAGCCGCTGGCCATCCGCTCGACCAGCGCCGACAGGTCGACCCGGCGGCGGATCGGGGCCAGCAGGTCGGCCGCCGCCTCGTCCATCCGGCGGGCGAAGGAGACCAGCCCGTCGAGCTTGTCCACCGACTTCTCGATCATCGTCAGGGCGCGCTGGCTGCGGGCGTTGTCGGTCGGCAGGGCGCGGCGCAGCGGCTCCACCGACTGGCGGATCACCGCGATGGGCGTCTTGAAGGCGTGGGCGTTGTCCTCGGCGGCGCGGCGCAGCGAACGGGAGCTGTCGCGCAGCGTGTCGACCAGCCGGTCGAAATCCTCGGCGACCCCGGACAGCTCGGGCACCGTGTTGCGCTCGGCGAAGGACGCCTTGCCGTCGTCCCCGGCCCCCTCGCCACCGACGAGGTCGCGGGCGAGGTCGCCGAAGCGGTGCAGGTTCCGCCACACCCCGGCCAGCACGGCCAGAACCAGCAGGGCCATCGCCAGATAGACCGCCGCCGCCGCCTGGACCGCCGGGGTCCGCCAGTAGGGCCGCCCGAGCGACGAGGCGACGTAGCCCTCGGTCGCGTGGCTGGTCACCAGCGCCCAGCAGCCGAAATTCGTCTTGATCGGGGTGATGGAGGACAGCACCTCCTCGCCGCCCGAGGCGTGCGGCACCCGCATGGCGAGGGTCGAATTCCCGGCGCAGCTCGTGCCCAGCCGGTCGAGCACGCCCTGGCCGAGCAGCTGACGGCGCTCGACGTCGAGATCGGCGGTCGGCAGGCCGGGCGCGGCGGCGACGTAGTAGAAGGCTTCCGCGCCCGAGCCGGCGCGCGGCCGGACCAGCAGCTTCAGCCGCGTGCGCTCGTCGGCGAAGCGGGCGAGCGTACCGCTCAGCGCCGGCAGGGCGCTGCGGTCGATCACCGCCAGCTCCGGCTCCAGCGCGCGGGCGATGAGTTCGCCCTGGCGCTGCGCGCTGTGCAGCAGCAGCAACTGGGAGGCCTCGTCGGCCCGCTGGAACTGGTCGTAGAGCAGGACCGGGACCGCCAGGAACACGAGGGTCAGCAGGACCAGCCGGCTGGCGAGCGAACGCCACAGCCAGCGCAAACGACCGGAGGTCCGGCCATGGAGCGAACGGTCGCGAAGCGGACGGCCGGCATCGCCGGTCGCCCGCGTTCCGGCATCAATCGGCAGCAGCGCCATCGATCAGGGCATCCTCGGCGGTGGAGGCGTCGTCGTCGCGGGAATCGTCGCGCATCTGGGCCGTGCCGCCCTCGCCCTTGCCCCAGCGGTAGCCGAAGCCCGGATAATTCTCGATGCAGGCGAAACCGGCGTCGACCGCGCGGAACTTCTGGCGGATGCGCTTGATGAAGGCGCGGACGTTGGCGCGGTACCCCGACGGGCCGTAGCCGGCCATGAAGCCCTTGCCGTGCACCAGATCGTAGATCTCGCGGTAGGAGACGTCCTCCTCCGGCCGGGTCGACATCAGCTTGACGATGTTGAACTCGGTCAGCGTCAGGTCGATCCGCTTGCCCATCCAGAAGGCACGGCTGTTGTCCAGGCGCAGTTCCAGCTCGCCCAGCGTGTGGACGGTCTGCGGACCGGCGCCCTCGGCCTCCTCGGCGCCGCCCTTGATGCCGTCGAGGATCAGGCGCATGCGCTTGAGCAGGATCGACAGGCTGCGCGACTTCTCGACGAAGTCGAGCGCGCCGCCGGCCAGCGCCGCCTCCTCGTAGATCTGGTCCGACAGCACGGTCAGGAAGATCACCGGAGCGTCGATCCCGCGCGCCCGCATCTGGCGCAGCACGTCGATGCCGTCCATCTTGGGCATGCGCCAGTCGAGCAGCACGATGTCCACCGAGCCGCCGGCGGCGAAGAAATCCAGCGCCGGCTCGCCGCGGTCGAAGGTGATGACCTCGTAGCCCTCGTCGCCGAGGTTGAGGCTGAGCGATTCGCGGAACAGGTCGTCGTCGTCCACCAGCGCGATACGGGCGATCGTCGTCTCGGTCATGGCGGCCATCCCTCCCTTAGCGTCCGGCAGAACCGGCTTGAGCGAGGAGCTGGGCGAAGCATCGATGGTCTGCATCAGGGACATTGGGGCTGCTCTTCATGTCGTAGGAGAGGGCGCGGAAGTCCTGGGAGGCGGTCATATCCATGAAAAAGAAGACCTTGAGCGTGCAATCGCCCTTGGCGTACCGCCAGACCTTGGCCGGCGGCGCCTCTTCCCGCGCAACGGGGGAACCCAGGAGATGAAGGGTCTGGACTTCGTCCAGCCCGACGAGGCTGTCGGGGTCGGCGTTGGGGGTTGCGGGAGCGGGTGGGGGAACCGCGACGACCGGGATGTCGCCTGGAACCGGCGGCGGCAGCGCCGCGACCAGGGGATCGGCGGGGGCCGCCGGCGCGGCGGCCGGAACGACCGGGCGCGGCGTCGGCTTCACCTTCGGCACCGGGGTCAGCATCGCCCGGTTCGCCGACGAGGCATCGGGAAAGCCGGCGCCGGGCGCGCCGGTGGTGCCGGGGCAGCCGGCCAGCAGCAGGACCGCCAGCAGAAGGCCCGCGTGACGGGCTTGGCCGAGCCTGTCGGCTCCGGCATCGGCCGCCTTGCGGAGGACACCCGTCACGGTCATGGGGTCGGGCCTTTCGGAAGCGGAAAACGGGAGAAGGGTTGCCGTACGGTGCGTCCGCCGCCATGATGCCGCTAAATCGCCATCACCGGATCGGCTGAACTGGCCGCGTCTGATGAGCCTAAATTCAGACTATCCTGGTTAATGGCTCGTTAAAGCCACAGGCGCTACCCCCATTTTGCAAAAGCCGATCAATCTTTCCTGAATTTTCGTTTGAATTTCGTTCGATATCAGAGGCAAACGTCCGGGGAAAAACAGGATGGCCTCATCCGATCAACCGTGAAAACGGCCGATCGGACCAGCGGATCGCCGCGCGTGTGTTCGCCGCGCGCGATGTGCGTGACAAGGGAATGACGCTTCGGGGGAAGGCCCAGGGACGGAAAGGGGCAAAAAAGCGGCCCAAAAACAATCGGCGGCGGAGCCACCCGGGTATGGCTCCGCCGCCGGTCAGCCGGACGGGCAACGTGGTCTGTGAGCGTGGTCCGTACTGGGACGGCCACCGGGGCGTTGCCGCTCGAACTCCAGCCTTCAATCCGGCCGGTCGGTCAGACCGGTCGGCGTTGTGGGATCAATGCGTGTCGGGCACCATCCATCACGGATCCAAGGGTGCGCCGGTTCACGCCCTGCGTCAAGTTCGTACCGCGAACAATTTGGGCGGGGTTTCGCTGGACGGGGCACCCCGGCTGGGGTTAGCTGACGCTTGGGAGAAGACGCGCGGCGGCGCCGCGCGACCAACGGAAACAGCGACAGAAGCAGCGGCGGAAAACGCCGCGTGGGGAGCCGAACCGGTGACGAACACGACCGCCGTCCGCATGGACGCGCCGGAGACGCACAGCGTCGCCCGCCGCATCCTGACCGTTTTCCTGCCCTTCGCACTGGCCTATTTCCTGTCCTACCTGTACCGCACCGTCAACGCGGTGATCGCCGACGAGTTGACGGCGGCACTGGGCGTCACGGCGGCCGGGCTGGGTTTCCTGACCAGCGCCTATTTCATCGCCTTCGGGCTGTTCCAGCCGCCGCTCGGCCTGCTGCTCGACCGTTACGGGCCGCGCCGGGTGGAAAGCGCCCTGCTGGTGGTCGCGGCGGCCGGAGCGGCGCTGTTCGCGCTGGGCGGGGATCTGGCGACGCTGGCCGTGGGGCGGGCGTTGATCGGGCTGGGGGTGTCGGCCTGCCTGATGGCGGCGCTGACCGCCAACGTCATGTGGTGGCCGCGCGAACGGCTGCCGCTGGTCAACGGGCTGTTCCTCGCCTGCGGCGGCCTGGGCGCGGTGTTCGCCACCACGCCGGTGCGGCTGCTGCTCGACCTCACCGACTGGCGGGGGCTGTTCCTGGGAATCGCGGCGGCGACGGTGGCGGTCGCCGTGGCGCTGTTCGTCACCGTGCCGGAGCGCCGGCCGGAGGGCTCCGGACACGCCACGCTGGGGGACATGCTGCGCGGCACGGCGGCGGTGTTCCGCAGCCCGGTCTTCTGGCGGCTGGCGCCGGCCTGCGCCACGGTGCAGGGTGGCTTCCTCGCCTACATCAGCCTGTGGGCGGGGCCCTGGCTGCGCGACGTCGAGGCGATGGACCGGCTGGCGGTGGCGACCCACCTGCAACACGCGGCGGTGGCGATGGTGGCCGGCTACGCATCCTTCGGGCTGATCGCCGACGCGGCGCGGCGGTTCGGACTGACGCCGCTGACGGTGCAGACCGTCGGGGTGGGCCTCGCCGTCGCGGTGCAGGGCGCCATGGCGCTGGGTGTCGGCGGGTTGTCGCCGGCGGTGGAATGGGTGCTGTACTCCTATTTCGCCAGCGCCTCGGTGATGGGCTATTCGCTGCTGACCCAACGCTTCCCGGCGGAGCTGGCGGGGCGGGTCAGCACGGCGGTGAACCTGCTGATGTTCGTCGTCGCCTTCACCCTGCAACCGGCCATCGGCGCTTTCCTCGGCCTGTTTCCGGCGGGAGCGGGTTACGCGCCGGAGGGCCACCGCATGGCCATGCTGGCGGTGGTGGCGTTGCAGGCGGCCTGCATGGGCTGGCAGGTGGTGGGGACGCTGCGACACCGTTGACCCTGGACCGTCGCCAACGCTCGCGGGATGCTCCGGTCATCGACTGTGCATGATGACCCCCTGACCACGCTTCCCGGTGTCGATCCGGCTTTCGTGGACCCGAACAAGCTGACGGCCTGTCTGCTGTCCGGATTGCCCACGCCCGCATGGTTGCCTGCCCCCCGACTCACGGGCGCCCTGACCGCCCCGCACAGGGAAAGGGCCGCACCCTGCCGGGATGCGGCCCTTCGTCGTCGTGAAGGCAACCCTCACGCACAACCACGAGCGCGGGCCACCTTCGACGCCGTCGGCCGGCCGATGGCGTCGCTGATGAACGCCCCGGCCCCAACCAGACGATCCAGATCAACCCCGGTCTCAATGCCGAGGCCGTTCAGCATGTAGAGCACGTCCTCGCTCGCCACGTTGCCGGACGCTCCCTTGGCGTAGGGGCAGCCGCCCAGGCCGGCGACCGAGCTGTCGACCACCGCCACCCCCATCTGCAACGCCGCCAGGATGTTGGCCAGCGCCTGCCCGTAGGTGTCGTGGAAATGGACGGCGAGCTTGTCCACCGGGACCTGCTCGGCGACCGCCGCGATCATCGTCTGCGCCTTGGTCGGCGTGCCGGTGCCGATGGTGTCGCCGAGCGAGATCTCGTAGCAACCCATGGCGTAGAGCCTTGCGGCGACCTCCGCCACCGCCGCCGGCGCGATCTCCCCCTCGTAGGGGCAGCCGAGCACGCAAGAGACATAGCCGCGCACCGGCACGCCGGCCGCCTTGGCCTGCTCCATGACGGGGGCGAAGCGGTCGAGGCTCTCGGCGATCGAGCAGTTGATGTTCTTCCGGCTGAAGCTCTCCGAGGCGGCGCCGAACACCGCCACCTCGTCGGCCTTGGCCGCCAGGGCGCCCTCCAGCCCCTTCAGGTTCGGGGTCAGGGCGGCGTAGCGCACGCCGGGCTTGCGCGCGATCCCGGCCAGCACCTCGGCGCTGTCGCCCATCTGCGGCACCCATTTGGGCGAGACGAAGCTGGCCGCCTCGACGACGCCGAGACCGGCGTCGGCCAGCTTCTCGACCAGCGCGATCTTCACGGCGGTCGGCACGAGGGCCTTCTCGTTCTGGAGGCCGTCGCGCGGGCCGACCTCCACCATGCGGACGAATTTGGGCAGGATCATCGGTCAGGTCTCCGCGATGTCGAGAACGAGCAGGTCGGCGCCCTCGGACACTTGGTCGCCCGCCGCGAAATTCACGGCGGAGACGGTCCCGGCCGCCGGGGCTTTGATGGTGTGCTCCATCTTCATGGCCTCCAGCAACATCAAAGGTGCGCCGGCCTCGACAAGCTGCCCGGCCTCGACCAGCACGCGGACCACCGTGCCCGGCATCGGCGCCGTCAGACGGCCGGAGCCACCCTCCTGCTCCGCCGCGCGGGCGCTGGGATCGTCAAGCTTCAGCCGCGACACCACGCCGTCGATCAGCACCGTCAGGTCGAGCCCCTGCGCGACCACCGTCGCCCGCACCCGCCGGCCGCCCAGCCCGGCGGTCAGCACGCCGTCCTCAAAAGACACGCCGGTCGCCCGGATCGGCGCGCCGCCGTCCACCACGACCTCATAGCCGTCGGGCCGGAAATGCAGGGTCACCGCACGGGCGGCATCGCCATCGATCAGGCTGAGATCGTAGTGGCTTTCCTCGTTCAGCCGCCAGCCGTTGGCGAACAGCCAGGGCGAATGCGGGTCCGACGCCGCGCGCAGCGAGGACCGCGCCTCGGCCCGGCGGCGCAGCAGCACCGACAGGGATGCCGCGGCCAGCGCCGCGTCGGCGACCGGGGCCGGCGGCGGCAGCAGGTCGGCGCGGTGGCGCTCGATGAAGCCGGTGTCGATCTCCACCGCGCGGAAGGCCGGGTGCCCGGCGATGGCGCCGAGGAAGCCGATGTTGGTGGTGACGCCGACCACCTCGTAAGCGGCCAGCGCGACGCGCAGGCGGCGGAGCGCCGCGTCGCGGTCCTCGTCCCAGACGATCAGCTTGGCGATCATCGGATCGTAGAACATCGTCACCGCGTCGCCCTCGCGGACGCCGGTGTCGACGCGGACATGGTCGTTCTCGGCCGGCGGGCGCAGGCGGACCAACGTGCCGATGGCCGGCAGGAAGTCGCGCTGCGGATCCTCGGCGTAGAGCCGCGCCTCGAAGGCGTGCCCCTTGCGGGTCAGCTGCTCCTGGCGCAGCGGCAACTCGGCGCCCGCGGCGACGCGCAGCTGCCACTCGACCAGATCGAGGCCGGTGATCTTCTCGGTCACCGGATGCTCGACCTGGAGGCGGGTGTTCATCTCGATGAAGTAGAAGCCGCCATCCTCGTAGAGGAATTCGACCGTGCCGGCGCCGACATAGTTCACCGCCTTGGCGGCGGCGACGGCCGCCTCGCCCATGCGGCGGCGGAGATCGTCGGGCAGGTTGGGGGCCGGCGCCTCCTCGATCACCTTCTGGTGGCGGCGTTGCACCGAGCAGTCGCGCTCGAACAGATAGACACCGTTGCCGTGGGTGTCGCAGAAGACCTGAATCTCGACATGGCGCGGGCGGGAGAGATACTTCTCCAGCAGCAAGCTGTCGTCGCCGAAGGCGGCCTTGGCCTCGCGCTGGGCACCGGCCACCGCGTCGGCCAGTTCACCGGCCGAGCGCACGACGCGCATGCCCTTGCCGCCACCGCCGGCCGACGCCTTGACCAGCACCGGGTAGCCGATGCGCTCGGCCTCGGACGAGAGGGTGGCGAAATCCTGGTCCTGGCCGTGGTAGCCGGGGACCAGCGGCACGTCGGCACCGGCCATCAGCCGCTTGGATTCGGCCTTGGAGCCCATGACGCGGATCGCTTCGATCGGCGGGCCGATGAAGACAACGCCCGCCTCGGCACAGGCCGCCGCGAAGCCGGCGTTCTCCGACAGGAAGCCGTAGCCGGGATGGATCGCCTGCGCGCCCGTCCGCCTGGCGACGTCGAGGATGACGTCGCCGCGCAGGTAGCTCTCGCCGACCGGGGCCGGGCCGATGCAGACGGCCTCGTCGGCCATCTGGACGTGCATGGCCTTGGCGTCGGCCTCGGAATGGACGGCGACGGTCTTGATGCCCATCCGGCGGGCGGTGCGGATGACCCGGCAGGCGATCTCGCCCCGGTTGGCGATGAGAATCGTGTCGAACATTGCGCTGGGCATCGTGATCTCAGCTCCGCCAGGACGGGTTGCGTTTGTCGAGGAAGGCACCGACGCCCTCCTTGCCCTCGGCGCTGGCCCGCTGGCGGGCGATGCGCTCGGCGGTGTCGCGGACGACCGCGTCGGTCAGCGGACGGCGGGCGACGGCGCGGATCAGCTCCTTGGCGGCGGTGACGGCGGTGGGGGCGCTGTCGGTCAGCCCCTTGACGATGCGGGCGACCGCCTCCTCCAGCGCGTCGGATGCCACGATCTCGTGCAGCAGGCCGATGCGCTGCGCTTCCGCGGCGGAGAAGCGCTCGCCGGTCAGGAAGTAGCGCCGGCAGGCGCGCTCGCCGATGGCGCCGATGACGTAGGGGCTGATGGCGGCGGGGATGATGCCGAGCCGCACCTCGGACAGCGCGAAGGTCGCGGTCTCGACGCCGACGGCGATGTCGCAGGCCGAGACCAGCCCGACGCCGCCGCCGAAGGCCGGCCCCTGCACCACGGCGACCGTCGGCTTCGGGCATTCGTCCAGCGTGCGCAGCATGGTGGCAAGCCCCATGGCGTCGGTCACGTTCTCCTCGTAGGAGTAGCCGGCCATCTTCTTCATCCAGCCGAGGTCGGCCCCGGCGGAGAAGCTCTTGCCGACGCCGCGCAGCAGCACGACGCGGACGTCCGGATTCTCGCCGACCTGGCGGAAGGCGTCGGTCAGGCCGGATATCACCTGCTCGTTGAAGGCGTTGTGGACCTCGCCCCGGTTCATGGTGACGGTGGCGACGCCGTTGCCGGCGATGTCGATCAAGATGTCGCTCATGGGGTGCACCATCACATCCGGAAGACGCCGAAGGGGGTCTTCGGCACGGGCGCGTTGAGGGAGGCGGACAGGCCGAGGCCGAGCACCATGCGGGTGTCGGCCGGGTCGATGATGCCATCGTCCCACAGCCGGGCGCTGGCGTAATAGGGGTGGCCCTGGTGCTCGTACTGCTGGCGGATCGGCGCCTTGAAGGCTTCCTCCTCCTCCGCCGGCCAGCTCTTGCCCTGGGCCTCCAGCGCGTCGCGCTTGACCTGGGCCAGCACGCCGGCCGCCTGCTCGCCGCCCATAACCGAGATGCGGGCGTTCGGCCACATCCACAGGAAGCGCGGGCTGTAGGCGCGGCCGCACATGCCGTAGTTGCCGGCGCCGTAGCTGCCGCCGATGACCACGGTGAATTTCGGCACCTTGGCGCAGGCGACCGCCGTCACCAGCTTGGCGCCGTCCTTGGCGATGCCGCCGGCCTCGTATTTGCGGCCGACCATGAAGCCGGTGATGTTCTGGAGGAAGACCAGCGGGATGCGGCGCTGGCAGCACAGCTCGATGAAGTGCGCGCCCTTCAGCGCGGACTCGCTGAACAGGATGCCGTTGTTGGCGACGATGCCGACCGGGTAGCCGTGGATGTGGGCGAAGCCGGTCACCAGCGTCGTGCCGTAGAGCGGCTTGAACTCGTCGAAGCGCGAGCCGTCGACCACCCGCGCGATGACCTCGCGCACGTCGAAAGGCTTGCGCGCGTCGCTGGGGATGACGCCGTAGAGTTCGCGCGGGTCGAAGGCCGGTTCCTCCGGCGCGCGCAGATCCAGGTCGATGCGCTTGGTGCGGTTCAGGTTCGACACCACCGTGCGCGCCATCGCCAGCGCGTGGCCGTCGTTCATCGCGTAATGGTCGGTGACGCCCGAGGTGCGGGAATGGACGTCGGCGCCGCCGAGATCCTCGGCCGAGACGACCTCGCCGGTCGCCGCCTTCACCAGCGGCGGGCCGCCGAGGAAGATGGTGCCCTGGTTGCGGACGATGATCGCCTCGTCCGACATGGCGGGCACATAGGCGCCGCCGGCGGTGCAGCTTCCCATGACGACGGCGATCTGCGGGATGCCGTCCGCCGACATGTTGGCCTGGTTGAAGAAGATGCGGCCGAAATGGTCGCGGTCGGGGAAGACCTCGTCCTGGTTGGGCAGGTTGGCGCCGCCCGAATCCACCAGATAGATGCAGGGCAGGTTGTTGGCTTGCGCGATCTCCTGGGCGCGGAGATGCTTCTTGACCGTCAGCGGGTAGTAGGTGCCGCCCTTCACGGTGGCGTCGTTGACGACGATCATGCATTCCCGGCCGGCGACGCTGCCGATGCCGGTGATGATGCCGGCGGCCGGCACGTTGTCGTCATAGACCTCGTGCGCCGCCATCTGCGACAGTTCGAGAAAGGGCGAGCCGGGGTCGAGAAGCTGGCGGACACGCTCGCGCGGCAGCAGCTTGCCACGCGCGAGGTGCTTGTCGCGGGCCTTCGCGCCGCCGCCCTCCTGGATGGCCGCCACCTTCCGGCGCAAGTCGGCGACGAGCGCCGCCATGGCGTCGGCGTTGGTCTGGAACTCGGCGGAGCGCGCGTTGATGGCGCTCTTCAGGACGGTCATGCCGTCACCCTCCCCCTTGGTGGTCTTTCTTGAAACCGGGTTACTGGACCAGAGCGCGGCTGATGACCAACCGCTGGATGTCGCTGGTGCCCTCGTAGATCTGGCAGACGCGGACGTCGCGGTAGATGCGCTCCACCGGGAAGTCGTTCAAGTAGCCGTAGCCGCCATGGATCTGGATGGCGTCGGAGCAGACCTTCTCGGCCATCTCGGACGCGAACAGCTTGGCCATCGCCGCCTCCTTCATGCAGGGCACTCCGGCGTCGCGCAGGGAGGCGGCGTGCAGCACGAGCTGGCGGGCCGCCTCGACGCGGGTCGCCATGTCGGCCAACCGGAAGGCGACCGCCTGATGCTGGACGATCGGCACGCCCATGCTCTGGCGCTCCTGGGCGTAGCGCACCGCGTGGTCGAGCGCCGCCCGCGCCATGCCGACCGACTGCGAGGCGATGCCGATGCGCCCGCCTTCCAGGTTGGCCAGCGCCACCTTGTAACCGCCGCCCTCGGCGCCCAGCATCAGGTCGGCGGGGATGCGGCAGTCCTCGAAGACGATCTGGCAGGTGTCGGAGCAGTGCTGGCCGAGCTTCTCCTCGGTGCGGGCCACCTGATAGCCGGGGGTGTCGGTCGGCACGATGAAGGCGGTCAGTCCCTTCTTGCCGGCCGCCGGGTCGGTGACGGCGAAGACGATGGCGACGTCGGCGTTGGCGCCCGAGGTGATGAACTGCTTGGTGCCGTTGAGGACCCAGTGGTTGCCGTCGCGCCGGGCGCGGGTCTTGATGGCGGACGCGTCGGAACCGGCCTGCGGCTCGGTCAGGCAGAAGGCGCCGAGCTTTTCGCCGCGCGCCATGGGTTTCAGGAAGCGCTCCTTCTGCTCGGCGTCGCCGAACTTCAGGATGGGCATGCAGCCGACCGAATTGTGCACGCTCATGATGGTGGAGACGGCGCCATCGCCGGCGGCGATCTCCTCGATGGCGAGCGCGTAGGCGACATGGTCGGAGGCGGCGCCGTCGAACGCCTCCGGCACCAGCATGCCCATCAGACCGAGTTCGCCCATCGCGGCGAGCTCCGCCTTGGGGAAGGCGCCGCTGCGGTCACGCTCGGCGGCGGTGGGCGCGAGACGGTCCTGCGCGAAGGCGCGGGCCATGTCGCGGACCATGGTCTGTTCTTCGGTCAGGTGCATGGGGTGTCCTCTTCCCTTCCTTCTTGGTCCCCTCTCCCCCCCGGGGAGAGGGTTAGGGTGAGGGGGTTGCGCTGCGACGAGCGTCCGGCAGACGGTTCCCCCTCACCCCGCCCCTCTCCCTGGGGGGGAGAAGGGGAAGAAGGACAGGGGGAGAGGGAGGTGTCAGCCCACCCGCTCGACCGCGATGGCCGTGGCCTCGCCGCCGCCGATGCACAGGCTCGCGACGCCGCGCTTCAGGTCGTACTTCTCCAGCGCGGCCAGCAGCGTCACGAGGATGCGGGCACCCGAGGCGCCGATCGGGTGGCCGAGCGCGCAGGCGCCGCCATGCACGTTGACCTTGTCGTGCGGCAGGTCGAGGTCGCGCATCGCCGCCATGGTGACGACCGCGAAGGCTTCGTTGATCTCGAACAGATCGACACTGCCGGCGCTCCAGCCGGTCTTCTCGAACAGGGTGCGCATGGCGCCGACCGGGGCGGTGGTGAACAGCGCCGGGGCCTGGGCGTGGTTGGCGTGGCCCTTGATCTCGGCGATCACCCGCAGGCCGCGCTTGTCGGCCTCGCTGCGGGTGGTGACGATCAGCGCGGCGCCGCCGTCCGAGATCGACGAGGCGTTGGCCGCCGTCACCGTGCCGTCCTTGGCGAAGGCCGGCTTCAGCGTCGGGATCTTGGCCGGGTCGGCCTTCAGTGGCTGCTCGTCCTTGTCGACGATGGTGTCGCCCTTGCGGCCCTTGACCGTCACCGGGACGATCTCGGACGCGAAGGAGCCGTTCTCCGTCGCCTTGCGGGCGCGGTTCAGGCTCTCGATGGCGAAGGCGTCCTGCGCCTCGCGGGTGAAGCTGTAGGAGCCGGCGCACTCCTCGGCGAAGGTGCCCATCAGGCGGCCCTTGTCGTAGGCGTCCTCCAGACCGTCGAAGAACATGTGGTCGAGCACCTTGCCATGCCCCATGCGGTAGCCGCCGCGCGCGCGGTCGAGCAGATAGGGGGCGTTCGACATGCTCTCCATGCCGCCGGCCACCACCACCCTGGCCGAGCCGGCCTTGATGACGTCGTGGGCGAACATCACCGCCCGCATGCCCGAGCCGCAGACCTTGGAGATGGTCGTGCAGCCGGCCGCCTTGGGCAGCCCGGCGCCGAGCGACGCCTGGCGCGCCGGGGCCTGACCGACGCCGGCCGACAGCACGCAGCCCATGAACACCTCGTCCACCGAATCGGCCGGCAGGCCGGAGCGCTCCAGCGCTGCCTTGATGGCGGCGGCACCCAGCTGCGGGCCGGTCAGACCTTGCAGGTCGCCCTGGAAGCCGCCCATCGGCGTGCGGGCGGCGGCGGCGATGACGATGCTGTCGGTGCTCATGATGCTCGGTTCCTCTTCCCTCGGATGGGTTCTTCAGCCCTGACGGCGCGTGGCGCTCACGCGGTTTCCTTGAACAGCTCGCGCCCGATCAGCATGCGCCGGATCTCGCTGGTGCCGGCGCCGATCTCGTAGAGCTTGGCGTCGCGCAGCAGGCGGCCGGTCGGGTATTCGTTGATGTAGCCGTTGCCGCCCAGGGTTTGAATGGCCTCCAGCGCCATCCAGGTCGCCTTTTCGGCCGAGTAGAGGATGGCGGCGGCGGCGTCCTTGCGGGTGGTCTCGCCGCGGTCGCAGGCTTTGGCCACCGTGTACACATACGCCTTGGCGGCGTTCATGATGGTGTACATGTCGGCCAGCTTGCCCTGCATCAGCTGGAACTCGCCGATCGGCTGGCCGAACTGCTTGCGGTCGTGCAGGTAGGGAATCACGATGTCCATGCAGGCCTGCATGATGCCGAGCGGCCCGCCCGACAGCACCGCGCGCTCGTAGTCGAGCCCCGACATCAGCACGTTCACGCCGCGCCCGACGCCGCCCAGGATGTTCTCCTCCGGCACCTCGCAATCCTCGAACACCAGCTCGCCGGTGTTGGAGCCACGCATGCCGAGCTTGTCGAGCTTCTGCGCCACCGAGAAGCCCTTGAAGCCCTTCTCGACCAGGAAGGCGGTGATGCCACGCGGGCCGGCGGCCAGATCGGTCTTGGCGTAGATCACCAGCGTGTCGGCGTCCGGCCCGTTGGTGATCCACATCTTGGTGCCGTTCAGCACATAGCGGTCGCCCTTCTTCTCGGCGCGCAGCTTCATCGACACCACGTCCGAGCCGGCGTTCGGCTCCGACATCGCCAGCGCGCCGATGTGCTCGCCGGAGATCAGCTTGGGCAGGTAGCGGCGCTTCTGCTCCTCGGTGCCGTTCTTGCGGATCTGGTTCACGCAGAGGTTCGAGTGCGCGCCGTAGCTGAGCCCCACCGAGGCGGACGCGCGGGAGACCTCCTCCATCGCGACGACATGCTCCAGATAGCCCATGGCGGCGCCGCCGTATTCCTCCTCCACGGTCACGCCGAGGATGCCGAGGTCGCCCATCTTGCGCCACAGATGGTTGGGGAACTCGTTGGAACGGTCGATCTCGGCGGCCAGCGGGGCGATCTCGGCGGCGGCGAAGTTGCGCACCGAATCGCGCAGCATGTCGGCGGACTCGCCGAGGTCGAAATTCAGGCTGGGATACTGGTTGGACAGCATGGGCGTTTCGCTCCCCTCGGCAATCATCCGCTTGTTGACCATACGTTACCGTATGGCAAAACCTATGGCAAGAGGCGGCGGGGTTGCGCCCGCCGCATTCCTGTCCCTCGCGCTTGGTTCAGGCGCGCGTGTCGTCGATCACCTTGCCGTCGTTCGGCAGGGCTCCGGGGCCGACGAACTCGACCAGCCCCTTCAGCTTGGTGACGGTGGCGAGGCTGTCGCGGATCGCGGCGGCCAACCCCTCCCCGCTCTCCTCCGCCTCGCAGCGCAGCAGCATGGTGTCGCTGGCGTCCTGGCGGCCGACCACCAGCCGGGCACGCGCCACCTGCGGGTGGCGGCGCAGCACCTCGGCCACCTGGCTGGGGTGGACGAACATGCCCTTGACCTTGGTGGTCTGGTCGGCGCGGCCCATCCAGCCCTTGAGGCGCATGTTGGTGCGCCCGCAGGGGCTGGCGCCCGGCAGCACCGCCGACAAATCGCCGGTGGCGAAGCGGATCAGCGGGTAGGCCGGGTTGAAGATGGTGACGACGACCTCGCCGACCTCGCCGTCGGGCACCGGGTCGCCGGTGCCGGGGCGGACGATCTCGATGATGGCGTTCTCGTCGACCACCAGCCCGGCGCGGGCCGGGGTTTCGTAGGCGACGATGCCGAGGTCGGCCGTGCCGTAGCACTGGTACACGTCCACCCCGCGCGCCTCGTAGAAGGCGCGGGCGTCGGGCAGGTAGGGCCCGCCCGACACGCTGGCGATTCGGATCGAGGAGGCGTCGAGCCCAAGCGCGTCGGCCTTCTCCAGGATGATCTTCAGGAAGTCGGGCGTGCCGATGTAGCCGCGCGGCTTCAGATGGGCGACGACCTGGGCCTGCGTCTCGGTGTTTCCGGTGCCGGCCGGGATGACGGCGCAGCCGATGGCGTGCGCGCCCGTCTCGAACATCGAGCCGGCGGGGGTCAGGTGGTAGGCGAAGCAGTTGTGCGCCAGATCGCCGGCGCGGAAGCCGGCGGCGTAGAGCGCGCGGGCGCTGCGCCAGGGATCCTTGCCGTGCGGCTCCGGATCGTGGATCGGACCGGGCGAGGCGAAGACGCGGGCGAGCCGGCCGATCTCCACCGCCGCCAGCCCGCCGAAGGGCGGCGCCGCCTGTTGCAGCGCGATCAGATCCGCCTTGCGCGTCACCGGCAGGGTCGCCAGCGCCGCGCGGTCGCGGATGGCGTCGGCGTCGATGTCGGCGAACAGATGGCGGAAATGCGGGGCGGCGGCCTTGGCGTGAGCGATGTGGGCGGGCAGCGCCGCGAACAGCTCGGCCTCGCGCTGGTCGGAAGAACGGGTTTCGAGCGCGTCGTAGAAGTCGGTCATGGTCGTTCGTCCGGTGGGGCGTCCGTTGAGGGGGCGGCGCTTCGACACTCAAATCCAGCGCTTGCGCCGCTTGAAGCTCTTGAGGTTCTTGAAGCTCTTGCGCTCCTCGTTGCCGCCGCCGAGGTAGAATTCCTTCACGTCCTCGTTGTTGCGCAGCTCCTCGGCGGTTCCGTCGAGCACGACCTTGCCGTTCTCCATGATGTAGCCGCGCGTCGCGGCCTGGAGCGCCATGCGGGCGTTCTGCTCGACCAGCAGGATGGTGACACCCAGATCCTTGTTGATCTGCTGGATGATGCCGAACACCTCCTTCACCATCAGCGGCGACAGGCCCATGCTCGGCTCGTCCATCAGGATCAGCTTCGGCCGGGCCATCATCGCGCGGCCGATGGCGAGCATCTGCTGCTCGCCGCCCGAAAGGTAGCCGGCGAGCCCGGTGCGTTCCTTCAGACGGGGGAAATACTGGAAGACCATGTCGAGGTCGTCCTTCACGCCGTTGTCGCGGCGGGTGAAGGCGCCCAGGCGCAGATTCTCCAGACAGGTCATGTCGGCGATGATGCGCCGGCCTTCCATCACCTGGAAAATGCCCTTGCGGACAATCTTGTCGGGGTCGATGCCGTTGATGCGCTCGCCGGCAAACGTGATGTCGCCGCGCGTGACCTCGCCGTCCTCGGTCTTCAGCAGGCCGGAGATCGCCTTCAGCGTCGTCGACTTGCCGGCGCCGTTGGCGCCCAGCAGGGCCACGATCTCGCCCTCCGGCACCTCCAGGCTGAGGCCGCGGAGCACGAGGATGACGTCGTTGTAGACGACCTCGATGTTGTTGACGGACAGCATCAGCTTCTTGGCGGCCGTGACGGGCGGCGCGACCGGAGCGGCGGCGGTGGCGGGATTCAGCATGCGGCACCTGACGGGGAAGAGGCGGGGACCGCCCCCTCCGCCGGAACCGGCGAAGGGGGCGCCTTTCTCAAGCGGCTTACCAGCCGAGCCATTCCGGCTTGCGCGGGACGTCGACGGTGGTGATCTTCTCCAGCTTGATCGAGCCGTTCTTCACCAGCTCGTCGACGCTGGCGCCGGTGTCGGGCTTGACCGAGGCGCGGTAGATGTTGACCGCCGTCATGCCGCGGTGATCGGTGTCGGTCCAGGTCGAGGGGATGCAGACGCCCTCCAGCCCGGCCGGCACCCAGTCCTTCTTCTGGTACATCGCCTTGCGGATGTTCGGGCCGCTCAGGCCGCCGTTCTTGGACGCCCAGTCCAGCGCCTCCTTCATGTAGAAGGCGGTGCAGACGCCGGCCATGTAGTGCACCGGGCGGTAGGCGGTGCCCGCCGCGTCGGACATCTTGGAGATGTCCTTCATCAGCGCCATGCCCGGCGCTTCGCCGGTCCAGGTCACCGCCGTGCGCATCGGGAACACCACGCCGTCGGCGGCGGCGCCGGCGGCCTTGGCGGCGTTCTCGTCCATGCCCCAAACGTTGCCCATGAACTGCACCTTGGCGCCGACCGTCTGGCAGGCCTTCAGCACCGAGATGTTGGAGCCGGCGGTGTTGCCGAGATAGGCGTAGTTGGCGCCGGCCTCCTTCAGCGTCAGGCACTGGGCGGTGTAGTCGCCCGGCGTCAGCGCGAACTGGACCGCCGGCAGCACGTCGAAGCCGAGTTCCTTGGCGAGCTGCTCGCCGGCGTCCTTGGGCGCGTTCGGGTAGGGATGGTTGGCGCCCATATGGACGTATTTCGGCTTGCCCGAACCGCCCTTCTTCTTCCAGTCCTCGGCCGCCCAGGTCAGCATGCCGCGCAGGCTGTCGGAGTAGGACGGGCCGTAGAAGAAGTTGTAGGGGGCCGGCTTGGAGCCGTGCGAGCCCTTGCCGGTCGGGTCGGTCAGGTGGCCGGAATAGGAGCCGGAATAGGCCGGGATCTCGTCCTTGCCGACGAAGGCGGTCAGCGCCTCGGTGTCGGCGGTGCCCCAGCCCTGGAGGGCGACGATCTTGTCGCTGCCCGACGACCATTTCTTGTACTGGCTGATGGCGCGCGGCGCCTGGTAGCCGTAATCGACGGAGTCGACGGCCATCTTGGTGCCGTTGATGCCGCCCTTGGAATTGATGTAGGCGAGCGCGTCCGACACGCCCTGGGCGTAGGGCACGCCGACGTCCGAGGTGCCGCCCGACTGGTCGGCGAGGTGGCCGATCGGAATGTCGGCCTGCGCGGTGGCGACGCTGCCCAGCAGGACGGCGGCGGAGGCGAACAGCGCGGTCTTCAGCGAACCGGTTTGGAACGTCATGCTGCGTTTACTCCCTATTCGATTCTGTTTGTTGGGGATGCCGGGTGAACCTTGCATGTCCCCGCTTCCGTCATCCCCGCGAAGGCGGGGATCCAGGCTTTGCCAAAGCGATCCGTTCGGCTGGGTCTGGATTCCCGCCTTCGCGGGAATGACGGACGCGGGGTGACCGTCGAGAGCGTGGGACATCAGTGCGAGAAGGGGTAGAGCTTCCAGTAGGCCTTGATCTGCTTCCAGCGGTGGGCGAGGCCATCGGGCTCGAACACCAGGAAGAGGATGATGACGATTCCGACCGACATCTCGCGCAGGAAGGCGATGTTCTCGCGCAGGTTCAGCGCGACGTCGATGGCGGTGCCGCTGACCATCTTGCTGAGCGCCTGCATCAGCTCGGGCAGCAGCACCATGAAGGCGGTGCCCATCAGCGTGCCCATGATCGAGCCCAGGCCGCCGATGATGATCATGCCGAGGAACTGGATCGAGAACAGGATGGTGAAGTTCTCGACCGAGACGAACTGGAGGTAATGGGCGTAGAGCGCGCCGCCGATGCCGGCGTAGAAGGCCGAGATGCCGAAGGACATCGTGCGGTACTTGGTGAGGTTGATGCCCATGATCTCGGCGGAGAGATAATGGTCGCGCACCGCCACCAGGGCGCGGCCGTCGCGGGTCCGCATCAGGTTGGTGCCGAGAATGTACATCACCACCATCGCCACCAGCACGACGTAGAAGTAGCGCTCGTCGGTGTCGAAGGCGAAGCCGAAGACGGTCAGCGGCTCGGCGATGGTGCCGGCGCTGCCGCCGGTGAACCAGTCGGCTCGCCCGAAGAAGTCCTGGAGGATGTACTGCGCCGCCAGCGTCGCGATGGCGAGGTACAGGCCCTTCAGCCTTGCGGCCGGCACGCCGAAGATCAGCCCGACGCCGGTGGTCAGCACGCCGGCCAGCGGGATGGCCAGCGCCACCGGGACGCCCCAGCGGTTGTTCAGCCAGGCCGACGCGAAGGCGCCGAAGCCGAAGAAGGCGGAATGGCCGATCGAGATCTGGCCGGTGAAGCCGACCAGGATGTTGAGGCCGAGCGCCGCGATGCCGAGATAGCCGATCTGGATCAGCAGGCTCAGCCAGTAGCGGTCCATGAAGGCCGGGCAGGCCAGCAGCAGGACGACGCCGAGGATCGCGAAGTTGCGGCTGGTCCTGGTCGGGAAGATGGTGGTGTCGGTCCCGTAGGACGTCTTGAAATCGCCGCTCGGAATGATGCTGACGTTCGCCATTTTGGCCTCACACGCGCTCGATGTCTTTGGTGCCGAACAGGCCGTACGGCTTGATCATCAGGATGGCGATCAGGACGTAGAAGGGGGCGATCTCGTACATGTTGCCCCAGTTCAGCCATTGGCTGTCCAGATAGTGGGCGACATTCTCCAGCACGCCGACGATCAGGCCGCCGACGACGGCGCCGATGACGCTGTCGAGCCCGCCGAGGATCACCGCCGGGAAGACCTTGATGCCGAAGAAGGAGAGCGCCGAGGACACGCCGTTGACGACGCCGACGGTGACGCCCGCCACCGCCGAGACCATGGCGGAGATGGCCCAGCTCATCGCGAACATCTGGCGCACCGAGATGCCGAGCGACTGCGCCACCTGCTGGTCGAAGGCGGTCGCCCGCATCGCCAGCCCCAGCCGCGAGTATTTGAAGAACCAGCCGAAGCCGGCCATGATCAGGATCGAGATGCCGAGCGAGACGACGTAGACCGTCTGCACCTGGAGCCCGAAGATGTCCATGGTGGCGTGGGCGAAGATCGGCGGGAAGGGCTTGGCGAAGACACCGAACATCCACTTCATCGCCGCCTGGAAGACGATCGACAGGCCGATGGTGACCATGATGACCGAGATGATCGGCTCGCCGATCATCGGCCGCAGCACGACGACCTGGAGGACGATGCCGAAGACCAGCATGAAGACGAGCGTGATCGGGAAGCCGATCCAGAAGGGAAGCTGCCAGGAGGTCAGCAGCCACCAGCAGGTCCAGGCGCCGATCAGCAGGAACTCGCCCTGCGCGAAGTTGACGATGCGGCTGGCCTTGTAGATCAGCACGAACGACATGGCGACCACGCCGTACAGCGCGCCGACGATCAGGCCGTTGACGAGAAGCTGGAACAGAAGGGTCATGGCGTGGCCTCGCCGAGGTGGGTCTTGTGTACCCCTCTCCCCCCAATCGCAAGCGCAGCTTGCGATGCCGACAGGCGAAGCGAAGCTTCGCCGAAAGGTGGGGAGAGGGTTAGGGTGAGGGGGATCGGTGGCGAGAAGCGTCCGGCAGGCGGATCCCCCTCACCCATCCTCTCCCCGGGGGGGAGAGGGGTTTTTCCTGTCTGCATGAGCCGCGTCACGCCGCGACCGGCTGGGGCTTGGCCGCCTTGCCCGGCACGAGGTCGATGACGGTCAGCGTGGTGCGGATGCGCTGCTTGGTGCCGTCCTGGAAGGAGATCATCGTGTCGACGTCGATCTTCGGCTGGCCGGCGTACATCGCCTCGATGATCGTCCCGTACTTCTCGCCGATGACGCTGCGGCGCACCTTGCGGGTGCGGGTCAGCTCGCCGTCGTCGGCGTCCAGCTCCTTGTAGAGCAGCAGGAACTTGGCGATGCGCTGGGCCTCGGGCAGCGTGGCGTTCACCCGCTCGACCTCGGTGCGCAGCAGCTCGTAGACCTCGGGCCGCGAGGACAAATCGGCGTAGGTCGTGAAGGCGATCCGGTTCTTCTCCGCCCATTTGGACAGGATCGACAGCCGGATGCAGATCATCGCCGACAGGTAATCGCGCTTGTCGCCCAGGATCACCGCCTCGGCCACGTACGGCGAGAACTTCAGCTTGTTCTCGATGTATTGCGGGCTGAAGCGGTCTCCCCCAGCGGTGGTCGCGATGTCCTTGATGCGGTCGATGATGACCAGATGGCCCTTCTTGTCGAAATAGCCGGCGTCGCCGGTGTGCATCCAGCCGTCGCGCATGTCGGCGACGGTCGCCGTCTCGTTCTTGTAATAGCCGGCGAACATGTTGGGGTGGGTGGTGACGATCTCGCCGACGCCGTTGTGGTCGGGGTCGATCACCTTCACCTGCACGCCATCGTCGAAGGGCACGCCGACCGTGTCGAAATCCACGTCGCCGGCGCGGTGGACGGTGTAGGCGCCCATCGTCTCGGTCTGGCCGTAGATCTGGCGCAGCGGCACGCCGAGCGCCTGGAAGAACTTGAAGGTGTCCGGCCCCAGCGCCGCACCGCCGGTGGCGGCCGACTTCAGGTTGGTGAAGCCCAGACGGTCGCGCAGCGCCTTGAACAGGATGCGGTCGGCGACGGCCGAGCGCTCCCCCTTGGCCAGCGCCTCCAGCCCCAGCTTCATGCCCAGCTCGAACATCTTCTGCTTGAAAGGCGAGGCGTCCATCATGCGGGCGCGCACGTCGGCGGCGATGGCCTCCCACAGGCGCGGCGCGAACAGCACGAAGCTCGGCCCGATCTCGCGGAAGTCGTGCATCATCGTCTCGGCTTCCTCGACGAAGTTCACGCGCATGCGCGACACCATGCCCATGCCGACCGCGTAGACCTGCTCCATGATCCAGGACATCGGCAGGACCGAGACGTATTCGTCCTCCGGCCCCTTGGGGTCGACCGATAGGTAGCTGGCGACGTGGCGGATCAGGCTGCCCGCCGGCAGCATCGCCATCTTCGGGTTCGACGTGGTGCCGGACGTGGTGCAGAGGATCGCCACCTCGTCGCCCTTGGTCGCGGCGACCATCGTCTCGTAGAGGTTCGGCTGCTGCGCGTGCAGCGCCTCGCCCATCGCCACCAGCTCGGTCGCCGGCAGCAGGCGCGGGTCGGTGTATTTGCGCATGCCGCGCGGGTCGGAATAGATGATGTGCTTGAGCGTCGGCAGCCGTTCGGCGAGGTTCAGCAGCTTGTCGACCTGCTCCTCGTCCTCGGCGAAGACGACCTTCACGTCGGCGTAGGTGATGAGGTAGGCGACCTCCTCGTCGAGCGCGTCGCGGTAGATGCCCAGGCTGTAGCCGCGCAGCGCGTGGGTCGCCACCTCGCCCATCACCCAGTCCGGCCGGTTGTCGCCGAGCAGCCCGACCACCTCGCCCGGCACGACGCCGAGCTTGGTCAGGCCGAGCGCGAAGGCGCGCACGCGGGCGTGGACGTCGGACCAGGTGAAGGTCCGCCAGATGCCGAAATCCTTCTCGCGCATGGCGATCTCGCTGCCATGGTCGCGGGCGTGCAAGGTCACCAGCTTGGGCAGCGTGTCGTGGATTTTCAGGTCGGGCAGCGACATGGGAGCGTTTCCGGCCATCACGCGACCTCCTTGCGGACGCTGTTGGCGGCCGGGGCCGCCTCTTCCTCGTCGTCCTCGCCCAGATAGGCGCGGCGGACGCGCGGGTTGGCCAGCACTTCCTCGGGCTTGCCCTCGGCGATCTTCTTGCCGAACTCCAGCACCATCACCCGGTGCGAGATGTCCATGACCACGCCCATGTCGTGCTCGATCATGACCACGGTCATGCCGAACTCCTCGTTGAGGTCGACGATGTAGCGGGCCATGTCCTCCTTCTCTTCCAGGTTCATGCCGGCCATCGGCTCGTCGAGCAGGATCAGGTCGGGCTTCAGCGCGATGGCGCGGGCCAGCTCGACCCGCTTGCGCAGCCCGTAGGACAGCGTCCCGGCGGTGGCCTTGCGGACATGCTGGATTTCGAGGAAATCGATGATCTCCTCCACCTCGCGGCGGTGCGCCAGCTCTTCCTTGCGGGCGCCGGTCAGCCAGTAGAGCGAGCCGGTCAGGAAGTTGTTCTTCAGCAGGTGGTGGCGGCCGACCATGATGTTGTCGAGCACGGTCATGTGCCCGAACAGCGCCAGATTCTGGAAGGTGCGGCCGATGCCCAGCGAGGCGCGGTGGTTCGGGGTCATCCCCGTCACGTCGCGGCCCTTGAAATAGACCTTGCCGTCGGTCGGCTTGTAGCGGCCGGAGATGCAGTTGACCATCGAGGTCTTGCCCGCACCGTTCGGTCCGATGATGGAAAACAACTCACCCTTGCGGATGCCGAAGCTGACGTCGGTCAGGGCCTGCACGCCACCGAAGCGCAGATTGACGCCCCTGGCCTCGAAAATGGTCTCCGCCTGGGCGGAGCTTTCCATGTTCCCGGGGGCCGGCTGGGCAGAGCCACGGTGCGTTGCGACGGGCGCGCCGGACATTTCCTCCTCCGTTGCTGTTGGTTCGGCTGTTCTCGAACGCCTGCGCCGGCTCTTGTTCGGCCGGTTGGGTCCATATTGTGGACCTCTCTTGGGGCAACACGGGCACTATATACCGTGATCCGTTCTGTTATCAACACTGACATTCCGCCGACGCATGTTTTTTCAGGGGACAAGGCGTCGGTCAGTCCATATTATGGACCTTCATGATGACCGACACCGAAAGCCCGACCCCCGCCGCATCCGGCGGCACCCAGAGCATCGAACGCGCCATCGCCCTCCTGCGCGGCGTCGCCGCGTCCGGCGAGGACGGCGCGCGGCTGGCCGATCTGATGACGGGGGCGAGGTTGTCGAAAGGCACGGCGCACCGTCTGCTGATCGCGCTGGCCCGCGAAGGGCTGGTCGAGCAGGATGGGCGCAGCCGCCGCTACCATCTCGGACCCGATCTGGTGGAGCTGGGCGATCTGGCCGCCGCGCGGCACCGCCCGCCGCCCCTGCCCGTCCCCGCCGCCGCAGCCGCCGAGTTGACTCCCGCCCCGCCGCAGCCGGAGATCGCGGTGCGCGCCTCGGCCTTCCTGCGGGCGGAATACCGGGGCGACTCGATCCCGCTGGCGACCCTGCTGTGCGACCGCCATGTCCGCGCCGCCGACGGGGCGCGGGCCGCCCTGCTGCACGAGAGCGTCGCCGGCCAGACCACCGAACTCAGCTTCGCCCGCCTCGCCCGCGATTCGGCGCGCTTCGCCACGGTGCTGGCCGGCATGGGGGTCGGCCCCGGCGACCGCGTTGCGGTGCTGCTGCCCAAGGGGCCGGAGCTGCTGATCGCGGCGCTGGCGATCTGGCGGCTCGGCGGCGTCTACATGCCGCTGTTCGCCACCTACACCGCCTCGGCGGTCGCCTACCGGCTGGCCGACAGCGACGCCCGCGCCATCGTCACCAACGGTTTCCTGCGCCGCAAGGTGCCGCGCGACAACGCGCGGCCCGTCGCGGCGGTCGAGGGCGACGAGGCGTTCGGCCCCGAAATCACCCCCTTCTGGTCGTCCCTGCACGCCGCCGAGCCGCGGACCGGGGTCGCCGGCTACCGCGAGGGCGACGCCTTCGCCCTGATCTACACCTCCGAATCGGAGCCGACGCCGCTCGGCGTGCCGCTGCCGGTCAAGGCGCTGTCGGGCATCGAGCAGTACATGCGCGTCGGCCTCGACCTGCGCGACGACGACATTTACTGGAACATGGCCGATCCCGGCTGGGCCTACGGAGTCTATTACGGGCTGGTCGGGCCGCTGCTGCTCGGGCGGACGACGATCTTCTGCGACGGCCCCTACGACGTGCGCCAGGGCTACCGGATGCTGACCAAGTTCGGCGTCACCAACCTGACCGCCGCGCCGTCGCAGATCCGCGCGTGGCACGGCGCCGACCCCGGCGTGACCCAGCAGTTCGCCCTGCGCATCCTGTCGGTGGTGGGCGAGCCGCTGCCGGCCGACCTGATCGCCTGGGCCAACCGCACGGTGAAGGTGCCGCTGCTCGACCAGTACGGCCAGCGCGAGACCGGCATCTTCATCGTCAACCGCTACGACCCCGACGATTCCAGCCGCCCCGGCGACGGGTCGCTCGGGCGGCCGATGCCGGGCTACCGCGTCGTCGTGCTCGACAAGGACGGCGCCGAGGCGCCGGTCGGCGGCGCCGGAGAGATCGCCATCGACGTCGACCGGTCGCCGCTCTTCTGGTTCGAGGATTACGCCAACGACCCGGAGCGCACCGCCCGGCGCTTCCGCCACGGCCGGCGCTATTACCTGACCGGCGACTGGGCCTTTCTTGACGGCGACGGCAACATCCACTATCGCGGGCGGGCTTCCGACGCCATCCTGATGCAGGAAGGGGAGTAGGCGCGTGGCGGGACGAGGAATCGGCGGGTGAGCGGCACGATGGAAGCAAGAACGAAGAACCGCGACTCCTGGCTGGCCGCCGCCTTCTCGGCGCTGGCCGAGGGCGGGGTCGAGAAGGTGCGGGTCGAGCTGCTGGCGAAGACGCTGAAGGTCACCAAGGGCAGCTTCTACTGGCATTTCCGCGACCGCACCGACCTAATGAACGCCCTGCTGGACAGCTGGAAGCAGGGCCGCATCGCCGCGATCAAGGAACAGACCCGGCTGGACGGCCGCGAGCCGACCCGCCAGCTCCACGACCTGCTGGCGCTCTACGGCGGCAACAACCCGCGCGGCATGGCGATCGAGCTGGCGGTGCGCGACTGGGCCCGCCGCGCCCCGGAGGCGGAGGGCGTCGTCGCCGAGGTCGACCGCGAGCGGCTGCGCTGCGTCGGCGACCTGTTCGCGGCGCTGGGCCTGCCGCCCGACCAGGCCTTCGCCCGCGCCTACCTGTTCTACGCCTTCGCCTTCGGCCAGGGGCTGCTGGCCCGCCAATCGGCGGCCGAGCGGGCCGAAACGGTGCAGGCGATCTGCGGCGCGGTGCTGGTGCCGGTGCCGGGCGGCCCGGCGGGCTGAGGGAGGCCGCTTCTCTCTTCCACCACGTCATGCCCGTGCTTGGCACGGGCATCCACGGGCAAGCCTCAAGGTTCCGCGTGGATGACCGGGGCAAGCCCGGTCATGATGAAAAGGACGGAGGGAGCGTCGATTTTCACGCCCGGTAGGCCAGCCGCAGGCTGCCCCAGGCGCGGCCGCGCACCATGATCGGGGCGTCGACCTCCTTCAGCCGCAGCGTCTGCCCGCCGCCCAGGTCGCGGCGGTAGGCCTGCAACAGGAAAGGCCGGTTGTTGCGCGCGGCGGCGAGGCCGGTCCGGTCGCTGAAGATCCGGCGGTTGCGCGCGTGGCCGGCGTTCCAGTCGGCCTCGCCCGGCCGCTGCGCCTCGGAATAGCGGGCGTTGTGGGTCGGCAGGTAGCCGGCGCTGTTGACCGCCGCGCAGAACTCGATGCGCGGGCTGGAGGACAGCACCGGCTCCTGGATCGCCGGGAACAGCCGGTCGGTCAGCTCGGTGAAGGGAGCCATGTGCTGCTCCGGCAGGCTGCCGGGGATCGGCGTCAGGTCGGGCGAGAACAGCGCCTCCTCGCTGATGGCGCCCTTGGCGAGGCTCGCCTCCAGCGCGTCCGCCAGCGCCGCGGCCGTCCGCTGGGCGGTCTCGATGAAGGGCTTGTCGCCCTCGATCAGCCGGCGGTAGACCGCCTCCAGCGCCACGGCCTGGGCGGCGGGCAGGACGTCCAGCGCCAGATGCAGCCCGAGGTCGCTGGTGCCGGCGACGATGGCCGGCAGGTCGCCGACGTCGCGCAGCGCGATCGTCACCCGCGTCTGCTCGGCCAGCGCCGGCAGCCCCCTGGGATCCAGCATCAGCCCGTCGAGCGACAGGTCGAGCATGGTCGCCGGGAAGCGGCCGGCGGTGGCGGCCAGCGTCACCGCCTCCTCGCAGGGGATGCGGTCGGAGGTGCGGCGGTCGCCGGCCACCGACTGGCGCAGCGCGATGACCAGCCGCTGCTTCAGGTTGGACACCGCCGTCTGCGTGTCGGCCATGCGGCGGCTGACGTCGCCGGCGACGGCGGTGATCTCGTCGGTCTGGTCGCGGATGCGCAGCACGCTGCCCGACACCTGCGAGGCGCCGTCGGCCGAGTTGGTGGCGCTGCGCCCGATCTCGCCGTTGGCGGCGGACTGCTCCTCCACCGCGGCCGCGGCCGCGGCGGCGGCCTGGTCGATCTCCTCGATCACCCCGATCACCGTCTGGATGGCCGACACGCTGCCTTCCACCGCCTCCTTCAGCTCGTCGATCTGGCGGGCGATGTCGCCGGTCGCCCGCGCGGTCTGCCCCGCCAGATTCTTCACCTCGCCGGCGACGACCGCGAAGCCCTTCCCCGCCTCCCCGGCGCGGGCCGCCTCGATGGTGGCGTTCAATGCCAGCAGGTTGGTCTGGCCGGCGATGGCGTTGATCAGGTTGGCGACCTTGGCGATCTCCTCGGTCGCCACCTCCATCCGGCCGATCGCCGAGGCGGAGAAGCGCGCGCTGTCGACCGCGCGCCGCGCCACCTCGCTGGAGCGCGCCGCCTGGCGGGCGATCTCGTGGCCAGCCGAATTCAGCTCCTCGGTCGCGGCGGCGACGGAGGAGGCGTTGGCGCTCGCCTGCTCGGCGGCGGCGGACACCACCACCGTGTTCTCACGCACCACGCCGAGGGAGTCGGTGAGATGCCGGAGGCCGTCGCCGGCGCGCCGGCCGGCCTGTTCGACGCCGATCCAGGTGGCGTCGAGATCGTCCTCGATGGCCTTGCAGGTTTCCAGCAGGGTCTGGCGGGTCAGCTCCTTCTGGCGGGCCTCCAGTTCCTGCTTCTCGTACAGGCCGTAGGCGAGCTTGGCCTTCATGGCGCGCAGTTCGGACGCCACCCGCCGGAACTCGGCGACGCGGACCGGGTCCATCGGCGCGGTGAGGTTGCCGGCGGCGATGCCGGCGTAGGTCGTCTCCAGGGTCGCCAGCGGGCGGCGCACCATGCGCAGGATCAACCAGCCGGACAGCGCCGCCAGCACGCAGCTCAGCAGGGCGGCGGCGATCATCTCCGCCACGCGGGTCCGGTATTCGGACGCGGCGGATTCATACGCCTCCTTCGCCACGCGGACCTGAAGCTCCAGCAGCGCGCCGGCGGTTTCCTGCAACTGGGCGAACAGCGGCTTCACCTGGCCGCGCATGTGGGTTTCCAGCGCCAGCGAGTTGCCCTCCCGCGCCAGCGTCACCGCCGGTTGGATGGCGTCGCGGCCGTAGGCGGCGCTCAGCGTCCGGTAGCGGTCGGCGAGCGCCGTCTCCTGCGCGGTCAGGCGGGCCGCCAGATAGCCGGTCAGCAGCCGCTGCATCACGCCGAGGTTGTCGTCGATCGCCCGTGCCTGCCTGGCCACGTCGGCGGCGGACACGCCGTCGCGCACCTCGATGACGAGGTCGGTCAGGATCTGCTGGTTGGCGCGGGCGTGGTTCAGGATCTCGCCGATCTGGTAGGCGGGAACCGTGCGGTCCTCGTACACCGTGCGCAGCGAGGCGTTGGAATCGGACATGCCGGCCAGCCCCAGCCAGCCGGCCAGCAGCACCGCCAGGATCAGCAGGCCGAACACCGCCGTCAGCCGCGCGGCGATGCTGTCGCGCACCGCCAGCAGCGCCCGCACCGGCGCCTTGCGGTGGACCAGCTCGCCCCCGGCCAGCGCCACCCCGGCGGTGCCGGCGCGCATCCGCGCGTAGAGGGATCCGGCCGCCGCGACCTCCTCGCGCGACGGTTTGGAGCGGATCGAGATGTAGCCCGTCACCACCCCGCCCTCGACCACCGGCGTGACGTTGGCCCGCACCCAGTAGAAATCGCCGGACCTGGTGCGGTTCTTCACCAGCCCTTCCCAGGGCTTCCCGCCCTTGATGGTCTCCCACAGGTCGGCGAAGGCCTCCTTTGGCATGTCTGGGTGGCGGACGAGGTTGTGGGGAGCGCCGATCAGCTCATGCTCGGGAAAACCGCTGATCTCGGCGAACGCCTTGTTGACGAAGGTGATGCGCCCGCCCGGATCGGTGCGGGACACCAGCGGCACGCCGTCCGCCATCAGCACTTCTTTGTCGGTGATCGGTGTGTTCACACGCATGGCACCATTCCGCTCCAGCCATTTCCCCACGGCCGGCGGCGGCCCGCCGGTCGCCCGGCCCACTGCAAACGGCGTACCGTGCGGCCGGCGCCTGAAAGGAAAAGCACCGCAAGGCCTTGACGGAAAAAGGAGACATGCGCGACAGGATCGCTCGTCTCACTTTGCGTCCGGGAACGGCAGTTCCTCGCAAAATGAGAAGCCTTCAGGTCCTTGTCAATTTTGTTGCTGGCGCAGCAGGCCGTCGAGCGGGATGGCGGTGACGCTCTTCACCTCCTCCATCACCGCGTAGGTGTGGGTTTCGCGCACGCCGCGCGCGGTGGACAGCAGTTCGCCCAGGAACAGCCGGTACTCGTTCATGTCGCGGACGCGGGCCTTGACCAGATAGTCGAAGCCGCCGGCCACCATGTGGCACTCCATGATCTGCGGCATGCGCAGGACCGTGCCCTTGAAGTCGTCGAAATTGTCCGGGGTGGTGCGGTCCAGCACGACCTCGACGAAGACCAGCATGCCGGAATCGAGCCGGTGCGGGTCGAGCAGCGCGACGTAGCGCTGGATCACCCCGTCGTTCTGCAAGCGCTTCACGCGCTCCAGGCAGGCGGCCGGGCTGAGGTTGATGCGGCGGGCCAGCTCGACGTTGCTGAGGCGCCCGTCCTCCTGCAACTCGCGCAGGATCTTCAGGTCGGTGGCATCGAGGCTGCGGTCCATGGTCGGCGTCAAACTTTCTTCGGACGATACCCTGATCAAATCTTATAAATTCAGTTTCATCATGGGTGAAGCGGATTATGTCCGGAAACGCGCGAAAGCCGGCTCAGGAAGCCGCCGGCAGGGCGTCGCGCTCCGCCGCCTCGCGGTCGGCGTAGCGGCGGGCCAGCACGGCGCAGACCATGAGCTGGATCTGGTGGAAGATCATCACCGGCAGCAGCACGAGGCCGGCGGTGGCCGGCGCGAACAGCACGCCGGCCATCGGCACGCCGCTGACCAGCGACTTCTTCGAGCCGCAGAAGACGATGGCCGTCTCGTCGGCGGTCGAGAAGCCGAGGCGGCGGCTGAGCAGCGTCGTGCCGACCAGGAACAGCGCCAGGATCGCGCAATCGACCAGCACGACCATCGCCAGCGCCTCCGGCGGCACCTGGGTCCAGAGGCCGCCGACCACCGCCTCGCTGAAGGCGATGTAGACGACCAGCAGGATCGAGCCGCGGTCGGTCACCTTCAGCAGGCCCTTGTGCCGCGCCGCCCAGGCGCCGACCCAGCGGCGCAGAAGCTGCCCGGCGACGAAGGGCAGCAGAAGCTGGACGACGATGGTCTGGATCGCGTCCAGCGAGAAACCGCCGCCCTGCGCCTTGAGGAACAGCGCGACCAGCAGCGGGGTCATCAGGATGCCGGCGATGTTGGACAGGGTGGCGCTGCACACCGCCGCCGCGACGTTGCCCCGCGCCATCGAGGTGAAGGCGATGGAGGACTGCACCGTCGAGGGCAGCAGGCAGAGGAACTGCACCCCGATGGCGAGCGCCGGCGGCAGCAGCCGTTCCGGCATCGTCTCCACCACCAGCCAGCCGATCAGCGGGAAGGCCAGGAAGGTCAGGGAGACGATCAGCAGATGCAGCCGCCAGTGCGAGAGGCCAGCCGTCACCTCCTCGCGCGGAAGCCGGGCGCCGTGCAGGAAGAACAGCAGCGCGATGGCGGCCTCGGCAACCCAGTGAACCCCGTCGGCGGCGGCACCCTGGAGCGGCAGGAGACTCGCGAGCCCGACCGTCGCCAGCAGGGCCAGCGTGAAACCATCGAGGTTCGGGCGGGGCACGCGGATCATCGTATGGAACTCCGGAATACAGCGATCCCCAGCGATGTAACGCGCCACGCCGCGTCTGGGAAGGGTGCAGCGCACAATCCAGGTGCGGTTGCGGGCGCATGGCTGCCTTGACGAGGGGCCCGGCCCCCGCGGGGCGCCCAACGGGTTCCGTCAATTGTCTGCCAGGCAAAAAACATTGATGGCGAATGATTGCCGCCCATGACAGTTTTCACGCGCAAGATCGGCGGCCTGCCGGAAAGCCAACGGGCGCGGGGCAGGGACCACCGGCGAGAAACCATCCGGAGGAGGGCAACAGCATGAAGGTCTACGGTTATTTCCGGTCATCGGCGGCGTACCGGCTGCGGATCGCGCTCAACCTCAAGGGGCTGGCGGCCGAGGAGCAGGTCTTCGTCCATCTCCGCAGGAAGGAGCAGAGCGCCCCCGACTATCTCGCCGTCAACCCGATGGGGCTGGTGCCGGCGCTGGAGGAGAACGGGCAGATTCTCACCCAGTCGCTCGCCATCATCGAGTATCTCGACGAGACCCGTCCCGAACCGGCGCTGCTGCCGCGCGACCCGCTCGACCGCGCCTGGGTGCGCTCGATCGCGCTCGCCATCGCCTGCGACATCCACCCGATCAACAACCTGCGCGTCCTCAACCACCTGCGCGACCGGCTGGGCCAGGACGAGGAGTCCCGCAACGCCTGGTACGCCCACTGGGTGGCCGAGGGCTTCGCCGGGGTCGAGGCGATGCTGGCCCGCGACCCGCGCACCGGAACCTTCTGCTACGGCGAGACACCGACGCTCGCCGACGTCTGCCTCGTCCCGCAGCTGTTCAACGCCGAGCGGCTGAACTGCCCGCTCGACGCCTACCCGACGATCCGCCGCATCGCCGCCGCCGCCCGCGCCCTCCCCGCCTTCCAGGCGGCGGAGCCCGGCCGCCAGCCGGACGCCGAATGAGCCGCCCTTTCCGCTGAGGCTCGCTGGGAGCCACCGGCCTGACGGAAAGCCCTGAAGAGCCCCCTCTCCCGCAAGGAGAGAGGGGCTTTGGTCAAGCCACGGAGGCGACCGGCCAGCGGTGGACGAAGCCGGCCTCACGCTCCAGCCGCAGGCCGAGCCGGACCAGCCGGCGCTCCTCGCCCGGACGCGCGATGAGCTGGATGCCGAAGGGCAGCCCGTCCGCCTCCCCCAACGACGGGGCCACCGGCAGGGTCAGCACCGGGAATCCGATCAGCGTCACGATGGCGGTGACGCCCAGATAGTCGAGGATGGTCTCGACCGGCCGCCCGTCGATCGCCGTCACCTCGCCGTCGGCGTTCGGCCAGGGCAGCACGCCGCAGGCCGGCGCCGCCAGCACGTCGATGTCGCGGAACAGCGCGACGAAGCGCCGGTACAGCGCCGTGCGCGCCGCCTGCGCCTCGAGATAGGCGTCGGCGGTGATGCCGGCGCCGGCCTCGATGTTCCAGCGCACGGTGTCGGTCAGCCGCTCGCCATGCCGGGCCAGCAGCGGGCCGAAGGCGTGGCGGGTCTGGGCGGCGCGCAGCGTGCGGAAGGTCGCCATGGCGTCGCCGCACTCGGGATGGCGCCGCGCCACCGGCCCGGCCGCCCGCTCCAGCCGCCCGACCGCCAGGTCGAAGCGCGCGCGCACCGCCTCCGACACGGTGGCCGCGCCGAAATCCGCCGTGGCGCCCAGCCGCGACTCCGACCCGTCGTCGCGGTCGCCGAACAGCGAGGTCGGGTCGTTCAGATCGGCGCCGGCCATGGCGCCCAGCAGCAACGCGCAGTCGGCCGTGTCGCGCGCCAGCACGCCGTGCGTCGCCAGCGTGTCCCAACCCAGCCCACGCCCCGGCGCCGGAATCAGCCCCGGCGTCGGCCGGATCGAGGCGATGCCGCAGAAGCTGGCCGGCACCCGCACCGAGCCGCCGAAATCGGTGCCGTGCGCCAGCGGCGCCATGCCGGTCGCCACCGCCACCGCCGAGCCGCCGCTCGACCCGCCCGAGGTCAGCACCGGGTCGAAGGGGTTGCGCGTCGGCCCGGCCAGCCGGTTTTGACAGACGGCGCCGAAGCCGAACTCCGGCGTGTTGGTCTTGCCGATGACGATGCCGCCGGCCGCCTCGATCCGCGCCACGGCGACGTCGTTCGCCGCCGGCACATGGTCGGCATAAAGCGCCGAGCCGTAGGTGGTCCGCAGGCCGGCGGTGTCGGTCAGATCCTTCACCGCCACCGGCACGCCGTGCAGCGGCCCCACCGGCCGGGGTGCCGCGTCCAGCGCGTCGGCGCGGGCCAGCGCCGCGTCGGCGGCGACGGTGACGAAGGCGGACAGCGCCGGCTCGGCCGCCTCGATCCGCGCCAGATGCGCCTCAACCGCCGCGCGGGCGGTCAGCTCCCGCCGCGCCAGCCGGCCGGCCAAGCGGGCCGCCCCCTCCCGCCACAGCGCCTCGCCTGCGGCGTCGATCTGCTCACCCATGCATCATTCCCTTTCATGGCGCAAAAAGAGGCAATTGCTTCCAGGCACCGCACAAGCCGTTGCCATCTCGGCTCGACCAGCGAGGCCCCGAATTCCAATAAATTGATTTATCATATTGATAAAGAATGGAAATACGGAAAACGGCATGCTGTTTGCTAAATAGGATGCGTACGAAGGTAACGCGAAACGGACGGTGCAGCCATGGTCAGTGCCTCGCCCAGCAGTCAAGCATCCTCACGGGCAGCCTCGCAGGCAGCCCCGCGCGGGCAGACGCTTCTCCTCGACGGGATCACCCAGCGCTACGGCCAGTCGGTCGCCGTCAACGACGTCACGCTCGACATCCGCGGCGGCGAGCTGGTGGCGCTGCTCGGGCCGTCGGGCTGCGGCAAGACCACCCTGCTGCGCATCATCGCCGGATTCCTGGCCCAGACGAAGGGCCATGTGATCGTCGGCGGCGAGACGGTGGACGGGCTGCCGCCCAACCGCCGCTCGGTCGGCATCGTCTTCCAGAACTACGCGCTGTTCCCGCACATGACGGTGGCGGAGAACGTCGCCTACGGGCTGGACGCGCGCGGCGCCGACCGCGCCACCCAGCGCGCCGAGGCCCAGCGCATGCTGGATCTGGTGAAGCTCGGCCATCTCGGCGACCGCTACCCGCGCCAGCTCTCCGGCGGGCAGCAGCAGCGCGTCGCGCTGGCCCGCGCGCTGGCGGTCAACCCGTCGATCCTGCTGCTCGACGAGCCCTTCGCGGCGCTCGACAAGAATCTGCGGCTCGACATGCAGATCGAGGTCAAGCGCATCCAGCGCCTGTCCGGCATCACCACCATCCTCGTCACCCACGACCAGGAGGAGGCACTGTCGATGGCCGACCGCGTCGCCGTGCTGAGCCAGGGCCGGCTGGAACAGTTCTCGCCGCCGACCCAGATCTATGACGCGCCCGACAGCCTGTTCGTGAACACCTTCGTCGGCTCGGCCAACCTGCTGGGCGGCGTGCTGGTCGATTTCGACCGCGGCGGCGGCCGGGTGCGGCTCGACGCCGGCGGCCTGATCGAGACGCGCGCGCCCAAGGGCGACCTGCTCCCCGGCGCCCGCGTCACCGTCTGCCTGCGCCCCGAGCATCTGCGCGTCGACCCCGGCGCCGAGGGCGTCGAGACGCTGAACGGCGTGGTCGAGATGGGGCTGCCGCTCGGCGCCACCGTGGTGCACGAGATCCGCGTCGGCGACGGCTCCGCCGTCAAGGTGGCGGAGCCGCGGCTGGAGCGCGGGCTGCTGCTCGCCCCCGGCACGCCGGTGCGCCTCGCCCCGGTCGCCCCCCGCCTCGCCTCGGTCTTCGCCGCGGCCTGATCCCTCCGCTTTTCCTCCCCCTGCCCTTCTCCTCCCATCCCTTCAGGAGTCGACCGATGCTGCTGACCCGCCGCAACCTGATGCAGACGGCGCTGACGCTGGGCGCCATGCACGCCTTCCCCGGCCTGACCTGGGCGCAGGCCCGCCCGCTGGTCTTCGCGACCTTCACCGGAAGCTGGGAGGAGGCGCACAAGGCCGTGCTCGTCCCCGCCTTCCGCAAGGCGGCCGGCAACGCCGACATGGTGCTCGACCCGATGCTGTCGGTCGACCAGATCGCCAAGGTCAACGCGGCGAAGAACAACCCGCCGATCGACGTCATGCTGCACGATCCGGGCCCGGCGCTCCAGGCGGTGGCCCAGGGCCTCGTCGAGCCCTATCCGGTCGACAAGAGCGCCCACTACAAGGACCTGATCCCGGCGGCGCAGGAGCCGAGCGGGCCGGCGCCCTTCTTCCAGGTTGTCGGGCTGACCTACAACCCGGAGACGGTGAAGACCCCGCCGACCAGCTGGGCCGATCTGTGGAAGCCGGAGTTCAAGGGCCGCGTCGGCATCACCAACCTGAACTCGACGCTCGGCACCGGCTTCATGGTCGAGCTGGCCAAGATGCATGGCGGGTCGGAGAGCAACATCGACCCGGCCTTCAAGGCGATCGAGGCGCTGCGCCCCAGCCTCGCCGCCGTCGCCGCCAACCCCGGCCAGCTCGCCACCCTGTTCCAGCAGGGCCAGATCGACATCTCGCCCGGCAACTTCAACGCCATCCAGATCCTCAAGGCGCGCGGCGTGCCGGTGGAGTGGGTGGCGCCGAAGGAGGGCGCCATCGCCTTCAAGACGACCATCCACATCGTCAAGAACTCCCCCAACCGCGAGCTGGCCTTCAAGCTGATCGAGGCCGCCCTGTCGCCGGAGGTGCAGGCGATTCTGATGGAGGAGCCCTACCTGATCGTGCCGACCAACACCAAGGTCGCCATGAAGGGCGAGATCGCCAAGGCGCTGGCCAAGGATCACGCCGATCTGGAGAAGAAGTTCGTGTTCCAGGACTGGGCCAAGATCAACGAGCAGCGCGCCGCCTGGATCGAACGCTTCAACCGCGAGATTCGCGTCTGAGGTTTGGAGTTCCCCCTCTCCCCCCAGCGCTGGCTTTGCCAGCGCTGCCGACAGGCGAAGCGAAGCTTCGCCGAAAGGCGGGGAGAGGGTCGGGGTGAGGGGGATGCACGGCGTGACGCCGCAAGCGTCCAGAAGCGCCCCTCCCAATCCCGGAAATCCCCGCCGTGCATCCCCCTCACCCTAACCCTCTCCCCAGGGGGAGAGGGGACCAGGGGTGCGGGTCGGGGCGGAAGAGAGTTTTTTGATTCAGGAGACACACCCCATGGCCGCGGCGTTGCGCAACGTCACCACCTACGACCTGAAGCTCGCGGCCCCGCTGGCGCTGGGGTTCGTCGTCTTCTTCATCACGCCGCTGGTCATCCTGCTGGCGCTCAGCTTCCAGGCCGACCCGCAGGGAAGCCATTACGGGCTGACCCAGTACGTCAATTTCCTCGGCGACCGCTTCAGCCTGGGCGTGCTGGGCTCGACCCTGTGGCTGGGGGTGAAGGTCACGGCACTGACGCTGCTGCTGGGCTATCCGGTGGCGTGGCTGCACCAGCGCGCGCCCTCCTGGGCCAAGGGGACCATCATGCTGCTGGTGCTGCTGCCGCTGTTGACCAGCGTGGTGGTGCGCACCTTCGCCTGGGTCGTCATCCTCGGCCGCCAGGGCATCGTCAACGCCTCGCTGGCCGGGCTCGGGCTGATCGACACGCCGCTGAAGCTGCTCTACACCGAGAGCGGCGTGGTCATCGCGCTGGCGCAGGTGCAGATGCCGCTGATGGTGCTGCCGCTGATCACGGCGCTGAGCCGCATCGACCCCAACCTCGCCGACGCCTCCTCGGTGCTGGGGTCCGGGCACTGGCGGACCTTCCGCAAGGTGATCCTGCCGCTGTCGCTGCCGGGTATCGTCGCCGGCTGCCTGCTGACCTACGCCGCCGCCATCACCGCCTTCATCACCCAGAGCCTGATCGGCGGCGGGCAGATGCTGTTCATGCCGATGTACATCTACCAGCAGGCGTCCACCTTGCAGAACTGGCCCTTCGCCGCCGCGATCTCCATCGTCTTCCTGGTCGCGGTGCTGGTGGTGGTGTCGATCTTCAACGCGCTGGGCCGCCTGTCGCGCGGCTACACCAACGCCTGAGGAGGGCGGAAAGCCATGACCAACCGCCGCATCGATTTCGACGCGCTCAGCTTCCGCATCGTCATGACCGGCGTCGCGCTGCTGGCGCTGGCGCTGCTCGCCGCCCCGACCATCGTGGTCATCTGGGTGTCCTTCACCAGCGGCTATTCGCTGAAGTTCCCGCCGCCCGGCTATTCGCTGCGCTGGTACGTCGAGCTGTGGAACGCCTGGCAGCTCCAGTTCGCCATGATGAACAGCCTGAAGGTGGCCTTCTGGGCGACCGCCCTGTCGATCCTGCTGGGGGTGGCGGCCTCGCTGGGCATCGCGCGCTCGGCGTCACTGACCGCCCGCGTGCTCGACAGCCTGTTCCTGTCGCCGCTGGTGCTGCCGGCGCTGGCCTTCGGGCTGTCGTCGCTGATGTTCTTCTCGCTGGTCGGCGTGCCGGTGTCGCCGCTGACGCTGATCATCGGCCACACCGTGGTGTCGGTCCCCTTCGTGGTGCGCAACACGGTGGCGTCGCTGGCCCAGATGAACCCGGCGCTGCTGGAGGCCTCGGCCAGCCTGGGCGCCTCGCGCTGGCACAGCTTCCGCCGCATCACCCTGCCGCTGATCCGGCCGGGCATCCTGGCCGGCGGCTTCATCGCCTTCATGGCGTCCTTCGACAACGTGCCGGTGTCGCTGTTCCTGCGCGACGCCGCCACCGACATGCTGCCGATCCGCATGTGGCAGGATCTGGAGGGCAAGCTGGACGTCACCGTCGCCGCGCTGTCGGGCGTGCTGATCGTCGTCACCATCGCCCTGATGCTGGTGATGGAGCGCGTCGCCGGCCTGTCCAAGCGGTTGACCTGACCCCGCTCGGCCTATCCCGTTGGCCTGACCCCGCCGCGCCACAGTCGACGGCTCATTGGAGCCGTCCAACCGCAGATGGTTGACCGCGACCGCCTCACACACCCAGAAACAGCGACACGCCATAGGGCGTGAACTTCAAGGGCAGATGCAGATGACGGTCGGGGTCGGTCACCACGAAGCGGAAGGGAAGGATGTCGAGAAATCCCGCCTGCTCCTCCGGATACCCGGCGGCGCGCAGCCAGTCGCCGATGTGGAACAGCGCCTCGTGCGGGCCGGGGGCGATGCCCTCGCCGCGCACCGTCGGGTGGTCGAGCTGGCCGTTGGCGCCGAGCCGCCCCGCCGCCAGCCGGCGCCGTTCGGGGGCCAGCGCGTGAAGCTCCACATACAGCCCCTCCGCCGCGACGCCGCGCGCCACGTCGACGCCGTGAATCGAGATGCCGCCCGCCATGCCCGTTCCTCCGTTCCCGAGTGGGCGCGATGGTAGCCGAGACGCTCCCCACACCGCCAGCCCTGCCGGCGCTGCGCCCGGCGCTGGTGGCGATGACGGCGCTCCAGGCGGTGGTGGCGCTCGGGCTGTTCGCGCCCGGCGTGCTGGCGCCGCGCATGGGCATCGACCCGGCCGGGCTCGGGCTGTTCACCACCGCCGGCTTCCTGGTCGGCATGGCCGCGTCGCTCGGCGGCGGCGTGATGGCCGGGCGGCTGGGCGCCTTCCGCGTCGCCTCGCTCTGCGCGCTGGCGGTGGCGGCGGCGATGCTGTTCGCCATGCTGGGCGGCAACGCCGCCGCGCTGCTCGCCGCCGGGGTCGCCATCGGGCTGGCCTGCGGGCCGGAAACGCCGGCCAGTTCCGCCATCCTCGGGCGGCTGGCGCGCGAGGCCGACCGCCCCCTTGTCTTCTCGCTGCGCCAGACCGGCAACCAGCTCGGCGCCATGGCCGGGTCGGTGACGCTGCCGGCGATCGCCATGGCCTTCGACCCGCGCGCCGGCTACGCCGCCATCGCGCTGGTGGCGCTGGGCGGCATCCTGCTGTTCGAGCGGCTGCGGCCGGTCTACGACCCGCTGACCCGCTCGGCCGGCGCCGCCTTCGGGCTGGGTGCGGCGTGGCGGCTGGTGCGCGACGACAGGGCGTTGCGGCGGATGGCGCTGGCGTCGGCCCCCTACGCGGCGACGCAGATCGCCCTGAATGGTTTCTTCGTCGTCTTCGCGGTGGCCGAGCTGGGCCTCGGCCATGTCGCCGCCGGGCTGGCGCTGGCGGTCGGCCAGGGCGGCGGACTGGCCGGGCGGCTCGGCTGGGGAGTCGTCGCGACGCGCTGGGTGGCGCCGCGCCGGCTGGTCGGGCTGCTCGGGCTCGGCATGGCCGCCGCCGCCGCCTTCATCGGGCTGGCGGGAGCCAGCCTGCCCTTCCCCCTGCTTCTGGTCGCCACCTTCCTGCTCGGCCTGACCGCCAGCGGCTGGAACGGTGTCTTCCTCGCCGAAGTCGCCCGGCTGTCGCCGCGCGACCGCATCGGCGAGGCGACCGGCGCCGTGCTGGTCGGCAGCTACGTCGGGCTGATCGGCGGACCGATGCTGCTGATCGCCGCCTCGGCCTTCGGCGGCCTCGCGACCGGCTATCTGCTGATCGCCGCGCTGGCGGCGCTCGCCGGCCTCAGCCTTCTCGGAGAAAACCGCTGATGTCCTCCTTCCCCCCTGCCGCCACGACCGCTGCCGCCATCGCCGCCGCCGTGCGCGCCGGCGCCGCCAGCGCCAGCAGCGCGACCGAGGCGGCGCTTGCCCGCATCGCCGCCGGCAACCCGGCGCTGAACGCCTTCGTCGCCGTCCATCATCAGGACGCGCTGGCGCAGGCCGAGGCGGTCGACCGGCGGATTGGCACGGGGGAAACGCTTCCATTGGCCGGTGTGCCGGTGGCGATCAAGGACACCATCTGGGTTGCCGGCCAGCGGGTGACGCAGGGCTCCCGCCTGTTCGCCGATTTCCGCGCCCCGGCCGACGCCATCGCGGTCGAGCGGCTGCGCGCGGCCGGCGCCGTCATCGTCGGGATGACGAACAGCTCGGAGTTCGCCTGCAAGGGCGTCACCACCAACCCGCTGTTCGGCCCGACCCGCCACCCGATGGACCCGCGCCTGACGCCCGGCGGCTCCAGCGGCGGGCCGGCGGCGGCGGTGGCCGGCGGGCTGGTGCCGCTGGCGCTCGGCACCGACGCCGGCGGGTCGAGCCGCCGCCCGCCCGCCCATGTCGGCGCGGTCGGCTTCAAGCCCTCCTTCGGCGCCATCCCCTACGGCCCCGGCTTCGCCGAGCCCTTCGTCGGGCTGGCGGTGATGGCGCCGATCGCCGCCGACGTCGCCGACGCCGCCTTGATGTTCGAGGCGCTGGCCGGTCCCGACCCGCGCGATCCGGATTCGGTGGCCATCGCGTCGGACGAGGATCGCCCGGCCGGAACGCTGACCGTCGCCTACAGCCCGCGCCTCGGGCTCGACGCGCCGGTGGACGAGGACGTCCGCGACGCGGTCGAGCGGGCCGTCGAGGCGCTGGAACGAGCCGGCGTCCGCATCCTCCGCCGCGATCCCGTCTGGCCGGCCGGCGTCACCGAGACCGCGCTGATGCCGTTGCAGCACGCCGGGCTGGCGGCGCTGTACGGCGACGCCTTCCGCCGCGACCCGGCCCTGTTCGACCCCGACATCGCCGCCCAGATCGAGCGCGGCCTGTCGTTGTCGGGGGCGGAGGTCGCCGCCGCCCAGATCCTGAGCGCCGAGGTCGCCCGCGCGCTGGCCGCCTTCCTCGCCGACACCGATCTTCTCGTCGGCCCGACCACCCCTTGCGTGGCGTGGCCGCTTGACCGGCTGGGGCCGGCGGTCATCGGCGGACAGCCGGTGCCGCCGCGGGCGCACGCGGTCTTCACCCCGCTCGTCAACCACGCCAAGGCCCCCGCCCTCAGCCTGCCTTGCGGCCGGGGCCGCGATCGGCTGCCGGTGGGGTTGCAGATCGTCGGCCCGCGTGGGTTCGACCGCCGGGTCCTGCGCTTCGCCGCCATCGCGGAACGGGCATTCGCCGAATTCTGGCCGGGAGCGGGTTTATGAGTGTGGACGACGAAGCCCCGGACGCCGGTTCCATCCCCCGCCGCCGCCGTGCGCCGCCGCCGTCGCTGGCGGAGATGGCGGTGGACCGGCTGCGCGGCATGATCATCTACGGCGATCTGGCGCCCTCGGCCCGGCTGATCGAGCCGGAACTGAGCGAACGGCTCGGCATTTCCCGCACGCCGCTGCGCGAGGCGCTGAAGCTGCTGGCGGCGGAGGGGCTGGTGATGCTGCGCCCCAACCGCAACGCCATCGTCGCGCCGCTCGACGCGGCCGAGCTGACGCATCTGTTCGAGGCGGAGGGCTGCATCGAGAGCTTCGCCGCCCGCCTCGCCGCCGAGCGGATGACCGCCGCCGACCTGCGCCGCCTGCGCGGCTTCCAGGGCAGGATCGAGGCGTTGCAGGGGGCCGGCGCGCTGGAGGAGTATTTCGACATCAACCAGAAGATCCACCGGCTGATCGTCTCCAGCGCCAAGAATCCGGCGCTGGCCGAGGCGCACGACCGGCTGCTCGGCCGGCTGGCGCGGGCGCGCTACTTCGCGCTGGGCGCGCAGGGGCGGTGGAGGGAGTCGGTGCTGGAGCACCGCGAGATCCTGACCGCGCTGGAGTCGCGCGACGGCGACACGGCGCAACGGCTGTTCGTCCAGCATGTCGGCCGCACCGGCGAGGTCGTGGCGGCGGCCTGCGCCTCGCCGCGCGCTGTCCGGGCGGGTTGAGTTCGGGCACACGTGCCATGTGCATGCCCTATGGAGCCGGATCCCCTCTCCCCGGGGGGAGAGGGGGATTCTGTGGCGCTCCGAGATCGAGATACTTGCACAATCCGCCTGGAGATCAGAAAGGCAGCACCGGAGCCGGCGCGCCCTTGGGTCGAGCCGGGGCCGGCAGTCCGCAGGGCAGGAACTCCCCGCGCCCCGGAGACGCCAGCAGCGCACCGTCCCGGCACACCACCTCCCCACGGGACAGCGTTGTCACCGGCCAGCCGGTCACCTCGATGCCCTCGTAGGGGGTGTAGTCCACGTTGTGGTGGAGCATCCCGTTGGTGATCGTCACCGTTCGCGCGGGATCCCACAGCGCGATGTCGGCGTCGGCCCCGACGGCGATGGTGCCCTTGCGCGGGTGCAGCCCGTACATGCGCGCCGGGTTGGTGGCGGTCAGCTCGACGAACCTGGTCAGTTCCATCCGGCCTTTCATCACGCCCTCGGAGAAGAGAAGCGGCAGGCGGGTTTCGACGCCGGGGATGCCGTTGGGCACGCAGGCGAAGGGGGCGTCGTCGCCATGCACCTTCTTGCCCTGCGGGCCGTCGAAGCGAAAGGGCGCGTGGTCGGAGGAGAAGACCTGGAAGGTGCCGCCGACCAGCCCGTCCCAGATCACCCGCTGGTTCGCCGCGTCGCGCGGCGGCGGCGAGCAGATGCACTTCGCTCCTTCAAAACCCTCGCCGCCCAGGTCGTCGGCGGTCAGGAACAGGTATTGCGGGCAGGTCTCGGCGTAGATGCGCAGGCCCCGCCCCTGCGCCCAGCGGATCTGCTCCACCGCGTCGGCGCCGGAGACGTGGACGATCAGGATCGGCACGTCGACCAGCTCGGCCAGCGAGATGGCGCGGTGGGTGGCCTCGCGCTCCGCCACGCGCGGGCGCGACACGCCGTGGAAGAAGGGGGCGGTCTGGCCGGCGCGCTCAAGCTTCTCGGTCAGCCAGGCGATGCAGTCGGCGTTCTCCGCGTGCATCATGACCATGGCGCCCTCGCTGCGGGCGATGTCGAGAACCTCCAGGATCTGGCGGTCGTTCAGCTTCAGCGCGTCGTAGGTCATGTAGATCTTGAAGGAGGTGTAGCCCTCGCGGATCAACGCCGGCAGCTCCTCCCCCAGGACCCGCTCGGTCGGGTCGGTGACGATCAGGTGGAAGGCGTAGTCGATCACCGGCTTGCCCGCCGCGCGGCGGTGGTAGTCGTCGACCGCCGCGCGCAGCGACTGGCCCTTCTGCTGGCAGGCGAAGGGCAGCACCGTCGTGGTGCCGCCGAAGGCGGCGGAGCGGGTGCCGCTCAGGAAATCGTCGGCCATCACCGAGGCATCGCCGGTCGGCTGGTCGAAATGGACATGGCCGTCCACCCCGCCGGGCAGGACCAGCAGGCCGGCGGCGTCGATCTCCTCGCGGCCGGCGGCGAGCCCGTCGCCGAGCGCCGCGACCTTGCCGTCGCGGACGCCGACGTCGGCCTTGAACACGTCCGACGCGGTGGCGACCGTGCCGTTGCGGATGACCAGATCGAAATCCATGGGTTCCCTCCTGTTTGCCGTCAGCCGTGGAGTTCCTGGAACAGGCTGCCCCAGCCCTGGACCCGGCGGGTGTCGACGCCGGTCATGCGCAGCGCCTTCCACACCACGGTGGACACCGTGTCGTAGACGGGGATGCCCAGCGCCTTCTCGACCCGCTCGGCCACCGGGGCGCCGCGCATGTTGGTGCAGATGATGGCGATGGCGTCCGGCCTGGCTTCCGCCACCTCGGCGCACATGCGCTCGATCCGCTCCTCGCCGACCTCGGAGAAGGAGAAGTTGCCGCGGTCGTTCAGGTGCCGCTCGGCCACCACCTCGAAGCCGGCGGCGTTGTAGTTGGCGACCATCGTCTCCTGGATCTCGTCCAGATAGGGGCTGACGATGGCGAGGCGCTTGCGCCCGGTGGTCTCCAGGATCTCGTTCAGCGCCAGCATGGAGGTGCAGGCGGCGATGCCGGTTTCCGCCTCGATGGTCTTGCACAGCTTCACGTCGGCGTCGAAGCCGAGCCAGCCGGCCGAGGTGCCGTTCCAGCCGATCACGTTCAACTGGGCGTCGGCCAGCAGGCGGGCGGCGTCGAGGAAGGGCGCGTCGGTGAACTGGTCGAGCGCGGCGGCGCGCAGCGAGATCTCCTTGACGGTGAAGCGGCCGAAATGGGCGGACACCTCCGGCAGGCCGCTCAGCATCGCCGAGGTCACCGGTTCCAGCACCGTGTTGGAGGAGGGGGTCAGCATCCCCAGAAGAACGCGCTTGGTCATGTCGGTTGGCTCTCTCTCGGAAAATTGGTTCAGGCGCGCGCCCAGAGCGCGCGGGCGGCCTTGTCGGCCTCGGTGCAGATCCGCTCCAGGTCGGCGCGGACGGGGCGGCCGTCCTCGACCAGGGTTTCGCCGTCCACCAGCACCATCTCCACGTCGCGGCCCTGGCCGGTGTGAACCAGCGTGCCGAGCGGGTTGACCAGCGGGCGCAGATGCGGGCGACGGGTGTCGAAGACGACGAGATCGGCCTTCTTGCCGAGCGTCAGCGTGCCGATATCGTCGGCCATGCCGACCGCGCGGGCGCCGCCCAGCGTCGCCATGCGGAAGACGTCGGCCGGCTGCCAGTCGGCGGTGACGCCGCCCTGCCGGATGCGGGCGGTGGCGAGCGCCCAGCGCATCGCCTCCACCATGTCGCCGTGCTGGGTGTCGGTGCAGAGCGCCAGATTGACGCCGGCCGCCTTCAACGCCGGGGTCGGCGCCAGCCGGCCGGAGGCGGCGTTGCATTTGGGCACATGCACGGCGTGGGCGCCGGCGCGGGCGAGGCGGGCGATGTCGGCCTCGTCGACGTAGAGGCAGTGGGTGGCGAGCAGCCGGTCGTTGAGCAGCCCGGTCTCCTCCAGCAGCGCCGCCGGGCCGAGGCCGGTCGCCGCCTTTACCCGCTCCACCTCGACCCGGCTCTGGGCCAGATGGGTGTTGACGCGCATGCCGCGCGCCGCCGCCTCGGCGGCAAGGGTACGCAGGAAGCCGGGGGAGCAGGTGTCGGGCGCGTGAGCGGCCATCTGCACCTGGATGCGGCCGTCCTTGGCGCCGTGCCAGCGGTCGTGCAGGTCGAGCGTCCGGCGCAGCAGATCCTCGCCGATGGCGGCGTCGAAGCGCCATTCGCCCTGGGCGACGCGCGAGAAATCCACGTCATGGACCCGCCAGCCGGCGTGAACGCGCAGGCCAAGCTCGGCGATGGCGTCGAGCGTCGCCTCGGCGTGGACGAAATGGTCGCAGACCAGCGTCGAGCCGGACAGCAAAGCCTCCACCGCGCCCAGCCGGGCCAGCGCGCGGGCCTCGTCGGGCGTGGCGTCGGTGCCCTTCGGCACGCCCGGCGTGTAGGAGGGGGCGAAGCCGAGATCGGCGGCGACGCCGCGCACCATCACCAGCACGGCGTGCAGATGGGCGTTGACGAAGCCGGGCGTCACCAGCCGGCCCGGGAGATGCCGGGTTCGCCGGGCCTCCGGACAGGGATCGGAGGCTGGGGCGAGGTGGGTGATGCGCCCGTCGCGGATGCCGATGGCGGCGTCGTCGATCAGGCTGTTGGCCGCCTCGCCGGTCAGGGCGAGGACGCCGGTCAGCAGAAGGTCGAGCGTCTCGGTCATGCGGCGGCGACCTGCTGCCGCTGTTGCAGGCCCTCCTCGCGGATCAGGTTGAGGATGTGGCGCTTGTGGTCGTTGAATCGCGGGCTGGTGATGTCGCGCGGACGCGGCAAATCGAGGCCGATCAGCTCGCGGACCCGGCCGGGGCGGCTGGTCAGCACGGCGACCTGGGTGCCCAGCACCAGCGCCTCGTCGACGCTGTGGGTGACGAAGACGATGGTGCAGCGCTGCTTCTGCCAGATGGCGACCAGTTCCTCCTGCATGTCCATCTTGGTCTGGGCGTCGAGCGCGGCGAAGGGCTCGTCCATCAGGATGACCTGCGGATTTAGCAGCAGGGCCCGCGCGATGCCGACGCGCTGGCTCATGCCGCCCGACAGCTCCGCCGGGAAATGGTTCTCGAAGCCCTGGAGCCCGACCATGTCGATGTATTCCTGGGCGGCGGCGCGGCGGTCGGCCTTGCGCCAGCCCTTCAGGCGCAGGTGGAAGGCGACGTTCTCCCACACCGGCAGCCAGGGCATCAGGTTGGCCTGCTGGAACACCATGCCGCGGTCGGCGCCGGGGCCGTCGACCGGCTTGCCGCCGACCGTGACGCTGCCCTTGGTCGGCGTCTCGAAGCCGGCGATCATGTTCAGCAGGGTGGACTTGCCGCAGCCCGACGAGCCGAGCAGGCAGAGGAACTCGTTGTTGCCGACCGACAGGCTGACGTCGTCGATGGCCAGCAGGTCGCGCTTGCGCTTGGCGTCGCGATAAACCTTGGTGATGTTCTTGAGTTCGATGGCGGCCATCGGGTCAGCCCTCCCGGCTTTGCAGGGTGGAGGCGCGCTGCCAGTGCAGGGCGGCGGACATCAGCAGCTTGATGAGGCCGTCGGTGGCGAATCCAAGCAGACCGATGCTGGCCATGGCGGCGAGCACGAGGTCGTAGCGCAGGAAATAGTAGCTGTCCCACAGCACGTACCCGAGGCCGCTCTTCACCGCGACCATCTCGGCCGTCACCGTCAGCATCCAGGCGGCGCCGATGCCGATGCGCAGGCCGGCGAAGATGCTGGGCAAGGCAGCGGGGAAGACGACGTGGCGCAGCAGCTGCTGCTCGGTGGCGCCCATCATCGAGGCGGCGCGGATCAGGTTGCGGTCGGCCGTCTTCACGCCGTGGATGGTGTTCATCAGGATCGGGAAGAAGGCGCCGAGGAAGACCAGGAAGATCGCCGGCTTGTTGGCGATGCCGAACCAGATGATCGCCAGCGGGATCCAGGACACCGGCGGCACCGGCCGCAGCATCTGGATCGTCGGCTCGATGGTGCGCTCGACCCAGCGCCACCAGCCGATGGCGATGCCGAGCAGGACACCGCTCACCGCCGCGATGGCGTAGCCGGCGGCCACCCGCGTGGCGCTGGACAGCGCGTCGGCCAGCCAGCGCCCGCTGTTGGCCTGGGTGGTCTCGTCATAGCCGAACACCCAGTCGCCCCAGCTGTGCAGCACGGCGGACGGGGGCGGCAGCAGCGCCACCGGGAAGAGACCGGACCGGGAGACGATCTCCCAGGCCACGAGGATGAAGAGGGGAACGACGGCGCGTTCCCAGGATTTCGACAAGGCCGTCATGGACCGGCTCCCTTTTACCGTCGAAGCGCGCTGCCCGGCGGCTGTCCGCCGGGCGCGATGGCGTCCTGCGCCGATCAGAAGCCGAGTTCGCTCTTGGGCTTGCTGGTCACCGCCTCCAGGAAGCGGTAGTCGATGTTCTTCTCGGCGTCGGCGGCGACGTCGCGGGTGATGTATTTCAGGTCCCGCATCATCGCGGCGATGGCGAGCGTGCTGTCCTTGTGGATGGCGTAGTCGGGCGCCGCGTTCTCCAGCGACTGGGCGGCGACCGCCCTGTCCATGCCGGTGTATTTGTTGATGGTGTCGACCCAGACCGTGCGGTCGGTCTTCAGCTTTTCGACCAGCGCCACCACCGAGCCGACCGTCGCCTCGACCGCCTTCGGGTGGTCCTTGATGACGTCGGAGCGGGTGACGATCAGGTTGGTCAGGTTGCCGGCCGCCTGGTCGTAGGGCAGCGCGAAGCGGGTGCCGGCGCCGCTGTTGCGGATCTGCGAGGCGAAGGGCTCGACCGTGCAGATCAGGTCGATCTCGCCGCGCTGGAGGGCGGCGGCGTGGTCGGACGGGTTGGGGATGTTGACGAACTGGACGTCCTTGTTGACGTTGATGCCGTGCTTCTGGAAGGCGCCACGCATGTGGATGTCCTGCGCGTTCCCGCGCGAGGCGGCGACGCGCAGCGGCTCGCTCTTCTCCTTGCGGGCGGCGATCAGCGCCTTCAGCCCGTCCCAGTCGTCGGCCTTCAGGTCGATGCCCTTGGCGGTCATCACCTCCGACCCGCCATTGACCTGTCCCGACACCGCGACGACGTCGAAGCCCTTGTCCAGGGCGGTGATGTAGTGGAGGTAGGTGACCTGCGCCACGTCGATGCTCTTGGACACCAGCGCGGTCAGCACGTCGTTGCCGGAGTTGAAGTTGATCGCCTCGATCTCGACGCCCTTGGCGAGGCCGGGGGTCAACGCCATCGGCAGGCAGTGGGCGCATTTGGCGAAGCCCAGCTTCAGCTTTTCCGCGTCGGCGGCCTGGGTGGTCGCGGCGGCTCCGGCGACGGCCGACAAAGCGAGGATGGCGGCGGCGGCGTTCAGCGTGAGGGATCGGAACGACATGGGGCGCGGGCTCCAGATGCGGTTGCGTTGCCGATCCGGTCGCAAGCAGCGTGCCAAATTGTATACAAAATCTCTATTCCCGATTAGCTCATATATATCAATGTGATAAATCGAAATTGTTTAGGCGTTGCGCAACAGGCCATCTTTGCCCTATTTTTAAGCTCTTGGCATCGTTCGCACACGAATGCCCAACAATGCAGCAGAACTGAGCGTTGCCGAACCGATCATGGACACGCCGAAGACCGCCAAGGCCGCCACCGGGCCGATCCGCCGGGCAACCCTTCAGCATTCCGCCGTGGCGGAGCTGCGCGCCATGATCCTGGAGGGAGAATTGCCGCCGGGAAGCCGCGTGCCGGAGGTGCAGCTCTGCGAGCAGCTCGGCGTCTCGCGGACGCCGCTGCGCGAGGCGCTGCGCGTGCTGGCGGCGGAAGGGCTGGTGGAGCTGCGGCCGCACCGCGGAGCGGTGGTGACGCCGGTGGACCCGACGGACATCGCCGCGATCTTCCAGGTGATGGAGGCGCTGGAGACGTTGGCCGCCACGCTGGCCTGCCGCAACGGCACGGAGGCCGAATTCATTGAACTCGACCGGCTGCACGACCAGCTCATGGCACAGCACAAGGCGGGGGAGCGCGCGGCCTATTCGATGACCAACCGGCGCATCCACGCCTGGATCGTCGCCATGGCGCGCAACCCGGCGCTGGAGACGACCTACAGCGGCTTCGCCGCCCAGATCCTGCGCGCGCGCTCATTGGCGAATTACGACGCGGACCGCTGGCAGGAATCGGTGGACGAGCATGACGGCTTCATGGCGGCGTTGCGCAGCCGGGACGCCGCGACGGCGGGCGCCCTGCTCGCCGAGCACAGCCGGCGGACCGCCGACGCCGTGCTGCGCAGCTTGCGCCAGCGGATGGGGAAAGCTGCGGCGGCGGAAGTGGGGTGAGAGGACGGCGGCGCTTGAGCAGTTTTACTCTGCCGGATCCTGTTTGACCGACATTGCCCGGTCTTTTCCAGACACCGTCATGCCCGGCCTTGTGCCGGGCATCCACGACCGCAACCTCGACACACCGCCGAAGCGTGGATGGCCGGGTCAAGCCCGGCCATGACGAAGACGGGAACGTTACTCATGGAGGGCCGGAAAACCACCGGGAGTGGCAGCCCTCACCGCGCCTGTTGCAACACCCCGACCGCGCTGCGCGCCACCTCGTGCAGGTCGGCCCCACCGGCCTCGGCGTGGGCGAGCAGGCCGGCGCGCATGCGCGGATCCCAGAATTTGCGGATGTGGCCGGCTGTCTCGGCGACCGCCTCCTCGCGCGGGTAGGTGGCGAAGTGGGTGGCGATCTGGTTCGCCATCCGGACCAGCTCCTTGGTGTGATTCATCGGTCGTCTCCCTGACATCCAGCGTTCAATAAGGGATCAGCGGAACAGGACGACACCGTCCGTCCGCGACAGCGAGCCCAGCGTCAGACCCGCGTTGCGCGCCAGTTCCAGCGCCAGCGCCGTCGGGGCCGAGATGGTCGCCAGCAGCGGAATGCCGACCGCCGCCGACTTCTGCACCAGCTCGAAGCTGCAACGGCTGGTCATGACGACGAAGCCCGCCGCCGGATCGGTGCCCGACGACGCCACCGCGCCGATCAGCTTGTCGAGCGCGTTGTGGCGCCCGACATCCTCGCGGGCGAGGCGGATCGTCCCGTCCGGCGCGCACCACGCCGCGCCATGGACCGAGCGGTTGGCCCGGTTCATCGGCTGGTGGTCCGGCAGGGCGCGGAAGGCGGCGGCCACCGCCGCCGGCTCGACCACCAGTTCCGAAGTCACCCGCCGGGGCTCCCGAACGGCGTGGACGAGACTGTCCACGCCGCACAGGCCGCAGCCGCTCCGCCCCTCCATGGACCGGCTGCGCAGACTGCCGCGCAGGAGCCGCAAGGGATCGACCGCCATGTTGACGACCATGCCCAGCGGCGTCTCGCGCACCGTGACGCTCTCGATGTCGGCGGCGCTCCCGACGATCTCCTCGGCCAGGCTGAAGCCCAGCGCGAAATCCTCCAGATCGGCGGGGGTCGCCATCATCACCGCGTGCGAGCGTCCGTTGTACTCGAAGGCGACCGCGGTCTCCTCGGGGATCTGCCACGTCACCCCCGCCTCGGACGCATCCCCCCCGCCGCGAGGCGCCGGAAAGCCGGTGCCGGTCACGGCGATGGAGCACATGTCCGGCGCACCGGAACGGACGGGACCCAAACTCATCGCGGTCATGCCCTGATACTCCCCCCTACTCGGCGGCCAGCACGTTGGCGGCGGCGATGCGCTTGCGCTCGACGTCGTTCTTCGCGTAGTCGACCTGCCAGTCGGAGGGCTGGTTGCTGCGGTTCACCTGCACCGCCGTCACCTTATATTCGGGGCAGTTGGTCGCCCAGTCCGAATTTTCCGTGGTGATGACGTTGGCGCCGGTCACCGGGTGGTGGAAGGTGGTGTAGACGACGCCGGCCGGCATGCGGTCGGAGATGACGGCGCGCAGCGTGGTGGCGCCCATGCGGCTGGCGAGCGACACCATGTCGCCGTCCTTGACGCCACGGACCTCGGCGTCCACCGCGTTGATCTCCAGCACGTCCTCCGGATGCCAGGCCACGTTGGCGGTGCGGCGGGTCTGGGCGCCGACGTTGTAGTGGGCGAGGATGCGGCCGGTGGTCAGCACCAGCGGGTACATCCGCGTCGTCCGCTCGTCGGTCGGCACATACTCGGTGATCACGAAGCGGCCGAGGCCGCGCGCGAAGGTCTCGCCATGCATGATCGCCATGCCGGTGTCGTCATCCTCGTACCCGGTGCAGGGCCACTGGACGCTGCCGACGCGGTCGAGCTTCTCGAAGCTGACGCCCCGGAAGGTCGGGGTCAGCCGGGCGATCTCGTCCATGATCTGGGCGGTGCTGTCGTAGTGCATCGGGTAGCCCATCGCCGTCGCCAGCGCGCAGGCGACCCAATGCTCGTCGCGGCCGACCTTGGAGGGCATCGCCTTGCGGACGCGGTTGATGCGGCGCTCGGCGTTGGTGAAGGTGCCGTCCTTCTCCAGGAAGGAGGTGCCGGGGAAGAAGACATGGGCGAAGGCCGCCGTCTCGTTCAGGAACAGGTCCTGGACGATGACGATGTCCAGCGATTCCAGCGCCGAGGTGACGTGGTGGGTGTTGGGGTCGGACTGGACGATGTCCTCGCCCTGCACGAACAGGCCACGGAAGCTGCCGTCATGCGCGCTGTCGAACATGTTGGGGATGCGCAGGCCGGGCTCCGGATCCAGCGTGACGCCCCAGGCGGTCTCGAACTCGTGGCGGACGGTGTCATCCGAGACGTGGCGGTAGCCCGGCAGCTCGTGCGGGAAGGAGCCCATGTCGCAGGAGCCCTGCACGTTGTTCTGGCCGCGCAGCGGGTTCACGCCGACGCCCTCGCGGCCGATGTTGCCGGTCGCCATCGCGAGGTTGGCGATCGCCATCACGGTGCTGGAGCCCTGGCTGTGCTCGGTCACGCCCAGCCCGTAGTAGATCGCGGCGTTGCCGCCGGTGGCGTAGAGGCGGGCGGCGGCGCGGACCTGATCGGCCGGGACGCCGGTGCGCGATTCCAGATACTCCGGCGAGTTGCGCTGCTCGGCGATGAACGCCTCCCACTTCGCGAACTCCTTGGGATCGCAGCGCTCCTCGACGAAGGGACGGTTGACCAGCCCCTCGGTGACGATGGTGTGGGCGATGGCGTTGACCACGGCGACGTTGGTGCCGGGCTGGAGCTGGAGATGGTGGTCGGCCTGGACGTGCGGGCTGCGCACCAGATCGATGCGGCGCGGGTCGATGACGATCAGCTTGGCCCCGGCGCGCAGCCGCTTCTTCATGCGCGACCCGAAGACCGGGTGGCCGTCGGTCGGGTTGGCGCCGATGACCAGCAGCACGTCGGACTTGTCGACGCTGCGGAAATCCTGCGTGCCGGCCGAGGTGCCGAAGGTCTGCGACAGACCGTAGCCGGTCGGCGAATGGCAGACACGGGCGCAGGTGTCGATGTTGTTGGTGCCGAAGGCCGCCCGGATCATCTTCTGGACGACGTAGACCTCCTCGTTCGTGCAGCGCGACGAGGTGATGCCGCCGATGGAGCCCCGGCCATGCTTGGCCTGCACCGCCTTCAGCCGCTCGGCGGCGTAGGCGATGGCTTCCTCCCACGACACCTCGCGCCACGGGTCGGTGATCGTCTCGCGCACCATGGGCTTCATGATGCGGTCCTTGTGGCTGGCGTAGCCCCAGGCGAAGCGGCCCTTGACGCAGGAATGGCCCTCGTTGGCGCCGCCGTTCTTCCAGGGGGTCATGCGCACCACGGTGGTGCCCTGCATCTCCGCCTTGAAGGAGCACCCCACCCCGCAATAGGCGCAGGTGGTGATGACGCTGTGTTCGGGCTGGCCGTTCTCGATGATCGACTTCTCGGTCAGCGTCGCGGTCGGGCAGGCCTGGACGCAGGCGCCGCAGGACACGCACTCGCTGTCCATGAAGCTTTCCTTGGCGCCCGGCGACACCATCGAGGCGAAGCCGCGCCCGTCGATGGTCAGCGCGAAGGTGCCCTGCGTCTCCTGGCAGGCGCGGACGCAGCGCGAGCAGACGATGCATTTCGAGGCGTCGAAGGTGAAGTACGGGTTGCTCTCGTCCTTGCCGGCCTTCAGATGACTTTCGCCGTCGAAACCATACCGCACGTTGCGCAGCCCCACCGCGCCGGCCATATCCTGCAACTCGCAGTCGCCGTTGGCCGGGCAGGTCAGGCAGTCGAGCGGGTGGTCGGAGATGTACAGCTCCATCACGCCGCGCCGCAGCTTGGCCAGCCGGTCGGTCTGGGTCGCCACCTTCATGCCGGGCGCGACGGGGGTGGTGCAGGAGGCGGGCGTGCCGCGCCGCCCCTCGATCTCCACCATGCAGAGCCGGCAGGAGCCGAAAGCCTCCAGACTGTCGGTGGCGCAGAGCTTGGGAACGGTGATGCCGGCGTCCATCGCCGCCCGCATGACGGAGGTGCCTTCGGGAACCGTGATGCTGCGGCCGTCGATCTCCAGCGTCACCAGGTTGGGGGACAGGCGCGCCGGGGTGCCGTAATCGATCTCGTGGGTGAGGGACATGATCGCTGCTCCTGGTCGCGCTTATTCAGCGGCGATGTGGGTGACGCGCACGGCGGGGACGCCGCGGCGGAAATCCTCGGGAAAATGCTTCACGGCGCTGCGCACCGGGTAGGGCGTCATGCCGCCCATGGCGCAGAGCGAGCCGTCCACCATCACCTCGCAGAGATCGGCCAGCAGGGTCAGGTTGGCGTCGACGTTCTTGCCGGCGATGATCTTGTCGAGCGTTTCCATGCCGCGCGTCGAGCCGATGCGGCAGGGCGTGCATTTGCCGCAGGATTCGGCGACGCAGAATTCCATGGCGAAGCGGGCCTGCCGGGCCATGTCGACGGTGTCGTCGAAGACGACGATGCCGCCATGGCCGACCATCGCCTCCTGCGCCGCGAAGGCCTCGTAATCCTTGGGCAGGTCGAACTGGGCGGGCGGCAGGTAGGCGCCGAGCGGGCCGCCGACCTGCACCGCGCGGATCGGCCGGCCGCTGATGGTGCCGCCGCCGAAATCATAGAGCAGCTCGTGCAGAGTGATGCCGAAGGCCTTCTCGACGATGCCGCCATGCTTGAGGTTGCCCGCGAGCTGGAAGGGCAGCGTGCCGCGCGAGCGGCCGACGCCGAAGTCCCGGTAATACTCCCCACCCTTGTCGAGGATGATCGGCACCGAGCAGAGCGACAGCACGTTGTTGACCACGGTCGGCTTGCCGAACAACCCCTCCAGCGCCGGCAGTGGCGGCTTGGCGCGGACCATGCCGCGCTTGCCCTCCAGGCTCTCCAGCATCGCGGTTTCCTCGCCGCAGATGTAGGCGCCGGCGCCGACGCGGACGTCGAGGTGGAAGGTGCGGCTGGTGCCGTGGATGTTGTCGCCGAGCCAGCCCTCGTCATAGGCGAGCTTGATCGCCTGCCGCAGGGTCGCCGTCGCGTGCGGGTACTCCGAGCGCATGTAGACATAGCCCGAGGTGGCGCCCACCGCGATGGCGGCGATGGTCATGCCCTCGATCAGGCAGAAGGGGTCGCCCTCGATGATCATGCGGTCGGCGAAGGTGCCGCTGTCGCCCTCGTCGGCGTTGCAGCAGACGAACTTCTCGTCCGCCTGGGCCTGCATCACCGTGTTCCACTTGATGCCGGTCGGGAAGCCGGCGCCGCCGCGACCGCGCAGGCCGGAGTCCGTCACCGTCTTGACGATCTCCTCCCGGGTCATCGCCAGCGCGTTCTCCAGCCCGCGGAAGCCGCCATGGGCGCGGTAATCCTCGACCGACAGCGGGTCGATGATGCCGCAGCGCGCGAAGGTCAGACGCTCCTGCTTCTTGAAATAGGGGATCTCCTCGGTCGGCCCCTGGCCCAGCGGGTGCTCGCCGCCGCTGAGAAAGCCGGCCTCGAACAGCGACGGCACGTCGTCCGCCGTCACCGAGCCGTAGGCGACACGGCCGGCCGGGGTCTCGACCTCGACCAGCGGTTCCATCCACAGCATGCCGCGCGAGCCGTTGCGGACGATGCGGACCGGCAGTTCGCGCTTGGCGGCCTCGGCGCGGATGGCGGCGGCCACGGAATCGGCGCCCAGCGACAGGGCGGCGGCGTCGCGCGGGACGTAGACGGTGATCAGGTGGCCGCTCATTGCGCGCGCTCCTTATGGGCGCCCATGTGGGCGGTCGGCCGGGGCGTCGGGTGCGCCGTCTCGGCGGCGATGGCGTCGAAGCGGGCCGGGGTGACGCGGCCATAGAGGTTTTCGTCCACCATGACGGCGGGCGACAGGGCGCAGTTGCCCAGGCAGAAGACCTGTTCCAGCGTGAAGACACCGTCGGCCGTGGTGTGATGGAAATCGACCTGGAGCTTCGCCTTGATGTGGTCGACCAGCGCGTTGGCGCCCATCGCCTGGCAGGCCTCGGCGCGGCAGACCTTGATGACGTGGCGGCCCGGCTTCTCGCGGCGGAACTCGTGATAGAAGGACACCACGCCGTGAACGTCGGCGCGCGACAGGTTCAGCTCGCCGGCCAGCAGCGGGATGGCCTGCTCGTCGATGTAGCCGAACTCCTCTTGCAGCGCGTGCAGGATCGGCAGCAGGGCGCCGCGCAGATGCCGGTTGTCGGCGACAATCGTTCGGGCGCGCTCGACGCTCCACGGTTGGCAAGCGTTCACGGGGGATCCCTCCTTGCTCTCGGCTGGCCTTGGTCGTCTGGCCTGGGTTGCCTTGTCGTCCTCGCCGGTCCCTCTTTCGGGCGCCCGGTAAAGGGAGAGTGCAGGAGTATATGGTATACCAGCAAATTTCATTTTCTGATGGGCTGATAGCTTTTCGCTATCAAGCCGTCGCCATCAGACCATCAGCGGATCGCCAGACGCCAGGGGGTCATCGCCTCGGCGGTGAAGACGGCGACGGTGTGGGCGATGTCGTCCTCCGCCGCGGCAACGGCCAGCGCCTTCGCCAGTTGCGAGGGCGGTTCGCGGTCGGCGTAGGCGAGGCCGACGACGTAGCTCAGGTCGGGATCGACCAGCGGCAGCGCCACCACCTCGGGCAGCGGCGGCACGAAGGTCAGCAACTGGCCCGGCACGATGCTGGCGCAAGTGCCGAATCGCACTATGGTGTAGAGCGTGACGATGGAGTTGGTCTCCATCGCCGGTTCGACCGCCCGCCCGGTCATGCGGAAGGCGATCTCGGCGATCCGGCGGTTCTGCATGTCCGGAGTCAGCAGGCAGAGCCGCAGGGTCGCCGCCGTCTCCCAGGCGATGGCGCCCTGCGCGATGGCGTCGGGCGGCAGGTCGTCGCGCCGCGCCAGCAGGTAGTAGCGCTCGGAGTAGAGCGGCAGGGTGCGGACGTTGTTCAGCGGCTCGTTGTCGAGGTAGGTGACGGCGGCGTCGAGGTCGAACTCATCGAGCCCGCGCTGGATCTCGCGCGAACTCAGCGAGGTTACGGTGGCGCGGATGTGCGGGAAACGCGCGGCGAAGGGCGCCAGCACATGGGGCATCACCGGCAGGGCGGTGGGAATGGCGCCGAGCCGCAGATGGCCGGTCACGCCCTGGGCCAGGGCGCGCAACTCGTGGTTCAGGTTGTCCCGCTCGGCGACGATGCGGCGGGCGTATTCCAGCACCTTCAGCCCCTCCGGCGTGAAGCCGCCGAACTTCTGGCCGCGCTCGACGATGGGGACCTGAAGCTCCTCCTCCAACTGGCGGATGGCGTTGGACAGGGTCGGTTGCGAGACGTGGCAGCTCTCCGCCGCGCGCCCGAAATGCCGCTCGCGCGCTAGGGCCAGGAGATAGACGAACTTGCGGGACATCGTCGGCTTCAATCCGTTGTGGCTGCCAACAGGATAGCCGGAAGGCGCACCCAACCCTCAAACGAAAAAAGGCGCGCCGCCCCAGAGGAAAGGCGGCGCGCTCAAGTCAGGCAATGGCCCTTACTCCATCGCCTTCACCACCTCTTCGGTGACCTTTTTCGCATCCCCGAACAGCATCATGGTGTTGGGGCGGAAGAACAGCTCGTTCTCGACGCCGGC
>NZ_JAGINM010000016.1 GCF_017876095.1 Azospirillum agricola
CGCGTTCGTCAGCGTCGCCCCGCTCGGGATGCCGCTGATCCGCACGCTCAGCGTCTCCGACCCGTCGGTGTCGGTCAGCGCCGGATTGATCGTCAGCGCAATCGCCGTGTCCTCGTCGCCGCTCGCCCCCTGCACGCTCAGCGTCGGCGTGTCCGACACCGGGTTGACCACCACCAGCAGGCTCCGGTCCACCGATACCGCGTCGGCCACACCGTCCTTGGCCGTTGCCGTCACCGTCAGCGTGAAGTCGACGTCGCTGTTCTCCGGCGGTGTGATCTTCAGGCCGGCCAGCTGATCGGGCGTCAAGGTGATCGTGCCGTTGCCGATCGTCAGCGTATCACCCGCCGTGTTGCTCAGTCTGGCGCCGGAGGGGATCCCACTGATGGTGATCGTCAGCGTCTCCGAGCCGTCGGTGTCGGTCAGGGCGGAGGCGATGTTCAGCGCGATCGCCGTGTCCTCGTCGCCACTTGCCGGCTGCACGGTCAGCGTCGGCGTGTCGGTCACCGGATTGACCACGACCAGCAGCGGTTCGCTCACTGACACCGCGTCGGCCACACCGTCCTTGGCCGTTGCCGTCACCGTCAGCGTGAAGTCGACGTCGCTGTTCTCCGGCGGCGTGATCTTCAGGCCGGCCAACTGGCCGGGCGTCAGCGTGATCGCGCCGTTGCTGATCGTCAGCGTGTCGCCCGCCGTGTTGCTCAGGCTGGCGCCGGAGGGGATCCCACTGATGGTGATCGTCAGCGTCTCCGACCCGTCGGTGTCGGTCAGCGCCGGATTGATCGCCAGGGCAATCGCCGTGTCCTCATCGCCCGTCGCCGACGAGACGCTCAGCGTCGGCGTGTCGGTGACGGGAGTGACGGTGACCAGCAGCGGGGCGACGGTGGTCGCCACCTCGGCCACGCCGTCCTTCGACGTCGCGGTGACGGTCAGGGTGAAGTCGTCGTCGCTGTTCCAGGGCGGGGTGATCGTCAGCCCGGCGAGCTGCTCCGGCGTCAGCGTGATCGTGCCGTTGCTGATCGTCAGCGTATCGCCGGCACCGTTGTGCAGGCTGGCGCCGGCCGGAATGCCGCTGATGGTGATCGTCAGCGTCTCCGACCCGTCGGTGTCGGTCAGCGCCGGGTCGATCGTCAGCGGGATGACGGCGTTCTGGGCGCCGGTCGCGTCCTGCACGCTCAGGGTCGGCGCGTCGGACACCGGGTTGACGGTGACGAGCAGAGGCGTGCTGGTGCTGGCGGGAGCGGCGTCGCCGTCCTTCGATGTCGCGGTGACCGTCAAGGTGAAGTCGGCGTCGCTGTCGCGCGGGGGCGTGATCGCCAGACCGGCGAGCTGGCCCGGCGTCAGCGTGATGGCGCCGTTGACGATGGTCAGCGTGTCGCCGGCCCCGTTGGTCAGGACGGCGCCGGCCGGAATGCCGCTGATCGTGAAGGACAGCGCCTCGGACCCGTCGGCGTCCGGTTGCACGGCTCTGATGGCGAGCGGAATCGGGGTGTCCTCGTCACCGACGGCGGCGGGCGCGGTCAGGACCGGCGTGTCGGACACCGGGTTGACGGTGACGAGCAGCGGGGCGCTGGTGCTGACCGCCTCGGCCACGCCGTCCTTCGCCGTCGCCGTGACGGTCAGGGTGAAGTCGACGTCGCTGTTGGCCGGCGGCGTGATCGCCAACCCGGCGAGCTGGCCCGGCGTCAGCGTGATCGTGCCGTTGCTGATCGTCAGCGTCTCGCCGGCGCTGTTGCGCAGGCTGGCGCCGGCCGGAATGCCGCTGATCGTGATCGTCAGCGTCTCCGACCCGTCGGTGTCGGTCAGCGCCGGGTTGATCGTCAGCGCGATCGCCGTGTCCTCGTCGCCACCGGCGGCCTGCACCGCCAGCGTCGGCATGTCGGACACCGGATTAACGGTGACCGGCAGGGTGGAGGTCACGCTGGCCGGAGCGGCGGTGCCGTCGGTGCTGGTCGCCGTCACGGTCAGGGTGAAGTCGGCGTCGCTGTTCAGCGGCGGCGTGATCGCCAGCCCGGCGAGCTGCTCCGGCGTCAGCGTGATCGTGCCGTTGACCACCGTCAGCACACCCCCGGCGTTGCTGAGGACGGCCCCCTCCGGAATGCCCGACAGGGTGATGGTCAACGCCTCCGACCCGTCGGTGTCGGTCAGCGCCGGGTCGATGGACAGCGGAATGGCGCTGTCCTCGTTGCCGCCGGCGGCCTGCACCGCCAGGGTGGGCGTGTCCGACACCGGGTTGACGCTGACGACGAGCGGCGCGCTGGTGCTGGCGGGAGCGGCCGAGCCGTCGCGGCTGGTCGCCGTCACGGTCAAGGTGAAGTCGGCGTCGCTGTTCAACGGCGGCGTGATCGCCAACCCGGCGAGCTGTTCCGGCGTCAGCGTGATCGAACCGTTGCTGATCGTCAGCGTGTCGCCGGCCGCGTTGGTCAGGACGGCGCCGGTCGGGATCCCGCTGATCGTGATCGTCAGCGTTTCCGACCCGTCGGTGTCGGTCAGCGCCGGACTGATCGTGAGCGCGATGGCGGTGTCCTCGTTGCCGCCAGCGGCCTGCACCGCCAGGGTGGGCGTGTCCGACACCGGATTGACGGTGATCGGCAGTGTGGCGGTCACGCTGGCCGGGGCGGCGGTGCCATCGGTGCTGGTCGCCGTCACGGTCAGGGTGAAGTTCTCGCCGCTGTTGGGCGGCGGCGTGACGGTCAGACCGGCGAGCTGCGCGGCGGTCAGGACGATCGCCCCGTCGACCACCGCCAGGGGGGTGCCGGAGCCGTCGCGCAGCACCGCGCCGGCCGGAATGCCGGACAGGGTGACGGTCAGGACCTCGCCGGCGTCGGTCAGGGCGGCGAGGATGTTCAGCGCGATGGCGGTGTCCTCGTCACCGGCGACACCCCCCACCGTCAGGGTCGGCGCGTCCGAAACGGCCGGCGGTGGTGCGGCAGCGGGCTCGGTGTCGATTGCGGCGACAGCGACGGGAGCCGCCTCGCCCGGCACGGCGGCAGGGGTCGGGGTGTCCGCGAGGGAAGCCGTCCCCGCGGTCTGGGAGGCCGTCGCCTGCGCCTCGGAATCGCCGGAGAGGGCGTCCAGCTCCGTGTAGACCGTCGTCGTGCGCGCCGACCACAGGACATCGACCGGATCCGTGCCGGCTGCGGCCGCCTCGCGGCTTTCCTCCCCGAACAGGCCGGAGCCGTCGGGGCCGCCCGTGCCGGAACCGCGCGTTCCGTCCGAGCGGAACAGGTCACCGTCGAGCAACTGCGCGGTCGTCGCCTGATCGGCCGCCACGGCGGTCGAGCCACCGGCGACGCTGCCGGTCTGCGCGCCGCCGCCGATCATCAGATCCTCGGCTCCCCGGTACTCGGTCTGCACATAGCCGAGCGTGTCGTCGGGCCGTTCCAGTTCGACGGTGCTGGTTTCGTGGATCACGCCGCCGAGGCGGGAGCCGTCGACCTGCTGCAGAAGAGTCAGATCGTCCAGGATCTGGCGATCATCGACCGCCGCGTTGTTTCCCTGAACCGCTTGCTCAGCCATCGGACCGCTCCACGACAACAGAGGCGCACCGCGCCTGGGGATTCTGCACGAGCCTCCTTTCTAGCTCTTTGAGTTGCTTGTGATAAGAATCTTCCTGTGATGAAATTCAACAGGCACAAACTCACACGTATAGATACTAATTTATTTTCAACGGCTGCGATCGCCGATTGTGCGCTTAACAAAACCGCTGAAAAGCAAGCCGCCGGGACTGGCGGCGCCACCCGCCGCCACCCGCACGCATGGGCGAGCAAAATGGCCCGTTGCCATTTGTTGCTATTCGCGGATTTACCTATCACTAGCAATTATGCTGTTGATTAGCTGTCTCGATACCCTGCGCACAGGTTTGGTCTCTTGCAGCCCGCTTCCCTGCCTTCCGCCCGCAACGCCCCGTCCGCCAAGGCCGGAGCCGACCGTGACCAAGCCGCCGAGAAGGCGGCCCGCCGGCTGCTGTCCGGCATGCTGGGTCCGCGGCGCGACCGGGTCATGCTGGTGCTGGCCTCCTTCGCGCTCAACCTTTCCGGTTTGGCGCTGCCGGTCACACTGTTGCACGTCTACGACCGCATCCTGCCCAACGAGTCGTACGGCACCATGCTGCTTCTCGGCATCGGTTGCGGCGTCGCGGCGGTGATGGAGGCGATCCTGCGGGTCGCGCGCTCGGCGCTGACCACCTGGATGGGCGCGCGGATCGAGCACCAGTCGAGCGCCTCGCTGATCGACCGGCTGATGCGCATGCCGCTGAACGCCTTCTCCCACCAGGGCATCGGCACCCATTTCGAGGTCTATCGCGCCATCAAGATGGTGCGCGAGTTCTATTCGGGCCAAGCGCTGCAATCGGCCATCGATATTCCCTTCGCCATTCTCTATCTGGGGCTGATCGCGCTTCTGGCCGGCTGGCTTGTGGCGATTCCGCTGGTGGTGCTGGGACTGTTCCTGATCCTCGGCGCCGTCCTCGGCAAGCGGATGCGCCGGGCGCTGGAAAGCCGCCACACGCTGGAGGAACGGCGCCTGAACTTCATCAGCGAGGTTCTGGGCGGCGTCCACACCGTCAAGGGGCTGGGCGCCGAAGCCGGCCTGCTGCGCCGGCACGAGCGCCTGCAACAGGGGTGCAGCGAGGAGGATTTCAATGTCGCCCGGCTGAGCGGAACCGCCTCGGTCATCGCCACGACCCTGGCGCAGGCGACCATGATGCTGGTGGTCATCGTCGGCAGCGTGTCGGTGATCGACGGGGCGATGACGACCGGCGTGCTGACCGCCTGCTCGATGCTGGCTGGGCGCTGCGTGCAGCCGGTGCAGGCGCTGTTCGACCGCTGGGTGCGCTACCAGTCGGTGTCGCTGGCGCTGCGCCGGATCGGTCATGTGCTGCTGGAGGTCGGATCCGACGGCGGCGCCCTGGACGACGAACCGGCGAAGGCCGCCGGAAAGGCCGACTCCGATGCGGTCGGCCAGCCGCTGGCCGCCGGCTCCATCGAAATGGACAAGGTCCGCTTCGCCTACGAGCGCGGGCCGGAGATCCTCGGCGACCTGTCGCTCAGCGTCGGCCCCGGCGAGTTCCTCGGCGTGGTGGCGACCAACGCGTCGGGCAAGACGACGCTGCTGCGGCTGATCCTGGGCGCGCTGCGCCCGACCGACGGCAGCGTGCGGGTCGGGGTGCGCGGCGCCGGATCGGACACCGCAAGCGACGCGATGACCGGCATCGGCGGGGTCGTCTATGTCGGCGAGAACCCCGAGCTGTTCAAAGGCACCATCCTGCAGAACCTGACCCTGTTCGACCCGGGCCGGGCCGATCTGGCAATGGAGGTCTGCCGCCGCTTCGGGCTGGACCGCCGCATCGCCAGCCTGCCGCAGGGCTACGAGACCATCGTCGGCGACGCCTCGCAGGAATCGCTGCCGCGCGGCGCCCGCCAGATGATCTGTCTGGCCCGCGCCCTGGTCCGCGAGCCGGCTGTGCTTCTGCTCGACGAGCCGAACTCCTCGCTCGACGTCGAATCCGACACGGTGTTCCGCCGCGCCCTGGACGAACTGCGCGGCAGCGTCACCATCCTGCTGGTCACCAGCCGCCCCTCCCTGCTGTCGCTGGCCGACCGGGTGGTGCAGATCGTCGGCGGCCGCGTGATCAGCCGGCCCGAGCCGGGGTCCGACGGCGCCGCCTCGCAGCCGGTGCTGGTGTCCAGCACCCCCGCCGCCGACAGCGCCGCCACGGCCAAGGCCGACCCGATCAAGGCGGCGCACAACGACGAGGACGTCCTGCGGCGGCGCCTGTCGGAAGCCTCGGCGGTCGGCGCCTGCATGATCCCGCTGCTCGACGGGCTGGGCTGGCGCGGCGCGCCGCAGGCGCTGGCCGAGGCGCTGCCTCACTTCTCCGAGGTGCAGACCGTCGAGGAGCTGTGCGACGTCCTGCAACGCCTGCATTTCGAGGGACGGAGCCTCCGCGTCGATCTCTCGCGGCTCGACCCCGCCCTGCTGCCCTGCCTGTTCCAGGGGCGCGACGGCGCGGTCCACACGCTGCTGTCGCTCGACGACGGCGGCGACGGCGTCAAGGCCTTCAGCGGCAAGACGCGCGACACCGTCACGCTGACCGCCGGCCGGGGCACAGCCTACGTCTTCACCCCTCTGGAAACCACGGCGGCCGGCGCCGGGGCGCAGAACTGGGTCAGCACGGTGGCGCAGGGCTTCCTGCCGCTGCTGTGGGCGGTGCTGGGCCTCAGCGCCGTCATCAACCTGCTGTCCATCGCCGCCCCGCTCTTCACCATGGCGATCTACGACAAGGTGGTGACCACCGGATCGATCGACACGCTGGTCACCATCGCGGTTGGCGCCGTCCTGGTGATCGGCGGCGATTTCGCGCTCCGCCAGATCCGTGGCCGCGCGCTGGCCCACGCCGGATCGCGCATCGCCCGCTCGATCAGCAACGCCACCATCGAGCGCATCCTGATGCTGCCGGTCGGCATGAGCGAGCGCGCCAACATCGGCACCCAGATCGCCCGCGTGAAGGATCTGGAATCGATCCGGGACTTCATCAGCCAGGGGCAGGTCGCCGCCCTGTTCGACGTGCCCTTCGCCCTGTTTTACCTGATCGTCATGGCCGTGCTGGGCGGGCCGCTGGCGCTGGTGCCGCTGGCCGCCGTGCTGATCACCGCCGGTATCGGCGCCGCCGTCCACCCGCTGGTGCGCGCCCGCACCAGCTCCACCGCGCGGGCCGACACCGAGCGGCAGGAATTCTTCGTCGAGATGATCGCCAAGATGCCGGCGCTGCGCGCCATCGGCGGGCTGGCCCACTGGCGCGACCGCTACGACCGGCTGTCGGCGAAGACCGCGCGGTCGGGCCACAGCGCCGCCAACCTGTCGGCGACCCATGTGTCGCTGGCCGGGCTGGTGGTGCCGGTCGCCGGTCTGTCCACCGTCGGCGTCGGGGCGATTCAGGTGTTCAACGGCGCAATGACGCCGGGCGCCCTGATGGCCTCGATGATGCTGCTGTGGCGGGTGATGGTGCCGCTGCAAACCGCCGTCACCCTGCTGCCGCGCATCGAGCAGCTGCGCGGCAATGCCCGCCAGATCAACGGCCTGATGAGCATCCGGCCGGAGCGCGAGCCGCGCTGCGCCACCCTGCCGCCGCGCCGGTTGAAGGGCGAGGTGTCCTTCTCCCGCGTGTCGCTGCGCTACCGCAACGACGCCGACCCGGCGCTGGTCGGCGTGTCCTTCTCGGTCAAGCCGGGGCAGATCGTCGCCATCGTCGGGCCGGACGGCGCCGGCAAATCCTCCCTGCTGAAGGTCATGCTCGGACTGTATCCGCCGCAGGCGGGCAACGTGCGGATGGACGGCGTCGACATCCGGCAGATGGACCCGATCGACCTGCGCAAGTCGGTCGGCTACGTGCCGCAGGCCACCACCCTCTTCTACGGCACGGTGGCGCAGAATCTGCGCTTCGCCGACCAGACCGCCGACGACGCCGAGTTGCGCTGGGCGCTGTCGCTGGCCGGCGCGCTGGACGAGGTCGAGGCGCTGTCGAACGGGCTCGAGACCCGCATCGGCGACAACCAGTCGATCCGCCTGTCGCCCAGCCTGTCGCAGAAGATCTGCCTGGCCCGCGCCTACATCCGCCGGCCGAAGATCCTGCTGCTCGACGAGCCGGCCAGCCGGCTGGATTTCGAGGGTGACAAGGCGCTCCACGCCGCGCTGAGCGCTTTGCGCGGGCACAGCACCATCTTCCTGGTCACCCACCGGCCAAGCCACCTGACCCTGGCCGACACGGTGCTGACCATGGACGCCGGCATGATCGCCCCGGCCAGCCCGGCCGGCGGCCTGCCCGGCCCGCGTCCCGGCGGCCCCGGCGGAAACGCCACCGCCAACGGCATCGTCGGAGCGCTGCTCGGCGGGGCCGCGCTGAACCGCCCGGTCGGGCTGGCTTCGACGTCGACACCGCAGACCCGTCCCCACTGATCCGCCCGTCTCCGCCTTTCCGCTTTCGCCCTCCTGCTTTCCGTGTGATCGTCCATGGCCGCTTCCGACCTCGCCCGCCCCACCGGCAAATCGCTCAGCGCCGACGACGCGACCCTGTCGCTGGTCCGCGCCACCATCCTCGTGCTGGTCCTGCTGATGGTCGCCCTGCTGGTCTGGGCCACGCTGATGCCGGTCAAGGAGGCCGTCGTCACTCCCGGTCAGGTGGTGCCGTCGGGCAACGCCCAGGTGGTCCAGCATCTGGAGGGCGGCATCGTCGCCTCCATCCTGGTCAAGGACAGCGATCTGGTCGAGGCCGGGCAGCCGCTCGCCGTCTTCGATCCCAAGCAGGTCCAGGCCGAGCTGGAGCAGATGAACGTCCGCCTGCTGGCGCTCGACCTGCGGGCCGAGCGGCTGCGCGCCTTCGCCGCCGGGCGCGAGCCGGACTTCGCCCAGTTCACCAAGGCCGACCCCACCCAGGTCGCCGACCAGCGCCTGATCTTCGACACCCAGCGGCAGGCGCGCGACACCGCGACCGCCGTGCTGCAATCCCAGGTCGCCCAGCGCGAGGCCGAGCTGGCGCTCTACGAGGGCCAGCTCGCCAGCATCAAGGACCAGATCGCGCTGATCACCGGCTCGGTCGACATCCGCAACAAGCTGGAATCGATGGGCCTGTCATCCAAGCTGCAATCGCTGGAGACCCAGCGCGAGCAGTCGCGCCTGATGGGCGAGCAGCGGCGGATCGAGAGCCAGCTGATCACCACGCAGCAGGCGATCACCGAGGCCGGCAACCGCATCCTCGACCAGTCGGCCAAGCTGTCGCAGGACGCGGTGACCGAGATGGGCACCGTCACCGCCGAGATCGCGCAGCTCCGCGAGGCGCGCGCCAAGCTGGACGACCGCTCCAAGCGCCTGACGGTGCTGTCGCCGGTGCGCGGGCTGGTTCAGGACCTGCGCATCAACACCGTCGGCGCCGTGGTCCCGGAGGGCGGCGTCCTGATGCAGATCGTCCCGGTCGACCATGAGATGACGGTCGAGGCGCACGTCGCCCCGCGCGACGTCGGCCAGCTCCATGTCGGGCTGGGGGCGACGGTGAAGGTGCTGACCTACGACTTCGCGCGCTACGGTTCGATCCCCGGCACGCTGCGCCGGATCTCCGCCTCGACCTTCCTGGACGAGCAGCACCGCCCCTACTACAAGGCGGTCATCGGCCTGAGCCGCAACTATGTCGGCCATGACGAGGCGCAGCATCCGGTCCTGCCCGGCATGACGGCGCAGGTCGAGATGACCACCGGCGAGCGGTCGCTGCTGGAGTATCTGCTGAAGCCGATCTACTTCGCCCTGTCCGACAGCTTCAACGAGCGTTGATCTGAAGGTTGATTCCTTGCCCCCCGCCCGCTGGGCAGGGGGGATTGGGCAAGGGTCCTGCCAAAACGACGCCGGCCGCCCGTCCGACGAGGGACGGGCGGCCGGCAAATGGACCATGATGTCAGTCAGGGATGGAGCCGAGGCCGCGTCGGGCTCAATAGGCGCCGAGCGACCGGGCGAGGCCCGAGAACTCCTCGGCCAGCCAGCCCTCCCGCTCGATCAGATGGCCCATCAGATGCTTGAGCGCCGCCTCGTAGGCCACCGCGCGATCACCGTCGGACAGGCCGGCGCCCGACGACAGGCGGGCGACGAAGGCATCGACGGCGGCGTCGGCCTTGCGCGGATCGATGTCGGTCATGGCCGGAAGCAACCTGGGGGCAGGAAGGGGAGCGGGCCGGGGAATCATGGAGCGCCTCGCTGATTGACGCGTTGCCTGTGTGGATAATGCGGCCACCCGCCCGAACTGTGAAGATACGATTTGGCGATTAAATGAAATAAATTTATTAAGCATTTGATGAAATTCGTTGCAATGCGTTTCACGACAGGCTCGCCGGATTCTGTCATACGTGGGTGTGCGGTTGCTGCAATGCCGGGATTGCGCGGTGCCGTCCTGTCTCATACCGACAGAATGTGTCACCATATATCAGTAGCAGTATCACTTGCTTCTAATTAAAATGCCGGGCATCTACCAGCGCCAGTGGAAGCCATGGCGGGCCGCCCCAACAGCAGCGTTCTCATGCAAAATCCCGCTCCGGACGCCGCGCTGGACAGTCTGGACAAGGTGAAGGCGATTCTGGCGCCGCTCGACCGGTCGCAGAAGTCCAAGCTCTTCGAACTGGTGCGCGCCGGTCATCTGGAAAACGACCAGATGACGATCGAGGTCGGACGCCTCATCGTCGCCATGTTGAACGGCCCCCGCACGGAACACGCCCGGCGCATCTGGACCGGCTGGTTCGATCCCGTGATGCTGCGCACCGACGCGCTGATGCTGGCGGAGATGCGGCCGCCCGGCTGCCTGCACGTCGCCGACGCCGGTGCCTGGTGGTTCGCGCTGCTGCCGCATCTGCGCGAGCTGGCCGGACAGGTGCAGACCGACATCGCCCAGCGGGCCAGCGAACATCCGCTCGACGTCGTCCTCGCCTCCCCCGCCGCCGCTCATTGGGCCGAGGAACTGCGCGGCCGCTCGCTGGCCGTGCTGCGCCAGCGCGGCGGGGCGGCGATGCTGCTGACCTCCGCCAACACGGAGCGCGCGACGCTGCTGCGCAAGCGTGGGCTTTCCGGCGTGCCGCCGTTGTCGATGGCCGATCTGGCGATGCTGGATTCCATGCTGGAGCACGCCCCCCTGTGGAAGGGCGTGGCCCGGCCACGCGACACCGTCGGCGCCCTGCACGCCGCCTCCGGCATGACCGAACGGGCAGGAACCCCCGACGGCGGCCTGCTCTACGCGCTGACCCTGGTGAACAACACGCGCGACCCCGACCAGGCGCTTGCCCTCTACGGCCTGTTCCCCAACTCGCCCCTGGTCGAGGCGGCGGTCGGCCATCTGCAATTCTCCTGGCAGGCCCTGCGGCAGAAGCTGGAGGATCTCCATCTCGGGCGCGCCGCACCGCCGCAGCTCACCGCGGGGGAATCGGCGGAGCGGCTGCTGGAGCGCGCCTTCCGCTGGTACGACGCGCTCCAGGGATTCGGCATCGAGCGCGGCGGCCGGAGCTGGCCGGCGGTCTCGACGGCGCTCGGGCGCGTCACCGCGCTGGTCGAGGGCGAGGTGGTGCCTGTGCTCAGCCACCGCCTGCTGACGCTCAACGCGTCGGCCTCGCCGGCACCGCTGATCGAGCGGGTCCGCTTCATCAACCAGTTCAACCAGCGTCTGGCACGGCGCGGTATCGCCGCCTCCTCCAACCCCTGGCTGCCGGCGATCGGCGAGCATCTGGCCGGCCTGTTCCGCCAGGCCGGCGCCTACGGGCGCGACGATGCCTTGCCGACGATGGCCCGGCTCTGCGAGCTGGCGGAGGAGACCGGCTATCCCATCGAGGTCACGGCCATCGACAAGACCCTGCTGGCCATCGTCGAGCACGCGTTGCGCGACGGCCGCGAACTGGACCCCGGCGAGAGCCGGCTGATCGAACGCGTCGTCGCCGTCTCGACCGAGGAACGCCGCAAATGCCGCTGGTGGGTGTCGAGCGAGCTGGTCAGCCTGCTCGACGCCGCCCAGCAGCGGGGCGTCGGCTCCGCGCCCCACTGAGGACTCCCCGCCAGCCCGCCTTCAATACCCGAGGGTCTTCGGCAGCCAGAGCGCCAAGCCCGGAAAGGCGACCACCGCCGCCAGGGCCAGGAACATCGAGACGATCAGCCAGCCGACCCAGCGGACCGTCGCCTCCATCGTGGTGCCGGCGATCTTGCAGGTCACCATCAGATTGACCGCCATCGGCGGCGAGAACTGGCCGATGGCCAGCTTCATCGTCAGGATCACCCCGAACCAGACCAAGTCCCATTGGAAATGATTGGCGATCGGCACCAGGATCGGCAGCAGGATCAGGAAGGTCGAGACGCCGTCCAGGAACATGCCGATCACCACCAGCGCGGCGATCAACAGCGCCATTACCCCATACTGGCCGATGCCCAGCTCGACGATGCCCTTGGCGATCGGGTCGATGACGCCGAGCGTCCCGGTGGCCCAGGCGAACACGCCGGCCAGCGAGACGACGATCAGGATGATCGCCGACAGCTCCGCCGATTCCACCAGCACCTTGTAGAGATCGCGCAGGGTCAGCGTCCGGTAGATGACGAAACCGACGAACAGGCCGTAGACGGCGGCGACCACCGCCGCCTCGGTCGGGGTGAACAGCCCGGCGCGCATGCCGCCCAGGATCAGGACCGGGGCCATCAGCCCCCAGATCGCGTCCTTGAAGGCCTGCCAGATCGACGGGCGTGCCTCGCCCTCCTTCGCCACCTCGCCGAATCCGTGGTGGCGCGACATCCAGACGGCGGGAACCAGCAGAGCCAGGCCGGCGAGGATGCCGGGGATCATCCCGGCGGCGAACAGCGCCGGCACCGAGGCCTGCGGCACCATCACGCTGTAGATGATGAAGGCGATGGAGGGCGGGATCAGGATGTCGGTCGCCGCCGCGGCGCCGATGACGCTGGCGGTGAAGGCTCGCGGGTAGCCTTCCCGCAGCATCGCCGCGGTCATCACCGCGCCGACGGCGGCCGAGGTCGCCGGGCCGGAGCCGGAGATGCCGCCCATGAACATGGCGACGATGATGGCGACCGCCGGCAGCGCGCCGCGCCGCTTGCCGATCACCGCCAGCGCGAAGGTCACCAGCCGCTCCGCCACGCCGGAGCGCTCGAAGATCAGGCCGGTCAACACGAACATCGGGATGGCCAGCAGCGGATACTTCGCCATGCCGGTGTAGACCGTGGTCGGCAGCGACATGATGCCGAGTCCGGCGACGCCGATCACCACGGCCCCGGCCAGCCCGAGCGCCATCCCGATGGGGATTCCGGCAACCAACAGTGCGAAGAACCCTCCAAACAGCAGCGCCGTGATCATGATTCCCGCCCCCGCATCACACGCAGGAAGCGGCCCGCCGCGCGCGCCACGATGACGGCGGAGAGCACCGGCAGCCAGATCGTGTAGATCCATTGCGGCACGCCGAGCCCCGGCGAGGTTTCCTCGAACCGGTATTCGTCCCACACCAGGAGCGAGCCGAAGCCGGCCAGCCCGAGGAAGACCAGCATGGTCACCACGAGCGCGAACAGCTCCGCCTTGCGGCGCATGGCGGGTGACAGCCGGTCCATGAAATAGGTGATGCGGATGTGGTGGTTGCGGACCACGGCGACCGAGGTGCCCAGCAGGGTCATCACCACCATCAGGACGATGGCGTATTCCTCGGTGAAGGCCAGCGAGATGTTGGTCAGGTAGCGGGTCAGCACGTTCGCGAAGGTGATCAGGCCCATCGCCGCGATGGCCGCCGCCGCGAGCGCCTCCTCGATCCGGATCGGAACACGGGGGCTCGGCTCCTCGCCCGGCGTCGGCTGAGTGTCTTCGGTCATCAACGAATCTCTGCTTGCGAAGTAATCCTTTCGTCACTCTAGCCGGTTTCGGGGGATCCTGTCCCACCGCATGGTGCGTAGGCAGGATTGTTTCAGGCGTGGGCAGTCCGGCGGAAGGAGCGCCTTCAGGACCGGCTGTTGTCCTGACGCAGCAGCCGGTCGATCAGCACCGCCTTCACCGGCGGGCTGGAGTACGACCCGTTGGCGCTGCGCAGCAGGGCGGCGGACACCGCCAGCGGATCGACGGCCGGTCCGTCGAAGCTTCCCGATCCGGCCAGCCCGAACAGGGTTTCCAGCATGGCGCTGCGCGCGTGCGGCAGGCGGCGCTTCAGCATGTTGGCCTGGTCGCTGCTGCCGGCCTCCAGCGTGATCTGCGTCAGGATGAAGGCGACGGTCCGCCCCTTGGCAAGCATCGGCACGATCAACTGGCCGGCCTCGACGTAATAGGGGCCGGTGCCGATGGTTTCCCCGGCCACCGGTCCGGGCGGCGCGTCGGGCGACGGCGCCGGCGGCGCCGGGCGGGGCATCGCCTCGTAGCGGCCGTAGCCGTAGCCTCCGGCGAAGGCGAGGCCGGCGGCCACGGCGAACAGGAGGACGGCTTTCATGATGCGGGGCTCCGCCGGCCGTCAGAAGGGCAGGATGACATCCAGAACCTGCTGGCCGTAGCGCGGCTGCTGCACATCGGTGATCTGGCCGCGCCCGCCATAGGTGATCCGGGCCTCGGCGATCTTGTCGTAGTCGATGGTGTTGACGTTGGAGATGTCCTCGGGCCGCAGCACGCCGGCGATCCGCATCTCGCGCAGCTCGTAGTTCACCCGCACCTCCTGGCGGCCGGCGATGACGAAATTGCCGTTGGGCAGCACCTGGGTCACCACGGCGGCGACGCGCATGGCGATGCGCTCGGTGCGCTGGATGGTGCCGTTGCCGCTCGACGTGCTGGTGCTGTCCAGGTCGACGAGGCTCGACGGGTCGACCGCGTCGGGCAGCACCGCCGGCAGGCGGCTCTCCAACCCGAAGAAGTTCGGCAGCCCGGCCTTCTCGCTGTTGGCGCGGCCGCGCTGGGTGCTGTTGCGCATCTGCGCCTGATCGGAAATGTCGATGATGACGGTCAGAAGGTCGCCGACCGACTTGGCGCGCGGGTCGCCGAAGAAGTTGCGCGAGCCGGTGCGCCACAGGGAACTCGGGATCTGCTCGGTCGGCACCGGCTGCGGCATCGGCATGGAGATGACACGGGCCTCCGGCTGGAGCGCCGGGTTGGAGATCTCCGACAGGGACGGGGCGCTGCCGATGTCGGCGAGGCGCGCGCAGCCCCCCGCGGCGACGGACACCAGCAGCAACGGAACGAGGGCGGCGCGGCGCATGGCGGGTCTCCGGGGGTTCATCACGGCTGGCTTTTCAGGGCTTGGACGCTGCCGGCGCCGTGGGCGGGGACGCGCGGGCCGCTGACCGACACCGTCTCGGCGCCGGTGACGGTGCCGGTGACGACGGTGCTGCTGGCGATGTTCATGACGCGGACGACGTCGCCGACGCCGCCCTCCTGCAAGGCCCGCCCGCGCGCGGCGAGCAGCAGCGGGCCATCCTCGTAGACCAGCGTCACCGGGCGGTTGCGCTGGACGACGATCGGCGCGCCCACCGAACCGACATGGATCAGCCGCCCGGCCGGCATCTGGCGCCGTGGCGACAGGCCGATCAGCGAGTCCGCCGACGCGACGTAACCGGCTCCGGCGCGCTCCAGCGGCATGCGGACGGTGGTGAGGTCGACCGCCTCGATGACCTCGCCCGGCCGGATGCGGCGGGTGGGAACCGGCATCTCGACCTCAATCTCGGCGCGGCCGCTCAGCTCGATAATCCGACCGTTGCTGGCGACCTGGGCGCGGAAGGTGCCGGTGCGCGCGTCGTAGACGATGTCGCGCACCGTCTCGACCGGCCCGTCGAACGGCGTGGCCAGGCTCAGCGACACCCGCGCATCGGCCGGGACCGAGGGGCCGAGCGTGCCCAGCAGCTCCTCGGCCAGCATGGTTTCGACGATGCCGGCCAGCGACGGGGCCGGAAGGAAGAGCAGCGCGGACAGCGCCAGCAGCGCCGCCGCCAGCCGGCGGCCCCGGGGAGGGGTGCGGGGCCGGCAGGAAACGGAACGGCGCATGACGATCACCGCATGTTGGTCATGGTGGAGGCCATCTGGTCGCCAGCCTCGACGACCTTGGCGTTCATCTCGTAGGCGCGCTGGGCCGAGATCAGCTCGGTGATCTCCTGCACCACGTTGACGTTCGAGGATTCCAGGTACTTCTGGCGGATGGTGCCGAAGCCGGCCTGCCCGGCCAGGCCGTCCTGCGCCTCGCCCGACGCCGGGGTGGCGCGGAACAGGTTGTCGCCCAGCGCCTCCAGCCCGGATTCGTTGACGAAGACGGTCATGGCGAGCTGGCCCTGGTTGACCGGCTGGGTCTGGCCGTCGACATAGGCCAGCACCTCGCCCGAGCGGTTGATCACCACCTCGCGCGTGCCCTGCGGCACGGTGATGCCGGGGGCGACGGTGAAGCCGTCGGAGGTGACGATGGTGCCTTCCGGCGACAGCTTGAAGCTGCCGGCGCGGGTGTAGACGGTGTCGCCGCCCGGCTGGGTCACGTTGAAATAGCCACGCCCCTCGATCGCCAGATCCAGCTCGTTGCCGGTCGAGGTCAGGCTGCCGGTGGTGTTGATGCGGTTGACCGAGGTCGGCCGCACGCCGAGCCCGATCTCGATGCCGGTCGGCACGATGGTGCCGCTGTCGGTCGACTGACTGCCCTGGCGCCGTTCGGACTGGTACATCAGGTCCTGGAACTCGGCGCGCGAGCGCTTGTAGGCCGTGGTGTTGATGTTGGCGATGTTGTTGGAGATGACCTCGACGTTCAACTGCTGGGCCATCATGCCGGTGGAGGCGATGCTGAGCACGCGCATGCTCGAAACTCCTTATTGGGATTTGCCGAGGCGGTTGATGGCGGTGCGCAGCAGATCCTGCCCGTCGTCCATCATCTTCGACACCGCCTGATAGTCGCGGGTGAGGTCCATCATCCGCCCGATCTCGGCGATGCCCTGGACGTTGGATTTCTCGACCTTGCCCTGGATCAGCCGGGTGTCCGGCGCCGGGCGCGGCTCCATGCCGTCGCCGGCCTCGAACAGCAGGTCGCCGGTCTGCGCCAGCATCTGCGGGTTGTCGAAGCGCGTCACCGCAAGCCGGGCGACCACGTTGCCGTCGGCCGACAGCAACCCGTCGGGGGCGATGGTGACGGTGCTGTAGTCGGAATTGATGGTGACCGGCCGCCGCCCGTCGTCGAGCACCGGGTGGCCGTTGGCGGTGACGAGCTGCCCGTCGGCGTCGCGCCGCATGCGGCCGTCGCGGGTGTAGCGCACGCCGTCCGGCGCCTGCACCGTCAGGAAACCGTCGCCGTCCAGTGCCACATCGTACGGGTTGTCGGTCTGCGTGAAGGCGCCCGGCCGCAGGTCGGTGTAGGTGGAGCGGTCGATGGTGAAGGCGATGCGGTCGGTCGGCTTGCGGCCGCCGGCCTCCAGCGCCGTTTCGAACAGGGTGCGCTCGCCGCGGAAGCCGGCGGTGTTCATGTTGGCGATGTTGTTCGCCACCACATCCAACTGCCGCCGCAAGGCCACCTGGCGCGACAGTCCGATGTAAAGCTGGTTCTCCATCGCGGAACACCCCTGGGTTTGAACGTGGCCTTAATCTGGACGAGGCAGTTTAAAGCCGGGTTTCAACCTGGTACCGGCATGGTCGCGTTCCATCGGCACTGAATCCGGTTTGGCGATCATTTGGATAAAATTCGGGATGACTGCGATGAAACGGCGCACAGACACAGGAATGACGGTCGCCTCGACGCTGCTTCTCGTCGCGCTGGCAACGCCCGCCACGGCCGGAGCCGCCACGGTGAAGGCGCAGCTCGGCGACCATCTCGGCGATTTCTCGCGTCTGGTGCTGAGCCTGCCCGACGGCGCCGAACCCGACGCCATCGCCGACGCCTGCGCCCTGCGGGTCATCCTGCCGAAGCGGGCGCGCTGGCCGTTGGACGTCCTGAACGGCATCTGGTCGGTCCGCCTCTCCGGCTTCGAGGCGGTGGAGGATGGCCGCACCCTGACCGCCGCGATCCCCTGCGGCGCCCGCGTCACCGCGCTGCGCGAGCGCAGGCTGCTGATCGTCGACGTTGCCGGCCCGCCGACACCCGGCCGCAAGCCGCCGGTCCCCGTGGACGTCTTCGCGCCGGAGACGCCGGACGGCCCGCCGGTGGCCGGGGCGGAGCCGGCGCCCCTCCCCGCCCCCCCGGCGGACACCGCACCAGCGACCTCCCCGCCCCCCTCCGCCTTCAGCGAGATCGCCGGGGCGCTGAACCCGGTCGGCGTCGCGAACGCCCAGCCGGCGCCGGTCAGGCTCGCCCCCCTGCCGGCTCCCCCCGCCGCGATTCCCGCCCCCGCCGTCGCCCCTGTTCCGGCCCAGCCCCCGGCGGCACCCGTCCTGGTCAAGGCGGCGCCGCCGAGCTTGGAGGAGGATGTGCGGGCCAGCATCGAACAGACGCTGCGGCAGCTCGAACGGCGTCCGGGTGGCAGGCCGCCGGCGTCCACCGCGCCGCAGCCCGGCGCTCCGGCCGCCGCCGCGCCGGCTCCGGTGCCGCAGGGTCCGCCGCCCATCGGCCCGATGGATCTCCCCGCCTGGGCCGGCGACGATTTCGTGCAGACGCGCGAGCGCCTGCAACAGGCGTTGAGCGACGCGCGCGGCCGCGGCCGCGTCGACGGCTTCATCGCCCTCGCCCGCTTCGCGCTGGCCCGCGCCTTGGAGGAGGAGGGACGCGCCGCCCTCGAAGCAGCCGCCGCCCAATCCCCCGCGCCCGACCAGCGCTACAGCCTGCAAATCCTCGGCGACGCCTTCCGCGCGCTCGACCGCGCCGACAAGCCGGACGACAGCCTGTTCGTGCAGATCCCGCCGGGCGCCGCCCCCGACCATCACGTCTGGCGCAGCGCCACCCTCGCCCCCACCCGTTGGGCGGCGGCGCGCGAGGGGCTGCCGATCGCGCTGAAGCGTCTGCTCGACTACCCGCCCGAGTTGCGCAGCCGGTTGCTGACCATCCTCGCCGAGGCGGCCAACGCCGCGCGCGACGCCAACGCGCTGAACCTGATCGTGCTGGAGATGATCACGGTCGACGCCAAGGGCATGGCCGACGGACGGCTCGACTGGTTCCGCGGCCAGTTCGCCGAGCTGCGCAACACGCCGGACACGGCGCTCGACCATTACCGCAAGGCGTCGGACCTCCGCAGCGGTCCCTACGCGCGGCGCGCCGAAGTGCGCGGGATCGAGCTGCGCCGGACCATGGGCAAGCTGGACGAGGACGGCGCCATCGCCGAGCTGGAAGCGCTGCGCTACGCCTGGCGCGGCGACGACATCGAGACCGACGCGCTGGCGGCGCTCGGCGGCGCCTACGCACGGCAGGGGCGGACCGAGGCGGCGCTCGACATGTTCGGGCTGCTCGGCCGGCGCTTCGGCGCGACAGCGCGCGGACGCGAGGCGCTCGTCGCCGGCCGCGCGCTGCTGGCCGCCGTGCTCGACCAGCTGGAGCGCGCCAGACCGGGCGGGCTCTACCCGTTGGCGCTCCAGGCGCGTCACGGCCGGCTGGTGGCGCTGGCCGACGACGGCGACGCGACGCTGCGACGCCGCCTCGCCACCCTGCTGGTCCGCGACGGCTACAGCGTCGAGGCGACCCGCATCCTCCACGCGCTGGTCGAGGACTCCACCGGCGTCCGCCGCGCCGAGCTGGGCGCCGTGCTGGCCCGCGCGCTGATCGATTCCGGCCGCGAGGGCGAGGCGCTGGAGGTGCTGAACCGCACCGGCGACAGCAACCTGGAGGCCGCTCTGGCCGAGCGCCGCGCCCTGCTGCGGGCCGACGCGCTGCTCGGCGACGGCGACACCATGCGGGCACTCGACACGCTGCGCGGGCTGGCCGGCGGGGCGGCGGACCGGCTGCGGGCGCGCGGCCTGTTCGAGGCCGGAGAGTGGCCGGCGGCGCGCACCGCCTTCGCCGAGCTGGTCGCGACCGCCGGCGGGGAGCCGGCCGCCGAGGACGTCGCGCTCTATGGGCTGTCCGCCTATCTGGCCGGCGACACCGACACCGTGCGCGGGCTGGCCGAGAGCCAGCGCGGCCGGCTGGCCGGAACGCGCTGGGCCGGGCTGCTCGACACGCTGACGCCGCCGCCGGCCAGCGACCGGCCGCTCGACACCGACGAGGTGACCCGCCAGCTCGCCGCCGCCGACGCGCTCGACCGGCTGGCGCGCGGCTGGCGGAACCGGCCGTGACGCGTCCGCCCATGGACCGTCCGGCCGTGAATCGTAAAGCCACTTTAAACGCGGCGGGTTAACCAAGGGTGACGGATCCGGCACGCGTGCCCCGTCCCCCTGTACCGATCCCCCGCACCGGCGCCCTCGCCGTCCCGGAGAATGAAACATGCGCTTGATGTTCGGGTTGATCGCGGTGTTCGCCAGCGTGCTCGGCGGTTTCGCCGCCATGGGCGGGCGGATGGCCGTGCTCTGGCAGCCGGTGGAGATCGTCATCATCATCGGGGCCGGGCTCGGCGGCTTCGTCATCGCCAACTCGCCGACCGTGCTGCGCGAATCGCTGCGCACCGTCGGCGCCGTGGCGCGCGGCCGCCGCACCTCCAAGAACGACTACCTCGACATGATCGCGATGGTCTACGGCCTGCTGCGCATCGCCAAGTCCAAGGGCATGTCGCAGATCGAGGGCGACATCGACCGCCCGGCCGACAGCCCGCTGTTCACCCAGTACCCCAACGTGCTGCGGCACGAGCGCTGCATCGTCTTCCTGTGCGACTACCTGCGCCTGATGGCGCTGGGGCAGGACAACCCGCACGACATGGAAGCCCTGATGCAGGAGGAGCTGGACACGCTGGGCCGCGAGCTGGGGCAGGTTCCCAAGGCGTTGCAGAACTTCGCCGACGCGCTGCCGGCGCTGGGCATCGTCGCCGCCGTGCTGGGCGTCATCAACGCGATGGGCGCCATCAGCGAGGCGCCGGAGGTGCTGGGCCACATGATCGGCGGGGCGCTGACCGGCACCTTCCTCGGCGTGCTGCTGTCCTACGGCATGGTCGGACCGATCGCCAGCGCCGCCCGCCAGCGTCGCGAATCCGAGCTGAACATGTTCTTCTGCATCAAGGCGGCGCTGTGCGCCTATCTGCGCGGCAGCCCGCCGCAGGTCTGCGCCGAGTACGCCCGCAAGGTGCTCTACACCGACATCCAGCCCAGCCTCGCCGAAGTCGAGGTCGCCACCACCCTGTCCTCGCAGGCCAAGGGCCGCGAGGGCCGGCAGGCCGCGTGACCGCCGATGCCGCGCAAGACCGCCCTTCCCCCGATCATCGTCAAGCGCCACCTCGCCGCCCATGACGAGGAGGAGCACAACGGCACCTGGAAGCTGGCCTACGCCGACTTCGTGACGGCGATGATGACCTTCTTCCTGGTGATGTGGCTGATGAACATCACCACCACCGAACAGCGCAAGGGCATCGCCGACTATTTCAACCCGGTCGCCGTGTCGCAGAGCCAGTCCGGCGCCGACGGCATGCTGGCCGGCCGCTCGGTGGACAAGAGCGGTTCGCTGACCACCCCCAACGCCGAGGGCCACGAGGCGAGCCCGGTGGCCTCGCCGCCGGTCGTCGCCTCGGTCGGCGACAGCGACCGCCAGCCGGCCGGCCGCAAGGATCCGATGCCCCACCCGCTGGGCGGCCGGACTCCGGGCGAACCGGTCGACCTGCTGCGCGCGCCGCCGGCGCCGTCCGCCCCGCCCGCCGACACCGCCCCGGCACCCGCCGGCAGCACGGCCAGCCTGGGTGCCACCCGCGCCGAGCTGGAGGCTCTGCTCGACCAGCAGTCGGCCGAGCTGACCGAGAAGGCCGCCCTGGAGACGCTGGAGCGCGACCTGCGCGGCCGCATCGCCGCGTCGCCGGAGCTCAGCGCCCTGTCCGACAGCGTGGTGATCCAGCAGGTTCCCGAGGGTCTGCGCGTGCAGTTGACCGATCAGGCCCGCTTCTCGATGTTCAAGGTCGGCTCGGCCCAGATGAACGAGCCGGGCCGCCGTCTGATGCGGATGGTGGCGGCGGCTCTGGCACCGGTGCCCAACGGCATCGCCATCGCCGGCCACACCGACGGGCTCGGCTACGCCGCCGAATCGAAGTACGGAAACTGGGAGCTGTCGAGCGACCGCGCCAACGCCGCCCGCCGCGAGCTGGTCGGCTCCGGCATCTCGGCGAAGCGGATCGTCCGCGTCGAGGGGCGCGCCGACCTCGACCATTTCGCCGCCAACGCTCCGCTCGACCCCAGCAACCGCCGCATCAGCATCACCCTGCTGCGCAAGCCGGCGGGATGAACGGGCATCCGTTCCCCGAACGGAAAAGACCAAGGATTGAACCGAGAAAGCGGCCGGCATTTTAACAAAAGCGGGCCATTTTTCCTTTAAAGCGCCTTTAAAACCACCGCGCTATCGTCGCTCCATCAGTCCTCCGTGGAGAATCCCGGGACGCCCCTCCCCCTTCGTTCGACGGTTGACCAGAGGATTCCACGATGAGCCTGTACAGCGCCATGCGATCCGGAGTCAGCGGCATGTCCGCCCAGAGCTCTCGCCTCGCCGCCATCTCGGACAACATCAGCAACTCGCAGACGGTGGGCTACAAGCGGGCCACGGTGGACTTCTCGACCCTGTTGACCTCCCCCGGCAGCAGCGTCTACACGGCCGGCGGCGTGCAGTCGAGCAGCCGCTACCAGATCGAACAGGACGGCACGCCGATCGGCACCAATTCGGCGACCGACATGGCGATCAGCGGCAGCGGCTTCTTCGTGGTCGGCAACAACAGCTCGGGATCGCCGCAATATTCGCTGACCCGCGCCGGCAGCTTCAAGCCCGACGACAGCGGCTATCTGCGCAACACCGCCGGCCAGTATCTGGAGGCGTGGAAACTGGCGCCCGACGGCGGCCTGCCCAACGTCAGCACCACCCGCTTCGACGACCTGGAGCCGGTCAACATCGGCAACCTGCTCTACGGCGGCAGCCGCACGACGGGGATGCAGTTCTCCGGCAACCTGCCGGGCCAGGCGGTGAACGGCGACACCTTCACGACGACGCCAAGCTTCTACGACGGGCTCGGCAACGCCCAGGATCTCAAGCTGACCTGGACCAAGACCGCCAACCCCAACGAATGGACGCTGGGGGCCACCGCTCCCACCGGCTACACCGTGACCGGCGCCCCGGTGACCGTCACCTTCGCGGCGACCGGCCCCTACGCCGGCATGCCGGTGGACGGGTCGGGCAACCCGGTCACCCCGGCCTCCTTCACCATCACCTCGCCGGCCACGCCGACCGCCGACACCATCACCTTCAGCATGGGCAACGTCACCCAGCTCAACGGCGACTACATCCCGCAGGTCATCGGCGACGGCGCGAAGGTCGGGCGGGTCAGCACGGTGAACATCGACGACACCGGAAAGCTCTGGGTGGTCTACGACAACGGCGCCCGGCAGGCGCTCTACCAGGTTCCGGTCGCCAACGTGGTGAATCCGGACGGTCTGGTCGCCCAGAACGGCAACACCTTCACGCTGGGCATGGACGCCGGCCCCCTGAGCCTGAGCAAGGGCAACAGCGCCGGCGCCGGCAGCGTGATCGGCGGGGCGCTGGAGCAGTCCAACGTCGATATCGCCACCGAACTGGTCTCGCTGATCGAGACCCAGCGCGCCTACTCGTCGAACGCCACCATCGTGCGCACCGCCGACGAGATGGTCGACGAGACCAATCGCCTGAAGCGTTGAGCGCGAGAAGCGACGGAGCCCAGCCATGAGCGTTCAATTGGCCCTGTCCGCCGCCCTGTCCGGGCTGCGCACGACCCAGCAGCAGGCAGCCCTGCTCTCGCACAACATCGCCAACGCGACCACCCCCGGCTATGTCCGCCGCGACCTCGCCCTGTCGGCATCCGTCACCGGCGGACAGGGGGCCGGCGTCAAGGTCGACGCCATCGCCCGCAAGGTCGACGAGCTGCTGATCCGCGACGCCCGCTACGAGACCAGCCGCTACACCGGGCAGGAGGCGCGCGCCTCGGCGCTGGCCGACTACGCGCTGGTGCTGGGGCAGCCGCAGGACGAGCGTTCGGTCTCGACCCTGCTGTCGAAGCTCCAGCAATCCTTCGCGCGCCTGCACGACATGCCGAACGACGACGCCGCGCAGAACGCGGTGGTCGCCCAGGCGGTGGCCCTGACCCAAGGCCTGAACAACGCCGCCGAGGCGGCCCGGACGGTGGAGACCGACGCGCGCAACCGGCTCCAGAACTCGGTGGACACGGTCAACGCGTCGCTCCAGCGCATCGGCGAGCTGAACGGCGCCATCGCCAGCCTCGACGCCAAGGGCGGCGACACCGGCGATCTGCGCGACGAGCGCGACCGGCTGCTCGACACCGTGTCGGAGGAGATCGGCATCCGCACCTACAGCCGCGACGACGGGCAGGTCGTGGTGATGACCCGCAACGGCCAGACCCTGCTCGACGGCCAGCTCGACCCCGGCGAAAAGCCGCTGACCATCGTCGGCAACGACCTGATGGCGAACGGCTCCCGGCTGGTGTGGCTGGGTTCGGGCACTCCGCCGACCGGCACCAACCCCAGCCCCGACACGGAGATCCAGACCGGCCGCATCATGGGCTATGTCCAGACCGTCAAGCAGGACATGCCGCGCGCGCTGGCCCAGCTCGACGAGTTGGCCGCCGGAATCGTCCAGCGCTTCCGGAGCGCCGAGACCGACCCCGATATGACCAAGCCGGGCCTGTTCACCGACAATGGCGCTGCCTACACGACCACCGCCGGACTTGCCTCGCGCATTGCCGTAAATAATTTGGTCAGGACGGAAAGCTGGCGGGTGCAGAGCGGCGTCCTGGCCCTGGCGGCGCTGCCGGCCGGCGACCAGACGCAGATCGAGCGATTCTCCGCCGCCTTTACCGCGACCACCGGCGCCTTCGCGCCGGGCCTGGACCTGCCGACGGCGGCGACGACGCTGGGCGACTACGCGACCGCGATGGTGTCGGTCCAGCAGGGCTACCGCACCACCGCCGAATCCGAGATGAACTCGCGCAAGATCAGCGCCGACACCCTGCAATCGGCGCGCCTCAACCGCGACGGCGTCAACATCGACGACGAGATGCAGAAACTCCTGCTGATCGAGCAAAGCTACGGCGCCAGCGCCCAGGTGGTGCAGGTCGCCGGCCGCATGATCGACATCCTGCTCCAGATCAAGGGCTGAGCCGATGCTGTACAACACGCTCTCCACGCTGGGCATGTCCCGCCGCCTGCAAACCACGCTGACGCAGTTGCAGATGGACATGGTGCGGGCGAACGAGGAAATCGCCACCGGCGTCCACGCCGACGTCTCCGCGACCATCGGCGCCCGCACCGGCCGCGACATCGCGCTGCGCAACATGTTCGACCGCACCGAGGAGTATCTGAAGACCACCGCGCTGCTCGACGGCCGCATGGGCACGATGGACAGCGCGATGACCAGCATCCTGACCGCCGGAACGGATCTTCTGGCCACCGCCTCCACCGGCCTCGGCCAGCAGGCACCGACCGGCGTGTCGTTGCAGAACAAGGCGAAGGCGACGCTCGACCAGATCGTCGGCATGCTGAACGCGGCGTCGGGCAACGCCTATCTCTTCGCCGGCACGGCGGTCGAGGCACCGCCGATGCGCGCCGTCGACGGCGACAAGTCCGGCCTGCCCTCGCCGATGCAGATCGTCCGCGACGCCATCACGGCGGCGACCGGCGGTTCGGCGATGCCGACAACGGCGGCGCAGACGGCGGCGGTGATCGCCACGCTGGACGACCTGTTCGCGGTGCGCGACCCGGCCACCGCGGCGCCGGCGCCGCTGACCGACACGTACGAGGGCGGATTCTACACCGGCACGACGGCGATGCAGGCGGGCGGCGGGGCCTCCCCGCGCATCACCGGCCGGCCGGCCGACGCCACCAGCGTCCCCTACGGCGTGCAGGCCAACGACCCGATGTTCCGCGACCTGCTGCAAGGCGCCTACATGCTGGCGGCGGTCGACACATCGACAATGGAGCCGGCAGCCTACAAGGACTACATCGAGGAGGCGGTCTCCAAGATGTCGAAGGGCCTCGGCGACCTGCGGCAGGCGACGGCGCTGCTCGGCATCCAGCGCAACCAGATCGCCTCGGTGGCCGAACAGCACCAGACGCAGAAGACCATCCTCAACCTCCAGATCGACAATCTGGAAGGCGTCGATTACGGGGAGGCGAGCACGCGGATCAGCAATCTGGAGGCGCAGATCGACGCGACCGCCAGCGCCACCGCCCGCATCGCCAAGATGCATCTGACCAACTACCTCTAGGCGATCGCGATGACCCGCTTTCCTGCCGCCACCCGGATGGCTGCCGCCGCTCTGCTGGCGCTGGTCGCGCTCAGCGTTCCGCCGGCCATGGGGACGGCGGCGGCGCAGACGCGGGTCAAGGATCTCGTCACCTTCGACGGCGTCCGCCGCAACCAGCTCGTCGGCTACGGCCTGGTGGTCGGGCTGAACGGCACCGGCGACCGGCTGATCAACGCGCCCTTCACCGAACAGAGCCTGAAGGGCATGATGGAGCGGCTCGGCATCAACACCCGCGGCGAGACGCTGCGCACCCGCAACGCGGCGGCGGTGATGGTGACGGCCAGCCTCCAGCCCTTCTCGCGCCAGGGCACCACGGTGGACGTCACGGTGTCGGCGCTGGGCGACGCGACCAGCCTGCTCGGCGGCACGCTGGTGGTGACGCCGCTGCTCGGCGCCGACGGGCAGGCCTACGCGGTGGCGCAGGGGCCGCTGTCGGTCAGCGGCTTCTCGGCCGGCGGCACGGCGGCCACGGTGACCAAGGGCGTGCCGACCGCCGCCCGCATCGCCAACGGCGCCATCGTCGAGCGCGAGCTGAAATACGCGCTGAACGACATCGGCGGCGTGCGGATGGCGCTGCGCAACCCCGACTTCACCACGGCGAACCGCATCGCCGACGCGGTGAACGGCCGGCTCGGCGCCGGCAGCGCGCGGGTGCTCGACCTGACCACGGTGGACGTGCGGATCGCCGGTCCCTACGTCGGCAACGTCTCGCGCCTGATCGGCGAGATCGAGCAGCTCCACGTCCGGCCCGACGCCATCGCCCGCGTCGTGGTCGACGAGCGCAGCGGCACCATCGTCATCGGCGACGACGTGCGGGTCAGCCGGGTCGCCATCACCCAGGGCAACCTGACCGTCCGCGTCGTGGAGACCCCGCAGGTGTCACAACCGCAGCCCTTCAGCAACGGCCAGACCGTCGTCGTGCCACGCACCGACGTGCAGGTGCAGGAGGGCAATGGACGCCAGTTCGTCACGGTCGGCGGCAACGTCAGCCTGCAACAGCTCGTCAACGGACTGAACGCGCTGGGCGTCGGCCCACGCGACATGGTGGCGATCCTTCAGGCGATCAAGGCGGCCGGTGCCCTGCACGCCGACCTGGAAATCATCTGATTGCGGAACGGCGGAAAGGAGAAGGCTTCCATGGATGTCAGCGCGGCGAACCACCACCGGCCCACGGCGGCGGCCCCGGCAACCGTCCCGGCCGCGGCGGACAAGGTCGCCCAGGAATTCGAGGCGATGATCGTCGGCCAGATGATGGAGAGCATGTTTGCCGGGCTGGAGAGCAGCGCCACCTTCGGCGGCGGCGGTCCTTCGGAAAAGCCGTGGCGCAGCTTCATGCTCCAGGAATACGGCAAGGCCATCGCCGAGGCCGGCACGCTCGGCATCGGCGCTATGGTCCGCGAGGAGGTCGCCCGCCTCTACGCCGCCCAACAGGCTCCCCAATCGGCCCAGCAACCGGCGGAGACCGCGTCATGAGCGTGAGTGTCAAGGATCTCATCCACGAGTTCGCCGCCGAGAAGAAACCCGACGACGCGCCCGTCGTCGAAGCCGCCGCCGAGCGTCCCGCTTATGACGGCGCCACCGCGCTGACCGTCAGCGAGTTCCTCGACACGGTCGAGGCGCTCTGCGCCGTGCTGGAGGAGGAATCCGCCTGCATCGCCGCCGGCATGCTCGACCGGCTGGAGGTCTACGCCAACCGCAAGACCGCGATGGCCGAAAAGCTGGACAGCATCGCCTTGCAGGCACGCGCCGACGGAATCCGCCTGCCCGACGCTCTGCGCACCATGACGCTGGAGCGCGTCGAACGGCTGGACAGGGCGGTCAGCGCAAACGCCAGCGGACTTGTCGCCCTGCGCAAGGCGGTGCTGACCATCAACCGCAACCTGCTGGCGGCGCTGGAAAAGGCGGCGAGCGACGGCACCTACGCCCGCAGCGGGCAGGCCATGCGCCCGGTCGAGCTTTCGGCCTCGGGCCTGAACACCACATTGTGAGGGGACTGTGACGGCCGTGCGGCGTCAGGACGGCCGGCTCTTGACGCTCGACAGCTCACCCGCCTCCTCCAGCTTGACGATGCAGGCGACCAGCGCGCGCTGGAAGCCGCGGGAGTCCGACGGCAACGCCACCCCCTGCCCGGTCGGCCAGAACTCGACGAAGGCCTGGTTGGCGTCGGCGCTGCCGTCCGGCCATTCGAAGGCGACGCCCAGCCCGATCTCCACCGTCTTGCGGCGGTGGTCGGTGACGAGGATCTGCGCCTCCCAATGCATCCCGCCGGATCCCTTCTCGGCCCGCTGGTGGCTCCAGGTCCGCAGATAATCGCGGAAGGTTTCCGAATTGCGGTCAAGCCGCATGTAGGTCGAGCAATCGACCACCGCCGGGGCGAAACGGGCCGTGTAGCGCGCCTGCGCCAGTGCACGCGACACCTCGGCGCACAGGCCGTCCATCAGCGTCAGGCTGCGACGCACGGTTTCGGCGATGGCGGTGGCAAGGGCCGCACCCTTCAACGCCGGCTTCGACGCGCGGTCGTTGCGGTACATATCGAAAAGATCGTCCGAATCGCCCATCGCCGTCCCGGTGCCAACGCCCTGCCCCAGGGCCTGTTACCGTCCAATCCAGCAAAAACAAATTAATACCTCGTGAACCGGGCGGAAAAAGGTCGCACCCGAAGCAAATGGGGGACCGGAGCGGAAGCCCCGGCCCCCCATTTCAATTCCCGCAGCGATTCAGTCCGCCATCAGTGGCTGATCATCCAGGGGCGCGCCGTCGGGAACGCCTTGGAGCCGTCGGCGCCCCGCGCCACCGTCCGGCCGGTCTTCGAACCGCCGCCGCAGCCACAGTTGGGACCGTGCTTGTGGCCGATCTCCGACAGCATCTTCGGCCGGTCGGCGCTGCGCTCGTTGGTGCCGTGGGCCGTGCGCGTCGCCGCCGAGACGGTCGAGAAGGCCGGGGCCGTGCGCATCACCCGCGGCGACGCGGCGGCGCAGACCGGGCAGGGCTGCGGCTCCCGGCATTCCGCCATCGGCCGCAGGTCGGTGAAATCGCCGCAGCTCGGGCATTCGTAATCGTACATCGGCATGGCGACGCTCTCCTTCCCCGCTCGGCGTTACTTGTCCTGGGCGATCGGCAGATCGACGTCTCCGGTGACGAACTTCGTCGGCCCGTTGGCGTTCGGCTTGATGTCGAAATCGAAGATCTCGGTCGGCAGGAACAGGGTGGCGCAGGCGTTCGGCACGTCGACCACGCCGCTGATGTGGCCCTGCACCGGCGCCGTGCCGAGAATCGAGTAGGCCTGGGCGCCCGAATAGCCGAACTTCTTCAGGTATTCGATGGCGTTCAGGCAGGCCTGCCGGTAGGCGACATGGACGTCGAGGTAATGCTGCTCGCCAGCCTCGTCGACCGAGATGCCCTCGAAGATCAGGTAGTCGTTGTAGGTCGGGACGATCGGGCTGGGGCGGAAGATCGGGTTCTTGATCCCGTACTTCGCCATGCCGTCCTTGATCAGGTCGACCTTCAGATGCGCCCAGCCGGCCATCTCGATGGCGCCGCAGAAGGTGATCTCGCCGTCGCCCTGGCTGAAGTGAAGGTCGCCCATCGACAGGCCGGCGCCCTTCACATAGACGGGGAAGTAGATCTTGGAGCCGCGCGACAGATCCTTGATGTCGCAGTTGCCGCCATGCTCGCGCGGCGGCACGGTGCGCGCACCCTCGGCGGCGGCCTTGTCGCGGGCGTCGCCCTTCAGCCGGCCCATGTGGGCGGTCGGCGCGTAGGGCGGGTTGGCGAGGCCGGGGACGCGGGTCGGGTTGGTGTCGATCAGCGCCTGCTCGCGGCGGTTCCACTTGGCCAGCAGATCGTGCGACGGCAGGCAGCCGATCAGGCCGGGATGGATCAGGCCGGCGAAGCGCACGCCCGGAATGTGGCGCGACTTGGTGAACATGCCCTCGAAGTCCCAGATCGACTTCTGGGCCAGCGGGAAATGCTCGGTCAGGAAGCCGCCGCCGTTCTGCTTGGAGAAGAAGCCGTTGAAGCCCCACTGCTGCTGCGGGAAGGCGCCGATGTCGAGCAGATCGACCACCAGCAGGTCGCCCGGCTCGGCCCCCTCGACGCCGACCGGCCCGCTGAGGAAATGCACCTGGCTGAGGTCGACGTCGCGGACGTCGGCCGCGCTGTCGTCGTTCATGATCTGGCCGCCGGTCCAGTCGTAGCATTCCAGGATGAAATCGTCGCCCGGCTTCACCGTGACCGCCATCGGGATGTCCGGGTGCCAGCGGTTGTGGATCATGTCGTTTTCATAGGGGGACTTCGACAGATCGACCTTGACGAGGGTATCAGCCATGTTTGGTCTTCCTTGGTTTTGTGGATTGTTGGGCGGTGCTCGGGCAAACCCCACCCTGACCCTCCCTCGGCACGAGCGGGGGAGGGAGGCAGGAGCTTCGTGGAAGCGCGGCGGAGGGCTAGGGCTGGGACTGGGGCGAGGACACGGGGCGCAACGGCTTTCCCTAGGCCGCGATCTCGCGGAAGCCGTCGGGGAAGGGGTTGGGCTCGATCAGGTCCCGGGTCTCGTGGACGACGTCGAACTGGCCGTCGCGGCGCGCCCGGCCGACCCGCGTCCGGGTCCACAGGTGATGGTTCTCGTGGATGCGGGTGCGGCCGGCCGGCGCGTCCGCGAACTCGATGCCGGGGGAGGCGGCGACGACGCGGGCGACGTCGAAGCTTCCGGCCTTCTCCACCGCCAGCTTCCACAGCCAGGGGCCGACATAGGCGTTGGCGGTGACGTCGCCGATGACGCTCTCCGCCCCCCACATCGCCTTGAAAGCGGCAACGAAGGCCCGGTTGGCCGGCAGGTCGAGCCCCTGGAAATACTTGGCGCAGGTGTAGGCCCCGGCGATGTAGTCGCCGCCGATGCCGAGCATCTCGTCCTCGGTGACGCTGTTGGTCAGCAGGGTCTGGGTGCCCAGGTCGATCCCGGCCGCCTTGAGCTGCTTGTAGAAGGCGACGTTGGAGCCGCCGACGACGATCGGGTAGATGACATCGGGCCTGGTCGCCTTGATCTTGTTGACGATCGTCTCGAAGCGGGTGTGGCCGAGCTCGACATACTCCTCGCCGACGACGCGGCAGCCCTTGCGCTCGATGTGGCGCCGCGCGATGGCGTTCGACGCGCGCGGCCAGATGTAGTCGGAACCGACCAGGAAGAAGCTCTTCGCCCCCTTCTCGCGCATCACCCAGTCGAGCCCGGCGAGGATCTGCTGGGTTGCCTCCTGGCCGGTGTAGATGACGTGCTTGGACTGCTCCAGCCCCTCGTAGAAGGTCGGGTAGTAGAGCAGGCCGTTGTGCCGCTCCAGCATCGGCAGCACCGCCTTGCGCGAGGCCGACGTCCAGCAGCCGAAGATCGCCGCCACCTTGTCCTCGGTCAGCAGTTTGCGGGTCTTCTCGGCGAAGGTTGGCCAGTCGCTGGCGCCGTCCTCCTGATTGATGCGGATCTCGCGACCGAGCACGCCGCCCATCTCGTTGATCTGCTGGATCGCCAACATCTCCGCCTGGATCGAGCCGCCCTCGCTGAGCGCCATGGTGCCGGTCGCCGAATGCAGGATGCCGATGGTCACGCTGTCGTCGGTGACGGCGAGGCCGGTCGTGTTGACCGCCGCCGTCGCCGGCCCGCTGACGCTGCGCTTCCGGCCGGCAGAGGCACCCGTCCGCCCGGCGGCGGCCGAGCGGCGGCGCAAGGCCGCTTGCAGGCTGACCTCGGCCAGGAAATTGTTGACCTCCTGGCTGAGCTGGTCGGCGCGCTGCGACACCTGACCGGCGGCGTCGAGCACCTGCCCGGCGGCCGTGCCGGTGTCGGACGCCGCCTCGGTCACGCCGGTGATGCTGCGGGCGACCTCCTCGGTGCCGCGCGCGGCCTGCTGGACGTTGCGGGCGATCTCGGCGGTGGCGGCGCCCTGCTGCTCGACCGCGGCGGCAATGGTCGCGGCGATCTCGTTGATGTCGGCGATGGTGCCGGCGATGCCGCGGATGGCGCTCACCGCCTCGGCCGTCGCCGACTGGATGGCGCCGACCTGGGTGGAGATGTCCTCGGTCGCCTTGGCCGTCTGGTTGGCCAGGGTCTTGACCTCGCTGGCCACGACCGCGAAGCCTTTCCCCGCCTCCCCGGCGCGCGCCGCCTCGATGGTGGCGTTGAGCGCCAGCAGATTGGTCTGGCCGGCGATGCCGTGGATCATCGTCACCACCTGCCCGATGCGGTTGGCGCTCTCGGCCAGCCCCTGGACGACGGCGTCGGTGCGCCTCGTGTCGTCCACCGCCTTGCCGGCGATGCCGGCCGAGGCGGCGACCTGCCGGCCGATCTCCTGGATCGAGACCGACAGCTCCTCGGTCGCCGTCGCCACCGTCTGCACGTTGACCGACGCCTGCCCCGAGGCCGCCGCCATCGCCGCCGACAGCCGGTTGCTGCGGTCGGCGGTGCCGGTCATCATCGTCGCCGTCTCGGTCATCTCGCCGGCCGCCGTGGAGACGGTCTGCACCAGATGCCCGACCTTGTTCTCGAAGGCGCGGGTCAAGGTCTCCAGCCGGACCGCGCGCTCCTCCGTCGCCTTGCGCTCGGCCTCGCGCTCCGCGTCGCCGGCGGCGCGGGCCGTCGCGTCGGCGGCGAGCTGGTCGAGCGCGGCGCGCAGATCGCCGAGATCGTCGCCCGTCCTTGGCCGGCCGGCCAGCGACGCCGCGTCGGCAGCCAGCCGGTCGAGCGGCTCGCCGACCCGGCGCGCCAGCGCGCCGTAGAGCGTGGCGACCGACAGCAGCGCGGTGGCGACGATGCCGGCGAGCGCGGCGACGGTCGAGCCGGTCGTCAGGACGAGGGCGGCCGACAGCGCGGCGAGAGCGGCGACGGCGGCGCCGGAGACGGTGGCGATCTTGGCAGGGTTCATCAGGGTTCCCCGGACTGTGATGACGTTCGGCGGCGCGGCGGCGTGGTTCTCACACCGACAGCAGGCGGGCGACCTTGGCCTCGTCCACCTGGTCGCGCGTGTCCTCGTGAACGATCTCGCCGTTCTCGATGACCAGCACCCGGTCGGCGATGTCGAGCGCGAAGCTCAGAACCTGCTCCGACACGACGATGCTGAGGCCCTTCTCGTCGCGGATGCGGCGGAGCGTGCGGCCCATCTCGCGGATGATCGAGGGCTGGATGCCCTCGGTCGGCTCGTCGAGCAGCAGGACCTTCGGCTTGCTCGCCAGGGCGCGCGCGATGGCGAGCTGCTGCTGCTGGCCGCCCGACAGGTTGCCGCCGCGCCGGCCCTTCATCTCCAGCAGCACCGGAAAGAGTTCATACAAGTCGCCCGGCACGCTGCGCCCGCCATGGACGGTCAGGCCGGTCTCGATGTTCTCCTGCACGGTCATCGCCGGGAAGATCATGCGGCCCTGGGGGACGTAGGCGACGCCTTGCGCCACCCGCTCGTAGCTCTTGAGGGTGGTGATCTCGGTGTCGCCGACGCGGACGGCGCCGGAGCGCGTCGGCACGATCCCCATCAGCGACTTCATGAGCGTGGTCTTGCCCATGCCGTTGCGCCCCATGATGGCGACGATCTCGTTGGGCGCCACGGTGAAGTCCAGCCCGTGCAGGACCTCGCTCTGGCCGTAGGACACGCGCAGTTGGTTGACGGACAGCATCTTCAATCCCCCCGCTCTCGTCGGCGTTGCTCAATGGCCCAGATAGACTTCGACGACCTTCGGGTCGTTCTTCACCCGCTCCATCGAGCCTTCCGACAGGATCTTCCCCTGGTGGAGCACGGTGACGCGGTGGGCGATGTCCTCGACGAACTTCATGTCGTGCTCGATCACCAGCACCGAGCGGTTCTGGATGATCCTGTTGAGAAGCTCGGCGGTCTTCTTGCGCTCGTTGACGCTCATGCCGGCGACCGGCTCGTCGAGCATCAGCAGCTCGGGGTCCTGGATCAGCAGCATGCCGATCTCCAGCCACTGCTTCTGGCCGTGGCTGAGATACTCGGCGCGCTGGTCGAGATGGTCGGACAGGAAGATCATCTCGGCGATCTCGGCAACGCGGTCGCGCACCTCCGCGTCGCGCTTGAAGGCGAGCGCCCCGAACACCGTGCGGCCGCGCGGAAAGGAGATCTCCAGATTCTCGAACACCGTCAGGTCGTCGTAGATCGACGGGTTCTGGAACTTGCGCCCGACCCCGGCCTTGACGATCTGGTGCTCCTTCATCGCGGTCAGTTCCTTGTTGCGGAACTTGATCGAGCCGCCGGACGCCCTGGTCCGCCCGCAGATGAGGTCGAGCACCGTCGTCTTGCCGGCGCCGTTGGGGCCGATGATGACGTGGATCTCGTTGGCGTCGACGTAGAAGGACAGGTCGTTGACCGCCTTGAACCCGTCGAAGGACACCGTGAGCCCTTCGACCGCCAGCAGGTAATCCGTCGGATTGGCCATGGAGTTTCGCTCCTCAGTCGGCGGCGGTGTGGGGCGGGATGATGGTGGCCGCCGGGGCTGCGACGCCGGGCCGGCCGCGCGACAGCGCGCGCTTCAGGTGCGGGGCGAGGTGTTGCTGGTAGAGCCCGGCCAGCCCGTTCGGGAACACCATCACCACGCCGATGAAGAGCGCGCCCATGGCGAACAGCCACAGCTCCGGGAAGCTTTCCGACAGCAGCGTCTTGGCCCAGTTGACCAGCAGCGTGCCGTAGACCGCGCCGAGCAGCGACAGCCGGCCGCCGACCGCGCAATAGATGACCATCTCGATCGACGGCACGATGCCGACGAAGGACGGCGACATGAAGCCGACCTGGAGGGTGAACATGGCGCCACCCACCGCCGACAGCGCGGCGGCGAAGCAGAAGACGAAGATCTTGAAGTTCGCCACGTCGTAGCCGGAGAAGCGGACCCGGTCCTCCTTGTCGCGCAGCGCCACCAGGATGCGGCCCAGCTTGGAGTGGCGGACGTACAGGCAGAGCAGGATGCAGCCGATCAGCAGCGCCGCGTTGACGAAGTAGAGCACCAGCTTCGCCTCGTCGGTGCGGATGTCCCAGCCCTTCAGCGTGCGCAGGTCGGTGATGCCGTTGATGCCGCCGGTGTAGCCCTGCTGGCCGACGATCAGGATGGTGAGGATGGCGGCGAAGGCCTGGGTGATGATGGCGAAATAGACGCCGCCGACCCGCCGCTTGAACATCGCCAGCCCGACGACGAAGGCGAGCAGCGCCGGCACCGCCACCACCGCGACGACCGAGAAGGTCAGGCTGTGGAACGGCTCCCAGAACCAGGGCAGCGCCGTCAGCTGGTTCCAGTCCATGAAGTCGGGGATGCCGGGGGTCGACTGGATCTTGGTCGCCTCCGGGCTCGACGCCTCCAGCTTCAGGAACATTGCCATGCAGTAGCCGCCGAGCCCGAAGAAGATTCCCTGGCCCAGGCTGAGGATGCCGGCGCTGCCCCAGCACAGCACCAGCCCGAGCGCCACGAAGGCGTAGGTCAGGTACTTGCCGACCATGTTCAGCCGGAAGGTGTCGAGGCCGAGCGGCAGCACGACGACGATGAACAGGGCGAGCAGCAGGACCCCGGTCATTTCCCCGGTTACGCGGAACGGGGATCCGCTCTGGATGGCTGTCTTCTTCATGGTTTGCCCCTCACCGGCGGACTTTGAGGACGAACAGGCCCTGCGGGCGCAGCATCAGGATGGCGACGACGGTCAGCAGGGTCAGGACCTTGGCGGTCGAGCCGCTGAGGAAGAACTCCATCGTCGACTGCGCCTGCGAGATGGTGAAGGCCGAGGCGATGGTTCCGATCAGGCTCTGGGCACCGCCGAACACGACGACCAGGAAGGTGTCGACGATGTAGAGCTGGCCGGACGTCGGGCCGGTCGAGCCGACCATGGTGAAGGCGCTGCCCGCCACCCCGGCGATGCCGCAGCCGAGCCCGAAGGTGTAGCGGTCGACCTTCTCGGTGTTGATGCCGACGGCGCCGGCCATCGTGCGGTTCTGCATCACCGCGCGCACGCCCTGGCCCCAGCGCGAGCGGAACATGACGACGTAGATCACCACCGTGATGGCGATGGTCAGCGCCATGACGAACAGGCCGTTGATCGGCACCTCGATGCTGTCGGTGACGGCGACCGAACCCATCAGCCAGTCGGGCAGGACGACGCCGACCTCGCGCGCGCCGAAGACCGAGCGGAAGATCTGCTGGAGGATCAGACTGAGCCCCCAGGTCGCCAGCAGCGTGTCGAGCGGCCGCTTGTAGAGGAAGCGGATCATGCCCCACTCCACCAGCATGCCGAGCAGCCCGCTGGCGACGAAGGCGAGGGCCATCGCGACGAAGAAGTAGAAGGGGAACAGGGCCGGCGCATGCTGCGACACAAGCGTCGAGCACAGGTAGGTCACGTAGGCGCCGAGGATCATGAATTCCCCGTGCGCCATGTTGATGACGCCCATCTGCCCGAAGATGATGGCGAGGCCCAGCGCCATCAGCACGAAGACGGAGAACAGAATGAGCCCGGCGAATCCCTGCATCGCAAAGATGGAGCCGAGTTCGGCCAGGCTGTAGCCCTCGAACATGATGGGAACTCCTGTGCAGTGTTCCTGCGGCGTGCGTGGCGCACGCACCTCCGGACGCCCTGTGGCTCCACGCGGAAGCGGCCGCCTCCAGGCTCCCCCGTCATGACCGGGCTCGTCCCGGTCATCCACGGGCGTACTTGAGGTTTGCGCGTGGATGCCCGTGCCAAGCACGGGCATGACGTGTCGGAGATCGTAAGGCCGCCGTTTCCGCAGGCGCCCTTACTGGTAGCCCTTGGGGAAGGGATCCGGCTCGATCAGGTCGGCGGTCTCGTAGACCATGTCGAACTGGCCGTCCATGCGGGCGCGGCCGACACGGGTCTTGCTCCACAGATGATGGTTGGCGTGGATGCGGACGTAGCCCTCCGGCGCGCCGGTGAACTCGATGCCGTCCGAGGCCGCGGCGATCTTGTCGACGTCGAAGCTCTGCGCCTTCTCCGCCGTCAGCTTCCACAGCCACGGCCCCAGGTAGCCCGCCTGGGTCACGTCGCCGATGACGCTCTCGCCGCCCCACATCTTCTTGAAGGCGGCGACGAACTTCTCGTTGTTGGGATTCTTCAGCGACTGGAAATACTTCATGCAGGCGTAGGCGCCGGCGATGTTCTCGCCGCCGATGCCGAGCATCTCGTCCTCGGTGACCGAGATGGTCATCAGGGTCTGCTTCTCCAGGTTGATGCCCGCCGCCTTGAGCTGCTTGTAGAAGGCGACGTTCGAGCCGCCCACCACCGAGGCGTAGATGACGTCCGGCTTGGTCAGCTTGATCTTGTTGATGACCGAATTGAACTGGGTGTGGCCGAGCGGAAAATACTCCTCGCCGACGACCTTCTGGCCGTTCTTCTCGATGTGCTTGCGGGCGATCTTGTTCGAGGTGCGCGGCCAGATGTAGTCGGAGCCGATGAGGAAGAAGCTCTTGGCGCCCTTCTCCTTCGACACCCAGTCGAGCCCGGCGAGGATCTGCTGGGTCGCCTCCTGGCCTGTGTAGATGACGTTCTTCGACTGCTCCAGACCCTCGTAGAAGGTCGGGTAGTAGAGCATGCCGTTGTACTGCTCGAACACCGGCAGCACCGCCTTGCGCGAGGCGGACGTCCAGCAGCCGAACACGGCGGCGACCTTGTCCTCGACCAGCAGCTTGCGGGCCTTCTCGGCGAAGGTCGGCCAGTCGCTGGCGCCGTCCTCCTGGATGACCTCGATCTTGCGGCCGAGCACGCCGCCCATCTCGTTGATCTGCGCGATCGCCAGCTTCTCCGCCTGCACCGAGCCGGTCTCGGAGATCGCCATGGTGCCGGTGGTGGAGTGCAGGATGCCGACCTTCACCGTGCTGTCGGTGACCGCCAGCTTGGTGGTGTTGACCGCGTCGGTCGCCAGCGCCTGGGCGGCGGCGTTGCGCGTCAGAAGGCCGACGGCGGGCAGCGCCGCCATGCCGAGGAGGAGTTTGCGCCGGAACGGCGAACGCAGGCCGCCATTGGTCTTATCCGAGGACATGGAACCTCCTGATGTGGGCGATTTGTCTTTTTGAAAGGCGGGGGATCGGCGGAAGCGGCGCCGTATCAACGGGGCCGATGGTCGGGCCAGTGGTGCATCGCAGCAATACGTGGATTTGCGTATAGGGGTACGTACCCGCAAATCGTTATAGGATGGTCCAAATCACCGCTGCCACCAATCCGTGAACCACCAAGAGGCGAGCGGAGACGGCCGGTCATCGCGTGATGAGCATCGGCCTTTTTACTCGATCTTTTTTTGTGGATTTTCGCCCGTCACCGCCGCTGTACAGAAAGACGTCCGCCTGACATCCTCAAGAGAGACCCGCTTACAGTTTGTTGATCGAACAAACCGAAGAGATGCCATGGCGAACCAGCAACGGGTGGTCGCGGTCCGCAGAACCTACAACCGCTGGGTCGCCAACCAGACGCTCGAAGACTATGCCCTGCGCTTCACCGCGCGGAAGGCGCGGCGCTGGTCGCCGTTGCGGGTCGCCAACACGGCGCTGGGCTCGATCTCCTTCCTGGCGCTGGAGGCCATCGGCGGGGCGATCACGCTGAATTACGGCTTCACCAACGCCACCCTGGCCATCCTCGCCACCGCCCTCCTGATCTTCACCACCGCCCTGCCGATCAGCGTCTACGCCAGCCGCTACGGGGTGGACATGGATTTGCTGACGCGCGGCGCCGGCTTCGGCTACATCGGCTCGACCATCACCTCGCTGATCTACGCCTCCTTCACCTTCATCTTCTTCGCCATCGAGGCGGCGATCATGGCGACCGCGCTGGAGATGGTGTTCGGCCTGCCGCTCGCCGCCGGCTACGTCGTCAGCTCGCTGGTCGTCATCCCGCTGGTCGCCTTCGGCTTCACGGTCATCAGCCGCATCCAGCTGTGGACCCAGCCGGTCTGGCTGGCGCTGCACGCCCTGCCCTTCCTGTTCATCGCCGTCCAGGACCGCGCATCCCTCACCCAATGGGCCGATTTCACCGGCATCCAGAGCGGCGGTGCCGGCGGCGCCTTCGACGTGGCGCTGTTCGGCGCCGCCGCCTCGGTGGTCTTCTCGCTGACCGCGCAGATCGGCGAGCAGGTCGATTTCATCCGCTTCCTGCCGCAGACGCCGAAGGAGGGCGGCTGGCGCGGCCGGTTCGGCTGGTGGGCGGCGCTGCTGGCCGCCGGGCCAGGCTGGATCGTCATCGGCGCGTTGAAGATGCTGCTGGGATCCTTCCTGGCGGTGCTGGCGCTGAACCACGCGGTCCCGCTGGAGCAGGCGGCCGAGCCGACCCGCATGTATCTTGCCGCCTTCCAGTACGTGACGCCGTCGCCGCAGCTCGCCCTCGGGCTGACCGGGCTGTTCGTCGTACTGTCGCAGATCAAGATCAACGTCACCAACACCTACGCCGGCTCGATCGCCTGGTCGAACTTCTTCTCCCGGCTGACCCACAGCCATCCGGGCCGGGTGGTCTGGGTGGTGTTCAACGTGGTCATCGGGCTGATGCTGATGGAACTCGGCGTCTACAAGACGCTGGAGCCGGTGCTCGGCCTCTATTCCAGCTTCGCGGCGGCCTGGATCGGCGCGCTGGTCGCCGACCTCGTGGTCAACAAGCCGCTCAAGCTCAGCCCGCCGCAGGTCGAGTTCAAGCGCGCCCATCTCTACGACATCAACCCGGTCGGGGTCGGCGCCATGGGGCTGGCGGCCGTCGCCTCGGTGCCGGCCTTCCTCGGGCTGTTCGGGCCGACCCTGAAGGGCTACGCACCCTTCCTCGCCTTCGCCACGGCCTTCGCCGCCGCCCCGCTGATCGCCTGGGCCACGCGCGGCGAGTACTACATCGCGCGCCGCCCGTTCGAGGGCTGGAACCGCGAGGAGGCGATCCGCTGCCGCATCTGCGAGCACGCCTTCGAACCGGAGGACATGGCCTTCTGCCCGGTCTATGCCGGGGCGATCTGCTCGCTCTGCTGCTCGCTCGACGCCCGCTGCGGCGACGGCTGCAAGAGCGAGGCGCGGCTCGGCGTGCAGCTCCGCCGCTTCCTCGACGCGCTGCTGCCGGTCCGCGCGGCGAGCGCCCTGAAGGCACGGTTCGGCCATTATCTCGGCGTTCTGCTGCTGCTCGCCATCGCCATCGGCGCGGTGCTGGCGCTGGTCTATTTCGAGGTCGCGGCGGTCAACGAGGACTCCCGCGCCGTCATCCGCAGCACGCTGTGGAAGGTCTTCTTCATCCTGATGATCGTCGCCGGGGTCGCCACTTGGCTGTTCGTGCTGGCGCGCGAGAGCCGCCGCGTGGCGCAGGAGGAATCCCACAAGCAGACCGCCCTGCTGATGCAGGAGATCGCCGCCCACGAGCAGACCGATGCCCAGCTCCAGAAGGCCAAGGAGGCGGCGGAGACCGCCAACCTCGCCAAGAGCCGCTACCTGGTCGGCATCGGCCACGAGTTCCGCACGCCGCTGAGCGCCATCTTCGGCTACGCCCAGATGCTGGAGCGCGACCCCGCCATCCCGCCGCACCGGGCCGACGCGGTGAAGGTGATCCGCCGCAGCGCCGAGCATCTGTCGGGCCTGCTCGACGGGCTGATCGACGTGTCGAAGATCGAGGGCGGGCGCCTCCAGCTCAACCGAGGCGAGGTGCGCTTCGTCGAGCTGCTCGATCAGTTCGTCAGCATGTTCCGCCTCCAGGCCGAGGCCAAGGGCATCGAATTCCGCTTCGAACCGGTCGAGGAGCTGCCGCCGGTCGTCGTCACCGACGAGGGGCGCATCCGCCAGATCGTCATCAACCTGCTGTCGAACGCCATCAAGTTCACCGAATCCGGCGTGGTGACGCTGCGCGTGCGCCACCGCAGCCAGATCGCCGAGTTCGAGGTCGAGGACACCGGCCCCGGCATCGCGCCGGAGGATCTGGAGCGCATCTTCGAACCCTTCGAGCGCGGGGCGGCGGCGAACCAGATGGTGCCCGGCATGGGGCTCGGCCTGACCATCACCAAGCTGCTGACCGAAGTGATGGGCGGCGAGATCACCGTGACCAGCGAGGTCGGCCGGGGCAGCCGCTTCAAGGTGCGGCTGATGATGTCGGCGGCGATGCTGTCGGCGGCCCCCGCCCAGCCGGAGCATCTGATCCGCGGCTACAGCGGGCGGCGGCTGACCGTGCTGGTCACCGACGACGACATGGCCCACCGCAACCTGATCGGCGAGATCCTCGGCGAGCTGGACTTCACCGTCGTCAAGGCGGCGGACGGACCGAGCTGCCTGACGCTGGCCGAGCAGCACCGGCCGGACATCATCCTGCTCGACATCTCCATGCCCGGCCTGAACGGCTGGGAGGTCGCTCGGCTGCTGCGGCGGACCGGCCACGAAGCCGCCACCATCGTCATGGTCTCCGCCGACACCCGCGAGGACCGCGCCGCCCTGTCTCCCGCCGCCTTGCCGCCGGAAGCGCCGCACGACGGCTTCGTGGCCAAGCCGGTGTCGATCCCGAAGCTGCTGGCCTGCCTGGGCAAGCTGCGCCCGATCGCCTGGGAGTACGAGCAGCCGGCACCGCCCGGCGATGCCACGGCCGCCCGGCCCGGCTTCGCTGAGTCCGACCTGCCGCCGCAGCACCACATCGCCGAGCTTCTGCATCTCGGCCGCATCGGCTACGTGCGCGGCATGCAGGCGAAGCTGGCGGAGATCGCGGCGGCGCACCCCGACCTCGGCGCCTTCGTCGGGCGGATGCGGACGCTGGTCGCCAACTACGACCTGAACCAATACATGGCCACGCTGGAGGCGGTGCACCGTGATGACAGCCCTGACGAAGCCCCCGGACATGAAACCACGTGACGTCGTCCTCGTCGTCGACGATTCGCCCGAGGCGCTGAGCTTCCTGACCGACTCGCTGGAAGAGGCCGGGGTGACGGTGCTGGTGGCGCTCGACGGCCGCCGGGCGCTGACGCTGCTGGAACAGGTGACCCCCGACGTCATCCTGATGGACGCGATCATGCCCGGCCTGGACGGCTTCGAGACCTGCCGGCGGCTGAAACGCAACAGCGCGGTCGCCCATGTCCCGGTCATCTTCATGACCGGCCTGACCGAGACCGAGCACATCCTGAAGGGCTTCTCGGCCGGCGGCGTCGATTACGTCACCAAGCCGATCGTCGCCGAGGCGCTGATCGCCCGCATGTACGCCCATCTCGCCAACGCCCGCGTCGCCCAGAGCACGCGCGCCGCGCTCGACGTCACCGGCCGCTATCTGCTGGCCGCCAACCACCGGGGGGAGGTGCTGTGGTGCACGCCGCAGACCAGCCGTATGCTGGAAGCCGCCTTCGGTCACGATTCCCAGCCGGGCTTCACCCTGCCGGAAGAGGCGCGGGTCTGGCTGGAGGAACGGCGGCGCAACGGACCGGGCCGCAAGCCCGACACGGTGGTGATCACCGCCGAGGCGACCGGCCTGCGGCTGCGCATCAGCCCGGTCGGCCAGACCGGCCCCGACGAGCTGCTGCTGCAACTGACCGACGAGACCGGCGCCGGCGAGGACGCGCGGCTGAAGCAGAAGCTGGCCCTGACCGCCCGCGAGGCCGAGGTGCTGATGTGGGTCGCCAACGGCAAGCCCAACCGCGACATCGCCGAGATCCTCGGCCTCAGCCCGCGCACGGTCGACAAGCATCTGGAGCAGATCTACGCCAAGCTCGGCGTCGAGAACCGCGCCGCGGCGGCGGCGATGGCGGTGCGGACCCTGAACGCGCGGTGAGGCTTCACGCCGTCCGCCGCCCCGCCATCACCGAGGCGACGAAGACGAAGCACACCGCCGCGGCGAAGAAAGCCAGCCCATGCGGAACCAGATCCATGGCGAGCCCCGCCAGGACCGGCCCGAGCAGCGCGCCCACCCCCCACATCAGCCCCATGACGGCGTAGATGCCGACCAGCTCAGACCCCTGGAAACGGCTGCCGACCACAGCCAGCATGATGGTGTAGATGCCGACGAAGGCGCCGCCCCAGACGAACAGCAGGGCGTAGGTGGCGGCCTCGCTGGCCAGGGCGAAAGGCCAGAGCAGGGCCCCGAGGGTGGCGCCGGCCGCCAGCAGGACGACCAGCTTCATGCGGTCCATCTTGTCGCCCAGCCAGCCGATCGGCAGTTGCAGCAGGATGGCGCCGACCATCATGCACGTCATCAGCCGGGTGGCGCCGCTCTCCGGCCAGCCGAGCTGCGTGGCGTAGATCGCCAGGAAGGACAGGCCGGCGGTCTCGATCGCCGCGTTCAGCATGATCGCCCCCATCGCCACCGGCGCCAGCCGGATGAAGTGGAGCGGGCTTTCCCGGGACGGCCGGTCGAAGGCAGGCGCCCGCACCTTCGGCGAGGCGACGAGCAGGGCCGCCAGCAGGGCGACGCCGGCGCCGGCGAGATAGGCCGCCGCCCCGCCCGCGCCGATGACCGACAGCATCAGCGGCCCCAGCGCGAAGCCGACCGACAGGGCGGCGGTGTAGACCGCCATGGCGCGGGCGCGCGTCGCCTCCGTGCTCAGGCTGTTGGTCCAGGTCTCCGACAGCACGAACAGCGCCTCCGATGCCGCCCCCAGCAGGATGCGCAGCGGGAACCACAGCCAGATCGGGGTGGCCGGGAAGGCGGCCAGCACCAGCGCCGCCAGGACCAGCGCGCCGACGACCAGGCGGCGGATGCCCAGCGCCGCGACGATTCGCGGCAGCAGCACCGCCATGGCCAGCACGCCCAGCGCGTGCATCGCGGCGTTGGCGCCGATGAAGGTCTCGCTCAGGTTCCGGGCCGCGAGATCGAGGGCGATCAATCCGGCGCTCAGGCTGTAGGTCAGGCCGAACATCATCGCGATGGCGATGACGGCGGCGCGCGACAGCAGGGCGGCCCCGCCTCCTCCGGCGCCGGGGTTTTCGGAAAGGGTGTCGGTTCCGGTCACGATGCCACAGCTCCCACGCTGGTGTCGGCGGCGCGCAGCCGCGCCAGGAAGTCTCGGAAGCGTCCAGCCCAGGAGAGGTCGCGCCGCTCCACGATGCGGGCCAGGGTCCGCGCGTAATCGAGCACGAGGCCGGGCGTCCAGGTCATCGACGACGCCCGGCTGCGGATCAGCGCCGCCACCCACAGATCCGGGTCCGCCAGCAGGCGGGCCAGACGCAGCCAGGGGGCGCGGTCGGCGAGCACCCCCTCCAGCGCGGCGTCGAGCGCGGCGGCCACGACCACCGAACAGTTGCGGTTGGTCAGGTTGTAGCGGTTGTCCTGGCGGTAGCCGGCCCAGAACACGCGCAGGCGGCGAGGACTGAATCGACGGAACTCGACGCTGGCGTCGGCCTCGCACCAGGAGGCGACCTCCTCGGCGTAGGAAGCGAGGAAGCGGCCCTCGACGTCGTTCTCCGGCTTGGAGCTCAGCGTCTTGAGCAGGCTCTGGCCAGTGTGGTCGATCTCGACGGCCGGGTAATGGCTGATGTAGAGGTCGGGCGCCATCTCCAGCGCGCTGTGCCCGGTGGAGATGATCCCGTTCCGGTCGACCGCCGCGATGTAGCGGTCGATCAGCGGACGACGCGCCCGCTCGCCGATCGACCCGGCCGGGGTCCAGACGCGGACCACCAGCGGGGGCTCCTCGTCCAGACGGGGCGGGTCGGCGCCGATCAGGATCGGCGCGTTGTCGTACCAGCCCCGGCCGGAAAAGACCGGCAGCATGAGGATGGCGGCCTCGTCCTCCAGGTCCCGCAGCATCACGCCCAGCCGCAGCAGGAGCCAGCCGGACAACCCGATGAACAGCCCGACACACAGCGGGATGTTGCGGTCCTGGGGAAGCGGCCAACCCATGAGGATCATCAGCGCCAGGACCAGCTCGACCACGCCGCAGGCGACGATCGGGCGCCAGCCGGGATAGCGGTAGAGCAGCGTCGAGACCACGCGCGCCGCCCCGTCCAGGGCCAGCGCCACGGCGAACAGCAGGGCGAGCGCCCAGCCGCTCTGGAACGGGGTGAGGAGGATCAGGCCGCCGGCGATGGTGGAGGCGGCGGCCTTCGCCGCGCCGAGACGGCGCTCGACACGCTCCGTCGCGAAGACGCCGGCGAGCAGCGCGAGAAGGCCGTTGGCGACGAACACCAGGCCCAGCGCCGCGTAGGTCATCCATTCGACCCAATCCCACGCGCTGCCCGCCCAGGCGCTGGCGGCGAGGAGCAGGGCCAACCCCATCAGCGCGGCACCGGCAAGGGCGAGGACGGACCATTGCGACCGGAAGGCTCCGGGGCCGATCAGCAGAAAGGCCAATTTCAGCACGCCACCACCCTGCATTGCCGGCCAGGGCTCCATTTTAGCCACCGCCGGCCCATGGGTGAAGACGCAATCCTCCCGAACGAATCCCGGCCCGACCACCCGGCCGGTCCATTCCGCCGGGCTAACGGGCGGCCACCAGCCGGCCCAGCCCGGTGGCCCGCCGCAGGTTGGACAGGATGTCGGCGGCCAGATCGGCCTCCCCGGCACGGCCCCCGGCGCCCTCGCCGGTCAGAAGCGCCGCGGCGGCCCGGCTCAGCGCCTCCGCCGCCTCCGGTCGCCGTTCCAGCACGAGGCGCAGCGTGTCCATCGTGATCTCTCCAACCAGCGTCTCGGTCCGGCAGCGCACCGTCTCGCCATGGGCGCCGCCAAGCAGCAAGGCTCCCGCCCCCACCAGCCGCCCCGGACCGAGCGGCACCGGCGCGGCACCGGCGCCGCGCCCGCGCGCCGGTTCGGCGGCCAGCAACCCTTCGAGGACGAGATGGACGGCGACGGCGGTCTCCCCCGCCTGGACCAGCGTCAGTCCGGCCGGCAGCCGGCGCAGGCGGATCGCTCCGGCGAGAACCACGCGATCGTCGGTGTCCAGCGCGTTCAGCGGCGCGGTGGCGGCGAGCAGCCGGGTGAGGCCGTCCGCCTCGACCGACCGCCAAGCGGCGGTTTCCGGATCGCCGGACGCCCGTTCGCCCTTCGGCCAGGCCGGACGCAGGCCGGCGCGGTCGAGGTGGCGCAGCACATGCTCCAGCACGATCGAGCGCGCGCGGAAGCGCTTCTCCACCGGCGGGTTGAAATAGACGCCGTACTCGACCCCGTTCAGGGTGATGGCGCGGACCCGGATGTAGGGCGGCGGGGCGGTGGGCGTGGCGAAGGCCAGTGACGCCTCGATCACCGCCGCCTCCAGGATGCGCAGGGCGCGCTCGGCCGGCACCCCGGCGTCGAGCACCAGCGGCACCATGAACTCCAGCCAGGGCTCCGGCATCGAATGGTTGGTGATGGTCGAGGCGGCAATGCGGCTGTTGGGCACGATCACGAGGTTGCCCATGTCGTCCTTCAGCCGGGTGCTGCGCCAGCTGATCTCGACGATGCGGCCCTGCAACGTCTCGTCCCCGGCCTTGTGCAGCCGCACATGGTCGCCGATCCTCACCGGCCGGTCGAGGTTCAGCGCCAGCCCGGTGAAGATGTCGAGCAGCAGCTCGCGCAGCGCCATGCCGAGCACGACGCCGGCGACGCCCGACGCCGCCCACAGCACCGTCAGATCCTGCTTGAAGACGAAGCCGGCGATCGCCCCGAAGGCGAGCAGGAAGATCAGCAACCCCGACAGCTGGCTGAGCAGGCGCGGCACCGGCCCGCCCATGGCGCTGGCCACCAGCCCGTCGAGCACCACGTACTGCACCAGCCGTTGCACGAGCGTCGCCAGCGACAGGATCAGCCCGATGCTGAGCGCATAGCCGAGCACCCGCCAGCCGCTCTCCAGCGCCTCGGCCCCGGCGGTCTGGTAGGCGCTGCCCTCCAGATACAGGGCACCGCCCAGCAGAAGGCAGCCGGCGAGCGGCAGCAGCAGCTTGTTCAGGCGGGTGACGATCCCGGGCTTGGCCATGTTCCCTCCGACCCGTCAGGCCAACCGGAAGCGGCCGACCTGGTCGCGCGCCCGGTGGACCATGCGGGCCAGCTCCTCCATCGTCGCGCTGATCTCCTCGGCGGCGGCGGCGTTGCCCTCGCTGCCGGCGCGCAGCTCGCCCAGCTGGCGGACCAACTCCTGCACGGCGACGCTCTGCTGCGCCATGGCGGCGGAGATCGCCTGCACGGCGCCGCCGCTGTCGCGTGCCGCCTCGGCGATGCGCTCGATCGAGCCGCGCGCCTCCCCGGCGGTCGCCACCCCCTCGCGCACCGTCTGCGCCGATTCGGCGACGATCGATTCGATGTCGCGCACCGCCAGCGCCGCGTCCTCCGCCAGTCGGCCGATCTGCTGGGCGACGATGCCGAAGCCCAGCCCCTGCTCGCCCGCGCGGGCGGCCTCGATGCCGGCGTTCAGCGACAGGATGTGCGTCTTGTCGGCGATGCGGGTGATGGTGCCGGCGATGCGCTCGATCTTGTCATGGGCGGCGGCGATCCGCTCCACGGCGCCGGACAGGTGGGCCAGCTTGACCCGCCCCTCCTCCGCCAGTCCGGCGGTCGCGGTGGCGAGGTCGCGGCCCCGGCCGGCGTTGGCGGCGATCTCCTCGACCGACTGGGCGGTCTGGCCGACGGCGCCGGCCACGGCGGTCAGGCTCATCAGCTGGCGGTCGGACAGCTCGGCGACCTGCCGGGCGGCGGCCGAGGTCTCGGTCGCGGCGGCGGCGATCTGCACGGTGTCGTCGGCGATGTGGCCGATCAGGCCGCGCATCTGCTCCAGCGCGCGGTTGACGTTGCCCTTCAGCACGGCGAAGTCGCCCTGGTAGGAGCCGGCGACGGCGCCGGTCAGATCGCCGCCAGCCATCCGCCCGGCGAGGTCCGCCAGTTCGCCCAGCAGGTTGACCAGCCCGTCCAGGCTGCGGTTCATGTTGGCCTTCAGCGCCCGCAGGTCGCCCTCGTAGCTGCCGGTCATGCGGCCCTGGAGGTCGCCGGCCGACAGGAGCTGCATGACCGACACCACCTCGAACAGCGGCCTGGTCAGGGTTTCGATCAGTTCGTTGAGGCCGCCGACCAGCACGGCGTATTCGCCCTGGTGCTGCCCGCGCTCGGCGCGCACCGACAGGGCGCCGGACTGGGCGGCGTCGACCAGCGTGCCGACGTCGCCGGCCAGCCCCTTGACCGCGACGATGGTCGCCTCGGTGGCGCGGGCCATCTGGCCGATGTCGTCGGCGCGGTCGGTCTGCCCGACCTCGACCGACAGGTCGCCGCTGCCGACCTGCCGCAGGGTTCCGGTCAGCCCGGCAACCGGCCGCGCGATCATCGTCTCGACCAGCCACATGCAGAACAGCGCGAAGCCGATGCCGATGGTCAGCCCGACGATGATGACGGTCCGCCCGCGCGACACCACCCGGGCGGCGTCCTGGCTGGTCCGCTCGCTGTCGGCCTGGGCCAGGCGCACCAGCTCGACCAGATCGTCGCTGAAGGCGCCGAAAAGGCGGTTGGCCTCCTTGACCATGCCGAGCGCCTCGCCACCCGCGCCCTTTGCCGAGGCCTCCAGCAGGCGGGCGCTGCCGGCGAGGTAGGTGGCGTAGTCGCGCGAGAAGTTGGCGTAGCGCGCCTTTTCCTCCGGCGTATCGACCAGCGGCTCGTAGCGCGACCGCCACAGCGCGATGTCGTCCTTGAGCTTGGCGAGCTGGGTTTCGTACTCCCTCCGCTCGGCCGGGTCGATGCTGAGGATGTGCAGCAGCTCGTAGTCGCGATAGTCGCTGGTCGCGGTGTTGATGGCGTTGCTCGCCACCACGCTGGGCAGGACGTCTCCGGCGATGTGCTCGATGTCGTGGCCGACCAGCGACAGCGCCTTCAGGGCCACCGCCCCGAACAGCCCGAACAGCACGATCATCAGCAGGAAGGCAAGGCGCAGCTTGGTCTTGACGGTCATGATCAGGCGGTCACCGGCAGGTTCGATTCGATCGACGGGAGAGAGGACGCACCGGACCGGAACCTAGGAGCCGCCGCCCCAGACCCGCCGGGCCGCCGCCAGCGCCCGTTTCGCCGGCCATGCTACACGGTTTCCCGGAATTCGCGTCAAACTGTCGGCGTTCACCCGGAACCGCCAGCGCATGGCCGCCGCGTCCCAGCGCGCGGCGTCGAACAGCGGGGCAACGGACGGTGGCAGCGCGGTCAGGCTCCGCCAACCGACGGTACCGTCCGTTGCCAGCGGCCGCAGGCGATCGACCGGCAGCGCCCGCCGCATCCCGGCCAGCCGCAGACGGGCGGGGCCGCCGGCAAAGGACGCCTCATCGACCCCGGCGACCAGCGCCAAGGGGAAAGCCACGGCATGCCCGGCGATCTCCACCTCCAGAACATCCGGACGGGCGGGGCGGGGCGGTGTCCAACGCGCCGCCTCGCCGACGCGGCCTTCGCCGCCCGCCGTGGCGGCCCAGCCGAACAGCGGGCCGGGGTCGATGACGCGCAGGGGCTCCCCGTCCTCCCGGCGCCACCACAGCGACTCGACGCCGTCCGAATGCCGCAGGGCGGTCAGGCGGTCGAGCGGGCAGCGCTCGACGCCCAGCGCCCGCTCGACCAGCAATGCCGCCTGCTCGCCGGGCGCGTCGCCGCGCAGGACCAGAGCGCAAGGAGCATCGCCGGCCCCCTCCCCCGTCAGGGGCCGGGCCGTCAGCAGCGCATCGCCAAAACGGAGAAGCACATCCCGCGATCCGGGCACCGGAGTCAGCGAATCGGGGCGCTCGACCCGGTCCAAACGGTCGATCCGCAGCGCGACCCTCTCGCCGGCGTGGTGGACCGGCAGCAGGGGAAGCATCGCGTCGGCCCCGCGGCACGGCCGGGGGGCCGACGCGGCGACTGGAACGGTGTCGCCGGTCCAGGGCAGCGAAGTGCCAAGATCCAGCACCGGCGCTGTGGCAGCCCCGGCCCAGCGCGCGTCCTCGACCCGCAGGGCAAGGGCTCCCGCTTCGGTGGCGGCGACGACGAGAATCCGGCCGGTGCCGGACGGAGCATCCGGGCCACCGGCCAGTGCCCGGGCCAGGTCGATCTGGAGAACCGGGCGCCCCTCGACGGCGGCCACCCCCTCAATCGGCGGTTCGGCCAGGGGCAGCGGCGTCGGCGAGGCGCTCCCCTCGCCGGCTTCGGCGATGGCGTGGACCGCCTCCATCGGCAGCGACCACGCCGTGCCGGCCACCGTCAGCCGCAGCGCGGCGGAGGTTGCGCGCACCGCTGGACGGACGGGAGGGTCGAGAAGCGCCATGTCGGGATGCACCGTTTCCCCCCTGGTTCGACGGCCCCCGATTCGACGGCCGTCACCTGGGGCGGACTATGGCACCGCTCGCGTTAGCCAACCGTAAAGACCGCGCCTCCCGGCGGTCAGGCCCGGCGATCAAGGCATGGGCGGTCAGACGACGCTGCGGTGGCGCTCGATGCAGGTGGACAGCACCTCGTCCATCGGGCGTTCCCACCAGGTGTTCGCCGAGAAGATCTCGACCTCCGAATAGCCGGCGAAGCCGCAAGCCTCGACCCAGCCGCGCATCTGCGGCAGATCGATGACGCCGTCGCCCATCATGCCGCGGTCGAGCAGCAGGTCGGTGGTCGGCACCAGCCAGTCGCAGACATGGAAGGCCAGCAGCCGCTCCTTGCCGGCGCGGCGGATCTGCGCCTGGAGGTCGGGGTCCCACCAGACATGGTAGGCGTCCACCGCCACCCCCAGCGCCCCGCTGCGCGCCGGGTCGAGCCGGTCGCAGATGTCCAGCGCCTGCCCCATCGTGTTCACGCAGGCACGGTCGGCGGCGTACATCGGGTGCAGCGGTTCGATGGCGAGCGGCATGCCGGCCTTGCGCGCGTAGTCGAGCAGCTCGGCGATGCCGTCCTCCACCTGGGCGCGGGCGCCGGCGAGGTCCTTGCTGGGCGCCGAGCCGGGGCGGGAGTATTGCGGCAGGCCGCCGACCACCAGCACGAGGCAGACGGCGCCCAGCGCCGCCGCCTCGTCCACCGCGCGGCGGTTGTCGTCGCGCATCTCCGCCCGGTGGGCCTCGTCGGCCGGGAACATGCCGCCCCGGCAATAGCCGGAGAGCTGGAGGTCGGCGCCGCGCACCGCGCGGACGGCGGCGTCGAGCCCGACCGTGGCCACCTGGTCGCGCCAGGGCGAGATGGCGCGGATGCCGTGGCGGTGGCAGGCCTCGATGATCTGGAGGAGATCGCCCTGTTTGCGCACGGTGGCGGTGTTGATCGACAGCCAGCGGTGATCGGCCGAGAAATCGCGCATCGTCACAGCCCCCGCACGGCGAGGACGGCGGCCATGCGGCTGGCGGCGCGTTCCGGGTCGGTCAGTAGCCCGGCCTTGTCGGCGAGCCGGAACAGTTCGGCGAGGTGCTGGGTGGAGCGCGTGCTCTCCTGCCCGCCGACCATGGTGAAATGGTCCTGGTGGCCGTTCAGGTAGGCCATGAAGACCACGCCGGTCTTGTAGAAGCGGGTCGGCGCCTTGAAGATATGGCGCGACAGCGGCACGGTCGGCGCGAGAATGTCGTGGAAACCGGCCTCGTTGCCGTCGGCCAGCTCGGCCAGCGCCGCCGCCGCCGCCGGGGCGATGGCGTCGAAGATGCCGAGCAGCGCGTCGGAATGCAGCTCGCCGTCGCCGGCGATCAGCTCGGCGTAGTTGAAGTCGTCGCCGGTGTACATACGGACGCCGGCCGGGAGGCGGCGGCGCATGACGATCTCCTTCTCCTTGTCGAGCAGCGAGATCTTGATGCCGTCGACCTTCGGCGCGAAGTCGCCGATGATGCCGAGCGCCGTGTCCATCGCGGCGTCGAGGTCGGCGGTGCCCCAATAGCCGGCCAGCGCCGGGTCGAACATGTCGCCCAGCCAGTGCAGGATCACCGGCTGCTTCACCTGGGACAGGATGCGGCCGTAGACGCGGGCGTAATCGTCGGGACCCTTGGCGACGCGGGCCAGCGCGCGCGACGCCATCAGGATGATGCGGCCGTCCAGCGCCTCGATCGCCTCGATCTGCTCCTCGTAGGCGCGGATCACGTCGTCGATGGTCCGGGCGTTCTCCGGCGGCAGATGGTCGGTGCCGGCGCCGCAGGCGACGACGGCCCCCTTTCCATTTTGCGTGCCACGCGCCTTGGCGGCGCTGAGCGAGCGGCGGATCAGCTCCAGCGAGGTCGGCCAGTCGAGCCCCATGCCGCGCTGGGCGGTGTCCATCGCCTCGGCGACGCCGAGGCCGAGATCCCACAGATGCTCGCGGAAGGCGATGGTGCGGTCCCAGTCGATGGCCGGGGTCAGCCAGGGATCGCCCTCGGCCAACGGGTCGGCGACCATGTGGGCGGCGGCGTAGGCGACGCGGGCCAAAGGCCGGTCGGTGCGGGCCGGAAATCCGCGCGCGGGGGCCAGTTCGTAGGTTTCGAGCGTGCGGTCGGCACGCGGCAGGCGGATGGTCAGGGCCATGGCGGTGGACTCCGGGGGGAAGCCATCCCCTCCCCCGTCAAGCCGGGGGAGGGGCAAGGTGGAAGGCGGCGTGTCAGGCGGTCAGCGACGGAACGTCGACCCAGCGGCGCTCCTTCCAGCTCTGCAACGCGCATTCGACGAGCTGCACGCCCTTGGCGCCCTCGATCAGACCGTGCTTGTAGGGCGCGTCCTCGACGACGTGGCGGATGAAGGACTCCCATTGGATCTTGAAGCCGTTGTCGTTGGGCTGGTTGTCCGGCACCGGCTGCCAGGTGTCGTAGAAGTCCATGGTCTGCTTCTGGTCGGGGTTCCACACCGGGCGCGGCGTGCCCTGGCGCGGCTGGATCACGCAGTCGGTCAGGCCGGCGACCGCCGAACCGTTGGTGCCGTCGACCTGGAAGGTCACCAGATCGTCGCGGTAGACGCGCGTGCACCAGGAGGAGTTGATGGTGGCGATCACCCCGCCCTCCAGCTCGAACATCGCGTAGGCGGCGTCGTCGGCGGTGGCGTCATAGCGCTTCCCGTTCTCGTCCCAGCGGTCCGGGATGTGGGTGGCGCCCAGGCAGGAGATGCTCTTGACCGGCCCGAACAGGTTGTCGAGCACGTAGCGCCAGTGGCAGATCATGTCGAGGATGATGCCGCCGCCGTCCTCCTCGCGGTAGTTCCAGGAGGGGCGCTGCGCCGGCTGCCAGTCGCCCTCGAACACCCAATAGCCGAACTCGCCGCGCACCGACAGCATGCGGCCGAAGAAGCCGCTGTCGCGCAGCATGCGCAGCTTCTGGAGGCCGGGCAGGAACAGCTTGTCCTGCACGGTGCCGTTCTTCACCCCGGCCTGCTCGGCGAGGCGGACGATGCCGAGCGCCGCTTCCAGGTTGGTGGCGATGGGCTTCTCGCAATAGACGTGCTTGCCGGCGCGGATCGCCTTCTCCAGCAGGGTCGGGCGCATCTGGGTGGTGCCGGCGTCGAAGAAGATGGTGTCCTCGCGGTTCTCCAGCGCGGCGTCGACGTTGTCGCTCCAGCGCTCGATGCCGTGGCACTGGGCCAGCTCGCGCATCTTCTCGGCGTTGCGGCCGACGATGATCGGGTCGGGCATGACGCGCGAGCCGTCGGACAGGGTGACGCCGCCCTGCGCCCGGATGGCGAGGATCGAGCGGATGAGGTGCTGGTTCATCCCCATCCGGCCGGTCACGCCGTGCATGATGATCCCGAGGCGTTGCGTGCTCATGGGTAGGACTCCCTAGGAAGGCTCTTTAAGCGGGTTGGACGGGGGTGGAGTGGATGGGAAGGAGGCTGTCCCACGCGGGCTCGGCCGCGCGGGCGAAACCGGGGGCGGAGAGCGGCGCCGTGGACAGGCGCCCATTCTCCGTGGCGAGCCGGACCGAACCGTCCGGGTCGCGGATGTAGAAACCGGGGTGGGCGGCGAGGAAGGCGTCCCCCTCGGCGGCGGTGCCGAAGCCCCCGCCATACTGGTGGCCGTTGCGCTCGGCGTGGCTCAGGCCGAGCAGCGCCACCAGCGCCGTGTCCTGCTGCACCGACAGGCCGGCCTGACAGGTCAAATCCTCGGCGGACAGGGTGTGCGGCGCCCCCCAGACCGTGCAGCGGGCGCGGTTGAGGATGGCCTTGTACAGGCCCTTGCAGGCCTTCGACGACACCCCGCGATAGCCCATGGCGCGGGCGCGCGGGAAGGCGTCGTAGTCGTCGTCGGACTCGTCGATGATGAAGGGGACGCGCTCGGCGAGCGCCCCCAGCGGCCGGGCCAGCGCCGCGTCGCGGGTGATCGGCTGTTCGATGTGGACCAGCGCGCGGCGCAGCCCGGCCAGCGCCGGTCCGTGCTCCAGCCGTTCCAGCAGTTCGGCGACATGGTCGGCGTCGGCGTACTGCTCGTTGCCGTCGAGCGTGGCGCGGTAGCCGGGGACGGCCGCGTCGAGCACGGCGGCGATCCCGGTCAGCCGGTCGATGTCGGCGGCGACGTCGCCGCCCAGCTTGATCTTGAACCAGCGCAGCGACGAGCGGGCCAGCAGCGCCCGCAGACTCTCCGGGCTGTCGAGCAAGCCGACCGTGTGGCGCAGCTCCACCACGGGCAAAGGCTCCAGCCCAGCCAGGAAGGCGTCGAGGTCCACCCCGGCAAGGTCCGGCGTCAGCCGCGCATCGAGCCCGACAAGGTTGGCGCGCAGCCCGTCGAAGACGTTGGCGCCCAGCACCCGCAGCAGCCCGTCGAGCACCGCCTTGTCGATCTGCGCCGGGCCGTAGGCGGCGGCGAGCTTCGGCACCTCCGTCGGGGTGAAGGCGGCGGCGTGGCCGAAGGCGGTGTCGAGGCGGTCGTCGGCGAGATAGCCGTCGCGGGCCGAGCGCAGCGAGCGGCGCAGCCCCTCGACCGTGTCGGCGGGGCTTTGGTCCGGCCGCTTGTCGAACCATTTCGGCATCATCATCTCGGCGGTGGCGCCCCAGGCCTCGCCCCTGCCCTCGACCGACACCTGGGCGCGGACGAAGGATTGCGGGGCCGCCTCGACGGTCACGGCGCCGAAGCGGAAGGGCTTCACGAAACGGACGGGCCGCTCGTACAGCTCGATGGCGCGGATGCGGAGACGGGGGGCGGGCATGGAATGTGTCCCTGTGATGAAGCCTTGCCCCACCTTTCCCGTGCCGGCGCACGGGTTCCCTCCCTCCCCCGCTGGGCGGGAGTGGGCCGGAAAAACCCCCTCCCCCGCCGGGCGAGGGAGGGTCAGTGTGGGGGAACGCGTTGGCCGGCGGTCGCCTCAGTCCAGATGACCCTGCGCCGCGAAATGCGCGCGGATCTTCTGGGTCAGTTGGACGAACACCGGGTCGCCCATGACGTCCAGCGTCCGCGGGCGCGGCAGCGGGACGTCGTAGGTGGCGGCGATGGTGCCAGGCCGTTCCGACATCACCATCACCCGGTCGGCGAGGAACACCGCCTCGGGGATGGAGTGGGTGATGAGGATCACCGTCTTGCCGGTCTCGTGCTGGATGCGCTGAAGCTCGACGTTCATGCGTTCCCGCGTCATGGCGTCGAGCGCGCCGAACGGCTCGTCCATCAGCAGGATCTTCGGGTCGTGCACCAGCGCCCGGCACAGGGCGGCGCGCTGCTGCATGCCGCCCGAGAGCTGCCACGGATACTTGTTCTCGAACCCCTTCAGCCCGGTCATCTCGACCAGCTTCAGGGCGCGCTCCAGATACTTCTCGCGCGGCAGGCGGCGGACCTCGACCGGCAGCATGATGTTGCGCAGGACAGACCGCCAGGCCAGCAGGGTCGGGCTCTGGAACACGATGCCGGTGTCGTCGTGCGGCTCCGTCACCGTGTCGCCCTCGATGCGGATGGTGCCGGCGGTGACCGGCAGCAGCCCGGCCAGCATCTTCAACAGCGTGGACTTGCCGCAGCCCGACGGGCCGACGATCACCAGGAACTCGCCCGGCCGCACGTCGAAGCTGATCGGGCGGAGCGAGGGAACCTCGCCGTCGCGGGTGCGGTAGGTCTTGCTCACGCCGTCGATCCGGATCAACGGCTCGCCGGACAGACGCTGCGTCTCCGCCTCGCCCACCAGCTTCAACTGCGGCTGTGCCATGCCGTGCGTCTCCTCGTCGGTCCTCGGCTCTTCGGTCGCCGGATTTTCGGCCGTCGGCTCGTTGATCGGCGGCGTCATCCGGTCATTGCGTCTTGGCGGCCGCCGGGTCGGCCGGCAGGAAGTCGCGGGTGTAGAACTTCTTCGGGTCCTGCTTGGCCGAGGCGTCCAGGCCGCCGTATTCCACCAGCAGGTCGATGCTGTCCTTCATGTTGGCGTCGGTCACCTGGAAGGGCCGCATCGCCTTGGTCTCCGCCGTGCGGTAGAGTGGGATGGTCAGCTCGAAGCCCTCCAGCAGGGTGTCCGGCTTGCCGCCCTTGGGGTTGGCCTTCAGGATGGCGTCGACCGCCTCCTTCGGCGCCTTTTCCGCCCCCTCGATGGCCTTGGTCGTCGCGGCCATGAAGCGCTTCACGAGGTCGGGGTTGTCCTTCAGCGTCGCGGTGTTGGCGATGATGCCCGACGAGACCATGTTGACGCCGTAGTCGGCGAAACGGATCGGCGTCACCGACTTGCCGGTGGCGTCCTTGATCTTCATGCTCTGGTCCATGACATAGCCGAGCAGCAGGTCGGCCTGGCCGTTGATGACGGCGTTCAGCTTGGTCTGCGCGTCGCCCGACACGACCTCGAAGTCGCGCTCCTTCAGGCCGGTCTTCTTGAGGAACAGCGGCCATATTTGCGACATGCTGTCGCCCGGCGTCATGGCGACGATCTTGCCCTTGATGTCCTCGGGCTTGCGGATGTTCTTGTCGGTGAAGCCCATCGCCGACATCGGGCTGGTCTGCAACAGCACGCCCGGCGAGGTCACCGGCGCGCCCTTGGCCGCCGCCTTGATCATCGTCGGCACGTCGACGTAGCCGAAGGTGACGCCCTTGCTGGCGACGAGCTGCGTCGTCACCGCCGAGCCGCGGCCCTCCTGGATCTCCAGGTCGATGCCCTCGGCCTCGTAGAGCCCCTTGTCCTTGCCGTAATAGAAGGGCGCGTGCTCGCCGTAGACGTACCAGTTCAGCATCAGCGTCACCTTGTCGGCGGCCTGGGCCGACAGGGTCGAGGCGGCGAAGGCGCAGAGCGCGACGGCGGCCGTTTTCATCAAGGCGGTCTTTTTCATCACGACGGTTTTCCTCCCACGAGTGATCGATGGAGCGCCCGTTGACCGGGGTCTTGTCGGTGATTCAAATGATTGAAAAGGATCAGTGCCCGGCGTTCTGCCGTTGGCTGGCGTGCCAGGGAATGGCGACCCGCTCCAGCACGTCGATGACCCAGAACAGGACCACGCCCATCAGCGCCAGCACGGTCAGCGCCGCGAACATCAGGGGCAGCTCGAAGTTGCCGATCGAGCGTTGCAGGACGAAACCGATCCCGGAATTCGAGCCGACGAACTCGCCGACCACCGCGCCGACCACGGCCAGCGTGATCGAGACCTTCAGCCCGGCGAAGATCGCCGGCAGCGCGTGCGGCAGCCGCACCATCTGGAAGGTCTGCAAACGCGACGCCTTCATCGAGCGCGCCAGATCCATCATCTCGCCATCCACCGACTTGAAGCCCTGCACCGCCGAGACGACGACGGGGAAGAAGCCCAGCAGGAAGGCGGCGATGACCTTCGGCATCAGCCCGAAGCCGAACCACACCACGAACAGTGGCGCGATGGCGACCTTGGGGATCGACTGCGAGAAGACCAGCAAGGGATAGATGTAGGCCTCCACCGTGCGCGACCCGGCGATCAGCATGGCGATCGGGATGCCGAACAGCACCGACAGCGCGAAACCGCCGAGCGTCGCGGTCATGGTGGGGACGGATTCGGCCAGCAGCCGGTCCCAATCCTGGATCATCGCCAGAACGACGTCGCCGGGCTTGGGCACCAGATAGGCCGGCACCCCGAAGATGCGGACCGCCAAATCCCACAGGATCAGCATCAGGACGATCAGCAGAATGGGGCGCAACCAGTCGGAATTGAGCAGGCGCAGAGCTGCGCCGGAGCTTGAGCGACGATCCATGCGTCTCCTCCCGCCGGTGGCTGGGGCGGTTCCTTTCGGAGGCGGCCGCCATGTTTTAACCGGCTGGTTAAAAGTACGGCCGACACACGGATGTCGTCAACAAAGAAAATGGTGGTAGCGGATGGTTTGCTGTCTGAACGGCTAGGCGCGCAGCGACTGGAGGACCAGCTCGACCATGTGGGCCAGCCGGGCGGCCTTCTCCGGCTCCGCCATCAGGTCGCGGCGGAAGATCACCGACAGGGTGTGGACGTTCGACAGGTAGAAATAGGACAGGCCGGCGATGGAGATGTAGAGCTGCACCGGATCGACGCCGGGGCGGAACATCCCCTGTTCGACGCCGCGTTCCAGCACGTCGGCGATGAGCTGCACGAAGGGCGAATGCATCGACGGCACCTTGTCGGAATCCTTCAGCAGCTCCGCCCGGTGCAGGTTCTCGATGTTCAACAGCGCCATGAATTCGGGATGGTCGATGAAATACTGCCAGGTGAAGCCGATCAGCCGGGCGATGGCGTCCGGCGGGGTCAGCGTCTCCAGGCTGAGCTGGCGCTCGGTGGCGCGGATGTGCTCGTAGGCGCCCTCCAGCACCGCCAGATAGAGGCTCTCCTTGTTGCCGACATGGTAGTAGAGCATGCGCTTGTTGGTGCCGGCCGCCTCAGCGATGCGGTCGACGCGGGCGCCGCCCAGCCCATGCCGGGCGAACTCCTCGGTCGCGGCGGCGAGGATGCGGGCGCGCGTCCCCTCCGGATCGCGCGTCACCTTCACCGGAGAGGGCGCCGGGGGCGGAGTCGCGGCCTGGGCCGTGTCGGGCTGCGTGGGGGCGGGGTGCGCGGGGTCGGTCAGGCTGTCCATCAGGAACCGGCTCCTTGATCATCCTTGAGTCCGGCATCGTAGTGCCGGGGGCAGCGCTTTAGGAAGCGTTCCGAAAGGCAGGGGGCGCTTGCGCGTCGGCACCGTTTGATGATCGACTCGCCCCCGCCATGACCTACCGCCTTCCCCCACTCTCCACCCTGCGGGTCTTCGAGGCCGCCGCGCGGCATCTCAGCTTCAAGAGCGCCGCCGACGAGTTGGGCCTCACCCCCAGCGCGGTCAGCCGCAGCGTCCAGGCGCTGGAGGACTGGATCGGCAACCCGCTCTTCGCGCGCGGCAACCGGACCATCGCCCTGACCGACGTCGGGACGGCCTACGCCGCGCAGGTCCGCGCCGCGCTCGACCTGCTGGCGCAGGCGACGCGGGCGCTGCCCGAACGCGGCGCGCGCGGAACGCTGTCGATGAGCGCCGCGCCGACCTTCGGGCTGCGCTGGCTGATGCCGCGCCTCGGGCGCTTCAAGGCCCGCCACCCGGACATCGCCCTCACGCTCGACACCACCCACCGGCCCGTGGAGTTTCCGCGCGACGGAATCGACCTCGCCATCCGCATGGGCAGCGGCCCCTGGCCCGACCTCGACGCCCTGCATCTGGTGACGGAATCGCTGGTGCCGGTCTGCGCGCCGGAGCTGGCCGGCCGCGTCCGGACCATCGCGGATTTGGGCAAGCTGCCGCTTCTGCACGTCACCAGCGTGCGCGACGACTGGGCCTGCTGGGCGGAGGCGCGCGGCTGCGGCGAACTGGACCTGCGCGGCGGGCTGCGCTTCGACACCATCCAGTACGCGCTCAACGCCGCGGCGCAGGGGTTGGGAATCGCGCTGGGCCGCCGCCCGCTCGTCGATCCCGATCTGGAAGCCGGAACCCTGGTCGAGGTCCTGGGGCCGCCGGTGCCGACGGCGACCGCCTATTGGCTGGTCTGCGCCCCGGCGTCGCTCGCCCGGCCGGAGGTGCGCATCTTCCGCGACTGGATCCGTGGGGAGCTGGCGGGCGAGCTGGCGGCGGACTCCCTCCTGCCGCCGGTGTGATGCGCCCGGCTCACCCGACGATGAGGGGAAGTCGTTTGCCGGGCCGCCGGCCACGGGCCAGTCTTGCCGCACCGCAAGGCCCAACGCACGGATCCCGATCATGGACGACAAGGTTCTCCTCACCATCAACGGAGCGGTTGCGACGCTGACGCTCAACCGCCCCGACACGCTCAACGCCATCGACTTCGCGACCATCGACCGGCTTCACGACCTGCTCGACTTCATCGAGGCCGACGATGCCCTGCGCGCGGTCATCCTGACCGGGGCCGGCGAGCGCGCCTTCTCGGCCGGCGCCGACATCCACGACTTTTCCGGCGCCGTCTTCGCCGGGCCGGAGACCGCGCTGCGGGAGTTCGTCCGCCGGGGCCAGCGTCTGACCAGCCGGCTGGAGGCCTTCCCCAAGCCGATCATCGCCGCCGTCAACGGGCTGGCCTTCGGCGGCGGCTGCGAGGTGACGGAGGCGGTCCCGCTCGCCATCGCCAGCGACCGCGCGACCTTCGCCAAGTCGGAGATCAGGCTCGGCTTCGCGCCGCCCTACGGCGGAACCCAGCGGCTGCCCCGCCTGATCGGCCGCAAGCGCGCGCTCGCCATGCTGCTGACCGGCGATCCGATCGACGCCCGGACCGCGCGTGACATCGGCCTCGTCAACGAGGTCGTTCCTCATGAGCGGCTGATGGACGCCGCCCGCGCCCTCGCCGCCAAACTGACCGCCCGGTCGCCGCTCGCCGTCGCCGCCTGCCTCGCCAGCGTCACGCGCGGCCTGAACCTGTCGATCGACGAAGGGTTGGCGGTCGAGGCCAGCCAGTTCGCCCGCATGGCGGCAACCGAGGACATCCGCGAGGGCATCACCGCCTTCATCGAGAAACGGCCGGCGGTCTTCACTGGGCGCTGAACTCCTGCGGATCACCCGGCACCATTCAACCAGCGTGGGCCGCCTCGACGATCACGGCGACGACCGCCTCCGGCCGTGACAGATGCGGCAGATGGCCGGCCTCGACCTCCACCGTCCGGGCGCCGATCCGCGCGGCGGTGTCGCGCAGGAAGGCCGGGGGCAGCATCCGGTCCTCGCTGGCGACGACATACCAGGACGGCTTGGCCTGCCAGGCGGCGGCGGTCACCTTGCCGCGGAAGCAGACGGCGGCGACCGGCCCCTGGACCGCCGCCAGAAGCGCCGCCTCGGACGCCGGCAGATCCTGGGCGAAAGTCTTCGCCAGACTGTCCGGCGTCAGGAACAGGAAGCCCGCCCTGTCGGCCGACACGCTCGACAGGCCGGGCGACGGGGGGTAGGGCTTCAGCGTATCGTTCGGCGACTGCCCGGCGGCGGGCGCGAAGGCCGCCACATAGACCAGCGCCGCCACCTTGTCCTGATCGCCGAGTTGGGTGATGACCGCCCCGCCCCAGGAATGCCCGACCAGCACCACCCGCCCCTTGGCGCGGTCGATGGCGCGCTGGACATGGGCGACATCCTCCTCCAGCGAGGTCAGCGGATTCTGCACGGCGACCGCGTCGAGCCCCTGGGCCTGGAGCAGCGGGATCACCCGGTTCCAGGAGGACCCGTCCGCGAAGGCGCCGTGGACGAGGATGACGGAGGTGACGGCCGATGCCATGGGCTGCTCCCGCGCGGGACGTGACGGACGCCCCGAGACAGCACGGCCCGGTTCCGGCCGTCCAGGCGCGGCCGCCGGTTTTTCCTCTGGATGGAAAGCGGCGGCCCCCCCGGACGGCGACGTCAGGCGCCGAAACCGCCGTCGATGGTCTGGAGCGAGCCGGTGATCATCGCGCCGTGCGGCCCGGCGACGAAGGCGGTGAACTCCGCGATCTCGCTCGCGTGGGCGTGGCGCTTGATCGCCATGAAGCCGTGCATGGCTTCCGCCATCGGGCCGTCGGCCGGATTCATGTCGCTGTCGGTCGGACCGGGCTGGATGGCGTTGACGGTGATGCCGCGCGCGCCGAAATCACGCGCCAGCCCGCGCACCATGCCCTGGACCGCCGATTTGGTCAGCGCGTAGGCGGCCCCGCCGGCGAAGGGCATGCGGTCGCCGTTGACCGAGCCGATGACGACGATACGGCCGCCGTCGTTCATCCGCCGCGCCGCCTCGACCGCCGCGTGGTAGGGAGCGCGAACGTTGACGTCGATCATCCGGTCCACCGCGTCGGGATCCAGGGTCAGCGGATCGCCCATCACCAGCGTGCCGGCGTTGATCACCAGCACGTCGAGCGCGCCGCGCCCGGCCACCGTCGCGATCAGCGCGTCACGGTCGGAACTGTCGGTGCGAAGCGCCTCGGCACCGGTGGCGGCGGCGACCGTCGCGGCCGCGTCCTTCGAGCCGGCGTAGGTGAAGGCGACGCTGCCGCCGCCCGCCGCGAAGCGCCGGACGATCGCCTCGCCGATTCCCCGGCTGCCGCCCAGGACCAGGATGTTCTTGCCGGAAAACTCGGCCTTGGAAAACTCGGCCATGTCGGCCTCCTCGTGTTTGGGGTGTGTTTGTGGGTTGGTGTTTTTGTAGTGATCGCTATATAAACAGGGACGACAGTTCCCCGCAAGGAGATTTTTATAGTGACCGCTACAAAAGATCCGGAGCCACGCGGACGGCGGCGGTCCTTCGACGTCGACCAAGCGGTCGAGACCGCGATGCGGCTGTTCCACGCGCGTGGCTACGACGCCGTCGGCGTCGCCGAACTCGGTGCCGAGCTGGGTATCAAGCCGCCCAGCTTCTACGCCGCCTTCGGCAGCAAGGCCGGGCTGTTCGAGCGCGCGCTGCAACGCTACATCCAGGGCGAGGCCAACATCTTCGCGCGCGCTCTGGCGGATGGCGGCGACGTCGCCACGGTGATCGACCGCACGCTGGCGCTGGCGGCCCGCCTCTATCCCCGGCGCGACGGGGTGGCCGGCTGCCTCGTGCTCGACGCCACGCGCAACAGCGCCGATCCCGACGCCTGCGCCCTGACCGCCGCGGCCAAGCGGGCCAGCCGGGAGGCCCTTCGCGCTTTCATCGCGACCGAAAGGCCGGCCAAGGCCGGCGCCCTCGCCGATTTCCTGACGATCGCGATGGCCGGCATGTCGGCGGCGGCGCGCGACGGGGCGGACGAGGCGGCGCTCACCGCCTTCGCCGAAACCGCCGGCCGCGCCTTCCGGCGGGAGATGGAAGCGGATTGACGCCCGGCCGCCCCGGCGGTCATCGTGGCGGCTCTCCGCCCAACGAGGTCCGTCATGACGACAGCAACGCTCCCCACACTCTCGATGTTCTCGCTGGCGGGCAAGGTGGCGCTGGTCACCGGAGCCAGCCGCGGCCTGGGGCTGGAGATCGCCCGCGCGATGGCCGGGGCCGGGGCGACCGTGCTGCTGAACGGCCGAGACCCGGCGCGGCTGGAGGCGGCGGCGGCCCGGATCGGCGGGACGGCCGGCCCGGTCATCCCGCTGCCCTTCGACGTCGCCGACGGGGCGGCGCTGCGCGACGCCTTCGCCCGGATCGGGCGGGAGCATGGGCGGCTCGACGTGCTGGTCCACAATGTCGGGCAGCGCAACCGCAAGCCGCTGGCCGACTTCGCGGACGACGAGATCCGCAGCCTGCTCGACGTCGACCTGACGGCCGGCCTCGTGCTGGCGCGGGAGGCGGCACGGCTGATGCTGCCGCGCCGCGAGGGGCGCCTGATCGCCGTGACCTCGATCGCCGGGCAGGTCGCCAAGGCCAACGACGCGGTCTACACCGCCGCCAAGGCCGGGCTGACCGGCATGGTGCGCGCGCTCGCCGCCGAATACGGCCCGCACAACATCACCAGCAACGCCATCGCCCCCGGCTTCTTCGCGACGGAGACCAACGCCGGCATCACCGGCGATCCGGCGGCCTCGGCCTATTTCGAGGGGCGGACCCCGATGCGGCGTTGGGGCCAGCCGCCCGAGATCGCCGGGGCGGCGGTCTTCCTCGCCTCCCCGGCGGCCTCCTTCGTCAACGGCCATGTGCTGGTCGTCGACGGCGGCGCAACGATTTTGATGTGATTCACCCGTCGGAAGCCGTCAGGCGTCCTTGTCCCTCCCGCCCTCCGGGCTGTCGGGACGCTTGGCCGATTCCGTGTCGGGGGTGATCGGCTTGCCGGTGTCGGAGACGGCCTTGGCCGCCTCCAGCGGATCGGCGATGGCGCGGTCGGGCTCGTTGGTCAGTGTGTTGCCGTTCGACGGCTTCGTGGTCTCGGCCATGGGAGGAGCCTCCTTGTCTGGGGTTCTCCTCCCTCAACCGGCGGCGGGCGCATCCGTCCCCGGTCAGAACGCTTGACCGTAGATGGCCAGGGCGTCCTCATAGGTGACGTCGCGCGGGTTGTTGACCAGCAGGCGCTGCACCTTCATGGCGTCGGCGGCGAGCATCGGCAGGTCCTCACGCCGGACACCGACCTGTTCCAACCGCTGCTCCATCGGCATGGCGGCGACCAGATCGCGCATGGCGCCGATGAAGGCGCCCGCCGCCTCGGCCGAGCTGGCGAAGCTGCGGCCGGGCAGGATCGCCGGGGCGAGTTCGGCGTAGAGCCCCTCGGCGGCCGGCCGGTTGAACTCCAGCACCGGCCCCAGCACCAGCGCGTTGCTCAAGCCGTGCGGCACGTGGAAATGGCCGCCCAGCGGGTAGGCCAGGGCGTGCACCGCGCCGACCGGCGCGTTGGCGAAGGCGATGCCGGCGAGCAGCGAGCCCTGGAGCATCGCCGCGCGGGCGGCGACGTTCCGCCCGTCCTTGATGACGGCGCGGATGTTGCCGCCCAGCAGGCTCAGCGCCCGCAGCGCGAGGCTGTCGGACAGCGGGTTCTTCTTGTGGCGGGTGGTGTAGGCCTCGATGGCGTGGACCATCGCGTCGATGCCGGTCATCGCGGTGACGCGCGGCGGCAGCCCGAGCGTCAGATGGGCGTCGAGCACCGCCAGATCGGGGTAGAGCAGGCTGGAGACCACCCCCTTCTTCTCGCTGGTCGGCGTGGTGACGATGGCGATGGGCGTCACCTCCGATCCCGTACCGGCGGTGGTCGGCACCTGGATCAGCGGCAGGCGCGGCCCCTTGGCGAGACCGATGCCGTAGATGTCCGGCAGTTCCTGTGGCGTGCCGGCCAGCAGGGCGACCAGCTTGGCGGTGTCGAGCGAGCTGCCGCCGCCGAAGCCGATCACCCCGTCGGCCCCGGCCTCGCGCGCCGCCTGGACCGCCAGCGCGACCGACTCCTCGGGCGGGTCGGCCAGCACGTCGGCGAACAGGGCGCAATGCGTGCCGGCGGCGGTGAAGCCGGCCGCGACCGGCTCCAGCAGCCCGGCCGCGACCAGACCGGCGTCGGTGACGATCAGCGCGCGGCGGATGCCGAGCCCCTTCGCCATCTCGCCCAGCCGGGCCGCCGCCCCCGCCTCGCACACCAGCTTCGGGGTGGTCTCGAACACGAAGTCCGTCATGTCTCGGTCCTCACCGGAAAGGGGGCGTCAGACGGCTTCGGCCGGCACGACCAGCCGTTCGAGCACGGCGCGGAGCGTGTCCGGCAACGCCGCCGGGCGGCGCGTCTCGCGGTCGACATAGACATGCACGAAATGGCCGCAGGCCGCCGGGGTCAGGTCGTCGTTGCGGAACAGCCCGACCTCGTAGCGGACGCTGCTGGTGCCCAGACGCGCCACGCGCAGCCCGGCCTCGACCCGGTCGGGGAAGCTGACCGGCGCGTAATAGCTGCAACCGGTGTCCACCACCAGCCCGATCACCGGGCTGTTCTCGATGTCCAGCGCGCCGTTCTCGATCAGGTACTGGTTCACCACCGTGTCGAAGTAGCTGTAATAGACCACGTTGTTGACGTGGCCGTAGGCGTCGTTGTCCATCCAGCGGGTGGGCACGATCTGGAAATGCGGGTAGGCGGCGCGGGTGTCGTGCTTGCGGTCCATGCGGGGTCCTCCTTGTCTCAGGCTTAATCTTGGGGGCTCAGGCGATTTCGAACAGGCCGGCGGCGCCCATGCCGCCACCGACGCACATGGTGACGACGACGTGGCGCGCCCCCCGCCGCTTGCCCTCGATCAGGGCGTGGCCGACCAGACGGGCGCCCGACATGCCGTAGGGATGGCCGACGGCGATGGCCCCGCCATTGACGTTCAGCCGCTCGTCGGGAATGCCGAGCCGGTCGCGGCAATGGATCACCTGCGCGGCGAAGGCCTCGTTCAGTTCCCACAGCCCGATGTCGTCGACGCTCAGGCCGTGCTGTTTCAGCAGCTTCGGCACCGCGAAGACCGGGCCGATCCCCATCTCGTCCGGATCGCAGCCGGCAACCGCGATGCCCCGGTAGATGCCGAGCGGGCTGAGCCCCCGCCGTTCGGCCTCCGCCGCCTCCATCAGCACGCTGGCCGACGCCCCGTCCGACAGCTGCGAGGCGTTGCCGGCGGTGACGAAGCGCCCCTCGGCGATCCGCTGGCCGTCGCGGAACACCGGCTTCAGTGCCGACAGACCGGCGAGCGTGGTGTCCGGCCGGTTGCTCTCGTCGCGCTCCAGCGTGACCGCGTGGCGGGTGGTCTCGCCGGTCGCCTTGTCGAAGCGGGTCATCGTGGTGGCGACCGGCACGATCTCCGCGTCGAAGCGGCCGGCGGCCTGCGCCTCGGCGGTGCGCGCCTGGGAGCGGGCGGCGTAGGCGTCCTGCGCCTCGCGCGGCACGCCGTAGCGCGCCGACACGATCTCCGCCGTCTCGATCATCGCCATGTAGACGTCGGGGCGGTGCTCGACCAGCCAGGGGTCGCGCCAGCGCTCGACGTTCATGCGGTCGGTCTGCACCAGCGACAGCGATTCCAGCCCGCCGCCGACCGCGACGGTCATGCCGTCCACGATGATCTGCTTGGCGGCGATGGCGATGGCCATCAGGCCCGAGGCGCATTGCCGGTCCACCGACTGCGCCGCCACCGAGGTCGGCAGCCCGGCGCGCAACGCGCATTGCCGGGCCATGTTCATGTGGGTGGCGCCCTGCTGCAAGGCCGCCCCCATCACCACGTCGTCGATCTCGGCGGGGTCGATCCCGGCGCGGGCGACGGCGTGGGCGATGGCGTGCCCGCCCAGCGCCTGCGCCTGGGTGTCGTTGAAGGCGCCGCGGTAGGCCTTGCCGATGGGCGTGCGGGCGGTCGATACGATGACGGCTTCTCTCACCGGTCTTCTCCCCACTTCAGGTCAGCCGGCGGCGTCCGCCGCGCGCTTCAGGATGCGGTCGACGTGGGTCAGGCCGGCGTCGATCTCGTGCTGGCGGTCGAGCGAGGCGATCTCGGCGAAGCGGGCGGCGACGGCCTCCGGCGTCCGCTCCCCCTCGGGCAGGAAGACGCCGTCCGATTCGACGATGGCGAGCCGGGCGTAGGTGCCGGCGCCGGCGAGCATCACCGTGCGGCTCGGCGCCTGTTCGGACACCAGGAACAGCGCCGCCGGGGTGACGAAGTCCGGGTTCAGCCGGGCCAGCGCCGTCTCGTCGAGGATGTCGGAGGTCATGCGGGTCGCCGCCGTCGGGGCGACCGCGTTGACATGGATGCCGTTGCGGATGCCCTCCAGATGCAGGACGTTCATCAGCCCGACCAGCCCGGCCTTCGCCGCCCCGTAGTTCGACTGGCCGAAATTGCCGTAGACGCCCGAGGTCGAGGTCGTCATCAGGACGCGGCCGTAATTCTGCGCGCGCATGATCGGCCAGACCGCGTGGGTGACGTTGGCCGCCCCCAGCAGATGCACGTCGACGACCGAACGGAAATCCTCCAGCTCCATCTTGGCGAAGCTCTTGTCGCGCAGGATGCCGGCGTTGTTGATCAGCACGTCGATGCAGCCCCACAGCCCGTGGGCGCGTTCGACCATCGCCGCGACCTGCGCCGGGTCGGTGACGTTCGCACCGTCGGCGACGGCCTCGCCGCCCCGGCCGCGAATCTCCGCGACCACGGTCTCGGCCGCGTCCGAAGCGCCGCGGCCGTCACGGCCGCCGCCCAGATCGTTGACCACCACCTTGGCGCCGCGCGCCGCCAGTTCCAGCGCGTAGCCACGCCCCAGGCCGTTCCCCGCCCCGGTGACGATGGCGACGCGCCCGTCGAAACGGATGCCATCCGGCCCGATGCCGCCCGATTGAATGCTCATGCTGCGTCCACCTGTTCTTTCAAAAGGGTCAGGATGATCCAGTCGGCCGCCAGCGCCGGCTTGCCGCCGCCCTCGACCTCCACCGTCACGGCGTAGCGCGCGACCAGTTCGCGCTCCGACCGGCGGGTCGCCTCGCTCAGCACGAAGCGGGCGCGGACCCGCGCGCCGGAGCGGACCGGGGCGAGGAAGCGGACACGGTCGAAGCCGTAATTGATGACCATCGCCTCCCCGGCGATCGCCGGAAGCACGCCTTCCCCCATCGCGGTCAACAGCGACAGCGACAGGAAGCCGTGGGCGATGGTTCCACCGAAGGGGGTGTCGCGCTGCGCGCGCTCGGGATCGACATGGATGAACTGGTGGTCGTCGATGACGTCGGCGAAGGCGTCGATGCGCGTCTGGCCGATCGCGAACCAGCGCGACACGCCGATCTCGGTGCCGGCGCGCCGCTCCAGATCCCCGGCGGGAATGGGTTCGGTCATTGGGCGTCTTCCCATGGTCGTTTGGGTGCGTGCCCACGAAGTTTGCTTGCGTCACGCACAAAAAACATACCAAGTAGTATGTGAGCGCGCCCGCACTGTCCAGGCAGAAATGTTGCCTGCCGGATGGATTGGTCCTAGCTTCGCGGAATCGGTCCACGCCGGTCTGTCGCGGCGGGATCATGCGGGCGGAACAGGTTGGTCGCCGACGAACTTATCGAGTTGGAACTGGACGATGAGCAGTGAAAAGAGCCCGCTGTCACCCCGCATCGACAAGACCGGGAACATCGAGATCCTGATCGCCGCCGCCGAATGCTTCATGGAGCAGGGCTATCATGCGGCGAGCATCGACGACGTGGCGCGGCGTCTGGGATCCACGAAGGGACGCATCTACCATTACTACCGCTCGAAGACGGAGTTGTTCTTCGACGTCCACCGCGAGGGCATGCGCCGCAACTTCGAGGCCGTCACCCCGGCGATGAAGGGGCCGGAGCCGGCGGCGCGGCGCCTCAGCGCCATGTTCCGCCAGCACGCCCTGTCGATGATGGAGAATCTCGCCCTTGAGGCGGTGGTCGTCCAGGGGGTGGAGATGCACCGCTTCGGCGCCACGACGCCCGAGCAGCGCCGCACGCTGGCCGAGCTGATGACCGTGCGCAACGACTTCGAGAGTCTCTTCAAGCGGGTCGCCTACGAGGGTGTCGAGGACGGCTCGATCCGCACCAGCGACGTGTCGGTGGCGGTCAAGGTGGCGCTCGGCGCCATCAACTGGCTGTCGATCTGGTACCGCCCCCGCCCGGCGGAGACGCGCGACGACCGCGAGATCCTCGCCGACAAGATCGTCGAATCGATCATGCAGGGTTTGAACACGCCGCGATAACAGGGAAGCCCCTCTCCCTCAGGGAGAGGGGCCCTTGCTTCGCTCCACCGGTCAGCCCAGCTTTTCCCGCTTGAGACGGATGCCCGCCGCCTCGCGGTCCCAGCACCCCTCGATCACCCCCTCGGCACGCAGCGTGTGCTTCTGGAGCTTGCCGCTGGCCGTCTTGGGAAGCTCCTCCACGACACGGACGTAGCGCGGCACCATGTAATGCGCCACCCGCGCCGCCAGGAAACCGACCAGTTCGGCGGGATCGACCACGGCGCCGGGAACCGGGGCGACGACGGCCAGGACCTCGTCCTCGCCGACCTCGCTGGGAACGGCAACGGTCACCGCCTCGCGCACGGCGGGATGCGCGCAAATCTCCGCCTCCAGTTCGAAGGAAGAGATGTTCTCGCCCCGACGGCGGATGACGTCCTTCAGGCGGTCGACGAAGAAGAAGCGCCCGTCCGGCTCCATGCGGAAGGCGTCGCCGGTGTGGAACCAGCCGTTGCGCATGGCCGCCACCGTCGCCTCCGGATTGCGGTAATAGCCGGAGCCGAGCGCCCAGGGCCGGTGCGAGCGGATGATCAGCTCGCCGACCGACCCGGGTGGCAGCTCCGCGTCGTTGGCGTCGACCACGCGCAGTTCGAAGCAGGGCCGCGCGCGGCCGCACAGGCCCGGCACCATCCCGTCCGGCCCGGCGGTCCGCGGCCCCGCCGTCAGCGGGCTGGCGATCTCGGTCATGTTGTAGACGGTGTGGAGCTCGACGCCGAAACGCTCTCCGAACCGGGGCGCATCCTCTCCGAAGGGGACGATGAAAACCTTCTTTAGGGTATGGTCGCGGTCGCGCGGGTCCGGCGGGGCTTTCAGCAGGAAGCTCGCCATGACGCCGAGCAGCAGGACCACCGTGCTTCCGGTGTCGCAGATCGAGTCCCAGAAGTCACCGGTGCGGAACTCCGGCACCATCGCCATCGAGCCGCCCTTGCCCAACATGCAATAGACGTAAAGCGTGCTGCCGCAATGGAAAATCGGCCCGCAGATCATGCAGCGGTCGTCCGCCGTGATGCTGGTGAAGGCGTCCGGCCCCATCGCGTGGATCTGCACGTAGGAGGTGACCACCCCCTTCGCCGCCCCCGTGGTGCCCGACGAATACATGATCGCGTGCGGATCCCAGGGCTGGATCGGCCGGTCGAGGTCCAGGCTCAGGCCGGAATCGGCCGGCGCGTCGACCAGCGGCGCGACGGTGACACCGGGCAGGTCGGGCGGCGGCGAGTCCGCCGCCCCGACGGTCAGAATTTTGGCCAGCGGCCCGCGGTCGATCTCCGCCAGACGGCCGAGCAGGGCCGCGTGCGCGATCATCACCGTGGCGCCGGCGTTGTCCAGCATATGCTCCAGCGGGCGGCCCCGGCTCGCCGTGTTGAGCGGCACATAGACCGCGCCGAGATAGTTGATGGCGAACCAGGCGGTCAGCAGGTCCGGCCCGTTCCCCATCCAGCACAGCACATGGTCGCCTTGGCGCACGCCCTGCGCCCGCAGGGCGGCGGCGCGGCGGCGGACACGCTCCAAGGTCTCCCGGTAGCTCCAGGTCTCGCCCCGCCAGAAGGCGACGAACACCACGTCGGGCTGTCGCTCCGCCTGCCCTTCCAGAAGATTGCGCAGCACGCATTCGTCCGCCGAGGGAATCCTCGCCCATTCATCGCCGTGCATCGCCGATCACCCTCCCTCTTCGTCCAACCGTCACACCGTCGAGCCCCCGGCGGGGACCGTTGACCGTATGTTTGCACTACGAACCAAAGCATTGCAACATACTCAGTAGAATGTTAGGTGGATGGAGCTGGCCGACCCCAGCGCCGGAACCGATAGGGAAAGGAACAGACGGAATGAGGCTTGTGTCGATCGAGCGGCTGGATGGCGTGGCGCTGGTCCGCTACGACCGTGGCGGACGCGCCAACGCCCTGAACGCGGCGGCGATGGAGGAGCTGACGGACGCCGCCCACCGGCTGCGCACCGACGGTTCCCTGCGGGCCGTGGTGCTGACCGGCGCCGCGACGGTGTTCTCCGGCGGCCTCGACCTGTCCGACCCACGGCTCTGGCCGGCCGGCGCGGACGCGCTGGAACAGCACGCCGCCGTCGAGCGTGGCCGCGCGCTGTGCGAGGCCTGGGCGGCGCTGCCCCAGTTCACCATCGCCGCCGTCGAGGGGGCGGCGGTCGGCGGCGGCGGCGTGCTGGCGATGGCGCTCGACCTGCGCATCTTCGGGCGCGGCGCGCATCTGCGCCTGCCCGAGGCGCGGCTCGGCTTCAACCTCGCCTGGGGCGGGCTGCCGCGTCTGGTGTCGCTGGTCGGCCCGGCGCGGGCCAAGCGCCTGCTGTTCACCGACCTTCGGGTCGATTCGTCGCTGGCCCTCGATTGGGGCCTCGCCGATCTCGTCGCCGAGGACGGGGCCGTGGTGACGGAAAGCCTGCGGCTGGCGCAGGACGCCGCGATGGTTCCGCCGCTGGCCCTGCGCATGACCAAGCGCGCCATCGACGCCCAGTCCGATCAGACGCGGCTGGCCCATGGCGACAGCGACCAGTTCCTGCTCGGCCGCCTGCTGCGCGACGCCGCTGCCGGCGCCTGAACCCCATCCACGCAAAGCATCACCAGAACCGGGAGGATCAACGCATGAAGACGCTCAAGACGGCCCTGCTCGCGGGCATGGCCGCCATCACCCTGACCGGCGCGGCACAGGCGCAGGTTTCCGACAACATCGTGAAGATCGCCGTGCTCGACGACATGACCGGCATCTACGCCGACCTCGCCGGGCGCGGCTCGGTGGTCGCCGCGCAGATGGCGGTCGAGGATTTCGGCGGCACGGTGAAGGGCACACCGGTCCAGGTCGTCTTCGCCGACCACCAGAACAAGGCCGACATCGCCGCCAGCATCTCCCGCCAATGGATCGACCGCGAGCAGGTCGACGTGATCGTCGACGTCGGCAACTCCGCCGCGGCGCTGGCGGTCCAGGAGGTGACGCGCGAGACCGGCCGGGTCCACCTGAACTCGACCGCAGGCAGCACCGAGCTGACCAACGAGAAATGCTCGCCCACCGGCGTGCATTGGACCTACGACACCTACGCGCTCGCCAACGGAGCCGGCCGCGCCCTGACCCAACAGGGCAACAAGAAGTGGTTCTTCATCACCGCCGACTACACCTTCGGCCGCAGCCTGGAGACCAACACGTCGAACGCGGTCAAGAAGGCCGGCGGCGAGGTTCTGGGCACGGTGCGGGCGCCGGTCGCGACACCGGACTTCTCCTCCTTCCTGCTCCAGGCGCAGGCGTCGGGGGCCCAGGTGGTGGCGCTGGCCAACGCCGGCGGCGACTTCGTGAACGCGGTGAAGCAGGCCAACGAGTTCGGCCTGTCCCAGAGCGGCCAGAAGATGGTCGGCATGCTGGTCTTCCTGACCGACATCGACAGCCTCGGCCTCGACGTGACCAAGGGGATGGTGATCACCACCGGCTGGTACTGGGACACCGACGACCGCACGCGGGAATTCGCCAAGCGCTTCGGCCAGCGGCACGAGGGCAAGATGCCGACCATGGTGCAGGCCGGCGTCTATTCGGCGGTTCTGAACTACCTGAAGGCCATCGACGCCACCGGCACCGACAAGGGCCTGACCGTGGTCAACCAGCTCAAGTCCATGCCGATCGAGGACATGTTCGCCCGCAACGGCAAGGTCCGCGCCGACGGCCGCATGGTCCACGACATGCATCTCGTCGAGGTCAAGAGCCCGGCCGAATCCAAGGGGCGCTGGGATTACTACAAGATCCTCAGCACCATTCCGGGCGACGAGGCCTTCCTGCCGCTGGCCGAAAGCAAGTGCCCGCTGGTGAAGGGCTGAGACCCGCTCTTCCGCCGGTCACGTCAGGTTCGTCACCTTGTCGTTGATCACGCGTGGCCGGCGCAGGACGATCAGGCTGAGGCCGGCCACCGTGACCAGACCGCCCACCACCAGGCGCCAGGACAGCGGCTCTCCCAGCAGTAGCACGCCCGACGCCACCCCGACCGCCGGCAGCAGCAGCAGATAGGGCACCGTCTGGTTGACGTCGTAGAGCCGCAGCAGGCGGTACCACAGACCGTAGGCGACGATCGTCGCCATCACCGCGATGAAGGCCAGGGCTCCCCAGCCCACCAGCGTGGCGTTGCGGATGGCGGCGATCTGGTCCCGCTCGACCAGCAGCGACAGCGTCAGGAGCTGCGGCGCCGCGAACAGCGCCATCCAGGCGTTGAGCGTGAAGCCCTCCACCGATTCCAGCCGCTTGATCTGCACGCTGCCCAGCGCGAAGGCGAGGCTGGCGGTGACGACCAGCAGCAGCGGCACCGGATTCTCGATCCGCTCCGGCTCGCCGGCCAGCAGCGCCACCCCGGCGAAGGCGATCACCATGCCGAGCGTGCGCCGCCAGCCCAGCCGGTCCTTGAAGAAGATCGCCGCCATCAGCGAGGAGAACGGCACCTGGAGCTGTGCCGCCACGGAAGCGGTGGCGGCGTCCAGCCCCTTGATGCCCATGAACATCAACGGAAAATGCACGGAGCCGAGCACCATCGACAGCAGCAGGATCCCGCGCAGCCGGCCCCACGGCACCCGCACGAAGGGCAGCAGCAGGGCCGCGACCAGCGTGAAGCGCAGCCCCATCAACAGGAGCGGCGAGAATTCGGCGAGCGCCAGCTTGGCGGCGACGAAGTTCACCCCCCACAGCAGCACGACGACCAGCGCCAGCCCGATGTCCTGGACGCTCATGCCCCGAAACCATCCGGCGTTCCGGACAGGGCGGCCGGTTGCACCGCCGCCGTGGCGCGGCGCTTGAAACTGCCCTGCGCCGTCGCGATGACCGCCCCATCCTCGTCGATGATCCGGCTCTCCGCGAAATAGACGCTGCGGCCGCCGCCGGTCACCCGCCCGACGGCGCGAATCCGGCCCTGGGCGACGCGGGCGACGTAGTTGATGGACAGCGACAGGGTGGCCGCGTGGCGCTCCTCGCCCGGCTCCGCGCTGAAGAGGCCGGAGTAGCCGCAGGCCGCATCCAGCATCGTCGCCATCACCCCCCCTTGCAGGCTGCCCTGCCGGTTGAGGTGGCGGGGCTCGATCAGCAGCTCGAACTCGGCCAGATCGGGCTGCCACCGGCACAGCGTCAGGCCGATCATCGTCAAAAAGGGGTTGTGGTCGAGGTTGAGGTCCATGGCCGTGCCCGTCGGGTGGGGATGCGGGTGAGCGTCGCCGGCAAACGCAGCCCCGAGGATGCGCCCGCCGGACGGGTCGTCGCGCCGGCCATCTCCTTGGAATTCCCCGCCTGGAAATTCCGTTGGCCGGAATGTTTTCCCATGATGCGACGCGACGGTAGAGGTTGCCAAAAGCCCCTGTCAAGCGGCCGCTGGCCCGGCAGGGCTGCGCTGCGGCAAAGGCAGGGCTGGACGGACGCTTCCGGTTCGAACGGTCCGGCCCCCCTGGCCGCTCGGATAATTCCCTACCGAGCGCTCCCGCCGCCTCCGAGAAGCTCGCCGACGAGGGGGGAGTGCGGATCGGCCAGATCCTCGATGACGTTGTAATGATGGCGAGCGGCGGTCTGCCGCTCCGTCATGCGCGCATCCAGGCCGCTCCAGATGTTGGCGAGAAGGGCATTCTGGCGGATGAATTCCGGCCGCTCGTCCGCCCCCACCCAGCAGGTCACCGACACGCCGGGATGCGGCATCGCCAGGGCCGGGCTTTCACGCACGACCTCCTCCCCGTCGAGCCCGAGGGTCTGGTTCATCGCCGTCTTCAGCAGCGGGCGCAGATCGTGCAGCCCGCTGATGGAGACCGTGTGCACGACCCGCTCCCGCACCGCCCAGGACAGGCCGGCATCGGCGCAGAGCAGGCGGGTCACCAGATGGCCGCCGGCCGAATGGCCGGTCAGGCGCAGGGGGCCGGCGGTCCGCCCGGCGACCGCCTCCACCGCCCGTTCGATCTGGCGGGTGATGCCGCCGATCCGCGCCTCCGGGCACAGCGTGTAGCTGGGCATGGCGACGCGCCAGCCATGGGCGAGCGCGCCGGCCGCCAGATGCGACCAGCTCGACTTGTCGAACGCCTTCCAGAAACCGCCATGCACGAAGACGACGGTTCCCGCCGCCTCCCCCTCCGGGTGGAAGAGGTCGAAGACCTCGCGCGGCAGCGGCCCGTAGGGGCGATCAAGCTCGGCCCGCCCCGTCGCCACCATCGCCGCACGGAAACCGGCCGCCGCCGCCGCCCATTTCGCCGGATAGGCGCTGCCGCCCTCGATGTGGGCGCCGTTGGCGTAGGCGTCGTCCCAATCGATGGGTCCCGGACCGGCCGTCGTGACCATCGGGTCGTCTCCTCCCTTGGGGTTGGGCGCGTTCAGCCGCCCGTCCTTTCCAGATGCTGCTTCAACGCGCCAAGCCCGTCCAGCAGCCCGCGCTTGACCGGCTCGTCGAGCCCGTCCAGCAGCCCGACCACCCACTGCTCATGCTCGCCGGCCATCCCCAGGAAGCGCGCGCGTCCCTCGTCGGTCAGGCGGATGATGTTGGTCCGGCGGTCCCGGGGGTGCGGCTCGCGGCGGACGAGGCCGTCCTCGACCAGCCGGTCGACGAGGCTGGTGATGGCGCCGTTGGACACCATCATGCGGTGCGACACCTCGGTCATGGTCAGCCCGTCCTCGACCCGCTCCAATTGCGACAGCAGGTCGAAGCGGGCCAGCGAAATGCCGAAATCGCTGGTGATGCGGCTTTGCAGGACGGATTCGATCCGGCTGGCGCAGAACAGCAGGCGCAACCACAGCCGGATGTCGGCGTGGTTGCCGGCGTCCGGGTCCATCCGCTGGTCCCGCTTGCGCGGGCTGGTCACTTTCGCTGCCATGGCCTGTCCTTGAATGTCCGGCGATTGCCGGCCGGCACTCTCCCGTGTCCGCCGCCGGATGTCGAGGGGGGAGGAAGCCCCTGCCCTACAGCACGGTGCGGACCCGCCAGAGCTCCGGGAACAGCTCGACCGCCAGCATGTTGCGCAGATAGGGGACGCCGCCGGTGCCGCCGGTCCCCCGCTTGAAGCCGATGATCCGCTCCACCGTGGTGACGTGGTTGAAGCGCCACCGGCGGAAGTAATCCTCGAAGTCGACCAGCTTCTCGGCCAGCTCGTAGAGCGGCCAATGGCGGTCCGGATCCTGGTAGACGATCCGCCAGCTCTCCGTCACGCCGTCTTGCGGCCGGTGGGTTTGCGACACGTCGCGCTCCAGCACCTCCGCCGGCACGGGAATGCCGTTGCGGGCGAGCAGGCGCAGCGCCTCGTCGTACAGGCTCGGCCGCGTCAGCTCCTCCTCCAGCCGCGCCCGGATCTCCGGCCGGTGCTCGTGGGGCCGCAGCATCGCCCTGTTGCGGTTGCCGAGCAGATACTCGATCTCGCGGTACTGGTGCGACTGGAAACCCGAGGACTGGCCGAGATCGCCGCGGAACTTGGTGTATTCGCTGGGCGTCATCGTGCGCAGCACGTCCCAGGCGGAGTTGAGTTGCTCGAAGACGCGCGAGACGCGGCTCAGCATCTTGAAGGCGGGCGACAGCCGGTCGTCGCGGATGGCGTCGCGCGCGGCGCGGATCTCGTAGACCGCCAGCCGCATCCACAGCTCCGAGGTCTGGTGCTGGATGATGAACAGCATTTCGTCATGGGCCGTCGAGCGCGGGCGTTGGGCGTCGAGAATGCGGTCGAGCTGGAGATAGTCGCCGTAGGACATGCGTCCGTCGAACGCCATCTGCGCGCCCTCGGCCGCAGGATCATAGGGACAGGACTGCTCGGAGTCGCTCATGTCACGGTCGCCTTGCGGTGATAGTCGGGGCGGTCCCACAGCCGGCCGGCCAGGACCGTCTCCAGCACGGCTACGGCGGCGCGCAGTTCGTCGGCGCCGATGTAGAGCGGCGTGATGCCGAAGCGCAGGATGTCGGGCGCGCGGAAGTCGCCGATCACGCCACGGTCGATCAGCGCCCGCATGATCGCGTAGCCCTGCGGGTGGCGGAAGGACACCTGGCTGCCGCGCCGGGCGCCGTCGCGCGGCGAGGCCAGGGCCAGCTCGGGGCAGCGCGCCTCCACCTCCGTGATGAAGAGGTCGCACAGCGCGATGGACTGCCGGCGGATGTCGGCCATGTCGACCCCGTCCCAGACGTCGAGCGCCGCGTCCAGCGCCGCCAGCGCGATCACCGGCGGCGTGCCGACCCGCATCCGCTCCACCCCGGCGCCGGGCCGGTAGGAGGGCTCGAAGGCGAAGGGCGCCGCGTGCCCCATCCAGCCGGACAGCGCGGGACGGGCCGCCTTGGCGTGGCGCGGGGCGACATAGAGGAAGGCGGGCGCTCCCGGCCCGCCGTTCAGATACTTGTAGGTGCAGCCCGCCGCGAAGTCGGCGCCGGCGGCGGTGAGATCGACCGGCAGGGCGCCGGCCGAATGGGCGAGATCCCAGACGGTCAGCGCGCCGGCAGCATGGGCGCGGGCAGTCAGCGCCGCCATGTCGTGCTTCCGGCCGGTGCGGTAGTCCACCTCGGTCAGCATCAGCACGGCAACGCGCCCGTCGATCGCCCCCTCCACCGCCTCGGGCTCCACCATTTCCAGCCGGTGGCCCTGGCCGAGCGTGGCGATCAACCCCTCGGCCATGTAGAGGTCGGTCGGGAAATTGCCGGTGTCCGACAGGATCACCCGGCGGTCCGGATTCAGCGCCAGCGCCGCCGCCAGCGCCTGATAGACCTTGATCGACAGCGTGTCGCCCATCACCACGCTGCCCGGCGGCGCGCCGATCAGCCGGCCGACGCGGTCGCCGACGCGGCCCGGCTGCGTCATCCAGCCGGCATCGTTCCAGCCACGGATCAGCCGCGTGCCCCATTCCTCGGCCAGCGTGCGGGCGACCCGCTGCTCGACACCGGCCGGCAGCGGCCCCAGCGAGTTGCCGTCGAGGTAGATCACCCCCTCGGGAATCCGGAAGAGCGCGCGCGTTCCCTTGAAATCGTTTTGGGTGAAGTCGGTCATGCCTGTTCCTGTTCGCGCAGGCGGAAGCGCTGGAGCTTGCCGGTGGCGGTGCGCGGAAGCGATTCCACGAACCTCACCGAGCGCGGGTATTTGTAGGGGGCGATGGTCTGCTTGACGTGCTCCTGCAAACGCAGGACGGTGGCGCCGTCCGGGGCGACGCCGGCCGCCAGCACGACATACGCCTCGACGATCTGGCCGCGCGCCTCGTCCGGCACGCCGATCACCCCGCATTCCAGCACGTCGGCGTGCGCCAGCAGCGCCGCCTCGACCTCCGGCCCGGCGATGTTGTAGCCAGACGAGATGATCATGTCGTCCGACCGCGCGGCGAAGTGGAAGACTCCATCCTCGTCCTGCACGAAGCTGTCTCCGGTCAGGTTCCAGCCGTCGCACACGTAGTCGGCCTGCCGCGCGTCGGCGAGGTAGCGGCAGCCGGTCGGGCCGCGCACCGCCAGCCGGCCGATGGTGCCGCGCGGAACCTCCGCCATGTCGGCATCGACGATCCTCGCCTCGTAGCCGCCGACCGGCCGGCCGGTCGCCCCCGCCGTCGCGTCGCCAAAGCGGTTGGTCAGGAAGATGTGCAGCATCTCGGTGGAGCCGATGCCGTCGAGGATCGGCTTGCCGGTCTTCTCCATCCAGCGGTGGAACACCGGGGCCGGCAGCGTCTCGCCCGCCGAGACGGCGACGCGCAGGCTCGACAGGTCGGCCCCGCCCTCCATCGCCGCCAGCATGGCGAGGTAGGCGGTGGGGGCGGTGAAGCAGACGGTCGCCTTGTAGGTCTGGATGATGGCGATCATGTTGGCGGGAGACGCCGTCTCCAGCAGCGTCGCGGTGGCGCCGAAGCGCAGCGGGAAGATCGCCAGCCCGCCGAGCCCGAAGGTGAAGGCCAGCGGCGGGGAGCCGACGAAGACGTCGTCCGGCGTCACCCCCAGCACCTCGCGCGCGTAGCCGTCGGCGACGATCAGCAGATCGCGGTGGAAATGCATCGTCGCCTTGGGCTGCCCGGTGGTGCCGGAGGTGAAGGCGAGCAGCGCCACGTCGTCGCGCCCGGTCTCCACCGCCTGGAAGCGCACCGGTTTGTCGAGCGCCGCGCGGTCGAGGTCCGCGTCGTGGTTGGCTGTCCCGTCGAAGCCGACCACCCGCTTCAGGAACCGGCTGCCCGCCGCGCAGTCGAGCAGGTCGTCCATCAGCCGGGTGTCGCACAGCGCCAGCCCGATCTCCGCCTTGTCGACGATCTTGGCCAACTCACCGCTGCGCAGCATCGGCATGGTGTTGACCACCACCGCCCCGGCCTTGGTCGCCGCCAGCCAGCAGGCGACCAGCGCCGGGTTGTTGGCGGAACGGATCAGCACCCGGTTGCCCGGCCGCACCCCGTAATCCTCGACCAGCGCGTGGGCGAGGCGGTTGGTCCAGTCGGCGAGTTCCTTGTAGGTGCGGCGCCGGCCGTTGCCGATCAGCGCGACATGGTCGCCGAAGCCCTTCTCGACCATGCGATCGGTCAGCTCGACCGCCGCGTTCAGGCGCTCCGGATAGGCGAAGCCGCCGAGGAGGAAATCCGGCAGCAGCGACGGCGGCGGCAGATTGTCCCGTGTGAAGCTGTCGGTGTGCGCGGTCGGTCCAAGCATGGCGTCACTCCTCTCGCACGGAGTCGCGGGCAGTCGTGGGCAGGGCCGTAGAACGATGATGATCCCGCCGAAAACTGGTTTCAACTGTAGAATTTTTAAGATTGAAATTTCCGTCTCGCGGCCGGACCGGGGCGGAAGCGCCGGTCAGTCCGGCACCACCGCCTGGGCCTGGATCTCGATCCTGGCGCGGTCCTCGACCAGCGCCGCGACCTGGACGGCGGCGATGGCCGGGTAGTGGTTGCCCATCACCGCGCGGTAGACGGCGCCGATCGCCTTGCGGTTGGCGAGATAGTCGGTCCTGTCGGTGAAATACCAGGTCATGCTGGTGACATGCTCCGGCCCGGCGTCGGCCTCGGCCAGCACGGCGACGACGTTCTCCAGGGTCTGGCGAACCTGCGCGACGAAGTCGTCGGTCTCGAATTCGCAGGCCGCGTTCCAGCCGATCTGGCCGCCGACGAAGACCAGCCGGCCGCGCGCGGCGATTCCGTTGGCGTAGCCGACCGGCTTGGCCCAGCCCTCGGGCTGAAGGATCATGTGCATGAGGCGTCTCCCGCCGAGGGGTCGAGGTAAGCGGTCATCGCCGCGCGCAGATCGTCCGGCCAGGGCTGCGCCGCGTGGGTCTCCAGCGAGGTGCAGACCACCGACTGCGCGGCGCGGAAGCGCGGGCAATCGCCGACGCCGACCGTGTGGCGCAGTTCCGCCGAGGAGCGGCCGACGCGCGCCACCGACAGCCGGCAGGTCAGCCGCTCCCCGAGGAAGGAGGGGGCGACGAAGGTCGCCGTCAGCGCCACCGTCGGCAGGCCGACGCGGCGCTCCGTGATGGTCACCCGCCAAGGGAAATCCATCGCCGCCCACCAATCCTCGACCACCCCGTTCAGCAGATCGAAGCAGCGTGGAAAATAGACGATGCCGGCCGGGTCGCAGTCGGCGAAGCGGACGATGCGTTCGGTGACGAAGTCACGCCCGGTGACGAGAGCCGCCATGGTCACGCCTCCTTCAGCAATTCGCGGGCGACGATCAGCGTCTGCACTTCGGTGGCGCCCTCGTAGATGCGCAGCGCCCGGATCTCGCGGTAGAGCCGCTCAACGGCCTCACCCGAGCGCACGCCGCGCCCGCCGAACATCTGCACGGCGCGGTCGATCACCGCCTGCGCCGTCTCGGTCGCCGTCATCTTGGCCATCGCGGCTTCGCGCGTCGTCGGCAGCTTCTGAACGTCGCGCCGCCACGCCGCGCGGTAGGTCAGCAGCGCGGCGGCGTCGATGCCGGCCGCCATCGTGCCGAGCGCCGCCTGGGTCAGTTGCAGGTCGGCCAGCGTCCCGCCGAACATCCGGCGGCCCCTGGCGTGAACCAGCGCCTCGTCGAGCGCGCGGCGGGCGAAGCCGAGCGCCGCCGCCGCCACCGAAGCGCGGAAAACGTCGAGCGTCCGCATGGCGATCTTGAACCCCTCGCCGGGGGCGCCGAGACGGCGTTCCGCCGGGATGCGGCAGTTCTCAAAACGGATCGTCGCCAGCGGGTGCGGCGCCATCACGTCGATGCGCTCGACCACCGAGAATCCGGGATCGTCGGCGAGAACGACGAAGGCCGAGATGCCGCGCGTGCCGGGCGCCTCGCCACTGCGGGCGAAGACGGTGTAGACCCCGGCGATGCCGCCGTTGGAGATCCAGGTTTTTTCGCCGTCCAGCACATAGCCGTCGCCGTCGGCGCGGGCGGCGCAGGCCATGGCGGCGACGTCCGACCCGGCGTCGGCTTCCGACAGCGCGAAGGCGGCGAGCCATTCGCCGCTGCGCACCCTGGGCAGCACGGCGGCCTTGAGGGCCGGCGAGCCGGCCAGCCCGATGGCCCCGGTGCCGAGCCCCTGCATGGCGAAGGCGAAATCGGCGAGCCCGTCGTGCCAGGCCAGCGTCTCGCGCGCCAGACAGACGCGGCGGGAGTCGATCGGCGGAGCGTCCGGCGCGTCAGAGGCGACGCAGGCGTCGAGCAACCCGGCCTCGCCGAGCCGCCGCGCCAGCGCCCGGCAGGCGGCGTCGGTGTCGGCGTGGTCAATGCCCGCCAGCCCGCCCGAGCGCACGAAGCCGTCAAGTTGTTCAGCGAAGGCACGGTGTCCGGGATCGAAGAAGGGCCAGTCGAGGTGGTCGCGGGACGGCCCGCGCGCGACGGCGGAAGGGGTGGAGGAAGGGGGATCGGCGGTCACGGCCTCAATCCCCCTTGAAGACCGGCGTGGTCTTCGCGGCGAAGGCCTCGAAGGCGCGGCGGAAATCGTTGGTCGCCATGCAGATGGCCTGGGCCTGCGCCTCGGATTCGATCAGCGCGTCGATGCTCATCGCCCATTCCTGGTTCAGCATCGTCTTGGTCATGCCGTGGGCGAAGCAGGGGCCGTCGGCCAGAGAGCGGGCCAGCGCCAGCGCCTCCTCCTCCAGGGAGTCCGGCGGGACCAGCCGGTTGTGGAAGCCCCAGGCCGCCCCCTCCTCGGCGCTCATGGCGCGGCCGGTGAACAGCAGCTCGGCGGCGCGGCCCTGGCCGATGATGCGGGGCAGGATGCCGCAGGCGCCCATGTCCGCCCCGGCCAGACCGACACGGGTGAACAGGAAGGCGGTCTTGGCGCGCGGCGTCGCCAGCCGCAGGTCGGACGCCATCGCCAGGATCGCCCCCGCCCCGGCGCACACCCCGTCGATGGCGGCGACGATGGGCTGCGGGCAGGCGCGCATCGCCTTGACGACGTCGCCGGTCATGCGGGTGAAGGCCAGCAGCTCCGGCATCGCCATGCGGGTCAGCGGCTCGATGATCTCGAAGACGTCGCCGCCGGAGGAAAAGTTGCCGCCCGCCCCGGTCAGCACCACCGAGCGCACGTCCGAGGCATAAACGAGATCGCGGAACAGGTCGCGCAGTTCTGCGTAGCTGTCGAAGGTCAGCGGGTTCTTGCGGTCCGGCCGGTTGAGCCGGACGGTGGCGACCCGGCCGTCGTCGCTGGTCTCGAACAGGACATGCTCGGCCGTGCGGTCCTTGAAGGGGCGCTTCTGCATGCGGATCATCCTCCTGCCATTTCGCCGCCGTCGACGGCGACCGCCTGCCCGTTGATCGAGGCCGCCCCCGGCGAAACCAGCCACAGCACGGTCGCGGCGACCTCCTCCGGGCGGATCAGGCGGCCTTGCGGATTCGCGCGGGTCAAGCTGGCGGCGGCCTGCTCCGCCGTGCGGCCGGTCTTGGCGGTGATGGTGCGGATCGCCCCGTCCAGCAGCGGCGTGTCGGTGAAGCCGGGGCAGACCGCGTTGAAGGTGACGCCGCTGCGGGCGAACTCCACCGCCAGCGCGCGCGTCAGCCCGACAACCCCATGCTTGGCCGCGCAATAGGCGGAGACGTAGGGGTAGCCGGCCAGCCCGGCGGTCGAGGCGATGGTGACGACGCGCGCCCCGGCGCCGCGCGCCTTCAGGTCGGGAAGGACCGCCTGCGTCACCTGGAACACCCCCGTCAGATCGACGGCCAGCACATGGGCCCAGAGGGCGGCGTCGGTGGCCTCGAAGGGCGCGCTCGGCGCCTCCCCGGCGTTGTTGACCAGGATGTCGAGCGGGCCGAAGGCGGCGCGCGCGTCGGCCAGCCCGCCGTCGATGGCCGCGCGGTCGGTGACGTCGAAGCCGGGCAGCGCCAGGGCGCGCGCCCCGCCCGTTTGACCCGCACCGATCTGTTCGGCGACCTCCCGCAGCGGCTCCGGCCGCCGGCCGGCGAGGCTGACGCGCGCCCCGGCCGCCGCCAGCGCGAAGGCTACGGCGCGGCCGATGCCGGTGCCGGCGCCGGTCACCAAGGCGTGGCGCCCGTCGAGCATCCCGGCCATCATGACGAACGCCCCCCCGCCGCCGTGGTAACCGCCGCGCGGGCGAGGTTGGTCTCGAACTGGGTCTTGCCCGAGCGGTATTGCTTCGGCCAGGGCAGGTCGGTCACGCCGATCCTTGCCGCCTCGTGCAGGGTCCAGGCCGGGTCGGCCAGATGCGGCCGGGCGATGGCGCAGAGGTCGGCCCGCCCGGCGGCGATGATCGAGTTGACGTGGTCGGCCTCGGAGATGGCGCCGACCGCGACGGTCGGGATGCCGACCTCGTTGCGGATGCGGTCGGAGAAGGGGGTCTGGTACATCCGGCCATAGACCGGCGCATCGTCCGCCGCCACCTGCCCCGACGAACAGTCGATCAGGTCGGCCCCAGCCTCCTTGAACAGCCGGGCGAAGGCGACGGCGTCGTCGGGGGTGTTGCCGCCCTCCGCCCAGTCGTGGCAGGACAGGCGCACCGACAGCGGCCGGTCCTCCGGCCAGGCGGCGCGGACGGCGTGGAACACCGCCAGCGGGAAGCGCGCCCGGTTCGCGTGCGAGCCGCCGAAGTCGTCCGTGCGGTGGTTGGTCAGCGGCGACAGGAAGCTCGACAGCAGATAGCCGTGGGCGCAATGCAGCTCCAGCAGATCGGCACCGGTCCGCGCCGCCAGCGCCGCCGCGTTCTGGAAATCGCCGAGCACCCGCTCCATGTCGGCGCGGTCCATCGCGCGCGGCAGCGCCGACTGCGGGAGATAGCGCAGCGCCGAGGCCGAGACCAGCGGCCACGCCTCGTCGTCGTCGAGCGGCTGGTCCATGCCCTCCCAAGCCCGCCGCGTCGCCCCCTTGCGCCCGGCATGGCCGAGCTGGATGGCGAATTTGGCATCGGACTGGCCATGGATGAAGGCGGCGATCCGCGCCCAGGCCGCCGCCTGCGCCTCGTTCCACAGGCCGGCGCAGCCAGGGGTGATGCGGGCGTCGGGCGACACGCAGGTCATCTCGCCGAACACCAGCCCGGCGCCGCCCAGGGCACGCGACCCGAGATGCACCAGATGGAAGTCGCCGGGCACGCCCTCCTCGGCCGAATACATCGCCATCGGCGAGACGACGACGCGGTTGGGCAACGTCACCCCGCGCAGCCGCAGCGGCGTGAGCATCGGCGGCGGCGCCCGCTCTTCGGTGCCGGCACCGTTCGTCCCGGCACCGTCCGAAGCGGCGCGGCCGGCGAACCAGCGCTCGTACCCCTCCAACCACGCCTTGTCGCGCAGCCGCAGATTCTCGTGGCTGATCCGCTGCGAGCGGGTCAGCATCGAGTACATGAACTGCTCGGGCTCCAGCCGGTCGGCGTAGCGGCTGCCGGCGACCTCGAACCACTCCATCGCGTTGCGCGCCGCGTTCTGGATGCGCGCCACATCGACCCGCCGCACGTCCTCGTAGGCGGCGAGCACCGCCGGGATGCGGTCGGCGTCATGGCCGAGCGTCTCGAACTGGCGGGCCAATTCGATGGCGTCGTCCACCGCCAGCTTGGTGCCCGACCCGATGGCGAAATGCGCGGTGTGCGCCGCGTCGCCCATCAGCACGACGTGGCTGTTTCCGTTGAAATGGCTCCAGGCGCCGCAGACCAGCCGGTTGAAGTTGAGCCAGGAGGAGCCGCGCGCGTGCCGCGCGTTGGACAGCAGCGGCGCGCCCTCCAGCGTCTCGGCGAAGATGTCCTCGCAGAAGGCGATCGAGGCGGCCTGGCCGGCCCTGTCCAGGCCATGCGCCCGGAAGGTTTCCTCGGTCGTCTCGACGATGAAGGTCGAGCTGCGGTCGTCGAACTTGTAGATGTGCGCCTGGAACCAGCCGTGACCGGTCCTGCGGAAATCGAAGGTGAAGGCGTCGAAGAGCTTGTCTGTGCCCAGCCAGACGTAGCGGTTGGGCCGCACCACCATGTCGGGCCGGAAGACGTCCGGATAGCGGTTGCGGATGCGCGAGTTCACGCCATCGCAGGCGACGATCAGGTCGGCGTCGGGAAACTCCAGGTCGGACCCGACCTCGCGCTCGAACAGCAGCTCGACGCCGAGATCCTCGCAGCGCCGTTGCAGGATGTTCAGCAGCGTCTTGCGGCCGATGCCGACGAAGCCGTGGCCGGTGGTGCGCATGCGGCGGCCCTTGATGCGGACCTCGATGTCGTCCCAATGGTTGAAGGACCGCTCGATCGCCGCCGCCGTCTCGGCGTCCCACAGCGTCATCCCCTGCATGGTCGCGTCGGAGAAAACCACGCCCCAGCCGAAGGTGTCGTAGGGCCGGTTGCGCTCCACCACCGTCACGGCGTGGGCCGGGTACAGCTTTTTCATCAGCAGCCCGAAATAGAGTCCGGCCGGACCGCCGCCTATGCAGACGATGCGCACGCCTCCCTCCCTCCTGCCGCCCGCCTTGTTTGTCGGCCATACTGATGTTTTAGCATTAAAATATATAGCCGTCAAATTCCTCCAGGGAGATCAGACCGTATGAATGGCGATGCCCCCGCCCCCGCTTGGCCTTGCGGGATCGGGGGCACCGGCTTGCTTGGAGAAACGGGCGGGAACGCTCAGACGGTCAGATGCGGGCGCCCAGAACCGCCGCGCCCCAGGTCGTGCGCCAACGGCCCTTGATGCCGGTCAGGCCGACCAGCGCCAACAGCGCCAGCAGGGCGAAGACCAGGAAGCCCGCCTGGTAGCTGCCGAACATCTGCTTGGCGTAGCCGAGGCTGGAGGCGAGGTAGAAGCCGCCGATCCCGCCGGTCATGCCGACCAGCCCGGTCATCACGCCGATCTCGCGGCGGAAGCGCTGCGGCACCAACTGGAACACCGCGCCGTTGCCCATGCCGAGCGCCAGCATGGCGACCACGAACACGGCCAGAGCCGCCCAGGCGGTCGGCAGGCCGAAGCTGATGACGATCAGCGCGGCGGCCGCCACCATGTACATCATCGTCAGCGTGCGGATGCCGCCGACCCGGTCGGCCATGGCGCCGCCCAGCGGACGGACCAGCGACCCAGCGAAGACGCAGGCCGCGGTGAAATAGCCCGCCGTGACGGCGTTCAGCCCGTACTGGTCGTTGAAATAGATGGTCAGCGACGAGGCCAGCCCGACGAAGCCGCCGAAGGTGACGCTGTAGAAGAACATGAACCACCAGGCGTCGCCCATCCTCAGCACCTGGAGATAGCTGAGCAGCGGCTTCGGCGCCGGGCAGTCCGGGCTGTTCTTGGCAAGGATCAGGTAGACGACCAGCGTCGCCGCCAGCGGAATGGCGGCGAGGCCGAGCACGTTGTTCCAGCCGAAGATCAGCGCCAGCGACGGCGCGAACAGCGCGGCCAGCGCGGTGCCCGAATTGCCGGCCCCGGCGATGCCGAGCGCGGTTCCCTGATGCTCCGGCGGGTACCAGCGCGAGGCGAGCGGCAGCGCCACGGCGAAGGACGCCCCGGCGACGCCGAGCACGATGCCCAGCAGGATGACCTGGGTGAAGCTGTGGATGCCGAAGTGCCACGCGGCCAGCAGCCCGGCGATCACCACGAGCTGGCACAGGGTTCCGGTCAGCTTCGGCTTCAGATGATCGACCAGCACGCCGTTGACCATGCGCAGCAGCGCGCCGGCCAGCACCGGCGTCGCCACCATCAGGCCCTTCTGGGCGGGGGACAGCCCGAGATCCTGGGCGACCTGCACGCCCAGCGGCCCCAGGATCACCCACACCATGAAGCTGAGGTCGAAATAAAGGAACGCAGCGAACAGCGTCGGCAGGTGCCCCGCCTTCAAAAAGCCCGTTTTCATGCGAACTCCCAAATGTTGACGGCTTCCGGCATCGGGCCGCGCACGGCGGCGCGCCATCCGGAAACGATGATCCGACCGACCGACGGACCATCGTTGGTCGCGTGGCGTGGGTCCCGTGGCGGGCCGTCGTCTCCGCCTTTGGAGGGGCCCACGTCATCCGCTCATCCCTTCGCAAGAGTCAGGCCATTCTTTCGCATCTGCAAAAGCCCTTGGAAGTAGAGACTTTGGACTGGCTCCAGCCGACTCATTCCGTCCTTAAGTGCTTATTTCTTTGGCGCACCCTGCCTCATTGCCCACCGAATGGGCGCGAGCCGCCGCCGGGCTGGCGGCCGGGGGCCGCCAACCCTTGGAAACGCCGTGGCACTCCGCGTGCACAAGGGCTCTTCCCACCCGTCCCCTCATCCCAAGGAATGGAGCCGCTCGTCCGATGAACGGTTCGTTGCAGGTTCAGTTCGGCATCGCCTCCGACACCGGGCGGCGTCCGCGCAACGAGGACTACGCCGGGGTCTGCCTCGCCTCGCCGGGCCGGCGGGTCCGCCAGGGCATCGTCGCGGCGCTGGCCGACGGGGTCGGCGGCGCCAAGGGCGGCCGCATCGCGGCCGAGCTGGCGGTGCGCACCTTCATCGACGGCTATTACGCCCAACCGGAACCGCTGGGCGTCCAGCGCGCCGCCGCGCGGGTGATCGAGGCGGTCAACCGCTGGATCGTCGCGCAAGGGCGGGCCGATCCGGCGCTGGAGAACATGGCCTCGACCTTCGCGGGCCTGATCCTGCGGCACCGCAACGCGCATGTCCTGCATGTCGGCGACAGCCGGGTCTACCGGCTGAGCGACGGCCAGCTCGCCCGCCTGACCGAGGACCACACGCTGAACCGGCCCGACTACGCCCATGTCCTCTACCGCGGACTCGGCATCGAGGAGGCGGTGCGGCTGGACTACGGCGTTCACCCGTTGCGCCTGCACGACCGTTTCCTGCTGTGCAGCGACGGCGTGCACGGGACTCTCACCGACGTTGCCCTCCGCAGCCTGCTGATGCGGCGGGACACGCCGGAGGCGGCGGCCCGGCTGATCGTCGACACCGCCCTCGACGCCGGCAGCAGCGACAACGCCAGCGCCGTCGTCGTCGACGTCGTCGGGCTGCCCGCCATCGAACACACCGAGCTGGAAAGCGCCGCCGCCAACCTGCCGATCCTCGCCCCTCCGGCGGCCGGCGAGGAGCTGGACGGCTTCCGGCTGGACGCTCCGCTGTCGGACGGGCGCTACAGCCGGCTTTTCCGGGCGACGAACCTGGAGGACGGGCGCTCGGTCGTCATCAAGTTCCCGCAGCCCGAGGTCGCCGCCGACAAGACCTTCCGGCTCGCCTTCGTCCGCGAGGCCTGGGTCGCGGCACGGGTGCGCAGCCCCTGGGTCGGCGAGGTGATCGAGCTGCCTCCGGGCCGGCAGACCCGGCTCTACACCGTCATGCCCTATTACGAGGGCGAGACGCTGGAGCAGCGGCTGCGCCGCAAGCCGTCCCTGGCCCTGGCGGAGGGGGTGGAGATCGCCGTCACGCTGGCGCGCGCCCTGTCGGCACTGCACCGGGCCGGCATCATCCACCGCGACATCAAGCCGGACAACGTCATCCTGGGGCGGGGCGGCCGCCTGACGCTGATCGACCTCGGCGTCGCCCGGCTGCCGCAGCTCGAGGAGTTCCCGACCGCCGACGTGCCGGGCACCCCCAGCTACATGGCGCCGGAGCTGTTCGCCGGATCGGCGGGCGACGAACGCTCCGACCAGTTCGCATTGGCCGTCACCATCCACCGCGCGCTCAGCGGCGGCGGCTATCCCTACGGCGAGGTCGAGCCCTTCTCCCGCCCGCGCTTCGGCAAGCCCGTTCCGCTGGCGCGCGGGCGCGGCGACGTCCCGGCCTGGTTCGACCAGATTCTGGCGCGGGCGCTGTCCCCCGCCCCGGCCGACCGCTTCGGCGACGTCATCGAGTTCGCGCAGGAGTTGGAGAACGCGCTGGCGCACGGCCGGCCGGAGATCGTCCGCAGACGACCGCTCTACGAGCGCAACCCGGTCCTGGTCTGGCAATGCGTGTCGGCGGCGCTGCTGTGCGCGATGCTGGCGCTGCTGGCGCGTGGCTGAGCGGGCAGCTGAGCGGGCGGCGCGTCATACGGTCGCATGGAGCAACCCGCCCGCCGCGGCGGCGCCTTCTCGCTGGTGCGGGATGACCGATCCGCGATAGTCTTCCGGCATCGTCCGGAGGCTTGCCCCGCTCCGGCCGGGTCGTTTTCTCCGGGCACCCGTCACCGTCCCGCGACGCGCATCACCGTGCCCCCTGACCTCTTCCCCTCCGACAACGCCGATCCCGTGGAATCTCCCGCCATGCCGTCCGTGCTGGTGGTGGACGACGAGGAGGGCATGCGCAGCTTCCTGTCGCGCGCGCTCGCCCGGCGCGGCTGGCGGGTCGAGACCGCCGGCAGCGCCGAGGACGGCGCCCGCGTGCTGGAGCGCGCGCATGTCGATCTGGTGATCCTCGACATCGCGCTGCCGGGCCGGTCGGGCCTCGACTGGCTGAAGGAGCTGGTCGGCACCGGCTTCGCCGGCGAGGTGATCCTGATCACCGCCTTCGCCGACATGAACACCGCCATCGACGCCCTGCGCTCCGGCGCCGCCGATTTCGTGCTGAAGCCCTTCCGCATCGAGCAGATCCTCAACTCCATCGACCGCTGCATCGAGCGCGCGCGGCTGACCCGCGAGAATTTCGTACTGCGCCGCCAGCTCTCCTCGCGCGAGAGCGGGCGCGAGGAGATCGTCGGCCAGTCGGACTCGATGACCCGGCTGCGGACGCTGGTGCGGCGCGTGGCGCCGACCCCCTCCACCGTGCTGATCCAAGGCGAGTCCGGCGTCGGCAAGGAGCTGGTCGCCCGCGCCCTTCACGAATACTCCAACCGCGCCGCCCACCCCTTCGTCGCGGTGAACTGCGCCGCCATCTCCGCCGACCTGATCGAGGCCGAGCTGTTCGGCCACGCCAAGGGCGCCTTCACCGGGGCGAAGGAGTCGCGCAAGGGGCTGTTCTACTACGCCCATGGCGGCACCCTGTTCCTCGACGAGATCGGCGAGCTGTCGCTGACCCTGCAATCCAAATTGCTGCGGGTGCTGGAGGAACGGCGCATCCGCCCGGTCGGCAGCGAGCAGGAGGTGCCGGTCGACGTCCGGCTGGTGACGGCCACCAACCGCGACCTGAAGGCCGAGGCTGGGCAGGGCCGCTTCCGCCCCGACCTGTTCTACCGGCTGGAGGTGATGACCCTCACCATCCCGCCGCTGCGCCAGCGGGCGATGGACGTGCCGGAACTGACGGCGCTGTTCATGCGCCACCTGTCGGCCCGCCTCGCCGTTCCGCCGCTGCCGGTGACGCCGGAGGTGACGCGGGCGCTGATGGCCCATTCCTGGCCGGGCAACGTGCGCGAACTGCGCAACTTCGTCGAGCGCTCGCTGCTGTTTGGCGAGTTCCCGCTGAACGATCTGGACAACGCGGCCGGCGGCGGCAACGCGGCGGGCGCGCCCTTCTCGCCGGCCCCCTCGCCGGCCCCCTCGCCGGCCAATGTGCTGCCGCTCGCCGAGGTGGAGAAGCGCCACATCCTGGTGGTGCTCGGCCAGTGCGGCGGCAACAAGACGCGCGCCGCCGAACTGCTCGGCGTGTCGCGCAAGACGCTCGACCGGAAATGCGCCGAATGGGGGGTGTAAACTGGGGGAGCCGGGCGTGCCCGTGAAGCTCCCCCTCGCCACCAGCTTCAACGCTTGGCTGAAGGGGCTGGCGAAGACCTTCTCCGGCTCCGTCCGGCTCAAGCTGATGACGCTGGTGCTCGCCCCGCTGCTGCTCGGCGTGCCGATCCTGCTGGCCATCGTCTGGGTGTGGGGCACGCAGGGCTACGACCAGCTTCTCGTCAACAAGGTCAGCTCCGACCTCGGCACCGCGCGCCAGTATTTCGACCGGGTTCAGGGCGCCCTCGGCACCCGGCTGGAGGGCTTCGCCTCCTCGCATCGGCTGGCGCTGGCGCTGGAACGGGGAACGCCCGACGAGGTGCGGCGGCTGCTCGACGAGGCGGCCGAGGAGCAGGGGCTCGATTATCTGCTGCTGCTCGACGCGCAGGGCCAAGTGCGGGTCGGCGGGAAGTTCCAGGGAGCAGCCGGCCGCTCCGGCTGGGCGGTGGTGCGCGAGGCGCTGCAAGGCTACCCCCGGCACGGGCTGGAGGTCTTCGCGCCGGAGGAGCTGGAGGCGCTCGCCCCCACCCTGCGCCGCGCCGCCCACATCCCGCTGGTGCCGACCCGCAACGCCCGGCCCGACGGCCGCAGCGTCGAGGAGCGCGGCCTGATGATCCAGGCCGCCGTCCCCATCGCCGGGCCCGACGGGCTGGTCAGCGGCGCGCTGGAGGGCGGCGTCCTGCTCAACGGCAACCAGGGCATCGTCGACCGCCTGAACACCATCGTCTACCAGGAGGCATCGCTGCCGCTGGGCAGCCAGGGCACCGCCACCCTCTTCCTCGGCGACACCCGCATCGCCACAAACGTACGGCTGTTCGAGGGCCAGCGGGCGCTGGGAACCCGCGTTTCCAAGGCGGTCGCCGACCGCGTTCTGGGCGAGGGGCGGGTCTGGCTGGGCTCCGCCTTCGTGGTCGACGACACCTACGTGTCTGGCTACCAGCCGCTGACCGACACCGCCGGGCAGAGGGTCGGCATGCTCTATGTCGGCTTCCTCGAAGCACCCTTGCGCGACGCGCTGTACCGGGCGCTGGCCGGGCTGTTCCTGCTGTTCCTGCTGGTGTCGGGGCTGGGCACGCTGGCCGACCTGCGCTGGGCGCGCGCCATCTTCCGCCCGCTGGAGCGGATGAACCGGGTGATCGCCCGCATCGAGGCCGGCGAGGAATCCGCCCGCGTCGGCCCAACCCACAGCCGCGACGAGCTGGGCCGGCTGTCGCGCGCCTTCGACCATCTGCTTGATTCCATCGCCGCCCGCCGCTGGGAGCTGCAACGCTCGGCCGAGGAGCTGGACCGCAAGGTCGCCAAGCGCACCGCCGCCCTGGAGGAGGCCAACGCCACCCTGCGCCGCGCCCAGCAGCAGCTCGTCATGAACGAGAAGCTGACGGCCATCGGCGAGCTGACGGCCGGGGTCGCCCACGAGATCAACAACCCGGTCGCCGTCATCCAGGGCAACCTCGACCTGATGCGCGAGGTGCTGGGCGACGCCATCGAGCCTGTGGCGGAGGAGGTCCGCCTGATCGACGAGCAGACCCGCCGCATCCACGCCATCGTCACCAAGCTGCTGCAATTCGCCCGCCCCGGCGACTTCGCCGGCTACGCCGAGGCCGCCGACGTCAACGCGGTGCTGGCCGACTGCCTCGTGCTGACCCGGCACAACCTGAACCGCGGCAAGGTCAAGGTGGAAACCCGGCTGGCCGCGACCTGCAGCGTCGAGATGAACCGGGGCGAGTTGCAGCAGGTCCTGATCAACCTGATCGTCAACGCCATGCAGGCGATGCCCGACGGCGGCACGCTGACGCTGGAAAGCCGCGACATCGGCCCCGGCGACTGGCCCGCCGGAAGCGAGCCCTTCGAGGGCGCGCTCTTGCACGTCCAGGACACCGGCCACGGCATTGCCGCGGTCGATCTGGGGCGCATCTTCGACCCCTTCTTCACCACCAAGAAGCAGACCGGCACCGGGCTCGGCCTGTCGATCAGCTACGCCATCGTCCAGCGCTACGGCGGACGCATCACGGTGGACAGCACCCCCGGCCAATGCACCCGCTTCACCCTGTGGCTGCGCCGGCAGGCCCGCTATTCGGCCCAGCCCACCGCGCCGCTGTTCGCCGCCCGGCTGATCACGCCGGATGGGGGCTGACGACCCGCTCCTCTGCCCGGCGGCGTCGGGATGCCGCCCTACGGCAGGTCCGGATAGGTCCGCGTGCTGTCGACGATCTCGAGTTTGGTATAATCGTCGCTGTGGGTTACGACGACATGCCCGGAGACGCTGCTCTTTCCAAAAATCTTTGACCGCAGATTTTCCACCACGGATCTGTAATCACTACAGCCATCCTTCCGGTATAGACGGAAAGAAATTCGAAAAAGACTATCATCCAAGAATAAGAATGTTAAATAGCTCTGCGGTGACAAACAAGGGCCTTTTGGTATTTTCAGAATCATACTCGCAACAACGGTATCTTCTGAAAAATATTTCCAAAAATACCGCACTTCATTATTTTTATATTCCCCTGCTATTGGAAGTGAAGCCGACTGAACCGTGACAAACGGCGTACCAAGCTTCCGATTGACCTGCGCTGCCGACATGCCCAAATGGAAGGGCCCGATGCCGTATCTCATATCCCTACCCGGCTGTTCCGTGAGAACGGCGGGAGGTGTCATCACGGCCGCGACCTGATGGCCTTGGTCGGGGGTGCCCGCGAAATAGAAATCACCGGTCAACGACGACGCCTCCCACGGAATCTGCGCATCGCCCGACGACGAGGACACCGCCGCCCGAACCTTCTTGAACACCTGTTCGATCGGAAGGCCCGGTTGCTGAATCGCCTTCAGCAACTCCTTAGTGTAGAGGCCGTTTCCACCCGAACCGTCGTTCGCCGTTTTCCCTGGAGCCGTCGCATACGCGATCATCGTTCCCTTAGGCGCGCTCATCTGCGCCAGACCGCCGTTCAACGCCCGGAACGGGCGCTCGAACGGATTGTTCCGGCAGGCGTCGAGGATGAGGATGTTCACCCTCGAACGGGCCTCCATCATCTGCGCCAACACGTTGTCGGCATCGACCGCCATCAGCGGCACCATGCGCTCGCTCGAAATCTCCGCATCCACTGGAATGAGATAATTCCTGCCTGACACCTGAAGACCGTGCCCCGAATAATAGACGAGCCCGACCGAGTCCTCGCTCAGCCTCCCGCCAAAGTCGATCACCGCCTTTTCCATGTCCGCCTTACCGGCGTTGATACGCTCGATCACCTCGAAGCCGAGCACGCGCAACACCGCAGCCATCGCACGTGCGTCGTTCGTCGGATTCCTCAATGGCGCCGTCGGGTAAGCATCGTTGCCGATCACCAAGGCCACCCGCCGTTCGCCCGACCCAACGCCGGTCCGCTTCAGAGCCCGATCCGCCACAGCGCCCTGCAACGCCTCCGGCACTCGGACCTCGCTTGCCCGGCATTGGCCATCCGCCGCCAAGCCCAGCACCAGGATCACCATCGCCAGCAGCCAACGCCGCATCATCGCCATGACCCACCCCAATCCGAAACCGCCGAGTGCATCACGCTAACTTAGACAGACAACCGATCCAAGGGTATTGCAAAAATACAACCGAAAGACGTCAGGGGAGGCAGCCGACATAAGGACGGATTCCGCCGGGAAACCACAGGAACGGTCCAGCCGGCCTCCCTTGGCTTGGTGCGCACCGGCGACCGCAGGTGCGCGTTCGCGCTCTGCCCGCTTCAGTCGGCCAGGACCAGGAAGGGGTTGCCGCCGATGCGCTGGTAGCCCTCCTCCCCGACCAGGATGTCGAGCGCCAGCGAGGCGAGGTCGTCGGCCACCGGGTCGAGATCGGGCGCCTTGTCGAGGAACAGAAGCTTCAGGTAGCTGTGGCAGGCGCCGCAGGTCTCGGCGCGGACGGGGCCATCCTTCCCCTGCCCCCCCTCGGCCCGACCCTCACCCGTCCCTTCCAGAAAGCGCTGGTCGACGTGCTTGCCATCGCCGCAGGACACGCAGGACGCGCGAACGTGATGCCACGCGGTGTGGCAGATCCCGCAATGCAGGTAACGCAGCCCCCCCGCTTCCATGCCGACATGCAGCACGCCGGCCACCGGCGCACCACCGCAGACCGGACAGACCTGGGCGGTGGCATGGACCGAGATCGTGCTGACGTCCAGCCCAGCGGCGTGGCGGGTCCAGGCGACCTGGAGGGCGGCGGTGACGAAGGGGGCGGCCGGCAGGTCGGTCGTCTCCAGCTGGTCGTTGATCAGACGGTCGGCGAAGGCCGCCAGCCGGCCGGACTCCTCCGGCCCGAGAAGGCCCAGCGCGACGCGGGCCGGAGGCGGCACGGCCTCGCCGAGCCGCGCCAGCAGGGCTTGCAGGTCGAGCGGCCATTGCGCGGCCGGCGGGGCCGAGGCAGCCGCGGCAGCCAGCGCGTGCTGGGCATCGGCCAGCGTGGCGACGAAGGAGAGCCAGCCGCCCAGGCTGTGCCCACCGGCAAGGCGGCGCAGGCGGGCGGCGCGGCGCTGGAAAAGACTGGCCGCGTCGGGCAGCCGCAGCGGCGACGGCGACTGGCCGGGCACCAGCCCGGCGGCGGCCATGGCGGCGGCGGTCGCCTCGGAAACGTCTGCGGCGGGGGCGTGGGGCGCGGCGGTCATGGGGCTGCTTTCGTGTCGGTCGTGATGAGGACGGCGATGGCGAGGCGAACACCCATGCAAGATCGGGGCAATGCCCGCACCGGCCCGCTCCCCCTGTTTGCCACCACCGTCATGGCCCCGTCAAACTGTCTACCCCACAGCCAATAGGGACATTTTGTCTAAACCTTTTGGACAAAATGTCCCTATTGGCTGTGGGACCAATCAAAAAACCATGACGTCCGTGCGGCTTTCGCGGTTGGCACGGAATCTGCCTTTGGGCGCGGCGCCGTGAGTGGTCGGTCCTGCCGACGGCTCCGTTCCGGGTCCCAACGCCCCGGACACGGCACAACCGTTTCCGAGGGAGGTTCCATGCCGATCACGCCCACGCAGCCCGCGCCGACGCAGGCTACGGCCACGCAGGTCTCACGGCGGCAATTCTTCAAGCTCACGGCGGGTTCGCTTGCCGCGTCCAGCATCGGCGCGCTGGGCTTCCTCCCGGCCGAGGCGCTGGCCGAGGTGCGCCAGTACAAGCTGAGCCGCGCCAAGGAGATCCGCAACACCTGCCCCTACTGCTCGGTCGGCTGCGGCCTGCTGATGTACAGCCTGGGCGACGGCGCCAAGAACGCCAAGGCCGAGATCATCCACATCGAGGGCGACCCCGACCACCCGGTCAGCCGCGGCTCGCTCTGCCCCAAGGGCGCCGGCCTGCTCGACTTCATCCACAGCCCGAACCGGCTGAAGCACCCCGAGGTGCGCGAGGCCGGCTCCAACACGTGGAAGCGTATTTCCTGGCACGAGGCGGTGGAGCGCATCGCCCGCCACATCAAGGACGACCGCGACGCCAACTTCATCGCCAAGAACGCCGAGGGCGTGACGGTGAACCGCTGGGTGTCGACCGCCATGCTGACGGCGTCCGCCTCGTCGAACGAGACCGGCATCCTGACGCAGAAGGTCATGCGCTCGCTCGGCATCGTCGGCACCGACGCGCAGGCCCGCGTCTGCCACGGCCCGACCGTGTCGGCGCTCGCCTCGACCTTCGGGCGCGGGGCGATGACCAACAGCTGGGTCGACATCAAGAACGCCGACTTCATCCTGATCATGGGCGGCAATCCGGCCGAGGCCCATCCGGTCGGCTTCAAATGGGCGATCGAGGCGAAGAAGAAGGGCGCGCGAATCGTCGTCGTCGACCCGCGCTTCAACCGCTCGGCCGCCGTCGCCGACGAATACATGCCGATCCGCGCCGGGTCGGACATCGTCTTCCTGGGCGGCGTCATCAACTGGCTGATCGCCAACGACAAGATCCAGTGGGATTACGTCAAGGCCTTCACCAACGCCAGCTTCATCGTGCGTGACGGCTTCAGCTTCGACGAGGGGCTGTTCAGCGGCTACGACGCGGCCAAGGGCCAGTACGACCGCAGCAGCTGGAACTACGAGTTCGACGAGAACGGCAAGGCGAAGACCGACCCGACGCTCCAGGACCCGCGCTGCGTGTGGAACCTGATGAAGGCCCACTACGCGCGCTACACGCCGGACGTCGTCACCGACCTGACCGGCACGCCGAAGGACGGCTTCCTGCGGGTCTGCCAGCATCTCGGCTCGACGGCGGTGCGTGACCGCGTCGGCACCATCCTCTACGCTCTCGGCTGGACCCAGCACACGGTCGGCGCCCAGAACATCCGCACCATGGCGATGATCCAGCTGCTGCTGGGCAACATCGGCATGCCGGGCGGCGGCGTCAACGCGCTGCGCGGCCACTCCAACATCCAGGGCCTGTCGGATCTGGGGCTGCTGTCGACCAGCCTGCCCGGCTACCTGAACCTGCCGGCCGAGAAGGCCAACCCGACCTTCGCCGACTACATCGCCAGGAACACCCCCAAGCCGCAGGCCGACGGCCAGCTCAACTTCTGGGGCAACACGCCGAAGTTCTTCGTCAGCCTGCTGAAATGGTTCTGGGGCGACAAGGCGACGAAGGAGAACGACTGGGGCTACGACTGGCTGCCCAAGTGGGACAAGATGTACGACGTGCTCCAGGTCATGGACCTGATGCACAACGGCAAGGTCAACGGCTTCATCGTCCAGGGCTTCAACCCGCTGACCTCCTTCCCGGACGTCCGCAAGACGGCGGCCTCCTTCGCCAAGCTGAAATACATGGTGGTGATCGACCCGATCACGACCGAAACCTCGTCCTTCTGGCAGAACCACGGCGAGATCAACGACGTCGACACCGCCAGCATCAAGACCGAGGTGTTCCGCCTGCCCTCCACCTGCTTCGCGGAGGAGGACGGCGCCATCGTCAATTCGGCGCGCTGGCTGCAATGGCATTACAAGGGCGCCGACGCGCCGGGCGAGGCCAAGAGCGACCAGGAGATCCTGGCCGAGATCTTCGTCGCCGTCCGCGACCTCTACCGCAAGGAGGGCGGCACGGTTCCCGAGCCGATCCTCAACCTGTCCTGGCCCTACAAGAACCCGCTGGAACCGACGCCGGAGGAGCTGGCGAAGGAGCTGAACGGGCGCGCGCTGGCCGACATCCCCGATCCGAAGGACCCGACCAAGTTCCTGGCCCGCAAGGGCGAGCAGCTGCCGAACTTCGCGATCATGCAAGCCGACGGCTCGACCATGAGCGCCTGCTGGATCTTCGCCGGCTGCTGGACGCAGGCCGGCAACCAGATGGCGCGGCGCGACAACACCGACGCCGGGCTGGGCAACACGCCGGGCTGGGCCTGGGCGTGGCCGGCCAACCGCCGCATCATCTACAACCGCGCCTCCTGCGACCCGTCGGGCAAGCCCTGGGATCCCAAGCGCAACCTGATCTCGTGGAACGGCGCCGCCTGGGCCGGCGCCGACGTGCCGGACTTCAAGGCGGATTCGGCGCCGAGCGAAGGGATGAACCCCTTCATCATGAACCCGGAGGGCGTCGGCCGGCTGTTCTGCACCGACAAGCTGGCGGACGGTCCTTTCCCCGAGCATTACGAGCCGATGGAAAGCCCGCTCGGCACCAACCCGCTGCACCCGAAGGTGGTCAGCAGCCCGGCGGTGCGCATCTTCAAGGCGGACAAGGAGCGGCTGGGCACCCATGACCAGTTCCCCTATGTCGGCACCACCTACCGCCTGACCGAGCATTTCCAGTTCTGGACCAAGGGCGTGCGCCTGAACGCCATCGCCCAGCCCGAGCAGTTCGTCGAGATCGGCGAGGCGCTGGCGGCCGAGAAGGGCATCAAGGCCGGCGACTGGGTGCAGGTCAGCTCCAAGCGCGGCCACATCAAGGCCAAGGCGGTGGTGACCAAGCGGATCAAGGCGCTGACGGTGACCAACCGCACCGTCCACCAGATCGGCATCCCGCTGCACTGGGGCTGGGAGACGGTGGCCAAGAAGGGCTTCCTGTCCAACACCCTGCCGCCCGCGGTCGGCGACTGCAACACCCAGACCCCGGAATACAAGGCGTTCCTGGTGAACGTCGAGAAGATCGGAGTGGCGTAATCATGGCCCTGCAATCCCTGGACATCCTGCGCCGCTCCGCCTCGCCGACGCCGACCCCGCAGGCCCGCAACCCGCAGGAAGTCGCCAAGCTGATCGACACCTCGGTCTGCATCGGCTGCAAGGCCTGCCAGGTCGCCTGCTCGGAATGGAACGAGCTGCGCGCCGACGTCGGCACCTGCACCGGCGTCTACGACAACCCGATCGACCTCGGCCCGCAGGCATGGACGGTCATGCGCTTCAACGAGGTCGAGGAGAAAGGCAAGCTGGAGTGGCTGATCCGCAAGGACGGCTGCATGCACTGCGCCGACCCCGGCTGCCTGAAGGCCTGCCCGTCGCCGGGCGCCATCATCCAGTACAAGAACGGCATCGTCGACTTCCACCAGGAGAACTGCATCGGCTGCGGCTACTGCGTCTCCGGCTGCCCGTTCAACGTGCCGCGCATCAGCACGGTCGACAGCAAGGCCTACAAGTGCAACCTCTGCTCCGACCGGGTTGCGGTCGGACAGGAACCGGCCTGCGTCAAGACCTGCCCGACCGGCGCGATCCAGTTCGGTTCCAAGGAGGACATGATCGAGGTCGCCGAGACCCGCATCACCGACCTGAAGTCGCGCGGCTACGACCAGGCCGGGCTCTACGACCCGGCCGGCGTCGGCGGCACCCACGTCATGTACGTGCTGCACCACGCGGACAAGCCGCAGCTCTACTCCGGCCTGCCGGAGAACCCGGCGATCAGCGCCGTGGTCGGCCTGTGGAAGGGCATGCTGAAGCCGCTCGCCACGCTGGGCGTGGCCGCCGCCGGCCTGTTCGGGTTCTTCCACTTCATCACCGTCGGTCCGAACCGCGCCGACGAGGACGAAGAGGAGCATGGTGGGCATGACAACCCCACCGGTGGGCATGACAGCCCCACCGGCGGCCAGGACCGCCCCAGACACGTCGCAAAGAACAAGCAACCGGAGGACGCGCTGTCATGAAGGAAAAGCTGATCCAACGCTACGGCGCCGCCGAGCGCATCAACCACTGGATCGTGGCGGTCTGCTTCGTCCTGCTGGCGATCTCGGGGCTGGCCTTCTTCTACCCGGCCTTCTTCTGGCTGACCGGCGTGTTCGGCACGCCGCAGCTCGCCCGCATCGTCCACCCCTTCGTCGGCGTGGTGATGTTCATCGCCTTCGCCCGGCAATTCTTCCGCTACGCCCACCACAACCTCATCAACAAGGAGGATGTGAAGTGGATGATGTCGGTGCGCGAGGTGATGAAGGGCAACGAGGTCGGCGACATCGGCCGCTACAACGGCGGCCAGAAGGGCATGTTCTGGATGATGGTCCTGTGCATGCTGGCGCTGATGGCGTCGGGCTTCATCGCCTGGCGGCCGTATTTCGCCGAGCTGTTCCCGATCCCGGTGATCCGCGTCGCCCTGCTGGTCCATTCGGCCAGCGCGCTGGCGCTGATCGCTGGCATCATCGTGCACGTCTACGCGGCGCTGTGGGTCCAGGGCACCATCCGCGCGATGGTCGAGGGCGTGGTCACCCACGCCTGGGCGAAGAAGCATCACCCGCGCTGGTACCGTCAGGTCACCGGCAAGGAAACCGGGCACTGAAGAAAAGCCCTCTCCTCCCCGGGGGAGAGGGCTTCAACCGACAGGAATGCATCGCCATGACCGCCATGCTCACCGCCCCGCCGCCCGACGAACGCCGCGCCCCTCTGCACCGCACCACGGTGCTGCGGCTGGGACCCGAGGGGGCCGAGCTGTGCGACGACCATGTCGTGGAGGAGGTGCCGGTGGCGCTCACCTACAACGGCATCGTCCACGCGGTGATGCTGGCCACACCCGAGCATCTCGACGAGTTCGCCCTCGGCTTCAGCCTGTCGGAGGGCATCGTCGCCTCGGCGGACGAGCTGTACGACGTCACCGTGGCGGACGGCTGCGACGGGATGGAGGTCCGCATGGACATCCCGCTCGACCGCTTCATGACGTTGAAGAAGGGAAGCCGGCGCAGCCTGACCGGACGTTCGGGCTGCGGGCTCTGCGGGCTGGACAGCCTCCAGGCGGTGACCCGCGTCACCGGCAGCGTCGCCGAGGGCACCACCCTGCCGGTCAGCGCGGTGGCGAAGGCGCTGGGCCATTTCGGCAACCTCCAGCGCCTGCACCGCATCACCGGCGCCGTGCATGCGGTGGCCTGGGTGGACGCGACCGGCGACATCCTGGCGCTGCGTGAGGATGTCGGCCGCCACAACGCGCTCGACAAGCTGATCGGCTGGCTGGTGGCGAGCGGCACCGACCGCGGCACCGGCTTCGTCCTCACATCCAGCCGCGCCAGCTACGAACTGGTGCAGAAATCGGCCGCCGTCGGCATCGGCGCGCTGGTGGCGATCTCCGCCCCCACCGGCATGGCGGTCCGCATGGCCGAAAGCACCGGCCTGACGCTGGCCGGCTTCGCGCGCGGCAACCGGCTGGTGGTCTACAGCCACGAAAAGCGCTGGCGTCAGAACATCTGACGCCGCCGCCTCGGTTACCCGTCAGCTTCCCTGCCCGTCCTTCGGCTCGAAGCGGTAGCGGAAGTCGCAATGGTCGGCGCCCTGCATGATGGTCTGCGTGCGCTCCATCGTGATGCGCGGGTCGTAGCCGACGCAGAAGGCGGCGTCGCGGTTGCAGGACAGCAGGTGGCCGATGGAGCCCAGCCCCATCTCCCGGTACATCTCGGCGTAGCGGCAGCGCGTGACGTTGTAGTCGAAATGCGTCGCGTCCTGCCGCTTCACGTCCAGGCGCAGCGCGTCGTCCTTGGTCCACAGCGGCTGGAGGTCGGCGAAGCTTTGCAGGCTGGTGCCGTTCGGCTCCGACGCCGCGAAGGACGAGGCGGCGGCCAGCGCCGCCTTGGTGATGGCGGCGCCGAGGATCTCCTGGGCGACCGTCTCGCCCAGACGGGTGGCCATTTCCTCGTAGACCGGCTTCAGGATCTCCGCCTCGATGCGGCGGCGCTCCAGGATTCCCATGGCTGGCTTGTCGGCTGGCTGGGTCATCGCACTCTCTTTCCCGTCGGAAACCGTCACTGGTGAACCGTCAATGGACATGCCCGCCGAGATAGGCCTCGGCGATGCGCGGGTCGTCGCGGAGCTGCGCGGCCGGCCCGGACAGCAGGATGCGGCCGTCCTCCATCACCGCCGCGTGGTCGGCGATGCGGAGTGCTGCGCGGGCGTTCTGCTCGACCAGCAGGATCGACACCCCCTCCGCCCGGATGCGCTCGACCAGATCGAAGATCTGGGCGACGATCTTGGGCGCGAGCCCCAGCGACGGCTCGTCGAGCAGCAGCAAGGTCGGCCGGCGCATCAGGGCGCGGGCGATGCACAGCATCTGCTGCTCGCCGCCCGACAGCGAGCCGGCGTTCTGGCGCAGCCGCTCGCCCAGCACCGGGAACATCCCCAGCACCCGGTCCAGCTCGCCCAGGCCGACGTCGCCGCCGCCGAGCACCAGATTCTCCCGCACGCTCATGTTGGAGAAGATCTGCCGCCCCTCCGGCGCCTGCAACAGGCCGAGATTCACGATTCGATGAGCCGGCAGGTTGGTGATCGGCTGGCCGTCGAAGCTGATGCTGCCGCGCCGCGCCCGGTAGATGCCGGACACCGCGCGCATCAACGTGGTCTTGCCGACGCCGTTGGAACCGAGCACGGCGACGATGGATCCCTGCGGCACGGCAAGCTGGACCCCGTGCAGGATCTCCTGCGGGCCCATGGCGACGTGCAGATCCTCGATGGCGAGCAGCGGCGCGCTCATGATTCCACCCCGAGATAGGCTTCGAGCACCGCCGGGTCGCGGCGGATGAGGTCGGGCGGGCCGTCGGCGATCTTGCGTCCCGAGGCCAGCACCAGGATGCGCTGGCAGATGCCCATGACCAAGCCCATGTCATGCTCGACCAGCATGATGGTCAGGCCCTGCCCGTGCAGCCGCTTGATGAAGGCGGCGAGCGCCCGCGTCTCGGTGTCGTTGAGGCCGGCGGCCGGCTCGTCGAGGATCAGGAAGCGCGGGCGCATGGCGAGCGCGCGGGCGATCTCCAGATACTTGCGCTGCCCATAGGGCAGGTTGGCGGCGAGCTCGCCGGCGAGGTGCGTCAGCCCGACCGCCTCCAGCGCCTCCCAGGTGCGGCGGCTGATGGCGTCGGCGCGCTCGGTCCCCGCCTTGGTGAAGCCGCCGAACAGGGCGCCCGCCGGCCCCTGCGGCAGCGTCCCCACGGCCCCCACCGACACGTTGTCGAACACCGACATGTTGGGGAAGACGCGCAGGTTCTGGAAGGTCCGGCCGACGCCGAGCCGCGCCACCTGGTTGGGCTTCATCCCGTTGATGGTCCGCCCGGCGAAGGCGACCGTCCCGGAGGACAGCGGCGTGAAGCCGGACATCAGATTGAACAGGGTCGTCTTGCCGGCCCCGTTAGGGCCGATCAGCCCGACCAGCTCGCCCTCGTCCACATGGGCGGTCACGTCGTTGACGGCCTGCACGCCGCCGAAGCGGCGGCTGGCGTTGCGCACGTCGAGAAGATGGGTCATCGCCAGCCGATCCCTTCACCCTTGCCGGTGCTCCGCCACGCGCCGCCCAGCTGCCGACGCACCAGCCGCAGGGCGGAGACCTCGCCCAGCAGCCCCTTGGGCAGCAGCAGGATCGACAGGAACATGACCAGACCGACCATCACGTTGCGGAAGTCGCCGAGCGCCCGCAGCCCTTCCGGCAGCAGGATCAGCAGCAGGGCGCCGATGATGGCGCCGGGCAGGCTGCCCAGGCCGCCGACCACGACCATCGCCAGGATCAGGATGGATTCGGAGAATTTGAAGTCGCCCGGCGAGATGTAGCCGGTCATGTGCGCCCACAGGGCACCCGCCACCCCGGCGAAGAAGGCCGACAGGGTGAAGACCTCCATCTTCAGCCGCACGGTGCGCACCCCCATGGCGTCGGCGCACTGGTCGTCCTCGCGGATCGAGCGCAGCGCGTTGCCGTAGTAGGAGTGGCTGAGCCGGCCGATCGCCACGACGCACAGGACCACCACCACCGCCACCGTGTAGTAGCTGGCGAGCCGGCCGGACAGCGCGACGCCGAACAGCTCGAACCCCTTGGTGACGATGATGCCGTTGGGGCCCTTGGTGAAGTCCACCCAGTTGAGCATGACCAGATACAGCATCTGCCCGATCGCCAGCGTCGCCACGGCGAAATAGATGCTGACCAGCCGCATCGTCGGCAGCGCCACCAGGAAGGCCAGCAGCGCCGCGACCACGCCGGACAGCGGCAGCGTGACGGTGAAGCCCAGCCCCAGCTTGGAAGTCAACAGCGCCGCCGTGTAGGCGCCGACGCCGTAGAAGGCGGCGTGTCCCAGATGCAGCAGCCCGGCGACGCCGGTGACGAGATGCATCGAGGCCGACAGCAGGACGAAGATCAGCGCCAGATTGGCGATCTGGTAGAAGTAGCCACGGTCGAAGCCGGCCAGCAGCGCCGGCAGCGCTCCGAAGACCAGCAGGGCGAGCAGCGCCGGGACCAGCCAGCGCCGGCCGCCGCTTTCCTTGGAAAGGGTCCCCTCAAACGCGTTCACGGCGCGCTCCGAACAGGCCGTTGGGGAAGAAGATCAGGGTCAGGATCAGGAAGGCGTAGGCCACCATGTCCGACCAGCCCGACGAGACGAAGGTCGTCGCCATGCTCTCGGCGACGCCGAGAATGAGGGCGCAGACGACGGCGCCGGGGATCGAGGACAGCCCGCCCATCACCATGGCGACGAACGCCTTGATGCCCGGCACGAAACCCATCGCCGGGAAGATCGCCCCGTAATAGAGCCCCATCAGGATGCCGGCCGCCGCCCCCATCATCGAGCCGACGACGAAGGTGGTGATGATGGTGCGGTCGGTGTCGATCCCGACATACTTGGCGCCCAGCGGGTTGTTGGACACCGCGCGGATCGCCAGCCCGATGCGGGTGCGCGTCAGCAGATACTGCAAGCCGATCAGCATGGCGGCGGCAACGCCGAAGATGATGAAGTCGCCGGTCACCAGGATCACCGGACCGATGCGCACCGGCGTGTTGATCAGATAGTCGAAGGGAAGCGAGCGCATCTCCGACCCGAACAGGATCTCCAGCGCCTCGCGCACGACGATCGACACCGCCAGCGAGGACAGCAGGGTGGATTCCCGCATCGCCCGCGATTTCAGCGACGCCTCGTCGGTGAAGCGGCGGAACGGCTTGAAGGCCAGCCGCTCCAGCGAGAATCCGGCCAGCGCGCCGACCGCCAGCGCCCCGAAGATCACCGCGACGATCGGCGGCGCCACCGCCGAGATCAGCACGAGCCCGGCGAAGGCGCCCAGCGTGTAGATCTCGCCATGGGCGAAGTTGACGACGTTCAGCACCCCGAAGATCAGCGTGAAGCCGATCGCCATCAGGGCGTAGGTCATGCCCAGCGACAGGCCGATGGCGAGTTGCTGGAGGTAATAAGGGTCGATCATGCGGGCCCTGTCGCTGCGATGTGAACACGCCTTCTCCCGCCACCCGCGCGAACGACCTTCGCGCGGGTGGCGGGAGAAGGAAAACAGATACCTCAGTCGGCGACCGGGACGAAGGCGCCGCCCTTGACCTCGACCTTCACCAGCTCCTTCTCGGCCTCGCGATCGGCGTTGAAGGTGGTCTTGCCGGTGACGCCGGGGAAGTCCTTGGTCTGGGCCAGCGCGTCGCGGACCTTCTCGCGGGTCGGGTTGGGCGACGCCTTCTCGACGGCCGCCAGCATGATGCGCACCGCGTCGTAGGCCTGGGCCGGGAACTGGCCGGGGACGGCGCCGCCCGAGCGGGCCTTCCACTCGTCGACGAAATGCTGGATGTGCGGTGCCGGGTCGGTCGGCAGGAAGTTGGAGGTCAGATGCACCCCCTCCGCCGCGTCGCCGGCCAGCTCGATCAGCTTGGGGCTGTAGGCCGCCGAGGTCGAGTAGACCGGCGTCTTGACGCCGAGCTGCTGGAGCTGACGCAGGAACTGGGCGCCGTCCTCGTAGAAGAAGCCGGTGTAGATGGCGTCGGGCTTCGCGCGCTCGATCTTGCTGATCAGCGAGCGGTAGTCCTTCAGGCCGCGGTTGAAGAATTCCGAGAAGGCGACGGCGCCGCCGTTGGCCTTCACCGCGTCGGAGAAGCCGCCGACCACCGATTGGCCCCAGTCGGTCTGCTCGGCGATCACCGCGATGTTCTTGAAGCCCTTGGCCGCCATCCACTTGGCGTTGTAGGGGCCTTCCTGCGCCTGGGTGGCGATGTTGCGGAACTGGTACTTGGAGATCTTGGCGTAGTCGGGGTGCGAGGCGGTCTGCGAGAGCTGCGGCAGGCCGGCCTCCTTGTAGACCTGGGCCGCCGCCATCGAGACGCCCGAGGTGAAGTCGCCGAGCACGCCGACGATCGCCTTGTCGTCGACGAACTTGCGGGCAATGTTGGTGCCTTCCTTGGCGTCGGAACGGCTGTCCTCGAAGACGATCTCGACCTTGAACGGCTTGCCGGCGGCGTTGAACTCGGCCAGCGCGATCTCGGCCGCCTTGCGGAAGTCCTGGCCGTACTGCGCGGTGTCGCCGGTCAGCGGAAGCTGGTAGCCGAGCTTGACCGTGTCGGCGGCCAGGGCGGAGCCGGCGATGGCGGTGGTCGCCAGGACGGCGGCCAGGGTGGAGAGCGTGCGGAGACGGACGGTCATGGTGGCGGCACCCTTTGTCATGGTTCGCAAAATCTCGTGATCGGCCTCAAGGGTCTCATCCGGCGGCGCCGGGCCGCACCTTCAGGCGGCAGCAGCCCTCGTCGCCCGGCTTCCAGGTCTCGCCCTTGAAGACGAAGCCGGCCGCCTCGAACAGGCCGCCGTCGATGGCGCCGGCCATGCGGCAGAGCAGCTCCAGATCGGTGTCCGAGCGGCCCTGGGCCTGCCAGGCCTCCTTCAGCGGGCAGCGGTGGAAATGGATGTCCAGCGCCTCGCCGTCGCAGCGCGTGATCTCCGGCGCGAACATATCGTCGCGGTTGGGGATGCCGTCGAGGAAGGCGTGGCACAGGCCGGTCAGGTCGCCCGGGCCGTGGCCGGCGAACTTCACGCCCATCGCCGCACCAAGGCGCCGCGTGGATTCCTGCCCGATCTCCAGCGCGACGTCGGTGCCGAAGCGCTCACGCAGCACGTCGAACATGTGGGCGTAGGACGCCGCGCGCATCGCGTAGGCGTTGCGCAGGAGGGTGGGATAATCGGGAAGCGCGCTTCCCTTTGCCTGTTCCTCGGTCATGCGATCTCTCGGGAATCGTTCCAGCGGTATTGCAGAAGCTTCAGCGGGCCGACGCGCTGGAGCAGCTCGTTGAAGGGCAGCGGCGTCGGCGGGGTGAAGGGCAGCGCCAGCTCCGCCGGGTCGCGGCCGAGCGCCGCGCGCGCCATCTCGCGCCCGAGCGCCACCGACAGGGCGACGCCGCGTCCGTTGCAGCCGGCCCAGGCGAATCCGTTCGGCCCCAGCCGGTGGACGCGCGGAAAATAGTCGGTGGTCATGGCGATGCGCCCGTTCCACACATGGTCGAAAGCGACGCCGCGCAGCGCCGGGAACATCCCGGCCAGACGCTCGCCGACGATGTGCCGCAGCCGGTCCGGCCCGTTCACGGGAATCAGCAGGGCGCCGCCGCTGACCAACCGGCCGTCGGCGGTGTGGCGCATGAAGCGCAGGTCGCCGTGGGTGTCCGACATCGCTTGCCGGCCCGGCAGGATCGCCCGGCGCACCGACTCGTCGAGCGGAGCGGTCGCCATCTGCCAGGACAGCACCGGCACGACCTCCGTCCGGATCTCCGGGAAGACGGCGGCGGCGTAGCCGTTGGTGCCGAGGATCAGCCGGTCGGCGGTCACCGCCCCCTGGGGTGTGCGGGCGACCCAGCAGTCGTTCTGGCGCTCGACCGACAGGGCCGGCGAGTTGACATGGATCGCGGCGCCGGCCGCGACGGCGCGGGCGGCGAGCCCGCGCACCAGAGCCAGCGGGTTGATGTGCCCGCCGCTGCGGTTGATCCAGCCACCGAAATAGGCGTCGGTGCCGAGCAGCGTCGAGACGGCGGCACGGTCGAGCAGCTCCACCGGCGCGCCGCGCCGGCCCCATTGCTCGACGCGGCGCTCGGCGATCCTGATGCGGCCGGGCGAATGGACCGGTTGGACCCAGCCGGTCTGCTCCGCCGCGCAGTCGATGCCGAGGCGGCGGATCAGGTCGAACAGGTCGGCGGCGCTGTCGCGGACCAGCGCCACGAAGCGTTCACCCGCCTCCCCGCCGAAACGGGCGACCATGTCGTCGGGGTCGGGGCGGGTCAGGGTCGGGATCACCTGCCCGTTGTTGCGCCCCGAGGCGCCGCGGCCGAGTTCGGACGCCTCCAGCACCACCACCCGGCGGCCGGCCTCCGCCGCGTGCAGGGCGGCCGACAGGCCGGTGAAGCCGCCGCCGATCACCAGCAGATCGGCCTGCGCGTGGTCCCGCAGAACCGGCAGCGCGGGGGCCGGCGGGGCGGTGGCCTCCCACAGGGAATCGGGCTTCCGCCAGATCCCGCCCTGCCCCGGCCGCTGGCCGCCTTCCCGGTCCGCAACATCCTGCGTCGTCTGTGACACGTCCGCCCCGCCTTCACCCGGTCCTGTGGTTTGGTTTCCGGTTGGACTATGTGACAGATTTCACACGCGTGCAATTACCAAGATTTTCTAGCGAAAATTTCCCCGTTATACGTCAGGCAAGTTGGGAATGCCGAAGGTTCACCCAGGGAACGGATCCGCCGAAAACCGGTCACGCGGCCTTCGGCATCAGGGTCTCGGCCAGCCGCACCCAATAGCTGACGCCGATCGGCAGCAGCGCGTCGTTGAAATCGTAATGCGGGCTGTGCAGGTTGCGCCCGTGGTCCGACGGCCCGGCGCCGACCCAGATGTAGCAGCCGGGGCGCTTCTGCAGCATGAAGGAGAAATCCTCCGCCCCCATGCTGGGCATCGGGTCGAGATCGACGGCGCCCTCGCCGACCACGCGGACCGCGGCACGGCGCGCCAGTTCGGTTTCCCCGGCGCTGTTGACGGTGGAGGGGTAGCGCCGCTCGTAGCGGAAATCGGCCTCCACCCCGTTGGCGCCGGCGATGGCCGACGCCAGCTCTCCCATGCGGCGCTCCACCATGTCCTGCACCTCCGGCCGGAAGGTGCGGACGGTGCCGCGCAAGACGCTGGTGGCCGGCAGCACATTCCACGTATCACCCGCGTGGAATTGCGTGACGCTGACCACCGCCGCGTCGACCGGATGGACGCTGCGGGACGGAATGGTCTGGAAGGCGGAGACGATCTGGCTGCCCGCCAGGATGGTGTCGGTGCCCAGGTGCGGCATGGCGGCGTGGGTGCCGCGCCCGGTGAGGGTCAGCTCGAAAATGTCGTAGGCCGCCATGATCGGGCCGGGCCGCAGGGCGATTCGCCCGACCTCCAGCCCCGGCCAATTGTGCATGCCGAAGACCCGCTCGACTGGGAACCGCTCGAACAGCCCCTCCTCCACCATTACCCGGCCGCCGCCCTCGTTCTCCTCGGCGGGCTGGAAGACGAAGGCGATGGAGCCCTGGAAGACCGGATTCTCCGTCAGGTAGCGCGCCGCGCCCAGCAGCATCGCCGTGTGCCCGTCATGGCCGCAGGCGTGCATCCGCCCCGGGTTGCGCGAGCTGTGGGGAAGGTTGGTTTCCTCGTGGATGTGCAGCGCGTCCATGTCGGCACGGAAGGCGACGGACGGCCCCTCGCCGTTGCGCAGCACGGCGACGACGCCGGTCTTCGCCAATCCGCGATGCACCTCCAGCCCGAAGGATTGCAGCTTCTCCGCCACGAAGTCGCTGGTCCGCTCCTCCTCGAAGGCGGTTTCCGGATGGGCGTGCAGATCCCGCCGCCATGCCGTCATCTCGGCCGTCAACCCATCCAGCCCCGGCACCGTCTCGACCATCATCCTCGTCCTCGTCCTGTCGCGCATGCGAGGGGATGATCATGCCCAAAAGCCGTGGGGACGCAAACGTCCTTCGCCGTGCCCATCCGGATGGGCCGGCCCGCGCCGCACGCATACGCGCGGCCGAACGCGCCTATTGCAGCCTGACGCGATCCGACAGGGGAATCACCAAGGCACAGCGCACGCCGGCCAAGTCGAAATCGAGGCTCACCTTGCCGTCCAGCTCGTAAGGCAAGCCCCGCTCGATCAGCCGGGAGCCGAAGCCGCGACGTGAAGGCGGCACGACGGGCGGGCCGCCGCGCTCCCGCCACACCAGTTCCAGCGCCATCCCGGCCCTCTCGACCACCGACCAGAACACCTCGACCGTTCCCCCCTGGACCGACAGCGCGCCGTACTTCGCCGCGTTGGTCGCCAGTTCGTGGAAGGCGAGATGAAGCGAGACGGCCACGCCCGTCGACAGCATCACCGGCGGGCCCTCGATCAGCACGCGGTCGGCCCCCCGATAGGGACCGAGGGTAAGGGTCAGGAGTTCGTCGAGCAGGGCACCCTGCCATTGCTGCCTGGTCAGCAGATCATGCGCCTGCGCCAGGGCGTGCAGACGCGCCTGGAAGGATTCGGTGAAGGCGGCCGGCGTCGTCACCAACCGCAACGTCTGCGAGGCGATCGATTGGACGATGGCCAGCGTGTTCTTGACCCGGTGGTTCAACTCCTCCAGCAGAAGCAGCTGGCGCTCCTCCGCCTTCTTGCGCCCGGTGACGTCGAGGGAGACGCCGGTCATGCGGACGGGCCTGCCATCCTGGTCGTAGACCGCCCGCCCGCGCACCTGGATCCAGTGCAGGCCGCCGTCGGGCCACCGGCAGCGGTATTCGACGTCGAGAGCTCCGCCGGTGTCGAGCGCACGCTGCACAGCCGCCTGCTGGTGCGGCAGATCCTCCGGCAGGATGCGGGCCGTCAGCGCGTCATAGCTGGTCAGGCAGCCACCATCCGGCAGACCGAAATTGGCGGCGCAGATATCGGAAGCCTGGAGACGGCCGGTCTCGAGGTCGAGATCCCACGCCCCCAGCCGCCCCGCCTCCAGGGCGAATCTCAGCCGCGCCTCGCTCTCGCCCAGCGCCCGGCTGGCGCTGTGCAGCCGGCTGCGGTCGCGCACCTCGATCAGCGCCCGCCGCACGACCAGCCGCAGCCGCTCCATGCGCAGCTTGACCACGTAATCCGTGGCGCCCTGCTTCAGCGCCTCGATCGCCCGCTCCTCCCCCAAGACGCCGGAGACGAAGATGAACGGCACCTCCGGCCGCTGGGCGCAGGCCATGGCCAGGGCCTGCATGCCGTCGAAATCGGGCAGGGCGAAGTCGGACAGGATCAGGTCGAACGGCCCGCCCCCGTCCAGGGCGTCGACATAGGCCTGCCGGCCGGTGACATGCTCGACGTCGAAGGCGAAACCGTCGATGTGGGCGAGATGCTCGTGAATCAGGTCGGCATCGATGGCGCTGTCTTCGAGCAGAAGCACCCGGCAGCGCGCGATACCCGAAGTGTCCGTCACGTTCATTCCCTGGAACCGCCTCGGCGATGGCTGCCCGGAGGGGGCTCGTTGAGGATCGCCCAGAAACTGCCGAGATCGTGGATGGCGTCGAAGAAATCCCGGAAACCGACCGGCTTGACCACGAAGGCGTTCACGCCGAGATGATAGCTGCGCACCAGATCCTGCTCCTCCTTCGAGGAGGTCAGCATGACGACCGGAATCGCGCGGGTCGTCTCGTCGGACTTGATCCGCCGCAACACCTCGATGCCGTCGACCTTCGGCAACTTGATGTCGAGGATGATGACCGCCGGGCGCTTCGCGCTGGGCGGCGGCGGCGTGCCGTTGAGGAACAGGTAGTCCAGCGCCTCGGCACCGTCGCGGGCCACCACGATGTCGTTGGCGAGCTGGGCCTCGGCAAAGGCTTCCAGCGTCAGCTCGAGGTCCTTCGGGTTGTCCTCGACCAGCAGGATGGGCTTCAGATCGGCCATGGGGTCACCTCGGGGGCACGCTGGTCGGGATCGGAGACGGAGGTTGTATGGCCGGCCGGCCGGGCGAGCGCGGAAACGAAATGTGGAAGGTGGCGCCCCGGCCGGGTTCACCCTCCGCCCAGGCGCGGCCGCCATGACGCTCGACGATCCGCCGGACATTGGCGAGGCCGATGCCGATGCCCTCGAAATCCTCCTCGCGGTGAAGGCGCTGGAAGACGCCGAACAGCTTGTGCACATAGGCCATGTCGAAGCCGCTGCCATTGTCCCGCACAAAGAACTCGAAGGCGTCCGGGGTCGTCCGGCATCCCACCGCGATGGCGGCGTCCGCGCGGTTCCGGGTGTATTTGATCGCGTTGGACAGCAGATTCTGGAACGCCAGCCGGATCGTCGTCGGGTCGCCCTGGATCTCGGGAAGCGCCTCCACCGACCAGCGGATGTCGCGCCCGCCCGCTTCGGTCGTCAGCAGGCGCCGGACCTCGGCGACCAGCTCGTTCATGTCGATGGCGACGTGGGTCAGCGACGCACGGCCGAGATGGGAGAATTGCAGCAGGCCGTCGACGAGCTGGCCGGCGGAGGCCGCCGCCTCGATGATGGTGTCGAGATAATGCAGCTCCCGCCCGTCGAGCTTTTCCGACGCGCGGGCGCGCAGCAGTTCGGCGTAGCTGGTCACATGGCGGAACGGCGCGCGCAGATCGTGCGACACCGAGTAGGAGAAGGCCGTCAGCTCGCTGTTGCTGCGCTGGAGTTCGACGATCAGGGCCGCCATCTCCTCCGCCTTGCGCAGCACGATGCCGACGATGGCGTTGCGGAAATCGCGGACCGTCTCGATCTCGCTGGGGCGCCAGGGAACGGCTTGCCAACGCACGGTTTCCTTCCAGGTCTCGAAGGACGTCCGCGGCGACAGCGGGGTGCCGGGGACCGCCGACGGCTTGTTGGGATCACCGCCCCACCGGACCGTGCGGACCAGCTCGGGCCGGAACCAGAGCACGTAGCTCGGGTGCAGTTGGGAGATGGAGATCGCCAGCACGCCGCTGGCCGTGTCGATGCAGTCCCCCGCGTCGGGCATGAGGGTGGAGAGCGCGTGGGTGGCGAAGACCTCCTCATGGCCGTGCTCGCCGAGATGGCCCGCGATGCGGCGCACGGTGTCCTCGGACGGCGTGCGGCCGACCCGATGGCAGCGCCCCTCGAACAGGATGGCGGCGCCCTGCGCGTCGGCCAGCCTCAGGAAATCGTCGGGCGCCCCGATCAGGCCGGCGACGAAATTCTCCGACGCGGCCATATGGGCGAGCAGCCGCGTCTCGACGCGTTTCAGCGCGACCCGATGCTCCGCCTCGCCGCTGCGGTCGAGCGCCGTCATCTGGATCGACAGCACCTGGCCGATCAGGTCGCAGGCCGTCCGCACGGAAAAGGGGGTCGGACGGGGAACCGCATGGTGGCAGGAGATCAGCCCCCACAGCCGGTCGCCGGACAGAACCGAGATCGACATGGAGGTGGCCGTGCCCATGTTCCGCATGTAGGCGAGATGGACGGGCGACACGCTGCGCAGCACCGAAAAGCTGAGATCCAGCGCCTCGCCCCCGTCTCCACCCGCCCGACCACCGCCGCCGCCGCCGCCGCCGGGCGACAGGATCGGCACCGGCTGGTAGGAAGCGTCCACGATCAGCCGCAGCCGGTTCAGCGTGTAGAGCCGGCGCGCCTGCTCGGGAATGTCGGAGGCCGGGAAGCGCAGGTCGAGGTAGGCGGGCAGAGTCTCGTTGCGATCCTCGGCGATGACGGTCCCGTTCCACTGCTCGTCGAAACGGTAGACGAGCACCCGGTCGAAACCGGTCAGCGCCCGCACCTCCACGGCCGTCCGCGTCATCAGTTCGTCCAGGGTCGCGGCGGCCTGCAACCCCTGGATGCTCGCGCGCAGGTGGGGGTAGAGGCTTTCCAGGCTGCGCACGCCTTCGGTCGGCACGGCCTCCAGTTCGAGGATGATGACATCGCCCGACCGGTGCGCGATCGTCTGGAACTGCCCCACCCGGCATTGCAGGACGCCGAGCTGAACCGGCTCGCGCAGCGGCACCTGCGCCAGCCCCCGGCACAGCTCGGCACCGGCCTCCCCGGGAAAGAGCCGGTCTGCCGGTTGGCCGAAAGCCTTCTCCAGCGCGCTGCCAAGGAGATCGCCGACATGGGCGCTGGCCTGGAGCAGGCGCAGGTCCGCTCCCCCGAACACCAGGAGATGCCCGTGCGGCTGAATGCTGCCGGGCCTGTGGATCGGCTCCCGCGCGCAGGAATCGGTGTCGCCGATGTCCTCAAGGATCCGCTGGGCGGGCGTCGCCGCCGAAATGGCGGTCTTCGTTGAAGGCTGAACGCCGTTGCCAACCATGAAAGCCGTGAACCGTTGAATCAATGCCGGACGGAAGCCGTTCCGAGACTAATGGAAGAGATTGGTGGTTACAAAATCAATTCAAGCTCCCTGGAGACGGCTTAACATATGTTAAGCGCATCACGAAATCTATAACTTTGGTCGTATGGGCGGGATGTCCTTGGAAAATTTCCATGTTTCGGAAATTTTCAACCACGAACGGCGCAGGTATTGCGCGATGTCTTGTGAAGGCTTTACAAGGTCCGGCGCCACGCCCTGGCTCCGCTTCGACACAAGCCGTAGCCAAAGGCGGGCGGACGCGGCATGATCCCGACGCCATGGAGTCATCACCGCCGCCCCCGCACCTGAAACTTGCCGTCGACAACGGCGCGGCCACCGCCCCGCCGGGTGGAGCGGCTGCCCGGAACGGCTTCGCGCGCCCGATTCCCGAGGATTACGGACTGACCGCGGCGGATCTGCGCATCTGGTACGCGCCCGGCCGCGTCGGACTGATCCTGGCCCTGCTGGTGGCGGGCGGCACCGCCCTCATGCAGATGCTCGCCAATCTGCGCTACACGCCGCCATCGATCCTGGACTGGATCCTGACGGCGCTGTCGGGCCTGCTCCACGGAGCGTTCATCGGCGGCCTTGCCGGCCTCGGGGCGATGGTCCTGGTGCATTGGGTGGACCCGCTCATCGCCCGAAGCTGGCCGGTCTACGGACGGCTGCGCCGCTACCGCGAAGCGCTGGCGCAGGCGCGGCGGGCCGGCGGGGATCAGGCCGCCTGACCGCCGCTCCGCAAACGGGAAGAGCCGCGCGTCACACCAGACCGCGCAAATGGTCGCTCAAGGGACTCGGCCGGAAACCGAGCACCCGCTCCGCCTCCGTGCTGTCGATGGCGCAGCCATGACGGGCGCACGCCAGCATGAGGGCCGCGAAGGACCGCAGAAGCGAATCCTCGCCGGACAGCATGGCGTGCAAATTCTCCAGCGGAACGACGTCCCGCTCCAGGCGCGTCCCGCTCAGCGCCTCCATCCGGTCGATCACCTCGGCGAGCGACAGGGATTCCGGTCCGCCAAGCTCGAAGGTCCGGCCGAGCGCTTGCGGGTTGTCCAGGGTGGCGACCGCCGCCGCCGCGACGTCCGCGACCGCCACCCAACGGATCGGCCCAAGTCCTTCGCCGAAGACTCTGGCGCGCCCCTGGGCCGGATCGAAGCCCAGCGCCGGGCCAAGCCAGACCTCCCGGAAATGGGTCGGGTGCAGGATGGTCCAGGGAAGCCCGCTGGACCGGATCCTGTCCTCGACCGCCCGCTTGGCGTCCTGCAATGGAAAGCCGGCGGGATCCGGCGGAAAGGACACATAGACGAGATGGCCGACGCCCGCGTCCCGCGCCGCCGCCACCAGGGCGGTCTGTCCCTGGAGATCGACCGAATCGATGCTGTCGCCGTCGGCGCGCGACAGGGTCGACGAGGCGGTCGACAGCACGGCGCCGACGTCCCGGCAGGCGTTCCGCAGCGACGCCGGATCCTTGAGATCGCCCACGACGGTTTCGACCCCGGCCTCGACCAGAGCGGCCAGCTTGGCCGGGTCGCTGGTTTCGCGCACCAGCGCACGGACCGGACGCCCCTTCTCCCGCAGCAACCGGCAAATGGCGCCACCGAGTATCCCTGTCGCTCCGACAACCAGATCCATGACCGTTCCACTTTTCATTGGGCGCCCCCGGCGACGGAGGCGCCTTTAGATATACCCCAGTTCCTCGGCGGCGCTCAGGGCCTGCTCCAGTCCGGCTGCCAGCTCGGCAGCGTCCCCGGCCTCGCCGCCTGCCACGATCCGTCCCAGCCCGAGATGGATCGGGTCGGGCAGATGCAGTTGCGGGGGGTTGAACATCAGGCCGGCAAGCGCAGCCACCTGCGGGTTGCCGGCGTCGCCGCGAAGCAGGGCAAGCTCGGTCAGGGCCGCGCTCCACTGGAACGGGTAGGTGAAGGGAAGCGCCTTCCAGATGTCGAGCGCCCGCTGATTCTCCTCACGCGCTCTCGCGACATCCCCGTCCTTGGCGGCGCACCAGCCCAGACAGGCGTGGGCCAGACCACGGTAATCGTCCATCTTGCGTGCGGCGGCGACGCCGACCAGGCTGGTGGCGATGGTTCGGGTCTCGTCCGCCCGACCCTGCCGCCGGTGCACCATGGCGAGGTAGGCGAGCGCCCGCGTCTCGCCGGCAGCCTCGCCGATCCGCCGGCAGCCCTGCACCGCCTCGAACAGCTCGGATTCCGCCGCCTCCAGCTTTCCGGCGAACAGCAGGGTGAAGCCCAGGGTGAAGCGGGCGAAGCCGATGTCGGCGAGGTTCCCGGATTCGATGGCGGCGTCGCGCATCCGCCACCCGTTGTCCAGCGTGTCGTCGCTGACGCGGAAACGGAACTGCCGGTGGTTGCGCAGCACCACCGACATGAAATAGTGATAGCGGTGCGCCGGCGTGCCGACCTGTTCGAGAAGCGGCCGGACCGCCTCCAGCTCGGCGTTGATCTCGGCGACCCACACCAGCCAGTAGAAGACCCAGACGCGGTTCAGCTTGATCTGAATCCACTCGTGCTTCCAGGCGAGCGGAACCTCGTCGCCCTCGACCGACGGCAGGCTGCCGGCGGCCTGGTCGTAGGCGGCCAGGGCCTGTTGGTGGTCGTGCTCGATCTCCCAGGTCTTGCCGGTCTTGCGCCACAGCCGCGCCTGGGTCAGCGGATCGCCATCGCCCCCCGACAGCGCGGCCCGCGCGGCGTCGAAGGCGTCGCGCGCCGGCTGATGCGCGTTCTTCAGGGCCTGACAGTCGCCCAACCCCTCGTTCAGGGCGATCTCCGCCTCGCGCCACTCCCCGCCGGCCGGATCCGGAAGGCGCCGCAGCTCGCGCAGGGCGGCGGCGAACAGACGGATGGCGTCCTCCAGCGCGTGCAGCCGCTGCGCGGCCTCCGCCGCGTGGCGCAGGTGGGGGACGGCCCGCTCGGGCACGCCGCCGGCCGCCCAGTGCCGGCCGAGCGCGGCCCGCTGGGCCTCGCGCTCCGGGCCGTCGGGGTAGGTGACCTCCAGGACCTCGGCGATCCGGCGATGCAGACCGCCGCGCGCCTCGCCGTCGAGCTGGAGTTCGGCGATCTCGTGGATCTTGTCGTGGACGAAATGGAAATTCTCGTTCCCGTCCGCTTCGACGATCTGGTGGCGGACCAGAGCGTCGACGATGTCCAGCATGCCGGTTTCGGACTGGGCCTCCACCCGCCGCAGCACCTTGAGGTCGAGGACGCGCCCCATCAGGGCCGCCGCGTCGACCACCCGCCGGAGCGGCGCCGACAGGCGTGTCAGGCGCAGTTCGATCAGCTGGTGCAGGGAAACCGGCAGCGGCAGCGCCTCGAAGGCGGTGCGGTCGAGCAGCGACTGCGCCGGCAGCGACCAGCGGCCGGCTGCGTCCCGCCGCAGCACCCGTTCGGCGATGGCGCTGCGCAGATACTCGGCGATGAAGAACGGGTTGCCGTTGCTGCGCTCGGTGAGGAAACCGATGAAGGTCCCCGGCAGGCTGCTCATCGCCAGCATGCCACCGACCATCTCCCGCACCTCCGCCGCGCTCATGCGGAACAGGGTGCAGCCGATGGTGTGCGGCGCCGCGAACAGCTCGTCGAGGGACTGCGTCCGCTCCTCGGACCGGAAGGTGCCGAGCAGCAGCAGCGGCATGGCCGGCAACAGCCCGTCGTTCAGGTGACGGATGAAACCGAGGGTGAGGTCGTCGGCCCATTGCAGATCGTCCAGGACCAGCATGACCGGACGGTCCTGGCAATAGGCGGACAGCGTCCTGGCGAAGGCGGTGAACAGGCGCTGACGCGCCGCGAGGCTGGGCAGCAGCGGGGCGGTCCGTTGCGCCATGCCGGGCAGGGCGCGGATGGACGGGAAATAGTCGGCCAGCACCGGCCCATGATCGCCGAGCAGCCGCGCCTGGAGGTCGGCGCCCCCCTCGACGCAGCGGTCGGCCAGCAGATCCATCAGCGGACGGAAGACGTGCAGCGGCGCGCCCTGGGCGTAGCGGCCCTCCTCCCCCTCGGCGACCGTGGGCGAGCAGCTTCCGCTCACCACCTCGAGCCCGGCGCGGCGGGCCAGCAGGCCGGCCTCCATGGCCAGACGGGTCTTGCCCGCCCCGCTTTCGCCGGCGATCAGGACCAGCCGCCCCTCCCCGGCCGCCCCCCGCCGGATCTGCACGTCGAGCGAGGCCAGGAGGTCCTGCCGGCCGACGAAGCCGGAGCGGTAGAGGTAGGGCTTGGCCGCCGGCAGCGCGGAGGTCCAGGCCAGGACGGGAAGGGCGAGGTCGCCCAGCGTTCCGGCGACGATCTCCGCGTAGCCGACGCGCTCGTTCGGCTCCTTGGCCAGCAGGCCGACGATCAGGCCGTTGAGGGTCGGCGAAACATCGGCGGCGATGGCCGCGGGGGGCACGACCACATGGCTCAGATGGCTTTTGATGACGGAGCGGTAGGCGCCGGAAAAGGGGGTGCGGCCGGTGACGAGCTGGTAGAGGATGCAGCCGACGGAATAGAGGTCGCTGCGGGCGTCCAGAATCTCACCGCGCCCCTGCTCGGGCGACATGTAGGCCGGCGAGCCGCTGATGCTGTGCTGGGGCGACGAGATGTGCTCGCGCCCGACGGCGCCGCGGGCGTCCTCGACCAGCCCGAAATCCGCCAGCAGCGGCAGGCCGTTCTCGCGGATCAGGATGTTGTCGGGCTTGAGGTCGCGGTGGACGATCCCCTCGCCGTGCACGAAGGCCAGGCTGTCGCAGACCCGCTGCATGATGGCCAGCGCCTTGGCCAGTTCCCCGTCACGCAGCCCCTGCCCGGCCGTTCCGGCCGACGGATCGGCCTGTGGGGACTCGGCCTGACCGTAGGCCGTTCCGATCATCGTGATCGCCGTCGGGGAATCCGCCGAGCTTGCCGACGGATCCCGGGTCACGACGCTGCGGTCGGCGTTGACCAGGCTGCGGAAGGTCGGCCCGCTCAGCCGCTCCATCGCGTACCAGGGCTGGCCGTTCTCCACGCCCGAATCGAGAATGCGGATCACGCCCGGATGGTCGAGGCGGGCCAGGGCGCGGATCTCGCGCCGGATCTGGCCGAAGCGCGCCGCGTCCAGCCCGTCGACCGTCTTGATCGCGACGGGCGTGCCGTCGCGGTCGTGATGGCCCGCATAGACCACGCCCATCGCGCCCTGACCGAGCACGCCGGTGACTCGGTAGCCGCCGAAGCTGTGAGGCAGGCTCATGACTGGGAGGTGGAGGGCTGGGTGCCGTAAGTGACGGGCTCCCACTGCATCCACTGCGGGTTGGTCGCGACCGCCGTGTTGAGGGCACCCTTGACGGCCGGCTGCTCACCCAGCCACGCCACGGCGTCCGCCGGCTCCGGCCAATGCTGCGACGTCGACCAGATCTGGACGTAGCGCCGCAGCAGGCCGGTCTGGGAATAGTAGGCGTTGGCCAGCGTCCAGCCATACTGCGCCGTGATCGGGCTCTTGGGGTCGGTGGAGCAGGCCGCCATGAAATTGTCGAACGCCTGAAGGGCCGCCGGGTCGGCCACGACGTCGAACGTCACTTGCAGGTAGAAGGTCGCCTTGGCCGTCTCGGAGGCCGCGGCGGCGCCCGACGGGTTGTAGCTCAGGGCCTGGAAGAAGTCCTGGGTCTCCGCCAGCACCATCGCGTCGAGATGCTGGTAGATCGGGTTGTCGTCGAACAACTCCATCAGATAAGGCAGGGAGTTGTAGTCGCTCACCCGCCAGACGTGCAGGTAATGCTTGTTGGCGTCGGGGTCGGGGGGATTGGCCTGATCACGCTGCGCCGACCGCTTGGCGGTCAGCACCGGCTGCCAGCCCGGCCAGGGCGTCTGGGTGAAGGTCGGCAGCAACTCCCGCATGTACTCCTCGAAAGTCTGGCACATATGGTCGTTGTCGGGAACGCTCAGGGACACTTGAAGATACCGAACGGGCAACACCATCGCCGACCTCCCTCAATTCTTGAAAAAGGATAGAAGCGTTTGATTCACATGCAAAGGAAATTTTATTCCACATTCTGGCGGCGGAACAGATAGTCGCGCGCCAGGGCCTGCAACAGGGTGAAGCGGTCCGACAGCCCCAGCGCCAGGCAGTAGGCGTCGAGATCCTCGGGGACCGTGTCGCCCCGCCGTTCGACGAAATGCCAGCGCAGCAGCGCCTCCTCGCCCAGGCCGGTCGCCTCCAGACCGGCGGCCTGGAGATCGTTGTCCACCAGCCAGCGATGCTTGCTCTCGGCCCGCTCGAACAGGCGCCCGAAGCTGCCGGCGACCCGCAGGGCATCGGGAAGCTGCGCCAGCATCTCGCCCTGGAACAGGGTCTCGACCTGGGCGATCCGGGTTTCCTGGCCAATCAGACGGGTCAGCCCGTCGGGATCGAGCCCCTGCTCCTTCAGCCAGCCCGCGATGTCCTCCGGCGAGCGCAGGCCGCGGCGCAGGAAGAAGGCGTGCAGCGCCTCGCGGAACACCGCCCGGTCGACCGGCGGCGTCCCGCCCCGCTCGGCCTCCCGCAGGGCCAGGGCGCGCGACAGAGCCAAGGCCATGGTTTCGCGGTAGCCGTTTCCCTCCAGCCGGACCTCCTCCAGCAGGATTTCGGGAGGAAGCGCCGCCGGCATGGCGGCGGCGACCTGATGGCCGAGGCGGCGCGACACCTGCTCCCAGGCGTCGGTCGGCTCGAATCGGTAAGTGACGCGCCGGGGTTCGAACGGCTTCCGGAGCAGGTCGGCGATGGCGCGCAGCATGGCCTGGGCATCCAGGCGCTTCTGGTCCACCCGGCCGGCCGGCAGCCAGTCCTGGAACGCGGCGCGCTCGGCCTGCGGAAGATCGTCGGCGGCCACCGACTCGAGGAGGGCGGGATAGCTGCGCTCCGGGTAGTAAAGCTCCTTGGCCCGGCGCAGGAGCGCGTCCCGCGCGCGCGGGGCGAGGACGCCCTGCTCCGCCGCCCGCTCCAGGGTGGCGCGGATGTTGACCATCGCCTCCGAGGTCGCCGGGTAGCCGAGCTCGGCCGGCCCGTGGACGATGGTCACCTCGTCGTCGTCGTCCAGCCGGCCGTCCCGGAAGGCCTCGAACACCGCCCCGACTCCGACCATGCCGAAGGGGAACAGCTCCGCCGCCCGCAGGGCCCCCATGCTGGAGGCGCCGAACACATGGACCCCACGGCTCATCGCCCACAGGATCTCCTTGTGCCAGACGGCGGGGACACGCTCGAAATAGCCGTCGATCAGTCCGATGACGCGGGCGCCCTGGAGGACGGCGCGGTGGACGTCGCCTTGGGACACCGGCGGGCGGTAGTCGGCCGGCAGGATCGCCCTGGCCTCGGCCAGCGGCAGGCTGGGACCGACGAAGATGATCACGCTCACGGCTGGGTTCCCCGTTCCGATCCGCCGGGTTCCAATCCACGGGCCAGGGCGGCGGCGCGCGGACCGGGGATGTAGCCCGGCGCGTCGTGCAACCCCTCCAGTCCCGGCACGACGACCCGCGTCACGGCGATTCCGGGCACGCGGGACTCGAAATCCACCACCGCGACCTGCCCGATGCCGACCGCGCGCAGGCGGTCGAGCTCCCAGGCCACATCCTCGTCTAGGCTGCCGGAGGCGTGGTCGGCCACATCCTCCCAGCGGCGGGCCGGAGGCGTGGCGGGGGCTTCGATCTGCCGGCGGATGTGGGTCACCCGGTCGGCGTTGCGCGCCTCCTCGAACATGTCGCGGTGGGCGTCGTCGCGCGTGCCGGCGATGTAGGTCAGGCGGGTCTGGGCAGCCTCGGTCAGGGCGCGCAGCAGAGCGACCTCGCGGGTCGGGTGACAGCCGCTGCCGCGGCTGGAATAGACCTGCCCGATCGGCGAGCTCCGTCGGTCGGCGATGACGCATTGGAAGGCCGGCAGGCCGATGTCGCTGGTGATGTCCCACACCCCCACCGCCTGGTCCGCCGCGTGCAGGCGGTCGAGCAGGGCGCGGCAGGACGGCGCGTCGACGCTGGCCGTGTCCAGGCGCCCCACCGCATCGGCGGTCGCGCCGCGCAAGGTCCACAAGGCCAGGCAGTCGCGCTCCACGACCTCGCACAGCCCGTGGCTGATCGCCTCCAGGCGGTGGTTGCCCGAGGACAGGCCGTTGGAGCTCATCATGAAATTGCCGCTGCCCGCGGGAAGCGGCCGGGTGAAGTTGGTGTGGACCAGTTCGAAGGGGACCCACAGGGGGGCGTCGCCCCGCATCAGGTCGCGGCCTTCGCACCACAGGATCGGCTTGTGAGCGTGGAACCCGCTGACCGACAGCCGCGGCAGTCCGGACACGTCGACGACCGCGATCCCGCCCCCGGCGGCGCGTTCGCTCAGCTCGGCGAGGCTGGCCAGCCGGAGCGGCATGTCCGGATGCTCGGCGTGCCAGGACTCGATCGCCTCCATCAGGCCGGACACCCTGGCGGCCGTCAGATCGACGCCCTTGCCCTGGGACACCGCGACGGAACGGGCGTTCGGCCGGTAGACCGCCACCACCGGCAGCCCGATCCGGTCGAGGCCCGTGATGTTGGCGACCCGGGTGATCCCCATGGCCGGCAGATGCGGACGGATGATCTCCAGCGTCTCGGCGGGAGAGCGCAACCGATGGGTTCCCGCGAGGAAACCCTTCGGCGCAGAAATGGACGGGGACGTCCTCGGAACGCCCCCGTCCATCGAACCATCGGTCACTGGACTATTCGTCGGAACGAATGGAGTTCAGATCGATCAGGTAGCAGGCGGCGCCGATGCCGGTGCCGCTCTGCGGGATCGAGGCCAGGATGGAGCCGCTCTTCAGAAGCTGCATCACGTCGGCCTTCAGCTCGTCGGGAACCTCGTTCTTCTGCCAATCCGCCTCGGCGACGAAATACACCTTGTCGCCCCAGCCGATCGCGATGCCATGCTCATATGCGTTGTCGCTCATGAACTCCCCCCCCAATGCTCGTAGCCGTTATGGCGGAACCGGCGCGATGGTAGCGGAAGCCGTCTGTGATCGAAAGAGGCACGTTGCAACGATTCCTAGCGTTTTCCAGTTTCATTTCGTTGCCAGATTTCATCAATCCAAAATTGTTTCCATTTGATTTTATGCTGTCACACCGCTTTGGGATCCCGATAATCTGCAACTGCTTCCGCGGGCGGCGTCAGGGCATCGCGAGGCGGAGCACCCTTACACTCAAGCCATCGCAGAGGGCGTGCCTTGTCGGACCCTTTCAAGGACATTGATGGCGAGGTCACGCAAACCGTGGAGTGGGACACCCCCCAACCCGTGCTCGGGGACAAGGGGGTGCCCGTTCTGATCGCGGCGTCGGGCAACGAGGCCGGGCGGCTCTACCCGCTCGAAAAGAGCGAGACGGTGATCGGCCGCGGCGAACGTTGCGACATCCGGGTCACAAATTCGGCGACGAGCCGGATCCACGCGCTGATCCGCCTGGGCGCGGACGGCGCCGAGCTGGTCGACATGAATTCCAGCAACGGCACCGTGGTCAACACGGAGCGTGTCCGGCGCTGCCTGCTCCAGGCCGACGACGTCATCCATTTCGGCAAGAACGCCGTCTTCCGCTTCACCTACATCACCGAGGCGGAAGGCCAGTATCTGAAGAAGCTTCACCAGGCGGCCCTGTGCGACACCCTGACCGGGCTGGCCAACCGGCAACTGCTGCTCGACGAGCTCGACAGCCGGCTGAACGAGAACCGCAGCGGCCTGCTGTCGCTGCTGATGATCGACGTCGACCGTTTCAAGCTGGTGAACGACACCTTCGGCCATCTGCTGGGCGATCTCGCCCTGCAATATGTCGCCACCCTGATCGCCTCGGGAAGCCGGCCGAACGATCTGGTCGGCCGCTACGGCGGCGAGGAATTCATGATGGTGGTCAACGGCGTGACGCTCGAGGAAACGCTCCAGGTCGCCGAACGCATCCGGACGATGGTCGAGAGCAAGCCCCTCCAGTCCGGCGACGTGACGCTGCCGCTGACCGTGTCCATCGGCGTGGCGAGCGCCTACGAGGTCGATCGGGACAAGCAGCAGTTGATCGCGCTCGCCGATTCCCGGCTCTACACGGCCAAGAAGCAGGGGCGCAACCGGGTCTGCCCGAACTCCATGCTGCACGGCGGCCTCAAGAAGCCGGGATGACGCGGGCAACTCAATAAACAATCCTCTGCAAAAGAGAGAAGAGCGACGTGGGAATGGGAATCGACTTCGGCTGCCGCAGCATCGTGGGCGCACGTTCCAACCAGGAAGACTCGTATGTTCTCCGCCCTCTTCCGGAGTGTTCGACGGGCGCGGGCGGCCGGCTGCTGGCCATCGTCGCCGACGGCATCGGCGGACACGCGCACGGCGCGCTGGCCAGCCGCATGGCCGCCGATGCCTTCGACGCGGCGTTCCAGGCCGGTTCGGAGCCGGTTCCCGTCCGCCTGAAGGCGGCGCTCCACATGGCCAACGACCGGCTGGCCTCCGCGATCACGGCCAAGCCGGAGCTGCGCGGCATGGGGACCACGCTGGTCGGGGCCTGCGTGGAGGAACAATCGCTGTCCTGGGTCAGCGTCGGGGATTCCCACCTCTACCTGCACCGCAACGGCGCCCTGAACAAGCTGAACGCCGATCATTCGATGAGCCCCTTCCTGCGGCAGGCCGTGGAGGAGGGCGCGGCCGCGGCGACCATCGTCCGGACCCATCCGAAACGCCGCGCGCTGTGCTCCGCGCTCACCGGACAGGAGATTCCCCTGGTCGATCTGGTCCAGCGGCCGATCGCCCTCCAGCCGGGCGACACCCTCATCCTCGCCAGCGACGGCCTCAACACCCTCGGCGACGACGAGCTGCACCGGGTCATCGCGGCGTGGAACGGCGCAGCCGCCGAGGAGCTGGCCGCGGCGCTTGTCGCCGCGCTGGAGGGCAAGGGCGTCCCGCACCAGGACAACGCGACGGTGCTGGTCGCGCGGCCACAGGCGCTCTCGCGCCGACACGCCGCCCTCTAGCGAATGGACAGGGTGATCCGCCGCAGGCTCTCGATGATCGAGGCGGCCTCGTAGGGTTTGCGGACGATCGGAACGCTCTTGAACGTCGCGGGAATGTGCGAGCTGTCGCCATAGCCGGTGGCGAACAGGAACGGGATGCCCTGGCGCCGAAGCTCCTCCGCGACGGCGATGGAGGTCCCGCTTCCGAGATTGACGTCGAGAATCGCCACGTCGGGCACCTGCGCATTGATCTGAAGCAGCGCCTCGGCCACCGAAGCGGCTGTCACGACGCTGAGGATCCGTGCGTCGGCAAGCATCTGCTCCAGCCCGACGGCGATGACGAGCTGGTCCTCGACGATCAGAACCCGCAGCCCTCCGAGGTCGGCGCCGTCCTCCTCCGCCTGCCCCGGAGCGGGCTCGGGCTGTCCGGCCGCCTCGCCGTCGTGCAGCGTGATGAAGCGGGCTGGAATGCGGAACAGCGCCCTGACCCCGTCGGGGTGGTACTCGATGTCGCTCGTGCCGCCGAGGTCGAAGGGAACGCTGCGGTCGATCAGGACCGTTCCGAAGCCCGTCCGGCTCGGCGGGGTCACCGCCGGACCGCCGCTTTCCTCCCACCGGATCTCGCACCCGCCCCCGGCATCGACCGACCACCGGACCGCCAGCCGCCCGCCGCTGCGGGACAGCGCGCCGTATTTCGCGGCGTTCGTCGCCAGTTCGTGAAGAACCAGGGCGAGGACCGAATAGGCGCGGGCGTCCAGGCCGACCGCCGGACCGTCGAGCGCGATCGTGACGCCGCCCATCCGGTAAGGCGACAGTTCGGCGTCGAGAAGACCGGCGAGGCGACCGCCCCCGTCCCCACGCACGATCTGGTCATGCGCCATCGAAAGAGCCTGGATGCGGCCACGCAGCGTGGCGATGTAGCCTTGCAGGGTCTGGGCCTCCGCCACCGGATGCGCCACCAGCGCGCCGATCAGGGCGAGGATGTTCTTGACCCGGTGGTTCAGCTCCTCGTTGAGCATCCGCTGGCGGACCTCGGCCTTGGCCCGCTCGTCGGCGATCAGTTCGCTGTGATGGAGGACGACCTCGGCGATGGCGACGCGGATGGCCTCGGCGAACTGGCGGTCCTCGTCGCTCCAATGCCTCGACTGGCGGTGGACCATCTCCTTCCAGATCGCGAAGCTCTTGCGCGGAGTCAGACGGTCGCCGAGCGGCCCGGCCTCGTAGGTCTTTTCCGGGTTGCCGGCCCATTGGAGGGTTTCCACCACCTCCTTGCGGAAGAAGAGCAGGAAGTCGCGCGGCCGCTGCGACATCGGCACCACCAGCACGCCCGCCACGTCGGACGCGTAGTCCGCCGCCGCCGCGAACGCGTTCGACAGCTTGCCCGACGCCCAGACCCCTCCATCGGCGACGCTCTCGGCGAAGCGGACGAGGCCGGGCATCGCGTGCGCCGGCGGGACGGCGCCCTGGACCGACAGCCGGCCATGAAGATGCATGGCAATGCCGTCGCACGGAATCAGCGACGCGAAGTCGGACAGGTGGGCCCGCAGGAATCCGTCGATGTCCCCAGCGTGGTTGGCGTTCAGCAGCAGGAGGTCGAGGGCGCCGCGCGCGCGCGTCGCCGCTTGCAGGGTGTTCTTGTGGCGAAGCGCCTGGATGTGGAGCGAGAAGAATTCGCCGAACACCTCCGCCGTCAGCCGCTGCGCCATCGACAGCGCGCGGGGACTGTAATGATGGCAGGCGATGAGGCCCCACAGCGCGCCGTCGACGATGATCGAGATCGACATCGACGCGCAGACCCCCATGTTGCGCAGATACTCGCAATGGATCGGCGAGACGCTGCGCAGATGGGCGGAGGACAGGTCGAGCGGTTCGCCCGACTCGTCCAGCACCGGCACCAGGGGGATGGGCTGGGCATGAGCGTCCGAAATGATCCGGATCGGGTTGCGGAGATAGAGCGCGCGTGCCTGCTGCGGGATGTCGCTGCCCGGGAAATACTGCCCGAGGAAGCTTTCCAGCCCGGCCCTCTTCGCCTCGGCGATCACCTGTCCGGCCCCGTCGGCGCCGAGCTGGTAGATCATGACCCGGTCATAGCCGAGCATCGCCCGGAGATGGCGCGCGGCGTCGCGGTGCAGCCGATCGTCCTGCTCGATGCCGCCGATGTGGGCGATCACCGCCCGCGCAAGTTCGAGCGGTTCGCCGACGCTGGAGGAGGCCGGCTCGAACTCGACGATCGCGTTGCCCTTGAAGCGGTGGACCGAGACATCGCCCACGACCCCGGAGGCCAGGACGACGCCGAACGCCATCGCCGGCCGTGCCGCCTCGCGGGTGCGGGCCAGGGTGTTGCGGATGGTGTGGGCGGCCTCCGCGCCGACGACCGCCTCCAGAGGCCGGCCGTTGAGATCGCCATCGACCCCGATCATGTCCGCAGCGTTTCCGGAATGACGGAGAACGACCACCGCGGCGGTGTCGCAGGCCAGAAGGCAACCGTGCGGTTGAATACTGCCTGGAATATGGATCGGCTCGCGATCGCAGTTCGTCAGATTTACGGTCATCGTGCCGCTTATCATGGGGAGCAGGGCATCCGGAGGCAATTGCGTACGACCCGGAGCCCAAAAAACAACCAGGCGCCGCGATCAGGCGGCAACGCCGCCGGCATCCTTCGGAATCGCCGATGGCATCCATCGAATAGTTTCGCTTTTTCGCGCCGCGGCACATCCGTAAGGTCCGTGGGCCCGCCCGGCGGCGGTCGCCCGGACAGGGTGGCGCACGGCCCCGGCGTGGCTCGCCAACCGCCAAGAACAAGGATCGCTGACGTGACGTCATTGCGCGTGCTTCTGCTTGCCTGCGTTGTTTCCACTGCCGCGACGGGGATCGCGCGGGCCGACGGCGATGCCGAGGCCGGCCAGAAGGTCTTCAACGCCTGCAAGGCCTGCCACACCATCGAGGCCGGCGGCCCCAACCGGGTCGGCCCCAACCTGCACGGCGTCGTCGGCCGCCCGGTCGGCTCTGCGGCGGGCTTCAACTACTCCCCCGCGCTGAAGGACGGCGGCTTCGCCTGGGATGAGGCGCGGCTCGACGGCTACCTGAAGGATCCCAAGGGCTCGCTTCCCGGCAACAAGATGGCCTTCGCCGGCATCAAGAACGACACCCAGCGCGCCGACCTCGTCGCCTTCCTGAAAAGCCAGTCGCAATAATCGTCGCGGGCCCGCCGCCATGGCCTCGCTCGCGCAGCGCTTCGGCCGCTGGTGCCGGAGCTTCGTTCCCGCCCCGCCGGGCGTGGATTGGGTGGAGCGGACGCGCGCCTGCTGCGGCTCGTTCCTCGGCATCCTGGCGACCGGCCTCGTCTGCCGGACGATGGTCGGGCCGGTGGACGATCTGCCGCTGCTGATCGCTCCGATGGGGGCGTCGGCCGTCCTGCTCTTCGCCGCCCCCGCCAGCCCGCTGGCCCAGCCCTGGTCGGTGCTGGGCGGCAACGCCGTCTCGGCGCTGGTCGGCGTCGCCTGCGCCCGCTGGCTCGGTCCGGACATGGGCGTGGACATGGCCGGGACGGCGGCGCTGGCGGTGTGCGGCGCCATCGGGGCGATGTCGGCCCTGCGCTGCCTGCACCCGCCGGGCGGGGCGGTGGCGCTCACCGCGGTGCTCGGCGGCCCGGCGATCCAGGCCGAGGGCTACCGCTTCGCCCTGCTGCCGGTCGGGCTGAACGCGCTGATCCTGCTGATCCTCGCCCTCGCCTTCAACAACGTCACCCGGCGCCGCTACCCGCACCCGCTGCCGGTGCAGCACGCGCCCATCCACGCCACCGCCGACCCGCCGCCGGGCGACCGGCTGGGTTTCACCCCGGAGGATCTCGACGCGGTGCTGCGGCAGCACAACGAGTTCTTCGACATCAGCCGCGACGACCTCGACACACTGTTCCGTGAGGCCGAGCTGCACAGCCTGCAACGGCGCTTCGGGGAGATCGCCTGCGCCGACCTGATGTCCCGCGACGTCGTCGCCGTCACCCCCGACACCAGCCTGCGGCAGGTGTGGGACCTGATGCGCCGGCACCGGCTGACCGCCGTCCCGGTGGTCGACGCGGCGCGCCGGGTCGTCGGCATCGTCACCCAGGCCGACCTGACGGCCCAGGCGATGGGGAACAGGCTGATGGGGGATGGGCCGCGAGCCGGAGGGGCGAAGCGTGCCGCCGCCGTCATGACGGCCGCCGTTCCCTCGGTGTCGACCGCCACGCCGGTGTCGACGTTGATCCCGCTGATGTCCGACGGCGGGCTGCACCACATGCCGGTGGTGGACGCGGAAGGGGTGCTGGTCGGCATCGTCACCCAGACCGACCTGCTGGCCGCGCTCTACCGGGGCCGGCTGGCCGAATCCATCGCCGCCTGAAAGGAGCCGGGACCGGAAGGAAAGGGCTACCCCGTCTGGAGCGCTTTCCCTCACGAAACGCTTGGGACAATTCTTGGTTGGAGCGATGCCGGAAAAACGAGCAGAAGGCTGCAACCGGATGAGCCAGACCCGACCAAGCAACGGTTTCTCCACCGTTTCCCGATTGTCCCCCGGCGGCGCCCTGCCGCCCGATCCGCGCACCAAACGGCGGGAGATCGCCATGTTCCTGGTGCTCGCCGTGCTGATCTGGCCGGTGCTGTCGGTCGCCGTGGTGGGCGGCTACGGCTTCCTGGTCTGGATGTCGCAGCTGATCCTCGGACCGCCCGGTCCCCCGCCGGTTTGAGGAGCGCGTCATGGACGGCGACGCGACCGACTTAGGACGACGAGGCTTTCTCACGGGGCGGCGGCACCCCCCCCGCCCGATCCGCCCGCCCTGGTCAATGAGCGAGTTCTTCACCTCCCTGTGCAGCCGCTGCGATGCCTGCGTGGACGCCTGCCCGGAGGCCATCCTGCGGCCGGGCGACGGCGGCTTTCCCGAAGCCGACTTCTCGCTCGGCGAGTGCAGCTTCTGCGGCGCCTGCGCCGAGGCCTGCCCGGAACCGATCTTCGACCGCGCCGCCCGGCCCTGGGCGCTCGCCGTCGGGGTGACCGACCGATGCCTGGCCGCACGGCGCGTCGTCTGCCGGAGCTGTCAGGACGCCTGCCCGGAATCGGCCATCCGCTTCGCCCCGGCCCCCGGCGGCGCCGCCCACGCCCGCATCGACGGCGACGCCTGCACCGGCTGCGGCGCCTGCGTCGCCTCCTGCCCGGCCGGCGCCGTCACCCTGCACGCCCAGCCAGCACCGACCATCCCATCGGGAGGACCGCATGCGCCATGATCCCGCGCCGGATTCCGCGCCGACGGACGGGGAACGCCACCTCGCCTCCCTCCTGCTGCATGTCCGGCCGGAGCGGTCGGAAGCGGTGCGCGCCGCGCTGTCGGCCATGCCGGGCGTCGAAATCCACATCGAACAGCAAGGCAAGATGGTGGTCACCGCCGAAGGCCCGCACGAGGGCTGGATCGCCGACCGGATGACCGCCATGCACCTGATGGACGGGGTGATGTCGGCCGTCCTCGTCTTCCATCACCTCGAACCCTCATCACCCGAAGTGGAGGAGGCCGGCACGGCCGGTGCCTGAGCGAAACGAAACGCAATCCAAACACGCAGAAAGAGGGGAAACGCCAATGATGGACCGTCGGGATTTCATCAAGGCCCAGGCGGTGGCCGCCGCGGCCGCGGCCGGCGGCATCGGCCTGCCGGCCATGGCCCAGACCTCGATGGTGGCCGGCGAGGATTCCTCGCTGAAATGGTCCAAGGCGCCCTGCCGCTTCTGCGGCACCGGCTGCGGCGTGATGGTGGCGACCAAGGACAACCGCGTCGTCGCCACCCACGGCGACATGCAGGCGGAGGTCAACCGCGGCCTGAACTGCGTGAAGGGCTATTTCCTCTCCAAGATCATGTACGGCCAGGACCGGCTGACCCAGCCGCTGCTGCGCATGCGCGACGGCAAGTACCACAAGGAGGGGGAGTTCCAGCCGGTCTCCTGGGATCGCGCCTTCGACGAGATGGCGGCGCAGTGGAAGCGCGTGCTGAAGGAGAAGGGCCCCGACGCGGTCGGCATGTTCGGCTCCGGCCAATGGACGATCTGGGAAGGCTACGCGGCGTCGAAGCTGATGCGCGCCGGCTTCCGCACCAACAACCTCGACCCCAACGCCCGCCACTGCATGGCGTCGGCCGCCATCGCCTTCATCCGCACCTTCGGCATGGACGAGCCGATGGGCTGCTACGACGATTTCGAGCAGGCCGACGCCTTCGTGCTGTGGGGCTCCAACATGGCGGAGATGCACCCGATCCTGTGGACGCGCATCACCGACCGCCGGCTGGCCCACAAGCACGTCAAGGTCGCGGTGCTCTCCACCTTCGAGCACCGCAGCTTCGAGCTGGCCGACATCCCGATGATCTTCCAGCCGGGAACCGATCTGGCGATCCTGAACTACATCGCCAACCACATCATCCAGACCAACCGGGTCAACCGCGACTTCATCGACAGGCACTGCAACTTCCGGCTCGGCCAGAAGGACATCGGCTACGGCCTGCGCCCGGAGAACGTGCTGGAGGTGCGCGCCGCCAACGCGAAGGACCCGACCGATTCCAAGCCGATCGACTTCGACGCCTTCGCCAGGTTCGTCAGCACCTACACGCTCGACTACACGGCCGAGCTGACCAAGGTGCCGAAGGAGCGGCTGCTCGCCCTGGCCGAGCTCTACGCCGACCCGAAGACCAAGGTCATGTCGCTGTGGACCATGGGCTTCAACCAGCATGTGCGCGGCGTGTGGGTCAACCACATGGTCTACAACATCCACCTGCTGACCGGAAAAATCTCCGAGCCGGGCAACAGCCCCTTCTCGCTGACCGGCCAGCCGTCCGCCTGCGGCACGGCGCGCGAGGTCGGCACCTTCTCGCACCGGCTGCCCGCCGACATGCAGGTCGCCAACCCGACCCACCGCGCCCACACGGAGACGGCGTGGAAGCTGCCCAAGGACCTGCTGCCCGCCAAGGTCGGCTACCACGCCGTCCAGCAGGACCGCATGCTGAAGGACGGGAAGCTCAACGCCTATTGGGTGATGGTCAACAACAACCTCCAGGCCGCGCCCAACAGCGGCAACGAGACCTACCCCGGCTACCGCAACCCGGAGAATTTCATCGTCGTCTCCGACGCCTACCCGACGGTGACGGCATCGGCCGCCGACCTGATCCTGCCCGCCGCCATGTGGGTGGAGAAGGAGGGCGCCTACGGCAACGCCGAGCGCCGCACCCATTTCTGGCACCAGCTCGTCACCGCGCCGGGCGAGGCGCGCTCCGACCTCTGGCAGCTCATGGAGTTCTCCAAGCGCTTCACCACCGACGAGGTGTGGCCGAAGGAGACGCTGGACGCCAACCCGGACTACCGGGGCAAGACGCTGTTCGACGTGCTGTTCCGCAACGGGCAGGTCGACCGCTTCCCGCTGTCGGAGATGGATCCGGAGTACGACAACGCCGAATCCAAGGCCTTCGGCTTCTACGTCCAGAAGGGGCTGTTCGAGGAGTACGCCGGGTTCGGCCGGGGCCACGGCCACGATCTGGCGCCGTTCGACACCTACCACCAGGTGCGCGGCCTGCGCTGGCCGGTGGTCGACGGCAAGGAGACGCGCTGGCGCTACCGCGAGGGGCTCGACCCCTTCGTCAAGCCGGGCGAGGGCGTGAAGTTCTACGGCAACCCCGACGGCAAGGCGAACCTCTTCGCCTTCCCCTACGAGCCGCCGGCCGAGGAGCCCGACCGCGAGTTCGACCTGTGGCTGGTGACGGGGCGCGTGCTGGAACACTGGCACTCCGGCTCGATGACCATGCGGGTGCCGGAGCTGTACCGGGCGATGCCGATGGCGATGGTCTTCATGCACCCCGACGACGCCCGCGAGCGCGGATTGCGGCGCGGGTCGGAGGTGACGGTGATGTCGCGGCGCGGCGAAATGCGGACGCGGGTGGAGACGCGCGGACGCAACAAGCCGCCGCGCGGCGTGGTCTTCGTGCCCTGGTTCGATTCGGCCCGCCTGATCAACAAGTGCACGCTCGACGCCACCGACCCGATCAGCAAGCAGAGCGATTTCAAGAAATGCGCCGTCAAGGTCGTCGCGGTCTGAGGGAGGAGATGTGCCATGCGTCCCAGCCACCTCGCGGCGCTTGCCGTGCTTCCCTTCCTCGTCCCCGCCATGCTGTCGGCGCAGAGCGGCGGCCTCGACGCGCAGCCCAAGCGCCTGGACGATCCCTGGCGTCCGCCGGTGAACTTCGTCGACCAGAACCCGGCGCCGCCGATCCCGGCCGACGTCACCGATGACCGCCGCGTCGCCCGAAACTACCCCGAACAGCCGCCGGTGATCCCGCACAACGTGCGCGACTACCAGATCACGCTGAACAACAACCAGTGCCTGACCTGCCACAGCCGGCGCTTCACCGAGGCGTCGCAGGCGCCGATGATCAGCATCACCCACTACGTCGACCGCGAGGGCCAGACGCTGGGCGGCGTCGCGCCGCGCCGCTACTTCTGCATGCAGTGCCATGTGCCGCAGACGGTGGCGCAGCCGATCGTGCCGAACGGGTTCAAGGACATCGACGCCTTGCTCAGCCGGCCGTCCGACGGGGGGGACCGGCGATGAGGGGGCGGCTGACGGCCCTCCTGCTGGACGTCTGGCGCACCATCTCCAGCCCAAGCCGCTATCTCAGCCTCGGCTTCCTGACGCTGGGCGGCTTCGTCGCCGGGGTCATGTTCTGGGGCGGCTTCAACACCGCCCTGGAGGTGACCAACACCGAAGCCTTCTGCACGAGCTGCCACGAGATGCGCGACAACGTGTACGAGGAGATGAAGCAGACCATCCACTTCACCAACCGCTCGGGCGTGCGGGCGACCTGCCCGGACTGCCATGTCCCGCACAACTGGACCGACAAGATCGCCCGCAAGATGCAGGCCTCGAAGGAGGTCTGGGGCAAGATCTTCGGCACCATCGACACCCGCGACAAGTTCGTCGCCATGCGCCGCGAACTTGCCGAGCACGAGTGGGCACGGCTGAAGGCGAACAACTCGCTGGAATGCCGCAACTGCCACACCGCCGACTCGATGGACATCACCAAGCAGGGCGCGCGGGCGGCGCGCATCCACCAGGAGTATCTGTTCACCGGCCAGCGCACCTGCATCGACTGCCACAAGGGCATCGCCCACCGGCTGCCCGACATGAACGGCGTGCCGCCGGGCTGGAGCGAGGCCGCCAGCACGCCGCGCTGACCGGCGGGAGACAGGCGGAGACGCGCCATGATACGGCGGCGCGTCCCTCGCCCGCCCCTCCCAATCCGCACAAGCTCGAACAGATCGTTCGGCATACTGTCCGTCACGCCACCTTGTGCAGCAACCTACTTTTCAGTAACGTGCATTCCCGCAAAGTAGACAAGCAGGCCGGCCGTCCCGGCGGCGAAAACGCCCCGCCGCGAACAAGCCGCCCAACGGACAGCGGCCGGGAAGCCTGGAGGGAACATCCATGAAGCGCGCCGACAAGGTCATCATCACCTGCGCCGTGACCGGCTCCATCCACACGCCGACGATGTCGCCGCATCTGCCGATCACCCCGGACCAGATCGTGCAGGACGCGGTGGCGGCGGCCGAAGCCGGCGCCGCCATGATCCATCTCCACGCCCGCGATCCCGACACCGGCAAGCCGTCCCCGTCGCCGGAGCTGTTCGCCCAATTCCTGCCGCGCATCAAGCAGCGGAGCGCCGCCATCCTGAACATCACCACCGGCGGCGGGCTGGGCATGACGCTGGACGAGCGGCTGGCGGCGGCCAAATGGGCGCAGCCGGAGGTCGCCTCGATGAACATGGGCTCGATGAACTTCAACATTTCCGGCGCCGCCGCGAAGATCGGACAGTTCCAGCACGACTGGGAGAGGCCCTATCTGGAATCGACGACCGACTTCATCCTGTCCAACACCTTCGCCCAGATCGAGCGGGGGATGCGGGAACTGGGCGACGCCGGCACGCGGTTCGAGTTCGAGTGCTACGACGTCGGCCACCTCTACACTCTGGCGCATTTCGCCGACCGGGGCATCGTCAAGCCGCCCTTCTTCACCCAGTGCATCTTCGGCATCCTCGGCGGCATCGGCGCCGATCCGGAGAACCTGATGCACATGAAGGCGACCGCCGACCGGCTGTTCGGCCAGGATTACTACCTGTCGGTGCTGGCGGCCGGCCGCCACCAGATGTCCTTCGTGACGCTGGGCGCGATCCTCGGCGGCAACGTCCGGGTCGGGCTGGAGGACAGCCTCTACGCCGGCAAGGGCAGGCTGGCGACGTCGAGCGCCGAGCAGGTCGCCAAGATCCGCCGCATCCTGGAGGAGCTGAGCCTGGACATCGCGACGCCGGAGGAGGCACGCGCCATGCTCCAGACCAAGGGCGGCGACAACGTGGCGTTCTGACCGGACAGCGATAAACGACAAGCCGGCGAACGACAGCAACGAACGACAAAACAAAGGGAGGATTGCGCATGACGCGGTGGATTCTGGCGGCTGGCGTGAGCGCGCTGGCCCTGGTGGCGGGAGCGGCACAGGCCGAGATCTCCGACGGCAAGGTGAGGATCGCCGTGCTGAACGACATGACCGGCCCCTACGCCGATCCCACCGGCATGGGCTCGGTCGAGGCGGTGCGGATGGCGGTGGAGGAGATGGGCGGCAAGGTCGCTGGCAAGCCGGTCGAGATCATCTTCGCCGACCACCAGAACAAGCCCGACATCGGCGCGGCGCTGGTCACCAAATGGATCGACACCGAGCAGGTCGACGTGATCGTCGACGTGCCGACCTCCTCGGTGGCGCTGGCGGTGCAGGAGATCACCAAGCAGAAGAACCGCGTCTTCCTGATCTCCGGCGGCGGTGCCGCGCAACTCACCGGAACCGCCTGTTCGCCGACCACCGCGCATTGGACCTACGACACCTACGCGCTCGCGCAGGGCATGGGGACGGCGGGCGTCAAGCAGCTGGGCGACACCTGGTACTTCATGACCGTCGACTACGCCTTCGGCCACGCCCTGGAAAAGGACGTGTCGGAGGTGCTGAAGGCCAACGCCGGCACGGTGGTGGGAGCGGTGCGGCATCCGCTGAACACCGCCGACTTCTCCTCCTTCCTGCTCCAGGCGCAGGGGTCGAAGGCCAAGGTCATCGCGCTGGCCAACGCCGGGGCCGACACCGCCAACTCGATCAAGCAGGCGCAGGAGTTCGGGATCCCCCAGGGTGGCCAGACCCTGGCGAGCCTGCTGATGTTCCCGACCGACATCCATTCGCTGGGGCTGCCGGCCGCCCAGGGGCTGGTGCTGATGGACGGCTGGAATCCCGAGCGCGACGACGACAGCCGGGCCTTCGCCAAGGCCTACACGGCGCGGACCGGCCGGATGCCCAGCATGATCCAGACCGGCAACTACTCGGCCGTCCGCCACTACCTGAAGGCCATCGAGGCGACCGGCAGCGACGAGGCCAAGACGGTGATGGCGAAGATGCGCGAGACGCCGGTCAACGACGCCTTCGCCAAGGGCGGCACGCTGCGCGCCGATGGCCGCATGGTGCACGACATGTACCTGATGCAGGTGAAGTCCCCGGCCGAATCCAAGGGGCCGTGGGACTACACCAAGGTGCTGAGCACCATCCCGGGCAACCAGGCCTACCGCCCGCTCGACAAGGGCGGCTGCCCCCTGGTCAAGTAGCCCCCCTCCACGTCAGGGCATCCGCGTCACAGCAGTTTGTCGAGGGTGATCGGCAGTTCGCGGACGCGGATGCCGGTCGCGTTGTGGACGGCGTTGGCCACGGCGGCGCCGACGCCGGTGATGCCGATCTCGCCGATGCCATGCAGCCCCAGCGGGCTGTGCGGATCCGGGATGTCGTTCCAGATCACGTCGATCTCCGGAACGTCGAGATGGACCGGCACATGATAGTCGGCGAGCGACGGATTCATGATGCGGCCGGTCCGCTCGTCGAACAGCGTCTCCTCGGTGAGCGCCAGCCCGAGCCCCATGATGATGCCGCCGCGGAACTGGCTGGCCGCCGTCTTGGGATTGAGGATCCGGCCGGTGTTGAAGGAGCCGACCCAGCGCGTCACCCGCGTCTCGCCGGTCACGGCGTTGACCCGCAGCTCGCAGAACTGCGCTCCGTAGGAATGCATCGAATAGGCCTGCGTCTCGGCCGGCGGCGGGGCCGCCGCCTCGGCCACCAGTTCGTCTTGACCGGCGCGCCGCAGGATCGAGGCGTAGCTCTCGCAACGCCGCGGGTCGTCGCGGTAACAGAGCCCGCCGTCACGGGCCTCCACCTCGGCGGGTTTCAGGCCGGCCAGCGGCGAATCGTTGCCGGCCAGCCGGAGCAGCTGTTCGACCAGCACCGCCTGGGCCGCGGCGACGGCGGCGGCGATCGAGGCGCTCTGCGACGAGCCGCCGGCCAGCGTCCCGCGCGGCAGCGCGCTGTCGCCATACTCGAAGGTGACGCGCTCGACCGGCAGGCCGAGCCGCTCGGCCGCCTGCTGCGCCTGGACGGTCGCCGTCCCCATCCCCATCTCGTGCGCCGCCATCTGGACGACGGCGTGGCCGTCCGCCCTCAGGCGGATGCGCGCCTCGCCGCCCGGCATCCGGTAATAGGGGTAGGTGGCGGTCGCCACCCCCTGCCCGATCAGCCAGTCGCCGTCGCGCCGCGCGCGCGGGGTCGGGTTGCGCCGGTCCCAGCCGAAGCGTTCGGCGCCGCGCCGGTAGGCCTCCACCAGATGCCGCGACGAGAAGGCGAGGCCGGAGGTCGGGTCCCGCTCCGGTTCCAGCCGGCGGCGCAGCTCGACCGGGTCGAGCCCCATCGTCTCCGCCAGCTCGTCGATCGCCGATTCCAGCGCGAAGGTTCCGATCGATTCACCCGGTGCCCGCATGAAGGTGTTGGCGACCATGTCCAACTCGACCGCCGACTGGGTGATCAGGAAGGAGTCGGCGGCGTAGAGGTGGCGGGCCGGAAAGCTGAACTGCTCCGGGCACTGGTTGTGGCTGGTGATGCCGGTGACGCCCGAGTGGATCAGCCCGGCGAGCGTGCCGTCCGCCTTGGCGCCGAGCGCGACGCGCTGTTCGGTCAAGGTCCGGCCGCCGGTGGCGCGGAACACGCCCTCGCGCGACAGCGCCAGGCGGACCGGACGGTTCACCATCCGGGCCGCCGCCGCGGCGAGGACATGGTGGTTCCACACCGCCTTGTTGCCGAAGCCGCCGCCGACAAAGGGCGACAGGACACGGACCTGCTCCTCGGCGATGCCGAACACCGCCGCCATCGTTGAACGGGTCAGATGCACCATCTGGGTCGCGTCGTGGATGGTGAGCGAGTCCCCCTCCCAGGCGACGGTGACGGCGTGCGGCTCGATGGCGCAATGGTTGTGGCGCGGCGTGCGGTAGATCCGGTCGACGCGGAAGGCCGCCCCGGCGACAGCCGCCTCGGCGTCGCCGACCTTGATGGTCGTCGGCTCGCCCAGGATGTCGCCCGGCGGCGCGGCGTGCGGCTTGGCCGCGTCGAAGGAGAGGGCCGCCGCCTCGGCTTCGTAATCGATGCGGATCAGCGAGGCGGCGTGCTCCGCCTGTTCCTGCGTCGCCGCCACCACCAGGGCGACCGGCTCGCCGTTCCAGCGGATCGTCGCGTCCTGCATCACCGGCAGGCTGCTGGCCGCCGCGCCGCGCGGGTCGGCCATCATCAGCGGGGGCGGCGAGAGTCGCGGCGCGTTGCGGTGGGTCATCACCAGCAGGACGCCGGGCGCCGCCTCGGCCGCGGCGGTGTCCAGCACGGCGATGCGGCCGCGCGCGACGGCGCTGTAGCGCAACGCCGCGTACACGAGGCCGTCGAGCGGCACCTCGGCGGCGAAGCGCGCCTTGCCGGCCACCTTGAGCGGGCCGTCGACCCGCGACAGCGGCGTGCCGATCACGCGGCGCGCGTCGATCAGGGGATCGGGCGGCGCTTCGGACGGCAAGGCTCCGGGCAGCGCCTCGGGCACCAGACGGCGGACCGCGTCGATGGCATCGCGAATGAGGCTCATGACCGCTCTCCCCGGACCAAGCCCGCGAGGGTGGCGACGATGGTCCGTTTGGCCAGTTCGATCTTGAAGGCGTTGCCGGGCAGCCCGACGGCGTCCATCAGTTCGGCCTCGGCCGCCGCGCGGAAGCTGGCTTCGGTCGCCGGAGCGCCGTGCAGGGCGGCTTCGGCCTTCGCCGCCCGCCAGGGCTTGTGCGCCACGCCGCCCAGCGCCAGCCGGACGGTGCCGACCGTGCCGTCGGCGGCGACGTCGAGCGCCGCCGCGACCGAGACGAGCGCGAAGGCGTAGCTGGACCGGTCGCGCACCTTGCGGTAGGTCGAGCGCGCGGCGGCGGACAGCGGCGGCAGTTCCACCGCCGTGATCAGCTCGTCGGCGGCCAGCGCGGTCTCGATGTCGGGCCGGTCGCCCGGCAGGCGGTGGAAATCGATGAAGCGCAGGGTCCGCCCGCCCGTCGGGCCCTCGACATGGACGACGGCGTCGAGGGCCGCCAGCGCCACGCACAGGTCGGACGGGTGGGTGGCGACGCAGGCCGGCGACGCGCCGAGAATGGCGTGCATGCGGTTGAAGCCGCCGACCGCGTCGCAGCCGGCGCCGGGGACACGCTTGTTGCAGCGCGCCGCGTCGTCGTAGAAGTAGCAGCAGCGCGTGCGCTGCATGATGTTCCCGCCGACCGTCGCCATGTTGCGGATCTGAGCGGAGGCGCCGGCCAGAATGGCGCGGGCCAGCATTGGAAAGCGTTTGCGCACAGCGGGGTCGGCGGCGACGGCGGTGTTCCGCGCGGCCGCCCCGATCAGGATGCCGCCATCCGCCAGCACCTCGATCCGCCGGGACAGGCCGGTGACGTCGACCAGCGAGTCCGGGGTTTCGATCGTCTCGCGCATCAGGTCGACGAGGTTGGTCCCGCCGCCGAGGAACTTGGTGTTCGGACGCGCGCCGGCAAGACGGACCGCCTCCGCCGGGTCGGCGGCGCGGGCGTAGTCGAACGGGTTCATCGCGCGTCCTCCTTCACCGGAGCGGCTTGCGCCGGGGCGGGTGCCATGGCCGCCTGGATCGCCTCGATGATGCCGTTGTGGGCGCCGCAGCGGCACAGGTTGCCGCTCATCCGCTCGCGCAGTTCGTCGTGGGTCAGATCGACGGAGTCTCCGTCCAGATCTGCGGTGACGGCGCTCGGCACGCCGCGCCCGGCCTCCGCCATCATGCCGACCGCCGAGCAGATCTGGCCGGGGGTGCAGTAGCCGCACTGGAAGCCGTCATGCTCGATGAAGGCCCGCTGCAACGGATGGAGCGCCACCTCTTCGCCCAGCCCCTCGATCGTGGTGATCGGCCGCTCCTGGTACTGCACGGCCAGCGCGAGGCAGGCGTTGATCCGCTCGCCCTCGACCAGGACGGTGCAGGCGCCGCAGGCGCCCTGGTTGCACCCCTTCTTGGTTCCGGTGAGGTGGAGATGGTCGCGCAGCAGATCGAGCAGCGAGGTGCGCGCGTCCAGCGCCCGCTCGACCGATTGCCCATTGATGATGAAACGCATCCGCCGGTGCTCCCTGGCCACGGGCACCGGCCGGACGACCACACCGCCCCACGGCACCCCGCCGCCTGAACAGGAGACCGGGTGCCGGAGTTCCCTCACGGGACGGAGGGTGCCCGGAGGACGGAGGGCGTCAGGCGGCGTCCACCAGGACCAGCTCGCTGTCCTCGATCGCCGTCACCGTGAAGCGCTCGACATCCGAGATCGCCGCGCCGTCGCGGGCGTTCACCCGCACCCCGTCGACCTCGACCGCCCCGGTGGCGGGCACGAGGTAGGCGCGGCGATCCGAGCCCAGCGCATACTCCGCCGTCTCGCCCGCCTTCAGCGTCGCCCCCACCACGCGGGCGTCGGTGCGGATCGGCAGCGCGTCGCCGTCGTCGGCGTAGCCCGAGGCCAGCGTCACGAAGCGCCCGCCGCGCTCGCCCTTGGGGAAGGGCTTGGAGCCCCAGCCCGGCTTCTCGCCGGTCCGCGTCGGCAGGATCCAGATCTGGAAGATGCGGGTGGTCACGTCCTCCCGGTTGTATTCCGAATGGGCGATGCCGGTGCCGGCCGACATCACCTGCACGTCGCCCGCCTCGGTGCGGCCCTTGTTGCCGAGATTGTCCTCGTGGGTGATGGCCCCTTCGCGGACATAGGTGATGATCTCCATGTCGCGGTGGGGGTGCGGCGGGAAGCCGGTGTGGGGCGCGATGGTGTCGTCGTTCCAGACCCGCAGGTTGCCCCAGCCCATCCGCTTGGGATCGTAGTAGTTGGCGAAGGAGAAATGGTGCTTGGCGTCCAGCCAGCCATGGTTCTCACCGCCGAGCCGGGCGAAGGGACGAAGCTCGATCATGGTCGGTCTCCTTGGGAATGCCGGGGGCCATCGGTTGGGCACGGCCGGCTTGTTTCGTTGGAGAGACTGTATCGGTTGCCGCCGTTCAGGTTCAGCCGCATAAAACACGACAAGATGTTCGATGAAGTTGAACGATGAGCGGAGTTGAGCGATGAGCACCCCCGGTACCCCCAGCCTCGACCAGCTCCGCATCTTCCTCGCGGTCGTCGACGCCGGCAGCTTCGCCGGCGCCGGACGGCGGCTGAACCGCGCCGTCTCCGTCATCAGCTACGGCATCGCCAACCTGGAGGCCCAGCTCGGCCTGCCGCTGTTCGAGCGCGAGGGGTCGCGCAAGCCGACCCTGACCACCGCCGGGCGCGCCCTGCTCGCCGAGGCGCGCGCCATCGCGCAGGGGATCGACGGCCTGCGGGCCAAGGTCAAGGGCCTGCTCGACGGGCTGGAGGCGGAGGTCGATCTCGCCGTCGACGTGATGCTGCCGGCCGGCCGGCTGGGGCGGGTGCTGCGGGCCTTCGCGCGGGAATACCCGACGGTCTCGCTCCGCCTGCACGCCGAAGCGCTGGGGGCCGTGACGGCGCTGGTGCTCGACCGCCGGGCGGTCGTCGGCCTCTCCGGCCCGCTCGCCGCCGGGGTGCAGGGGCTGGACTGCATGGCCGCCGGCTCGGTGCCGATGGTCCCGGTCGCGGCGCCCGACCATCCGCTGGGGCGCATGGAGCGCATCCCGCCCGGCGCCGGCCGCGACCATGTCCAGCTCGTCCTCACCGACCGGTCGCGCTTCACGGAGGGGCAGGACTATTCGGTGATGAGCGCCCGCACCTGGAGGCTCGCAGACCTGGGCGCCAAGCACGCCCTGCTGCGCGAGGGGATCGGCTGGGGCAACATGCCGCTGCCGATGATCGAACCGGATCTCGTGGCCGGCACGCTGGTGCGGCTCGCCATGCCCGACCATCCCGGCGGCACCTACCGCTTCGCCGGGATCTGGCGGCGCGACGCCCCGCCCGGTCCGGCCGCCTCCTGGCTGCTCGACCAGTTCGTCCGGCTGGGGGCGGAGGACCGCGAGGAGGCGGGCTTCACCGACCTCTGACGGGGCCACTCTCCGGAAACCCGTCAGGCGGCCAGACCGCCTTCCTTCGCCGCCCTGACGTCGCGCACCGGCGGCCGGCCGAACAGCCGCCCATACTCCCTGGTGAATTGCGGCACGCTCTCGTAGCCCACCTCGAAGGCGGCGTGGCTGGCAGGGCGGCCTTCCGCCAGCATCAGCCGGCGCGCCTCGATCAGCCGGAGCTGCTTCTGGAATTGCAGGGGGGACAGCGTCGTCACCGCCCGGAAATGCTTGTGGAAGGAGGACGGGCTCATGCCGGCCAGCGCCGCGAGCCGGTCGACCCGCAGGGGCCTGGCGAAATCGCTCCGCAGAAGGGCGACGGCGCGGGCGATGCGCTGGCCCTGCTCCCCGTGCCAGCCCAGCCGCCGGATCGTCGGACCATGGCGGCCCGCCAGCAGCCAGTAATGCAGTTCGCGCACCAGCGGCTTGCCCAGCACGGGGAGCGCATCCGGCAGGTCGAGCAGGCGCATCAGCCGCAGCGCGGCGTCCGCGACCTCGGCTTCGGTCGGATCGACGCGCACGGGCGCGGCGTCGGTTCCGGGCTGCGGCGTCATCGCGCCGCACAGTTCGGCGATGACGGCCGGATCGAGGTCGAGCACCAGCGAGTAATAGGGGGCCGCCGGGCTCGCCCGCGTGATCTGGCTGACCGTCGGCACGTCCGCCGCGACGAGCAGGGACTCCCCCGCCGCGAAGTCGAAACCGCGGACGCCCATCGTCACGCGCTTGGCTCCCTGCACCACCAGCGCCACCAGCGGGCGCGAAATCGCGTAGACCAGATCGGTCGGGCCGAGCGCCCGGATCGTCGTGAGCCCCGCGATGGCGGTGCGGGCGATCCCGTCCCGGTCGGCGTGGGCATCGGCATGGCGGCGAACCGCATCGAGCAAGCTGGTCATGCGGCGATCATAGGCATTCCGCACGCTCCTGCGAAGACGATCCGGAGGATCGGGCAAGAAGCGCGGAGCATCCGGCAACACACGCGGGCACGCCTGACCGATAACGGACCGGCCACCGCGTGGCTTCCCACCGAGTGGCTTCGCCAGGAAGGAGCACGTCCATGACCAAGATCACCCTCGTTACCGGTTCCAGCCGCGGCCTGGGCCGCAACACCGCCCTTGCCATCGCCCGTCGCGGCGGCGATGTCGTCGTCACCTACCGCAGTCGCGCCGACGAGGCCGAGGCGGTCGTTTCCGAGATTCTGGACATGGGCCGCCGGGCCGTCGCCCTCCAGCTCGACACCGGCGCCATGGCCGGATTCGCGTCCTTCTCCAGCCGGCTGCGTGCCGCGCTCGACGAGACCTGGCAACGCCCGACCTTCGACCATCTCGTCAACAACGCCGGCCACGGCGACATGGCGCCGATCGGCGGGACGACCGAGGCGCAGTTCGACCGGCTGGTCGACGTCCATTTCAAGGGCGTCTTCTTCCTGACCCAGACGCTGCTGCCCCTGCTCGCCGACGGCGGGCGCATCGTGAACCTCTCCTCCGGCTTGACGCGGGTCTCCTATCCGGGCTTCGCGGCCTACGCGGCGGTGAAGGGCGCCGTCGAGATCCTGAGCCTCTACCTCGCCAAGGAGCTGGGGCCGCGCGGCATCGCCGTGAACACGGTGGCGCCCGGCGCGATCGAGACCGACTTTCTCGGCGGCGCGGTGCGCGACACGCCGGACCTCAACGCGGTCTTCGCAGACATGACCGCGCTGGGCCGCGTCGGCGTGCCCGACGACATCGGGCCGATGATCGCCAGCCTGCTGGGCGAGGACAACCGCTGGATCAACGCACAGCGCATCGAGGTGTCGGGCGGTCAGGCCATCTGACGCGCCATTCCGATCATCGCGCGTCGTTCCGCCGCATCGTCTCCCCGGCGGGCCGGCAGCGCGTGATCCGGCCGGCCGGCGGGCGGGCGGGCGGCGCGGCGGGACCGGCCGGAGGGCCGCCGAAACCCATGATCGCCCTTTCAAATACCTGCCGCTTCGGTCAGAAATGGACCACGCCACGGCCCGGAGGACAAGGGCCCGGCACATAATATCTTGGGAGAATCAACCATGCGTCTCACCGCCATTTCCTTCGTCAGCGCGACCGCGCTGCTGGCCGGCCTCGGCACGGCGCAGGCGGACATCGTCATCGGCCTTGGCACGGCGACCACCGGTCCGGTGGCGGCGCTGGGTGAACAGTCGGTGTACGGCGCCAGGCAGGCGATCGCCGACATCAACGCCAAGGGCGGCGTGCTGGGCCAGAAGCTGGTTCTGAAGGTGGGCGACGACGCCTGCGATCCGCGCCAGGCGGTCGCCGTCGCCAACCAGTTCGTGCGCGACAAGGTCGCGGCGGTGGTCGGCCATCTCTGCTCGGGCTCCAGCATCCCGGCGGCGGACGTCTATCAGGAAGAGGGCATCGTGATGGTCAGCCCGACCGCCACCAACCCCCTGCTGACCGCCAAGGGCCATCCGAACATCTTCCGCGTCTGCGGCCGTGACGACCAGCAGGGCGTGGTGGCCGGCAACTATCTGGCCCAGGCCTTCAAGGGCAAGAACATCGCGGTCCTCGACGACAAGCAGGCCTACGGCAAGGGGCTGGCCGACGTCGTGGCCCAGACGCTGGAAAAGGCGGGCGGCACGATCGCCTACCGCGGATCGGTCACCGCCGGCGAGCGCGACTTCTCCGCCCTCATCACCAGCCTGAAGGGCAAGGCGGTCGATGCGGTCTATTACGGCGGCTACCACCCCGAGCTGGGCCTGATCGTGCGCCAGGCGCAGGAGCAGGGGCTGAGGCCGCAGTTCATCGCCGGCGACGGCCTGAACAATCAGGAATACTGGGCGATCACCGGTGCCGCCGGCGAGGGCACGCTCTACACCGACAGCGCGTCGGCCGCCAGCGATCCCAGGGCGAAGGAGCTGATCGCCTCCTTCAAGGCCGCCGGCCTGCCCGAACCGGGCAACTTCGCCTTCTACAGCTACGCGGCGGTCCAGACCATCGCCCAGGGCCTGCAAAAGGCCGGCAGCGTCGACGGCGGCAAGCTGGCGGCGGCCCTGCACGCCGGCAGCTACGACACGGTGGTTGGCCCGGTGGAGTTCGACAAGAAGGGCGACATCACCAAGCCGAACTACGTCATGTATGTCTGGAGCAACGGCCGGCCGGAGATGGTGGCCCAGAAGTAACCGCGACAGGGCGGAGCGGCTACCGGCCGCTCCGCCGCCACGACCGGGCCGGCGCGGCGGCGCGCCACGAAAGAGTGGATCTTTTCCACGGCCCGGTGTAGGAGACCGCCATGACCGACCGCATCGCCCTCACCGTTCCGGCTTATTATCCGCCGCTCGCATAGCGCGGCGTCGATCGGTCATACCCGAAACCATGCCGCCGCATTCCGGCGGCCATGGTTCTCACGAGAAAAGAGACAGTCTCCGGAAGGCTCGGTCCAACCGTCGAGACTATCCGCCATGAGCACCCGTTCCAACGCCGCCGACTTTCTTCATATCCTGCGCGAGCGCGGTTTTCTTCATCAATGCAGCGACCCGGCCGCCGACCTGTCCGGGCTGGCCGGCGCCGCGCCCGGCGGGGTGCTGACCGCCTATGTCGGCTTCGATGCCACGGCGGGCAGCCTGCATGTCGGGCATCTGTTGTCGATCATGGCTCTGCGCTGGCTCCAGAAAACCGGCAACCGCCCCATCGTTCTGATCGGCGGCGGCACCACCAAGATCGGCGATCCCAGCTTCCGCGACACCAGCCGGCCGATGCTGGACGACGACCGGATATCCTTGAACGCCGCCGGGCTGCGCCGCGTGTTCGGCCAGTACCTGACCTTCGGCGAGGGAACGGTCGAGGCCCGCATGGTGGACAACGCCGACTGGCTGGACGGCCTGGATTACGTGCCGTTCCTGCGCGACATCGGCCGGCACTTCACCATCAACCGCATGCTGAGCTTCGACTCCGTCAAGCAGCGCATGGAGCGCGAGCAGCCGCTGACCTTTCTGGAGTTCAACTACATGATTCTCCAGGCCTACGATTTCCTGGAGCTGGCACGGCGCCACGGCTGCCTGTTGCAGATGGGCGGGTCGGACCAGTGGGGCAACATCATCAACGGGGTCGAGCTCGCCCGCCGGGTCGAGCGGCGCGAGCTGTTCGGCCTGACCACGCCGCTGCTGACCACCGCGTCGGGCGTCAAGATGGGCAAGACGGCGGGCGGGGCGGTGTGGCTGAACGCGGATGCACGCTCGCCCTTCGATTTCTGGCAGTTCTGGCGCAACACGGAGGACGCCGACGTCGGACGCTTCCTGCGGCTGTTCACCGAACTGCCGCTCGACGAGATCGGTCGGCTGGAGAGACTTCAGGGCGCCGAGATCAACGAGGCGAAGATCGTGCTGGCGACCGCGGCGACCCGGCTGTGCCACGGCGCCGGCGAGGCGGAGCGCGCCGCCGCGTCCGCCCGCTCCCCCTTCGCGCCAAGCGGCGACGGGTTGCCGCGGCTGGTTCTGCGTCGGGCCGCCTACCCCGCCGGCGTTCCGCTGGTCGAGGCACTGGTTGCCGCCGGCCTGTGCGATTCCAAAGGCGCGGCCCGGCGCCTGATCCGCGAGGGCGGGGCACGGCTGGACGGCGAGACGGTCACGGACGAGACACTGGTCGTCGCGGCGGACGGCGTCCTGTCGGCCGGACGCAAACGGCATGTGAGCTTGGCCTTGGAACCGTAAAACCCGCCGCCGGCCCGTGGGTCGGCGGCCCGCCCCCTCCTGGCAGTTCGTGGATGGCCCAAGGCACGCCATCACCTCGAAGGGGCCCCCCTTTCGTCCCTTCGCCGGCGATTCCAGCCCTTCGCGACGCCTCGCCAACCATTGCCGATGGGCCGAGCGCATCGAGCGGCGAGCTGCGGATCCAGAAGGCCGATGGCGTGGCATCTTGCGATGATGGAAGCGCCGCCGTGGCATCTTGCGATGCCTGATCACCCGCCGTGGCATCTTGCGATGACCATCCCGGATGCCCCGTGTCAGGCCGCCGCCAGGAAAGAGCCTGCATGAAGCTGCCAGTACGCAAACCCGACCCAAACCCGACCCGGACGCCGTGGCATCTTGCGATATCAGCCTCAAGCGATTCGGGTCGATTCGGTTGTGGCATCTTGCGATAGCGACCGACTCTCCCGAGTCATCCACAGACGCCGTTTGGCATCCTGTGATTTTCCCCTGGCATCCTGCGATGAACGACTCGGCGCGACTCGGTTTTTCCCCTGGCATCCTGCGATGAATCAAATAAAGACTCTCAAAACAGGGAACTACTAGCCCCATCGCAAGATGCCAAATTGCTTTTCTCCGCGTCACTCCCGATGATGTCGGTCAGTTTGCGCTGGGAGAACTCATGGGCACGATCCATCAACTTGTTCGTGAGCACGGCAGGGAAGCAGCGCGGGAGCTGGTTCCCGAGGAGGATCGCCGGCTGGTTGATCTTGCCGCCGAGATTCTGGCGAATCCAAGTTCGGCGTTCAACATCACCTATTCGGGATTCTGCCTGACCGCCCTGCCGCACAAGGCCCTCGGCGACAGCGCCAAATGGGAACGGCAAGGACACAACGTCTCCCTGCTGATCGAACCCGGTTCGCTTCCCGACGGGCGGGGAGGATTCAAGCAGTTCGGCGTGCCCTACGGCAGCCGCGCGCGGCTGATCATGCTCTACCTGCAAACCCGTGCCATCCAGACGGGCTGTCCGGAGGTCGAACTCGGCGGCTCAATGCGCGACTGGATGAGCCGCATGGGCGTGCCGATCGGTGGCAGCAGCTACAAGGTCGTGCGTGATCAGGCTGATCGCATCTCAGCATGCCACCTGACCTTCAGCTGGCATGGACCGGACGCCGGTCGCGGCGCCAAGTTCTCGAAGGAATCCATCGTCGACGGCGGCATCCAGCTTTACGAGGACGACGACGCGCAACCACGTCTCTGGGTCGATACGGTCCGGCTCAGCGCGAGCTTCTTCAAGGCTTTGCGCGAACACCCCGTGCCGATCTGGGAACCGGCACTGAAATCGATCTCCAGCCGGTCAATGGCCATCGACCTCTATGTGTGGCTGTCCTATCGGCTTCACAGCCTCAGCAAGCCGATGCCGATCACCTGGAGCGCGCTTTACGCCCAGTTCGGTGCCGGCTACAAGAACCTGTTCCAATTCAAGCCGCGCCTGATCGAATCCCTCAAATTCGTGCTGGCGGTCTATCCGGACGCGAAAGTCACTCTTGAAGGCGACGGTGTCGTGCTGCACCACTCGCCATCTCCCGTTCCGGAAAAAGCACCACGTGGTATCTTGCGATAGCGGCCGTCCGTGGCATCTGGCGATGGGTGGGTGGTGAGACTGGTGTCACCCGGTTCCTGCCCCTTCGCCACCGTCACGACGAGGATGATGACAGGGCCGACAGCGTTGGCCGCCTCCCCTCCATCTTGACCCTGGACCGAAGACAGAGCTGACCGGAGTCAGGTCAGCGGCAGCCCGCCCGTCTTCGAGCGGGTTTTCCCGAAGCGCACGCTGGGCGCCTGATCCACGACCAGCCGAGCGGATAAAACCGGCGGACGGCGGCCTCCCGGCATCCACGCCGCCTGAAGTCAGCGCGACGCCTTCCGTTCGCATGACGTGCCTCCAGTTCAACCTTCTCCGGACACCGTTTCCGCTTTCCAACAGCGGATATCCTTGTCCAGGTTTAACCGGAGGTCGCTGGCCGCCAAGAAAGCGCCGCCATCTCAACTCCAGGCAACAGGCGAATTGCCCTGTTGCCGAGCCTTCGCTAAGGTGGCGGCGCGATTTTCGGCGCGGCAGCGGTTCGTTAACCGGTTAACGCTTTGCTCGGCGCGCTTGACCGGAGATTTGAATGAAGCAGCTTTTGGTGCTCGGCCCGAAGGGCGGTGCCGGCAAAACAACCACAGCCCGGAACATGGCGGTCGCCGCCGTCCTCAGCGGTCTGCGCGTGGCCGTCCTCGACGCTGACCGTCAACGGACATTGAGCAAATGGCTGGAGCGCCGCCCGGACACGCTGCCGTCGATCCAGAGCTTCGAGGTGCCGTTGCGGGACATCGACAGCGCTCCGGAAGCGATGGACGACATCGATTTGTTGATCATCGATACGCCGGCTTCGGTGGAGGACCACCCGATGGCGCTCAAGGCGCTGATCGAAGCCGCGGATCTGATCCTGCTGCCGACCGGCGTCCGCGGGGAGGAAATGGACTCCCTGAAGGACACCTTGAAGGCTGTGCGTGCGTTCGCCCGTCCGATGGCCGTTCTGTTGAACGGTGTGAAGCCGAAGCAGGTTGAAACCGGAGCCGCGCATCGGGGACTCTCCGTTGGCGTCACGGTCGCCCCCGCCCTGATCCCCGATCTGGCGGAGGTCCACCGGACCTATGACGTCGGGATCGGCGTGGTGGAATTGCGCGGTGCCAAAACCGCCGAGCTCTGGTGGGAAAACTGGCGCTTCGTCGCCGATGTTCTGGGGGTGGCGCGGTGAAACTCGACGGAAAGGTCAAGCTGCCCCGCCCCGCTCCCGACCGTTACGCCGGTCTGTTTGCGGACGATGAGAACGGGCGGCGGCAGGAGGTGATCGCCTACCATTCGCGTTCCCACACCGTCGAACGGATCAAGGCGCTGTGGGAGCGGGCCCGCGACGACTTTCTCGCGATCGGCCGCTGGCTGGTGGTGGCGAAGGCCAGAATGGAGCATGGCGAGTTCGAGGCGATGGTCAGGGCGGAACTGCCGTTCAGTCCGTCGCGTGCACGACAACTGCGCACCGTGGCCGAGTTTGTCGACAGCGGCCGCATCCCGTTGGAGCGGCTGCCCCCGGCCGATTCGGTCATCTATGAAATCGCCACGTTGTCGGAAGACGAACTGGCCGCGGCGGAGCCCGACATCCGGCCCACGCTGACTCGCATCGAAGCAAAAGCCTTCAAGAAGCGAGTCCAGGGGGCCGGAGCCCCACCGGCTTCCGACCGGCCGGCACTGATCAAGCGGATCGCACGGCTCAGGCAGGAGTTGGCCGAGGCCGAGGCGATGCTGGCGGCGCTGGACCGGAATGGCTGATACCAGGGCCAAGCGTCAAAACTTTTCAGCCCTGGCATGAGACGGCAACCGGGCGGGCCGGCCAAGCAATGGCCGTGGGCGCCGCCCGATCCCTCCACTCACTGTCAGGCCGCTGAGGCCGCGGCCTTCCCGGCGGCCGAAGCCGCCGTGACCGGCTTCTTCAGCAGGCGCAGGGCGATTGCCGTGACCAGCGTGCCGGCGACCAGCGCCACGATGTAGCCGCCGAGCTGCGTCACCGCGTTGGGGATCGGCAGCACGAAGATCCCGCCATGGGGGACCTTCAGCTCTGCCCCGATGCCCATGGAGATGGCGCCCGTCAGCGCCGCCCCCGCCACCAGCGCCGGGATCACCCGGAACGGGTCGCGGGCGGCGAAGGGGATGGCGCCCTCGGTGATGAAGGCGATGCCGAGCACGGCGGCGGCGTTGCCGGCCTCGCGCTCCTCGCGGGTGAAGCGGTCGGCGAACAGCTTGGTCGCCAGCGCCAGCCCCAGCGGTGGCACCATTCCGGCGGCCATGGCGGCGGCCATCGGCGTGTAGATTTGGCTGGCGATGAGCCCGGTGGAGAAGGCGTAGGCCGCCTTGTTGACCGGACCGCCCATGTCAAACGCCATCATCGCGCCGATCAGCAGGCCCAGCAGGATGGCGCTGCTGCCCTGCATGCTCTTCAGCCAGTCGCTGAGCCACGCCAGCGCCTGCGCGACGGGTGCGCCGACCACGTAGATCATCAGAAGTCCGGTCAGCAGCGAGCCCAGCAGCGGCAGGATCAGCACCGGCTTCAGCCCTTCCAGGTTGCGGTGCAGCCGGATGTGGCGGTTCAGGAAGGCGGTGCCGTAGCCGGCGATGAAGCCGGCGACGATGCCGCCGAGGAAGCCGGCGCCGAGGCTGGCGGCCAGCATGCCACCGACCATTCCGGGGGCGATGCCGGGCCGGTCGGCGATGGAGAAGGCGATGTAGCCGGCCAGCGCCGGAACCATCAGGGCAAAGGCCGATTTGGCGCCGATCTGGAACAGGGCGTAGCCCAGCGTTCCGGCGTTGGACTCCTCGTAGACGTAGATGCCGCCCAGCGCGAAAGCCAGCGCGATCAGCAGCCCGCCGGTCACCACGAAGGGCAGCATGAAGGACACGCCGGTCATCAGATGCTTGTAGGGGCCGGTGCGCTGTGCCGCGCGCTCCGCCTTGCCGGCGGCGACGGAGTCGGCCAGATGGGCGGCGCCCTCAGGGCCTCCATGGACGGTCGCTTCCGTCAGCGCGCGCTCGACCAGCGCCTTGCCGTTGTTGATGGCGGGCTTGGTGCCGCTCTTGAACAGGCGCTTGCCGGTGAAGCGGGCGAGATCGACCTGGGTGTCGGCGGCGATCAGCACCACGTCGGCGTCACGGATCTCGGCCTCGCTCAACGTGTCGCGGGCGCCGACCGAACCCTGGGTCTCGACGCGCGCATGATGGCCCAGCGCCGTGGCCGCCTGCTGGATGCCTTCGGCCGCCATGAAGGTGTGGGCGATGCCGGTTGGGCAGGAGGTGATGGCGACGATCCTTTTCGACGCCGGTGCGGCCGGTGCGGCCGCAACCGTCGCCGTGGCGGGGACGCCGCCCAGAGCGCTGCCCAGAACCGCCCGCGCGTCGGTCAGCACGGCGTCCAGCGCCGCGACGGTGCGCGTCAGGCCGGCGAAGCGCTCCTCGTCGAACGCGCCGGTGCCGACCAGCAACACGCTCTGGGCGCCCTGAATCGCAGCCGTGTCGAGCGGCGCCTGGATGCCGAGGCTGCTGCGCAGCTCGACCTTGATGCTATGCCCCAGATCGGCCGCCGCCTTGCGCAGGGCCTCGGCGGCGAGAACGGCCTGGGTGCTGAAATCGCCCGCCGTGATCACGGCCAGCAGGTTCGCCATGGTGTTTCCTCCCGGGCGGCTTGGAAGCGCCCCTCGTTACAGGTCCGTGAGTTCCACTTGGGCGGCCAGCGCCCGCACCGTTGCCTTGTCCGGCAGGTTGGGGCCGAACTGCCCGAGCTTGCCCACCGCGAAGGCGATCGACAGGCGCGCCACCTCCTCCAGCGGGCTGCCGGCGGCGAAGGCGGCGATCAGGCCGGCGACCATCGCGTCGCCGGCCCCGACCGTGCTCAGCGGGTTGATCGCCGGCAGGCGCCCCCGGATGGCGCGGTCGCCCGACACGAACAGCGCGCCTTCGCCACCCAGCGACACCACCACCACTTTGACGCCGCGCCGGTGCAGATCGCGGGCGGCGGCGAGGAGATCGTCGAGGCTTGGCAGAGGGGCCCCGGCCCATTCCTCCAGCTCGTGGCGGTTGGGTTTGACGCAGTGGAGCGGAATGCCGCCGGCGGCCCCGAGCGCGGCCGTCAGCGGCGCGCCGCTGGTGTCGAGCACCGTGCGCGCGCCAAGGGACGCCAGATCCGCCGCCAGTGTGGCGTAACTGTCCGCCGGCAGACCGTTCGGCAGGCTTCCGGCCAGCAGAGCCAGCGCCCCCGGCGCCATGCGGTCGTGCAACGTCCGCCGCACCCGCTCCAGCGCCGCCGTATCGACGGTCGGGCCGGGCAGGTTGATGTCCGTGGTGTCGGCCGACTCAAGGTCGGCGATCTTGATGTTGGTCCGCGTCTCCCCCGCCAGCCGGACAAAGCCGTCGGTGATGGCCTTGGCACGGAACAGCGCGTCGAAGGAGGCGGCGTTGTCGGTGCCGAGCAGCCCGCCGGCGACCACCGGCACGCCCCAGTCGGCGAGGCAGCTCGCGACGTTCACGCCCTTGCCTCCGGCGTTGTGGCGCACCGCCCTGGCGCGGTGGACGGTTCCCGGTCGCAGGGCGTCGAGCGTGATGGTCTGGTCGATCGCCGGATGCAGCGTGATCGTCAGGACGGGGGGGCTCATGATGCCGCCTCCGTGCCCGCTGCTCCGGCATCGGACGTTCCGGCATCCAGCGCGCGCACCGCGTCGGCGGTCTCGCAATCGAGCGCCCGCCGAGCCAGATCCCGCAGTGCGGTCAGGCTGCTGTCGCGCAGCCGGTCCTTCACGCCGGGGATGTCGCGCGGCGTCATCGACAGCTCGCGCACCCCGAGTCCGGCCAGCAGGGCGGCGCCGAAGGGATCGCCGGCGATGCCGCCGCAGACGCCGACCCAGCGCCCGTGCCGTTCGGCACCCTCCACCGTCATGCGGATCAGGCGAAGCACGGCCGGATGCAGGCTGTCGGCCTCGGCCGCCAGCTCGGGATGCTGGCGATCCACCGCGAGCGCATACTGCGTCAGGTCGTTGGTGCCGATGGAGAAGAAATCGACATGGCGGGCCAGCGCGTCGGCCATCACGGCGGCGGCCGGCACCTCCACCATGATGCCGAGCGGCACCGCCGGGGCGTCCAGTTCGGCGCGGATGCGGTTGCAGGCGGCGCGCAGCGCCTGGATCTCGGCCAATGTGGTGATCATCGGGAACATGATCGACAGCGCGCCGGGCCTGGCCTCCCGGGCGGCGCGGTAGAGGGCGCGGAGCTGCGGTTCCAGCAGCTCGGGTTGGCGCAGCAGCAGACGGGCGCCGCGCACGCCGAGGAACGGATTCTCCTCGTGCGGCAGGTGGAGGTGCGGCACCTGCTTGTCGCCACCGATGTCGAGCGCGCGCACGATCAGCGGACGGCCGTCCAGCGCCGCCAGCATGGCGCGGTAGGTTTCGAACTGCTCGTCCTCGCTTGGCGCGTCGCCGCGCTCCAGGAACAGGAACTCGGTGCGCATCAGTCCGACCGCCTCGGCTCCTTGCGAGAGGGCGACGGGCACCTGGTCCGGGCGGTTGACGTTGGCGCCGATCTCCACCGCGTGGCCGTCGCGGGTGCGGGCGGGTAGGCCGCGCCGCTCCTCCTGTAGGGCCCTGCGGACGCGCTGCTCCTCGATCCAGCCATGGGCGGCGGCGAGGTCGGTGTCGGTCGGGTTCAGGAACAGGCGGCCGGACTGGCCGTCGAGGATGGCCGGCGTGCCGTTGGCGAGCCCCGTCAGCGCCGCACCTCCCGCCACCATCGCCGGAAGCCCCAGCGTGCGCGCCAGGATCGCGGTGTGCGAGGTCGGGCCCCCCTGCGCGGTCGCCAGCCCGATCACCCGCGCCATGTCCAGCCCGGCGGTGTCCGATGGCGACAGGTCGTCGGCGATCAGGATGCAGGGCGTGTCCGGCAGGTCGTGCAGGGTGCCGCCGCGCAGGCTCGGGTCGATGCGGGCCAGCACCCGGCGGCCGACATCGCGCAGGTCGGAGGCACGGGCGGCCAGCACCGGGTTGGGCAGGGCCGCCAGCGCCGCCGCTCCGCTCTCGACCGCCTCGTGCCAGGACCAGCCGGGGCCGTGCCCCTCCACCATCAACTGGCAGGTGCGGGTGATGAGGTCGGTGTCGTTCAGCAGTTCGGCCTGGGCGGTGAAGATTCCGGCCTCCGCCGGTCCCAGCCGACGGGCGGTGTCGTCGGCCAGGGCCTTCAACTGCTGGCGGGTGCGGTCCAGCGCCTCGTGCAGGCGGTTGCCGCCGTCGATCAGTGATTCCGGACGATCGGGAACCGCTGGCGGCGCGGTCAGCACGACATGCACCGGCCCGATGGCGAGGCCGGGGCTGGCAGCCACACCGGCGATGGCGGGCAGGGCGGTCGGCGGGGTCCAGCCCTGGACGGGGGCGCGGGCCTTGCGTTCGGCCGCCGCCGCGTCGGCCTGTTCCTTGGCGGTCAGGCGTGTGATGACGCCCTTCATGCGGGCGGCGGTGGTCGCCGCTTCGGCACCGTCGGCCGAGACCACCACCCGGTCGCCCATGCGCAACCCAAGCTGGAGCAGGGCCACCAGCGTCTTGGCGTCGGCGACCTGATCGCCATGACGGATCTGGACGCGGCCGGGGGCGGCGCGGGCGGCCTCGACCCAGGCCGAGGCCGGGCGGGCGTGCAGACCAGTCGGATAGTCCACCGTCCATTCGAAGCGCTCGGCCAGATCGGCCGCTGGGCCGGCTGGGGTGGGGGCCGCCGTTTCCTCCGACAGCGCGCCCAGCAGCAGGGCCGGGGCAGTGGCGATGAACAGCGCGTTCAGCCGTTCCTCGTCCTGCATCAGCCGGGTCAGCCGCCGCAGCACGGCGATGTGCGCATCCGACCGCGCGGCGATGGCGACCACCAGCCGGGCGGTCTGCTCCTCGTTCCATCGCACGCCCTGGGGGATCTGGAGGATGGCGATGCCGTTGCGCCGCACAAGCTCGCGGTCCTCGACCATGCCGTGCGGGATGGCCACGCCATGGCCGAGAAAGGTGTTCGCCGCCCCCTCGCGCCGGATCATGCTGTCGACGTAGGCCGGGTCGATGCAGCCGGCGGCGATGAGGAGCTGGGCGGCCTCGCGGATCGCCTCCTCCTTGCCGGCGGGGGTGGCGCCCAACCGGACCAGATCCGGGAGCAGGGGGACGCTGAGCGTGTCGGGAGCCATGGCGGTCCTTCCTCCGATTTTGTTCTTGTCTCTTGCCGTGTCGCGGCGTCGCCGGTCGGCACCAAAAGAAAGCAGGCTTCTGAAAACGTTTTCACTGAAAACGTTTTCATTGGCCTTGTCAATGGCTGTTGCGTTGCAACAAAACAATCCTTGACGGAAACGGGCTTGTGCCCTGTCAGCAAATAGGTGATTTTGGAGCCATGGCAATGGAAACGTTTTCACTGGGCCTGCCGAACTCTGCGTGGAGCAGCCCCAACCGGAGCGCCCGATGACCGTCGGCATCAAGGACGTGGCGCGGGCGGCCGGCGTGTCGGTCGCCACCGTGTCGCGGGTTCTCGGCAACGGTCCGGTCAGCGAGGCGCTGCGCAAGCGGGTGGAGGAGGCGGTTCGCGCCACCGGCTACCGGCCCAACCTGTCGGCCCGGCGTCTGCGGTCGCAGCATTCGCAGACCATCGGGCTGGTCGTCTCCGACATCCGCAACCCCTTCTTCACCGCGGTCGGCCGCGCCGTGGAGGAGGAGGCGTACCGCGCCGGCATGCGGGTGATCCTGTGCAACAGCGACGAGAATCCCGAACGCGAGCAGCTCTATCTCGGCCTGATGCAGGAGGAGCGCATCACCGGCCTGATCTTCGCCCCGACGCGGGCGACGCTGGAGCGGATCGACGGGCTGGGGCTGGATTTCCCCGTGGTGCTGATCGACCGCAGCGGGCCGCCGGGGCTGCATGATTCCGTGGTGCTGGACAACGCGCAAGCCGCCGCCGCGCTGGTGGAGCATCTGTTCGTCCGCGGCTACCGGCGGATCGGCGGGCTGTTCGGCAACACCAGCACCACCGGGATCGAGCGGCACGAGGGCTATCGCGGCGCGCTGGCTGCGCGCGGGCTGCCGGCCAACGCCCGCTTCATCCCGCCCAACGCCGACGCGGCGGAGGAAGCGGTGATGCGCTGGCTTGCCGGACCGGAGCGACCGGACGCCATCATGGCCAGCAACAGCCTGTTTCTGATGGGGGTGATCAAGGCGATGCGGCGGCTCGGCCTGTCGACCCCCGGCGACCTCGCCGTCGCCGGTTTCGACAACGAGCCGTGGACCGAACTGGTCGGGCCCGGCCTGACGGTGGTCGAGCAGCCGGTGGACGAGATCGGCCGCGCGGCGGTCAGCCTGTTGTTCGAGCGGGTGGAGACGCCGCAGCGTCCGGTCCGCAAGGTGGTTTTGCCGGGCCGTTGCGTGCTGCGCGGTTCGACGGCCGTCGCCGCTGTGGCGTCCGCCGTTTGAGAACCGCATCCGCCATCCGCGATGGCGGACCCGGCGGACCCGGCGGACCCGGCGGATAGGGCGCGCGCGGTCGGTCATCCTCTGCCGACCACGCGCCTCCCTCCGGGGATGGATCTCGAACTAGCGGCTGACCGGCGCCGTGGCCATCTCCGGCTCCGGTCGCGCCGTCCGCAGGAGCAGCGCTCCGGTGAGAGCGGATGCCACGGAGCCCAGCAGGACGCCAAGCTTCAGGTCGTTCTGCAAGGCCGGCTGGTCCGGAAAGGCCAGCAGGCCGATGAACAGGCTCATGGTGAAGCCGATGCCGCACAGGAGAGAGACGCCGTAGACGTGGCGCCAGTTCGCGTGCGGAGGCAGAGTGGCCCATCCGAGACGGATCACCGCCCATGTCGCGGCAAAGACGCCGGCCTGCTTGCCGAGGAAAAGGCCGAGCGCGATGCCCAGCGGAACGGGCTGGACGAGCGAGGCGGCCGACGTTCCGGCGAACGAGACGCCGGCGTTCGCAAAACCGAAAAGCGGAACGATGGCAAACGTCACCCACGGCGCAAGGGCGTGTTCGAGCGTGTGAAGGGGGGAATCCGGACCGTCCGCGCCGGCGGGGGCCTGGCGCAGCGGGATGGTCAACGCCAGCACGACGCCCGCCAAGGTCGCATGGACACCGGACCGCAGGATGAGGAACCAGAGAATGGCGCCCAGCGCAAGGTAGGGCGACAAGGCTTTCACGCCGAACCGGTTCAGGCCGATCAAGGCCGCTGTGACCAGCCCGGCCGCGCCGAGCGCCGCGGCGTCCAGGGTTCCGGTGTAGAACACCGCGATGATGAGCACCGCTCCAAGGTCGTCGATGATGGCCAGAGCCGTCAGGAACACCTTGAGCGCCATCGGCACGCGTGGACCGAGCAGGGACAGGACGCCAAGCGCGAAGGCGATGTCGGTTGCGGCCGGGATCGCCCATCCGCTGGGCCGGCCGTCCACGCCGAGATTGCAGGCGAGATAGACCAGGGCCGGGACGATCATGCCGCCGATGGCGGCCGAACCGGGGAGGACACGCCCGGACCAGGTCGAAAGCTGCCCATCGATCGTCTCGCGCTTGATCTCCAGCCCAACCATGAGGAAGAACAGGGCCATCAGCCCGTCATTGATCCAGTGCAGCAGGGAAAGGCCGCCGACATGGGTGTCGAGGCTGTCCGCATACAAGCCGGCGGCCGGCGAATTGGCGACGAACAAGGCCAGCGCCGTGGCGGCCATCAGGACGATGCCGCCTGAGGACGAATTCTCGAGAAACTGGCGGGCAAGGCTGCGGACACCGCGAGGTTGGGGCCTGGATGTTTGATTGGCGGACATGGGAGGGCGCTCTCCGGGCAGGGGTGATCGAGGTCTCCGTATCGGGATTGACCCGGCGCACGCAGCACACGCCGTCTTCGCACTGTCGGTCAGCCGCAGGGAGCGGCCGCGCCCCCCCCAGAAAGCACGTCCGGATGAAAATGGAAAATCGATATCTTCGTTTACTCTTATAGATAAAATCTATAATGTCCCTTCATGCCCCGCATCCAACAGCTTCGCTATCTCGTCGCCGTCGCTGACACTCTGAGCTTCAGCAGGGCGGCGGAAGCCTGCCACGTGACGCAGCCGACGCTCAGCATGCAGTTGAAGGAGCTCGAGGAGCGGCTGGGCAGCCGGCTGGTCGAGCGGACGCGCGCGCGCGTCATCCTGACTCCCGTCGGCGCGGAGATCGCCCGCCGCGCGCGAAACATCCTGGCCGAGGTGGAGGACATTCGCGAGATCGCCCGCCGCGACGATCCCGACGCCCTTCAGGGAACGCTTCAGATGGGGGTGGTGCAAACCGTGGGTGCCTATGTGCTCTCGCTGGCCATGCCCTCCTTGCGGGAGACCTTCCCGCATCTGCGCATCTTCGTGCGCGAGGATCGGCTGGAAGTCCTGCCGAGAAAACTGTCCGACGGCGTTCATGACGTGCTGCTTCTGCCGGACGATCCCAACCACGCGGACTTTACCGCGGTCCGCCTGATCCGCGAACCCTTGCAACTGGTGCTTCCCGCGGATCACCGCCTGGCAAGCCGGGAAACGGTGAGCCCGGAGGATCTGTCGGGAGAAACCATTCTGACCATGGAGCGCGGACATCGGCTTCATGACCAGATCGCAAGGCTTTGCAGCGACGTGGGTGCGATTCACGCCCGCGACTACGCCGGGACCACCCTGGACACCCTGCGCCAGATGGTGGCGACCGGAATGGGGCTCTCCCTTCTTCCGGCGCTGTATGTCCGCTCCGACGTCCTGCGCGAGAAGCTGGTCGTCGCGCGTCCCCTGGCCAAGGGCGCCCCTACCCGTGACATCATGATGGTCTGGCGGAATTCGTCCTCCCGCCAGAGCACCTATGCCCTGCTGGCCGAAACCATCCGCGAATGCCTGATTCGCTGGGAGGAGCCGGAACGCTGAGTCAGCCCACGGGCCAAGGGCCATCCTCCCGACGGACGCCGTCGGGGGCGTGAGGGACAACGCTGCCCGGCCCGAACGCCGCGCGGAGATACTCGGCGAAAGCCTCGCTGAGCGGAGGAAGGGTGCGACCGGCCTTGCGGATGATCCTCACCGAGCGGGAGAAGCCGGCGGAGTCGATGGGGCGGGAACGCAGGCCGGGCTCCGCGCCGATCTCGCGGGCCGATCCCGGCAGGATGGTCAGGCCCAGTCCGGCGCGCACCATGGCGACCGCCGTCATCATGTAGGTCGCCTCGCACACCGGCTTGGCGATGAGCCCGGCGTTGAGGAACGCCTCGTCGACAATTTCCCGCACGCTGGTTGCCGGGTCCATCAGCACGAGCGGCAGATCCGCCAGCGTCGCGATGGTCACGCTCGGCAGGCCGGCGACCGGGTGGTCCTTCGGGAAGACGACGTGCAGCCGGTCGCTGGCCTCCAGCAGCGTTTCGATGTCCTGTCCTTTCACCTCGCCGCCCATGACACCGAGATCGACCTCTTCGGAACGGACGAGGGCGAGGACGCGGCCGGCGATCACGTCCTTCAGAACGAAGGACGCGCCGGGGTGGCGTTCGCGGAAGGAGCGGATCGCGTCCGGCAGCACCCCGGCGGCGACGGTCGGCAGCGCCGCGACGCGGACGATTCCCCGGCGCTTGGCGGCGATCTCGTGGGTGTCGACCACCACCGCATCCAGGTCGTGGACCATGCGCTGGAACACCGGCAGCAGCTCGCGCCCGACGCGGGTCAGATTCACCGTGCGCGTGTTGCGGTCGAGCAGCTTCACGTCCAGCGCCTCCTCCAGGCGGCGGATCTGCACGGTCAGGGTCGGTTGCGCGACGTGGAGCAGGTCGGCGGCGCGCGTGAAGCTGTGGGTCTGCGCCACGGCGAGGAAGGCGCGGATTTGGCGCAAGCTGAGATCCATAGCTCATCTCTATTACTGAGATTAAATCTATTCAATTGTTTAACAGAACAATCCCGCCCAGGATAGTCCGCGCAACGACAGGGGCGCCCCGCCGGCCGAACGGACCGGCGGGGCGCGAACCGGAAACGTCGAAGGGGGGAGGGACATTATGCCGGCTTTCATCGCGGGCGCCGCCGGGGCGATCACGCCTTGCGCCGCGTCCGGCCGCGCGCCGCTCTGAGGACCGTTCTTCATGCACAGCATCAGGATCGGGTCCGGCGCCGGCTATTCCGGCGACCGGATCGAGCCGGCCATCGAACTCGCCGAGCGGGGCGGCCTCGACTACCTCGTGTTCGAATGCCTCGCGGAGCGCACCATCGCGCTGGCCCAGCAGGTGCGGCGGCGCGACCCCGACGGCGGCTATGACCCGCTGCTGGCGACCCGCATGGGGGCGGTGCTCGGGCCGTGCCGGCGCAACGGCGTCCGCATCGTCACCAACATGGGGGCGGCCAACCCGCTCGCCGCCGCCGCCGCGACCCGCGCCGTCGCCCGCAGCCTCGGGCTCGACGGCCTGCGGATCGCCGCCGTCACCGGCGACGACGTGCTGGAGGCGGCCCGCGCCGCCGACGTGGCGCTGGAGGAGGGCGGCACGCTGCGCTCGCTCGGCGACCGCGTGCTGTCGGCCAACGCCTACATCGGCGCCTTCCCGATCGCCGAGGCGCTCGCCGCCGGGGCCGATGTGGTGATCACCGGGCGGGCGGCCGACCCGGCGCTCTTCCTCGGGCCGATGGTCCACGCGTTCGGCTGGGCGGCGGACGATTGGGACGCGCTGGGGCGCGGCACCATGGCCGGCCACCTGCTGGAATGCGCCGGGCAGGTCACCGGCGGCTATTTCGCCGATCCCGGAGTCAAGGACGTGCCCGGCCTCGCCCGGCTCGGCTTTCCCATCGGCGAGGTCAGCGCTGATGGCGAACTGCTGGTGACCAAGCTTCCGGGCACCGGCGGGCTGGTCAGCGCCGCCACCGTGAAGGAGCAGCTTCTCTACGAAATCCACGACCCGGCCCGCTATTACCAGCCCGACGTGGTCGCCGACTTCTCGGGCGTGCGCGTCGAGGAGGCCGGCCCCGATCGTGTCCGGGTTCGTGGCGGGCGCGGGGCGGCGAGGACCGGCCTGCTGAAGACCTCGATCGGCTATGTCGACAGCTGCATCGGCGAGGGACAGATCTCCTACGCCGGGCCAGGCGCGGTCGAGCGCGGGCGGCTGGCGCTGGACATCGTCCGCGACCGGCTGGCGCTGACCGGGGTGCGGGCCAGCGAGATGCAGTTCGACCTGATCGGGCTGGACGCCTTGCATGGCGACCGGCTGTCGCGCGGCCACGCGCCCTATGAGGTCCGCCTTCGGGTCGCCGGCCGCACGGTGACGCTGGAGGAGGCCGCGCGGATCGGCAACGAGGTCGAGACGCTCTACACCAACGGACCGGCCGGCGGTGGCGGCGCCTGGAAGTCGGCGCGCGAGATCGTTGCCGTCGCCTCCGCCCTGCTGCCGGAGAGCGCCGTCCGCCCCATCGTCACCCTGCTGGAGGCGTGAGCCGTGAAGCTCCGGGACATCGCCCATTCGCGTTCCGGCGACAAGGGCAACATCTCCAACATCTCGGTCATCGCCTTCGACGAGACCGACTATCCCTTCCTGGCCGAGCATGTGACGGCCGCGCGCGTCGCGGCGCATTTCGACGGGATCGTGACCGGAACGGTCACCCGTTACGAGCTGCCGGCGCTGGGCGCCCTGAATTTCGTCCTGACCGGGGCGCTGGGCGGCGGCGTCACCCGCTCGCTGGCGCTCGACGCCCACGGCAAGGGCATGAGTTCGGCCCTGCTGGATCTCGAACTGCCCGATCTCGAACTGCCGGCTCCCGACCGGCACCCAAACAATCAAAACGGAGGAGAACGCCCATGACGACGCCCTTTTTGAAAACCCTGCTGGCCGCCACCGCCGGCCTCGTCATGACCGCGACGATCCAGGCGCAGGCGGCAGACCCGGTGAAGATCGCCTACAACGGCGACATCTCCGGCTCGCCCTCGGCGGAATCCGGACAGATCGGCGTGCTCGGCATCGGCGCCGCCGTGGAGGACATCAACAAGCGCGGCGGCGTGCTCGGCCGGCCGCTGGAGTTCCTGATCCGCGACGATCTCGGCCAGCCGCCCAAGGCCATCCAGAACATGACCGACCTGATCGACCGCGAGAAGGTCTCGGTCGTCTTCGGGCCGACCAACTCCGGCAACGCGCTGGCCTGGAAGCACATCGCCAACCAGAAGAAGATGCCGGTGCTGGTCTCCAGCGCGTCGAGCACCGCGATCACCGAGGGGCCGGCCAGCGGCAATTACCTGTTCCGCGTCTCGATGGTCGATCGCGAGCAGGCCGCCGCCCTGCTGGCCTACGTCAAGAAGAACCCCGAGGCGAAATCGGTCGGCTTCTTCGTCGAGACCACCGGCTACGGGCAGGCCGGGCTGAAGGATCTGGAGCAGATCGCCGCCCTGCACGGCATCAAGCCCGCCGCCACCGAGAAGTTCGACGCGCGCGACACCGACATGACCTCGCAGCTTGCCAAGGCCAAGGCGGCCGGGGTGGACACGCTGGTGGTCTGGGCGCAGGCCGCCCCGCTCGGCCATCTGGTGCGCAGCATGGAGAAGCTCGACTATTTTCCGAAGGTCTTCACCACCTGGGCGGCCTCCTTCAGCGGCTTCCCCGAGGTGGCCGGACCGAAGCTGATGGAATGGCCGGTCTTCCTGACGACGTCGAGCGAGCGCAAGTCGGACGCCTCCAAGGCGCTGTTCGAGCGGATCGGCCCGAAGCTGGCCAACCCGTCGATGTTCTGGGCGGCGAGCCAGGCCTACGACACGGTGCTGCTGTGGGCCGCCGCCGCCGAGCAGGCCGGCAGCCTGAAGGGCGAGGAGGTGCGGGGCGCCCTGGAATCCCTGAACAAGCCGGTCGCCGGCATGGTCAAGACCTACGAGAAGCCCTTCTCCACCGCCCAGCACGAGGGGCTGACCGCCTCCGACTACCACTGGTCGCGCTGGAAGGACGGCAAGGTCGTCGATTTCAACGACCCGGTCCTCGACGGGCTGCAACCGGCGGACTTCAAGAAGTGAGGCGGCCGGCGCATCGCGACAGGGGCCACCGGGACGGGAATTGACACCATGCTGCAAGCCATCATCGGCGGGCTGACGCTGGGCAGCGTCTACGCCCTGATCGCCCTCGGCTTCAACCTGACCTACACCACCACCCGGACGCTGAACTTCGCGCAGGGCGATTTCGTGTCGGTCGGGGCCTTCGTCGGGCTGGGGACGGTGGGGGTGCTCACCGCGGCGCTCGGCGCCGACGCCGTCGGCTATGTCTGGTTCTACGCGCTGGCGGCGGTCGCCGCGGCACTGGCGATGGGGGTGCTGGGGCTGCCGCTCTATCTCGCGGCGATCCGTCCCTTCGCCGGCAAGCCGGGCATGTCCTGGGTGGTCAGCACCATCGGCTTCGGCATCGTCCTGCAAAGCGCGGCGCTGTCGCTGTGGGGGTTGGGGGCGCGGATGCTGGCGCCGCCCTTCGGCGACGAGGTGTTCCGCGTCGGCGAGGTCGGCTTCCGCTCGCAGGAGCTGGTGGTGATGGCGCTGGCCTTCGCCATCCTCGGCGGCTTCGACATCGCGATGCGCCGCACGGCGCTCGGCCGCTGCATGCGGGCGGTGGCGCTGAACCGCGACGCCGCCGCCCTGATGGGCATCGACGTGCCCCGCGTCATGGCCCTGGCCTTCCTCGCCAGCTCCGCGCTTGCCGGACTGAGCGGGGTTCTGGTCGCCCCGATCCTGTCGGCCTCCCTCTTCATGGGGGTCATCATCGCCCTGAAGGGCTTTTCCGCCGCCATCATCGGCGGCCTGACCAATCCGCGCGGCTGCATGGCCGGCGGCCTTCTGATCGGTCTGGTCGAATCCCTCACGGCCCTGTGGAGCGCGCAATGGCGGGAAATCATGGTCTTCCTCTTGGTCATTCTGGTGCTGGCCATGGCGCCCAACGGGATGTTCGGCCGCAAGCTGGTGGAAAAGGTATGAGGACCGAGACCGCAACCCGGCCGGCGCCGTTCCGCCCCGCGATCCTGCGCGCGGTTCCGGCGCTGGGCGTCGGGGCCGCGCTGGTGGCGCTCGCCCTGACGTTGACCAACGACTTCCACCTCTACGTCGCCTTCATGGCCGGCGTGTATTACCTCTGCGCTTCCGGCATGAACGTGCTGGCCGGCTACGCCGGGCAAAAATCGCTGGGGCAGGCCGGGCTGTTCGCGGCCGGCGCCTACACGGTGGCGCTGCTGACCACCCGGCTGGAGGTTTCGCCGGTGCTGGCGCTGGCCGCCGCCCCCATCGTCGCCGCTGGGGTCGGCGTGCTGATCGCCCTGCCGTCGCTGCGGGTCAAGGGGCCGAGCCTCGCCCTGGTGACGCTGGCCTTCGGGCTGGTCGTCGAGAAGCTGGTGACGGAGTGGACCGACCTGTTCGGCGGGGCGCAGGGCGTCTACGGCATCGCGCCCCTGGAGTTCCAGGGCGAGCCCTTCGCGCTGCGCCACTGGGTGGTGCTGGTGATCGTGCTGGCGGTGGCGACGCATCTGCTGCTCGGCCATCTGTTGAACGGGCGGTTCGGCCGCGCCCTGCTGGCCTTGCAGAGCGACGAGATCGCCGCCGAGTGCGCGGGCATCTCGGTCTACCGCTACAAGATCCTGGCCTTCGTCGTGGCCGCCGCGCTGTGCGGGCTGGGCGGCGCGCTGGTGGCCCAGCAGAACCAGTATTTCAACTCCGACTTCGTGACCTTCCACCTGTCGGTCTTCATCCTGTTGCTGGTGCTGCTGGGCGGGGCCGGCAACCTCTACGGCCCCATCGCCGGGGCGGCCATCCTGACGGCGACCGAGGTGTTCCTGGCGCAATGGCCGTCGGTGCAGCATTTCATCTACGGCTCGATGCTGCTGTTCGCGCTCTACCTGATGCCGACCGGCGTCGCCGGGACCATCGCGCGGGTTCTGCCGCGCAAGGCGGTCGCCGAACCGGTGGTGACGGGAGCGCCGCTGACCCTCAGCCGGACCACGGACGATCCGGCCGGCGGCCCGCTGCTGGAGATGCGCGACATCGCCAAGGCGTTCGGCGGGGTGGTGACGGCCGACAAGGTCGGGCTGCGGCTGCACGCCCACCGGGTCCACGCGCTGATCGGCCCGAACGGCGCCGGCAAGAGCACGCTCATCAACATCCTGACCGGCGTCATCCCGGCGGATTCGGGCAGCATCCGGCTGGCCGGCGAGGACATCACCCGCGCCAGCGCCCATTCCCGCGCCGACCGCGGCATCGCCCGCACCTTCCAGAACCTGCGCCTGTTCGGGGCGATGACGGTGCTCGACAACGTGCTGGTCGGCGCCCACGCCCGCATCGGCGCCACCGGCCGCGAGGCCGAGGCCGTCGCCAAGGCCGCCGCCGTGCTGGAGTTCGTCGGGCTGGCCGAGCACGCCCAGGCGCTGGCCGGCAGCCTTCCCTATGGCCTGCAACGGCGGGTCGAGCTGGCCCGCGCGCTGGCCGGCGACCCGGTGCTGCTGCTGCTCGACGAGCCGGCCGCCGGCCTGAACCCGCGCGAGACGGCGGAACTGGGCCAGCTCATCAAGCGCATCGGCCGGCTCGGCGTCGCGGTGCTGATGGTGGAGCACGACATGGGGCTGGTGATGGGAATCTCCGACGAGATCGTCGTGCTTGACCGGGGCATCGTCATCGCCGAGGGCACCCCGCGGGAAATCCAGACCAACCCCCGCGTCATCGAAGCCTATCTCGGCCGCGAGGAAGCCCCGGCGGACGACGAGGCCGACGGCAAGGAGGAGGAGCGCGCATGCTGAGCGTCACGGATCTCAACGTCTCCTACGGCCCGATCCGCGCGCTGCGCGGCGTGTCGATGCAGGTCGGCGCGGGCGAGATCGTCGCCCTGATCGGCGCCAACGGCGCCGGCAAGAGCAGCCTGCTGCGCGGCATCACCGGCCTCGTCCCGGCAACCGGCCAAGTGCTGTTCAAGGACGCTCCCATCGGCGGGCTGACCACGCCGCAGCGGGTGGCGCTGGGCATCGCCATGGCGCCGGAGGGCCGGCAGGTCTTCACCGACCAGACCGTGCACGAAAATCTGCTGCTCGGCGGCCATCTGCTGCGCCGGCAGCCGCAGCGGGTCGAGGCCAACATCGCCCGCTTCTATGATCTGTTCCCCCGGCTGCGCGAGCGGCGCGAGCAGATCGCCGGCACCCTGAGCGGCGGCGAGCAGCAGATGCTCGCCATCGCCCGCGCCCTGATGTCGGAGCCGTCGCTGCTGATCCTCGACGAGCCGTCGCTGGGCCTGGCGCCGATCGTCACCGCCGACATCTTCAGGACTCTGGCCCGCCTGCGCAGCGACGGCATGACCATCCTGCTGGTCGAGCAGATGGCCAACCAGGCGCTGGCCATCGCCGACCGCGCCTATGTGCTGGAAGGCGGGGCCGTGGTGCTGGAGGGCGCCGCCGGCGCGCTGCGCCGCGACCCGCGCATCCGCGAAGCCTATCTGGGCGGCGACTTCGCCCACCGCGCCGCCTGACCGGCGGCCTTTCCCCATTCCCCTGCCTCGGATACCCATCATGACGACGCCTTCCTACGACTGCTTCATCGACGGCGCGTGGCGCCCGGCGCAATCCGGCCGGACCCTGGAGGTCCTCGACCCCGCCGACGGTTTGGTGCTGGCGACGATCGCGCGCGGCGAAGCGGGCGACATCGACGAGGCGGTGCGCGCCGCCCGCGCCGCCCTGCCGGGCTGGGCCGACTGCGTGCCGGTGCTGCGCGGCCGCGTGCTGTCGGCCATCGCCCGCCGCATCCTGGAGGAGAAGGACCGCCTCGCCCGCATCGAGAGCCAGGACACCGGCAAGCCGCTGGCCCAGGCGCAGGCCGACGCGGTCGCCGCCGCCCGCTTCTTCGAGTATTACGCCGGCGTCGCCGACAAGGTTCTCGGCACCTCCATCCCGCTCGGCCCCGACTACCACGACTTCACGGTGCGCGAGGCGCTGGGGGTGACGGCGCAGATCGTGCCGTGGAACTACCCGTTGCAGATCGCCGCGCGCGGTCTCGCCCCGGCGCTTGCCACCGGCAACACGGTGGTGCTGAAGCCGGCGGAGCTGGCGTGCCTCAGCGTGCTGGAGCTGACCCGCATCTGCCACGAGGAGGGGCTGCCGGCCGGCGTGCTCAACGTCGTCCCCGGCCTGGGGCATGAGGCCGGGGCGGCGCTGGCGGCGCACCCGGACGTCAATCTGGTGGTCTTCACCGGCTCGGTGGCGACCGGCTCGCAGGTGATGCGCGCGGCGGCGGAGAATATCGTCCCGGTGCTGCTGGAGTTGGGCGGCAAGTCGCCCAACATCGTGCTGGCCGACGCCGACCTCGACGAGGCGGTGCCGGTGCTCCTCAAGGCGGCCTTCCCCAACTCCGGCCAGACCTGCTCGGCCGGCTCGCGCGTGCTGGTGCAGCGCGCGGTGCACCGCGAACTGGTGGAGCGTCTGGCGGCGCGCTGCCGCGAACTGACGGTCGGCCCCGGTTTGCAGAACCCGGACATCGGCGCGCTGGTCAGCCGTGCCCAGCAGGGCAGGGTGCTCGATTACATCCGCATCGGCCGCGACGAGGGCGCCGAGGTCATCACCGGCGGCACGCCGCTGCCGGGTGTCGATCTCGACCAGGGCAACTTCGTGGCGCCGACCCTGCTCGACGGCGCCCGGCCGGAGATGCGCGTCCACCGCGAGGAGATCTTCGGCCCGGTGCTGACCATCCTGCCCTTCGACGAGGTGGAGGAGGCGGCGGCGCTTGCCAATTCCACCGATTACGGGCTGGTCGCCGGCATCTGGGGGCGCGACGTCGGCACCACCAACTGGCTGGCCCGCACCGTCAAGGCCGGACAGATCTTCATCAACTGCTACGGCGCCGGCGGCGGCGTGGAACTGCCCTTCGGTGGCTACCGCAAGTCGGGATTCGGGCGGGAGAAGGGGCTCGACGCCCTGCTGTCCTACACGCAGGTGAAGAACATCTGCACCCGCGTCGCGCTGCGCCGCTCCTGAACGCCCCGCTTCACGAGGTTCTTTCCCATGTCCTTTCCCGCCGTGTCCTCCTTCTCCTGCCCGACCAGGATCGTCTTCGGCGTCGGCGCCCACGAACAGCTTGCCGCCGTGCTGAGCGAATGGAAGGCGACGCGCCTGTTCGTGCTGCTTGATCCGGCGCTGGCGAACAGCGCCATCTTCCGCCGGGTCGAGGCGATCCTGGCCGACAGCGGCGTCGCCCTGTCGGTCTTCACCGGCATCGAGCCGGAACCGGGCGACCGGACGGTGTCCGCCGCCTTCGACCTCTGCCGCGAGGCGGAGGCCCAGGCGCTGCTGGCGATCGGCGGCGGCAGCACCATCGACGTGGCGAAGGCGGTCGGTATCCTGATGACCAACGGCGGCCGCATCGCCGATTACGAGGGCATCGAAAAGTTCGTCCGGCCGCCGCTGCCGCTGATCGCCATTCCCACCACCGCCGGCACCGGGTCGGAGGTGTCGGGCGCCTGCGTCATCACCGACAGCGCGCGCAAGACCAAGATGGCGATCCGTCACGCCGCCTTCCTGCCGGCCCAGGTCGCCATCCTCGATCCGCTCGCCGTCGGCTCGATGCCGGCGCACGTCGCCGCCCATGCCGGGATCGACGCCTTCGTCCACGCCTTCGAATCCTACCTGTCCAAGCGGGCGACCGCGTTTTCCGACGCGGTGAACCTGCACGCGATGACGCTGATCGCCGGCAGCATCCGCCGCTTCGTCGCCGACCGCGCCGACGAGGCGGCGGCGCTCGACATGCTGTGCGGCTCGGCGCTGGCGGCGATGTCCTTCGGCGTCACCGGGCTCGGCAACGTGCATTGCATGGCGATGTCGGTGGGGGCGCTGTTCCCGGTGCCGCACGGGCTGGCCAACGCGGTGTGCCTGCCCACCGCCGCCGCCTTCAACGTCCCGGCCAAGCCGGAGCGCTACGCGCGCATCGCGGCCATTCTCGGGGTGGAGGTTGCCGGACGGACGGAGGCGGAGGCGGGGGGGCTGGCGGTCGGCGCTTTGCGGACTCTCTGCGCGGATCTCGCCATCCCGCCGCGCCTGCGCGACGTCGGCGTGACCGAGGACAAGCTCGACGAGATGGCCCGGCGCAGCTTCGCGGCGGACTACAACCGCTGGAATCCGCGCCACACCAGCGAGGAGGATTTCCGCACCCTGTTCCGTTCCGCCTTCTGATTCGCGTCCCGGCCGGCCGGGAGGCGGAAGCCGGCGCGCAAATTCCGCTGGATCGGGCGGGGGGCATGAGTCTTCATGTCCCACCCGACCCATGACCGGATCCGTGCCCCATATCATGACGCTCGATGAACTCGGCCCCCGCCTCTGCATCCTGGGACCGTCGAACAGCGGCAAGTCCACGCTGGCGGTGGCGATCGGGCGCGCGCGTGGCCTGCCGCCGGTCCACCTCGACCAGCTTTATCACCGGCCGAACACCGACTGGCAACCCCGGCCGGTGGAAGAGTTCGTCGCCCTGCACGACGCCGCGATCGCCGACGCGGGCTGGGTCATGGACGGCAACTATTCCCGCTGCCTGCCGCAGCGGCTGGAGCGGGCGACGGGCGTCATCATGCTCAACGTCTCCACCCCAACCAGCCTGTTTCGCTACCTGCGCCGGTCCTGGTTCGAGCGCGATCGCCGCGGCGGGCTTGAAGGCGCCCGCGACAGCGTGAAGTGGGGGATGATCCGCCACATCACCGTCACCACCCCCGGAAACCGCAGGCGCAACCAGGAGACGTTCGACCGCATCGTCCTGCCGAAAATCCGGCTGGAAACGGCGCGCGATCTGGTCCGCTTTTACCGCTCCGAAGGGCTCGAACGATAGAGACGGCGGGCGACGGTGCCAACTCAGCCCAGGTCGAGGCCGGCGAGCCAGTCGGCGAAGAGGCGGCCTCCCGCTTCGCGCAGTCCCGGCCCATGCCGTCCGCTGTCGGCCCGCAGCGTGCGGGGATCCAGACCGGCGGCGGCGATTTCGCAGGCATGGCCGATCAGCCAGCGCTCGATGTCCTCCCCATCGACCTCGCCGTGAAATTGCAGGCCGAGCGCGTTGCGTCCCAGCGCGAAGGCCTGGTTCATGCAGGGTTCTGTCGAAGCGAGGCGTTCGGCCCCGGCCGGCAGGTCGAAGGTGTCGCCGTGCCAATGCAGCACGGCCGCGCCGTCGAGATGGGCGAGCGGCGAGGCGCGTCCGGCCGGCGTGAGGGCGAGCGGCGCCCAGCCGATCTCCTTGGCCGGTCCCGGATAGACACGCGCGCCGAGAGCCCGCGCCATCAACTGCGCGCCCAGGCAGACGCCGAGCGTCGGCCGGCCGGCCGCGAGCCGCCGCTCGAGAAGGCGCAGTTCGTCGGCGAGAAACGGATAGCGGTCATCCTCGTAGGCCCCGATCGGTCCGCCGAGCACGACGAGAAGGTCGGGCGCCAGCGGCTCCATGTCCCGCAGGTCGTCGCTGCCGGCGTCGCGGATCTGCGGCGTGCAGCCGGCTTGGCGCAGGACCGGCTCGATGATCCCGAGCCCCTCGAAGGCGATGTGGCGGATGGCGACGGCGGTCAACGGCATGGTGTTTCTCCTGCGGTGGTGGCGACGGCGGCCGGACGGTGGGGCGTCCGGCCGCCGCACGGCGTCGGGCTGCGGCGTCAGGCGGTGCGCGAGAGCGTCACCCCTGGGAAGTCGACCGGCACGTCGAAGGCGACGTTGACATAGTTCGTAAAGAGATTCAGCGCGACATGGGCCAGGATCTCGACGATCGCCTCGTCGTCGAAGCCGGCCGCGCGCAGGGCCTCGACGTCGGTCGCATCGACCGCCGCGCGGCTCTCGACGACCTTGACCGCGAAGGCGAGCGCTGCGGCCGTCCTCGGATCGGCCGAGCGGCCCCGTTGTGCGTCGGCCATCTCCCCGTCGGTCGCCCCGGCCCTGCGCCCGAGCGCGGTGTGGGCGGCGAGGCAATAATTGCAGTCGTTGCGGTCGGCGACCGCCACGGCGATCTGCTCGCCGAGCTTCGCGCCGATCTTGCCCTGGCCGAGCGCGCCGAACGAGCCCCACAGGCTGGCGAGGGCGGCGGGCGAGTTCGCGACGGCCTTGAACATGTTCGGAACGACGCCGAAGGCACCCTGGATCCGGTCGAGCGTCGGCTTGACGGCGGCGGAGGACGAGGCTGGATCGACGAGGTTGACGTGTGCCATGATGGCTTTTCCTTCTCTGTGCTTGGAGGGGGAGTTTTGGGCGGTCCGGCGATGGCAGTCGTCGGGCCGCTTTCCAATTCCGGCGTTACCGGCCGGGAACGACCTTGCCGGGCAGCGACAGGTTGCCGGAGGCGACCTTGTGGATGCCGGTGACGCAGAGCAGCGGCGTGTGCAGGTTGGCGTTGACCCGCAGGCCGGCGGTCACGCCGTCGAACGAGGCGGTCGCGATGGCGCCGAGCGTTTCCAGCGGGATGTGGACCTCGACGAGATCGGCCTTGAGATCGGTCCTGTATTCGGGGCTGTCGATCAGGAGCGGCACGCCGGGCCACGTCTCGGGCAGCTTCGGCCTCGCGCCCTCGGGTATGTCCTTGACCTTCAGGCCGCCGGGGCAGGCCCTGTCCTCGCCGAGGACGACCCAGTGCGGGTGCCAGCGGTCGCGGTTCCTGCCGCCATGGGCGGCGTCGTCGAAGTCGGGATGGAAGGTGACGGCGAGGGCGAGGATGCCTTGGTCTTTCTCGAAGCCGGCTTCGGCGGAGTTCAGGGATGTCGGCCAGACATAGGCGTAGACCTCCGACCCCTCGAACGTGCCGGTGGCCCGCGGCGTCGCCTTGCCGGCGTCCGCCCGGACGCGCGTGCGGAAGACGGCGTGGCCGTGATCGGTGACGATGCGCGTTTCGATGATGTCGAACGAGGCAATGACGGCTTGGTTGGCTGGTGTCTCGATCCCGTGGGCGGCGGCTCCGGCCGACAGGCCGCAGAGCGCCGCCGCCACGAGGCCGAGGCCCCGTGGAGTCCACAGTGTCATGATTCTGTTCTCCTTCTGATGGTTGGGCTTGGAGGGGCGGCTATCCCGTGAAGGCCGTCCAGGTGGCAGCCTGGACGGCGGGATCGGCCGCTTCGTGTTCGCCGCAGTCGAGCCGGAGATCCCGGTCGCCGATCGCGGCGTTCACAAAGGCGCAGTGATGGGGGTTGGCCTCGCCCGGATGGGCGTGCGGCCGGAAGTGGCGGCAGGTCACGCACAGGCGCTGGAGAGGGATGGCGCCGGCCTGTTGAAGGGTGCGGATGATCTTGACCTGGGCGAGCAGCAGGTCGGCCTGTTCGTTCGCCGAGAGCCCCGCCAGCGCCGCCGTGACCTGCGAGGCGGCCGAGGCGAGGCGGCCTCCCAGGTCGCGTCCCCCGTCCGTCAGACGGGCAATGACGGCCCGCGCGTCGGCGGGATCGGGCGTGCGTCGCAGCAGGGCCTTGCGTTCGAGCGCGGACAGCGTGTCGGCCATGCTGGCGGCCGTCACCGCCAGATGCGCGGCGATCTCCTTGGGTCGGAGGCCGGCGGGGCGCGCCGCCAGCAGAGCCAGCACCTGCGCCTGGGTCGGGTTGAGGCCCGCCTCGCCGGCCGCCGACCAGAGATCGGCGCGCAGCACCAGCGCGATGCGCTCGAAGCCTTCGCGCAGGCGGGCCAGGACGGGGGCGGGTTGGGGGGCGTGATCCATGGAGTTATAATTAGGAGTCCTATGTTTTTATGTCAAGCTGTTTTGAGGGGGCGTGCCCCGATGGGTGCGGCTCGCACATCCGCTTCGGAAAATTTGTGGGTGGGCCAAAAAAGGCGTTGCGTGGCCCAGCCAAAAACGCCTATACACCGCCTCCCGCGACGAGGTGTCGGCAACAAACTGATGTCAAATCGTGGGATATGGAAGATCAGGTTAAGTCGAAAAGAGCATCTAAAAAAGAAGCTTGACACGAAAAACCGGATCGTCTAAATAAACGGCAAGTCAAGCGGCAACGGATTAACAAGTTTGCTGGCTGGCCGATGCGGCGCTTTCGGAAGCGCTGCGGGATCATTGACAAGTGGATACCGTGTTGTGAGAAGGGATGCGCAGGCGGCGGTGCTTTTGGTGCCGTTGGAGCGAGGGTTCCGGTTCGGTTTGGGATCGGCACACACGCGGACGTCTGTTCGCATCCGAAGTTGAAGCAGTGATTTGAACGCAGAGCAATCTGCGTCGGG